>CAYLKF010000005.1:0-218473 GCA_964384365.1 uncultured Pseudomonadota bacterium | reverse complement strand
CCCGAGCGGGCTTAGTGAACCGTAATGTTCAGTTTGGAATGCATCAGGTTCAAGAAGCAACTGCATCGCAAGATCAAAGTTCGGGTCAACATGCGGGAGATCATGCCCAAGGTTTTCAGCAACAAGAACAAGGGAAACAGGGGGAGGAAAATCCCCCCACCCCCCCTTTACAAAGGGGGGACCCAGCTTCTCCTCCCCCTTTCGTAAAGGGGGATACAGGGGGATTTGCAAACCTCGCCGCTCGCGATCAAGCCGAGTTCGATGCTGCACTCCGTGAAGCCCAAGGCCCTGTCCAACAAACCTGGGCCGCGATAGGTCGTGCGCTCCCTGAAATCGAAATCCCTCGAGAACTCGTGGATCAAGTCGACCCTTCAACAGGCTCCGGTGAATCGGGCGCGCCCGCGCAAGTGCATGCCGGTGAAGCAAGCTCCGCTTCAAAATCAAGCCCTGTAAGAACAAAGCCAGAAACACTTCAAGCGGTTACTCAAAAAGAATACGACGCAGCACTTGAAGAGATCAGCCGTTTGCAAGATGGAGACCCGATTCCTCCTCACTTACAAAGAATTATAGAAGAAGGCCCTGGAGAAATCGGTGAAGTGCACGATACGGTTCGCCCTCCCGCTCCGCCTCCCTCCACTTTAGCGGCGGATCTCGACCGCTTGCTGGCGCGCGTTCAGAGGGACGTCCGTGCTTTTGGCATGGAAGACAGTACGACGACCCTCGTTTTTATTGAAAGAGACGGAGAAGTTTCTTTTACTTTCACCACCGCTGCTTCTTATACGGCAAAGCCCGGAGAAAGAGTAATCGAGCGAGTGCCCATTGAAGTAGATGCGCAAGGTGAATTTTCTCTCGCTTCCCATAATTTTCCGCCGAACATACGCAGCTTGCCTGAAGCCGATGCGGTGATGGCCGTCTTAAAAAAAATTCCGGTTCGTGAAAGTGCGGGAGATGCCCGAAGATTAGCTGCCTTGCAGGTCGGTGAAGCGCGATTTCCAGAAGCCTCTGCACCTCGGGGAGAAATAGATTCTGTGGCGAGGGCCCGGTATCGCACGCAAACTCAATATCGATTAGCGACTTATTTTGCGGATGCGCAAAGGGGCGAGGAGAGAGTCCTCTATTTAGATGCTCAGCATCGTGAACTGCAAGAGAGAATCCCTGAATTGGTGGGATATTCCTCTTTTCTTGATCCTCATGTATCGGCCATGGTTCAAGAAACAAGGTTGGCAGTCCATGTAAGGCTTAATGAAAAAGGACAACTTGCACTTTCTCCCGAAAGCGAGAGGCAAATTCGAATTGCGTTATCCAGGAGCAACAACCCGCAAGAGCGCGGTTTTTACCAAGCTCTTTTAGAGGGCGTGGAAGTAGTCGATCTCTCGAAAAATTTAGAAGGACATTCTCTTGCCGATCAAACCCAGCACCTTGAGCAGGCTCTTGAAGCACAAACTCCCGATTTAGCGGTCGCTTTGCCGGCTTTGGTTCGCCGTTTACGTGATCTGTGGCATCCTCTTAACCCTGCTGAACAGGTTCTCATGGGACGCTGTTTAGGTTTAGTCGATCGACTGGGAGATTTAGGCCTCCGAGATTTACAGGCAGAATTATTGGTGGCCGTGATGGGGCGAGCGGATTGGAAAAGCGAAGAGCTTGAGCAAACTCGGGCGCGAGCTCTATTTCAAGCCTTGCATCCTCGGCATACTACAGAGGCTTATGAAACAGTAAGAGCGAGAATCGATCAGCCACTTCCCGAGTATCGAGGAGAATACGAGGAGTTGAACCGAGCAGAAGTACTCTGGGGGCTGGGTGAAATTCGAGAAGGAGCGGCTTTACTTTTTGAAATACTACGACGTCCCACGGCAGAAAATGTGCGGATTCATGCGGCTTGTGCGCTGATTCGCAGAGGCTATGCGGAGCAAGTCCGAGAATTTCTACTTGATCATTATCGCCGTGCAATTCACGACGCCGAGGTGGATCGATCGGCTGTGTTGCAACTGTTAGCCTTATTACCTCAGCATGAAGTTTCTGAGTTTTTAGTAGGCCTCACTTATAGTGGTGATGTGTCTCTTGCCATGATGGCGACTCAAAGTTTGGGGACGAGAAGTGATGCGCGAGTCCGCCGGCGTTTGCAAGACTTGTATCAATTAAAAGACATGAATTTGTCACGCATGGCTGTGATCGCCTTGGCGGAGCAAGGAAATGTTGAGCCTCTGTTAGCAACACCTTCGTTGGCTACGGTAGAAGAGAAATTCAGGATCGCAGCGATTGCGCATCCTTCTAATTTAGAAACTCTCCTTCCAATGGCGCTCGATACTCATCGCGAAGAACAAGTGTATGTTGCTATTGCTCTAAGAAGTTTACGTCACTTGGAGTTTGAAGGAGCCGATGCCTTCTTCCGTTCTTTCTTAGATCATCCTTCGATGGAAGCTCGCTTAGAAGCCGCCGCTTTTTTTGCAGAGCACGGAAGCCCTGAGTTAGCGCGGCCGGTCTTCGAGCTTTTGCTTACACGCGCTCCGAGCCGCCGTTTGATGGAAGTGATGGAAGCCACGGGCACGATGCTTCCGCCTGAGCAACTCGCGGGATTGTATGATCTCGAGTTCAGTGCTGGTAGCATGGAAGCGTTGATTTTCTTGATGGAACGCGGCGATGTGAGGGCCGCCGAGCGTTTATTTATGCTACGGGACAGCGAACGATCGGATTTCTTTTTTCTCAATGCCGACGTTTTTTGTGCACGAGTCGCAGACCCCCGACTGCGAGAATTTTTCGAAGCTTATCTGAGTCAATATCCCCATAGCATTTTGGCGACGACTGCTGCGCAAATCTTGGGAAAGATCGGAGATGCACGCTCTCGCCCGGTTCTTGAATCTCTGCTCAGTGATCGGGAAACTTATCAAGTGGGTCGGGTTTTAGAAGCCTTGAATCGCCTCAGGCCCGAGTATAACGAACGACGAGGAGGTTCTTCGGGTCGAAGTGAACGAGGGCCTGTTTACCGTGCGCCTCGTGCAAGAGAAGGATTTGGCGCCCGTCCACCTGAGAGAGGAACAGGCCCTACCGAAACAAGTCCCACCCGCGTAGGATTCACACCCGCAGAAGCAGAAGCCGCTTTTCGCGCCGAATATGGAATCCGCATGTTGGACCCCGAAAACTTAAGGAATGCCACTTATCCCGGAGAACGTTTTTGCGACACCATTGGGCATGTGGTGATGGGGATTCCTCTCTATGCAAAGCATCTTACGGATCCTTCCCACCGCCGCTATTCCACCGCAGTAGAAACAGTACGAAATTTTGTGGGGATGCATTTAGCTCTTCTCGATCATTTGCGAAGTTTAGAGCCTGCCGCAGCTTATCAAGTCATTGAAAGTTTGATAGGACCCTTCCCCTCTACCCATAGCGGCCGTAACTACGATGCGATGTATGCGTCTGCCTACGCACAATTTGAAAGTCTGCCACCCGAACTCCGCGAAGCTTTTCAATTAAATACTCTCCCGCATCCGGATCAATTTGCTGAAAGTTTGAGAGCGGTGGTGAGGACACCCGTTCGCGGAGCTTTAGAGAGCGCAGGAGCCGCACCCGCGCCAACACACACTCCAGAAGCGGCAAAAACCATTTTTCTTCGCTTGAGGAGCGAGAGGGTGGAAACTTATGGATATAGTTCACACCTCATAGGATCCGTTACTTCAGGAATCCCTCTAGTGTTCGATTATTTGGCCGACCCTTCAAGCGCCCAGCACGGACTTGCTGTAGAAACGGCTCTCGAATTCGTGGGGCTCCATGTGGCCCTCTGTGAATATCTACAAGCTCTCGATGTGGATGCTGCCTCTGCAGCAATTACTCGTCTCACCAGCCCTGAAGTTGGAGTAATAGACGGGCGTTCTTATTTAAGCGTCTACACACAAGCCTACAATGCGCTGCAAGAGCTTAGCCTCGACTTACGTCGTGAATATCTACTCGATACACTCCCTGCACCCGATCAATTCGAAGCAAGCTTAAGAGCGGTGGTGGGAACACCGGTCACTGCAGCTTCTAGCCGAAGTCACGAACGCGGCCCTTTCCGTCGCAGCCCTCGTGCACGAGAAATGTTTGGTGCGCGTCCTGGTGAAAGAAGAACGTCAACAACCGCGACGACGGGAAGTGCTTCAAGAGATGCGGTTCTGCCTGCAGAAAATCCCGATGTGCAACGTGTTCGCGGAGTTTTAGAGAGTGCAGGCAAAGGTCTTACGGTTGAAGAAATTCGGCGTGAGTTGGTGAATCAAGGTGGAGGAATACTTTCCGATGCCCGGATCGAAGCGGCTTTAGGAATTTTGACAGCGGATACTGCGAGTGGAGTGCTGCGTCAAAACCGTGTGACTGGTAAACCCGGACGCCCTCCTAAAGAATATTTTTTACGAGTTCCTGTGGGTTCAGAATCGGTTCCCACTTCCGCTCCAGAGCTTGTTCCGGAAGGTCCTCGATCTGTTGATGTTGTAGCTGCTCCCGAACCTGTAACAGCTCCAGAAACAACTATGCCTGATGTTCCGACCCCAGTGCCTCCAGCTCCTGCTTTTGCGGCTGTGTTTGCGGAGCATCGAGAAGGTTTAGAACGGTTTGTCGGCGATACACTTCAACACTTGAAAGATTTGCCGGGGTTAGCAGGATCTAATCAAGAATTTGCGGCCGAATTTTTAGATGACTATGATCCTCATTCTCCTCATCGGAGTTTAGCAGCTCTTCCTTTCGGAGAAAGGCTTGTGCAGGCCCGAGATAGAGTTGTAACGGCTGTCCGAGCGGGAGAATTAGCAGGTGCTGAGTTAGAGAGAGCAAGAGGAGTCTTGGGGAAAATCGGTGAATTATTAGATTTATATGCAACTTATAGAAGGCGTTTAGCAGAGGGAAAAAATTTAAATGGCGATTCGAATCCACCTGCTGGAGGAGTAGATTCTTCAAGTCCTATAAGAGAATTTGCAAGGTATCAGCCTGTCTATACCCGTCGCTTTGCAAAAAGTTTTGGAAATCCGGGTGAACGGGGAGGTCTTTCGATTGCCCACCAACGAATTGCTTTAAGAAACATGAAAAGGCTTCTCGATGGAGAGCCCGTTGACTCTCGTCATTTAAGAGAAGGGCGTCAACGATCCGACTATTTAGAAATCGATATCAATGATGCTTTAAGAATAGCGTATTATGTAGAAGGGGGTGAAGTTTACTTTGTTGATGCGGGAAACCATGACGATATCGCGCGCTTCATTGATGGGGAGACAAAAGCCCATACTCCCGCAGAGAATTATGATCCGTTCACTTTATTGGATACCACTTCTTCAAGACCACCAGCACCCGGCTCCAATCCTCCTGCGGCAAGAGTTGAAGAATCCACTGAAGTCGCTGGAGCGCGGGAAGCAGTCGAAACCTCAGCTGATGCGCCCGGTGAATTAGCGAGAGAAGAAACGTTGCAAGCCGGGGCCGATGCTGATTTATCGCTTGAAGTACCCCAGCAAGGGGGTGGAGAATCGATGCTTCCCCCTCCTCAAACTCTTTCACGAGACCCAGAAACTTTTTTAAATGATTATCCTATTTTAAGATTAGTCACTGATGCGGAATGCGCGCCCTTGCGCGAAGAATTTGCTCCACTAGCCTCTGCGCGCGCTACCCCACTTTTGGCCATGTTGGTGCTGGCACGGCGCTATCGCGCTCAAATCTCTGCCTCAGGTCGTGATGCGATTGATTCGATTGAAGAACATTTTCACTACGCGATGTCTGAAGCGGATATTGATGAAGTTGCCGGGCACGTGGCGGAGGCTTTTGCTACCTTAGCAACTGAAATTGAACGCGCGCGTCAGGCTCATGCGCGAGAAGAAGAGGCTCAGGCAGTGGTCGTGAGACAGAGTGAAGCACCCGCCATGCACGAGGCTGGTAGAACCACCTTTTCTACCACCGCACCTCTAGCCCGCGAAGTCATTCCTTCGCTGTCGCGTGAACAACGGATCGCCACTCTTGAAGGAACACACCCCGAATTCGTGGGATTTAATGATCAAGCGCATCGAGCGACCTTCAACGATTTAACAGCACGATTAATACCGAGTATTTCTAAAGGAAGGGCCGTTACAGAACTATCTCGAGATATCGATCGCGTTTGGAGTTCCGATGAAGCTGTAGAATTTCATCGTATTTTCACCTTTGCACGAGTGTATTTTAGCTCAGCAGAAACCAGGTTGAAACGATTCCACGGTGAAATGTTAGAGTTACACCGTGCAATTTGTATCCGCGCCGCAGCAGGTGAAGACCCACGTCGCTTGGCCGCTGAGGCGAGCCGAGAAGCTCAGCGTATTCATGATAAATCGCGTAGGCAAATCCTTAATCATATTTTAACCCTCCCCGGTCAAGTCACGCGTATTTTTGAGGGAATAGCCGAAGTGCAATCTCAAGAAGTTTCTCGTGCAAATCCTTGGGTATATTTATCCGAAGTGAATGTCCCCTCTCCACCCCTATGGCGCGTTTTTGCGAAGTTACATCGTGTGTTTTTGGGCCGAATGACGCCACAAGAACTGGGTGCCTTAGATCAGGATTTGTTAGCCATACCCGCTGAACCTCATGAACCCTACCAGACTCTCCTTGAGAGAAGCCAAAGTGTTTGTGTGAAATATTTGGCGGATTATTTGATGCGCCGTACGGAGTTTCAAGCTCGAACTGAGAGAGCTGTGTCATTAAACATTCCGGATTTCCAGGAGCTGCAACGCCGTTACTGGGAATCTTCTTTATTAGTTGGGCGGCCTGATGCACAAAATAATTTTTCAATTATTCAAACTCTTACGGAAGGTGCTGCTCTTCAAGCGCAAGGCAGACAATTTGCGACTGAGAGAGTAATTGTTGTGAATGGAGAAGAGCAGATTGTGCCTCTCAGCGCTTCTCCAGTTGAAGGAGCCGTTGAGCTTTCTTCTTTAACTCCATTTGATGGGGTTGTGATGGGGTTTGTTCCAGCGAGTCTGTTTATTCCGACGCTTTTCACAATTACTAAGACTGATGGAGAAGAATTTAACCTACAAGACCCAGTTCTCGTACGCGCGATTCGGACTCCATTGGCGAATGCGGCTTTGCTGCTCGCGATGGGATTAGATCGTCGTTGGGTAGAGGCTCGGACATCTGAGCGAATTACACAGGAATATGATAAAGTTCGCGAGACGCGCCTGCGCAATGTAAACTTTTTGGGTCGTTTGAATGAAGTTTCCCAACTAGCAGATATTATGCATGAGGAACTCCCAGAGGCTTTGCGTAATTTACCTGGCCAGCCAGGTCAAGATTCGGGCGAATTAAACGATTTCAAATATCTGGTTCATTTTCTTTCTAAACCCTGGGCAACATCAGAGGTGTTGGGAGAAGAGCAATATCGAGGACTGCTAGCCCTCGCGGTAGGAATTGGTTTGCCTTCCATCCCTGGAGTCGGAGAAGCAGGAGGCCCGAATGTATTGGAGCACGTGCCCGCCCGGTTTCGCGTGTTTGAAACTTTTAGAAGTGGAGTAAATACTAAATTTCAGCGAAAAACGGCCCAGCTCTTTTTCCAGCGCCTTCCTCAAATCTTAGCCGCCCGCGAAGCTGCGCAAACTCCCTCAGTTCCCCAAACCCCGCGCCCCGGCTCCCCCGAACTACGAACTACTGTTGTGAATCCATTACAGGATGCGGTTGAAATGCCTGCGGTGCATCGAGTGAGTCGTGTAGAAGAAATGACGCGGCTCAGTGCTGCAGAAATGGGAGTGCGGCTGGATGCGAGCGGCATGGCTCCTGCGGATCGCCCTCATGCGTTGAACCAAACTATTTTCGACGGTTTTCAGCGGATCACTTCCGCGAGCTCCCAGCGTGTTCCAGCGCTTTTGAGTCGTGAGCAAAACGAGGCGCTCGTTATTTTAACCCCCGCTGTGCGCCGGGCAGGAAATCGTTTGGCTGGAATGATCACGGATCCGAATTATGAAGCGCGTGAGGCTTATATGGAGGCGCATGGCACGCCCGCTGAGCGCCGCCTTTTTGAAACGACCCAAGGCGATTTAACTAATTCAGAGTTGGTGAGAAATTCGGCAGTTTATAAGGGGGTGGTGAATCGAGAGGGCGCTAAAAATTTAACCCTTTTCCCGGGGCAAAATTTTCCGCCGCCTCCTCGCCGAAGTGCTTTGTGGCCCGCGGATTTAACGGATGCCGAATATCAAGCGCTCGAAGCCGAATATAATAAAGCGCCTTATGATCATACCCGCGATGAAACCGCGCATCCGCTCTTTCAATCTTATAATGTAGTCGAACGAGTTCAGGCGAGCGAAGTGCAAGGGGATGCGGCCGGCATTTACCATTTAGAATTCGAGGGCCAAACCCGTTATTACCGAGTCACCAATATTGCCCAGCATCCCCGCTTTCAACCCGTGATCGAAGAGATGGCCCAAGCCTTTGAAGAGGCCAGCGAAGTACAGGGTTTGCCAAGAAATGATCGACAGATGTTAAGTGATGTGGCTCGCCTAGCGCGAGAAGGCAATTTTACAGAAATTCGTCGTTTAGAAATGATGAATCCCCCCTCCGCTTTATTTGTAATGTTTCAGTTCAAGCCCTGGGCCGCCGGCGGAAAACCGGAGTATCTGCATGGCCCTAAAATTTTTATCGGTGCCCGCGAAACTGATGCCCATCAGTATTTGGCGGAAATTTTTGGCAATCGGGAAAGAGCATTCACCTGGCACGCGGCTTTGCGCGGGGGTGTAAATGAAATGAATCAGATTTATGAGCCCGGCGCCGAAGAAATTACTACCGACGATGTTTTAGAGCGACGAAAAGTTTATATTGTTTGGCCTTGGGTTCAAGCCGGCGTTCTTTCCCGACGAGGCACCGGAGGGGTTGCTTATGATCACCCCACCTTAAATGAAGATCGCTTCTTGATTATCGGAGACGCGAATTCTCAAGCGATGGCACGGACGCTTCATGACTTTATGCCCCAAGTCCTGCGCGATTATAGAAAATTTGAAGACAGTTATGAACGTTTGGGACGGATCCTCCAAGCGCGTATCTATGGGCACGAAGTCACGCATGGAGTGGGGGCCAACGCTCAAACCCGATTGGCTGACGGCAGGACAGTGGGTGAGGTGCATGGCGCGAATTTCGAAGCCATGGATGAAGCGCGTGCCGAGGCGGGCTCTGTTCTGATGGGCGCTCATTTGAGGGAACAGGGTGCCATGACTGAAGAAGAATTTGATCTTTACTGTCAGGTAAATTTAGCAGCCCAAGTTCGGCTTTTTGCTTCACAGGCTGAGTTAGAACAAACAACTCCCCACCGCATGGGCGGCCGTGTTTTCTTCCGTTTTCTCTTAGAGGCAGGAGCGGTGGGCTTTGATGCGGATGGAAGAGTTTTTATTACCGATCGTGCGCGTTACGTTGAGACGGCTCGTGCGTTCTATGCCCGCATCCGAGATTTAGTGATGAGCCCCAATGCGCAAGCGCTTCATGATTTTATTCGGGAGCCCGGTCCGATCACCGCAGACATCGAAGCCACGATGGCTCGGCTTCAGAGCTATAAGCCGGATATTGTGGTGGATAGACCTTGGGGAAGACCACTCGGAATCGAAGATACTTCCTCTGACACCGCCGTGCATCGTATAGGAGACTCTCAGATTCGTGTGGTGCAAGGGGGAGTTGAGCTTCACGAGTTTCGTCATGATGGAAGAAGAAATACGTATGTGACGGGTGCCGTTGTTTCGCTAAGGCCTCGAGCGACTTACCAGGTTTTTCGCCGCGGGCGTCATCTAGGAAATTATGCCGTCGATCCCTTTGGCCGTGTGGCGTGGCAGCCCAATCTTTCTCTGCGGCCCCTGAGTTTCGAAGTTCCCATCGCTGCGGGAAGCCGTATTCCCAATTTGTGGGATTATTGTCGCGCTCAAGCCTCAGGTGCAGCACTTGCTGCAAACGCTCGTCCTTTTCATCTTTCATTAAGCCCCGTGGGGAGCGGTTTTGTGGTGCATACTCGAGAAGATACCGGGCGGCTAGATTTACAGAACGAGCCTTATTTAAATAAAGAAGAACGCCCCGTTTTCTGGGCCCCGGCTGGCTCTGAAGCTTGGCAAGCGGCTCATGAACAACAAATTATTCCGCCGGGCTCGCGCTTGCGTGTGGGTGAAGGGCCCGATGCCGTTTATATTCAATTGCAATGGAGCCCGGGCGAAAAAGCCAATGCCTTGATTGCGGCGGGGATTGATGAAGCAACGGTGCGAACTTTTGAAGAATTTGCGGTCTTGCCTGAGCCTCGCGCACGTACCGAAAGTGTTTTTCGCTCTCCCCCTGAATTTGCGGGTGACCCTGCGGAAAGTCGTGATCTCTATGTGGTGAGTGCCAATGTGCTGAATGAAACCACACTGAACTCTCAGCTCCCTCCCGTGCCCGCAGGACATCGCCGTTACTGGCGCGTGATTGATGTGCGAGACGAAGCCGAAGAAAATCGTCCTCCGCTTTTAGGCGAGGCGCGCGCGCAGTTTCAAAGTTTGTATGCCCAGCAAGAAAGATTTGTTGCGGTTGATCCGGCCCACCAACGAGTGTTCGGCCGCTTTAGTGCCGAAGAGAAGCGCGAATTTAGGCAAAGAGTGCCGAGTAATTTTGATTTTTCAAACGATCGCCTTTATTACGTGGATGTTCCTGAAGGTGTGGCTCGCCCTACGCGAAAAGGCACTGTAGAATTAGCACCTGAATATTGGAACCGTGCCGTTGAAGTTCTGCAAGAGCCTGAGGGTGAAATCGGTGCTGTGGTTCGCGGTTCACAGCGTGGAGAAGTTTATTCGATCCGGGGCCGAATTTCTCATGCACCCGAAGCCTTGCAGCCTTTCCTCGAAGCGGGACTCGCCCAACATTTTGAAGAAGGGCTGCCCCCGGGCCGCTATATTTCTTTTGAGCGTTATGCGGAGTTTTTGGCCGCCCGCATGAGAAGGGCTTGTGATGAGAATAATCCGCTCGATCGCGATTTCTATCGCTATGTGGAAAGCTTAATCAGAAAAGATTCTCGCTTGGCAGATGCTCTGCGCCCGATCTTAACTATTTATCTCGATCACCGAACTGCACGAAGAACGACTCCTCCTCCTCGAACGGGAGATGCTGTTTCTCGGCATCCGGCTTATGCGCGTTATGGAGATTATTTTAGAAGAAATGAAGCAGTAGGCACGGCGCTTGAAATAGCAGCAGAGCAGGGGCAAGATCTTAGAACTTTACTCAGCGCCACTTTAATTCCTATTTTGATTGCGACAGATTGGAGAGGCTCCGATTTCGATCTGGTACGCACTACTCTTGAAGCCTCGTTAGGTGAGGCAGTAAGGCGATTACCCGAAGAAGAGGTGGCCCCAGCCGTTTTAGAACGCCTCGCTCATGCTTTTCTTTTGCGCTCCGGCGAAGATTATTCGGGGGTGGTAGAAGCCTTGCGGATTATTCGAGAAAATTCCCCCGAAGTTTTGGGCGTGACTTCGCTCGAAAATTATTTTGAAAGATTAATAGTAAAGCTCCATGAACACAGGCCGCCCGAAGAGCCGCCGCCATCTCCATCTTCTGTCATCCCCGCCTCGGAGGCCGAAGTCCCTCAGCAAGCGGGGATCCAGGGTTTGGATTTCTTGTCACGGAATGACACATCTCAAACACCCCGCACTTTCCACGATGAAAATTGGGTAGCACACTCTCGCGAGCTTGCTGCCAATGAAACTGGTTTTGAACCCGAACCTCAAGCCTCCGCATTGTCCGTGGAAAAACCTTTAGCCTCGGGCGACGATGGGCGCGGAACGCCGCTGGTGACAACAGGTGGTCCTGCGTTGGTAAAGCCGAGAGCGTCGAATGAAACCGATGATGTCAAAGGTGTAGTAGCAGGAGTGGGTCAGGTGACTATGATGGGTGGCGAAGTTGAACATTCCGCCCGCTCTGCCAATTATCCTCGTGATGAGGTGGCGCGTCGTGCCGAAGTTTTGATGCGAAACCCTCTTGAACTTGCTCGCAACGTTTCTATCTTTGAAGTTTTAGACGGTGGGTTGCGCCACGACAATGCAGAAGTGGTTTTGAATGCTCTCAAGGCCGCGGAGAATATCTATATTAATGGGCCCCATTTTCTGCGAGTTGCCTCCGCTCTTGCTCATGTGGTGGCCACTCAAACTGATCCGAGAGCTGTCGCTCATGCCGCCCATTTCATCGGTGAAAATGCCGCAGCTTTGAAAAACGATTGGGGCTTGGCTGCTGAAGTTATTTTTCATTTAACGGAACGTCGAACACGCGCCGCCGGTGCAGGAGATTACTTGATCGAAACGGCTTGCCTGCGAGCTTTGGTGCAGCTGCAACGGCAAGGCGTGAATAACCATTTGATTGATGTTGCCCTTTCTCAAGCCGATCTTCGAGGGGTGATTCCGAGTCGATCATTGGAAGTGGCTCCTCGTCCTCGCCGTCAGATCTCTGCTTTTCATGAGCTTTTAGGGCAGATGAAAAAGTGGGTGGCCAACATTGGCACCCGTTCAGCAGAGGTTGATCGTGTTATTGGTGCACAAGTTCCGCGTTTGCTTCGAGAATTTGATGGTGATGGAGTAATGGGCCCTATTCTTACGAGCCAGCCAGAGCGGCTTTTTATGCTGGCTTTGGGAAGAGCCCGCGCGCCAGAAAATTGGGAAAGTTTTAAATCTTATTTACTCTATCGAGTATTACGAGATGGTTCGGCGCTTGAAGCATTAGAAGCAGGAAGCCCTCTAGAATGGCTGGCAGAAGTCGAGCAGGCCTTTAGTGAAGATTCGAGTTATTTCGATACCCTGGCCGAGGCCGCAGAAAATATAGAAGTTTATCATCGCGAACTAGGGCGCGATGCGGAAATCCAAGGAAGTTCTCTTCCTTTTCTTGCTGCCTATCATTTGGCACAACGCGAACGTTTTCCTTACCGACCCGCTGCGATCGAAGCTACTTTAGAGGCTCTTCGACAAGAGCTGCAAGGAAGGCACTTTGGTAGTGCTCAGACAGCTGCTGATGTTTCTGAAAATTTCGAAGCACAAGGCTCTGGATTCTATCGATGGAATTTACGTTTCATCAGTCGCCATCTCGCTTGTTCCGATTTGAGTGATAATCTCGGACACCGTGCTTATCAAGATTTTCCCGATCTCTTGCCGCTTCGTGTTGCGGAGCGCGATACCCTAAGCCCCGCTGAACTCGAAGAGTTTATACGAGGGCATCTTCCTCCACGCCAGGAAGGAACCAAGCCGCGAATTTTAGTGGGAGGCATTGGTCGTAATATCGATCTCTTGGCACGATTAGCGGCCTCTTATGATGTGGTGGCGGTGGATGATGCGGGTTATGTGCGCGATTATTTTGGAGAGCAAGAGCCCGCATTGGCGGAGCTGGCGGGGCAAGGCAGAAATATTCGATTTATTCATTCAGACATAGATGCGCTTTCAAGCGAAGAAGCGGGAGGCCCTTTTGATGTGGTTTTACTGGAGAATATTTCTACAGCGCGAGGCACTTCCCACCGGATAGGCCCCCACCTGAGAGCAGGTGGAGTGGTGGTGGAGCAACACCCTGAAGATGCGCCGACTTTAATTTTAAGTCATGAAGAAAATTATGAAGTGCTCTTGAGCAAAAGAAATATTCCTCCCGTTTACCGCGGTTTCTCGACTGATCATGCTTATCCACGGGGTCTTCATGTTGCCGTTTTGCGCAAACCTCTTAATGCTCCTCCCGAAGAGGCAGGCCCCCGAGTTCCAGCGGCAGCAGCTTCGTCGGCTGTGCGCTCCGCTGCGCCCCGTGAAAGAAGACGAAAAGGTTCGGGAGAGCCCCAGAATTATGGGGATTTTGAATTTGCAACGCGCTCGAGAGAGTTGGCAGCAAACGACACCGAACTTGGACCTGAAGCCGTTGAACAAGCACCTCCTGTCGAAAAACCTTTAGCCTCAGGCGACGATGGGCGTGGAACGCCTTTGGTGGCAAGTGGTCCGACCGTGGTGCGCGAAGCGCCGAGGGCGGGTACGGGTGATGAGCGCGATTGGAATCCTGGTGTCGAGGGTTCTGCTGCACGTCCGATGCGCGTGGCTACACCGGCGACGGGTCGGGCGGCGGTTGTTGTTCCACCGATTCAAGGATTCCCCTCCGAACTCGCTCCGCTTTCAGGGCTTTTGAACGCTCGTCGCATCGCATCGAGCTTATTTGCGGGTGAAGAGCCGTTGTTGCGTCAACTTGAACAAGCGCAAAACCTAGCGCAGGCTCTAGGTGTTTTAGATCGTCTCGAAGTTTTGTATGGCAGAGTGGTGAATCTCACCCGAGGAGGTACGGCAGCTTTAGGTGTTTTACGTGGGGCGCAGCAAGAATTGGCCCGAGAGGCACGCCGAAGAAGACGTTATCATGAATTTGCAGTGAGAGAATCGGGAGAACTCAAAAGAAGTGAAGAAGGCAATCTGTATTTATCGGTGCCTCGCGCTGTAAGAGATTTAGGGTGGCCTCCCGTTTTAGAATCGCCCGAAATGCGAGAGGAAGTTTTAGAAGTTGAGTTGCTTGTGCGTAATCCAGAATCGAACACCCGTAAATACACGGCCTATGTGCCTTTGAGCCGATTAACGGCATATGCCGATGTGGCACCACGGGAATGGGTGGATGAAGCTTCAAGGCACTTGGCGACCGATGCTCCGTGGCCAGCGCCTCTCTTGGTTTTTCGACGTCCACGATCAAGCGATTCGCCGATTGTGATTCATCGGGGCCATATTGAGATGAGCGCTGCCCGAGAAGCAGGAGCCACTCACGTATTAGTTACCGTTGAAGAGCGATTTTCTTTTCCTCTCCAGAATACGCATCCTTTTATGAATGTAGAAATTGTTGGGGTAGAAGATGCGCGATGGGAAGCGGTGCGAGCCAGGGCCGATATTGAAAAAAGTGAAACGGAAAAAAGAGGCGGCCGCGAAAGTAATACCGCGATTCATTATAACGCAGTGATAACCGAGTACGATAAAAGTGATAAAGCCCCAGCGCCTGCCCCTATTGCCGATGATCGCGCGGCGCGGCGGGATGCTCAATTAAGCCGTGAATATGCAGGCCTTGCGGGTTTGGAAGGGTTGAGAGAGCAATTCGAGGCTCGCAGAGCCGAAAATGCTGCACGGACTGCTCAAGCCATAGCTACGGCCTGGCATCATCGGTATTGTGACCGCGCAACTTTAGACTCGTTGCATGAACTTGATCGGGAGTTCAATGCCATTGGAGAAAGGTTCGATTTACTCACAAAACCCCTGCCCGATTTAGTGGCTACCTTAAATAGGGTTCGAAACCCAAGGTACATAAAACTTATGGTCCGAGTGGGTGAGCTTCTCAAGCGTTTGTCTCATGTAGTGGTCACTCACAATCTGGATGTTTATTTTTTGAGAACCGATACCCCGATGGTTCATCTGGCTCTTCCGCCCGAAGTTGTAAAAACGCGTCTATTACCTATTTTAGTCTTAGAAGGGGTGAATGCTGAAGTCATCCCAATTTCCGATAGGCCCGTTACCCCAGGAGGAATGGCTTATTTCCGTGTAGATCGCCTCATCTGCCCTCAAGCTGTTTTAAATGAAGTGCAAATGCAAGCAGACCTCGCTCAAGCGCGAGCTCGCGCACTTTTCCCGAGCCCTTTAAGAATACAAGCGGCAAATCCTCTTCTACGACGTTATGGAAATTATGTGATCGATGATGGTCATCATCGAGCGAGATCTTCTTGGGAAGTTTATGGTAGTGTTTTTGGTGCGCAGCTCTATATTCTGGGCCGTCTCATCCCGGGCGAGCGGATGCTTTTTGCTGCGGAAGCTGAGAGAAGAGTAAGCGATCTACGTATTGTTTCGGAGGCCGAATATCGCGCTTTAGCGGAACAAGAGAAACCCATTGATCTTTTACGACTTCAAATTGAGGCTGATGCCTTAGAACCTTCCGATACCCAACCCGTGCCGGGTACGCCTGCAACCCTCGGAGAAACAAGAGGAAGTAATTCTGTTACCCGTCGCGGTACAACCCAACGCGGAGTGGGCCGTGTGGAAGCTTTGCTTGCTACTGCAGTTACTACCCTTGGAGCAGGAGCCGGCGCGGTTTATGGTGAGCGCCAAGCGCGCCGTGCCCAGGGCACTGCCACAGTGGCTGCAGAATCGCGCACTTTAAGCCCGGCGGCCGAAGGGGGAATGATTGGCGGAGCCCTTGCCTTTGTTCTTTCACTGGGCCTTGGATTTTTATGGAACCGTGCGAATCGTGTTTTTGAGCGGCGTCGTATAGAATCGGCGCGCCGTAGAGAGCGATTAGAGGCAGTCGCAGCGACAAAAGCAGAGCCTGAAAGCCTGGAGCATTTGAATAATCCGGAACTTCTCGACCGGGTTCCTGCTGAATTACGAGGACCTCTTCAACAAGTCTGGGGCTTGCTCCAAGAAGTCCACCGTGGAGCAGAGGGAGCTGTGCATCTTCCTGAAAAGTTGTGGCAAGCGACCTTAACGAGTTTGCAAGGGGAAACTTTAGAGACCGTGTACGAAGTTTTGCGCGGCGTACGACGTGATTTTATTGATTCACGTGATGGCACTGGTCTTCCTGCAGATTTTCTAATTCGAGCTACTCACGCTCGACTTGGGCAAGTTTCCAATGAATTGGTCAAATTACTCCAAACCATTCGCAGTTCGACGGCAAGTCAGCGCGTTAGCCAGAAGGTTTCAGCGGCAGAAACAGAAGCGTTAGCGTCTCGTCTTGAAACGTATTGGGAACGCTTAAATCGCGGAGATCCCGAAAGTGTTTTGGAACGCTTGAAGACTTTGCGCGATGCACGGGGAACAAGTTTTACCATGGCGTCGGTGGTCTTGATGGCGGTTGAAGATCTTCGAACCTTTCGTGAAGCCGATCGGAGTTTGAAAGAAAGCAATTTAGCAGCAGATAAGGTGGAAAGTTTCGAACGCGCCCGAGCGGAGGCCTATTCGCGATTGGTTGGTGCTGTAAGTGAAGAGCATACAGGGGGCTCGGAACAAGACCTGCAACGTTTCTTAGGTTATTTAGAAATCCGCAATGAATTGGATGCAGCTTTGCGTACGGTGGCTGCCGATGTGTTGGGGCGAGTTCTCCGGCAGGGTTCGAGTATGGCCGATGCCCCAGGTCATGTGCATGACACTGATTTTCCAGCAGGCATTGATCTTGATGCCGCTCAGCCTGAATTTGGCGCGGATTATCCCATGAATAATGGAACACTTTACGACCCACGCCTAGCGAGGCCGCGCCTTGAAGTGCGTGTACTTGCGGAAGGATTGATGGGCCGAGCGTTCGATAGCTTAAAGCGCTTGGCGGAAAAAAATAATTGGAGAATTGTAGAAGAAGACGTGGGCAGCCACACATTACGCTTGCGTACATCCCGCGGAGGCGAGTTTGAAGTCCGCACCCTTTTTGTTGATCCCAACGCGGAAGCACCCGTTGCGCCAGGGAGCACGCGCCCCCCTCCTCGTCGACCCGTGATGAGCTCCACCAATCCACCACCGCCTCATTCGACGGCCGCTGAAACCGCAAGGCCGCCTCGTCTGGCAGTCGCGACTGTTCCGACAGCCGCAAAACCAGCCCGTGTTGAAACGGCGCCTTCGCCTGCGCGCCCCCGCACGATTTCGGTGAGGCATGGCACTTTATCTTTTGAGGCCTCCGTTGTAGAGGCGGGTTCTGATCCTCTGCTTTCGTGGAATGTCGTTGGGAGAGAAGGAGAACAGGTTGTTTTAGAACAGCGCGGGCGGCAAGTCACTTTGACTGTGCCTTCTAATATCGATTTAAAGCCAGGCCGCGATGCGCTTGAAATTACGGACAGTGCGACAGGAAGCCCCTCGCTGCGTAGTTTGGCGCATGCGACGATGCTTCCTGTTGCGCCAGATTCAGGCCCTCCGCGAGTAGGAGAAATGCTACCTCCCGCATTTGAGCTTGAGCTGCCTGCGCAAGGGAAAGAAGGCGCTCCTCATCCCTTCGCTAACGAAGTCGAAACTCTAGATGCCCCGGCAGTTGAAAGAGCTCCTCAAACTGTTCCGGTGAGGGAAAATCCTTTAGTGTTTGAAACAACAACCCCTCCGGCTGCTGCAATTGTTTTATCCGACGCGGCACGCGATGCCCGTTTAGCAGAACTTCGTCGCGTGATTCCAGATGCGACAACGGTGGAAGCCCTCGCTCTTCGTGGACGCGAGGTATTACCCGCCGAAGCCTTGTCCGAATTTGAACGTCTTATGGAGAGTATTCGTGAGAGTGATCCGTGGGTGGAGCGAGCAGCGCGTGAAATTCCGCCTGAAGCCTGGAAAGGCTTTATCAACAGTTTAGGCCGCTTTAGCCTTGAACGTTTAGAAGAGTTCATCGCGCTCGTGAAAGATCTAAATGAACATCGTCCAAATCCCCATGAGCTTTTAGGAATTGTTGCCGAAGAAGCTCGTGCCTGGGCCCAAGGCTTGAGTGAAGTCAGTTCGACCGTTATGGCCCATGCGAAGCCGCCCACTGAAATAGAATATCGAACTGCCTTGCAACGTGCAGAAACATTGAGAGCAGAGTTTGAATCCAATGCGCAACGGATGCCCTGGCGTGTTCAAGTCGAAGCCTTGCGGGAGGCTGCCCATCCTGAATATCCCAAGGCGCTTGAAGTGGTCTTGGCCTTTCGCGAAGTGGAAACCTTTTTGAATTTGGCGGCTGCCTTTCAGCGCGAAACCACGCGAGAAGGGCGACGCGCAAGACGCGGAGAACTCAATCGCGCGTATCATCAGGCTATGCGCACGGGGATGCCGATTTTAGAACGTTTTATCGCCTACTACGCTTGCTATGCAGAAGAAGCTCGAGCCTTTCAAGAATTAGAAGGTACGTTTTTAGGTATGGCGATTCGTACTGAGCCGCGTGAAGCCCCCCGCGAGCGTCAAGTGGGAGATGTGGAAATTCTTTATCCTCAAAGTGAGAGCCCGGCTCTTTTAGCTTCGTATGTGGTGAACGGTGGAGGAGAAGAAGTTTTTCGACAAAACCCAGAGCGTTTGGGAGCTCTAGGCCTGCGCGTGCGCCGTGCCGAAGATTTACCGCAACTCCGAGCCCGTTTTCATGAAATCTTACGCGAGAGAAGAATTACAATAGTAGAAGACGATACTGCCGGAAATTATCGCCTCCGTTCGGAGAAAAATTATGAATACCGTGTGAGTTTGGGCGTGGCGCCGAGAGGTGCTGAACTGCCTCAACTTCCCGCTCATGCAGAATCGGTTGCGGCTGTCCGAGAATTTGTCGAGGCAAGAGCCCTCGAAAGTGCTGGGCCAGGCCAAGTGGTTGAAAAATTGCCGGAGCGTCGTGGCGGCCCAGGCCGTGGGGGCGCGTTAGGCTTAGCCGTGGCAATTGGTTTAGGTGCGGCGGCGTATGCCGGGCGTTCAGAAGCCAGCACACGCGATAATCGCCCTCCGCCTACCGATGCTCCCCGTCCGGCGGAAGGGGGAAGAGGCCCAGAAGAAGTTGCCGATATACGGCGGCGAGTGCCGAGTAGCCCTTCGATTCCTGCCGTGGCGGCAGGTGGCGCAGGGCCTCTTCCGATTCATCCGAGTTCACTCACTAGCCGTTTTGATGCGCTCCCTGTTCGGGGGGCAGCAAACATCCGCACACATTGGGAAGAAGGCCTGCGAGCTATTGGAGAAACTGAGGCTCGGCGCGAAGTGAGCGATGAAGAATATTTTGGGCGTTTAGGGGAGCGCGTGCGAAACGCAGGCTCGGCCGAGCTTGCCGGAGAATATTGTGATTTTTTAGTTCGTTTGGCGGCCCGCACTTCCGATGCACGCTATGAGACTTTAGCTGAAGAAGCAGAGAGAGTGGAGGCAAGCTTGAGAACTTCGGCCCAAAGGGCGCCCGCAGTTTCGGCTGTGGAAGTGAGCGAAGATCAAGGAACCCGTGAGGCAAAAGGGCGACGCATCTTGATTGTAGATGACGCTCCTATGATACGCGAGGGTTTGCGAAGTCTCTTAGACTCGGATGGTTTTACGAATATCGTTGTTGCGGCCAATGGTCGGGAAGCTTTGGAGATGCTGCAGCGTGATCCGACGATTGCGGTAGTCTTGAGCGATTGTGAAATGCCTCAGATGACCGGGCCTGAGCTGGCCCAAGCACTTCGAGAGAGTGGTGATACGCGCCCTGTGGTTTTCATGACGGGAAGAGCGAATGAAAGATTCGATGGGCAAGTGATTGGCCCGCCGGGTACTGAAGGCCATGTTGTTTTTATAAAACCCGTTGAACCCGAGGTAATCGGCGCTACCTTACTCGATGTTTTAAAAACATCACGGGCGCCCAGCCAGGCTGCAGGCGCTCGTGCGGTGGCTGAAACAAGAGTGGGTGAGCCAAGTGCACGAGGGGGAGAGCCCGAGGAGGGTGTGCGAGCTTTAGGGTTACGCGAAGAAGGGGCTGGAACAGGTGGCGGGGATTCGGGAGGTGGAGGGGAAAGTCGAGAAAATTTTGCAGGGGAAACCGCTGCTGCCCCAGAAAGAGTAGCCGCCTCAGGGCCGGTGCGTGCACCCACGCTTGAAGAAGCCGAAGCGAGTGCTACCAATTTTATCAGGGGAAAAAGGCATGATCCCCAGAGTGCTACGCCGGCTGAGTTTAGGCATGATTTTGCGAATCTCGCTGCACTGGTCCCCCATATTGAACTTCTGGAAGAAGAAGGTAGAACTCTCGAAGAAATGTTGAGTCGCCCTCTGCCGGATGAAATGCGTGTTCATGGTATTGTAAGAAATTTTGTGGGATTTTATTTGGTATTAAGGCGGCGAATTGAAAATTTAACCCATGCAGAAAAAAATGAGTTTGTGGAGGCGCTTTTAAATCCCCACTTTTTAAAAATTTATCAAAACATTTATGCACGTTTTGCCATTTTGCCGCCGGCCGTGCGCGAAGCCTGGCATCTCACCGTTCTCCCGCCACTAGAAAATTTAAGAGAAGCTTTACTGGGTGATACTTCAGGCCCTACGGGGCAGGGCCCGCAAGGTGGCTCTGGGCCAAATTCTCCGGCTCGTGGAGGTTTGGGCACGGTTTTAGGTTTGCTGGTAGCGATGGGTGGGGCGGCGATTGCAACGAGTTTAGTGGGTGAGCCCGATGCGCTAGCGATGGGTCAAAAAAGTAATCCGCCCGCAAATCCAATTCCTGCCCCGGTTTCTCCTCGTGAAGCTTCAACACGAGTAGGGCGCCCCCAAGAAGAGGGGCGAGAGAGTGGGTTTGAACTCAGAGCCCTGGCCGCAGGCGCTGCGCCTCCACCCCGCCAGCCTCGTCAAACCTCGCTTTACCAGCATGTTCGAGAATTTAGGCGAATTGATGAAGCGTCTGTTAAGGATTGGGTGGCAAATTTGGCAGCTCGACTGGGTCTTGATCCTCGTCGGATTCAACGCTTCACCTTAGAGATGGTGATTCGAGGCGATGGCGAAGTGCTGGGCTGTAAAGTTTTGGAACCGGATGAAGAAAGACGCGTGCATCCTTATTCACATTTTGAGTTTGAGCGAGAAACGGGAGGGCAGTGGGTGCTTCGGCCTCCTCATGGAGCGAATGCAAGCCAGTTTGAGGCAGCGCTTAAACGCTCTCCTGCCGTTCGAGAAGGCTCTCTTCGAATTGAAGAAGAGCAGGCGCCTCGGCCTTTCATGAATGTTCAAGATTTTTCGAGTTTTGATTCAGGTCATTTGGGTGGATTGGTGAACGCGGTGGCAACTCGTGCTGGGGTAGATTCTTCTCGAGTGAATCAAATGATTCTTTGTTATATTCCTGATCGAAACACAGGTGCTATTGGTGAATTGATAGTTAGTTCACCCTCCGAAGATTTAAATTTAACTTCCCCCGATAATTACGCGAGGGGTTTGCTTCGTCGTTTACCGGATGGCCGCTGGTATTTGTGGCATTGTACTCAGAGTGCGCGCGGTTTTGCGGAACATGTGATCGATTCTCCCGCTGTGAGAGAAGGCCGTTTAGTGGTGGCGCCCGAGGCCTGGCTTCTCCCGGTGCGCAAAGAACTCGGAGATTTTGCACTTGTAGATCAAAATATTGTGGAAGATCTTTTTGTTCAAGCGGCCCGTCGTTTACGGGGCCAACCGAATCCATTAACTTTGAATAAAATCATCTTGCAGTTTCAATATCGGAGCGATCAGCAAAATTTTACGGGCGTTCAGGCTCTTCCTCCGGGCCACGAAAGCCCTCACCGCACTTATGGAAAAGTAGAGATTATCAGAACGGGTACTGGGTTTTCAGTAGGAGAATATCGCGATGCAAAAGGGGCTGATGTTGCTTCGAAGTTGAAGCAAGCCCCTGCTTTTCAGGCAACGCGCCCAACTTCTCGCAGGCAAAACCGAATGGTGATTCCGGCTCTGGGTATGGAACTCACAGGTTTAGGAAAACGACGAGATTCGGCAGATCACGTTCATCATGCTCCCGCCGCCCCGCATCGAGAAACCCACGCCCAAGTGGCTATAGAGCCTGGCGCTCCCACCGGAGTTCGCACCGAGCAGATGAGTGTTGCGAATATCTTGTGGCTTATTTTCTCTTTTGGAATTGCAATGGTTTGGGGACGAGGCCCGAAAAAACCAGGAAGCCCGCCTCCACCCCCTACCGATGAAGATCCAACAAAAGTCAAAGGAGCTGCATTATGGGATGGCCTGCGTGCGGCGGTGGGAAAGGTGCTGCCCCCGGCAGCTCCGAAACGAGTGGTTATCTCCGAGCTTGAGGGGTTTGTGCCCGAAGAAAAAGACGACGGAACTTTGCATATGAGGGTGCCGCCTGGCTTGCAAGCCAAGGCTTTGGTTAATGCGCAGTGGTTGGATTATAGTAATTTAAAAGAGGTAACAGTTTTTCGTCCCCGTGTTGGCGATTGTAATCCTCTCTATGTAATTTTCCGACCCGGACAAGAATCGAATCCTCTTTTAAATATTTATGTAGATGCGGCCATAGGCCCTGGCTGGCATTTTAGACAGGGGAGAGAACGAAGAATGGTGCGATACAGTGAGGGTGCTTGGTCGGCGGTCGTAGTCGATGAAGCCAAAGTAGCAGCCGCCGCACGCACGAGCACTGCCCGTACTGTTGAATTTCCCATGAATCCGAATGCCAGATTATTCTTAGGAGACTTAAGCAGTAATGCAGATCAAGATGGAGCGGTTTCTCCACGTCCTGCAGACGATGTGCATCTGCCGATTGTTCCAAGACCCGGGTATCAATTTGGTCTCTACCAATGTGAAATCGTGGCAGATGCAGAGTATCCCGGAAAATATTATTTGATAGTTTCGCACCGCGGCGAAGAGAATGTTCAAGTGATCAGTAGAAAACGAGAGGAAATTAGGCCGAGTCTTGATCCCGATGGGCGAAAGAGATTTACGATCCATCAGGGCACTACCATTACATTACCCGATGGAAGTGAAATTCTTTTTTCAGAAGAATCGCGGAGGCAAGCCAGACAAAGTGCAGCGGCGGCAGCTAACCGAGCTAATGTTCCAGCTCCTGCACCTGCTCAAGCTCCCGCTCCGGTTCAGGCTGCTGCTCGCCCTCCATCTTCAGTGCCTACTTTAGAGGCCTACGATGCGTGGGTCGTGCGTGAGGCAAACCCCGAGCAGCGTGGGCGTGCACTGGCTCAACTACTCGCTGCAAGACCCGATTGGGAAGATGCAGATTTGCAAGGTTTGTTGGGGAGAGCGGGGAATATCGGAGATGCGCTGGTTATGGGGCGAGGCGCGAGTAATTTTCACGAGGTTCCCTATACTCCGGAGCAAGCGCAGGGGATTGCTCGAGCTGTAATGAATGGAACGGGTAATGCTGTTGCGCAAGGTTTGCTGCGAGATAAGGTGGCTAGCGGGAGTTTTTCTCCACAAGAAATCATGGGGCTTTCTCTAGCACTTCGGTGGAAACTATATTTAGTCGCTCAAGTGCTTAAACGGGTGCAGAGCAAGCAAACTCTTTCGGTGATTTTGCAACGTCAGGTAATGCCTACCTTAGTTCATTATTCTACAGAAGATGGAGTCACTCAATATTTGAACTACACTCCCGATGCGGGGCAACTCGTCACCCTCGAAGATTATTTGTCCACGCTCGATGCCGCCACCACGAATCCTCGGGTGAGTAATGGGGCGATCGAAGATGCCCTGGGAATTCTTCGCACATGGATGCTGCCTCAGCTTCAAGCGCGGGAAGTGGTTTCTGGGCGAGCAGCTTTAGTGGCTAGTTTGGCCCATATCGATGCGGCGATAGAGCGTCTTAATCTTTTTCGAGATGCTCACCTTGGCCCTGCCCGAAACGAAGATTATAATGCCCTCATTCGATTGATGGGCGCTTCACCTCGCTATCGCGAGGTGCTTTTAGATCCTGCGCTTCCTCAAAATTTCCGCGAAAGAATGCCAAACTATCTTCAAGAATTAGTAGAGGGCGCCCGAAATCAGCTTCGTGCTTTAAATAAAGCCTTAAGAGAGCCTCCGGGGCCTGTAGCTCCGAGCGCCGACGATCTTCAAACCTATCGCACGAACGCCATCTCTGCACTGAATACCTATCTAGTGTTGAGGGGGGCCTATACTTTTCAGGCTGAAGATCAAAGGGCCGAACGAATCGAAACGATCTTGGCTCAAACCATTCGGCAGATTTTGCATGGGCCGGATTGGGCGAATCTTTTGGCCGATGATGCTTTTCGAGATCGAATTGCTCCGGTGATTGATGATTTAATTCGAAGCCGATTTATTGCGGAAGTGCGAGAGAGTTTGGCTAGCAGGAAAAGTACGGCTGAGGCAGCAGAAGCCACCTTCGCCCGTTACCGAGATGTCTTGAATTATATGGGCTATCCGAGTCCGGAAGAACTTTCAAATCCTCTCGTCGCTCCCGATATTGCCGATCTTTTTGATGCTCCTCCTGATGATTTGTTTGCCGCATCCGGCGAGATGGGAGAACGTCCTACTCCGCTGCAAGGCTCTGAGCCTATTCTGGCTGTTCGGCGTATTGATGAAGCTCCCACTCAAGCGCAACCTGTGGTTGAAGAGGGGACTGTGCACGAACTGGATGATGCAGATTTAGAACCGGATGATCCAACGCCGAGAGATTAATCGTCATCGGGTACCCAAAGGCCTTTGGGTACCCGATGAGAAATCTTCCTTAATAGATAAAAATCCTTTACAGGGAAGATTATCCGGATAAAATGTCCTGATGGGAAATAATATCCGTTACCGTCTTTTAGACCTTGATTTGCCTCGCAACCGGTCCGCTTTTTTATGGGGGCCCAGGAAGGTAGGTAAAAGTTATTGGATTCGTAAACATTTGCCGAATGCCATTTATATCGATCTCTTACAAACCGATACCTTTGCAGAATATGCAAGTCAGCCTTCTTTGCTGCGTGAACGCTATGCCAAAACAAAGTCGTTGGTGGTGATTGATGAAATTCAAAAACTTCCTTCTCTTTTGGATGAAGTCCATGGCCTGATTGAAAATCATTCTGTTCAATTTTTACTGACAGGTTCTTCCGCACGGAAATTAAAAAGAGGCCAGGCTAATCTCTTAGGCGGAAGGGCCTGGCGAAGAGAGATGCGCCCTCTCTGTTTCGCAGAGATTCAAGGCTTTGATCTCGAATCGGTGATGATTTCGGGCTTGCTTCCTCCCCATTTTCTTTCTTCCGATCCCATCGAAGATCTCAGAGCTTATGTGGCGGACTATTTAAAAGAAGAAATTGCCGCTGAGGCGCTAGTCCAGAATTTACCTGCCTTTTCAGAATTTCTCAGAGTTTCAGCGCTGACGAATTCGGAATTGCTCAACTATGCGAATGTTGCTCGAGAATGTGGCGTTTCCGCTAAAGTCGTTCGCAGTTACTTTCAAATTTTAGAAGATACTCTCTTAGGCTTTCGAGTTCCTCCCTGGAAGAAGTCGAAGAATCGTCGCTTGATTGAGACGGAGAAATTTTATTTATTTGATGTGGGCTTGGCTAATTATCTTTCGCGTCGGCAACCTCAATTGAAGAGCCCGGAGTTCGGGAAATCTTTCGAACATTATATTTTAATGGAACTCAAGGCTTATCAAGCTTACCGAGAACCGGAACTCCCTCTTTATTTTTGGAGAACGAGTACAGGGCAGGAGGTTGATTTCATATTGGGAGAATTCGACGTCGCCCTTGAAATTAAAGCAAGTACCCGTGTTCAAGAAATTGATTTATATCCACTCAAACTCATTTCTGAAGAGAAAAAGATTCGTAAGAGAATGGTGGTATCCCTAGAAAAGACACCTCGTTTGTTGGAATCGGGCATTGAAATATTACCCTGGAAGATTTTTTTGGAAAGACTTTGGGGAGGGGAGATCTTATGAAGATAAAAAAACCTCTTAACAACCCTTAACTCCCACCAACTCCTTTGTACAAGCCTATCAGCGGGCGAAAAAAGTACAGAAAAACCGCGTTTTTCTACTCGAAAACTTTCCTCAAAACGCGTTACAATTCTTAAAATAAATAAACAACTTTTCTCGTGATTTTGCCGATAATAAGAGAGCGCGAAAGCTAGCTCTAACACGCTGAAACTACAGCGCTTTTTTTATGCGAGTTTATCAAATCACCCCTACCGGGGGAGGAAGAACACCTCCTCCTTCTGATTCGAGCCCTGTTTTAACCCCTCTTGGGGACGCAGGCACTCTCACACCTGAAGTCCGGGAAAGGCTCTCCCACCAAAAGCTCCAGGGTGCTGGATCAGCGCTGGTTACCCTCCAAAAAATTCGCCGCGCGGCCAATCTTACGGTTGATCAAATTCTCCAGGGGCTAGATGCCGAAGGGCCTTTTGCTCACGCGCAATTGATGGCTTTGGTTCAAGAGCGACGGCGCTTTGCAGAAGCTGGAAGAAACGATCAGTTCCAGGTTTTATCTCAAGCCGTTTTGCGTTTGCTCGATCGTTTTCAACCCGCAGCCCGAAACCTGGCTCTGCTCGAAGCGATTCATGTTTCAGGCACTGAGCTTGGCGACTCGTTTCAGCAAATGCTCGATCAAGAGTTGAGCCACGAAACGCTTGCTGCCCCAGAGCGTCAAGAAAACGCTGTTTTGCAAGCCCTGAATATTTTGCGTCTGGCCCAAGAAGGAAAAGAAGTTTCGCCTTCTCAGGCCCTTCTTGAAACCTTGCGGAGTGGCCCGCCTTTGCTGCAGGGCTTGGCGCAGGTTTTAGCGGCCCCTGTTGAAGAAACAGAGTTAAGACGTTTGGCTTCATTGCGTGGAAACACGGTAGCCGAAAGAATGGTGCATCGTTTTTTGAATACGGCCCTCTCGCAACACTCCAATCGTGTGCGCGATTTGTTTCATCCGTTTGATTCTACCGAAGTGCTTCGTCACACGGCCGCAAATTTTGATGCGCATGTTGAAAATAGCTGGAAACAATTCTCAGAAGCCATTGAAGAGTTTGAAAAAAATTTCGTGCGCGATCGTCAAAATCGCCCGCTGGCGGGGAGTGAGCTCACCCGTGCTCAAGAAGCTTTCGAAAATTTAAGACGGCGTTATCAGGAACAGCTTCGCCAACCCATGGGCGTGGGAGCCGATGCCTCGCAACTCGAATCGAGCGTGGAGCGTTGGCGCATCTTACTCGAATGGAGTCGGGTATCGGGCGAATATATTAATCAAACGCATCCGATTCCTGCAGAAGAAAGTGAAGAAGCACGCGCCGAGCGTGTGGCTCGCGATCCGTGGATACAAGCTTTTCGAGAAGGAGTAGCCGCCCGAACTCAAGGAGAACGCCGTGCTTTAGACATGCTTCGTCAAGGCTTGCTTCGCACCAATTCGAATGCGTCTTATTCTACACGGGTTGAGAATGCGACTTTGGTTTTGCAAGTCGATCGAATTTTAGGGAGAAATTCTGAGGTTGGAGCCGATGCGCGTGCGGCCTGGAATCTACTTCGTGAAACTCAAGCTTCTGAGTTACCTGCAGCCACGCACTTTGAAGCAACGGCACAAATTTTGTGGGGCCTGCGTACGGCTCGTCAAACCGCTTACGATTCCACTCAAGCGATTGTTGATCAGCAAGAGATTGATCCGGGTGATTTGATTGAAGGCAGTGGTGGAAGAAGCCGAACCGTAGGTGGGCGAGTCACCCATACACTTTCTCGAGGGCAAGTTTCTCCGGAGATTGGCGAATATACTACTTTGCTCCGAGAAGTGGGGCAACATCTTCAAACCCTGATTCCTGCAAATGTGGAGCACGCCCAAGAAAATGCGGCAGCAATTCAGCTTTATCAAGAGGCGATGACTCGAGCGATTGATACCGAGCCCCAAAGTGAGGCCAATGCTCGCAACTTGGCTTCTGAAATTGATGATTATCTTTCAGCCGAGGGTTTAAGACGCTATTTAGAAGAACCCCGAGTGCAGAAGCGAAATCTCGAACGTGCCGTTACCGATCAAGTCGCGTTTGCGATTCAAGCCACCGAGCTTTCCGATGTGAATCGCGGCGTGCGTTTGGGCGGCGCAAGCCCTCGAGCGCTTGGCGAGTTTGTGCAGCTGGTTACAACCTCGAGTGCTCAACATGCCGATACCGATCACATTGAATTTACGCCCGCCTATCAGCACCTTACTGTGCACGAACAAGTTCAGGTTTTGACGCAGTTATTGAATGTAGGTTACTCGCGGGTTTTACAACAACTGCCCGCCAATGATTTTAGACGTTCGTTTTATCAAGGAAAGTTGCATTTACTTGAGAGCAGTGCCGAACCCAGCCAGGGAGCAACGCGGCTGACCGCCGATCAACGCGCAGTACTTGTGATGCAAGGGCGCCAAGAGCTCGAAAGTTTTGTTCGGGCCTCGCGTGATCACCCGGGTGAAGAAGTCACGCGCATGCAAGAAGAAGCGCGCCATACCTTGATGCCGCTTTGGGATAAAGATTTAGATTTCATGGAATCTACCCTCGATGCGCTTACCGCTCAGCGTGAGGGAAATGTTGAAAATAATCTACGGGCGATGCGTCGGGGGCAAACCGAACAGCAACTCAAAAATGTGCACTTGGCTTATGTTCAGCAAATTCGGCGCGCCTTGCACGACGATTCTTTAAAGCTCGCCTCTCGCGATGAAGCGATTGCCCACCTTCAACAAGAAAGTCAAAATCAGTTGCATCAATTTTTAGAGCACCCCGAAATTGGCCGAGGTGCGCGCTTGCTCATCAGCGCCCCGGTTTTGGGAGTGCGAGAAGGTCAGATTCCCTCGATTCATGTGGCGGGGGGCACGCTTCTTTATAACTACACTTTAGTGCAGGCAAACGATCATCCCCAAGATCTCCAAGTGCGGGTGGGCCCGGAGGGTGGGCGCATCGAAGTGAATTATACCATTGCCAAAATAGTGGGTGATTTGAATGCAGGATTCGCAGAAACCCACAGGCGAGTTTATGTGATTCCTCCTTCTGGCGATGGAAGAGCGCGAGAATATACGATTCGCGCTGATGGATTGCATGAAGCTTCACCCACGCCGCATCAACAAAGAACTTCTTTTGGAATTGATGAAGGGCGAGTGCTTGAATACCGACGGCCCGATGGAACGGCAGTTCGTTTGCCCTTAGATGCTCCGGGCCTTGTTCCGGCCACAGAAGTAACGAACGGAACCTTCGATACCTTGAATGAGCAAACTCCTTACAGTCATGTGAATTTTGAAGATCGCACTTCTCCGCTTTATCTGCATTCGATTGTTGCTGGAAATCGAGCAGAACGCGAACCCCAGTTCGATGCCCTATTACGTTTTACGAGTGATGAAATGATTACCCGCCGTGCGGCAAGTGTGGAGCAAGATCGCAGCGCACGTTTGGCACTGGTGGGTGCATTGCGCGGCCGTGCGGAGGGTGAAGGGGCCATTCATGGGGCCATTCATGGAAGGCGGGGTTCTTATCAAACCGCCGGTGAACTTTTAGAAGGTTTGATGGAGCCGACCTGGAGCGAGATCCTAACCGGCCGCGATCTCGCCGAAACCCGTGAACGGGTGCGACGCGAGCATTGGCAAGAAATCGTGCACGAAGTGCATACGCAAATCGAACAACAGCGCGAGCATGCGACACCGGGCCAGCCTCTCCATATTCCGAACCGCACTGAAGTCGAAGCGATGATCGATCAAACTTTTGAAACGCGCGTGGAACTTGAAGTGAATAAAACGCGCTATGAGCGAATGCGCGATCGACGCCGTGCTGGAACTTTAAGCCCCGAGGTTGCCCGTGTTTGGGATGAATACAATAATTTAATGGACCCGAATGGTGAGTGGTTCACCTTCTCCGATGCCGGGGTTCAACAAGCCGTTAATCAAATTACCGAATTGGTAGTGATGGAAATGATGACGATGGGCGCGGGTGCGGCCGAGTTTGGCGTTCGGGCCTTGGGTGAAATGGCGGTGGAGCGTGCAGTGAGTCGTGGAGTTTTACGCGAAGGAGTGACGAGTGCTTTGGTGAGAGAAGGGGGAACTCGGGCAGGCCGTTTGGTAATGCGTTATGGCACTCACGAAGGAGCGAGTGCCGCTCAGCGCATGGTTGGTAGAGCCTTGCGAAATACTTTTGGCCGCGCGGCACAGATGAGTGGCCAACGTTTGGTGCTTGAAGGAATGCTCTGGACGGCAGGGCGTGTGGCGCACAACGTCGCTTTCGTGGCAGAAAGCTCGGTGGTGCATGGTGAAGGTTTTGGAGATTTTGGAAAACGTGTTTTGAGCAATGCCAGTTTGATGGATGGATTTTTAAGGGTGGGTCATTTGGGTCACGGGGCGTTGGGTGCCGGAGGGCGTGCTTTAATTTCGCGGCGTTCTCTTTTGAGTGTTGCAAAAAATACGCGTCGCTTGGGCAGAGTGGGGCGCAGCTCCGTAAGATTGGCTCGATTTATTGGCCAGCAAGTAGCCCGAGTGCCGGGTGCACGCTGGTTGGGTTCTGGAGCCCTGGCAGCCGTTGGCCGCGGTTCGGGTTTGTTGATCGATTCCACCATGATGAGTTTGCATTCGCTCTCTGAAGGTCATTTACAAGGAAGTTTTACCGGATCGGTTCAAGATAATTTATTAATGAATGTGGGTGGCCTTGTGGTGGGTTTTGGCGGGCATCCTTTAAGTCAACATTTACGGGCCGCCGATCGCCTTCAGCGAGATATGATGCGTAGGCGTGCAGAGGCAGTGCGCCCGCGGCTTGAGCGACGAGTTCGAGAAGTGTTTGGCGAAAGAGAAAGTGGCCGTACTGAAAATCAATCTCCGATTGCAGCAGAAAATGTCGAAAGCCGAGAAACTCCTTACCGCCAAGCGGCGAAACCCGAAGAAACACAAGCTCCCGAGAGAACAAGCCGAGATTCTTCTCAGCTCGAGCGCGAGATGATGCGTCTTCTCGAAGAGCGCTTGGAGCAAGGGGAAGATCCCACCGTTACCGAATCGTTGCTCGATTCTTCAAGTGGCGAAAATCTTGAGCGTGCGGCACGCGGAATGGGTTTTGATCCAGAAACTCAGCGGGGCCGCGAAGTGATGGCAAATCTCTTTGTTTATACCGTTCAACGGGGAAGAGAGCCTCTTCAAATTCGTGAAACTTCCGATAGACTTCCTAATTTTGCGACCGATCTTGGCGCAGCACTCGATGCTGCCCTGCCGGGCCGTCACCCGGATCATGAAGCCGCACGCTTGCAGCTTGCTCGAGTTTTGCTGGGGCGGGCTTTGCAGAGTCGTGCAGAAAATCAAACGCCGCTGGCAATTCGCGCATTTCGAGATTTTGCTGCCCAGCATCGTCCTCAAGTAGAGAGACTCATTCAGGCCTTAGGAATTGAGAGTGCGAGCGAGCAAGCCGAGTTTGCTGCAGAGCTTTTGCTTCACCTCACCGAAAAACGTAGAACACCGCACGATCGCGAATCGATTTTGAGCGGAATGGGTGAACAGGCCGAACAGATTCGATCTCGTTTAGAAGAAGTGAATTTTAGTTTGCAACTGAGTAGTGTTGCGGAACGTCAAGCGATTGCTCGCGCTTTAGTTTTCGCGGCGCTTGAACAGGCACGCAGTGCTACTAGTTTTGCACAACGCTTTGAACAACTCACCCGTGCGGGGACTTTGCATTTTGTAGATCAAAATGCCGAACGCCGTTTGCGTTCTGTATTTCCGAGTGAACGTGCTGAGGCGCGTGTTCCAACTTTAATCAGCCTGATTCAGCGTTTGGGCCGAATGAAGCCCGATCAACTCGCAGAGATTGCAAGCATTGCTCCTCCTGTTTCTCGAAATCAAAATTTTGCACAAGGGGTTCGACTTCAAACTACTGCTCCGACTCCGCCCCCGGCCGTGAATTTACTCACCGGCAATGCGGCGACGGGTTGGACTCTGCCAGCAGGCCACCGAGGAACACCTCTTTTTGTGCGCGGTGCTTCCGCGATTCAAGGCGACAGTGCGGGAACGGGGCAAGGCCAAGCGCACGATCAACCGGGTGGAAGCTCGCAAGGTTTTCAGCAAGGAAAAGGAAATCGAGAGGGTCAGCCCGATCGCATGATGACGCGCGAGGAATTAGCGGCGCGTGAAGCAGAAGATTTTCAAGCGGCTCTTCGGGGTGTTCAAAATCCACTGGAACAGGGCGGGGGTTTGAAAATTCCCTCTCGCTTACCAAATCCAGAAGGAATGGAAGAGGCTTCGAGGCCCGAGTCGCAAGACGAGATGCGTGTGGAGGGTAGTGGACGACGTGCTCCCCATGCTCGAAGGCGAGAAGGACTAGAAGCCGCAGGCCGCAGTGAGATTGTGGGGAATCCACGCATCGAAGGTAATCAAGTGGCGGCGCATTATGTGGATAGTGTTTTGGATCCTTTGCTTGAGCAGCACTTGGTTGCAGTTCCCGAACATGCTCCTCACCAGGCTCAACTACGAGGTGATGCCCGGGCCGCACTTCTTCATTATGCAATTGTCTGTGGCGAAGGCCAAGAAACTGTCGGAGTTCGACAATTGGTTCACGTTGCCCAGTTTCTTGCCGACTTTGGATGGGGCTCTAATATTACCCACTATGACGTGGTTACTGCCTTGCTTCGTGCGATTGAGGGGCGTCCTGAAAATTTAACCCCTTTCATAGAAGCCTTGATGCGCGGAGAATTTTTCTTGGTGGCTCCTGAACCAGGTCACCCCAATGCTGAGTTTGCTCCGGTGAATACCGCAGACCGACCTCAGGTGGTGGCAGAGTTCCAACGCCGAGTTTTAGAACTCACCCGCTCAACACTACTGGAGATTGAAGACTTTCAACCTACCTTTACCGATGGCCAGCCCACGCATTTTACCGATTGGATGGAAAGCATTCCCTCGACTGGAAATGTCGCTACCGATCAAATGCTCACGAGAGCTTATCAAGCTTATTACCAAGCTCACGGTATCTTTCAAGCCATGCGAGAGGGTAGAATTCCTGCGAGTATGCCGCCGGGGCAAGCGGCCCGAGAATTATTGGGCTTGGTGGCCACTCTGCGTCAGGCTCTCACTCATGCCCGTTCGGTGATGGAATCGGGCCAGGGCCGAAATCCGCGCTATGTGGGTTATCGTCCAGCCCTCACCCTCCGGGAACGCGAAGCCGTTATGGGTCGTTATACTCATCGAATTGCAACGATGGCTCGAGAGGCGCAAGCGCTTCAGGGGAGAATGGTCGATGTTGCGGGCATTCACCGCATCATCAAAGATTTCTTAAGGACAGCTCCTACGGCTGATGCTGCTACTCGCGCTCTCGATATTCTCTTTAATAAAGTAGAGGCTGAATATTTCCATACCGGTGGAGCGGGAGTTGCACCCAACACAGGCCGAACGCGCATCGAAATATTAGGACGCCTCGCTTTCAATCTTACAGCCGAAGGATTTTTGCTCGGAGATGGTACTTTTCCTGCGGGCTATGCGACAGTGTTGGGTGCCGAAAAAGTAGAGCCTGCTGTGCGTGAGGCTTGGGGACAAATCGAAGCTCTCTTAGATGAGCATTTTCGTTTGAATCAAATCTTCCGCCCGATACGCCGCGCTGGTGAGGAAGAAGCCCCCGATGAAATTGAGATGCTTGAAGTGCGCGATGGGGTAACACGCCCGATTACTCCAGCCGGGAGCCGCGAGCGAGTGACAACGCCCGTTTTGCATCAACTCTATAACTATTTAGGGCGTGTGCCTCGTGATGAAATTGGGCGAACTCTCCAAGAAATTCTTCAAGCGGTCGATCAGATTCAACGCATTTACAGGCCCCGTTTTGAAGCCGCCCTTCAATCGCGAAGTGTTCATTTCGACTTGAGCCGCACCATTGTGCTCTTAGCCGTTTTACGTCATTTGAATGAAAGCTCTGGCCGCAATACTCAAGAGGTATTAGCAGAGTTATTTGAGCGGATTGGGCGGGGAGAGGTGGGAATCAAGCCTAATGGGAACGAGATCCAAGATCCCGATGGTTTGAGCTCTACCCTCGATATTGATCCCACTCGTGCAAGTCCCGAACGACAAGCCGCTTACCAAGCCGATATCGCTCGTGCGCAATATGAGAGAGTGGCTGAGTTGCATGCGCGAATTCAGGCGAACTTAGCAAGCAATCGTGCAGAACTTGAGCCGGCGGATCTTGCGACTCTTCGCACCCTCGAAGCCGATTTAGCCAATACTCAAGAGGAAGCTGCGCGGGCGCGGGTTATTGCTCAAAGGCCTGCGATCACTCGCATTGCTTATGATATAGAAAGAAGAACTACTGAAGCATTACCTCGGCAGAGTCGGGTTTCTATTCCGATTGAAGCTCAAGCTTTTCACCGAGAAGCGGCTACTGCTTGGGTGACTCGAGGGTATGCGCAAGCGCCTGAGCGAGTGCGTACTCAACTTGTAGAGCGGCTTGCCCACTATGTGGCCCGTTTAGCAGACGCAAGCGCTGCAACACGCGCGATTGAAGAGCTTGAAGACGCCATGAGAATTGTTCGTCAGGTGTGGAGTGAGCGCGCAGGCACTACCGAAGAGGGCCAAGAAATTTTACAAGATTATTTCGTGATGATGGCTTTGCTCGATGCTTGTGAAGCGCCTCAAGATCTATCTCGCGTTCTTCAAGGCCTAAGAACAGGGGATTATAACTTAAGCTTGAGTTACCGCTTGGTTGGAAATCCCGCGGCGCCCAATAGCTTAATTTTTCCACGCATCGTCGCTGTAGCGCCGGCAGATCAGCTTTCTCAGAGAGCTTGGTTTGGCGGGCGGGTAGAAGAATTAGGAATTTTATTTCCAGAAAATATTGAAGAAGCAACACCTCCTTCAAATGTTCCAAGAGAAATCCCGCTTACTCCTCGCGACCGATCGAGCTCTCTTCCGAATATTTATTTTGGAATGAACCCTTTGCCAGCGGAATCGCTAGAATCGTCCAGGCCTCCGACTCAAGTTCTCGATCCTTTTCCAGGGCACCGTCTTCCGACTACTGAAGTTCCTGTCTCTTCAAATGTGCATTTTGGAGCTCATGCGCTGCAACCCCCTCTCAATCGTCCAGCAAATGATTTCAATCTTGGAAATGCTCGCGCGCGTGTTGCTGCGATTGCAGAAGAGCGCGAAGAACTTCGCACTCAATTACGAAACGAGATTATGGGTGCGGCGGATAATCGACGCATTGCAAATTTCAATCATCGCATTGGAGTCCTTGATCGCGAAGCCGCTAATCTTAATCTCGAAATTGAACGCGCCACCCGCGGTGGGCGGGCTTATGCAAATGCCAGAACGGATTTAGATCCTGCGGTTCGAGTGGCGGAGGGTCATGAAGTGGATGCGACGCGTCCTCCAGCAGCTCCCGGAGAAGCACCGTCGCCTGCCGAGAGAATGCAGGCCCAATTTGAAGGGCTTGGAGAGGTTCCCCTCTCGCCCGAGGCCGAGCGTTTTGGAAATTTAAGAAGGGAGTTTGAAGCGGCGGATGCCGATCGCCAAATGGAGCTTCTCGAATCGATTGCGGCGGTGCCGCATCTCGATGCCGTGGAATATTTAATTACCCTTGCTCGCGACAGTAGAGGAAATGGAGAAGTGCGAGAAGCAGCCCTGCATTTAGCAGCGGGGCGTAGCGATAGTAATTTGAATCATCTGCTCGATTTTCTAGATCCCAGTGTGCGGAATATTAAAAATGAATGGGCTCGACCCATTTTAGAAGCGGTAGTGGCCAGGGGCGATGCGTTTCACCTCGAAAGACTTCAAAGAATTCGTGGCAATCTTGAAGATATCCGCGCCAGGATCGGAAATCCTCAGACAGATCATGCGAGAGGGCTCTTTGCATCTACTGGTTTGCTCCTTTCTCGTCTTCGAGAGAAGATTCCAGCACTCGAAGCGCGACAGCTCGGAAATTTAAGAACAGAGTTTGAAGCAGCGCATACTGCCCGTCAGTTGGAGCTCATTCCGCTTCTCAATGCTATTTCTCTTCCGGATGCCGGCGATTACTTGATTTCGATTGCGCGTGATACGCGGCGAAGCGCGGGAGTGAGAGATGCAGCACTCCGTGCGGCGGCGGAGCGGGGTAACGGAGATTTAAATCGGCTTCTCGATTTGGCCGATCCCCGAGGCCGAACGATTCGTCCTCAATGGGCAGCGCTTATTTTGGCTGCGGTCGCGCGTCGCGGAGAAACGGCTCATTTAGAACGACTCCGAGAGATACGAGATCATGCCATAGAATTTCGAAGAGGGTTTGAAGAAGCAAAACGCGGAAGAGCGAAAGCAAATCCTGAAGCAGGTGCCTTGTATGGAACTTATGGGACTTTACTTCCCCTCCTTGCTGAAAATATTGCAGCGCTCGAAGCGCGTTTAGGAACGGCACCCGCTGCCGAAGTGGGCGCAGCAGTTGAAAGTCCACACGATTTACGCGCGGCTCGCATCGCCCGGGGAAATCAGGTGCGCGAACTTACTCGTCAGGCGAGTCGGGGAGAGATTAGTTTAGATGAAGCGTTGGCACTTGAAACTTCGATTCGTGGTGCTAATCTCCTACCGCAAGATCGCCATATTGCTTTAGCTCTTCTAGGACGTCATCCTGGCATTCGGCAAGAACGGGCGAGGGAGCTTTGCCGCAATTTTGCCGACGTGTTGGGAACTGAAGCAGATCCAGATGTTTATTCTTATACCGATTTTCTTTTTGGGTTTTTGTTGCCTCATTATCTCCAAGAAGAATTGGGCCAGGAATTAACTTTCACTGAGATTGAAGGGCTTAACCGTTATTTGCCTGGTTTGGCACAACGAATCAATGCCTTAACTCTCGATGTGCCTGAGCCTGAAGTTTTACAAGCCTTTGCCCGCGAATATGTTCAACTTTATCGTGCGAATGGAAATCGCTTTTTTGCAGTAGAATCTTTTTCGCCTCCGGATCAAATGCGCGCAGAAGAGCTAGATCACCAACACTTTCATAATATGGTGGGTGAGGTTTCGGTTAGTGAACATCTTCGGCGCTTGACTCAAAATTTAAACGCCATGCGAAGAAATTTTGGCGCCCTTGCTTTTCCTCTTCACCGAGGGGATCTTGTTTTGAATCGCGAGCTACTTTTAGAAGCACCGGGTGGACCTTTCCGGGTAAGGTTACGCCAAGGAGCTTACGAGGCGAATTTAGGTTTAAAGATTTCTATTTTTGGGCCCGGTGCACTCACCGAGATAAGTGGAGCTCCTTCTCGCCATCTGGTGGAGGTGCAAGTTAACTTTGGGCCAGACGGTAGCGTGGATATTGTGAGTGTCCAGGGGCCACCCTCTCACTTGAACAATCGCGCCTCGGTTCGTCAATCCGCCCAAGCCTTGGCTACAGCCACTCACGCGCGGAGTGCCAATGATGTTGGCGTGATGGTGGCGATTGATTTGGCCCGGCAAATGGGTGTACCCCGTGTCCGTATAGTGACTGAAGATAATCAATTTGCTTATCAAGATGCGATTCGTCAGTCGGGTCGAGAAGGTGGATTTTATGGAGAGATCGCGGAGCGTTTTGAGCTTGGCCATGCTGCCGGGGTATTTAGTGAGGGTCTTGATTTGGCGGCGATGGATGAAACGACGTATCGCGCCTATCAAGCGCGAGTTTTAGGAGACGCTTCGGCGGCTGCTTACTCCGAGGGGGTGGCTGGCCATTTAGAAAATTTCGAAGTCGAAACGTTGAATGAACTTTTACCTCGCGAATTTCGATTTGGAGAAGCACCGGAGTCTCTCGCTCCTACCCCTTCTCCTACCCCTTCAAGTTTAGCTTCTATCGTGGTGGTGAGGCCCAATGAGAGTCGAGCTGAATTTTTTGCAGGAGAACTTCGAGTAGCGTTGGAAGAACTTCGAGCTCAAGAAGAGAGATTTGAGGCCGTGGAGCTTATGGTCTACCTTGATCATCGAGCACGAGTTCATGTGACTTTGCATTATCCGCGTCAAACTCTCTTGGGCCAAAGGATTATGGGGGTGAGAGTCCCTTTAAATGAACAAGGGGAGCCTCAAATCGATCGCATCGATCTTCGTGAAGTTCGCCACATCGCCGAAAATCTCGAAGGAGCTGAAGGAGTGATTCGGGTTTTGGAAGCGTTGGAGGCTGCTCGTCGTGTTGAAATTGATCCAGCGGCAACGGTTGACGTTGTTGCAAGTCCTGCAGAACCCCTGCCGGGTACGCGTGCAAGCACTGACACCCCGGGGGAAACGTCCGCAATTCCTACTCCACGAGCAGCTCCAACGGCGAGAAGCTCAGAAACTTTTGGGGAATTTTTCGCAAGTGGGGGAGAGGCAGCGCCAGAGTTTGTGAGTCATTTACGGGCGTCTTTCAAAGACAATGCGAATCCGGGGGCCGATCTCACGATTCCCGAGGTGCTGGCCACCCATTTAGAGGGATCTCTTGCCGAAAAACCCGAGGTACTCGCACTCGCTTTAGCGTCGGCACTTGGAAATAGAAGCGCCGCCGTTTTGATGACAGCGGGATCTGAGCCAGAAACCTTTATCCGTTTTTTGGAAGATTCCGCCAACGAATACGCTGCCGAAGACCTCGAAAACGTGCAGAATTTAACACGAGATTGGAATACCTTTTTAACTTTCTATGCGCGGGCTAGAGATAATTTGAGGGGAAATCCCGAAGCCTTGGCGCGTTTTGAAAATGCGTTTTGGAACTCTCAACGAGATACCTATAATAGTGTTCGAGCACTTTGGAATGCCTTCCAAGAACAGGCCCCCCATCTTGTTGGCGATTCCCTTCGTTTTCCCATTCCCACTGTAGAAGAGTTGCGTGCAGAAACCGTAGAGGTTACCCCTCCAGGCCCCTCTGTTTCTCCCCTAATGGAAGACGGCGAATTTGGTGCTTTGCGTGGCGGAAGAATCGTCGCTCGTGCTTCGATAAATAATCGACCGGATGCGGATGTGCTTGATCCAATCGCTGGAAGGATGAACGAACTCGCCGACGAGATGTTGGGAGCGGGAACGGGTGGCCGAGTCGATTCGGGCGAAAGACCGACTGGAACGACAACGGCAAGAATCGGAGGCACGGCTCTTCCTCAGCCCTCTCCTTTAGAAGGTCTCGATGGGGAAACTTACGCGCGAGTGCGGGGTAGAGCCGCGGCTCTTCAAGTGGAACTCGATCGACGGATTGCAGCGGGGGCTGTGCGAGTGCGGGTGCTTCTCGATGCTCAGGGTCGTCCGACTGAAACTCTCCACTCGGGTGAGGAAAAATTTTATTTGGCTCCGCAAGAGGGCAGGTTGGTTTTAGAAGAAGAAAGTGCTGCACGGGTACGAAGAGTGTTGGGTCGAGAAGGTCTTTCCGAAGGATTGCGCGAAGCCTGCTTGAGTGTGTTGATGCTCGAAGAAGGGCGAGTTGGAAATCCCGCAGAGGAGAGAAGATCTTTACAGGCAATGCCGAGCTCCGAGTTGAGAGGAGTGATCGCTCACACGATTCGAACAGAAGGGGATTCCCTCGAGGTTGGGGCCTTACGCAGCGAACTGGATGTTTTGAGAGAACGTTTGGCGAGTGAAAACCCCGAAACTTTAAGATCACGCTCCGAATTAGGTGAATGGATACAGCTCATCGAATCGTTGCCCAATACAGGCGAGTGGCGAAATCAAAGGCGAGAATTTTTGGTTTTATTGAGAGGCCGTTTGCGAGGTTTTGAAGAAGCCCAGGAGCTGGATCGTTATTTAGAACCCAACTCTCCCGGTATTGTGGAGATTCTCGATCGATTGGAAACGGTTTTAAGAGAGAATCAAGAACTGGAGGCAAGCCTTTTAGCCGAGATGAGCGCGGCTGGAGAATTGGGCCGAGATCCCGAGAGAATTGGCCCCGAAGCCGTCGAGAGAGCTACTCGATTGGAGGCTTGTCTCCTCGAACAAATTGCAGCCATGGAAGCCTTAGGGCGTCTTGGAGATGTGAGCCATTTAGAGCGAGTGCGTGAGCTTCAAGAACATCCCGAGGCAGATGTTGTTTATGCCGCGCGAAGAGCTTTCCGAGTAATCAGTGCGGGGGCGAGTTTGGTAGAAACAATCGATCGGGAGAGCTTGGTAAGACCCGTGCGCCCGAATCCTTTAAAAGATCCTGCCTTATTGCCACGGTTGTTAGAATTTTCAAGGAGTGAAAGTGCACAAGAGCGTGCAGGTGCGGTGCTCATGCTCGATGGGTTTGAAGCTCCAGCAGCAGTGGCGCGTGTTTTAGAACTTTCAAGGGATCCCGAGCCAGGAGTTCGGGCCGCGAGTACAAGAACGCTCGGAAAAATAAAAGACGCTCGAGCTCTGGGGCGTTTGATCGAGCTTTTAGAAGATGGAGAGCTCGCGGTGAGCCGAGCGGCTGTAAGTACCTTGGGCGATGCACGACGTACCGAAGCCGTTGAGTCTTTACTTCCTCTTTTAAGCCGTTGGGATCCCGTACTTCGCCGTATGGCAGTCGAAGCCTTAGGAAAGATTGGCGATACGCGGGCGATGCTGCCTCTGGTTGAAATTTTACGTGATGGCAATGAAGCCGTTCGTCGGACGGCCGCGCGAGTGCTCGAAAATTTAGGAGACACCCGTGCGACCGAAGCGCTCTTAACCCTTGCTCGAGAGGGTGCCGTCGAAGCTCGCTGCGCGGCTATCCAGACCTTGGGAAAGATCGGCGATCCAAGAAGCAGAGAACCTTTACTTCAACTTTCTCGCGATGGAGATCTGCAAGTGCGTCACGCCGCTTTAAGGGCGTTGGGTGAGTTGCCGAGAGCGGTTCGAGACTCGGTGTCCGACACGCCAGCAAGCCCTGAAGAAACAAGAGGAAATGAAAATTTATCCACAGGAGATGGCGTTTTCAATACCACCGTAGATGGCCGTCCGGCCGCCAATGCTTTTGATCCTTTTAGTGCACCCGATTCACTTGCACACGGGCCGATGGATTCTACTGCCTCGCATGTTGATCGAATTACTCAGCGTATGGCGGGCGGTTTGAGAGTTAGTAATGAGGGCCCGCGTGGTCCGGGAGATGGGGGTATACGAGAAGCTGTTGAAGCGGATTCTATTCAGCGCTATCTTTTCGATTTATTCCGATCTCAAACTGCTCCTATTGAAGAGGACTTTAGAGTTTTTGGCGGAAGGGTGGCCAGTCTAGCTCCCGGGGAAGCTCGTGAAGTGGTTGATATACTTTGTGAGCATTTAAGGGGTGGAAATCTGCAAGGACTCGATCGTGCTTTTCAAATTTCTCGATCGGTTCTTCGTGATCTAATTCCGAGAGCTGAACATCAAGAAACGTCTGCAGTTTTGTTGAGAGCAATCCTATCCGAAATACTGGGTGAGACAGGGAATAATATAGGTCGAATTGTTGCACTGGCGTTGAGTCGCGATCTTGGCCCTGCCTGGCTAAGGCAATCTCCAGAACCTTTAAGAATTGTAGAAGAGTTAATGGCAGCCTCTATTTCAAGGCCTTCGCAAATGCGACAGAACGCCATCGAAACTCTGGCTTTTCTTTTTCCTATTCTCATTGAACGTAATCCAGCAGAGGCAATCCCTTTCTTAAGAGCTTGTGCTGCAAGATTAACTCGTCCGGCTCCGGAACGGCTCGTCCTTTTAACTGCGGTAGGAAATGGAATCGCCGCGCTGGCAAAAGTCGATCCAACGGCCGCTCATGCCTTTGCTACAGAAATTTCAACCTTGACTGCAGATGCTAACCCTAGGGTGCGCCAAGCAGCGACTCAGGCTTTAGGACAAATATTGCCTGCGCTTATTCTGGGGCTTCCCGATGCAGAATATTCTCCTCTCTTAAAAGCATTTGTCATCCGAGTGAGGGATGTAGACGTACAAGACACCTGGACGACAGCATGGCCTGATATTGCGGGGGCTTTGGCAAGCCGCGATCCAACAACCTGTATTCGAATCAGTCGCGTTTTAATTCCAATGATGCTTGACCAGGAAAGTCCTGGCCATAATCGCTTTCGAAGGGCTCTCGGGCAAGCGATACTTGCTCTCTTGTCGAATGAACAGGCTGAAGGCGAGACGTTAGATCTGCTAGATAACGTTATGGCCCAATCGGCGGAGTCTAACCACCCGCTTCACGACTTGCCCTTGTTGCCCACCCGCGGAGTTTGGCTTGCGCGACCTGTATTCGATGTCCCCAATTTAAGTGATGGAGCTCATGCGAGAATCGGAGATTCGTATGCAAGACATTTGAGCCAAAGGCTGGGAGTCTGGGCTCAAGAACGCTTAGGAGTGACAGAAGAAGAATGGGGAGGAGGGCTGGTCACCTTAGAAGGTTTGCACCGTGCAGTGAAGGCTCGTTTTACATCAGAGGTCTTGACCGAGCGTCTGGCCGCTGAGGAATTTTTCCGCACTGCTTCCCCAGAAGATAAGCTGCTGGCCGTTCGCCTTTTCTTAGGCCCCCAGGGCTATACCGAGATGGGACAAGAGACTGCCCGAGCGGTGCTTTTGTGGGTTGGAACTCATTCTTTCCCTTACGAAGTGGGGCATTTAAGGCCACTTGCTGCCTTGCGATCCGGTTTGAGTCTCCTCTTCCTGGGCGATGAACATAGCGTAATCCTGCCGCGGGCGCTCAAAGAGACACATCGGGGCGAAGCACACAACCATCCCCCTTCAAGTCCGGAGATGATCTTACCTTCTTGGCAAGACCTGTCTGTTCTTCATCAGGAGGCTATCCGCATTGCGCAAACGCTTCCAGCAAGTCCGCAAGATCCGTGGGTTTTGATGGGTGAGATCGTCCATCAACAGGGCGGTGCACTGTATGTGTATGACCCTCTGCATCATGAGATGACGGTTTACCATGCTTTTGATCCGACAGGCCCTGGGCAAGTGGATGATACTTTTACTCGACGTCAAGTTCGAGCCAGAGAGTGGGGAAAAGATTTGCCCTTATATAAGGATGATGCCGAAAATCCACTTGCGACTGATCCTTTGCCGGTCCGCTTTGAGCCAATCTCTTTTGAACAGCTTCGTTCACGAAATATTCCGGGGGTGACGGATCGTGTTCTGAATCGTGATGGGCTCAGTCTTGCACCTCTTCCAGAATCCACATCCGATCTGAATTCCGATGTGAGCCGTCCTGGGCAAAATATCTCAAGAACTTATTTTCGCACCCTGACTTCGCGCGATGGAGCCGCACATCATTTTACTGTGGTGGTAGGGAGCGTTGAAGATTTAAGGACGCCCGGTCGACGAATTTTGATTGGCCGTCGTGAAGGCCGCGAGATCTATGCTACCGTCACCGAAGCTAAGCCCGCGAGCAATAACCCCAATAATTTTACAGTGAAGCTTCAATTGCAAGAGGGAGATCGTCGGGGAACAGTGAATTTAATTTTGCAGCCCGGAACTGCAGCAGGGACCCCGCCCGGGCTTATCCTTTTCGATATCGATACTCGCACCACTGGCGACTTGCCTCAGGGCGCGGGGACGGTCGTCAATAATTGGGCAGCCACTTTAGCAGCCGCCTCGGGATACCGTTTAGGAACGGGCCCCATCACCAATCCGCGGAGTATTTTGATTGCCCTGCGCCAGCGTTTGATGACGCCTCGATCTACTCTCACTGCTTTTCGAGCAGGAAGGAGTACTGAACAACCTATTGTGCTCACTGTAGCTCAGTTAAATGAGCAACATGTTCAGCGCCTTTTTGAGCTCGGTCTTACGCATGTTGTTTTGAGTGGAGAGCCCAACCCTGAGCTTATCGTTCAAGCAAGCGAAAGCCGTGTTGCAGCCGGCCAAGCCTTACTGCCTCCGGAATCGTATGCCACCCTTCCTGAAAATAGCTTTATGCGCAGCGTGGGAAGCCAGATGACTAGCCGAGATAGAGAATTGAGAGTTGGCCGCGAGGGCTTCGCTCGCAATCCCGCCGAATTAGGTGGTGTGTATCAGCAGGCTTTAAGAACTTGTGTTCAGGGTTGGAGCATGGTGCATGAGATGGGCATCAGTAATGAGGAAGATCAAGCAGCGTTAGTAGGGGTTATTACTGATTTTGCGCGGGCCATCACTCACGAAAATTTCCAGCAAGACTCTGAGTATGCCACAGCATTTCGAAATTCTATTTTTGGAGGGACCGCCTCTGCAGCAGGGGCATACCGTCTTGCTCGTCCGCATGTTTCCGATACCGTTCTTCGCGAAGGTTTAGGCGAAACGGCTTTTGCACTCTTGCAAGAAGTGGAGCGCGAGTTTGGGTTGAATCCTGTCTCTGCTGCGGCTGCGCCAAGACCAGCAACTCCCGTAGAAGCTCCCGTTCCTCGTCCACCCGCATCTTCTACTCCATCCTATACTTACCAAGGCCGCGAGTATCGAATCACTCGGCACTGGGGTGGCGGAACGCAAAACTTTTTTGTTTTAGAAGCCAGAGAAGGCGATCAAACTCATCGCATTGAAGTGAAAATTCCTCAAAGGCATATCCAAACGCGATATGGAGGACGCCCCGAGCTCACCGAAGCGGAAGTGCGCCAGATTTTACAAAATCCAGAAGGTCGCGATCGACGCGTTGAAGTGATTGTCGATGGAGTCGCTCTGCCTCTTCCGCCCGAACAAGCGACGATGCCCCCTGGGGCTACCCAGCCGCCTCCTCTGATAGAAGGAGGAGGGCCACGCAAACGGGATTTACCTCCTCATTTGGAGGCGGGTTTCAGCTTGCAGCCTGTAGCGCGCGCCGTTTCTGCAACTCCATCCATTGTGCGTTTGCGTTTTGAAAGTGGGTCAGGGGCGCTTCGAGTTTATCCCAATGCAGAAGCCGTTCCTGAAGCCGATCGCGGGCAATCCATGCCTGTGCGGGTTGAAGAAGTTCACCCCGATGGGCGCGTCACCTTAAGATTGGGGATTGGCTATGGTGGCCCTGGCTTTACAGAAACGCTTCGCCTCGAAGGCGATGCTGGTTTTGCCCTTACAACAGGAACCACTCTGCATGGGGTGCAAGTGCTTGAAGAAGCCCCTGCGGCACGGCCTCCACGTGCGGCTACGATGATTCCTCCGCCTCCCGCTGCCGCAGCCGCTCCTGCTTCAGCTGCTTATAAAATGACAGAAGGTGGAATTCGCATGCGCTTGCACACCACGCGAGTGGAGGTACCCGGGGTGATGGAAGCACGCGTAGTGAGAGTGAATCGTGATGGTTCGCTAAGAATTTCGATGAGCTTCGGAGGCGGGCGGCCTACGGAGAGTTTGGTGAATCCGGAGGGAACGGCTCTTGCCTTGCGCGAAGGCGATACCGTTTTTGTTGAGCCGATTTTTGGCCGAGAAACTGCCGCACCTGCCCCACGGCCTGCAACTCCAGTACGAGAGCCGGTGGGCCCACCCCCTGCCAATGCGATGGCCACTGTTTTTGAAGGAGTCGAAGCGAGCAGAGAGGGGTTCATCTATCAATTCCGCACGAGCCTTGTAGGAAGGGTGTCCGGCTATGAGAGGCGTGCACCGAGTGAAAGTGCGGGAGATGTCGCGTGGGCGATGGCGGCTGCCTTTGGAAATCGCCCGGGTGTTTACTTGGTCCATTTTAGTGATGGCGTGGAGGCCTTTGCAAGGGGCTCCAGGGTCCGCGAAACTTTGGCCCCTCTGGCTCAAAGCCTAAAAGAATTTTTGGCCATTTATCGCCGGCTTCGGCAAAACCTCGCAGAAAGTCCTGAGGCCTTAGGAGAATTTGAAAGAGTATTTTGGGAAGAGCGTGATCGAGGCACCTATGCGCAGATTGCGGAGGTTGTGAGCGAGTTGCAAAGTGTGGCACCCGATCTTGCCCGACAATATTTTCCTGAGAGAGTTCCGACGGCTGAAGAATTGCGAAGCGGTGAAACGCGCCCGGTAGCTCGCGTAACTTCGATTAGCCGCGAGCCTGCTCGCGATCGAGTGCCGGAGGAAAGATTCCCCTTAGCCGCGCGCGGAAGAGAGCCCGCCGATCGAGCCCGCGAAGAAAGAGGGCGGGGGGACGATGTGATGGTGGCGGGATCGGTCTCTTTTGCGGAGAGCGAAGGGCAAAATATTGCTGCACGCAATGAAGGCACTCGCGCCATGATTGAAGAGACGAATCAACTCCGCGATTCATTGGCTGCAGCGCTCGTTGAAGGGGAAGGGTCGCTTGCCGATGTTTTAGGGAATATGAGCCGAAGTTTGGAATATTCTTCTAATGAACGGGAGGCTGCCGGAAGGGCGCGCACGGCGGTGGAACAGTTCGAGCGTTTGCAGCGGCTTTTAGAAAGGCCCGATCTGCCCGAAGCCGAATGGGAAGCGGCCTATACCGAACTCGCGGAGGCCCACCGTGCCTTGCTCGAACTCGCCGAGCTTTTATTGCGCGAAGAAGAGGGCGTTGATCCTGAGCTCCAAGTGAATGCCCCTGCCGTGCGGGAAGTTTCTGCTGCAGAGCCTTCTTTCAGCACGCCTCAACGCTTTGTTCAGCTCCATCCTCAGCGTGGCCGGATTGAAATTCTGCTCCTGGGGCCCGAAGATACGATCCCTGAAGGTGCCGAGGCCATGAATGTGGTGAGTGGAAATGCAGAGACGGGCGATATTGTTTTAGAGCGTGGAAGTGAAAGACTTGAATTGAGAAATCTCGAGCTCGCGCAAGCCCTTGCTGAGGACACGATGCGCACCGAAGTGCATGTGCGAAGTTTGCGCTCTCCGCGTGGCCCCGAAGGCGCGGGCGGAACTCGCGAAGGGCGTGCCGATGGGTCTGCTGAGAGAGTGGGGGAGGTTTCTTCGAGAGCGGTGGAAGAAAATCCCCCTGCACCCCCCTTTATCAAAGGGGGGGAGGCTCCGCAGGAGACGGGGGGATTTGAAACTTCTTCGATTGCACCACGCACCGATCTCCCCCCTGCTCAATTCACTGGCCACCTGCGCGAAACAGAAACTTCGCCCCGCCTCGAAGGAAGAGTTTATTTAGAAGATGAGTTAACGGGGGTAAGCCCTGATGAAACGTGGTTGCGCATCACCGTGCTCAATCGTGTGCGCTATCTTGTGCATGGGGTGGTAGAAGGGCAGGGCGAACGTTATCTCAATTTAGATTCTCATGAAACCAGTGCCGCACGAATTCGCACCGATTGTGTTTTGATTTTTGTGCCGAATTCTAAGCCTGTCATCCCTGCCCCTCCAGCCGGAGGCAATGGGGAAGCAGGGATCCAGAATCTGGATTCCCGCTCAACAGATTCCGCCCAAGGCGGGAATGACACAACGACTGTTTCCGAAACCTCCGGTGAAAGTAACGGTGGCTCCACAGGCGGCGAGACTTCGGGGTTTTCGGGTGGGGAGCGGGAAGGGCAGAGAGAAGAAGTACATCCTGTAGGCGAAGTGGAACTTGCTGAAATTTCTCCCGAAGGTTTAGAGCCGGTTGCTGAAGAAGAAACTCCCACTAAGCCCCACGCAATTCGCCGCAGCCCGGGTGAGCGCGGAGCTACACTCACAGAAACCATGAGTGCAGTAACTTTAGCAGGGGTTTCCATTGCCTTCGGGTTGGGTGTGGCCCATGAAGTTCAAGAAGCGCGTGCGGGTGAGATTCAAGAATCAGAACATCTACTCTCTTCCAACCAGGCCGGTGGAATTGCTGGAGGTGCGGCATTTGTTTTTGGCCTTGGATTTTTTGTGTTGATGCGGAGATTTTTAAGTCGACGTCCGGTTAATCAAAATCAAGCGCCTGTTCAACGATCCACCCCAGTTTCCACCACATCGGGTGAAGGTTCGACATTGGTATCATCCGGCACGTCGGTGAGCTCAGCAGATTTTGCCCATCCTCTTTCGGAGCCTTTGCAGCGGGTTTTAGAAGGTTTGCCAGAAAATGTGCCGGCTTCTTTTAGAGACCAGGCCCGAGTGGCCGCTTATTATTTTGAAGCGTTAGAAAGCGGTGAAGCTCTCGTCACGCGTGATGGAAGAGATCTAAGCCCTGAAGTAGAACGTTGGGCCCGAGTGGTGACCGATTCCGGTTTTACAGGATCGGCACGGACAATAAATGGGGTGCAATTTTTTGGAGATCGAACTCCAACTCAATTTCCAGCTTGGGTAGATGCACGCTTCAGGCCGGTACGTGTTTTGACAGAAACTGAAAGTCGAGAAGTGCAAACTTGGTATGAAGCTTATGCAGAAAAATGCCAAGCTCAAACTAGCATTCGTGATAGACAGGAGTATAGGGATTTTTCTGCAGTTCACGGAGCCACGCCTGCTTCCAATTCCTTAAGCAGAAATTACAAAATCTATGTTGAAGATGAATCTCTTTTACGAGGTTCGCAGATCGAAGCGGCGTTGGGTCGTTTGTCGAACACGAACTTACATCCTTACTCGACCAAATTTTACGAAGGCGAACAACTCATTCTGTATTTTTCGGATTTGAGTCCCGAGCAAATTCGAGTGGTTCAAAGTGCTTTCGCTGAAGCGGGAGTGCAAACGAGAGGTCCTGCCCAAGATCCTGTGATGCTTTCTTTCGAACAAGGAGAAGTCGTAGAGAGGGCGGGCCCTACTCAATCGAATGATGCAAGCTTAGGGGATGGAGGCAAAAATCGTTTTGTTTGGGAGGGTGAAACTTATACTCCCGAAGCTTTTTTCCAGCAATGGCTACGCCTCACTTTTAGAGGAACAAAAAATCCTGCAGACCCTTATCTGCTTTCTTTTATAGAGGTGCGCGTTCCTGAAGGAGAAACGGCCGAGAGCTGCGCCCAACGAGTTCAGGCCGCAGGCCGAGCTTCGCAGTTGCCTTTCGTCTATGTGAATGGTCAAGGAACCGTTGATGTTTTCGATCGAGATAGGATGGGGGGATACGTCGTCAGGATCGAAGAGCCAGTTCCGGTGTCCGATACGCCTGCAAATGTTGAACGCTACGCAGAAGAACGCTCAGAAACTGTTGAAGCTCCACCATCACCTCCTCCTCGATCCGAATTTTTAGCAGGACTCGGGCTTACGGCCGATCGCGCAGTGGAAGTATTGCAAGGAGATGGGGTTGCAGAACCTGCAGCTCTGGTTGAGGTGCCTCCTGCCGAATCTGTTCCTGTCTTAAGACCTGCTCCCCGTCGCCCACAGAACGGATTTGAAAACAGTTGGTATTTAGCGGAGCGATGGAGAGCCGAAGAAAGATTGGAAGGGCATCTTCTCGAACGCGCTCGAGCGGTCTTGGCTCGTTTTTCAAATAATACCGAAGAAGCGGAGCGGCCAGAAATTTTGCGCGAATATGAAGCGATCAGCCGATTGATTCGAGAGCTTCGAGAATATGGCGAAGATGAAGTTCGCACTGACGCTTTTGCCACTGCAGTCGATCGTGATCCAGAATATTATGCGGCGCAACGTTACCGCATTCAGCATGTGGTTGCGGCAGAAGTTTCTACAGAAGAATTACAATCCCGATTTGATCGTGTTTCCGCGCAAGCTGAAGCGGCACCCGTTGATTCTGATGAACGTGCACAACTCACGCGCGAACGAAACGCGGTTCAAATTGAGCTCGCTCGAAGATTAGTTGCAGATTGGAATGGAGAAGGCCAGCCTTTCGAATATTATATTCGCTTCAATGATTATTTAGGACGATTTACTCGAGATAATCCAACGGGTCCTGCGGCTTATTGTGCCCGAGCTCAGCGTCATCTTTTGTTCCAACTTTATCAACGAGCCTTTGCAGCGATGACTGAGCGTGCAGTGGCCTTGCTAGAAGACGATGCGCTTTTTGGGCGGCTTCATGAAGGGGTGAGGGAACAATTGCAGCATGAGCGTGCGCATTTGTTGGAGCGTTTTCGAGGCTACAGCGCGGGTAGTGTTTCGGAATATGGTGGCAGCGTTAATGCTTTTCGAGACGAGCTCCAAAATAGCCACCTTATTGGGGCGTTGGTGGATGTGCAAAATTTTGAGGGTTCTCCTGCTGAATCTTTAACTTACTACGCCTGGCCGCGCGAATACTACGCGCGCATTAATCATTTAGCTGGCCTCTATTTGCAAGCCCCGGCGAGTCTCCGCAGTCGCGCACTAGAAGAGGTAGGCACTGCCGAAAGTGTTGAGCGCGCCTTTGAAATGGCAGCTTCTTCACTAGAAAATATTTTATCGAGCTCTCCTGAGCTCAGCAATTTAGACAGAGAAGAAATACAATCGTCTCTCTTGGTTTTAATGACCAGCCTGCAAGCTCCTTATTTCGCGAGTTTGGCATCCAGAAGAGGAGAGAACGCTGCTGTAAGAAACCGCGTCGAAAATCTTTTACTCCAATTATCCGGAAGGCGAGATCTCCAGCGAGAAGCCTTTCTTTTATCGGAATTTGCGGTTTTCCATTTGCGTACGGGCACTCAAACCGCTGAAATTCGAGAAATCACGAGACGTTTGGAAGAAGCGCAACCGTGGGTACCAAGAGTTTCTCCTACCGTCGAAGTTGCTGCTTCTGCTTCCCGCACCCGCCGCAGCCCGGGCGAGCGCGGTGCGATTTCCGATGAAGCGATTGTGGCAATAGGCGCTGTGGGCGCCGCCGCGGCGACTTTCGGAGGCGTGGAGTATGCCTTGCACGCCGGTGAAGCGTACGAAGTTCAAGAAAGCCAGCCTAGTCCCCTTCAAACTCTCACTGCGCATGCCCTGCCGGTGGGTGCCGCGGTTCTCGTGGGTGCCCTCTTTTTCGGATTCGTCCGTCGCTGGATGGCTAGTCTAGCAAGTCGAGCGCGACTTCGAGAAGAGAGGGTAGAAGGAAGTTCAAAAACTCGACGCCGAAGAGAAGCGCGAGTTGCCGCCACTAATCCTTCAGCGCTGAATAGTCGTTTGCGAGAAATTCCTGTTTTTGCGCCTTTAGTAGCCCGTTGCCCGGGCAGAAATCTTTTACGTGCTTTGGAACGCTTGCAAGCGCAAAGCCCTCAAACTTTTGGGCAATTGGCCGAACAAATCGAAACAATGGCTCGAAGCCTCGAAGGAATTCCTCCGGCTGCGCGTGATTTTGTGCGCGGCCAGGTTGCTGATTTAGTGGTTGAAGTCTGGACTCGCGAGGTTTCAACGCCCGCTTCTCTCGAAGCCGAGGGGCAGGCTCGTGATCGAAAAACCCAAGAAGGCGATTTTATCGTGACGGCGCTGCGCCGTTTAGCACGGCCTGATTTCTCACGGCGCGAATCCGTTCCGCCGGCTCCCGAAATGAGGCCAACGGGTGCCACGACCGATGTTTTATCAGAACCCTTGGCTGCAGCTCGCGCACAACTCCTGCAAACACGGGAGGCTTTTGAAAGGGGAGAAGCTTCTTTGGGAGATCTTCTGCCTTTGATGGAGGGCTATTCTACCAATACTCGCTTGCCCGGCCATGCCTTGGGTGAGGTTTATGAATGGGTAAACACATTCCTCCGCGAAAAGCTTGAGTTGTTCAATCTTCAAGAAGCACGGCGTTTATTTTTGCTGAGAGAACGTTGCCGCTCGCGCGCGAACTTTTCAGCCTCGCCCGAAGAGTTTGATGTTTTCATGGATTCCCCAGGCTTCAAGCCGGAATTTTTTGATACTTTAGTTGAGATTTTAGTTCAGCGCGGCGGGCTTGCTCGAGGAGTAGAAGTGACTGAACCCCTCGGAAGATCTCTGCATCGTTGGATCTTAAGAAGCCGCCCTCACGTGGGGAATATCATCGGCGCCTTAGAAAGGTATGTGCCGAGTCGAAGAAGAAGAGGCGCGATTATTAGTAGTATTGATCGTTTTCGAGTGGCGGAGGGGCTGCCGACTTTGGGTCAAGAGTTTAAAGTATTTCCCCCACGGGTTCATACGCCTCCCTACGGGAAAGCCGCAATTCCATTAATTCTCTCAGCTGGCCTCGCCGCTTCTCACGCTGAGGTGCCGCCCACTGAAATGGCGGAGCGGGTGGTGGAGACAAGTGCTGAGTCTGGGCCAGAACCTGCCCGTCCTTCAGTGCAGAGGCCTGGCACTCTGACCCGCATCGTCACAGGCCTCATCGGCGGTTTTCTTCTTGCTGTGGGTTTGAATGCGCTGGATCCCGGTCGAGCCGATGCGATGGGCACCGATTCGCGAGAGGGTGAAGTTCCTCCTGCCGAAGCCCCAGGCGAAAGGCCTGCAGAGCGCCCTGCCGAAGAGCCGGTAGAAGCCGCCCGTCCGCGTGAAGGAGATGCCGTAGGGGCAATTCATGAATTGCCCCTACAAGAAGTTGCCGCCGGTGGGCCGCCGGAAGGAAGTTTTGAAGCGTTGAGCGCACGTTTAGCCTCTGTAGCTTTTCTTAGAAAGAACAAGAATATTGATATTGATAGCTATATCGAAACAGTTCGTGCGTTGGGTGAATTAGAAGATGTTCGGGCAGTGCATTTTTTAGTGCGGGCAATGAGGCTGGGTTGGGGTTACGGTTACATAATTAGAGCCTTAGCAGATCAGAGGACAGAGGAAACTCTTGATATTGTGATGCGGGCTCTAGACGAAATTCCTCTCTCAGGCCCGAAACGAAACGGAATGTTCATTAAGAATCTTCTGAGGACCTTAGGTGCTAGGAAAGACCCTCGAGCTTTACCTCTCCTGCTCAAGCGATTGCAGGATTCTGATTCAGACATCAGAAGCAGTGCTGTTTTTGAGATAGGTTTTATACCAGGAAATGACTCGGTATTAGCCTTAATCGAACTCTTGAAAAGAGAAACGGATTCAGGAGTTTGCGATGAAATCTTCTTTACCTTGGGGAGGTTGCAAGATCCGCGGGCAGTGCCGATTTTGATTGAGGAATTGCAGGCAGGGGGGAGGCCCAGAGATATAGTAGCGTGGGCCTTAGGTGAAATTGGAGACCCCCGCGCGAGGGCTTCTCTCCAAGCCTGTGAAGAGCGTTTGTTGGAGTTGGAGGAACATCTTCCCTTATTAAAAACAGTTCAAGGGGCCTTAGCCAAGCTTAAAGGGGCAAAAACTTCTCCTGAAGATCTTGAACTCTCGGAAGAGCTTCCTTCTGCGGTGATTGAGGTTTCTCCGGAGGAAAGGGAGCCTTTTTCTTTACTCGCAGTTCCCGTTTCTTTCTTGCTCTGGGCAGGCGCCAACATGGCGGGTGTTTATCATCAAATCGCCCAAAGGACTTTGAGATTTTTTTCTCGCCGTTCGGAGGCCAGTCGAACTCCCCGCGGGATCTCTGGCCGCCGTGGACCTCCGGCCGCGAGCATTGTGGCATTAATCGGTGCTGCTTTCTTTTTTGTCGTTGAAGCCCGGGCTGGAACGGATTCGGAGCCTCCTCCTGCGGGAGAAATACCTCCTACAGGGCCCAGACCTGCAGATCGCGTACCCGTTGAAGCAGAAGCACCCGTTGCCCGTCGTGAAGAAGATGCCGTAGGGGCGCCGCTTGCTGCGCCCGAAGGAGTTGCAGCTGGTGAGCCGCCCCTGACTACCTTTGAAGAGGCTGTGGCGGCTTTGCAAAACCCAGCCAGGCGCTACGAAGCGACTTTAGAATTAAAATCCATGGGCGATGTGCGAGCGGTGGAACCCCTGATGCAAGCGATGGAGGGTGCAACCGACGGTGAACGCGCAAATATCATTATGGCCTTGGGGACTCTGCGCGACCCGCGTGCTGTCGATCTATTGATAGGCATTTTGAGAAATGAAGGAAGCTGGCATCAACGGATGATGGCCGCCCAAGCCTTAGGGACCATCCGAGATCCGCGTGCTACAGAAGCATTGATCGAACGTTTAGAAGATTCGGATGGTTATGTTCGGGCACGGGCGATGGATGCTCTTGTTTTTTTAAACCATAGAGATCCACGTACTTATCTTCGCAGAATCAATGATCCAGAAATAGCAGCTCGTACCGTGGCGGTGGCCATGGTGGGAAAGCTCGGTGATGCGCGTTTTATTGAGGCACTGGAGAATCGCTTGGATCGAGAATCCGAAGATACCGTCAAAAGAGTGATTAGCCGAGCTTTAGCTCGCTTACGCGGTGAAGCTTTTGAACCCGAACTCGATATAGAGCGCGACGAGCATGTGGTTTCCGATCTTCCTGTCCGGCGTGCGGAAGAAGAAGTGGATTTTTGGGAAGTTCCCGTTGCTTTTTTAGCGGCGGTCGGTGTTGGAATTGCAGGAACAGTGCATCGCTGGGGAGAAGCTTTAGCAGCTCGTTGGAGAGGAAGAAATAATTCTTCACAAGACCTTTCTCGAAAAAATCGCGGTGATCCGCCCACAGGCAGCAGTTTGCTTTTTATAGGTACTCTCCTTGCCGTTTCACTCGCGGGCGCCGAAGTGCGAGGAGGAACCGATTCCGATCGCCCACCTCCACCGACGGGCGGAGAAACACCGCCTACTGCTCCTCGTGTACCCGATCGTCCACCGCCGTTGGGCCCTCCAGTGGGAGGAAGAAGTGCAGAGCCTGTTCGACGAGCGGCAGTGGCAGGCGCCGGTGTGGGGCCACGGCCACGGGTTCCGATTGAAGCCGTAGAGAGAACTCGGATGTTAGAGAAGTTAGTCCGCGCGCGACTAGGAGTGGATACGGCTGCAGTAGAGAGAAGAATTGCTCCCTTATTAGAAGTCTTAGAAGTTTCAGGCTTGGATGGAAGAGTTCAGGCCCGGATTATTACGCAGTATGTGGTGGATCGATTAGAAAGAGTGGCTCCCGCCGAGATTCCACAAGTTTTGTTGCAAGATCTTCCTGCATTCCTTCGGAGTTTAGAAGAAGCAGCTTGGAGTCCCGAACAGAAACAAGAAATCGTAGACGTTTTGTTTAGAAAAATGTGGAATAACCAGGTGAGAACCCCGGCTGCTGTGCTTCGGGGCATGGAAGCGGCTGTGCGTCGAATGCAAGAATCAGGGTTCTCCGTGGCTCAAGAAGCGGAAATTCTCGATGGAGTGATTGGTGATCACCAAAATCTAAGCGAGGTTTTAGAAGCGATTCCTCCCTTGCTTGCCGCCTTTACAAACCGGGGGTGGGCTACCCGCGAACAACACGAAGTTCTCCTTCGGCTTGCTGAAATGAGGGAGGGCGATTTGCAGCCCGTTTTGCTGGCTTGTGCTCGGGTGGTCGAGCTACTTCCCGCCGAGTGGAGCCCGGTTGATCAATCTAAAATTTTATTTAAAATTGTTGCAGCGGGCGTTGCAGAAAGATCGCTTAGCACGTTAGAAGTTTTGCCTGCGTTTCTTGAAACTTTGAGAGAGAATGGATTATCTTCTGCTGAACAACTTCACTTGCTTACGCCCGTAATGGATTACTCCGGTACTCGCACGGCAGAAGTCTTGGGCTCGGCACGCGAGTTTGTGGTTCTTGCGGCCGCGGAGCCGGCTTTAAGCCCTGCTCAAATTGCTACTGTATTGCTCGCAGTGGCGCGCGGCGCACAGCATTCCCAGATTTTAGAAGCCTACCAAGCCTTGCCGGCCATACTTACTTCCCTTAGAAATCATCACTGGCCTGTTGAAGAACAAACTAATTTTTTGAAGTTAGTAGCAGATCGTGGAGGTGTCACTACTTCTCAAGTTTATGCAGTTATTCCCGCCATTTTAGAGGCTCTTACCAGTGAAGGTTGGGCACCTGATCGTCAAAGACGTTATTTGTTTTCTGTGGCAGAGAGGGCGCATGAGCGAGCAGTTGAGATTTTCGAAAAACTTCCGGGAGTTATTGCGGCTTTTCATGAGGCAGGCTGGAATGCCGAGCAACAGGCAGGCCCCTTAGAAAGAATCATTCAAGATTATGCGATGGGTTCTTTGGCTGTTTATGATCATTTGGCAAGCTTTGTGAGAACTCTTAGCGCAGCGCACTGGAGTGCAGAAGCGCAATCTCGTTTACTAGCTCAGGAATTCGAAAAATCTTCAAGAGGGAATGATCGCACCGAAGAATTTTTCGGCGGTCTTGCTGGCTTAATCTCGGTTTTTCAAGAATTGGGTTGGAATCTTGCTCAACAAGAAGAGGTTTTGCTCTTAGCAAGCGCGCAGGAATATCAGCCCTTACATACCGCAACGTTGGCTGATTCTCTTCGCAGATTTTCTAATACCGGTTGGAGCGCAGAAGAAATCTATAGCTTTGCGCGAAATACTATTCCTCGTCTCGGAAGACGGGTTGCGGAAAGTTTTGGTGCCGCCGCCGAGGCCTTGCCAGCCCTTGCGCGTCTTTATCCCGAGCCTCACGTACAAAAAAATTTCTTAGAAAGTTTTTTGGCTAAAGCCGGACAATACACTCCAGAGGCTTTTAGAAATTTAGCGAGTTTAACTCAGGAACTCGAAAACCAAAGATGGCAGATTACTCAGCAAAGAACATTTGTTTCTGTGCTTTTGGAAAAAGCAACTTATCATGCAGGGGAAGCGCCTCCAGCTCCCCCGGGTGAGATGGTTGTTGTAAGTACAGGGTATCAGCACCGTATCTATGAGATGTATCATGGAGCTCTGAATGCGATCAGGGCTCTCGGCGAGAATGGATGGTCTGCTCAAGAACAACACGATTTTTTAATGGTTTCTTTTAAGCAGACCGATCGATACGTGCTCGATCTATTGCGAGGAATGCCGGCGTTGGCTCAGGCTATGCGGGTTCAAGCCTGGCCAGTTGCAGAGCAGCGGCGTTTGGTTCTTGGAGTGGCGAGATATTTAAATGCGGGGCCGATTCACGAGGCTTTAGCTCGCGGAATCGAGGCCGTAGAGCCTTTAGTAGCTGCCGTCCCGGAACGAGTCGATTACCTACTTGCTCTTGCCAAAGAAGCCGGCACCAATGTTTTGCCCGTTTATCGAGAATTACGAGACGGGGCAGAAACTCTCCGAAGATTAGGTTTTAGCATCGATCAGCAGCGGCAAATTCTTTTGTGGGTTTGTGATAAAGATCGTCATCCCCAAGCCCGGGCGTTTTCCAACTTATCTTCCATAGCAAGAATTCTTGGACAAATTCATACCGATCCTGCTCAAGTTCGAGCCGATCTATACCGCATTGCGCGTGTGGCCCAGAATGAAATTTATCGAACCGTCTTATTTTATAAATCACTGAGCGATCTTTCTTCCGACGCTAATCGTAGTGAGAATGTGGATTTGTTTTTTAAGCTGGTTCGCGCGCTCACTCCTTATAATCGGCGCCGAACTCTTGATTTGTTGAATGAGCGGCGGGCTTTATTTGGGCGGGTGGGTGCGGCACATCTGACTGCCCACTTTCAACTTTATGTGGAATGTTTTGAGCGTTGGCCCCGCTTAGGTTTTGGAATTGTGGAGGGCATCTTAGAAGCGGTGGAGCAGGGTGCGCTTCCTGCCGATCTCGCCAGTCATCGTGAGCGCCTTTTTACTTTTATTGAAAGAACGCATGGCTTTATTCCGTCGCTTTACACTCGATATCTTGCCCAAGGAGATGCTTTCTTTGCAGAGATGGAGAGAGAGCGAGCTAGAATTCTTTCCGATGAGTTGACTCATGCCGATGCCCAAGCCCTCATCGATGCTCAAGCCAACCGTGAAGAAGGAGAAGAGTATCTCTTAGCTTTGATGCAGATGGCTTCTCCTCCCACCGGAAATACTTTTGTAAAGAAAAATGAACGACTTGCTTTGTTGCGGAGAATGCTCGGTGCAGGAGATCGACGAGGGGATATTCCTGTGGCGTGGAGAGGTGTAGAGCGCACTTTTGTTTTAGCTCGCGGTGAACGTCAATTAAGAGAAGGTGCTGCGGTTTCTCCGGTTTGGGAAAGATTCGCAAATGCTCTTCGCAATTACGAACGGGATGTTTCGCGGGATGAAGTCGTTGTGGCAGCTCGAGCCTATACTCAATCCCCCCGGAAGCCCGCTGATCGCCAACAATTTTTAGAATTCTTCTTATCGTTTGCTAATCAAGATCCGGCTTTGAGAGAGCGTTTGGCTGCCATGCAAGACGAAACCGGCTACGGAGAACTCACCGAGCTAGAAGGGCTTTTTACCGAAGATGAAGCGATTCCTCGTCTTTTGCATCAAGTCTTTAATGAAGATTCGGTTCCCAATGATTTTATTGCTCAAAATGCTCGTGGCTCTGGGATAATTGGATCGCCCGGCAATTTCAGGGTGGCCTTGCTGGCACAATGGAGCACCGCCACCGGTAGTTTTGTGAATGAAGCTGCAGTTGAGGGGATGCTTCGTAATATTGATCCTACTGAAGTTGAACGTAAAATTTTATCGGCAAGCCATTTACCCGCTGGGTTTGCGGCTACACTGCGTGTTATTAATGAGCGTCAGGTGAATCGCCAAAGATTGGTGAATGAATTAGTGGGTGAGTCTTTAAGGCAAATCGCTGTTGAAAAACAACGTTATGATTATCGCCAAGAGGGCGATGTGAGTCTTTCTGTTCGTGCGGTGAAAGGTCCTCTGTATGCTTTGTATCCTCACACGTCGGGTGTTTGCGTGGTGGGTGATTTGAAAGTTTGGAATAACCCTCATCAGCGTCTCTTGGCCATTCAAGATACCGAGAACCAACAAGCGGTAGGTTATATTAATACCTTAGAAATTAATCGCGAAGGTAAGCGGGTTTTGGTTTTGGTTGATATTAATCCTTCTGCAGAATTTCTAGGGAGTGTGGATGCGGAGGCTTTATATGAACATCTTATCGCTCAGGCACAGCATTTTGCGGAAATTGGCGGCTTTGATGAAATTGTTATTCCGACGAGTCCTGGTATTCATAGTAATCGTGCCGATATTCGAGTGGCGATTAGTCGCAGACATTATACAGTTTTAGATATTCCGAGAGTGGATTGGAATGAAGTGCCTCATCCTTACCCCTTTTCTCAGGTTTACCACGTATGGGAAAGGCCAAGACGCGATGATCGCACTACTTCTGAAGGTCCACCCAACACACCCGATGCTAGAGTGGATTCTATAGAGCCTGGTGAGCTGGAGAGAGGTGCCGAAACCGAACTACATCCTGAGCGGGGTGAAAATGATGGCGGGGGTGCTCCCCTCGCTTCGGTGTCCGACACGCCTGCAAGCACTCGAGAAATAAGAGAAAATCAAAATCTTTCCACAGAACCCCGCACCCCTCCCGATCGCGGCCCTGGCGGCGCTGCGCTCACGCCAGTAGGTGTCGGATTACTCGGCGTTGCGATGACGATGCCCACGGGCCCAGTACGCACCTTTTTAGAAGTGGCGGGGCTGGTGAGCACCAGTATGGCGATGGCGGCGGTGACTCCTCGAGGAACTTGGAGAAGCATTTTTGATTTTGCTGCTCGGGTTTTAGAGGGCGGAAATTTTCGGCGATTAGCCGATGCGATTTATAAACCTATTCCCCCTTCTTCTCCTCTCTCAAGAGATGTGCGTTATAATCACCAAGAGGATTTTGCGCGTTGGGCTTGGAATAGGCAGCCTGGTTTGCAAGCCGATGTGATCGCATGGGTTGAACGTTTAAATGCTATTCCCCGAGCTCAACGGATGACTCTTTGGGTAAATTTTGAAACAGGGCAGATTGGCACCGAACCTTTTGAGGGTGCGGAGCTTATTCGTTACGAAGATAGTGTAAACAGGAATGTGATGTTGGAAGAAGATTACCAACGCTTAATCCAGCGATGGGAAGCAGTTGCCGGAGAGGTTGGGGATTATCGAGGAGGCATTCCTCCGGGGGTTTCACACACTCAAGCGTTAATTGTGGCACTGATGCAAGCACGCCTCCCACATCAACCGGACCGGGTTGATTTAACGCGTGACCCTCATATAATCATGGGGCGTCACTTGAGTACACTCGAGGGAGAAGAAGTCGACGATACTTCTTATAAGCGCGCAGCGCTTGGATTTTTAGATCAATTGAGTAATAGATCTCTTCTTCCTGTGTTGGGTACCGAATGGCGAGCCCCTCTTCGCGTTGATGCAGACACTTTTTTAAGATTTTTACGTGCACTTACTCGCTCTCCTCACTTCCAAACTCATCAGAAAGATCTTGCCCTTCGCATTGTAGGGGCTGCCTTCGGGGAATTGAATCGCTCTGCTTGGAAAGAAGCGCTTCAAGAAGCAATTCGCGCATTGTCTCCTCATGAATTTGCCAATCTCTTCGCGGGCCTTCTCGAACATGTGGGAGGATATTATCACCGAAATGCTCTAGAAGCTCTGACCCGCGCCGTGGAAGTGATAGGGCCAAGGGTTTGGGCTGAAGCTATTTTGACGCATGAAGATACTGCGGTAATTAATCGTTTGGTACGTGATTTAATGGAAAGGGGCGACAACGCATCAGTCCAATTGGTCTGTGAGCTTGTAAGGCGTGAGAACCTAGAGGCGCATCCCGAAGCAGTAGCCCGCATTACCGCCATGGTTGAACGAAGCCGAGATAATTTCTTGCGTGCCCGAGTAGCAGAGAGCCGTGCGGGAAGAGAAATGACGGCTGTGTATTTGAAGATTGAGCGACTTTTGCAGCGTTCGGTCAATGTTCAAAATGAGAATGGGCACGAGATGGCCCGCTTGGCAAAAAGTAATCCAGGTGATTTTGAAGTTTCTCAAATTTTCCGGGTTTGCGAGGGTTATCTTTATGAAGACTCTTATGGCAGTGTGGCGGTGCTCTGGGTTTTACAGGCACTCGTGGCGGCTGCAGAAACAAATCCTTTGGTTGCAGAACGTGTAGGAGAAGCTCTTGCTCAACTTAACGATGCAAAAATTCAGCGTTTGATCGATGGGTGTGATCGATCGCGGGAGCAAACCTCTTTAAGAGCTAGACTCGTCGCGGAACAAGAGCGCCGTCGTGCTCCTGTTGAAGCTCCGGAGGAAGCTGCTCCAACAGAGCGAGTGCGTGTGGAAATAGAAGAGGAGCCTCGTGTTCGAGTAGTGGCCGATGAGGGTGTGGATGTCGAAGTGGAATATGTCGATGCAGATGGCAACGCCCTGGATGCCGCAGGAAATGTGATTGCAGAAGGGGCGCCTCGATCTGAGGCTGCCGTTCAAGCAAGAATCTTGGGAGACGATCCTTTAGCCCGAGGCGCTTTCATGCTTGGCATGGTGGAAATGGCCGGTGGAGCTCAAGGCGTTTCATTGCCTCAAGTAATTTTTGCAGGCGCCTTTCTCATGGCCACCACTCAGCGTGGGCGGGCGTTGGCTCGAGCCATTGCCGATGCCACGGGAATCACGCGCGTGCTCGATGCCGTGAGGCGATATCGCCAAGGTAGATTGCATGCCCGAATTGATGCGATGCGCGGAGATCCTCAAGCCTCTTTTGCAGATCGTTTCGCTTTGGCTCAGGAGCTTGCGAATGAAGGAAGTCACAATATTTCATCGCAGATGGGGGGATTTACCAACGCTTTCATTATGATGAGAGCCTCAAGTCGCCCGGGAGATCGTGTTGAAGAAACCGATCAAATTTTAGAGGCGATGGAAGATTTATCGAGGCGTTTAGATGCGGCTCGGCCTTATAAACATTTCATTAATGGCTTGTATCAAAGCGGTTTATGGAGCGAAGCTCAATTTCAAAGCCCTAGGCATTTTGCCCGAATCTTGCGGGCGTTGGTAGCAGATCTCGAACAAGAGCCAATATGCGCCCGCCAAAGTGAGCGATTATCGCGGGTTTACCGAATGGTGATTGAAAATGAGCGCGCCGATCTGCGCCAACTGGCCCCTACCTTAATCGAACTTTTCCGATTTTTTGGCAGGAATACTCAGTTTGGCGAGTATCGTAGCGATTGGGCGCTTGAGTTGGCGCGTCGTGGGGTGACAGTAGAAGAATTGATGGGTTTGGAAGAGGGGCGCCCCGAACGCGTTACTGAAGCGGTGGAAGAGGGCTCGAACGAAAGTTCGCCCACGCGTGGCCGGCCTGGGCCCCGCTCTGCCGAAGAATTGAATGCCGAACCGCAAGGCCCTCTGGCCTCTGCCGCAGAGCGCGCTCAAGCGCCTGTCGAAGGCCGAGATGCGCAAGGGAGGCCCGATGATTTGGCTCCTCTAGAGCTCCCCGTGGAGCAGAGAGATGAAAGTGGGTTTAGCTTTAACGATGTGCGCAACACGTGGATCAGCGCACGTCAAACGCTGGGCGATTTACTTTCTCGTCTCTTGCGCCGTTCCAACGATAATACGCGGAACAATCGCCGCGGCCCTCCCTCCGCTGGTGGCGCTGCTCTTTTTATTGGAACCTTTTTAGCCCTTACTCTCGCGGGTGCCGAAGCGCGCGCGGGAACCGATTCTGATCGTCCACCCGAACCTCCCACCACGCCCTCCGGAGGACGAACACCGGGGGAAGCACCGGCCTCTCCTCATCCAACACCCGCGGGTGGAGAGAGGTTTAGTGCAGCTGCAGCCCGTCGACGTCGAGAGAACGAAGATGACGTAGGGGCAATTCATGAATTGCCCCTACAAGAAGTTTTGGTGTCCGACACGCCAGCAAGTTCTCCAGAAACAAGAGAAAATCAAACAACATCCACAGAAACTCCTCCCTCCCGCAATCCGCGCGGTGGTGGAGTTCCTCCGAGCGCTGTCGCCTTGATCGGCGCAGTAGTCCTCAGTGGCGTGATGGCGGCGTTGGGTGGTGAGGTGTGGGCGGGGACGAATGATAATAATAATGACGGCCGTGCACCCACCGAAGCGCCGGCGGAAACTCCTCCCGCAGAAGGGCAAGTGAGAGAAGCCGCAGCTCCTGGCCGTCGTGAAGATGAAGTGGATCCTGCTGCTTATTTGGCCCCACAGGATGCGCATGTAGCGGGTGGGCCTCCCGATCGCGTGCCCGCCGAAGAGAATTTGGAGCGAGGAAATCCAACGCAAGAAGTCGAGCCAGATGCCGACGGGGTTCAAAATCCTCAAGTACATATGAGAGTGGTTCGAGATTATAGCCCTCAAACCTTAATGCTCGTGGCAGCTTTCGCGGTTTTGGCCGCAGGGCCGGGTAGTGGCACGGTGCTCGCGGCTTGTGTGAATTTCTTGCGAAGGAAAGCCTATCGCTATGTTCAAGGCCGTGGTTATTCGGCGCCGCGTCGTGAAGAAGGTGGAGTGAGCCCAGATGGAGTTTTTCGTGCAACGGCAGCACCGGTGCGGGTGCGGTTATCTGCTGCGCAACGTAGTGTAGTGAACGACGCATTGAATAGTTTTGAACGAGCGAATTTTGGAGGAGGGCATGCGCGCTTGGCGATGCGCCGTGCTTTAGAAGAGGCGGTCGTCGCAGGAGAAAGAGGCGCTGAAGAATTGCCGAATGGTTTGCGCCAGAATCGCAAGATCGAAGTGATTCGCTTTTTGGCGAGTCGCAAGGGACGCGCCTTGTTGGCCAAAGCGGCTCATTATCCCGCATCGGATGTTCATCTGATGGGAATTTTAAGAGGCGTGTTGGGTGCTCCGAGTGTAGAAGCCCTTCCTGAAATTTGTAGAGAGCTCGAAGCGAGATGGAGAAATGTTTCCGACATTCGTTTTTGCACCTTGGAAGAGGCACGAGCGCAGGTGGCTGAGCTTACACCCGAGGAGTTTGATCTTGCCCAAGAAATTCACTTGTTTGAGGATGGAATTCTATCTCCCCGCTTTCAAGCTCTTTGCGAAAGAACGCAAAATGAATTTTCTACCGAGTTTCGTCGGCTTCAAGAAGCCTTAGTGCGCTATGTGAACGAGCGCTACCTCACCAATCCTCAAAATCCCGGAGAAATCGATTGGGACGCGCGCGCCGAGGCAATCCGAGAATTGGGAGCCTTGGAGCAGTATTTGCCGGAGAATGAGCGGGCGATGCAGCAAAGTAGAGGGGTCGAAATAAGTTTGGATGGAAGAGACAAAGCCCGCATAGGAGTGGCAATGGTGGGGGGATTGCTCAGCTTTTTAGGCTTTGCGGTGACTACTAATGCGGGATGGGGCTTCTCTTTGATCGGAATAACGTTGGGGGCTCAGATCTTAGTGCAGAGGGCAGAACATCTCGAAACCTATTGGCGCATTCGCGCACGCTTGAATGAGCGAAATCCGAATCGAGAGGCGGTGCCACCGGGGTGGAGAGTAGTTCAATCGACTGTGGCTGTAGCGGAAAGGCGGCCTCTCAGTAAAAAAGCCCAGCGCGCGATTCGTGATGCAGTCCACAATTACGGCGATTCAATGCTAGGCCCCAGTCTTAGGCACCTTTTCACACGCAGTGTTGAAGAATCTCCTGCAGAGGCCGTCAATCACCGAATTGAGGTAGTTCAAGCCTTAGGGACTGATTATGCGCGCGACATGCTCCGTGAAGCTGCATCGGCGGTGGATGGGGGGATCTTAGGAGAAGAAACTTTTTATACGTTGGTTGATCTAGTTTTGCAAAATGCCAATTCGCGGGCAGAAGCGTATGAGTTATTGTTGCGCTATCGGGATTATCTGAGACGAATCGCTCCAGCTTTACGACCTTTTGCAGGTCAATTTCAACAACACTTGGCGAGTCAACTCGGAACCGAGAGATACGGGGGGGAGATTGTAAGGATTACATGCGATGCAGTGACCGCTGCACTTTTGAGGCGACGAGAATTACCGAGCGTGGACGATTTGCCAGCCTTGATTGTTGAAGTAGTGGTAGGACGCCCGCAAGCCCATGAAGCAGGGGGCGTGGCGCAAGATGCCAATAATCGTGGAACATTTAAGGTTGAATTTGATGCACGCACAGGGGAACCCCACCTAAGCCTCTTAAGGCTTTATCGCTTGGGTGAAGGAGAAAGAGAAACAACGGAACAAGAAAAGGCCAACCTTGCTCTCTGGTTTGCGAGTCGAAGGTCCCATGTGCAAGAAAGAAAAAAACTTTTAGCAGAGCTTTGGAGAACACATCCTCAAGCGCTGAGAGCTTACGTAGCGCGCTTACGAGAAGTCGATCCCGCTTCTTTATTAGCAAATCCCATTCTAGAAACGCTTTTTGCAGATCGAATCTATGGCATGCCTGAAGAACTCGCGGCCGTGATGCAGCGTATGGAAGACGCGGTGCGAGCGGGTGGGCGGATTTCGGTTGATCTCGCGAGTATTTTTAGAACTCATACTTTCGGAACTTCTTTTAGAAATAACCCCTGCTTCTACCGCTGGAGTCGCTTACTTCGTGCCGAAGTTGAGGAGATTATGCGTCGAGGGGGATCTCCTCAGCAGGCTTTGGGCGCGGAACTGGCAAATATTCTTCAACTTCTTCCTCAAGAATTAGATGACACTTGGCGAACAGAAATCGACGCGTGGCGCACAACGGTTGAAGGGTTAACACGGCATGCCGATGCAGAAGTGAGTCGGCGTGCAAGAGGGCGATTAGAAGAAATTGATGCGGTTTTGGAGCGGACTAGAAGAAGCGAGGGAGAAACGGGGCAGGGAGCTGCCCGAGTTCGTGTAGCCCCGGAAGTGGCGGCGGAGCCCTCTCCCGAGCAAGTGCGAGTGGTTGCGGATGCTCCGGGGCGTGGAGACGAAGGGGAAGAAGTGAGACGAGAAGAAAATCCTGTTACTCGCCGTGCCCGTGGCACCCGCGATCCGCGCGGTGGGCAAGGGGGCTTTGCTTACGGAGAAATTGGCGCAGCGCTTAGCGGTTTTGGTTTAGGCACAGTGGGCGGAGCTGTGGCTCTGAATGCGGCCTTAGGAATTGTGGGCGGTGCTTTGTTGGCACCGGCTGCTTTAATTGGAGTGGGTGGGGCTGCATTGGCGGTGGTGAGTTTAGAGGTTTTAGATCGAGCATTACCACGGCCTGAGCGGAGGAATCGGAGACGTGATAGTGCGAGTTTAGACCTTTCCCCTGCAAACGGGGCCGTTAGCAATCCAACCCAAAGTCCCCCCCACCCCCCCTTTAGTAAAGGGGGGCAGCCTTCGCAGGAGGCGAGGGGATTTTCAGGCAGACGGGTGAGGTCTGACGAAACTCAAACCTTCGCCGAAGCCCGAGTAAGTAATGCCGAGCTTGCTGAGCGCCAAAGAAGATCCGATCGGCTGGATGAAGAAAATCGCCGAGATGCGGCGCAGGTTGAATCGAGTGTGCGTGGCACTCCCCGCCGTGGGCTTGCGAGAATGAGCCCCGATTTACTTCGTGCTTTAGATGAGCGTGCCATGCTGCGAGCCAGGGCACTCGGAATTGCAGATCCTTACCAGCAAACCCAGGCTAGCGCATCCTTGCGTAGCCGTTTTCGAAGTCAGGTGATTGAAGCTCCCGAAGATTCTTTGTTAGGGCAAGCTCGAGATATTTTAGATGCTTACGCACGTGATTCTCAAAACGATTTGCCCACTGATGTGCGTGCACGAGTTGCGAACCTGCCGCTTTTAATGGCGCGCTATATAGAAGCTCAGTTGATTGCCGGCCAAGAGAGCGATGATGCACGTCGAGACGAAGCGCATGCCCGCGCGGAGGCGCTTGATTTACAGATTTGCGAGGAAGCCGCGAGTTTAGAAATTTATCGTAGATCGCTTGGGGCGAATGATTCCGCGGAATCGGTGTCCGACACGCGTACAAGACAGCGAGAAACAAGAGGAAGTGAAAGTTTGTCCACAGAACAATCTTCTGGAGAACATTCTGTTTCTGCTCCGTCTGCCGAAGTTCCTCCGTCTGCTGAAACTCGTCCCGTTTGGCGAGATGCCCACTGGCTCGATTCGAGTTTGGCCATTGGAACTTTGCGAATGTTAGCCCGAGTAAGGGCTCGTGAATTGAATCAAGCGGATTATGAAGGCTTGTTAGGGCGTTGGCGATCTTGGATTGAGAGAACCGAGCAGCTAGCCGAAAGCGCTTTGGCCGAAGGCCGTGCTGTATCAGGTGCCTTGATCGAAGCCACCGAAGCAATTCAACAACTCCGAGGCGTTGCAGAATCGGGAATGCGTCAAGAACATCAAGACGCAGTGGCTCGATCGGTGATTGACACTTTAGAAAGACTTCAAGGTCAGATTCCTGAGCTTGAAAATGCTCGCCCGCCCGTTCGCAAACAACAGATTAGCGGAGTGCGAGAGAGGGCAGGAAGGGGGCAGTCGAACACGCGGTGGGCGGCCTTGGGCGTGCTCTTGGTTTTTGGCCTTGTGAGCCATACTTCCTTCTTTGCGCAAGAACGTGTTCATGTTGCCACTCAGATTTTGGGGAGTTAATTACATTCTCACCTGGTACCAAGGGCTTTGCTAGCAGGTGTGAGATGGCGGTTGGGGTCTCTTAAACAGATGCAAAATAATTTGCCTAGAGCATCACTTTATGAGATAAAGTGCATATGCGTACTACTATTACAATCCAAGAAGACCTCTTGAAAAAGACTCAAAAATTGACAGGAGCCAAAGGATATAGCGAGGCAATTGTCACCTCATTAAAAGACTATGTTGCTTTAAAAGAGCGGTTAAAATACCTTGAACTGCTCTTTTCCGAGAAGTCTCCTCATTCATTCAAAAATATTAAAAAGTTGAGAAGAAAGAAAAAATGGTCCTCGTAGATACAAGCGTCTGGATTAGCTTATTTCGAGAAAAGGACACAGACTTGGGGCAACGAATGTATTTGCTTGTGTCGAGTAACCAAGCGGCGCTCTGTGGTCAAATATGGGTTGAGTATTTAGGAGGATTTCGTTCAGAAGATGTAAGAAAAACTCACGAAGCTCACCTCGGTTCTTTTCCGTTTTTAGAAATTTCTCAATTAGCCTACAGAAAAGCAGCAGTTTTATTAGCCAAACATCCTCGTTTGGGTGCTGGGGATGCGATTATTGCTGCGACTGCTCTTGAACATAAAGTTTCTCTTTTTACTCTGGATAAAGATTTTAAAGAATTGACTGCCGAAGGGTTAATTTTGTTTTAATCATTTATTGATGAAAATTTATGCAAACAGGCCTCGATCAAATTTCAATCTTAAAAAAGAAACTTAAAAAGAAGCGCGTAGGTTTGCTTTGCCATGCGGCGAGCGTCGATTCGCGTCTTCAACACATCCTGGAAGTTTTTAAGCACGAAAGGATTGAAATTGTTTCTCTCTTTGGGCCGGAGCATGGTGTTTGGGGCGTGGCTCAAGATATGGAACACGTGTCCTCCTCCGTGGAGCCCATCAGCGGTTTGCCGGTGTATAGCCTTTATGGAGCCACGCTTGAAACCTTAAAACCCAAACAAGAATGGTTGAAAAATCTCGATTGCGTGGTTTGCGATCTGCAAGATGTGGGGAGCCGTTATTATACTTTTGTCTACTCCATTGCTTTGATGATGCAGGCCTGCGGGCAGGCGGGGGTTGAAGTAATCGTGCTCGATCGCCCCAATCCTTTAGGGGGTTTAGAGGTAGAAGGCGGAGGAGTTGAAAAAGGTTATGAATCTTTTGTGGGTTATTACTCCCTCGCAAATCGGCATGGAATGACGGTTGGCGAGCTTGCTGAATTTTTTAATGAAGAAGAAAAAATCAATTGTCAGCTCAGCTTGATTCCGATGAAAGGTTGGAAACGGGTAAAATATTTTGATCAAACTCTCCTTCCTTGGGTTTTACCTTCTCCGAATATGCCCACTTTAGAAACAGCCCTTGTGTATCCGGGTTTGTGCTTGCTCGAAGCCACTGAAGTTTCTGAAGGCCGAGGCACCACACGCCCCTTCGAAGTTTTTGGAGCGCCCTTTGTAAACCCAGAGGCCTTACAAAAATATTTGCAGGAATTTAAATTAAAAGGAGTTTATTTCCGCCCTCTTTATTTTAAGCCAATGTTTCAAAAACTGGCCGGAGAAGTTTGCGGGGGCTTGCAGATTCACGTGACCGATCGAAAAAAGTTAAAACCGTATCTTTTAGGATTAGCGATTTTGAAGGCATTACACGATTTATATCCTGAAGAATTCAAATGGCGTGAAAAGCCTTATGAGTTTGTGGCCGATATTCCCGCTATTGATTTACTCACGGGTTCTTCCCGTTTTCGAAAGGCACTCGAATCGGGAAAACCTTGGAAAGAAATCGTAGGCTTTTATGAAGAGGGGAAAAAAGGGTTTTTAAATAAAAGGAAGCAATATATACTCTACAAATAAAGAGGTGCTTATGAAACAAATACATCATTTAACAGCGATTATAGAAAAAGAAGGGGATGGGTATGTTTCTTTGTGCCCTGAGCTGGATATTGCCAGCCAAGGAGGCACCGTAGAAGAGTCGCGTAAGAACTTATCGGAAGCGATTGGGTTATTTTTTGAAACGGCAAGCGAATCAGAAATTTCGGAGAGAATGCATTCTGAAATTTACATAGCGCCTCTTGAGGTGGCAGTTGGGTAAATTAAAGGTATTTTCTGGAGAACAAATTTGTAAAATTTTACAAAAACATGGTTTTGTTTTGATGAGGCAAAAAGGTAGCCATGTTGTCTTACAGAAAAAGTTAGAAAGTTCTACCATTACCGTACCGGTGCCTAATCATCGGGAGATCAAGATAGGAACTCTTCAGTCTATCATTCGCCAGTCTCAGCTTGAACGATCTTTGTTCGAGGCGTAGTTTTTCGCAATTTTCCCATCCATTGATTCGCTTCTTCCATCTCTTCAACCGTAATTTTATTTTCGTAGCCCAATTCTTTTTTATAGTGCTCGCGCCACTCTAAAACTTCTTCAGCGCTTGAAAAACGCTCAATGGGTCTATCTCTCAAAACATGTTCGAAAGGGCGATGCCCTTTGGCATCCAAGGCACGGCGTAGCGCTGGATCCATCGAGGTTTCCACATAGCGTCGCCATCCTATTTTCTCTCCCAAATAAACCTCCACGTAGAGGTGAACAGTCTGTGGACTGATTTTTTCATATAATTTGAGATTTTTCATCCAAGCAAAAGCCTCTTTCGAGATCCAAAGTGCCGAATAAAGGCAGGGAATTTTGGCCTCACGCAAAAGAGCGATCATTAAATTACTTTTGTTAAAGCACATCCCTGATTTTTTATGGAGGGTTTCGCTCGCTGAAACTTTCCAAGAATCGAGAGAATAGAGAATTTTGTTGCGGATAAAATTGTAGGCTTTTTGAGCCTTTTGTTCCGAATTGTTTAAATTTGTAAAGAGTTGCCTAGCCGTTTTTTTTATTTCAGAAGAATCAATGTTGCAGAGCAGACTTGACGGCAGATGTAGATATTTAGAGGGGTCTAACAAGTTATACTGTTTTAAAAAATAACTTAATAATGTTTCGGATTCTGGTATCATATTAGATTATTTAACTTATCAAGGGAGGTAAGGTATGAGAAGGATTTTTATCCTATCGTTGTTACTCGCATTTTCAATATCGGCGCCGGCTTGGGCTAAAAAACAAAGAGCCCCTGCAGGTTCCGTCAATCCGCTCCATTTCTTTACATTTGGAGATTGGGGCACCGGCAATCAGGCTGAAAAGAACGTAGCTGCTCAAACTCAAAAAGTTTGTGCGCTCCTAAATTGTGATTTTGGCCTCTTTTTAGGAGATAATTTCTACGAAGATGGTGTGGAGAGCGTGAATGATCCTCGATGGGAATCTCGCTATGCTTCGATTTATCATCCTTTAAAGGTTCCGATGTATGCCATTGTGGGAAACCACGATTGGAAAGGAAACGCCTTGGCCCAGGTTGAGTATAGCAAGAAAGATCCGTATTGGAGAATGCCAGCCTTCAATTATTCTTTCAGCTATCCGGTAGATAATAAGATAAAAAGCAAGACTCCCCCACTCGTCGAAGTCTTTGCGATCAATACCAGCAAATTCACCCACGAAGCAGAGGTAGAGCTTTCCACAGCGATCGACCGTTCTCGCGCAACCTGGAAAATCTTGGCCTTGCATCATCCGATCATCGATAATGCTGGTGGTGATGATGATATGGACCAAAAGAAACTCTGGCCCCGATTACGTCCTCTCGTTTGTGGAAAAGTTGATTTAATGCTTTCGAGCGATGAGCATTTCTTTTCTCACTTAAAAGATACTTCCGATACTTGTAAGCCGGAACAGCTGATTTTGGGAACCGGTGGACGAAGACTCGAAACTCCGCGCGGTGTGCCCAAAAATATCCAACTTTATTATACGGAAGCCAGTCATGGTTTAGGATTTTTTGAAGTCTTCCCCACAGAATTACAATTCCGATTTATTCGGGAAGATGGGACTGTGCCCTATAAATACGTTTGGAAAAAATAATTAGAATTGATCTCCTGAACACATTTTGTCATCCCACGGCTTGACCGGGGGATCCATTTTTACCACAGTGAACTTGGATTCCCCGATCAAGTCGGGGAATGACACCCAGGAGATTTTAAGCCCTTGTTTTTGCAATACTCGGTCGCCCGTCGAGGCGCTTAAAATAAGCAAGCGTGGCCGTTAAATGCGAGGCGGGTCCTAAAGAGAGTTTTTCAAGACGATCTACACAAGGCGCGATTGCAACATCGGCTAACGAAAAATCCCCAACTAAATACTGTTTATTTTTTAAGACTTTCTCAGCCCCTTCATAAAAGCGAAAGATCAAGAGTTTATTCGCTTCCATTTTTGCTTCGTCCACGGCTTTACCTTCTTCTTGATCGCGATGAGCAAAGTAAATTTCGGTAAAGGGTTTAACCACCATATCGTCGATGCGGGCAGCCCACATGCGTGCTAGAGCTTTTTGCTGGGGGTCTTCGGGTAAAAGCTCAGGGTAGGGGTATTCATCGTTTAAATATTCATTAATTACTTTCGAATCGGCAATCACCAAATCATCGTCGGCTAAGACTGGAATTTTTCCCAAGGGGTTTAATCTCAAGAAGGTATCGCTCTTGTTTTCTTTTTTAGCGAAGTCGATCGGGATGATTTCGTAATCGAGGCCCTTTTCAGCCAAGACGATGCGAACACGGTGACAGTAGGGGGAAAGGGGATGTTGGTAGAGACGGATCATAGAGGAACCTCCAAAAAATACCCATCTGCGGCGTTGCTTTTCATTCGCAATCCTCACGTACAACCCCGTACGCTCCGGTTTGCTCATTTAAAGCAGCCTTGCATCTGGGCCTTTTTTTGAAGGTTCCAGAAGGCAGATCGTGGTGATGTTAAATTATAAACCCGAAAGTTTAGCGATAATTTCTTTCATGATTTCATAGGGGCTCGCGTCGCCCCCTCCATCCTGCACAGCAGAATGGAGCCTCCCCCTCAAAGAGTCTGAGAGAGAATTATAGTCCACTCAACTTCGCAATAATTTCTTTCATTACCTCTGAGGCACCACCACCAATGGTGAGGAGCCGCAGATCGCGATTGGCGCGGGCAATATCATATTCTTCCATGTAGCCATAGCCGCCATGGATCTGCAAACAATCATAGGCCATCTGGCAAGCCAAGTCGCAGGCGAAGAGTTTTGCCATTGAAATTTCGCGAGTTGCCTCTTGATCTCGGTTAAAAAGATCGGCAGCGTGATAAGTGAGTTGCTTTGCGGCTTCGAGTTGGCTCAAGCGCTCGGCAAACTTGTGTCGCCAGACTTGCATTTTTGCCAAGGGTTTTCCAAAGGCTTGGCGTTCCATGCCATAACGGATGGCATCTTCCAACATAATTTGCATATGGGCCGTGGCCATGAGGGCAGCTCCTAGGCGTTCACCCTGAAAATTTTGCATGATGTAATAAAAACCATGGTTTTCTTCGCCCAGTAAATAGCGTGCCGGAACTTTACAATCTTCGAAGAAAAGCTCGGCGGTATTGGAGCTATAATTTCCCAGTTTTTTGAGCTTGCGGCCAATTTTAAAACCGGGGGTATCTGTTGGGAAAAGAATTAAGCTCACCCCTTGATAACCTGCACCGCCCGTTCGCACTGCCAAGGTAATGAAATCGGCACGTGCCCCATTGGTGATGAATGTTTTAGAACCATTAATGATGTAGTCATCCCCTACTTTTTTAGCGGTAGTTTTTAGAGAGGCGACGTCGGAGCCGCCGGAGGGCTCGGTGATGCCTAAGGCTCCAATTTTTTTTCCTTGGAGAGCAGGGATCAAGAATTCTTTCTTTTGTTCCTCGGTTCCAATTTTATTAATCACCGGTGTAGAAATACCGCAAGTGACCAAGAGATCCATCACTAGGCCATTCATTCGGCAGCGCATCATTTCTTCGACTAAGCAAACTTCAAACCAGTAATCGCCGCCTCCACCGCCGATTGATTCAGGATAATGCACGCCCAGCAAGCCAAGCTCTCCGGCTTTTTCAAACACCCAGCGTGGAAATTCTCCCGATTCTTCCCATTCTTTTTGGTGAGGCAGTAATTCCTGCTCGGCAAATTGCCGCACTGTTTTTCGAAAAAGTTCGTGTTCGGGGGTGAAAAAAGAACTCATAGGCCTCCCGTCATTTTTTTGATTTGTGTGATGGCCGCCTGTTTTTGATTATCTTCTTTACTAATGGTTTCGTCTTCGTCTTTCTCTGCCTTTTGTTTTTGACTCTCGGCTTTTTGTGTTTCGGCCGTATCGAGTTTTACGATTTGATCGGGGGTGATGCCTTTTCCATCAATTTGGCGGCCCTTCGGCGTGTAATATTTTGCGATGGTGAGTTTGAGACCAATACCGTCTCCCAAATCGATAATAGTTTGGACCGAACCCTTGCCAAAGCTTTGAGTTCCCATCACATAGGCCCGACCATAATCTTGGAGTGCTCCAGCCACAATTTCAGAAGCAGAAGCGGAGCCTTTATTCACTAAGACCACCATCGGAATTGCAGGATAAAGTGCTTTGCCGGAGGCTTTGCGTTCTTCGAGTTTGTGAGTTCTGCCCTTGGTTGAAACAAGTAAACCTTCTTTGATGAAGAGATCACTCACTTCGACGGCTTGATCGAGAAGCCCGCCCGGATTACTCCGTAAATCGAGGATGATTCCTTTTAGGCCCCCTGAGCTTTTTTCGAGCTCGGCAATTGCTTTTGTTAAATCTTCAGCGGTGCGTTCTTGAAAACTTGCAACGCGCAGATAGGCATATTTTTTATCAATCAGTTCGGCCTTTACACTTTTCACTTTAATAATTTCGCGGTGTAAAACGTATTCGTGCCCTTCTTTCCAACCTTCGCGGTAGATATAGAGCGTTACTTTACTTTTTCTTGGGCCACGCATTTTTTTCACGGCATCACTTAAACTCATATCTTTGGTGAATTCGCCGTTAATGCGCACGATGCGATCGCCGGGCTCGATTCCTGCTTTGGCGGCAGGAGTACCTTCAATAGGAGAAATAACGGTAAGGATTCCATCTTTTTGAGAAACTTCAAGGCCTACCCCGCCAAATTTCCCGATGGTATCGGCTTTTAAATCTTTGTAAATATCGGGAGTCAGGTAGAGCGTGTGAGGATCTAAAGTATTCAACATTCCCTTGATTGCGCCTTCGATTAAACCCTTTTCATCAACCGTATCAACATAATCGCTTTCTACATAAAAAAGTACTTTGGAGAATAATTCGAGGGCCTTGTAGATATTGTCGTCGAAGGCTTGGAGAGAGGGGAGAGAAAGATGGGCAAAAAATCCTAAGGCAAAAACAAAAACAAGGAGGCTTGTTTGTTTTAGGCGTTTGCGGAGAAAATTCATATTTTCCTTATTTAAAATAAAAATACCGATGCTTTGAATCTGGGCCCACTTCAGTATCTACTCGATCGGGCCGAACTTTAAGAACCCAAAAGCTTTTGAGCATTTTTTACGATATCTTCTGTAGTCAGATGATAATGCTTCAACAAGGCTTCAGCGGTCCCGGATTGGCCAAATTCATCTTGCACTCCCATTCGGTGAATGAAAATAGGATGGGTTCCGCTTAAGTATTCGGCCACTGCAGCGCCTAAGCCTCCTAAAACCGAGTGCTCTTCGATGGTCATGATTTTCTGATGAGTTTTCGCCAAGCGATCTAAAGTTTGGGTATCGAGCGGTTTAATCGTCGAGAAATTCGCGACCGTGACTGAAATATTTTGATCGGCCAATATTTTTGCGGCTTCCAAAGTGGGGGCAAGCATTAAGCCACAAGCGATTAAGGCGAGTTCTTTGCCTTCTCTTAAGATTTTTGCTTTGCCGATTTCAAATTTATAATCGGCACCAAAAAGAACTGGGCTTTTGGCTCGGGCAAGTCGCACATAGACTGGGCCCTGATATTCTGCGGCTGCAAAGATCATTTGTTCGGTTTCGGTGGCATCTGCAGGAACCAAAACGGTCATGCCTGGAATCATGCGCATTAAAGCGACATCGGCAACGGTTTGGTGGCTTGCGCCATCTTCTCCAACAGTCAAACCCGCGTGGCTTGCACAGATTTTTACATTAAGGTGTGGGTAAACAATGGAGTTACGGATAATTTCCCAAGCGCGGCCTGTGGCAAACATCGCGAAGGTAGAAGCAAAGGGGATTTTGCCTTCAAGCGCAAATCCTGCGGCAGTACCCATGAGATCTTGCTCAGCTACTCCCATATTAAAGAAACGGTGCGGAAATTTTTTTGCAAAAACCCCTGTTTTAGTAGAACCTGAAAGATCGGCATCGAGCACAACTACTTTTGGATTTTTTTCTCCCAGGGCAGCCAGCGCTTTGCCGTAGGCATCTCTTGTTGCGATTTGTTCCATTAGTTCTTCGCTCCCAGTTCTTCTAAAGCAATTTTTAGTTCTTCATCGCTCGGCGTGACTCCATGATAGTGGGGTTTATTTTCAAAAAGCGATACGCCCTTTCCGAGAATCGTGCGCGCAATAATCATGGTGGGTTTTTCTTTTTCTTTTTCCGCTTCATCTAAGGCGGCAACGACTTCTTCCATTTTATTGCCGTCGATTGAAAGCACGTTCCAGCGAAAGGCCTTAAATTTATCTTCGAGCGGAGAAACATCTTTAATATCTTTATTAAAACCGTCGATCTGAATTCCGTTGTAATCTAAAAAGCAGATTCGGTTGGCCAATTTATAGTGTCCTGCGGCCATGGCGGCTTCCCACAACATTCCTTCTTGGGCCTCGCCGTCGGAATGCATACTAAAAACACGGTGTTTTTTACCATCGAGGCGGGCCGATAAAGCCATGCCATTTCCAATCGACATTCCTTGTCCGAGCGATCCGGTAGACATTTCAATACCCCACTCGGGCTTTCGTTTGGGGTGTCCTTGAAGGGGAGAGCCCAATTTGCGTAGGTTTTGGAGTTCGGATTTTGGGAAATAACCGGCGTGCGCTAAGCAGGCATAAAGGGCCGGAGCGGTATGGCCATTCGATAAAATAAAACGATCGCGATCTCCCCAGGTAGGATTTTTCGGATCGTGGTTCATCTTATAAAAGAAGAGACCCACCATCATCTCCATCATGCCTAAAGGGCCACCTGTATGACCCGATTTGGCTTGGTGAAGCATTTTCAGCACATCGATGCGAAGTTGGCGGGAGATCTCTTTTAATTCCTGGATTTTTTGAGCAGAAGCTTGAGTTTGCATGACAACCCGGAATTAACAGATTCGGGCAAGTTGTCAATTCTGTTCGCAATTACAGTTCGAAATTTTCTTATCAATCGACGGGCAACCGCTTCCGATATCGATCAAGGCAATGCAAGAGGCAAGAATCACCAAAGGGTAGTAGAAATCGCCGTCTTTATGCGCAGTGAAAATGGCGACGATCATGGTAATGCCAAGAGGAATGGAAACAAGGCGGGTAAAAAGCCCAAGAATTAAGGCCAGCCCCCCAAAAAACTCAACGCTACCCACAAGATAGGCCTGATGCAAGGGGTAGGGAATCCCTAATTTTTCGAAAAACATCGCGGCGCCTTCGATCCCGTGGCCGCCAAACCAGCCAAAAAGTTTGCCAGCGCCTGCTTTAAAAAAGATTCCCCCAATTACTAAACGCAAAATAACCGCACCAAAACAAGCTTGGGTTTGGGTAATTTTCGCGATGAGTTTTTTCATTTTTTTATCCTCTGTAAAGGCCAGCATTTCCTCAGTTCGCAGAAAAACGTGCCGTAAGGAAATACTTTTAAGTAAATTTGAAGAAACACTATTTTTTAAATCGATAGGTTCGGCACTTTTCTTCTTACTTCAAAAACGCTGGCCTTCTCATTTAAATTTTATTTTTTGAAAATATCAATCGACACATTCCCTATTCACGAATTTTAAAAACAAGTGATGAAGAAAAACGCCAAGTCTTGAGAAAGTCAAGGAGAGAAACAGAAGACTTAATAAAGTCCAAAAGGAGTGACTCCACCACAGCCTTTATCGCTATCGGCAATTTTTTGGGCTTCTTCGTTCGTATTTGTTTCGCCTAGCAGGCACCATTTACGATTTTGAGCTTCAAGGCGGATTACCTGCAGCGGTTTTTTGATTTTACTCGGATCATTTAAATCTTCTCCCGCCACGCGATAAATCCAGGCAATCAGCTTTTTAGTTCCATTTTCATTTTTGTAGCGCCATTCGAGTTTATCGCCTGCCAATATGGGCACATTCACGAGTTTTGATTCGGGAAAGAGTTTGATCTTCTCTTTGCCTTTTTCGAGCATGAGATAATTATGGATGTGTTCGCTAATGTTGTAAACTTTATAGCCTTCTAAGCCGGGACAGAGATCCGTCGTTTTTCCGCCGTGTTCTGGGGCTTCTTTGGGTGCTTTGATTTGGGAGATCGTTTTACAGCGAACGACGGGGGTGTATTGTGATTCAAAGGTTTGGCCAAATACTTTTGCGGCGGGGAAAGAAGAAATCAGAAGCAGGGAAATTATGCTAATTTGTTTAATTACTTTCATAGGGCTCCTTTACTTTTTTTAATATAATCCAAAAATGGTGATTCCCCCACACGTTTTGTCGCTATCGGCAATAGTGTGAGCCTCTTCATTTGTTTTTGCCTGGCCTAGTAGGCACCATTTTTTGTTTTGGGCTTCCAAACGAATAATATTGAGGGTGTCACCGTTTCGAAAAATCCAAGCGATAAGATCTTTTTTCCCATTCGAAATTTTATATCGCCATTCAAGCTTTGCTCCTGAAGGAATTCCCAACCACAATTCAGACATCGATCTTAACTCGATAAACGTAGAATCTTTTTTGAAGCTTAAATAGCGGGTTGTAAGATCGTCACCTCGATGAGTGTCGTGAGACTCAAACCAAAAGACTTCATATCCATCGAGCCCAGGGCAGTGTTTGATTTGAGTGATGCCTTCTGGAGGGAGTTTTTTGCAGGAAGTAAGATTTGTAAATTTAGATTCGAAGGTAGAATTTTGGGCAAACAAGAGAGAAGAGCTTAAAAAATAAGAAATGAAAAAAAGAGATAGAAATATTTTTTGATACGATCGAATCCTCATAATTACCCTTTTAAATAGTAGAGCTTAGAGAAATTTATTTTTTCTAAGACTTCTTTTTCCTCTTGCGTTGGGGCTTGGCAAGCTCCCGCCTCACAAACATAGTAGGCCGTTTTACCTTTTGGAGTTTTATTTTTTACAAGCGCCGGAAAATCTTTTTTGCCATTGGTCCAGGCCAAAATTTTATTAGGAATAAATTCTTGGTGGAGGGTTTTTAAGAAAGATTCTGGAATTTCAGAAGAACTCATGACGAGTTGTTTGGTTTCGTCCGTCAAATAATCATACGCAATCAAAAGTTGTGGGCAGGCATGCGGATATTCCACCATGATTTTCGAGAAAACTTTAAAAATTGTGAGGGCTTGATTGCGATAAGCCGCTTCTCCGGTGAACTCAAAGAGTTTTAAAAGGTTTAAGGCGCTGATGGCATTTCCATTTGGAATCGCATTGTCGCCGGCCTCTTTGCTGCGCACTAAAATGCTGGGGTCCGAGCCATCACTAAAAAAATAACCGCCTTTTTCAGGATCCCAGAAAAGCTTATCTTGCTGGCTTTGGAGCACGATCGCTGTTTTTAAAATTTCTGAATCGAAATTTGTTTGATAAACATCGAGTAAGGCCTGAATGAGATAAGCATAGTCATCTAAATAGCCATTAAATCGGGCTTCGCCCCCGCGGTAACGGGCAAAGAGCTTTTGGTTTTGATAAAGCCCACTTTTGTTTAAAAGAAAATCGGTGTTTTTTTGCAGGGCTTCTAAATATTTTTTTTCACCGCAAACTTGATAAGCCAGCGCAAAGGCTGAGAGCATCAGCGAATTCCAGGAGGTGAGAATTTTATCATCCAAATGAGGACGAATTCGTTTGGAGCGTGCTTCAAAAAGTTTTTGAATCGCCGAGCGAAGAAGAGGATTTTTTTTCTCCTCCCCATCGAGCTCATTTTTTAGAGAAAGATTATTCGTTTGATGTTCGAAGTTTCCTGAAGTGGTGATTGCATAAGTTTTTTCAAAAATTTTGAATTCTTCGGCGCTTAAAAGATTTTTGATTTCGTCGTAAGTCCAAACATAAAATTTTCCTTCTTCGCCTTCCGAATCGGCATCTTCGGCTGAATAGAAGCCTCCTTCTGCAGAAATCATGTCGCGTAAGATATAATCTAAAACCTCTTGGGCGATTCTGAGAAAATTAGGATTTTTTGTAGTTTGATAAGCTTCTAGATACACTTTTGTAAGCAGGGCGTTGTCGTAGAGCATCTTTTCGAAATGAGGAATCAGCCAACGTTCATCGGTTGAATAACGTGCAAAACCGCCGCCGATCTGATCGTAAATTCCCCCTCGTGCCATTTGATTTAAGGTGTGGGTGACCATATCGAGGGCTGTAGGATCTTGGCTGCGTCGATGAATTCGGAGTAAGAGCGAGAGTTGCATGGGGTGCGGAAATTTAGGCGCTTGGCCAAAACCGCCCCAATGGCGATCAAAAGTAGCTTCGGAATATTTGTAAAAGTTTTTAAAAGTTTCTTCGGAGAGATTTACTTCACCCAGCTCGGCATTTTTTTGAGCCTGCACATGCTCAAAAATTTGCTTGCCCGATTCTTCAATTTTTTCGGGTTGATGTTTCCAGATGGTGGCGAGCTTTTCTAAGATCATAAGAAACTGCTCACGAGGCCAGTAAGTTCCGCCGTAGAAGGGTTTTAAACTTGGAGTAAGAAACATCGAAAGCGGCCAACCACCGCGCTGACCCATGGCATGAATAGCGGCCATGTAGATTTCATCCACGTCCGGGCGCTCTTCGCGATCAACTTTAATCGGAATAAAATAATAATTTAAAATATTGGCAACACCTTGATCTTCAAACGATTCATGCGCCATCACGTGGCACCAATGGCAAGTGGAGTACCCAATACTTAAAAAAATGGGTTTATTTTCTTTCTTCGAAGCAGCGAAGGCCTCTTCTCCCCAGGCTTGCCAGTGAACGGGGTTGTCTTGATGTTGAAGAAGGTAAGGTGACTTTTCGTCTTTGAGGCGGTTCGATTTTGAGCTCATTTTTTGATATTCGCTCAAGATCTAAAAGATGAGAAGCAAATCTTTGCAGTTTTTTGTGAGTTTTTTAAGCTTGAGAAGCTTTTTTAACTAACTCTTCCACCACGCTGGGATCGGCTAAAGTGGAGGTGTCTCCAAGATTATGAATATCGCCTTCGGCAATTTTTCTTAAAATTCGCCGCATAATTTTTCCCGATCGAGTTTTAGGAAGGGCAGGGGTTAGCAGGAGTTTATCGGGTTTTGCGATCGGGCCGATTTCTTGAGCGATGTGCTGAATCAATTCTTTTTTGATCGCCTCGTTTTCTTGGGTGTTGTTTTTTAAGGTGACGAACGCAAAAATACCCTGGCCTTTGACTTCGTGCGGAAAACCTACCACGGCAGCTTCTGCAACCGCTGAATGTTTCACGAAAGCGCTTTCGAGTTCGGCCGTGCCGATGCGGTGGCCCGAAACATTCAAGACGTCGTCCACCCTTCCCAAAAACCAAATGTAGCCGTCTTGATCTTTGCGAGCGCCGTCTCCTGCAAAATAAAGCCCGGGAAATTTGCTAAAATAAGTTTCTTCGACACGCTTCGGCTGATTCCAAACCCCTCGAATGATCGAAGGCCAAGCTTGCTCAATCACAAAATTTCCACCTTCGTCGATTTTACATTCGGTGCCATTTTCTTGAATCACCTTTGATTTCACCCCAAAGAAAGGGAGGCCCGCAGACCCGGGTTTTAAGGGCATGATACCGGGAATGCAACTCACCATGATTCCGCCGGTTTCGGTTTGCCACCAGGTATCCACAACCGGACATTTTTCTTTGCCAATCGTTTGATAATACCAAATCCAGGCTTCAGGATTGATGGGCTCGCCCACAGTGCCTAAAAGCTTTAGGCTGGAGAGATCGTGTTTTTCTACCCAATCGTTGCCCTCGCGCATCAGGGCCCTTAAGGCCGTGGGAGCGGTATAGAAAGTAGTAACTTTATATTTTTCGATAATTTCCCAGAAGCGATCGGCGGCTGGATAATTCGGAACGCCTTCAAACATTAAAGTGGTGGCCGCGTTGAGAAGAGGCCCGTAAGTTAAGTAACTGTGCCCGGTTACCCAACCCACATCGGCCGTGCACCAAAATACATCATTGGGTTGGTGATTAAAAATATACTTAAAAGTAGTGGCCACATAGACCATGTAACCTGCTGTGGTATGTAAAACCCCTTTGGGTTTGCCGGTGGAGCCACTCGTGTAGAGCAGAAAGAGTGGATCCTCGGCCTGCATTTTTTCAGCCGCACACTCCTTCGATTGCAGAGGCACGATTTCATGCCACCAAAGATCGCGATCTGCTTGCATTTTAATTTCTTGGCCGATGCGCTCAAGCACCAAACATTTTTTCACCGCATGACCCGCTTTTTTGCATTGCTCCAAGGCTTGATCGACGGTGGATTTGAGCGAAACCATTTTGTTTCCGCGATAAAGGCCATCGGCGGTGAGCACAAATTCGGCGCTGCAATCTAAAATTCGTTCTTTTAAAGATTCTGCAGAAAATCCGCCAAAAATCACATTATGAATGGCCCCGATTCGTGCGCAAGCAAGCAGGCTCATCGGGAGTTCTGGAACCATACCGAGGTAAATAGCCACGCGATCGCCTTTTCGAACCCCCAAAGTTTTGAGTGCATTGGCGAGTTGGCAGACTTCTTGGTGTAATTCGTCGTAGGTATAATGTTGTTCTTCGTAAGGTTCGTTTCCCACCCAAATTAAAGCCGTTTGATTGGCTTTTTCGGGGAGATGACGATCGAGTGCGTTATAGCAGAGATTGGTTTGGGCTCCTTCAAACCATCGAGCGGGGGCCGCAGTAGATTGCGCTTTTCCTGATTCGCTCGAACGGAACAAGTTCGATTCTTGCTCATTCAAGACTTTGTCCCATTTTTGAAACCAAAAAAAATCTTCGGCGATTTTCCCCCAAAATTTTTCAGGATCCAAAATCGATTCTTGATACAATTTTTCGTAATCTTTTTTACTCGATAAGTAATGGTGCTGATAAGAGGGGTTGAGTTCTCGAGACTCAGAGAAAAGATTTTCGATGGAGGCCATTTTTTACCTCGAAGATGAGAAAGTTTTGAAAAGAGTTCAGGATGAATTTCGAAAAGATTTCAAGCGGAGGATAGGCACTCAATTTATTTCAAAGTAAAAAGTAGCGTTTGAAAGTTTTGAAAAATTCGTCCTGAACTCTCTTTCAGAGAGTTTTAATTAAATAGCGGTTCTTGCTTTAAAACCTGATCGATAAGCCCTTCGAGCATGCCTTCTTCAAAAGGAAGTTTTAGATTTCCTTCTTTAAAAAAATCTTTCAGCGCCAAAGTGCCCCCGAGTTTGCACAGATTGAGATAATTTTCGAGGGCCTTTTCTTTATTTTGAATACTCTGAACCCAAAGCTGCAAGGCGCCTACCAAGGCAATGGCGTAATCAATATAATAAAAAGGGTGTTTGAAAATATGAAGCTGCCGCATCCAGCGAATTTTTTTCCAGGTTTTTGCCGAGCCAAAATCAAGGCCGGGTAAATACTTATTTTCGAGTTCTTCCCAAGCTTTTGCGCGAGTGATGGCGTTGGAAGCTTCACCCGAATAGACGCGGTGCTGAAATTCATCGACCATCGCGATATAGGGGAGCAGCAAAAGAGAATCGGCTACATGATGTTTTTTAAAACGCTTGGCATCGTCTTCGGGAAAAAAATCTTCGTAGTAAGGGTGTGCAAAAAATTCCATGCTCATTGAATGCACTTCGCAGGCTTCTAACGTGGGCCAACGTAGCTCCATCAAATCAATCCAACGGCTTTCCCAGGCTTGAAACGCGTGTCCGCTCTCATGAAGAATGGTGGTGATATCGGAGGCATCTCCCACGCTATTGAGAAAAATAAAAGGTACTCGGTAGTCGGCAAAATCGGTGCAGAAGGCCCCGGGAGCCTTTCCGGTGCGGGCTTCAAGATCTAAAAGCTGGTTGTCGACCATGCTTTTGAAATGTTTTCCTAAAACCGGAGAAAGGGTTTCAAAAACTTTAAGAGAAGTGGGAATTTGCTCGGGGATTGTTACTTTCAGCCTCTCCACTCGCCACTCGGGAAAATAATCAGAGTTCCAAATCTTTAAGGTGTTTTCATTTTGACTTAAAGCCTGCCGATCTCGAATGCGCGTGGCGATGGGCACTAAAATCGTTTCAATTTGTTTGCGAAATTTTTCAACATCGGCGGGGCCGTAATCAAGTCGCCTCATTTTTTGGTAGCCGAGCAAGGTATAATCGGCATGCCCAAGCTCTTGGCCCATTCGATTGCGAAGTTTTACAGTGTGATCGTAGATTTCATCGAGTTTATCTTGGCGTTTTTCAAACCAGCCCGAATAACTTTGAAAAGCTTCTTGTCTTAAAGCGGCATCGGGTGAGCTCGAAAAAACTTTATAATGAGAAAGGGCATATTTTTGCCCGCGCACTTCAAATTCACCACTTCCGGTAATTTTGGTGTATTCCGCTAGAAGATTATTGATCTCGGTTTCCATTTCAATATTGCGGGGCGCAAAGGAATCTTCTTGGAGTTGAAGCTCCGTAAAGTATTTTTTGCTGAATTCTTTTTCAAGTTCGGCTCGAAAAGGGGAATTTAAAACCTGTTTGCGAATGCTAGCGCAATGCGTTTTGTAAGGGGGCTCGATTTCATCTCTTAAACGTTTTTCTTCGGCTTCCGAAGCAGAGTTTTGAGTATCGCGGCAAAAGGCCAAAGAAGCCCGCTCGAGATGATTTTCAATATGGGCCTTGATTTCATTCCAATACAAGACCGAAGCTTTCCAATCGTTTGCATTTTTTGCTTTTTGAAAAGTTCCTTCTAAAGTCTTGAACCATTGATCTACATGAGAGGCTAAAAGCTTTTCTTGGAAATCTTGAAAATAAAGATTGGAATGTCGTTGGAGTGTCATTCTTAAAATCCTGTAGGGGCAGCCTGTTTTTCAAATTTCAAACATTCACTGACGACTTTGCTCAGTTCGTTTGAATTCGGAGCAGCACTGGGAGAAGGATCAAAATTTTTCTTAATCTCTTCTCGAAATTTTTTGCGTTGTTCTTCAGAAAGCTTGAAATAACAATCAACGGTTTCATCCATTTTTTTGAGGATTTCCTTTTTTTCAGCGGCTGGCATTTCGGCAGGTAAAACCATTTCAATGAATTGTGATTGAGAGGCCGCTTTATAGACCCAGTAAAATCCTTGCTCTCCTGCTTTTCCAAAGTCTACCCAAAGGAAAAGACAAATCAGGCCTGCAATAGAAAGAAAGAGAAACAAAAAACAACCCATAAAGCATCCACATCCACAACCGGGTGTGCACCCTGATTTTTTTTCGGTGACAACAGGGGGCTGCACAATGCCTGGATTAGGAGAACTAGGGTTTTCGAGGTTCATTTGGGTACCTTTTCCCAATCTTTTAAGAATTTTTCGATGCCAATATCGGTAAGCGGATGCGCGGCCAGTTGTTTAATCACCGAGTAGGGAATCGTGGCCACATCGGCACCAATCATTGCAGAGTCGCGCACGTGAATGGGGTTTCGAATCGAAGCAACCAAAATTTCGGTGGCAAAATCATAATTATTATAGATTTGTCGGATTTGGCTAATCAGCTGCATGCCTTCTTCAGAAATATCGTCGAGTCGACCCACAAAAGGGCTTACGTAGGTGGCGCCTGCTTTTGCGCAGAGTAGGGCTTGGTTTGGGCTAAAGACGAGCGTTACATTTGTTTTAATTTTTTCTTGGCTTAAGCGTTTCACCACTTTCATGCCGGTTAGGGTCATGGGAATTTTCACTACAATATTTTTGTGCATTTCGGCAAAGTGGTAAGATTCTTTGAGCATGCCCTCGAAATCGAGGCTGATGGTTTCTGCGCTAATAGGGCCATCGACCACCTTACAGATTTCTTTAATCGTGGCATCGTAGTTTTTGCCTGTTTTTGCAGCGAGGCTGGGGTTGGTGGTGACTCCATCGATGAGTCCCATTTCCCAACATTCGTTAATTTCTTTAAGATCGGCAGAGTCGAGAAAAAATTTCATAAAAATCCTTTAAGGAAGGTTAAGAATTGAATCGAGTGCGACACTCGATGCTGCAGAAATATTGTTCTTTATCGACGAGTGCAAGTGATTTCGGATTAAAAGTTCCACAAGTAGGGCAGCGCTTCATTTCTTCAACCACCATAGGAGTTCCATACACAGGGCGCCGCTTCGCTTTTCCTTTTGGAGCCTTTGGTTTTGGCTGAAAACGAGACTTTATAAAAATTTTATAAAGTAGATAGAGTAAGAAGAGGCCTAATAAAAATTCAAACACAGATCACCCTAAAGCTTCTGCCGCATTGCGACTTAAAAAGAAACGAAAGAGGGGAACTACTTTTTTGTCGTCCACTAATTTTTCAAGCAATGCTTCAACGCTTACTCCTTTCACCGGATGCAAGAGATGAGGGGCAATTTCAGCCAGGGGCTCTAAAACAAAGCGACGTTTGTGCAGCTCTGGGTGAGGGATTTTGAGAGGACGCGTTTTTACAATTTCTTGGTTATAAAATAAGAGATCAAGATCGATAATGCGAGGGGTCCATTTTTCGCGGTCTGTCGGGCGACCCATTTCTTTCTCAATCTCGAGTAAAACACCCAGCAAACTCACGGGAGAGAGTGAGGTTTTGAGCTTAAGGGCGCTATTGAGATACCAACCCACTTCCACTCCATTTTTGGTAAGGGGTTCTGTCTCATAGAAAGAAGAGACTTTTAAAACTTGGCAATCACTGCGGTTTTGCAGCCGAGAAATTGCTTGGGTGAGATTGAGCGTTTTATCTCCTAAGTTTGACCCTAAACCAATATAAGCTGTATGGAGGAGTTCTTTCATCTCTTTCAACTTACTTGAGCTTTATTAATCGGTCAATTGAGACTTGCATTGGGTTATGGGTTGTGAGTTATGGATAAAATATTATGAGTCCAGGATTCTTCTGTTCGAGAGAAAACGCACCGTAAGGAAACTTTTCAGGAAAATAGGGGATTCTACAAGTTAAAGAGTCGTTGGAAAGGATTTTATGGCTTTCATCAATGAAAATTTTTTAAAACTCAAAGCGGGCTATTTGTTTCCCGAGATTGGGCGCCGCGTTAAGGCTTATCAAGAACAAAACCCAAGCGCCAAAATCATTCGCTTAGGGATTGGCGATGTGGTTTTGCCTTTAGTGCCCGCAGTGACCGAAGCGATGCAAAAAGCGGTTGCCCAAATGGGAACCCGCGAAGGTTTTCATGGCTATGGCCCAGAGCAAGGTTATGGTTTTTTAATCGAGGCGATTTTAGAAAATGATTTTAAGACCCGGGGCATTGCGCTTAAAAATACCGAGATTTTTGTCTCCGACGGTTCAAAATGCGATACGGGTAACATTCAAGAAATCTTTTCGCTGAAAAATAAAATTGCGGTGACCGATCCGGTTTATCCAGTTTATGTCGATACCAATGTGATGGCGGGGCGAACGGGCGCTTATCAAGAGTCGGGTCATTATTCGGGAATCGTTTATTTGCCGACCACCGCTGAAAATCAATTTTGCCCGCCACTGCCCACCGAAAAATGCGAGATTGTTTATCTTTGTTCTCCCAATAATCCCACGGGCGCGACTTTATCGAAGGCTGAACTCAAAAAGTGGGTAGATTGGGCGCGCAAAAATCAAGCGGTCATTTTGTTTGATGCCGCTTACGAGGCTTTTATTACCGATTCTACTTTGCCGCATTCGATTTATGAAATTGAAGGGGCCCAAGAAGTGGCGATTGAGTTTCGCAGTTTTTCAAAGACGGCTGGATTTACTGGAACCCGTTGCGCTTACACCGTCGTTCCAGAAAAATTGAAGGTGCAAGATGAAAAGGGCAATTCAGTGGCTTTGAATCCGTTGTGGAATCGCCGTCACACCACAAAATTTAATGGGGTTTCTTATCCGATCCAGCGCGCGGCCGAAGCGTGTTTTAGCAAAGAAGGCAAATCTCAGATTCAAGAGCAGATTCAGTATTATCTTCAAAATGCGAAATTGATTCGCGAAGGTCTTTCGAAAATTGGTTTTCAAGTTTATGGTGGCGTGAACGCGCCTTATATCTGGCTCAAAACTCCCAAAGGATTAGGCTCTTGGGAATTTTTCGATAAGCTATTGAACGAAGTGCAAGTGGTGGGTACTCCGGGAGCAGGTTTCGGCCCTTCAGGCGAAGGCTATTTCCGCTTGAGCGCCTTTGGTTTCCGAGAAAATGTGGAAGAGGCGATACAGAGGATTCAGAAGAAGATTAAATAGTTTCTTACATTTTAATAACTAAGGGATACCTCTAAAAAAATAATGATAGCGCGAAAGTCAAAATAATAATTTAGGAGCGTTAATGCCAAGAGAACACATCTTTAATTCTTATATACTTGACGACCCCATTCCGGGAAAATTGTGGCGCACGGGAGAACCGATCGAGGGGTTAAAAGTTGGTTTCTGTAATAGTTGTGGATTTTACCATACAGATCCTTACCCTTCTGAGAAATATCTAATGGATTTTTATCAAAAGTATGAAATGCCAACCTCGCAAGCCAATCTTGTTGAAACGGCACGCCTCCTGGCTGCCAATCTGAGTAAAGATTCAAGGGTTGTAGATTTGGGGTGTGGTGACGGGAAGTTTCTAGAGAAACTCCACAAGCTCGGTTTTTCAAACTTATATGGCTTCGACCAAGGGCCTGCTTTAGAGCGTGCCCAACAGTTGGATTTTGGTCATTTTGAAAAAAAGAGTGTTTGGAGCTATCTCTCCGACATGGAGGCAACTGGAGGTTCGAACGCTGATGCTATGGTTATGATTAACGTCTTAGAGCATGTCACAGAGCCACTCATTCTCTTAGAAAGAATTTATAAGTTATTGCCCGAGCACGGAGTCTTATGTATCACCGTTCCCAATGATTTTAGCCCACTTCAGCAGGCCTTTCTAAAGGTCAAGGGGCATCTTCCATGGTTCGTTTGTTTACCCGACCACCTCAACTACTTCAGTTTTAAGACGCTAAATGAGGCTTTGAAGAAAGTTGGCTTTAATGTGCTGGATCAGTCTGCACTCTACCCCCTGGAACTTTTTCTTCTTCAGGATCTCGATTATATTGCATCACCGGATTTGGGTCCCATTGCACATCAGCGCCGTGTGACGTTCGAAGAAAATCTAAAAGCAGTGGGCATGACAGATACTCTAGATCACTTTTATCGTACACTTGCCAGTGGAGGATACGGCAGACAAATTATGGTCGTCGCTGGTAAACATACCTATAAAAAACATTATTCTTCGGAAACAATTGACTAGCATGATTTCTTACCAATGCCCTCAGTGGATTCATTGTGTATTGCTAAGGTGTTTACTCCAGGTTGCTTGATACGATAATGCGGTCTGCAATGCACTGTCGATTCTCTGGATCTCTATAGTGTTCTGGGGATTTGAGCCTCGCTCAGCAATTTCCCGCCTGAGAATACGCAAAGTCTCGATTTCAATATTGAAGGCCATGACTTCTTCTTGTGCTCTTGACGTAGGACGATTGCCCGTCAAAGAGAGTTGAAGATGAAACAACTCATGGGTAAGAACTGCTGCAACATAGAATACTCCGCGCTCAAATATACGCGGATCAAGAACAGTAAAAGGATTAGGCTCTTGGGAATTTTTCGATAAGCTATTAAACGAAGTGCAAGTGGTGGGTACTCCGGGAGCAGGTTTCGGCCCTTCAGGCGAAGGCTATTTCCGCTTGAGCGCCTTTGGTTTCCGGGAAAATGTGGAAGAGGCGATACAGAGGATTCAGAAAAAAATTTGTTAACGGCAAAGTGGCGCGACGCGTTGTTGTGTAAACCAGTTAGAGTCGAGATTGAATCGTCTAAAAATGGCATAGATCTCTTCTTTGGGGCGTCGCAGAACATTTGCAATTTCATAAATCACATCAATTTCGATTTGTCCGGGATGCTCTTCTCTCCAGTTTCTAAAATGCAGAATCACTCGGCGAAAAGCGTCCATTCCATAAGTCGTTTGAATGTAATCCCAAAAACAAGCGCCGGTATTGTAACCCGATTCGCTGATGTATTGAAAGCTGTGGGTTACCATTTCGCGAGGAGCGGTACGCACTCCATAAGAAATTTCCGGATCTAATACTGTGTAAGTAGTCCCGTCTTGAAGGTTTATTCTTTTTCCTTCCTGATAGGAGGAGCTTCCACAAGAGAGTGTAGATTGGGTACTTTGTGTGGCATTTGAAATTAAAGTGAGACGCGTATCGCCTTGTGTGAGGTCATTCATGGGCCCTGGATTCAAGTGAATACAGATTGCTGGATCATTAGATATAGATAGGGAAGCACTAGGCAAAGATGCGCAAGTTTCATTAGAAGAAGGAATAGGAAGTGTTTCTCCAGATTCGCCAGTCCTTCGATTATAAATTCGAAAGAAGAATTGAGGTTGATTCGAATTTTCGGGAGATCTTTCCGCAAAAAATGGAAACAGGTAAAATTCAAGAGAAAAACTAGTAGGCTCAAAAAAAATGTAGGCACTTGGTCCATTTATATAGAGGGATGCACAACATGCGAAGCGATTCCGGGCCGATGCCGCGTCTGAACAAACATCTCTTACTTCTAAATTATTACAGGCATTAAATGCTTCACTGCCTGCCACAATAGCGCCAGTAGGCAGCGTCCGGTCATGGAGAATAGAAGCTGTTCTTCCTATTGGTTGAGGTAATCGAAATTGCCAAAACTGTGAATGTCCTTCTTCAAGTACCCGGGCTTGAACGGGTTCGGAGAAATCGCGGAGTACTGAAGGTAAGTTTACCCAGTGCGCCACTTCATGCGCGCTAATACCGTGATAACAATTTCGCGTCGAAGGGTTTACTCCGAGTGCGTTTAAACCTCTAAAATAATTTCGATTGAGTAAAATCGCGCCATCGTCTTCTACCGAGCCATCGTCCCGTTGCAAAAGAAAAAAACGGACTTCATCGCCATAAGGAACGGTATTGAGCCCGTAAAATTCAAGAATTCCTCGGCCGCAATTTGCAATTTGGTTCGGGGCTAAAACTCCAATCTCGGATTCGTTCCTATCAACTCCTTGAGTCCTTTCATAAAAAGTTGTGAACCGGGAACGCGGGCCTGTAGGGAGAATCTGTTGAGTAGAAGAATAAGTTTCGTAAGCGCTGAAGTTTCGTAAAACAGAATCGGTGTTTTGATTTTGAATGGGAGGACGACAGTAAGGTTGCGGTGTTATTGTTTGGGGTTCTTCTGGTGTGCAGCCTACAAAAGGAATCAAATCAAAAATTGAAAATCCTTCCCAACCATTTGTCCAAAAACCTCTTGTGAGCGGATGCGGACCTTGAGCATATTGAATGTTAGGGGTATGCGGATGGTAACTATCGGGGAATCCTCTAATGGAGCTAATGGGTGTAAGCTGCCCATATCGCAAAGTATCGCTGGGATTAGAGGCTATGGGGTTTCTAGTAGGATAGACGGACGTGAGAGTTAGATTTGGAATTTGTTTAACGCCGCCTTCTCGAGACATAATCACCTCTAATGTATTCAATTTAAGTATCGGATTAGTTTGAAAAAAGTTGCTGGCGCGGTGCATTAACTGAAATAGTCAATTGGGTGGAAAAATCTTAAGAACTTCACTTCAAATTCGCCAAATTTTCATCGACCTCTTTCGTGAGATCTGAATTGAGCTTGGTGTCTTGCGCTTTGGCTTTGGCGAAGAGCTCTTTGGCTTGCGGCGTTTGGTTGGTGTCGCGTTTAAGTTTGGCGGCATTCAGATAACTCAAGAAAATATAGTTTTGGTGGCACACGGTTTTATTCGCTTCACACCACTTGGCGAGTTCAAAAAAACTATTTGCCCCTTTCGCTTTATCTTGCGCTTCAATAATTTGGGCTTTTTTGTATTTGATCTCTGCATTATTCGGGAATTGCTTTTCGAGTGGAACTAAAGCCTTTAAAGCTTCGTCCTGATTTTTCTCAAAGTCGCGGTATAAAAACATCAACGCAAATTCGGCATCCCAAATGAAAGGGTGTAAACCTTGGGTGGCTTCTTTGACTTCTCTTAAGCCTTGTTCTTTACTTCCATGAATTCCCAGTACGCCTTTGAGAGAGGCGACAGGGCCGGTAACAGTCCCCGCCAAATAATGAAAACCGCCTAGCGTTAATAAAGCATCTTTGCGGCTCGGATCAATCTTGTAAGCCTTCTCTAAATATTTCTGACATTTTTTTCCGGTGAGCACCGCCTTGAGCCAATTGCCGAGATCGCTATATTTACGGCCTAAGAAGAGATAGCTGTTTCCCAGATCGATCATGCGATCGATATTGTCGGGGTCAAAATGCCAACGTTGAAAGGCCAAATCGTTTGCTTTTTTATAAATCTCCAAGAGTTGTTTGTTGAATTGATCGCCCTGTGCGGCATTCAGATTCGCTTTCCAGTCGAGCACGATGGCTTGTACGAAGAGGCCATTCGGATCTTCAGGGTGTTCGTCGATATATTGTTTGATTAAATTTTCGGCCTGGGTGGTTTGTCCGCTGTAGGCCAATTGCGGAGCTTGAATTAAACGGGAATCCCAGTCTTTTGCCCAGCTATTCGATGCAAATAATAAGAAAATAAATAAGAAAAATATTTTTTTCATAAGAAGGCCTCAAGTGTAACTTAAGGAGCTTCGTTTGGCAACGGGGGGTCCGACTCTTGGGTTTCAGGTTCTTCTGCCCGTTCTCTTGCTTCTAATCGAAGTCTTTCTTGAGTGCGAGCTTCAAGAGCTCTGCGAACGTTTTCTTCTCGTTGCTGCAGAGCCCTTCGTTGCGAAAGGGGAGATAGGGGGATTTGAATATGAGCCTGTCTTAAATAATCTTGAGCTTGGGTTTCATGCCCTTCTGCCGCAGCTCGATTTGCTAAAAAGAGTTGATGGCGAGCGCGTCCTAATGGTGTATCGCGATGCAAGATGCTCAATATTTCTTCGCGCCGTCCAAAATCATTTAAATTTCTTTGACCCAACCGTTGGCGATAGGCCGCTGCATGGCTTAAATGAAGAAGGGTTTCGGCTTCGTTTCCTGCCACAGCGAAGCGTTCGGCATTTTGAAAAGAAAGAGTAATTCCTTGAGTAAGGGCTTGTCTAATCAGTTGACGGGCTCGGGTTTCATCGAATGCAATAGGATTTGAGCCTCGCCTTAGTCTTTCAAGATTCCATTGCCCTGAGATTTCGCGGGCGGCATCGAGAGGAATCAAGGTATCTTCTACTTTTCCTCGAGCGGCATCGACTTCTGCTTGATGGAATCTCCATTGAATGGCCTCCGCATAGGCTTGGGCCATCCAGGTTTGCAGTTGGCTCTCCTGATCGTGGGAGATTTGAGGAAAATCGAGCCGAATTTGGCGAATGAGCTCTCTCACCTGGTTTACGCTGATTTCTTGGTTGCCCTGCCTTCGCTCCCGAAAATAAGAAGCAATTTCTTGCAGGCGATCTTCGAAAGTTAAATAAGGATTGGGTCGCAAATCCAATAAATTTAAAGAGGGGAGACTTCTCCAAGAAGCAAGTTCGCTCGTTTGATTTCCCGTTAAAGTGATATTCCCTCGTTGCACCGCTTCTTCAATGTGACGAAGTGCATCGCGGAGTCGTGGAAATTCGCCTCGGCTAAAAGAGCTTCTCGCTTCTTCGAAAAGAGGAAGAATCGCATTGCGGTAGGCTTGACGCATCAAGTGCGGAGTCATTGCCTCCGAAAAACGGGGATCATTTGTAGATAAGCTTTGCCGAGCAATAAAATCTCTTCGTTCTTGCAGCGTATCAAGAAGCCCATTCACATCGCCCTGTGAGGCTTGCCAATTGGCTCGTTGGCGCAAAGAAGAGAGATCTGCCACGGTCCCTACAAAAAGAGGAGACTCATGGATGTTTCCCAAACTTTCTTGGGTTCTTGGATTTGGAGAAACGACGCGAGCAACTCGAATGGCTGTATTCAAAATATATTGAGGAACCGAGCTTCGTCCTCTCCAGCCATAACCGGTGCCATGGCCCTGTGCATCTACTTGAAAAAACATCGTTCCATAACCAAAGCCAGAACCCCCTTCGCGGCTATCATTTTCATGTGGATAAGAAGTGAAGTCTGCCACCCGCACAAGATAACCATTCGCAAAAGGAATCGGACGGCTGACCGCCACAACAATATGCCCTGTTGCGTTCGAAGGAAAACCATTCGGTGTGCGCCAGGCAATTAAATCTCCGGGTTCGATGCGAATGACTTCTGGAATGGCCTGCAGATAAGGATTCCCGCCGGGGCTTCCTGTGCGTTCAAAATGGCGAGTGAAATCCGAAACAACCGGATGGCGAGGTCTTGAAATGCCTTCTAACGCCTGTGGTGCGACTCGTCTTAAAATCCAGGTTATAAATTCGGAGCAGTCCGATTCATAAACACCCTCGGTGGTGTTGAACGAATCTTGATGGTTATAACGAGTGCTTTGCCAGCTGCGTTCCACAAAGCGCACAACGCCTAAAATTCGATCGCTAAAATTTGGTTGTGCCAAGATCTGCCGCAGTTGAAAGTTTGTTAATCTCTCGCGTTGCCGTTCTATTCTGTGAAACTCCGAGCGAGATACTCGAGTGCTTGGCTGAGCAGGAGCATGTTCTGGAGCACGAAGGCTCAAAGAAGCCGGCACTGGCCGATTTGAATTTCGCAGTGGGTGGGGAGTCATGATTGACTCTCTTTTCGGCAAGTCTTTAATAAAGTTGTGTTTGAAATTAGTGTAGGCCTAAAACGTCTTGCATCGTGTAAAGCCCCGGTTTTTTGCCAATCAACCACTGGGCTGCACGGAGTGCGCCTTGGGCAAAGGTATCGCGTGAAGTCGCACGGTGCGTGATTTCAAGCCGCTCGCCAATACCTGCAAAATAAACGGTATGATCGCCCACCACATCGCCACCGCGCAAGGTTTGAATGCCAATTTCATTGGCCTTTCTTTCACCCGTAATTCCATGGCGGGCATAGACGGCATCTTTTGCCAAATTTCGGCCGCTGGCTTCGGCCAAGACTTCGGCTGTGGTCATGGCAGTGCCCGAAGGCGCATCTTTTTTCAAGCGGTGGTGCATTTCTAAAACTTCAATATCGAAAGCGGGGCCCAAAGTTTTTGCCGCCTCGGCAATCAGTTTCCACATCACATTCACACCCACACTCATATTCGATGAAAAAACGAGAGGAATTTTTTTTGCAGCGGCTTCAATCTCTTTACGTTGAGAATCGGTAAATCCTGTGGTGCCAATTACCATGGCTTTCTGGTGTTGAATGGCTTCTTTTAAAAATCCCAAGCTGGCCTCAGGCCCTGTAAAATCGATAATTACCTGACCTTGCCCAATGACTTCATTCAAATTTTTGGCGATGCGAAGAGCAATGCCTTGTGAATCAACCGGTAAAATTTCAAGGCCCTGAGATTCGCCCAGCGCACAAATTCTTTGCCCCATTCTTCCTGCCGCTCCGCAGACTATAATTTTTGTCATTTTTTCTTTCCTTGTTTTTTCTTAATCGCTTCGAGTTCGACAACTGCTTGTTTGTCTTTTGGTCTTCCCATAAATTTCTTAGCTTTAATTAAACTGGGGATATCAATAATTTTGCATGGTAAGTCAAACATTGCAATTGTTTCGATATGGGAAAGGAGATCTTGGTAGTTTCCTAAATCGCTGACCTGGCCCAGTAAATCTAGGGATCCAATATCTGTTTTTAAATAAAGATTTTTAAAACGAGTGAGCTCTTCGATACTCTGAGTAATGGGTAATGTTTTTGAAAGAACTCGATGAAGCGGATGAAGGGTTTTTAAGGCGTTTAGAAGCCTTTGCACATTTTTTGCGGTGAAGTGAAAACACAAGTCTAAATCTTGAGTGATCGTACTGACTCCATGAACGACGGCAGCAAATCCTCCTACCAGGATAAACTCAACCTCGTTTTCTAACAGCATTTTTAGCATTTTCACGCTGTCTTGCATTTTCACCCGCCTCTTTTAAGAAGAAATATAAATCGAGGGCATGTTGATGACGAATGGCCCTTTCTGTAGGACTTTGCCGCAGATTATCCCATAGCAACGAAAGATCGATTCCATACTCCTTTGCTTCTTGAATCGCATTTTTCTTCTTCATATTTAAATCAACTGATATTTTTTCAAAACTTGGACAAGTTTTTCTTTATTTTCTTTTTGTAAATTCACAAGAGGCAATCGAATCTCTTCGCTACATTTTCCCATCAAAGCCAATGCCGTTTTAACGGGGGCAGGATTGGTTTCGATAAAAAGAATATTATTAATATCCAACAAATCTTGGTGAATCGCTTGGCAGCGCGTTGCGTTTCCTTTTTGATGCGCATTCCAAAGTTCGGCACAGAGCTTAGGTAAAATATTGGCGGTTACCGAAATGGCCCCTCGTGCTCCAATTGCATAGAGCGGCCAGTTCAAGGCATCTTCGCCTGAAAGTAAGGCAAAGTCTTTTGGGCACGCTGCAATCACTTCGCTGGCTTGTACTAAGTTGGCGGTGGCTTCTTTGATTCCCACAATATTTGGAATTTTGGCGAGTCTTCCTACGGTAGAAGGGAGCAAGTTTACCCCCGTTCGACTCGGGATATTATAAAGAATTTGAGGAATTTGAACGGCCTCTGCGATAGCCTTAAAATGTTGAAACAAGCCTTCTTGAGTAGGACGATTGTAATAAGGACAAATCAGTAAAACACCATCTGCACCTGCTTTGCGGGCTTGTTCGGTTAAGCGAATTGCTTCGGCGGTTGAGTTTGAACCCGTGCCCGCTAATACTTTTGCACGGCCTTTGGCTTGCTCCACCGTGATTTCAATTACACGATCGTGTTCTTCGTGTGAAAGCGTGGCAGATTCGCCTGTGGTTCCACAAGGAACCAAAACCGAAGTTCCATTTTCGATCTGCCAATCGATGAGATGACGCAGTGCAGATTCATCAATTTGGCCTGCTTTGAAAGGCGTGATCAACGCTACCATACTGCCTGAAAATAATGCACTCATAGAATCCCTTTAGGCCGGCTCCAAAAACTACTGCGCGTCCAGATTGTTTTGTCGCGTACCCAAAAAATCCTCATGTATTTCCATATACATTCCGGTTTTTTGGGTTCCCCGCGCCTCACACTCCGGCCTCTCGTGACGTTTTTAGAGCTGGCCTTCATTTACTACACTTTGTAATCGCCGCCTGTATTTTCGGATGATTTTCAATTTCCGAAATTGGCTTAAACCTGAAAGAAATAAGCTCGGAAAGGCTTATTTGACGGACTACCTCATTTGCATAACAGGTGCAATAGCTCTGAATAGCTTGTTTGTTTTCAGAGGGTTGCTGGATGCCCAGGCTATTTTGGGTGGCTATTTGGCAATCACTTTCTACGCGTTGAATGGCGCCTCGCCTCATGGCCTCTCGGTTGGGTTTAGAAAGTAAAGCCCAGCCAATCAGGAGTGAAAGAGAAATGAATCCGACGATGATGAATTTCAGAAAAAGAGAAAATAGGCTGGGGATATAAAGAGGGGTGGGGTTTAGCGGAGTTTTTAGTTTTTTGCTCAGTTGGGTAGCAGAAAGGCGCGGTAAAATTACTTCAACCCCTGCATTTGTTTTTTGAAGTGTAATTTGAGGAGCCAATACAGCCGGAAACTTAGGCTTTAAAATAGTTTTTTCAGAGGAGTTTTCGCTCACTCGATACATTTTAAAAATAGAGAGAAAAGTAGGAGTGAAAGCTTCTAAATTTTGATTTGGAATTTCTACTTTTACCCGTGATCGCATTAAGACCATGATATAAGAGAGCACCGCTAAGCCCATCCAAACAGGAAAAAGTGAAACAGAATTAGTGCTTGAGTCGATTGCAGAAAAATCAAGTTTGGCCCCTGAGATCAAAATCAAAACTCCACCCACAACAAAAACAAAAAAGAAAAGAAGAAAAAAAGCCCAAAGAAGTTGATTGAGCAGATTGTTGAGATGATATTTGAGAGTATTCATTAATAGAAATTATCGAGATATAATCTGGGTTTCTAAATTATCTAAGCGCTTACGAATTTTTTGGAGTTGAGTGCCGAAGTCTGCCAATTTTTCTTGGTTTAATTCCTGATCCGTTTGTAACCGTTTCATCTGGGCATTTGCAACGATATATTCCTGTTTCAAATCTTCAAATTGTTTGAAGAGAAAATCAAAATTCTTTTGGGTATCGTTTTGAAATTTTTCCGAACCCTTTATGAAATTTTGAATTTGATTAAAGTCAGCTTGGATAAATTTTCGATAAAATTCTAACAGGCTAGTTTCAACTTGTTTTTTAATTTCAGGTTGTTGTTTCTTTTTTAGGGGGCGTTTAGTGCTCTTTTTCATAAAGATCCTTGTCTTTAGATTTCAATTTCACCCTCAAAAACTTCTACCCCCGGCCCGGTCATATAGACGTGGTTATCTTTTTCGCTCCAATGGATTTCGAGTTTTCCGCCCGGTAAATGGATCATCACTTTACGATTGGTGTGCCCGTTCAAAACAGCGGCAACGGCCGTGGCGCAGGCACCCGTTCCACACGCCAAGGTTTCTCCAGCACCGCGTTCCCATACACGCAAGCGAAGAGTGTTTTTGTCTAATACGTTGGCAAATTCTACATTGATTCGATTTGGAAATAATGGATTTTTTTCAAGCACCGGCCCTAAGGTGGCAACTGGGGCTTTGTCGACATCTTCTACAAAGAGCACGCAATGCGGATTTCCCATGCTCACGCAAGTGATGGCATACATTTCTCCTTGTACCTCAATATTTTTTGCGATCACCATTCCTTCGAGATTTACCGGAATTTTGGAGGCCTGTAGAACGGGTTCGCCCATATTCACTTCAACTAAATGATCGAGCAGTTTTACTTTTTTAATACCGCCTAGAGTCTCGATGTTAACCGAATCTTCTTTGATGAGGCCTCTTTTTTTCGCATAAAGCGCCAAACATCGAATGCCGTTTCCGCACATTTCCACTTCGGAACCATCATTGTTAAAAATCTGCATGCGAAGATCGGCAATTTCGGAAGGACAAAGAACTAAAAGTTGATCACAACCAATTCCAAAACGACGATCGCAGAGTTCTTTAGCTTTTTGGGCAAGTTCTGGAATGGGGTGCGTGAGTGCATTGACGACAATAAAATCATTACCGATGCCATGCATTTTTGTGAATGGAATTTTCATAATTAAGTCACCCAATTTCGGGAGGGGTCAGCATTTATTCAGTTCGGGAAAAAACGCACCGTAAGGAGTATTTTGAGACGAGTTGAAGAAATTCTATTTCAAAATAGAAAACTCGGTGCTTTTTCCCTCTCTTCACAAACGCTGACCCGTTCTTAGTTTCCAGTCGGAATTGATTCTTGTTGAATCAAATCCTCTAAGGTTTCTCGTTTTCTTATAACATCATAACGGCTGCCATTGACAAGTACCTCGGCGGCCCGTGGCCGGCTATTGTAGTTTGAAGACATGGCAAAGCCATAAGCCCCCGCAGAGAAAATGGCCAGGAGCTCTCCTGCTTTTACGTCAGGCATTAAGCGATTTTGGGCGAAAAAATCACCCGATTCGCAAATGGGGCCGACAATATCGACTTTTTTCTTTTTTCGATTATTTTTCAGCACAGGTTGAATCTCGTGAAAACTGCCGTAAAATGCAGGGCGAATCAGATCGTTCATCGCCGCATCCACAATCACAAATTCTTTTGCCGAGCCTTTTTTAAGATAAAGCGTGCGAGTGAGTAAAATGCCACTATTGCCCATCAAAACACGGCCGGGTTCAAAAACGAGAGTTAAATTAAAATCTTTGAGTTCGCGAATGATGGCTTTTGCATATTCGGCTGGAGAAGGGGGAGACTCCGACTGATAACGAATTCCAAGCCCACCCCCTAAATCGAGATAGCGAATCGAAATCCCTTTTTCGCGAAGCGCTGAAATGAGTTCTTTGAGTTTGCGAAGCGCATCAACAAAAGGACGAACTTGAGTGAGTTGACTCCCAATGTGGCAATCAAGCCCCACAATTTGAAGATTGGGCAGTTTGGCCGCTTTTTGATAAAGCGCGAAGGCCTGCTTCACTTCGATTCCAAACTTACTTTTTTTCATACCGGTAGAAATATAAGGATGCGTCTTTGGATTAATGTTGGGATTCACTCGTAACGAGATGGGTGCTTTTTTGCCTTTTTCGCCCGCCACTTGATTGAGTTGGTAAAGCTCATCTTCCGACTCAACATTGAAAAAAAGAATATTTGCATCTAAGGCCATGGCCATCTCAGCGGCTGTTTTTCCTACTCCCGAATACACAATTTTTTGCGGAGAGATTCCTGCTTTGAGTGCACGGTAAAGTTCACCTCCACTCACAATATCGACACCTGCGCCGCGTTTTCCAAAGAGATTTAAGATCGCCAAATTTGAATTACACTTCATTGAAAAACAAATCAGGTGTGGAATTTTTTCGAAGGCTTGGTCAAAAACTCGAAAATGGCGCTCGAGTGTGGAATGACTGTAAATATAAACAGGGGTTCCTACTTCTTGAGCAATTTTTTGAACGGGCACTTCTTCAGCGTAGAGTTCTTTATTTTTGTATTGGAAAAAATGCATAAGTTTTGAGGAAAATGAAGGTTAAGAAAGTTTGGGTTTTTGATTGGCAAGAATTTTTTCAGCACGCCGAATTTGAGTTTGCACTTGAGAAGAGGCGGTGCCCCCATAGCTTTTTCGACGATTCACTGAATTCTTTAAATTGATCCAATTTTTGACATCGGCTTCAAAGAGAGAAGAAAAAGATTTGAGTTTTGGAAGCTCTAAATTTTCAAGGTAAAACCCTTTTTCTTGGCAATGCCTCACGAGCTTTCCAGCCACACTGTGTGCTTCTCGAAAAGGAAGGCCTTTCGAAGCCAGATAATCGGCGATATCGGTAGCAAGCAAGAAACCTTCTTGGGTGGCTTGGAGCATCACTTCTTCTCGAAACGAAGTTTCCGCTAGCATTTGGGTAAATATTTTTAAGCAAGTTTCAGTGGTTTCGGCAGAATCAAACAAAGGTTCTTTATCTTCTTGTAGGTCTTTATTGTAGGCCAAGGGAAGCCCTTTTAGGGTCGTAAGTAAACTCATCAAATTTCCGTAGCAGCGGCCTGTTTTACCGCGGATAAGCTCGGGCACATCGGGGTTTACTTTTTGAGGCATCATCGAAGAGCCCGTGCAAAACCCTTCGGGTAATTTGACGAAGCTAAATTCGGTAGTCGTCCATAAAATCATTTCTTCTGAGAAGCGGGAAAGATGCATTAAAATTAAAGAACACACCGATAAAAATTCGATCACGAAATCGCGATCGCTCACCGCATCGAGAGAATTTGCACTCACACGTTTAAAGCCCAATTCTTTCGCCACGAATTCTCGATCGATGGGAAAAGTAGTTCCTGCGAGTGCTCCCGAGCCCAGCGGTAGAGTTTCTACTCGTTTGAGTAGATCGGTTAAGCGTTCTTTATCGCGTTCGGCCATTTCAAAATAAGCCAAAAGATGATGAGGAAGTAAAATAGCCTGGGCGCGTTGAAGATGAGTGTAGCCCGGTAAAATGGTGTTAGGATAGCGTTTCGCAAGTTGAACCAGGGTTTTTTGAAAATCGATCAAGCCCGAAAAAAGAGAGTGAATTTTATGACGGCAATAAAGACGCACATCGGTTGCGACTTGATCATTGCGTGAGCGCGCTGTGTGAAGTTTTCCCCCAACTGGTCCAATACGGCGAATCAGTTCGGCCTCGATGTTTAAGTGAACATCTTCTTCGCTGGTTTTCCATCGAAAGGATTTCTTTTGAATATCTTGAGCAATACTTTCGAGGCCCTTTTCAATTTTTTTGGCTTCTGCAGAAGTGATTATTTTTTGCTTCGCCAACATTTTGACGTGAGCAATGCTCCCCGTGATATCGTAGGGCCAAAGCTTATAATCAAAATGGATAGACGCGTTAAACTCATCGACTTCTTCTCGAGTTTTTTCTGAAAAACGGCCTGCCCAGAGTTTTTTTGTCATAGTGCTTTCCTCCGCCTTAGGCGGATCCGACCATTGCCTCGGCTACCCCCGGCGGGTACCCAGGCTCGGTCAGAGTAAGAAGGGATAAAGTGTTAAAAAAGTGAAGTCAAGGCAATACTCATTTAGATCACTCACCGAGAGAGCTCGCTCGCAAGATTAAGGCCCTTCCCACTTCTCAATTGCGTTATAAATTTTCTCTTAAAGGTTGCTTGACAGTTTCTGTAAAATAAGGAGATAATCAAACTATAGTTTTTTGATGAACTCCCCAGTGGATGTTGAAAATATAACAAATCAAACCAGTCTATAAAAATAAATCCCCGATAATAAAAATTTTAGCTTGAAATGTCTTTTAAACAATCAATTTGAAACAAAAAACTAAAGAAAGGATCCCTTCGAGGCGGTTTTAGTGCATGTCCCGTCCTCCCATTTCTCTTATGAGCGAAGATACTAACTCTTTCCGTGAAGACAACAAATCTCGGCGTTACCCTCGTAGACAACATTCTCATCGACGACACAACGACGAACATCGTTCTTCAAACCATTACAACAATAACAATAATCATTCGAATGCTCCGCTCCCTGAAGAGGAAGAAGTCGTTACCGCTCCTCAAGGCGAAATTATGAATTTAAAGGAGCTTAAAGAAAAGAAGATCAACGATCTGATTCAAACTGCTCGCGATCTCAATATCGAGAATGCAGCGGGCATGAAGAAGCAAGAGCTTATCTTCGCGATTTTGCAGTCTCAAACCGAAAGAAACGGGGCTGTTTATGGCGAGGGCGTGCTTGAGATTCTTCCCGATGGTTTCGGTTTTTTGAGAGCGCCCGACTACAATTATTTGCCAGGCCCGGATGATATTTATGTTTCTCCCTCTCAAATTCGCCGGTTTAGTTTGCGCACGGGTGATACGATTTCAGGCCAGATTCGTCCTCCTAAAGATGGAGAGCGTTATTTTGCTTTGCTGAAAGTTGAAACACTCAACTTCGAAAAGAGCGAAGCGGCCCGCGATAAAATTATTTTCGATAACCTCACTCCTTTATATCCGAATACAAAACTGAATCTTCAGCACGATGCAAAAAATTACACCACGCGCGTTATTGATTTGCTCACACCCATTGGAAAAGGACAACGTGGGTTGATTGTGGCGCCTCCTCGCACTGGTAAAACCATGATGATGCAGAATGTGGCCAATGCGATTACGACCAATCATCCTGAAGTGGTTTTGATTGTATTACTCATCGATGAACGGCCCGAAGAAGTGACCGATATGCAACGTTCGGTAAAGGGAGAGGTGATTAGCTCCACCTTCGACGAACCTGCGGCCCGTCACGTGCAAGTGGCTGAAATGGTGCTCGATAAAGCAAAACGTTTGGTAGAACACCGCAAAGATGTTGTGATCTTGCTCGATTCGATCACTCGCTTGGCCCGTGCTTACAATACGGTGGTGCCCCCTTCTGGAAAAATCTTATCGGGGGGTGTTGATTCCAATGCTTTGCATAAACCCAAGCGCTTTTTTGGAGCCGCACGAAACATCGAAGAAGGCGGTTCGCTCACCATTATTGCTACGGCTTTGATTGATACCGGTAGCCGTATGGACGAAGTAATCTTCGAAGAATTCAAAGGAACAGGAAACTGCGAAATACATCTCGATCGCAAGCTTATGGAAAAACGTATTTTCCCTTGCATCGATATTAATCGAAGCGGCACTCGGCGTGAAGAGTTGTTACTTCCCGAGAATGTGCTCAATCGAGTCTGGATTTTGCGTAAGCTCCTGGCTCCACTCAATGTGGTCGATTCAATGGAGTTTTTGATTGATAAATTGAGCAGTGTGAAAACAAATGCCGATTTTCTCGATTCGATGAATAAATAATCGATTAAAAAGACCTTGGAATATTTTTTTAGAAATTTTTTGGTCGCCAAGGTAGTTTGAGAAAAGCAAAATTTCAGAAAATTTTCCCAAGGTTTCTCATAAATTATGCGCCTACTTTTTCTTGGGGGTGTTCGAACCGTCACCGGATCTATGCACGTGCTTGAAACAGGAAGCGAACGGATCCTTCTGGAATGTGGTCTTTATCAAGGCCGGCATAAAGAATCTTACGAGAAAAATTCCACTCTTCCTTTTCCTTTCGATTTAAAATCAATCGATTCTGTTATTCTTTCTCATGCCCACATCGATCACTCGGGTAATCTCCCGACTCTCTGTAAAAAAGGATTCGAGGGAAACGTTGTGTGTACGCCAGCCACCCGCGATCTTTGCTCGGTGATGTTGATGGATGCCGCTTATATCCAGCAGCAAGATGCCGAATATTTAAATAAACATGAATTGTATGACCCCGATATGGGGCCCGTGCATCCGATTTACGATGAAGATGATGTGGTGCAAGCCATGAGTCAGTTTGTGTCGATGGATTATCATCGCTCCATGAAGATTAGCCCCAATGTGAAATTGAGTTTTTATGATGCAGGGCATGTTTTGGGCTCGGCTATTGCGGTAATGGATGTGAAAAAAAATGGCAACCGCATGCGCATTGGTTTTTCGGGCGATTTGGGCCGAAAAAATATGCCGCTCATGAGTAATCCGGAAGCGCCTGAAAATTTAGATTATTTGATTATCGAGAGTACTTACGGCGATCGTTCTCACGATCCGATTGAAACCATGAAAAAAGAGCTCTCGCGTATTGTGAACGAGACTTATGCACGAAAAGGTAAGGTGATTATTCCTTCGTTTGCCCTCGAGCGCACCCAGCTCTTGGTTTACACCTTAAATCAACTCACCAAAGAAAAGATTATTCCTGAAATTCCCATTTACGTGGATAGTCCTTTATCGGTTTCGATCACCGATATTTTTAAACTTCATCCTGATCTTCTCGATAAAGACACGCGTAAATTTATTCGCAAGCATGGCGATCCTTTCGGATTTAAAAATCTAGTTTATCTCACCGATACCGAATCGAGCCGGGCCTTGAATTACAAGAGCGAGCCGATGATTATTATTGCGGGTTCGGGTATGTGCGAAGGTGGACGCATCGTTCATCATTTAAGAAACAATATTGAAAATCCTAATAACACGGTTTTGATTATTGGTTATCAAGCGCATCACACCTTGGGTAGACGCTTGGTAGAGAAACGCCGGCGCGTGCGAATTTTTGGAGTGGAGCGCGATCTCAATGCCCGCGTTGAAGTGATCAATTCTTTCTCGGCCCATGCCGATAAAGGTGAATTGATGGAGTTTGTGGAGCGTTGCCAGAAAACTTTAAAAGGTATTTTTATTGTGCATGGCGACGAAGAGCAATCTTTGGCTTTTGCCGCTAGTATTCAAAAAGCAGGTTTTCAAAATGTGATGGTGCCCACGCCCAAGCAGTTTGCGGAGTTGGAAGTTTAGTAGCAACCTTTCTAACCTGCCGTAAATATTCATCAAAAATGAACCTCTCTTTCCTTTGCGCCTTTAAGAAAGTAACGCAACTTTTCTATTTTCCCGCCGATAATCCCAAGGGGCTTAAAAAAGGATTTGGCCATGGGAGATGGAATTCAAAGACGCTTTGCTCTGATTATTAATGGAGATACTGAGGTACGGCATTTACGAAATGTCGATCGTGCGGTTGCGGCGCTGCGTGCGGAAGGTCGATATGAAATCTCAGTGGCTAGTACCCAAACTCCTGCTCAAGGAGTCGAGCATTACCTACCTGCCAATGCAGAAAATCTACAGCAGCTCATTCAAGGGATTCACAGTGATGACGATGATTTGATCGTTGTTTACGTTACTGGACATGGGGGCCCTGGTGATCATCAAGAGGGCTGTGTATCGTTGTCTTCGGGATGTTACTCCTATCAAGATTTAAGTGAGAGATTAGATAATTTAAGCTATGGGCGTCGCGTCGTGGTGACGGATACTTGTTTTAGCGGCGGAAATGTTCCTCTTTTTGCAAATCCTAGGTCCACCGTGGTGACTCAAGGTTCTGCAGGAGAGCTCGTCGGTTGTCAAAGTTTTGCCCCTTATTTTTGGTCACGGACTGCTCCCGATAGCAATCGAGACGGGGTACGCACAATCCGTGAACGATTTAATCATGCACTTCAGAGAGGAAGAACCAATACAGAAGCCCAATTTTATGAACCTTCAGAAGAAGTGGGTTTATCAGGGCATGTTGCTTCTCGCGGCCGTTTCCAAACTCGTGTTGTTCACGTGTCTAACCCAAGAGGACTGCAAGCTCAACTTCGCCAACTTAGGCCCGGAGAGTTTGCATTAGTCGATTTCGCAGCTCCTTGGTGTCGACCTTGTCGAATGTATCGGCCTACCTTTGATGGATTTGCTCGCAACTGGCACGGGCGTTTTTTGATGATTCGAGCAGAGGGTGGGAGAAATGATGGTTTTGAACTTTGGGCACCGTATAATATTCATCAATTACCCACTGTAGCCTTTATGGATCGCAATGGTCGTATGACTCGTGTGCATGACCGTTATCATCCGATGGAGGATTTTCCCGGAACAGATCTGAACTTCTCTGCTTTTCCTGGAGCAAACCGGTCGTCTCGTTATCAATTGATTGCAGGGTTAGAGGCGAGCGTGGGGGGCTCACAGGTTGGCGTAGGTTCACCCTTTGATTATTTTAGGTGGGGAGTTGGAGCTTCGTTGGGATTTAGACGCTGGTTTGATTCGACTACCTATTTAGAAGCAAGGATATTGGGTGATATGGAACAAGGTTACAGTCTGACAAATACAGGAGTTTATACCGTCGCTAATGCGGGGGGAGGATTTTCCATAGGAAGAACTTTCAACAATGGGCGCCTAAGGGTATTTGCGTCGGCAGATTTTTCCGCTGCTTATGCGTTTGGAAATGTAGGACTGAACAATTCTACAAGATTTGTTGCTCTTGAAGGATTTGGTATGCGAGGGCGAGCAGGAATAGGTGTAAGATTTTGGAATTTTTTGACAGCTGGGGGAAGATGGAATATTTCTTTGCTGCCATCTAGCGCCGATGGTTCGGTTAGAATACAGGGTTTGGAATTCTATCTCTCTACAGATATTCCTGAGTGGCTAAATTCAAACTAGATTACTTAAACACCTTTGTAGGGCCCCAATTTCTTCGAAAACTCTTTGCCATCGAGAATTGGCTTTGAAGGGTTTGGCGGCAGTCATCTGAAATTTTATATTCATCCGCGCATTTCACGCAGAGCCATTTCTTATTTTCAATCAAACGATTGCGATGTTCGTAGTATTCCACGTCGGGCCCGCTCTTTTGGCAGGCATCGCAGTGGGTGCGTAAATGGTGGTGGTGTTTTCCTTCTAAAAAACCTGGTTTCTGGGTTTGAAATTGAGAAGGGGGAGCTGCGCGGCGAATAGGGGCCGGTGCAGCTTTTTTATTTTCAGGTTTGTCTTTTTTTTCTTTAACAAGACCTGCTTTTAATAACGCTTGTTGGAGAGTCGTTGTCATACTGCGCCTTACAAAATCTGTCCTGCAAAAGCATTGGTAATAATATTAATAAAACTGACAGCCCCTACCCCTGGAGAAGCGATGTAAGCCGTCGTGCCATTGCCACTACCATCGGTTAAAATCGCAACTCCCTCGGCACCCAAGCCATTTAAAGTGCTCACTCGTGCAGTTGAAAAACCCGATAAATCGGCACTCACATCGATAACGCCGAAATCGCCGGTAGATTCGCTTATTCCCCCCACCAAGACACCGGTTGAAAGAGTAGCTGAAGCCACTTCTGCCACAGATCCTGAGAGAGGATCGGTAGACGCGGGAGCTGTGCCCACAGCAGGAGGACTAATCGTAGAGCCAATCTGAGTGGAAGAGGAGGGTGTAGTCACATTAAAATTAAAAACTTTTACTTGGTTGCTTGCCGGGCTAATCACAAAGAGAGCGGTGCCACTGCCATTGCTTGTTGCGGAAACATCGCTGGTAACAAATCCAACATCCAAGGTTGTGGCAGCCGCCAAAAGGTTAGTTGTATCAATAATGGAAATTAAATTTCCGCCGAGAGACGAAACAAAAAGTCGACTAATACTTTCGTTGACTTCCATTCGAGAAGGACTTGTTTGAACGCTGAGAGGAGAGCCTGCGAGTTCAGCCCCTGTTGAACTATTGTAAGCGCGCACTACCGAGGCAGTTGTATCGGAAACAAATAAGTTTCCCGTGGCCTGATCAATCGCTAAGCCTCCTAAAATATCGGTATTGGTAGAACCCACAGTAATCGGAGAAATCGAAGCGACTTGTAGCCCAGTGCTGGAAGAATAATCTAAAACTGTAATCTGATTTCGAGGTGGAGCCCCGTTTCCAATAATAAAAATTCGGCTGACTCCGCTTCCTAAGTTGAGGGCAGCAATATCTTGAGGAAGCTGGGGCAAGGTAATGCTGCTGGAACTATTTAAGAGCGGGGCACCCGTTACAATGCTGTTGTCGGTTAGGCTAATCAGGGAAAAACCGTTATTTTGGGAATCGACCACAAAAAGACGATTATTGGTTGCATCAATCGAGAGATAAGCAGGCGCAAGCAAGATGTTGGGTTGGCCATTATCGGCAGCACAAGCTGCATTCCATAAAATCAAAAGGCAGGCGAAAAAAAATTTAAAGAAAATGGAGATATTCTTTTTTTGAAATTTCATGTTTGATCCATGGAAACTTTACTTTAAGGAAAAGAGGCCACGACAGACTGAGTGTTTCCGTTGATAATCGAAATATTATTCGTGTTTAAATTCAAAACGTAAATGTAAGGAACTCCGCCAAAGTGGCCTACGCTTACCCCAAAAGGATTTTGACCGATACTCACCCCTGCAGGCAGGCTTTGATCGAGGTGCAACCTCACCATTTCGACTTGGAGCTGAGTATTAATAATCGATAATTCATTTTCATCGCTCAAAGTGATATAAGCCCTCGAGTTTACCGTATCGAGCGCAATTTCATTGGGATTTTGATCGAGGGGAATTTGGGCTACAGCCACCGATGCAAGTGTGACTTCTACCGGGTTTCCGGTAACGGGCGGAAAACTTTGTTCGGCAAAGATTTGGAGCGAAGGCGGAAAACCCTCCACCACATAAGTATATTGAGAATCGCTGGCAGCCCCCCGCGTTGAAGTGGCATTATTGATTGCATAGTCAATGCCTTCAATGCCTCCAGTGGTTACGGCAGAGCTGGGAGCCGTAATTTGAGAGCGATTGGCAATCAGCATGCGATCTTGGCGATTCGTAATGTAAATATAATTTCCAGAGGGCGAGAAAGTTCCTTCGGCCGTATTGGTGGTATTTACACCATCTCCATTACTGGTTTGTAAGCCGCTTAAATTGAGGTAAGTCCGTTGAGAAAGATTAGAAACGAGGAAATAATCTACCGATTGACTATTAATCGTATAGAGATCGGTTCCATCGGAAATAATGCCAAAAGGATTTCCGTCACTTTCATATTCCGTTACCTGCAGATAGGTGGGAGAGCTTTCATTGACGTTAATCACCAAGATTTGATCGGTGGTATCGGAAGAACTATCACTTAGTCGATTGGCAACATAGAGCAACTGGCTAGTGGTGTTAAGATAAGCCTGGCCCGAAAAACTTTTAATCGCGATTGTATTAAGAACGGCGGGGTCAACTGGATTTGTTAAATCTAATACCATCAAAGAGCCTTGCCCATAAGAGACGGCATTATTCGAATTGAGCAGATACCCTCGATTGCGCGTTTCGTCGATGGCCATGAAGATTGGTTGAGCCAAAACCGGTGAGCTCACATCGGTTGGAATAGGTGGAAAAATATCGGGGCCTGCACAAGCAGGTAGAATAAGGAGAATCCAAAAAAATATTTTAAGAAAATGTCTGGCCATGATTTAACTGGTTGAAGAGCCTTTCACTCCTTCTTCTTTTAAAACCGCTTGGGCTGCCGCTAAGCGAGCAATGGGAACCCGGTAAGGGGAGCAGCTTACATATTGCAAACCGTTTCGATGACAAAATTCCACGGATTGAGGATTTCCTCCATGCTCTCCACAAATTCCTGCTTTGAGCTCGGGTTTTGTTTTGCGTCCGAGTTCAACGGCCATTTTAATTAAGCGGCCTACACCTTCTTGATCTAAAACCACAAAAGGATCTTCGATAAAGATTTTCTTCTCAATATAATAGGGTAAAAATTTACCAACGTCGTCTCGCGAAAAACCGAAAGTAGTTTGAGTGAGATCGTTGGTGCCAAACGAGAAGAAATCGGCGGCTTCGGCAACACGATCTGCAGTAATGGCAGCTCGAGGAAGCTCAATCATGGTTCCTACTAAATATTTGAGCTGCACTCCCTTTTCTTTCATGACTTGTTCGCAGATTTTTTCGGTGACTTCTCTTAAAATCGCGAGTTCTTTTACATCTGCCACCAGGGGAATCATAATTTCGGGGATAATTTTAAAGCCTTCTTCTTTTGCGAGTTCACAAGCAGCCTCCATGATGGCTCTGACTTGCATTTCGTAAATTTCGGGAAAGGTGATTCCTAAGCGGCAACCGCGATGGCCCAACATGGGGTTCATCTCTTTTAAGCTCTCATTTTTTGCCGTGAGTTTTTCGGGTGAGATATCCATACTCTTGGCAAGTTGCGCGATCTCTTCTTGGGTGTGTGGTAGAAATTCGTGAAGGGGAGGATCAAGCAGGCGAATGGTTACCGGTAAATCTTTCATTTCACGGAAAATGCTCTTGAAATCGCCCTTCTGCATGGGAAGAATTTTTTTCAACGCTTTTTCACGGCCTTCGCGATCTTCCGAAAGAATCATTTCACGCACGGCTTGAATTCGATCGCCATCAAAAAACATGTGCTCAGTACGGCAAAGGCCAATGCCTTCGGCTCCAAATTGCCGGGCCACTTTTGCATCGTGGGGAGTATCGGCATTGGTTCGCACTTTTAGACGGCGAATTTCATCTACCCAATTCATAAGAATTGCAAAATCTCCAGAGAGGGTGGGTTGCAGGGTAGGAGCCTTGCCTAAAATAATTTCTCCCGTCGAGCCATCGAGCGTGATCCAATCGCCTTGGGCAATCGTCTTTCCTCCCAGTCTAAATTCTTGCTTGTCGTAATCAATTTGAAGCTCACCACAACCACTCACACAGCATTTACCCATTCCGCGGGCAACAACCGCCGCGTGCGAGGTCATTCCGCCCCGTGCAGTTAAGATCCCTTCGGAAACATGCATGCCATGAATATCTTCGGGAGAAGTTTCAAGACGAACCAAAATCACTTTTTCACCTTTGTTGACCGATTTCTCAGCATCTTCGGCAGAAAATACCACTTGGCCGCTCGCAGCACCCGGAGAAGCGGGCAAGCCTTTGCCTAAAATTTCTTTTTTTGCCTTGGGATCTAAGGTGGGGTGAAGGAGTTGGTCTAAACTCGCTGCATCAACCCGCAAGAGTGCCTCTTTTTTGCTGATTAAACCTTCATTCACCATATCGACTGCTGCCTTGATCGAGGCCTTAGCTGTGCGTTTGGCGTTTCGAGTTTGGAGCATCCACACTTGGCGGCGTTCAATCGTAAACTCGATATCTTGCATATCGCGGTAATGTTTTTCGAGTTTTTGATAAATCGATTCTAGGGTTTTGTAGCACTCGGGCAAAACTTCTTCCATGGAGGCGAGCGTCGATTGGTTTCGTTTTTTGCCGGCCAAGTTAATGGGCTGAGGGGTGCGAATACCGGCTACCACATCTTCGCCCTGGGCATTGATTAGAAATTCGCCGTAAAAGAAATTTTCTCCGGTTGAAGGATCACGAGTAAAAGCAACGCCGGTTGCACAATCTTCTCCCATGTTTCCAAAGACCATCGATTGGACATTCACGGCGGTTCCCCATTCTGCCGGAATTGCATGAATACGGCGATATTCAATCGCGCGTTTATTCATCCAAGATTTAAACACAGCACCAATGGCCCCCCAAAGTTGTTGCCAAGGATCTTCTGGAAAATCTTTGCCAGTTTGGGTTTTTACAATTTCTTTAAATTCCGAGACTAATGTTTTCCAATCTTGAGCACTTAAATCGGTATCGAGTTTTAATTTCTTTTCTTCTTTTAGGCGATCGATGCGTTGTTCAAACTTATGGCGCGGAACTCCTAATACCACATCGCTATACATCTGAATAAAACGCCGATAACTATCATAACCAAAGCGTTCGTTGCCGGAGCTTTCAATAATTCCCAAGACGGTTTCGGAGTTGAGCCCTAGGTTTAAAATTGTATCCATCATTCCGGGCATACTCGCTCGGGCTCCGGAGCGCACCGAGACCAAAAGAGGGTTGCGTGAATCGCCAAATTTTCTCCCCATCAAGGCTTCTACTTTTTGAAGATTTTCACGAATCTGCGCCTCAAGCTCGGCGGGATATTGTTGATTGTGTTGATGATGGTAGGTGCAGACTTCGGTAGTGATTGTAAATCCAGGAGGAACCGGAATTCCCAAGTTAGTCATCTCCGCAAGGTTTGCTCCCTTGCCACCGAGGAGATTTTTCATATCGGATTTTCCGTCGGCTTTCCCTTTACCGAAAAAATAAACGTATTTTTGACTCATAAACTTTCCTGCCTTTTAAGGGAGGACTCTTAAAGATTAATTTTTTCTTCTAAGTAATTTTTGAGCTGATCAATTCCAACTCGCTCTTGTTGCATGCTGTCGCGATGACGAATGGTTACTTTCTGATCTTGCTCCGATTCGAAATCGTAAGTGATGCAGAAGGGGGTTCCAATTTCATCGTGACGTCGATAGCGTTTTCCAATACTGCCACTTTCGTCATAGTCAGTTTTCCAATATTTGCGAAGTGCTTTTTCAAGTTTTTGAGCGGGTTCTGCCAATTTTTTTGAAAGAGGGAAAATAGCTGCTTTGCATGGCGCGATGTGCGGCGCAAAGCCTAAAACAATCCGCTCCTCTTCGCCTTTTCCGTCTTCGGAGGCAACTTTTTCTTCACGGTAGGCGTCGCTAAAAACCGTGAGGAAAGTACGATCGACCCCTAAAGAAGTTTCAATCACTGCCGGAATGTATTTTTCTTTCTTTTCATCATCAAAATAACTCAGCTCTTTCCCAGAAACCTTACTGTGCTGGCTCAAATCGTAATTCGATCGATTGGCAATTCCCTCGAGCTCCGACCAACCAAAGGGAAATTGATATTCCACGTCGGTGCAACCCTTTGCATAGTGAGCCAACTCATCTTTTTCGTGGGGCCGCAAGCGAAGATTCTCGCGTTTGATACCTAAATCGACAAACCACTGAAAGCGTTCTTGGATCCAGTATTCATACCATTTTTCGCCTTCAGCTTCTTGAGGATGGATGAAAAACTCCATTTCCATTTGTTCGAATTCACGAGAACGAAAAATAAAATTACGTGGTGTAATTTCATTACGAAAGCTTTTTCCGATCTGAGCAATCCCAAAAGGAACTTTTTGCCTGGAGACGGTCTGAATATTTTTGAAATTCGTGAAAATTGATTGGCAAGTTTCGGGGCGTAGGTAAGCAACGGCTGAATCTTCTTTGACGGCTCCAACGTGGGTTTGGAACATAAGATTGAATTGACGAATCTCGGTAAGCTCACCCTCTCCCTTTTTATTCACCGCGCAGTCTGAAACCGTTAAAGAAGGCTTTTTCAAACAAGGAATCGATTCGATTTGATCGGCACGAAATCGCCCTTTGCAAACTTTACAATCGACCATTGGATCGGAAAAACAAGAAACATGGCCAGAGGCTTCCCAAGTTTTTGGATGACAAATAATCGAGGTGTCGACGCCCACTACATCGTCGCGAAGTCCTACGATTTTTTTCCACCAGAAATTTTTCAAATTATTGCGAAGTTCAATTCCCCAGGGCCCGTAATCCCAAAAACCGTTAATTCCCCCATAGATCTCGCTGGATTGAAAAACAAAGCCTCGGCGTTTTGCTAAACTAACAAGTTGTTCCATAATGAATGAATACCTTTATTTTTTAAGAATAGAGTCTGCTATCACTGTGCGAAAGAGGGGGTCAAGTGTTTAAGGGTAAAACTCTTCAAAACTCCTCCTCTGTGTTGAGGTTCGATTTTCACCGCTCCTCAAGACGTTAAAAAACGGCATATTTGTGTTGGGTTCAACGAAGTTCCTAGCATCTGAAAGAGTTTTTGAAGAGTTTTTCCTATTTTGAAAGAGGACTCTAGAAAGAGTGGAGCTAATATTTTTAATTGCTTTCAACAAGATCGCTGCGTTAAAATTCATTGCTTAAATCACCCTTAAAAAGGCTTTATCCTGAATTTATGAAAAGATTACTCCTTTACCTGGCATTGCTCTGTTTGGTTCTTTCTCCTCTGGTCGCTTGTAAATCTAAAGAGAAAAAAACAGCTCCAAAATCAGGAGAAAAAATTTATCCGGTTTCTGTGGCGGGCGTCGTTCATTTTGAGTTGCCTGATGCGCGAGAGGTAAAAGGGATTTTTGTTCCTTCCGACAAGCTCGATGTGAAAAGCGAAACCGAGGGGAAGGTACTCAATGTAGCCGTAAATGAGGGGCAAAATGTTAGTGTGGGAGAATTGCTGGCCCATATCAACCCAGAGCCTTTGCAACTTCTTTTAGAGAAAGATAGGGCAGAGCTGAAGGAGATTGAGCTGAAACTCGAAAATCCAGTTTCAACTCCCCCTGTGCCGCGCGAGGTGAAACGCCAAGAAAGCCCGCGTCCTGCCGATAACCCCCAAGCACCTCTCCCAACACCGGAGGCCGAGGCAGCCCAGGCGGCAGAGAATCAAAAACCTGAAAATGCTAAGCCTGAGGCTGAAGAAGAAGCCCGTCCGTCGGCCCCGGAGCGTAATGAAACTCAAACTCGGGTGGATGAAGCAACCCTCGATCGGCTCAAAACCTCGATTGCTTTAACCGAAAAGAAACTTGAGTTTTCGAATATTACTTCGGGCATTAGCGGTATGGTGACGCATAAAAATATCACCGATGGAAGTGTGGTGGCCCTCGGAGAAATTTTGTTTCAAGTGATTCGCATCGATCCGATTCTCTTTTCGATGAGCGTTGATAAACAAACGGTTTCAAGTTTGAAAAAAGAGCAACGCTTAGATGTGATGTCGGAAGATATGCCGGGTTTCGATTTGAGTGGCGATATTGTCTACATTGCCCCGGAAGCCGATGCCCAATCGCATCGCTATGAAGTGCGAATTTCTTTGGCGAATACTCAGCAAAAAATCAAAGCAGGAATGGCCGGAAAGGCCTTTATTCCCTTGAATGAATCGCGCAGTACCTTGGTGGTGCCTGAAGCAGCGCTGGTTCAAAAAGACGGCAAGGCCTACGTTTATGTCATGAAGGGCACGATTGCAGAACGCCGTCCCATCGAATTAGGAATTCAGCACGAGAATAAGGTTGAAGTGGTGAAAGGTTTGAAAGAGGGAGAAGAAGTGGTGGTTAAAGGGCATGCGACGTTTGATGAAGACGAAGAGTTTGTGAAGAAGGAGTAGTAGTGCGTTTCATGCACTAGGCGTGTTGTTCCCGTCCAGTATGAATGCAGATCATAATGGATCCCCCGGTCAAGCGGGAGGATGACAGAGGTGTATAAAATAATGAAAAGTTATTTTAGTGGGTAGGAGAAGTAATCTCTTCGGTTGGGGTATTCTCTTCGAAAATTAGTGATTCTTGAGGGGTCAGAAAAGCGCGGCCAATCACGCGGCCACTAAAAGGATTCACATCGAGCTTCAGTTCTCCTTCTTTATCGCGACGACCATTCACAAACAAACCGAAGCTACGAATTTTCTCTCGAAGTTTTTTGGCCATAGATTCTTCTAGGCATAAAACGTGGTTTTTGGCAATATCTGGAAAGGCCTTTCATTCTTACAGGAGAGCTTACTTATGTATAAAAACATACTCGTTTGTTTAGATGGTTCAGAACAAGATGACTTAGTGGGCAATGCGGCACTCTGGTTGGCAGAAGCTTTAAAAGCAGACCTCCATGCTCTCCATGTTCAAGATTTAATGACCCTCGAAGGGCCTCTGATGTACGACCTTTCTGGCTCTATCTCCCTGATTCCACAAATGGATTTAATGCAGGCCACCCGAAAGTTTATGGAAGAACGGGGCCAAACGATTTTGGGGGGATTTGCAAAACGATGTGCGGAGCGCCGGATTCCTTGCAAAACTTATCTTGAAGAGGGGTTGGTCCACAAGGTTATTCTCGATAAATCTCAGCTTCATGACCTGACTTTACTCGGGCGACGAGGTTTGAATTATAAGCTCGATCGTGAGCTCATGGGGTCTACTACCGATCGTGTGGTTCGCCGCACTACAGCGCCTCTTTTAGTGATTACCCATCAGTTTGATGCAATTCGTTCTCCTCTGCTTGCCTACGATGGAAGTCAGGCGAGTCGTGAGGCAATGGTTTCGGCGATAAAGCTTTTGGCCGATTTAAAACTTCCGGTTACGGTTTTGAATGTGAATTCCGATGCAGAGGAAGGAAAGAAAATTTTAGAAGAAGCCAAAGAGTATCTCGATGCGTATCCTCTAGTAGTGAAATACGATTGTGTTCCGGGTACTCCGCGGCAAGAAGTGCCAGAATATGCCAAACGGCATGCGCACGACTTGATTATTTTAGGGCCTCACGGACATCGCGGTTTAATGAAGATGATTTTGGGGAGTACCACCGAATATGTGCTTTGGCAGGGTGCAGCCCACATCCTCATTGATCGCTAGTGTGTTTCATAAATTCCTTTAAATTATGAAAACAAAATTTTACCTTTTCTTTTTTTTGATTAATTTTTTTTCAGCTACTCTTTGGGCAGCGCCGTCGCTCCAGTGGCGGGCTTTGAGCCCGGGCCTGGAAGAAGCTCAATATAATACTCAAGATGCCCATCAAAATCCGGTGAGTTTTTTGCTCTATAAAATGGATTTGAAGCGCTACAAAATTCAGCCCGTTCAAGCCTCCGATTTTCGTGTTGATAAGATGTATGTCAAAGACATGGTTCAAAAAAATGGGGCTTTGATTGGAGTGAATGGAGGGTTTTTTGATCCAGCCTATAAATCGTTGGGCTTGCTGGTGAAAGAGGGTAGAGAATTAAATCCGGTAAAGCCGGTAAGTTGGTGGGGGATTTTTTTAATTGAGAGTGGGGTGCCTAAAGTGGTGAAATCGAGCGAGTATGATCCACGGGGCTTTGTGGAGTTTGCGATTCAAGCCGGGCCACGTTTGGTCGAAAATGGTAGTGTTGTTTCGTTAAAGCCAAATATTTCTCAAAAAACTTTTATTGCAGTAACTCCTAATCAGGAAATTATTTTGGGAGTGACCGATAAAAGTGCCTTAGATGCCGAAGACTTTGCACGAATCTTAGCCCAAGAATTGAAAGTGAGCGCTGCCTTAAATCTCGATGGGGGCTCATCAACTCAACTTTATGCCAAAATAGGAAACTACGAAAAAGAAACTCCTGTTTTAGCCTCGGTGGCGAATGGTTTGGTGGTTTTGCCTCGAAAATAATTCTTTATGTCTAATCCGCAAAAAACACGCTGTGCTTGGGCCGGAGAAGATCCTCTTTATATTCATTATCACGATACCGAATGGGGAGTGCCTGTTTACGATGATCGTAAGCTCTTTGAGTTTTTGATCTTAGAAGGGGCGCAGGCGGGCTTGAGCTGGATTACAGTTTTGCGTAAGCGCGAAAATTACCGAGAGGCCTTTGAAAATTTTGATCCTGAAAAAATAGCCCATTTTAACAAACGCAAGGTGGAATCTCTTTTAAAAAATCCTGGGATTATTCGAAATCGCTTAAAGGTAGAGTCTGCAGTTTCAAATGCCAAAGCCTTCTTAAAAATTTTGGAGGAGTTTAAAAGTTTTAGCGATTATCAGTGGCAATTTGTAAAACACCGTCCTCTGCAAAATGCCTGGAAAACGCTCAAACAATTACCGGCTTCTTCTCCAGAATCCGATGCTTTCAGCCGCGATTTAAAAAAAAGAGGATTTCGTTTTGTGGGTTCCACCATTATTTATGCACATATGCAAGCAACCGGAATGGTAAACGATCATCTCACGACTTGTTTTCGACATACCCAATTAAAATAAATGGAACATTTTTTTCATAATCTTTGCGACCCCGCTGTGCAAAAAGCGGGCATCTTAGTTTTTTTCTTGGCCTTGCTTCATCTTTTAAGCCCTTTCATTCGCAAACTTTTTGCGGTGTCTGAAGTTTTTATGGCCTCGTTGGGCGGCGGTTTCGTGGTTGCCTTTATTTTTCTGCATTTGCTGCCGGGCTTGGCGGAGAGTCAACATACCTTGGGCGCGGTGCTCGCCCAAACGTATCAAATCACACCTTTGCTCGATTTACTTATTTATTTTGTAGGGCTGGTGGGTTTTTTACTTTTCTTAGGGCTGCAACGTTGGGCCGATGCCCACCATGAAAAAGATTCCACCCGTTCGCTTCTATTTTATCCACATCTCTTGGCCTTACTTTTTTTAAATGGAATCATTGCGTATACGCTACCCCTTCGCGTGCAGATTGGGGGCTGGTATTCTCTGCTTTTTACGTTTGTGATGGCCTTGCATTTGATGCTTGTGGATCGCTCACTCGAGAGGCGTTTGCCCGCTTATTTTTATGCACGAGGACGCTATTGGTTAGCCCTTTCGCTCGGTGTTGGTTGGCTTTGGGCCATTTGGGATGAGCCTGATCAAGTCTTAACGGCTGCCTTGCTCAATGCCTTTCTGGGTGGCTCGGTTTTACTCAATGTTTTTCGCAATGAAATTCCCACATCCAGAGAATCGAGTTTCCCGTGGTTTCTGGCTGGCTGCCTCTTAGGTGCTGTTTTATTGGGAAGCTTGGCTTATCTGCAGTCGTAAGATTTTCATAATGTAGGGTTATTATCAAAAAGTGTTAATAGTTACGCAATTTAATCATATTGACAGATAATATCATATTTATGATAATATCTAGTAATATGAAAATGGACCCCACATTGCTTCTAAATTTTCAAGTTTTCGCTTTGCAGCAACGCGGTGTTTTTTCGGTGAGTGATTTGGCTAATTATTTTTTAACTTCTAAGGCTTTAAACTTGAATCGAAAACTCAAGCCCTTGTTGAAAGCGGGGATTTTACACCATTTTTGCCGAGGATTTTATGTTACTGAAAATTTTGATTTAGAGTGGCTTTCTCAACGGATTTGTCCAGCGTCTGCCATTAGCTTTGGATCGGTATTAGCTAAATATCTTCTGATTGGTTCGATTCCACAGAAAACAGTCTATGCGGTGAAAATGGGGAAGAGTCGGATTTACCGTTCTCCTCTCGCGCAAGTAGTGCATTTAGGTTTTTCTTATGTTCCAAAGAAAAGAATTTGGTTTGCTTATGATACCCTTGACCAGGGAGTTTGTTATGCCGACAAAGAAAAAGCTTTTTTAGATACGCTTTATTTTTACCAATCCGGACAAAAATTTTCTTTTAATATTTATTCCGATATTCATTTGGATTTGCTCGATCAAAAAAAGATTGAAGAATATTTGAAACGTTATCGGAATCCAAAATTTGTTCAATTCGTGGAAGGAGTTTTAAGTGGAGAACATACAGAATGAAGAGGCTTTCCGAGTATGGATTATGAATTATCTTTCTGAAAAACTTGGGAAGCATGCTATTTTAAAGGGCGGAATGGTTTTAAGATTATTGGATTGTCCTCGCTTCACTAATGATCTGGATTATGTTTTTGTGCCTTTTCATTCCAAAAAAGAGATTGTTCCCTTAATCCGCGAGATTTTTGAAGAGCTAGAAGGTATAAAGTTAGAGGTAAAACTTCATTCCACTCAAGCTCGATTCATCCTAAGCTTAAGCAATAATTTTGGCCGTTTTAAAACTCAAATTGAAGCAAATGTTGCAGAAGACTGTCCTGCGGAAGCACTGAGCTCTGGCGACTTTGCCCTGAAGCAAAATCAACTTCCTCATATCATCCGTGTGATGCGTTTTGAAATTGCGATGGCTCACAAATTGGCTGCGTGGAATGAGAGAAGATTGATGCGTGATTTATATGATGTTTATTTTTTCTATAAAAGTTTGAAACGGCTTCCTGATTTACCGACTCTGAAAAAACGTTTGGAAAAAATCCAGTACGCAAAACGTATGCCCAAAAATCTTCCAAGAAAAATGAGCTTAGAAGAGTTTTGGGATTTATTTGAGAAAGAACTTGAACAATTATCCGCATCCGCTTTGGAAGAGGAGTTGAGAGATTCGCTAGATGCCCATTCTCTTCTAGGCTTGGAGAATAAAATCAAGATTGCGTTGACGGAGATGGTTGAAAAAATACGGGCAAAAACTTAGCAACTTTTTTTATAGAACCTCGAAAATGGGCGTACTATGAATCTTTTAGAAATTGTCCGTTTATTTTTGCCTCCGGGCCAAGAGTGTAATCCTTCTTTCACCCCTCTCGAAGTAAATGACCAAGCAGGAGGCTCAAATGCTAACCAGAGTTTGACTCCTTCTGCGAACTCTCGTGCCGTTTGTTATGTGGCCCATGCCGCTGCAGGCCTTGATCGCCTATTGGGTAGGAATTTAGGGAATGTTTTAGGCAGTGCGTATACTTTATGGAGCTGGCAGCCCTATCCTTATGGCGTAGATTTGAATCAGCCGCGCACTGGAGAGGTCATTCGGCAATTCCAGACTTCTTTGCAAGGCTTTACTCATCGCTATTTGCAGGCGCATGCTGGAGTGAGTTCCGATTCACTCCCTACTAATTTAGAATACAGAAGGGCTCTGGCTCGGCATATTTACGATTGGATTAAGGAAGATCCTGAAGGTTTGCGCATGGTCAATAGCTTGGATGCAGTGGATGAAGTCCCTTCTTTGCAGGCGCTTTTAGAAAATCCACGCGGAGAATGTTTCGATCATCTGAAGGTTTTCCGATTTTTCTACCGTTTGGCGGGCTTTGAAGCGGAATTTGCGCAAATCGAGGTAGGGCCCACGGGCGAACGGTATACGGTCGAAAACTTGGTTGGCCACGTGGCCACGCGCATCGAACTGCCCGATGGCACTTATCTTTTTGTCGATCAGAACGGATTTGACCGACAATTTCCCGTCTCTCATATTTTAAACGACGTGGAGGCCTTGGCGGACGACTTACGCCAACGCTCGAATCATCAAACAAACCCTGAGGCCAGATTGGTGTTGCTCGATCACGCTATTACGCTGGATGCGGATAATCCAGACCTTTATTACGCCCGGGCGACTGCTTGGGTGAGGTATTTGAGGAACAGACCTGCGGCCAGCGAAAGGACTCATCCCAATGCCGAGAGACTTCATATCCAAAGATGTTACCGCCAGGCTTATGCCGATATTGAAAGGGCACATCAATTACACCTGCCAGAATCTCAATATCGATTTTTATTAGGACAATTGTATTATGCGCGTGCCGTTCGAGAACAAGGTACAGCTCGGGTTCAATTCCTCAATGAAGCCTTAGAGCACTTTCGTAGCGGTTCTGCGCAGACCCCCGATAATCATCTTTATCGGCACAATATGATTTTAATCCATACCGCACTTGGGCAGTTTGAGGAAGCTCAGCGAATTATCGAGGAGGAAGTTTTAGTCTTTAGAAGAGAGTTCCAGGGCGGCCCCAGTCTTCCCACCCTTTTTAAGCTTAGGAGCCTTGCCACAGTGATTGGCAGCTTGGGTCAAGCTTATTCTAACCAAAGAGATTATGTGAGAGCAGTAGAGTCCTTTGAGCGTGCTTGCAATTACCTAGGCACGATCATGGCTGAGATAAGTGGCCCTATTCCCGATCTTTCAGGGTCTTCGAGTTCTGAAAACACTATTCGAGATTTAGAACAACAAAACTTTGCTTATCTGAGTGGTTCTGTTCAAGCCTTAGTCGCCCAAGGTCAGATAGATGAAGCCCGTTTGAAATTTCGTCGAAGATCTTATGCAGCCTTTCAAAACCTTGACTACGCTGCTCAGATCCATTTTTCTCTGGGTATCGGAGAGAGAAATAGGAATAACTTAGCGCAAGCGGAAGTGGAATTGACTCAAGCTGTTCAATTTGCGCAAAGGGCTTCGAATTCCCAACTTCAATCCGATGCCTTGGCAGAGCTCATTGATGTTCTTGCCCGAGAAGGCAAAAGGCTGGTAGCGGGTTTTCGATTGAATGATCTGACTCAGCTAAACCCGCAACATCCTCGATTGCAGGCTCTGAGAGCACGTCTAAGAATTGTGAACCCCTAAGTGACGAGGGGAACCCCCCCATATCCAGTGGTTTTTTTCAGAACTCCCACCCATTACTAGTGTTTTTAAGGTTTACTCATGCTTGCACACTGTGTTAATGGTGGCTTAACAGTCTCATTTTTGAGGGGTCGAGCACTTGAAAATAAAACAATTAGAAATTCAGGGGTTTAAGTCTTTCGCAGACCGCACCATCGTGCAGTTTCAAGATGGAATTACAGGTATTGTGGGGCCGAATGGCTGCGGAAAGTCGAATGTGGTTGATGCCATTCGTTGGGTCATGGGTGAAATGAGCGCCAAACACCTACGTGGCCGCGAAATGCAAGATATTATCTTTTCGGGCTCCGATAAACGCCCCCCGGCCAGTATGGCTGAAGTGGTGCTGGTTCTTTCGAATGAAGAGGGGCGCGCACCAGCGGCTTATGCCCATTTCTCCGAAATTTCTGTATCGCGTCGTTTGTATCGTTCGGGCGAGAGTGAATACGCGATTAATAAATCGATTTGCCGTTTGCGCGATATCTACGATTTATTTTTAGGAACGGGTGTTGGCACCAAAGCTTATTCAATCGTTGAACAAGGCCAGATTGGTCAGATTATTACGTCAAAACCCGAAGACAGGCGCCGCATCATTGAAGAAGCTGCCGGTATTTCGAAGTTTAAAGCCCGAAAAGAAGCTGCCCTTCGTAAAATGGAAGGCACTCAAAATAATCTCACGCGACTTCAAGATATTTTAGGTGAGCTTTCTCGTCAGATTAATTCTCTCGATCGCCAGGCAAAAAAAGCAGAAAAATTTCGTGTGATTCGCGATGAGCTCAAAGGTTTGGAGCTTCATTTAGCCTCCCATGATTTTATTCATGAAACGCAAGATATTCATCAGGCTGAAAAAGATTTGGGAGTTTATGCCGAGCAAGAAGTTCAGCAAGGTGCTCAGCTTGCCACGCTTGAGAGTGATTGTGAAACCTTGAAACTACAGATTACCGCCGAAGAACAGGAAATTTCAAAAAAGCAAGAATCCCTTTACGATAAAAATAATCAGCTCAAGCTTCATGAGCAGGGCGTACAGTTTAAAAATCGAGAGTTGAGTTTGCTCGCTGAACAAGAAATGAACGCCCTCAAAGAGATCGAAGAAATTAAGTTAAGGCTGAAGCAGGGTGAAGAGAGTCTTTCACAGATTAATGAACAACAAATTAAAATTGATCTGCTCGTTGCCCAATCGGATGAGGAGTTCTCCAATTTTGAAGCAGTAGTGCAAGTACGAGAAGATCAAACAAAAGTTTTGAATCAAGAACTTGAAGAATTGCAACGTGAAGTTTTGAGACTTGTTCAACTCGCCTCAGAAGGGGCTTCGAAGCAAGAATTAATTAGTCATCAAAAAATTGATCTCAAGGGCCGAATTGCAAAAAATCAGGCCGAGATCGAAGAAATTGATCGTCAACTCAAAAATTGGGTAGGCCGCTTGCATCAAGATCAAGAGGCTTTGAGTGAGTTTAATCAATTGAAGTTGGGCCTGAGCAGCCAGTCCGAAAATGTTGAGCAAGCGATCCAACGCGAACGTGATGAACTCGAAACTGAAAAATCTAAACTTTCTGAACTTAAAGAAGATTTAAGTCGTAAACGTTCGCGCTTGGCTTCTTTACTCGAAATCCAACGAAATTTTGAAGATTACCAAGAGGGCGTGCGCCAAGTTTTGCTCAAAAAAGATTCGAATGAACGTCTGCGTGAAGTTTATGGCACCGTGGCCGATGTGGTGGAAGCCGAGCCGCGTTATCAAACGGCGGTCGGTGCGGTTTTGGGTGAAAAACTTCAGTATGTGGTGGTGAAAAGTCAGCAAGTGGGAGTGGAAGCGGTTGAGTATTTGAAAACCGAATCGGCAGGGCGTTCATCCTTCGTGCCGGTTAGCCTTCGGAATTACGCCGAAGAAGGAGAGTTTCCGGCTTCAGGGCAAGAGGGCGTTGTGGGGCCCCTTAAGCATTTTATCAAGGCCAAAGAAGATTATCAGCCGGTGGTTGATTATTTGTTCCGCGATGTCTGGTTGATCGAAAACTTAAATCGCGCCGTGCAAATTTGGAATTCGAATGGGCATCGTAAAACTTTGGTAACTTTGGAAGGAGAAGTGGTTGATCCTTCTGGAATCGTATCGGGGGGCGGCCCTGCTAATCATGCGGTTTCGTTGCTCGAGAAAAAACACGAAATCAAAAAACTTGAAGAAGAAGTACGACACCTCGAAATTCAAGTCCGTTTTTGCGAAGAAGAATTTAAGAAACACGAGAGCCGAATCCAGAATTTGGCTTCTTCTTTAGATCATTTGAAAAAAGATTCTCACAGCGAAGAAATTAAGATTGTGAATCTTCAAAAAGATTTAGGGCATTTAAAATCGGAGATTACTCGCTTGAATCAACGCCGCGATGCGCTCTCTTTAGAGATTGCGGCTTGGCTCAAAGAAGAACAAGAAATCGAACTTGGTTTAGAAAAATGGAATCAACAAGCAAATTCTGCCAACCAATCCCGTGCTGAGAAAGAAGAAAATTTAAATCAGATTCGTAGTCGCGTGAGTGAAGAGCAAAAAGAACTCGACAAAATGAAAGAAGAGCTGACCCGCCGCCGCTTAGAAGCCCAAAACGCGCATGAACGGAAAATGCAAATTGAGCGCGAGGTCAAGCGATTACTCGATGATAAAACTTCTTTGAGTTTGCGGCAGGAAGAATGCTTGCGCCACATCACCCAAGGGAATCAAGAGGGCGCCAGGCTTCGAAAAGAAGTGGCTGAATCAGAAGAAGCGATTAAGCTTTTGGCGGTTGAGGTAGATAGCCTGAATCAAAGTTTATCGGCCCATCGCCGTTCGTTTGAAGAATACCAGTATGGTTTGCGAGAAAAAGAATTGGCCCTCAAAGAAATTCGTCGGGGTTATGAAGAAGTAAAAACAGCGCATCACACGGTTTTGATTCGCTTAACCGAGCGTCGCGGCAAAGTTCAGTTTTTAAAAGAGCAAATTTTTGAGCGCTATCATGATGATTTAAGTTTGATTGCAAATCAGTATCAAGATCGTCCGCTTGAAAATCGCGCAGAAGTTGAAAATACAGTAAACGAGCTTCGTGAAAAACTTTCGAAGATTGGTTCGGTGAATGTTGAAGCCATTGATGAATACGAAACCTTGAAAGGCCGCTACGATTTTTTAAATACCCAAGCGGAAGATTTGAAAAATTCTTTAGATTCTCTCAACCGCGTGATCCACAAAATCAATCGCAGTACGCGTCAACGTTTCCAAGAAACCTTCGAAGCCGTGAATCAAAAATTCCAAGATCTTTTCCCAACCCTTTTCAAGGGTGGGCGTGCGAAATTAGTGCTCACCGATGAAGCGAACTTACTCGAAACCGGTGTAGAAATTGTGGCGCAGCCGCCCGGAAAGAAATTACAATCGATCAGCTTGCTTTCCGGAGGAGAAAAAGCGCTCACTGCGGTTAGCCTCATTTTTGCGATCTTCCTCTGCAAGCCTTCTCCATTCTGTATCTTAGACGAAGTCGATGCCCCACTAGACGATGTAAACGTTGATCGTTTTAACGAGATGGTTAAAAACATGACCGATCGTTCTCAGTTTATTCTCATCACCCACAACAAGCGCACCATGGAAATGGCCAATATCCTCTATGGTATCACCATGGAAGAAGCCGGTGTTTCGCGTACCGTCAGTGTGAATCTCCGTGAGATGGCGGCTTAAGTTAGCTCTGGAAGATACAGAGATATTCGGTGATTCCTTCTTTTACAACAATTTCAAAAGAAGAATTGGCAGGCACTTTAAATTCTTGGCCTTGGTGATAGTTTGTCCACCCTTGATCTCCCTTTACTTTGACTTGGCAAAGGCCGGAGGTGATTTGCATGCATTCCGGTGCTCCCGTGTTAAAGGTGTAGCTGCCGGGATAAATCAAACCTAAAGTTTTTTTGTTTCCTTGGGTGTCATACACCGAATGGCTCACCACTTTGCCCTCAAAGTAAATATTGGCTTTTAAATCAACGCTCACATTTTCGATCCTTCGACTTTGCTCAGGACGGGGTTTTGACATTTTACTCTCCTTTTGAATGAGAGAAAAAACCCAAAGAGGCGGGGAAAGGCAAGTCTAATTTTGATTTGTTTTAGTCCTTAAAAATATTGCTAAATTCTCTAAGTTTTCTTAGAGCAGGGCCTCACCCCTTAAAAGGAGTTCATTGTGGCCGATGACGCACAAAAAATCATTTTTTCAATGCACAAAGTAAGCCGAGTGCATCCCCCCAATAAGGTCGTACTCAAAGATATTTCTCTTTCGTTTTTTTATGGCGCGAAGATTGGCGTGTTGGGCCTAAACGGAGCCGGAAAAAGTAGCCTGCTTCGAATTATTGCAGGGGTTGATCAAGGTTATCAGGGTGAGCTTTCGATTTCGAAAGGTTATTCGGTTGGATTTCTCGAACAGGAACCTCAGCTTGATCTTAATAAAACCGTGAAAGAAACGGTATCGGAAGGTGTGCAAGAGATCGTCGATCTTCTCAAAGAGTTCGAGCAAATTAATAATAAATTTGCCGAGCCCATGAGCGACGATGAGATGAATAAGCTTTTAGAGCGCCAAGCAACAGTTCAAGAGAAGCTCGATCAAGCCAATGCCTGGGAGCTCGATAGCCGTTTAGAATTGGCGATGGATGCTCTGCGTTGTCCGCCCGACGATTCCAAAATTGAAAATCTTTCTGGCGGAGAAAAACGTCGCGTGGCACTTTGCCGACTTTTGCTTCGCGAGCCTGATATTCTTCTTTTAGATGAACCCACCAACCATCTCGATGCGGAGTCTGTCTATTGGTTAGAACGCCACCTGCAACAATATAAAGGCACCGTGATTGCGGTTACCCACGATCGTTATTTTTTAGATAATGTGGCCGGTTGGATTTTAGAGCTCGATCGGGGTTATGGAATTCCGTGGAAAGGAAACTACTCTTCGTGGCTTGCTCAAAAAGATGAGCGTTTGCGCCGTGAAGAAAAAGCCGATCAAAAACGCCTCAAAACTTTGGAGCGTGAACTCGAATGGATTCGTCAAACGCCCGGAGCACGCCGTGCAAAATCGAAAGCGCGTATTACCAACTATGAAAATTTATTGAAACAAGATGCGGCCTCTGTTTCTGAAAATTTAGAAATTTATATTCCTCCCGGACCTCGTTTGGGTGAGAAAGTCATCGTTGCCGATAAAGTTTCGAAAGCGTATGGCGATAAACTTTTGTTTGAAAATTTGAGTTTTTCATTGCCGCAAGGGGGAATTGTCGGCGTGATCGGCCCGAACGGAGCCGGAAAATCGACTCTGTTTAAAATGATTATGGGGTTAGAAAAGGCCGATAGTGGAAGTTTTGCCGTAGGCGATACGGTAAAGCTTGCCTATGTAGATCAAAATCGTTTTTCTCCCGACGATAAGCGCACGGTGTGGGAAGTGGTTTCGGGGGGAAATGATTTGATTCTTTTAGGAAACCGCGAAATCAATTCTCGTGCCTACGTGGCGCGTTTTGCCTTCTCGGGCCAAGATCAACAAAAACAAATTTCGGTTTTGTCCGGCGGTGAAAAAAATCGGGTGCATTTGGCTTGCACTCTCAAAGAGGGTGGAAACGTAATTTTGCTCGATGAGCCCACCAATGATTTAGATGTAAATACTTTGCGTGCTCTCGAAGAGGCTTTGGTTAATTTTGTGGGTTGTGCGGTGGTCATCAGCCACGATCGCTGGTTTTTAGATCGTATTGCAACTCATATGCTTGCCTTTGAAGGCGATAGCCAAGTGGTTTGGTTTGATGGAAATTTTTCGGAATACGAAGCCGATAAGAAACGCCGCTTAGGAACGGAAGCCGATCAAGTACACCGAATTAAATACAAAAAAATGAAAAGAGATTAATGGAATCTATTCTCGAATTTTTAAAGACCCTTCATAGTACTCAAGGTATTGAGCAGATCATTGCCTCGGGTGGCCTGCTCGTAATCGTTGCTATTATTTTTGCCGAGACGGGTTTGCTCGCAGGATTTTTTTTTCCAGGAGATTCGCTTTTGGTGACAGCCGGCTTTTTGGCAAGTCGTGGTATTACGAGCGAAGAACCTCTTTTAAATATTTATTCGCTGAATCTTTCTTTGATGGCAGCTGCAATCTCTGGCGATCAGTTTGGATTTTTCTTGGGTCGTAAAACAGGGCCTAAGATCTTTGATAGGCCCGATAATCGATTTTTTAAGAAAAAATACGTGAAAGAAGCCCACGCTTTTTACGAAAAACACGGTGGAAAGGCGATTGTGTTTGCGCGATTTGTTCCGATTATGCGGACTTTTGTCCCCTTTATTGCGGGAGTTGCTGAGATGCCTTATCGTCGTTTTGTAGTTTTTAATATTGTGGGAGGTATCTCTTGGGTGCTCTCGATGACTTTATTGGGGTATTTTCTAGGGCAAAGCCCCATCGGTGAAAAGATTCATCTCATTGTGATGTGTGTGGTGTTTGTTTCGGTCCTTCCTATGATCATTGGCCTCGCTAAACGGATTTTTTCGACCAAATCTGCATCAGTCGAATCGGGCGAAGCTCGCGAATGAGCTCTTGAAGATTCTCGGGCAGTTTTTCCATTTGCTCACCCGTTAATCTTCGGTCGAGGTGAATTGCGGTATTCACGCCTTCGTAAGTTACATTTTCAGGAATCAGTTGATAAGGATTCTCAATGATGCCCGCCCTTAAAGCTTCGATGCTGGCGGCAAGTGCTGCACCCGCCGCAGGATTTCGAGTAGAGAAAACTTGCTGAATGTTCATTTTCCATTCTTTTAAAGTTTGTTCGAGAATCAAAGGGTTTCTCAAGCTTCTTTTCTTTAGTTGGTGGAGTTCCTGAATGAGGAAAATGAGCTTTTTGAAATCGAGGATTTTCCAACTTTCTCGAGCATCTTCTTGAACAGGCGGTAACGGAATTGCGTGTTGAGGGTGAATGCCCTCAACCTGAGTTAAGATCGATTCGATTGATTTTTCAAATTCTAAGAGCAGTTCTTGGTGATATTTTTGAAGACGCTCCAAGGTGAGGGGAGTATCGGAATGAGAAGAAGGATTGATTTCATATTCTGCCCACAGCCAATAAAACATTTTCCAGCCTTGAATCACCGACATCGTGTTTTTGTAGATCGAATAAAGCACTTGGCTTTTGCAAAGCTCTAGATCCGCAAAAACAGTAATTTTTAAAGGGTATTTCAAGGAGAGATTTTCAAAAACATAAAATGTGTTTTCGCCTTCTTGTTTTTTGGCGTCTTCTTTATTTTGCCCAGTTAAAAAAGAGGCGAGTTCTAAAGCTTTTTCTAAGTTGTTTGAGCCGAACCCTAAATGAAAATAGGGGAGGGTTTGATTAAAAACGGCTTTTGCTCCCATGAAGCCCGATACATAAATTGTAGTTAAATCTTTTCTTTTTGTTTTTTGGAGAATTTTCTCCAGCCATTCATCAATAGTAAATCCACTGGGGCTAAAAGATTTTGGAGAATAAAAAAGCACCGCACCCTTGGGCATTTTTTCGATCAATTTTTCGCGCAAGGTAATTTCAATACGTTCTGCAGTAGGTGTAATCAAATGGGTTTCAAAAAAAGAACTTAAATATTCTTCTTCAGAATGAGGAAAGGCAATCGTTTGAAAAGGCGGGGTGTATTGATGAAGAGGTAAGCCTCTTTTATGAATTCCTGCTGTATAACGAAGCGCCAATGCATTGCCAGGGCGACTTAAAGTAGCGGCCAAACAAACATTCGGATTAAGATCGTTTTTGTGAGTTTCGAACAAAGCTTGAGTAAAAAAAAGGCTTAATGCTGCATCAAAATCTCCACCCGAGTGGAGTAAAAATCCTTCGGAATGGCGAATGAAATAACGTCGGGTGAGGTTTTTCCAGAAATGTCCTTGAGTTTTTAAGGCTTTTTTTAATTTTTCATGAAGAGAAACGGGAAGGCCTTCTGAAGCAAATTTCAAATCCGAGCTCTGTGCACCCGGATATGCCGAGGAAAAAAACGCCTTGAGATAATAGCGTAAATGTTGAGGCGATCGAAACATTTAAAGAATTTCCCGGTATTGAATATTGAGTACTTCTAATTCTATTACCCCTTTGGGTGTTTTATGGGCAACTAAATCTCCCACTTTTGCCTTGAGTAAGGCTTTGGCCAGCGGAGAAATCCAACTGATTTTTCCTTTTGAAGGATTCGCTTCGTCAATTCCTACAATCGAATAAGTTTTTTCTTTTCCTTCTTCATCTTCAAGAGTGACGGTCGCCCCAAAAAAAATTTGAGACTTATTTTTTACCTGAAGTGGATCAATCACTTCAGCACCCTCCAATTTTTTGGTGAGCTGGTGAATTTTTTTATCGATCTCTCTCAAGCGCTTTTTGGCGTAGGTGTAGTCGGCATTTTCGGAACGATCACCATTTGATGCGGCCCAAGAAACCACGGCCGTGATTTTAGGGCGCTCTTCATATAAAAGCGATTTGAGTTCGGCTTGTAGCGTCGCAAACCCCTTGGGGGTCATGTAGTGTTTTGGAACCGCCACTCCAGGAGCGGAGGGGGCTTCGGAATCGGTGTTAGAATCTTCTTTGGTGAATGCTTTGCTCATAAGTGATTTGAATTGTTAGTTTTTTTCCATTCTAATCGCTTGAGCTTGAATTGTCTACCTGAGATGAAAAATCACCTTGAATTCTACTTAGCGCTAAGCATAAAATACATCTATGAATACTCGTGAGATGGCTAAAAAACTCGGTCGCAAAGGCGGTTTGGCTCGTGCGAAAAATCTTTCAGCAGAGCGACGAAGAAGCATCGCTTCTCGAGGTGGACAAATCAAATCTCTTTCTTATAAAGCCAATGACCGCATTGAGAGTAATTTCCGTTTTTCAGAATCTTTAAAGCTTTTAAGGCCTTGTCCCAAAGTAAAATCAGTCTCTCGAGTCAATTATGCCTTGCCTGGAGTTTATGCCGATTCAAAATGATTATTTCGATATTATTGGACCTCTGGTTCGAGATCTGGAGGCAAAAGGTTTAAGTCCTATCCTGATTGGAGGAGTGGCACTTGTCGTTCTGGGGTCACAGCGAGTAACAAAAGATTTTGATTTTTTGATCGCTCGTCAAGATTCCCATGCCGAAATAGTCACAGAAATCTTTTATAAACATGGTTTTGAACTGGTTTCAAAATTTAATGAGAAGAGAGAAATTGTTCGAACAATTGATAATGCGAAAATTGCTGCAGTTCGGTTGAAACTCGATGCGCCCGATAGCGCTTTTTTTTATTATCCTAAAAAAGATTTTAAAGTGGATATTCTGTTTGATTTCCCTTTTCCCGCTAAAGAGATTGCAGAGAAAGCGATTTCAATCAAAGTAAAATCCTATCGTCTGACTCTTGCCTCCCGCGAAGATCTCATTCGCCTCAAAGAAATCGCCTATGCCGACCGAAAAAGTGCCTCCGATGCGCAAGATTTAGAGTTTTTGCGTGGTCTTAAGTAGATTTTCGCAATGATTCCAAATCAATCACAAACCGATACCGCACATCGCCTTTGAGCATTCGCTCATAGGCCTCGTTAATTTTTTGCATGGGGATGATTTCAATATCTGAAACGATGTTGTGTTTGCCGCAAAAATCGAGCATTTCCTGGGTTTCGGCAATGCCGCCAATTAAAGAGCCTGCCAAGCTTCGGCGATTGAGAATTAAGCTAAAGGCCTGAACCGAAGGCGCTTGAGGAGGAATCCCCACCACCACCATCGTGCCTTCTCGTTTGAGTAGATTGAAATAAGGGTTCCAATCAATATTGGCAGAAATCGTGTTTAAAATAAGATCGAAAGATCGTGCAAGTTTCTCGAAAGTGCTCGAATCGCTGCTCGAGTAAAAATGATGGGCACCAAATTTGAGGGCGTCTTCTTTCTTTTTTTGGGAATGACTAATTACCGTAACTTCTGCGCCCAGGGCTTTTGCGAATTTCACCCCCATATGCCCTAAGCCCCCTAAGCCTAAAATCGCGACTTTTTTTCCGGGCCCAACTTTCCAATGGCGAAGCGGAGAGTAGGTGGTGATGCCGGCGCAGAGCAGGGGAGCTGCCTGATCTAACGGGAGATTTTTTGGAATTTGGAGCACATAATTTTCATCGACCACGATTTGAGTTGAATAACCGCCGTAGGTGGGTGTTTTGCCATCTTTCTCAACTCCGTTATAGGTAAAGTTTGCCGTTTTTTCGCAGTATTGCTCCAGACCTTCTTCGCAAGATTGGCAATGTCGGCAAGAATCCACAAAACATCCAACTCCCACACAATCGCCTATTTGGTAGCGCGTCACTTCTTTTCCGATTTTTGAAACTACCCCTACAATTTCATGGCCGGGCACCATCGGAAAAATAGCGCCGCCCCATTCATCACGGGCTTGGTGAAGATCTGAATGGCAAACGCCGCAATATTGAATATCGATCAAGACATCGCGAGGGCCTACTTCACGACGCTTAATTTGAAAAGGGCTTAAGGGTTGAGTGGGCTTTTGGGCAGCATACGCAGAAGTTGAAATCATATTTTTTTCCTTTTAACGCGACTGAAGTCGCTGAAATTTTTTAGAAAAACCAAAAAGCTTAATAAATTCCGAAAAAACTTTTTTGCTGAGGTCAATTGAAGTTGAAATGTTTTCTTCGGTTTCTCGTCGAATTTTTTCAACGCTCATTTTTTCTTTTACTGATTCGAGAATTTCTTGGTGATCGGAAACTTGAAGCCATCTTTCAATTAAATTTTTATCGACTTCAAGATGAAACTGAAAGGCATAAACTTTTTCTTGGTAACGAAAGGCCTGGTTTTTACAAAGTGAAGATTGGGCGAGTTGGACCGCTCCTTTGGGAATATCAAAAGTATCACGATGCCACTGAAAAATTGGCTGCTTGTTTTTGAAATGTTTGAAGAGAGGATCTTTTTTAGCCTCTTCTTTTAATTCAAGAGCGTGCCAACCGATTTCTCGTTCTTGATTAATTTGAACTTCTGCACCGAGCGTTTTGGCAATGAGTTGAGCGCCTAAGCAAATTCCTAAAACAGGAATATCTTTTTGAATTGCCTCTTCAATCATTTTTATTTCCTGAAGAAGGTGAGGAAACTGGGTGCTTTCTCCAACGTGCATCGGCCCGCCTAGAATAATCAAGCCATCGGCTCCTGCTAAGCTGGGTTTGAGATCGGGGAAGCGTCCAAAGTTTACATACTGAATGCGAAATCCTTCTTTTTTGAAAAGAGGATTTAAAGTTCCTAAGATTTCATAAGGAACATGCTGGCAGACCAAGACTTTAGTCATGTAAGCTACCAATATTCGGGAGTAAATAAGATAATTTTTTCTAAAAGTTGGAAGTCTTTTTTGTTGTTTGTAATGAGTTTTGCCTGATGATCCCTTGCAGATAGAGCAATTAAAATATCATTTTGAAGCAGCAGAATATCTTGTTTGTTCCTTTTTTTTTGTTTAAGCAGGCGTTCTGTAATTTGTGCGCATTCAATCCAATTATTCTCAGAAGGGGTAATGACTCGGCCGACAAATACGATTAAGAGCCCATGAGCAATTTCCATAGAACGAGAATCATGGCATCCCCGCACAAATTCATTGAAGACAACGGCACTTAAAAAAAGGTTTGTTTCTAAATTTGAAAAAAAGACCTGAAGCTTTTCTAAGGAGCGTTCTTCATTAAATGCTTCAATCAAGATGCTGGTGTCGAGAAGAGCGTTACTTATCATAATCTACTATCTTAGCTTTGCCTGCATGTTTTTTAAAGAACTCTGCAATTTCTCTGTTTCTCACCATTCTTTCTAAGCTTTCATTAATAATCTCTGTCTTCGTTTTCCCCTTAAAAAGCTTCATGGCTTTTTTGATAAGGGGTGCTGAAAGGTTTAAAGTGGTATGGATTGTTTGCTTCATAAAATGGACTCCTCCTAATGCTTATAAACGTACTAGATTATAAGCATGCTGACAAGGTCTTTATAACAGAAGGTCTGAAAGCACCTGACCATACCCTTTGTAGATATTTTTCTCAGGGAGACTTTTTCGTTCACGCATTATTTGATGAACTTTCGCGAGATGAAAATAAGGCACGCTCGGGTATTGATGATGCTCCATGTGATAATTGACTTCGTGAGGGGCGAAGAAAAAAGTCTGAAGGGGGTTAATCACCGTACGGGAGCAGAGCATTTGATTGGCATTGGCTTCGTAGCCAGCATGTTCCGCTACCCCGCGGATTCGGAGCAAGACCTGCAAAATAGTCATCATCGGAATTTGCCAGAAAATAAAATAGAGCCAGGGGTGCCCGAGGTAAATTAAAGTTCCCAATAAAATTCCGTTTACAAGAAGCGCGCTCAAAATTTGATACCAAGCTGGTAATCGCTTGTTGTCGGTGTTGATTTTTGGGCCACCGTCTTTCTTTTTGCGAGGCTTATAGAAAAAATAACCGATGAATTTAAAATAAGAAATCCCAAAGAGATCGCGAAGAAGTTTGCGAATAAAACTTTTCTTCGAAATCGGATACCCGCCAATGAGGCTAATATCAGGATCATCGGGAGCCAAGGGCGCAGAGTGATGCTTTAAATGAAATTTTCGGTAGCTATCTTGAGAGAAAAATAGGGGAGCTGCGGTAAAGAGCTGGCCTAGATAATCATTTGTTTTTGGATTTTTATAAAGCCGCCCATGTGCGCCATCGTGCATCATAATGGCTAGGGCCAACTGTTGGCGTCCAATCAAGATGAAGCCAATCAGATAAGTCAGTGGATTTGGAAAATAAATCAGAACCGCAAAGATTGCTGCAATACCCAACCAGTCTAAAAAAAGAGAAAAACTACTTTTCCAGGCGGAAGTTTGACTGTATTCTTTGAGTTCTTTGTTAGTAAGCACGACGTGAAAATGCCTATTTTTGATTCGAGCGTCAAGCCTTTAGCCAAGGAGAAAAAATGAGAAAAATTACTTTATTAGCCGCTTTGTTTTTTTTGACTCCCGCCCTTCTTAATGCCCAAACTGGAGAAGAGGGAAAAATCCAAGCCAAAAAATTCGCCCAAACTTTTTATGATTGGTATTTGAAAAAAGGCACAGAACATTCGATGGACGACGTGGTGCTCAAGAAAAAAGAAGTGCTTTCGCCCACTCTTTATCAGGCTTTAAAGGCCGATCGCGACGCTCAAGAAAAGGTGCCAGGAGAGATTGTTGGGATCGACTTCGATCCATTTTTAGGAGCTCAAGATATTGCTCAAAAATATGTACTCGGAGAGCCGATTTTGAAAGGAAGTACTTATTGGATTTCGGTGAATGGGTGGTGGAACGGAAAAAAGCCTAAAAAGCCCGATGTGACCGCTGAAGTGCAATGCCAAGCCGCAGCTTGCGTCTTCACCAATTTTCACTACGATCCACAAGGGATTCCTGAAAACGAAAATTTATTGAGTGTTTTGAAAGTGCTCGCGAAAGATCGGCAAAAACATTAGACCTCTTCTTTAACCTTTAATTTTTTGACGGAGAAAGGGTCAAAATCTACTTCTTTCAGAGGAATTTTGTTTTTAGATTCAATACAGGGCTGTTTAGAATTATTTGTTTAAGGCATATCTTTTGCAAGCTACGGTAGGGATGAAGTGGCTAGGACAAAAAGGGTTAAAAATTGTTATTGTTTGTTTGTTGCTGGTCGGAACGAATTTTTGCTGTTCTCCTTTTACTTTTGCGGTCGATCAGTCTTCTAATTTCCAAAAAGGGGCTCACTCTTCTTTTTCGCAATCGCAGTATCAAAACCAAAATCAAAATCGGTCGAGTACTTCAGCCACTGCCCCCATGGGAGCCAATGTTGCGTCCCCAAGTTTGGGGGGCTGTAATCCGGTTCAACAGTATGATCTTTGCGTTAATCGAGTCATTGTCTATGATGGTTCAATCGATTGGGTCGATGCGTTTTATAAGTCGTCCGATGGTGGATTGGAGGTTCCTCCTCCGCCGATTTTGGCTCCTCTCAATGGGGTAAAACAAGAAACTTCCGCGGCTGTAGCGACTTGTCGAATTGAAATCACCAGTATGGATCAAGGAAAGCTACTGAAAGATCTGGTTTACTTTGCTTCTTCCGAGCTCGTTTGCCACGAACTCCTCCGAGTTAAAGAGGCAGGCCGCCTCTTGAGAGGGGGAAAAGATATTTTCTTCAAGCCACTTTATATTAACGGAGATTTTAAGGCTTACAAGGTCAACTTTATAGTTGAATAAGCGAATTAACGCTTAGATCGATCAATCCCACCACCCAACCAAGGCATCATCGAGCGAAGTTTGGCGCCCACTTTTTCAATGGGGTGGTTTTCGCCGATTTTGCGAAGGCGATTGAAATTGGGGTTTCCGTTTTCGCTTTCTTCGACAAATTCTTTTGCGAAAGCGCCCGATTGAATCTCACCCAATATTTTCTTCATTTCATTGCGGGTTTTAGAATCGATAATGCGAGGGCCGCGGGTTAAATCGCCATATTCAGCGGTGTTTGAAATCGAATAGCGCATATTGGCGATGCCACCGGCATAGATCAAATCAACGATAAGTTTTACTTCGTGCAAACATTCAAAATAAGCCACTTCGGGTTGGTAACCAGCCTCTACCAAGGTTTCGAAACCTTGTTGAATCAAAGCGCTGAGTCCGCCGCACAAAACGACTTGTTCGCCAAATAAATCGGTTTCACACTCTTCTTTGAAAGTGGTTTCAATAACTCCCGCGCGTGTTCCCCCAATGCCTTTGGCATAAGCCAAGCCAATTTCTTTGGCCTTGCCGCTCGCGTTTTGTTCGACAGCAATCAGGCAGGGCACGCCTTTTCCTTCTTTGTATTGATCGCGCACTAAATGACCTGGGCCTTTGGGAGCGATCATAATCACATCGAGATCGGCGCGAGGTACAATGCGCTTGAAAACGATATTGAAACCATGGGCAAAAAAGAGAGCCGCACCTTTTTTTAAATTATCTTTTAAATGTTCGTCGTAGAGTTTCTTTTGATGTTCATCGGGGATCACGATCATGGCGACATCGGCCCATTTGGCGGCTTCGGAATTATTTGTGAAAACTTCTAAGCCTTGGGCTTTTGCCTTTTGAACGCCAGCGCTTCCTTCTTTTAAAGAAACGCGCACATTCAAGCCGCTATCTTTCAAGCTTAAAGCATGGGCATGACCCTGAGAACCAAACCCAAAAATCACAATATTTTTGCCTTTTAAGGCATCGAGATTTGCATCGCTATCGTAATAAACCGTGGCCATAGACACTCCTTAAAAAAAATGGTGTGGGGCGGTTAACATAGGGTTTTGAGCAGGTCAATGCTTTAAAAGAGATTGAAGGCCACATTGGCATAAGCATGCCCTGAGAAGACAAGACCCAAGGCGTGTTCATGGGGAATGCCTCCCAAACCGGCACTCAGATTGGCCCCGAGGGCGAGAGAAACCGCTGAGCTGATAAAGGTGGTGAATTGAACGCCAGCCAGGCCCTGAACATGCCAAAAAAGAGGTTGAACGGGGTTGCCTTCGCCGCGTTCATAAGGGCGATGGAGGGTGGCTGCGCCTCCGTGTACTCCTAAATTAAGATCCAACCGATAAGGAATCCCTCGGGCAGCGCCAAAGCCGCGGAGGAGCTGAGTGCGTACTCCCACGGTGCCTTGTAAGTTTCTCAGAAAATAAGCGCCTTCTGCAAAAACACTAGTTTGACGGCTCACTCCCAATGCAACACCTAGTTGGAGGTACCCTGTTTCAAGGAGCCATTCACCCGAAGGAGGGCGAGTGGTTCCGAGTTCAACACCTAAGCTTGCGCTAAGGCGGGGCATGTCGGGGGCTATTCGTGGGGTGTTGGAAGACATAAAACTCTTTCTTTCACTCAAAAAAAATATTGTCTAGAGCCCGAAGATCCTCCATCGGAGGCAGGACCCGTAGGAACTGGAACGATCACAGGAACTTCTACTACTCGAACCCGTTCTGCGGGCGCTGCTGCAGGCCCTCGAGAAGCCGTAGTGCGCGCGGGCCTTGTTGCAGGTCTGGCTGTTGTAGAACTCGCCGGAGTTGAAACTGGAATATTGATTCCTTCACAGGTTTGTGGTCCTTGTACCACTTCACAAGTGGGAAGGCGAGAAAGTGTATAATCCCCCCTCGGTGTGCCTGTCCAATTGCTAAAGGGGCAAGGCTCCTCGAAAGTGGGTTGCGCAAAGCCATAGTTATTCGAAACACCAAAAGCAGAATTAAGAGGATCTGAGGAAGGTAAGCGATGAATGGTATAGTCAGGTTGTAATCCGAGGATATATTCAACACCCGCTTGAGTTGCACGTTCACCATAAACCGAGGAAGCTCTGAGAAGGTTTCTATTCACAGGGTAATAAGTGCTCAATTCATTTAACCTGCCCTGACGCAAGCCCGCCGGAATTCGGCTGACAAAATTTCCTGGCCTTGGATTGAGAAACTCTCTCAAAGTCATTTCACAAGGGCCATAGCGGGTGAAACGGTCAATAGCTTCAGAAGTATTGCTCCACTCTCCAGTACGAGTGAAGGTTTCTTTGCTCAAACGACGGACGGTAACGGCATCGTCTCCATCAATCCCGCCGTTTCTGTTACTATCCGTAATCGTTACAAAAATTCTTTCGGTACGTGACATAAAAATATCCTTAAATTTTAGTATTTCTCTTATCGCATTCCCGTTTCTTGAGAGGGTTGAGGCGCAACGATATCTGCTGGAAAGGGCACTCTTCCTCCGCGCGGCCCACGATTGCATTCGCGACGGGTATCACGAATTAGCGCTGCAGTCTGTTGACGCAGAGTTGCCGCAATGCCTTGAGTTTCTTGTAGAATAGCAAAAGCTTGATTTGCCAAGTGTGGAGGAATGGGAGGAGGATTATTCATCATCTGCCCCATCTCAACGCGTCGCTGTTCATAGGTAGCGGCAATTTGCCGCACATGGGCAATCACCTGAGTAAGTTGGGTACGTCGATTTTCTCCTCGAGCGCGACGAGCCACTTGAAGCTCTTGGCGAGCTTGGGCAATGCTGGCTCGCAGTTCGGCGCTTTGCTGATCGCGGCGTGTGAGTAAGTCTTCAAAAGTTGCACGAGCAACCGATTGAACTACTGAAGGTGCTACTTCTGGGAGGACTCGGCGTACGTCTTCGGCTAAATCACTTCCAATCGTAATAGGAAATAGGTAAGCGCCATTAGAAGGATCCACCTCGCCCCCCGCACAGAGTGTAACCACTCCCCGAATTAAGGTGCCACAAATACGACCTCCCACTCCAACGCGAACCGGATTTTCATTTCCCCAATTAACGGAGACTGTTGCTTCTGCTCGCCAAGACCCCCAATTATTCGCTAGCCATTCGAATCCAGAAGCGGCGGTTAGGGCGTGCCGTGCGAGGGCTCGGTTATCGGTAAAAGTTTCTCGAAAGCCCACCCACACTGGAACCCGCACATCGCGAGCAGCATCAAAATGCAAGCCCAGTTCTGTATGCAACATGAAAGGACGATCGGCAGGTGTTGCAGAAGTGTAAGCGGGAATCCCTCCAGATAAAGTAAGGTGGCTATCTGTTAAAAGTCTGAGCCCTAAAGGGCGATTTGAAGAATTAGTACCCATAGTAGAATTATCGGCCTTCTTAAAAAAAGGTTGCGTCCGAGAATCCCCAAACTTTCCTTGACCCTATTCTCGCGGGATGATTAATCTCTTTTTCTCGTAACCGGGCAACATTTCTTCCGTTCACGCAAAAATCCGCCGTAAGGAAGATTTTTTGCATCGAATTCAAAGGGGTGGGTGTTCAAAATAGTGAAGTTCGGCTTGTTTTGCGTTCACTTCAGAAACGTTGCCCCGTTACTTTCTTTACTATGAAAAAATTCATCCAAGACTTGAAAAGAACTCATCATTGCGGCGCCTTAAAAGGGGCCGATGTGGGAAAAGAAGTGGTCCTCTATGGCTGGGTGGCTACCCGGCGCGATCATGGAGGCGTGATGTTTGTCGATCTTCGCGATCGGCAGGGCATTACTCAACTCGTGTTTAACCCCGAGATTAATGAAAAAATTCATGAACTCGCCAAAGATTTAAGATCGGAATACGTTTTAGGAATTTTAGGCAAAGTCGAACGCCGCCCGCCAGGCATGGAAAACGCCAAGCTTCCAACCGGCGAGATCGAAGTAAAAGTGACGGAGTTTGAGCTTTTTAATCGCTCCAAAACACCCCCTTTCTTGATCGAAGATGAGATTGAGGTGAATGAAGATGTGCGCTTGAAGCATCGTTATTTGGATTTGCGCCGGCCGCGCATGCAGAAAAATCTCATCATCCGCCATAAAGTGATGCAGGCCACGCGTCGTTATCTCGATAATCAAGGATTTTTAGAAATCGAAACACCGATGTTGGCTAAGAGTACTCCCGAAGGGGCCCGCGATTATTTAGTGCCTTCTCGAGTTTATCCCGGAAAATTTTATGCGCTTCCTCAATCGCCGCAGCTTTTTAAGCAGCTTTTGATGGTGGCAGGTTTTGAACGCTACATGCAGATCACTAAATGCTTTCGCGATGAAGATCTGCGCGCCGATCGTCAACCCGAATTTACCCAAATCGATTTGGAACTGAGCTTTGTTTCGCGAGAAGATGTAATTTCAATCATGGAAGGTTTGGTTAAAGAGATTTGGAAAGATGCCGTTGGAGTTGATTTAAAAACGCCTTTTTCTCGTCTTTCTTATGCCGATGCGATGGATCGTTACGGCCTCGATGCACCCGATACGCGCTTTGGGCTCGAGCTTCAAACGATTAGCGATGTTTTTGCCAAAACTCAGTTCAAGGTTTTTGCGAATGTGCTCGGTAAAGGTGGAATCATTAAAGCCATTAAGATTGAAAAGGGTGCTGAATTTTCGCGCTCTGAAATCGATGAAATGGAAAAGCAAACCGCAATCTATGGCGCAAAAGGCATGGCCTGGATCAAAGTGCTTCCGAATGAATGGCAATCTCCGATTGTGAAATTCTTTTCCGATGAAGAAAAAGAAAGTCTTAAAAAGAAACTCGATTTAAAAGAAGGCGATTTAGTTGTTTTTTGTGCCGATAAACCCAAAGTGGTGAATGATGCTTTAGGAAATCTCCGAGAGTTTTTGGGGGCAAAATTAAAATTAATCGATGCCCAGCAGCTCAACTTTGTATGGGTGCTTGATTTTCCGATGTTTGATTATGATGAAGCGGAGAAACGCTTAGTGGCTGTGCATCATCCGTTCACCTCGGCAAAACCCGAAGATCTTGCTTTGCTCGATTCAGAACCCTTGAAAGCCAAAGCCAATGCCTATGATTTGGTGCTCAATGGCAATGAAATTGGTGGAGGCTCGATTCGTATTCACTCGATGCAAGTTCAACAAAAAGTGTTTGAGCTTTTGGGTATTGGAAAAGAAGAGGCCCAAGAGAAATTTGGATTTTTGCTCGATGCTTTAGATTTTGGAGCTCCTCCCCATGGCGGGATTGCGTTTGGGCTCGATCGTTTGATTATGTTGCTCACGGGCACCGATTCGATTCGCGATGTGATTGCATTTCCCAAAACACAAAAGGCAATTTGCCCACTCACTGAGGCCCCTTCTGAGGTGTCAGTGAAGCAATTGTTAGAGTTAGGGGTACAGGTAAAAAAACAAAATAATTAATACATGATTCTATGAAAACATCTCCCAATCTGGATTTAGAATTTTTGCTGAATCTCGACACAGAAGATCAGCTCTATAACGCGGTGTCTGATCAATTTAATGAGATTACGAGTGGGCTTTATGCCGCGGCAAATATGGAGTTATTCAAGCAGCTCAATATTCAACCCAAAAGCCGGGTGCTCGATCTTGCCTGTGGTACAGGACATCTGGCGATTGAAATTGCGAAAAAAGCTAGCCAAGGAAAAGTCGTAGGAGTTGATTTATCTCCTCAAATGTTGGCGCGTGCGCGCGAAGATGCGGCCAAGAATGGTGTAAAAAATATTGAGTTTATCGAACGTAATATCCGAGAGGTTCTGCCCGAATTTAAAAGGGGAGATTTTGAAGTGGGGGTGAGTTGTTTTGCCCTTTCTTATTTGGGTTGCGATTTTCTTTTAAAAGAATTTTTCGAAATTTTAGGAGAAAAAGGTCAGATTGGAATTACCACGAGTTCGGTGAATTGCTTAACCGAATGGTATCCGCTCTTCTTTGAGTTTCTCCAAGAGCATGGCGATTTGGCTGCCTCTTTCGAAGTGAATGAAATTCCCAATATGCCACTGGGTGACGAAGATTTAAAAGCTCGTTTGGAGCAAGTGGGTTTTAAAAACGTGAAGGTTAAAGCGATTAAAATTCCTCTCGTTTTTAAAAATGGTTATGAAGCGGCTATTTTCTTGGTTTCTTCGGGATGGTTTTCGAATTATTTCTTTCGTTTAAAAGATAAAAAGATTCGCCGCCAAATTTCAGAGTGGGCTATTCGTAAAGTAGAAGAAAATTACATGCAGAATGGCCGATTAGAAACTAGCCTTGAGTTTTTAGTCGCATGGAATAATTAGCTATGTATGATCTGATTATCATCGGCGGGGGAATCAATGGTTGCGGAATCGCCCGAGATGCGGCGATGCGTGGATTTAAAGTTTTACTCATCGAAAAAGAAGATTTTGCGGCCGCTACTTCGAGTAAAAATAGTCAGATGATTCATGGAGGCTTGCGTTATCTTTTAAGTGATATTCACACGACCAAAATTTCTTGCCAAGATTCCGGCTTCATCCAAAAAATTGCATCGTTCTTGCTCTTTCGTATTCCTTTTCTTTGTCCTTTTCTTCAAGAGCCCTATCAATCTGCTTTTTCTGCGAAGCTAAAGCTCGAAGAAATGGAAACTTTGCTTGAGGTGTATGATCGTTATGCACCTTTGAAAAATGCAAAACCGCATACACGGCTCACCCGTGAGCAAGCGTTGCAACTGGAGCCCGACTTAAGTGAAAAAACAATTGGCGCGGTAACCTTTGATGAATGGGGAATTGATAGCCCTCGCCTTACTTTTTTAAATGCCTTTTCGGCACATGAGCATGGCGCTGAATTACGCAATCACACCGAAGTCGTTAAGATTTTGAAAGAACAAAACCGTGTAGTGGGTTTGCAAATTAAAGATTTAATCACCGGGGTTTTAAGTGAAGTGCGTGGGCGATTGATTTTTAATGCCGCAGGCCCCTGGGTGCCTAAGATTGCAAAGATGGCGGGGGTTGACGTGAAGTTGCGTCCTGCCAAAGGCATTCACATTACCTTTGATCGCAAAATTACCAATATGTCGATTTTGGCAGATACTTTAGATGGGCGCTCAGTTTTTCTCATGCCTCATCAAAACGTGAGTATTTTAGGAACCACCGACGATGATTATTTTGGGGACCCCGATAATATTCCTATTTTAGAAGATGAAGTGGAGTATTTGATTGAGGCGGTAGCGCGGGTGTTTCCAAAAATTCGACAGGCGCGCATGAGTTATGCATGGGCTGCTATTCGTCCTACGCTTTATGAGCGTCCTAAATATGAAGATGATTTAACGCGCGAGCATGAAATTTTCGATCATGAAACTCGCGATGGCGTGGCGGGCTTTCTTTCAATTGCAGGTGGAAAATTGGCTGCTTATCGCTTGATGAGCGAAGAGGCGGTGGATGTGATTGGTAAAAAGTTAGGGCATCAAGTGGCCTGCCGTACTCATTTAGAACCTTTGCCGGGTGCAGAAGAAGTGGTAAACGTTGAAGAGCTTGCTCAAAAGTTTAAGATTCCTCTCTATGCTGCACATCGCCTTGTTTATCGACGAGGTTCCCGTGCAGTTGATGTTTTAAAACTCTTAAATACTCATCCTGCCGAAAAAAATATTATTTGCGATTGTGATCCTATTCTTGAAGCAGAGCTCCGCTATGCGGTTCGTCACGAATGGGCGCGCACTTTAGAAGATTTAGCTCGTCGAACACGTTTCTCTCTCGGGCCTTGTCAGGGGACGGCTTGTTTAATGCCGGGAGCGCAGATTTTAGGGGAAGAATTGGGTTTATCCGCGAGCCAGGTGTTTGAGATCACTCGCCAGAGTTTAGAGAAAAAATGGGAAGCGAAGCGCCCGATTTTAAAAGGCACAGCACTCCAGCAAGAAGAGCTCTTTCAGGCCGTTCATTTTAATGTGGGTTGTTTAGATGGAAATTAAAACCGATATTGTTGTGATTGGAGCGGGTTTGGCGGGAGTTTCTGCGGCGATTGAAGCCGCCTCTCAAGGAAAACAAGTGATTGTTGTGCATCAAGCTCCTGGTGCAACGGCTCTTTCTTCAGGAGCTTGGGATTTAGCCGATCTTCCTTACCGCGTGAGTCAAACTCCGGTCGCAGAATTTAGCTCTATTGAACATAATCTTGAAGAGATTATGCGGCGTTCTCGCTTTCATCCTTACTTGAATATGGCCCATCGTTTGGGTCATGGGGCCTTTCTTGATTTTTTAAGGCAAAGTGTTGAACAGCTCCGTCAGGCTCTTCCTTTGCGGATGGTAGGGAATCTCCAGCAAAATCGTTTGCACATTACGGCATTTGGTACTTTGAAGCCCACAGCGGTGGTGCAAGCCTCAATGATGGAAGGTGATCTTTCTTCTTTCAATCAAGCCAAAGTTTTGATTGTGGGTTTAAAAGGTTTTGTGCCTTTCCGAAGCCGTTTTCTTCGGGAGGCCATGCTGGAGTTTCAAGCGTCTCAATTGCTCCCTTATCTTCAATTCGTTGGGAATATTGACCTGGAGTTGAACGGGATGGAGAATCAAACTTCTCTGAGCGCTTTTGAAATTGCTTCGATGCTCGATCAAGAAGAGCGTTTTGTGCAGTTTGCGCAACAGTTGCTGAATTACATTCAAGGAAAAGTTTATACTCATGTTTTGCTCCCTCCCGTGATGGGGCTTGTGAATTCCGAACTCATTATTCGTGGAATTCAGAAAATTACAGGTTTAAGAGTGGCAGAGACTTTGGCCACCACTCCCTCGGTGCCGGGGTATCGATTGAATCTTGCTTTAAAGCAGGCTCTGAAAAATAAAAATATCACTCAAATTGAAGGAAATATTTTTCAGGTAAAAGTTCGAGGACGATCGATTTATCAGATTGAAGTGCGTGGAGAAGAAACGAAAACCATTGAAGCCAAGGCTTATGTACTTGCGGGGGGGAAGTTTATCGGAAAGGGAGTGAAGTATTCGAAGAAATTTGTGGATCCTTTATTTCAAATTCCCCTCTTTGATGGAAAAGATTGGGTGAAAGAAAAATCTTCAATCAACTTTACTCATTCTCCTTCTTCCGAAGCACAATCTCTTTTCAAAATTGGTTTTCAAACCAATGAAGCTTTCCAGCCTCTCAACTCTCACCAAGAAATTGCTTTTGAGAATCTCTTTGCTGCAGGCTCTGCTTTGGCAGGCTACGATTATGTGCATGAGAGATCGGGGGCGGGAGTGGGGATATCTACAGGAGCTTATGCCGCACAGATGGCATCCAGTGTTTAAAAAAAGATTTACCCCCTCTTAAGATTAAGAGGGGGGTGGGGGAGTTGTGAGTAATTAAAATTAACACAACCCCTCCTAACCTCCCCTTAAGCTTAAGGGGAGGGATAGTTTTTAAAATTCTTCGCAATCAAGTAAACCTCACTCGATCCTTTTCGGGTCGCTTCCGGAATGAAAGTTTTTAATTCTTTAAAATAGCTCTTTAGTTTTTTCTTAAAATTTTCTGTTTCATCTCCTGGAAAAATCTTCAGTAAAAGATGGCCTTCGGGTTTTAAGATTTTGAGTGCGACTTGAAAAACCGTTTCGGCGAGCTCGTAAGAAAGATACGTATCTCGAAATCGAATGCCTGTGAGATTGGGAGCCATGTCTGAAACAATGACATTGGCTGGCCCATCTAGGGCGCGAATAATTTTTTCTTGAATGGGTGCTTGAGTTGCATCTCCCTGAATAATTGAAATCGAAGAAGGAAATTTGGTTTTTAGGGGGAGCAAATCCACTCCAACGGCTTTTCCTTCGGGCCCTATTTTTTGAGCAATATATTGAAGCCAGCCCCCAGGAGCGCAGCCTAGGTCTAAAACCCGGTCTTTAGGGCGAATCAATCCAAAGGATTGATCAAGCTCATCCAACTTAAAAATAGCTCTCGAGGCCAAGCCCTTTTCTTTGGCTTTTCGGTAAAAACGGTCTTTTCGCTCATAAACTGGTGACATAACCCCCCAAAAAATCGACAAAAATAATGAATTCGGGAAAAGATTACACGCAATCGGCCCGGTTTGGCTACCGATAATAGTAAAGCGAGAGGTAAAAAATTGAATGATTTCGAAAGAGTGAAAGAAATTAAGCTTTGTTAAGAGATGTTGGCACTAAGTTTGCTAACTTATAAAACGTTCTTTCAATTTTTTACGAGAATCGATTAAAATAGTTCAGTAAGGAGAAATCAAATGGCAGGCACAAATGAAATTAGAGGGGCGAACGTAATTCGTCATATTGAATCAGGATTTAATCCACAGCAGGGTGCTGCAACGCCCCCCACGACACCTAGAGGATTAGAAGGCACTGCGGCCGGACACCTTTTAAGAGGCTTAGAAGCCAGAAATTATGCTGCTGGAAACATGGGAAGTTTGAGAGCTCGTTTTGCTCCTGCCCCTACCTTTGCAGTGGTTGGGGTTGGATCAGGAACCTTAAATGATTTTTGTGTCCGTATTAGCGAGCATACGGAAGGAATGCATCCCGAGGCTGCAGGACAACTCTTTCAACGAGCTTTAGAAACCGCTTAAATTTTTATGCCCATGACACTTGAACAATTCAGACAAGAAGTTGCAAAACTCCCGGTGGAGAAGCAAGCTACTGTGATTCGCAATCTTTTTGATATGATTTATTCGGGCTACGACGATAAAATTTTTCGCGTAATGGCCACTGCAATTAAGCAGGCGAAAGAGGTTAAAACCGAGGGTCACGAAAATTTCCAAATTGAAGAGAAAGAGCTGGAAAAGCTCTCCCATATTCAAGATCACAATCGTTTAATTCAAACGAATCGCAAGAAATAATTTCAAAAAACCCATTTATTTTGATTCCTTTTTTACAGAAGCTTTCCTAAGATGAAGCTATGGCTACTAAAGTTCAAGCTCCTGTTAATCCGAGTACTGAAGCGCTTCCTAGCTCTTCACCTTCTAATACTCAAACAAGCCCCGCTAAGCCTTCTACCCGAACTCCTACTACGGCAGATACCTACCAAAAAGCCGCTCAAGAACTGATTAATTATAAGTCTTCTCCTTTGCTTTCGGGGGCGAGTAAAATTTTTACCGATGGGGTCGTTTTTCCAGCGCACCTGCTCGATACTCAAGATGCAACCAATGATACCAAATACCTAAGATTGCTGGCAGCGGTTATGGGTTTTGATGAAATTGAGCGTTATTTCAATACGACCGAAACCGAAGAAGAGACGGCGAAGCGTCTAAAAAAGACGAAACGTCAGCAGGATGAAGAGTCTTCCTCGAAAGGCGAAGAATCCCCGGAAGAAGATCCTGAAGCAGATTCCTAATCTCAAAATTAATGGACAGAGGCGGAATCGAACCGCCGACGCCAGCCTTTTCAGGGCTGCGCTCTACCGACTGAGCTATCTGTCCTTTGGACCGGGGTTGTAGTAAACCACAACCCCGCACCCCGTTTTTGTTCACTCGAAAGGAATGAATCCTTTCTCGTTCACTGCCAATTCAAGAGGAAATCTTTGCTCTCCCCCTGACCGCCCCATTGCGGAGGAATTTTTATTTCTGAAAACACAAGCTGCACACTCTGCCAGCGGAAAACGCGGCCCACCCTGCCTTGCAGAGAAAATACTCGTAACAGTTAGAAAAGAAGTAGACCGCCACTGAACCTAACCCCCCTTAATTTCTCAGGGTTTTAGATCAAAGTGGGAGCCTTATAAGAGAATCCGAGTTCGGGTGTCAAACCTAAATTCAAATTAAGCAACTTTTTGCAAATCTTGACGATAATGAAAAAGATGGAGAAATTTGACACAGGGCGTTGTTAACGTTGACGAAAAGAGTAAAAATGTGTTATAAGAGCAAGCCTTTTGATCTAAAAATCTCTAACCTTTAGGAGGACCAGCCTTATGGCAAAAGCAACCGCAAAAATTGAAAGAAATCGAGAGAAGCTCCCCTTTAAGGTTGGTGATAAAGCGGTTTATCCTGCCCACGGTGTTGGAGAAGTCAAAAGCATTGAAAGTCGTGAGATCTTAGGAAGTAAACAAACCTTCTACGTGCTCCAAATTTTAGATAGTGGCATGAAGATTATGGTGCCTACCACCAATGTGAATACAGTGGGTTTGCGCGAGATCATTGCAGAGTCGGAAGCCGAAGATGTTTACTCGATCTTGAAAGAACGCGATGTGAAGATCGATAACCAAACTTGGAATCGTCGTTATCGCGAATATATGGACAAGATCAAAACCGGTTCGATTTATGAAATTGCCGAAGTTTTGCGCGATCTTTCTATTCTTCGTTTCGAAAAAGAACTTTCTTTCGGTGAACGAAAAATGCTCGATACTGCAAAAAGTTTGCTGATGAAAGAATTAGCCATTTGTGAAGAGCGTGATGAAGAAGAAATCGAAGAAGAAATTAACGAAATCTTTAAATCGCTTTAATTTTGACTCACCTTTAAAAGGTTAGTGAAAGCCCTCCCTTTTTGGGAGGGCTTTTTTTTAATGTCATGAAAACAGCGGCAATCATTGTTGCAGGAGGAACGGGTACTCGCGTGGGTGGCGCAATTCCCAAGCAATTTCTTCCTTTGCAAGGTCAGCCGCTGATTTTACACACACTCGAATGTTTTCAAAAATCAGATCTTATTGATTCGATCACTTTAGTTTTGGCAGCAGAATGGCGGGAATATTTCGAAACAAATATTTTAAAAGAAATAAAATTTTCAAAATTACAGGGCATCGTGGCAGGTGGAAAAACACGACAAGAATCTACTGGCCGTGGCCTATTGAGCTTAAAAGAACCCGTAGATTGGGTGATTGTGCATGATGGCGCCAGGCCTTTGCTGAGTTTGGAAACGCTTAAAAATTGTTTAGAAGCGGCAAAAGAAGTAGGTGCTGCGATTGCTGCTTATCCGGCGAGTGATACGATCAAAGAAGTAGACGAAACACGGCTAATCAAAAATACTCGAGATCGTCGCAAGATTTATCTGGCTCAAACGCCACAAGTGGTTCGTTATGATTGGTTGAAATTAGCTTTTGAAAAAGCAAATCGAGAAAATTTTGAAGGAACAGACGAAGCTTCTTTGGTAGAACATTTAGGTTATCCAGTGAAAGTTGTGGAGAGTCCTAAAGCCAATCTAAAAGTGACTCATCCCGAAGATTTTGAGTGGGCTGAGTTTTTAATGAACAAGCAAAAGGAAACGATGTCATGAGAGTAGGAATCGGTTACGATGTTCATCCTTTAGTCGAAGGGCGAAAGTTAATTTTAGGAGGAGTGGAGATTCCTTTTGAAAAAGGATTAAAAGGCCATTCCGATGCCGATGCTCTGCTTCACGCTATTGGAGATGCTTTACTCGGTGCTTTAGCACTGGGGGATTTGGGAAAACATTTTCCAGATACCGATCCACGATTTAAAGGAGTCTCAAGTTTAAAACTTTTAGAAGAAATTCATCAAAAAGTAAAAGAGCAAAATTATAAAGTGGTAAATATCGATAGTATCATTATCGCTGAGAAACCGAAGCTTGCTCCTTATATTTCTCAGATGGTTCAGAATATTGAAAAATGTTTGCAGATGGAACCTTCGTCGGTAAGTGTGAAAGCAACCCGAGAAGAAGGTTTGGGCTTTACTGGAAAAGGCGAGGGGATGGCTGCGAAAGCCATCGTTTGTCTAACAAGAAAATAGGAGATTTTATGGCCGCGCTTCAAGTTCGTTTTGTGCTTCCTGCTTCGGGAAATATTAATGTGATCGAGCTTCGGGTGGCGCTATTCAACGCGCTCTTTGCACGCAAGCACGAGGGAAATTTTTTCTTGCGACTCGAAACCATAGAAACTTCGACCGAAGAAAATCTAAAGAAAATTTCAGAAGATTTAACAGAATTGGGGTTTTCGTGGGTGAAGCAAGGTGAAAATTCGCCTCAACTTTCTCAAATCGAGCTTGCCCGCAAACTTTGTGAAGAGGCTCTTCAAAAACTTCTGCAAGAGGGAAAGGCGTATCCTTGCTATTGCAGCTCGGAGAAACTCGAAGAAGAAAGGCGTCGTTTTTTAGCTCAAGGTCGCCCGGTTCGATATGTGGGGACTTGCCGAAGCTTAAATCCGGAACAACGTGCCGAATTTGAGGCGCAAGGCAAGAAGCCTGTTTATCGTTTAAAAGTTGATCGTCAAATTGTGAGAATGAAAGATATTATTCAGGGCGATTTAAATTTCGATACCGAAAATTTGGGCGATTTTATTTTAGTGAAACACGACGGTTCGTTTATCCAGAGTTTTGCCTCTGCCTTAGAAGATCATCACCAGAAAATTTCTCATGTGATTCGAAGTGAAGATCAGAATCAACATACTCCTCAGCAGATTCTTTTATTAAGAATGTTGGGTCATATCATTCCAGAATATGCCCACGTTCCTCTTTTATTGGGCTCCGATAAAACCTTACTTTCTAAAAAAGAAGGTGTACCGACTTTGGCATTCTTAAGAGAAGCAGGGTACCTTTCTCAAACGATTGTTCATTATTTTTCGCTCTTGGGGCTTACTGCTCCTCATCCGCGGGGTGCTGTAGGGTGGGAAGAATTAACAAAGCGTTTCGAACTAGAAAAGGTAAGTCGTACGTCTCCAACCCTAGAATGGGAGAAACTAAAAGCACTCAATCTTTTTTATTTGAGAGAGATGCCTTTTGAAGATTACTATTTGCTCGCTTCTCAAAAAGTGAAGAATTTTGAAAAAATGAAATCTAAAAAGTCAGAGTCTTGGATGCAAGAAGCGCTGGGGGTTTATCAAAATATTTGTCCTACCTTTTTAGATCTCGAGGGGGTTTTGAAAATTATCTTAGAACCTTTAAGCCCTTTTGAAGAAGCCGCCAAAAAACACTTAAGTATGAAAGATGCCGCCAAACTGCTTAAATTTGCCCGCGAAGATATTTTGGCCCTAGAGCCGTTCGAACGCGAAGGATTGAAAGAAATTTTTGAGAATCTTAAAACAAAGATAAAAAGTAAAAATATTAACTACCTCGCTCCGCTGCGAGTGGCAATTACCGGCGAAGGAAGCGGCTTTGATTTATCGCTATACGCTTTTTTCATGGGTAAAGAAGAAGTAGTGAGAAGAATCGATTATGCCCTTGCGACTGTACAACACCTTAAAGCGAACTAAAGAAATTTTTTTGCCTCGAGAAGCTGGCAAAGTGCGTATGTACGTGTGTGGTGTGACTGTTTACGATAAATGTCACATCGGGCATGCTCGCGCCAATATTGCGTTTGATGTGATTTTTCGTTACCTTCGTTATTTGAATTTTGAAGTTACTTATATTCGAAATTTTACAGATATAGACGATAAAATCATTAAACGTTCTCAGGAACTCAATCTTCCTTGGAAAGAACTCACCGAGAAATACATCGCCGAATTTGAAAGTGATATGAGTGCGTTAGCTTGTTTGCCAGTGACTCGAGAGCCTAAGGCAACCGATCATATTCCCGAGATGATTGAGCTTATTCAAACTTTAATCCAGAAAAGTAAAGCTTACGAAGTGAAGGGAGATGTTTTTTTTCGGGTTCGAGAATTTGCAGAATATGGAAAACTTTCGGGAAAAAATATTGAAGATTTAGAAACGGGAGCTCGTGTTGAGGTAAATGAAGAAAAGGCCGATCCTCTCGATTTTGCGCTTTGGAAAGCGGCTAAGCCCGGTGAGCCTTCGTGGGATTCTCCTTGGGGAAAAGGGCGGCCCGGATGGCATATTGAATGTTCGGCCATGAGCACAAAATATCTCGGAGAATGTTTTGATATTCATGGGGGTGGGCGGGATTTAATTTTTCCTCATCATGAAAATGAGATTGCCCAATCGGAGGGAGCGACTGAAAAACCTTTCGTAAAATACTGGATGCACAACGGCTTTGTGAATGTGAATACCGAAAAAATGAGCAAATCGTTGGGTAATTTTTTCACGATTCAAGATGTTTTGAAAAATTACGATGCCGAAGTGGTGAGAGCGTTCTTGGTTTCGGTGCACTATCGTTCGCCCGTTGATTTTTCCGATCAAAATTTGCGAGATATTACAGAAGCTCTCGATCGCTATTACAGCACTCTCAAGCGTGTGAAAGAAGTAATTGCGCAGGGGGGGAAATCAAAAAAACAGTCTCTTTCTTTTTCGTTCGATCTTTTGAAATCTTTTGAAGACGCGATGAATGACGATTTTAATACTGCAGCAGTTTGGGGCTCTGTTTTTGAGTCGATTCGTGAAGTGAACAAGCTCCTCGATCAATCTTCTAAAAACGCAAGTTTACCCCCTTTATTAGAAAAATATCTTCAAGATCTTGAAAAAATTTCTTCGGTTTTGGGCTGTTTAAAACCGGATCCTGAGGCTTTTTTCCAACGTTTGCATCAAGAACATCTCTCTACTTTGCAAATCGAAGAAAAAGAAATTTTACGTTTGATTGAAGAAAGAAAACAAGCGCGTCAAAATAGAGATTTTAAACGCTCCGATGAAATTCGTGATCAGCTCGCTTCTCAAGGTATTCTTTTGAAAGATAGGCCTGATGGAAGTACAGAATGGAGTGTTAAGCCTTAAGTTTTCATGAAGCCCTTTCAACTCATCTCCGATTTTAAACCTTGTGGTGATCAGCCTCAGGCGATTGAGGCGCTTACTCAAGGCATCTTACAGGGGAAAAAATATCAAACACTTCTCGGTGTGACGGGTTCTGGTAAAACTTTTACTATTGCGAATGTGATTGCGCGCGTCAATAAGCCCACCTTGGTTTTGGCGCCCAATAAAACTTTGGCCGCCCAACTTTTTTCGGAATTTCGCGCCTTGTTTCCTGAAAATGCGGTCGAATATTTTGTGAGTTATTACGATTATTACCAGCCCGAAGCTTATGTGCCTCAGCGCGATCTTTTTATTGAGAAAGATTCGGCCATTAACGAAGAGATTGATAAACTTCGACACTCTGCAACTCGCTCACTTTTAGAGCGCAATGATGTGATTATCGTCGCAAGTGTTTCTTGTATTTACGGCTTAGGTTCGCCAGAGGCCTACCATGGCTTGCTTGTGTTTGTTGAAAAGAATCAGCAAATCGATCGCAATGAGATCTTAAAAGATTTGGTGAAAATCCAGTATCAGCGGGGCGATTACGATTTTCACCGAGGAACTTTCCGAGTGCGTGGAGATGTGGTCGAAATTTTTCCGGCCCATGAAGAATCGAAAGCGATTCGTCTCGAGTTTTTTGGAGATGAGATCGATCAAATTTTAGAAATTGATCCGCTACGCGGTGAAATTCTCCAAAGTTTAGATAAAATTGCGATTTATCCCGCCAGCCATTATGTGACCTGGGATCATCAACTTAAAAAATCGATCGTGGCCATTCGTGAAGAGCTACAACAGCGCTCGAAGTGGTTTTACGAACACAACCGATTGTTGGAGCAGCAACGTATCGAACAGCGCACGAATTATGATTTAGAAATGATGGAAGAAATTGGTTTTTGCAAAGGAATTGAAAATTATTCCAGACATCTTACTGGCAGAAAAGAAGGCGAGCCACCTCCCACTTTACTCGATTATTTTCCAAAAGATTTCTTGATCGTGATGGATGAATCGCACCTCACCATACCTCAAGTGCGAGGCATGTATAATGGCGACCGTGCGCGGAAGCAAACTCTTGTGGATTATGGTTTTCGCCTCCCTTCGGCATTAGATAATCGTCCTCTTCAATTTAATGAATTTGAAAATTTAATTGGCCAATCGATTTATGTTTCGGCGACTCCCGCAGAGTTTGAACTTGAAAAATCGGGCGGAGAGATTGTGGAGCAAGTCATTCGTCCTACAGGTTTGATTGATCCGGTGATTCAGGTGAGGCCTGTGAAAGGCCAGGTGGATGATTTGTTAGAAGAAATAAAAAAGAGGGTGAAGAAAAAAGAGCGGATTTTGGTAACGACACTTACCAAGCGAATGGCCGAAGATCTCACCCAGTATTACCAAGAGCAGGGAGTTCGAGTTCGTTATCTTCATTCCGATATTGAAACCCTAGAGCGGGTTGCTCTGCTTCGTGATTTACGGCAAGGACAATTCGATGTTTTGGTTGGGATTAATTTGCTTCGTGAAGGTTTAGATTTGCCGGAAGTTTCTTTAGTAGCCATTTTTGATGCCGATAAAGAAGGATTTTTACGCTCGGCTCGTTCCCTCATTCAAACCTTTGGCCGAGCAGCCCGAAATGTGAATGGAGAAGTTTTGTTATATGCCGATGTCCTAACCGATTCGATGAAGAAAGCCATTTCAGAAACCGAGCGTCGTCGTGCCATTCAAGAATCTTATAATCAGGCGCATGGAATCACACCCCAGACGGTGCGAAGAAAAATGGCAGATCTCTTAGATACTTTGCCCGAGCAAGATTACTATACTGTGCCGCTTGAAGTGGAGCTTGATGAAAAAAAGAAGGTGGCTCCTCAAGAAATCCCAGAATTAATCGTGAAGCTGAAGAAAGAAATGAAAGAAGCTGCCAAAAAACTAGACTACGAGCGTGCAGCCGAATTGCGCGATAAGATTCAAGAGCTAGAAATCAAAGAACTTGCTATCGGTGTTAAGACTTAAAGATATGCAAAATTTTTTATGCCTGAACAAACTCTTCAACAAAAAGTAAAAAACTTTCCCAAGCAGCCTGGAATTTATCTCATGAAAAATGAGAAAGGCGAAGTTTTGTATGTGGGTAAGGCAATCAATTTGCGAAAAAGGGTGTCGGATTATTTTTCGGAGCGCGATAGCCGCTATCAAATTCAGTTTTTGATGCGCCGAGTGACCGAGATTGAAACGGTGGTGACTCGTAATGAGAAAGAAGCGCTCCTTTTAGAAAATACTTTTATTAAGAAGCATAAGCCTCGTTACAATATTTTTTTAAAAGATGATAAAAGTTATCTTTCTCTCAAGCTAACCACGAATCATGATTTTCCACGACTCTATGCAACTCGAGATGTAAGAAAAGATGGAAATTTGTATTTTGGCCCTTACACCAGTGCGGCAAGTGCTCGGCAGATGTTAGATTTTTTGCAGCGTTCTTTTCGGCTTCGCGATTGTAAAGACCATGATTTTGCGAATCGTTCGAGGCCCTGCCTGCAGTATCAGATCAAGCGCTGCGATGCACCTTGTGTGGGTTATATTTCTCAAGAGAATTATGCAGATTGGGTAAAACAAGTTGTTTTATTTTTGCAGAATCGAAATTCAGAATTAGTAAAGGTTTTAAAAACGAAAATGAATGAGGCTTCGGAGGCTCTGCAATATGAAGAGGCCGCCCGGTTGCGCGATCTACTCCATGCAATCGAAGTCAGTTTTGAAAAACAGCAAGTCGTCAAACATTTTGAGAAAGATCAAGATGTGATTGGGTTTGCACGCGAAGCCGATCAAGTGAGTTTGGTGGTGATGATTTATCGCGAGGGAGCCTTGCTCGAAACGAAGAATTTTATTTTGAAGAGCCTCGAAGAAGAACAAGACTTGCTCGAAAATTTCATGCTTCAGTTTTATCAGTTTCCATTTCAAATTCCTTCGTCGATTTTGGTTCCAAAAAAATTACCGAGCTTAAAAAGTGTAGAACAAATTTTATCAGATCGAAAAAACAAAGCTGTTCATTTGTTGAATCCACAAAAAGGAGAAAAATTAAAAACAGTTGGGCTTGCTTCAGAAAATGCTAAGCTTCGTTTGCAAAATGATTTTCAGAAAGAAGAAACTCGCAAAGAGTTATTACTTCGCCTCCAAGAAACGCTTCATTTATCTCAATTTCCCGAGCGCATGGAGTGCTATGACATTTCGAATATTCAAGGAACCCACCCGGTTGGTTCTTGTGTTTGCTTTGTTGAAGGGAAATCAGAGAAAAAATATTATCGTAAATTTAAAATTAAAACAGTTCATCAAGCCAATGACTTTGCGATGCTCTATGAAGTTTTATCACGGCGCCTGAAAAATACCGATTGGCCTTATCCGAATTTGATCATTATCGATGGCGGCAAGGGGCAGTTAAACGCTGCCTATGCGGCGCTGAAAGATGCAGGTATTTCTAATATTGATTTAATTTCATTAGCGAAGGAAAAAAAATCCCCCCACCGCCTCCTTCGACAAGCTCAGGACAGGCTCTTTACTAAAGGGGGGCGCAGGGGGGATTTAATAAAGCCTGAGAGGGTTTTTTTGCTAAACCGAAAAGATCCTCTTCTGTTTTCTGCCCACGCCCCTGAACTTCATCTTCTCATGCAGATTCGAGATGAAGCCCACCGTTTTGCGATTACCTTTCATCGTCAGCTTCGAGGTAAATCGGCACTTGTGCCCTCAAAAAAGAAAAAATCGCCAACATATAACAAATCTTAAGCTTTTTTAGCATGGGGAATAAAATCACCCAGGCTTTGTCAAATCTTTGACTTCTTTAACAGGGCTTGAGGTCTTCAGCCTCCAGTTGTGTACAGAACTATTTTTGGGCTTTCTGGTAAGTGGTCAAAATTCATCAATAAATCCTTGCTGCACCGCATTAATTCTCGCTTGGTATGGGGCTTGCTACATTAGGTGGGTGTGGAGGGAATGTATATGAGGAAATACCCAGAAGACTTATGCGGTAGTATCGCTCGAGAAACTCTAAGTGGGGTTTCTCACCAACTCAAAAATATCACTCAAACGGGTGAGGTGATGAGTTCTGGAGGTGTTTATTTGCCTCATACCTCTCAAAAGTACCCCTTATTGCCTAAAGCCCAATCGCTTCATCTCCCCAATGCCCAAAAAACCCTCGTGCTTTTAAAGAATTATGAAATCGAAGAAAAGGTCGATTTAAACCCCTTGGGCACGCGCAGCCAATTTAATATCGAGACCGCCGAAGAATTGTTAGAAGCTGCCAATTCCGACTCGCCGAAGAAGAATTTTAAAGAATATCTCAATTAATTCCTCTTTTTTAGCACCTTTTCTGGTTTGAATTACCGATAATTAAGGTAGAAATTGATGAAGGAGATCTTATGAGACAAACTCATGTTGGTTTTACCCAAGCAAATAATACCCCAGCCCCTGTAGAAACCCCAAAACCCGCTCCTGCAGTGAGTAATGCCGGACGCCCCAGCTTTGCCGAAAATCTAGATCAAGCTACAAAAGGTATCAAAGGCCAGGCCAGTGCGGGCACTCGAGGCTTGCAGGCGAGTGTAGCGAATCAGCAAGCTCAAGAAGCCCTTCAAAAAGCTATGATCGAAAACCAAATTCGAGTGGTATCGAAGGTGGCGAACGATATGGCGAAAACGCCTCCCCCTAAATTAAAACTCGATTGATTTTTTTAGATTTGTTTTCTTTTTACACCCCGATTCTTCGGGGTGTTTTTTTTTCAATTCAAAGTTTTTGAAGAAGCAGGGCCGCCCAACCTTTACGGTTTAAGCGTTTCAGTAGGGTGTAATCTTTATACGCTTTAAGTAATTCTTCACAATCTCGGTAAAGTAAACCACTTACAATGAGTAATCCTTTTTTCTGCAGATGTTTTGTAATGGGCGCTCGAAGCTCAATGAGCGTCGAAAGTAAGATGTTTGCAACAATCAACGGTAGTTTTTTCTTTTGAAGTGGAACAAGTGATTCTGCAAAGTAAGCTTTGCAAAGATTCTTCTTAAAATTTTCTTGGGCAACTTTAAGGGCAACCGGATCGTTATCAATTCCCCAGACTTTACAACCAGTCAGTTTACTGGCCACTAATCCTAAGAGCCCTGTGCCGCAGCCAAGGTCCACAATTTCTTGAATCGAATTCTTCCGGATGGATTCCGTCAGCAATTGCGCGGCAAGTTGAGTGGTAGGATGAGCCCCAGTGCCAAAGGCAAGACCCGCCTCGATTTGAAGAGTATTCACTTTTGAATTTATCTTACCCTTTGTCATCCTCCGGCCCCAAAGGGGCGCCTTTGGCGCTCGACCGGGGGATCTAGTCTTATTTTTCAATTTGGATTCCCCGATCAAGTCGGGGAATGACACCGGTTGAGGACGTGGATCAATCCAAAGCTCAGGGGTTTTGAGAAAAAGAAAAGGTTTTAGGTATTCTTGATATTTCGTTTGCCAGGTGAAATCGGTTAAAGTACCCAGCCGCATTTTTTTAAAAATGTCAGGGTGAGTTTTTATTAATTTTTTAATTTTTGGGATTATTTTTTTCTCGGGTAACTCGGCTTTGAGCAAAATTCGGTTTCGGCTATTTTTTTCTTCGAGCGAAGAAATGCCGATTTGATAAAGCAGGCCGCAGGCGAGATCTAAATCTTTTTTCGAGATTTCTAAAAATAAAAGGAGAACACGTTTTTTCATGTTCTCCTTTTAAAGATTAATATTGGGAATTGTCTATTTGAATTAGTTGAGAAGCCAATAGACACCGTCAGCAATATGTTCGCTGAGCCCTATGTTCTCTACTTGAACTTGCCCGGTTTGAACACTGTTTACGATCGAGCGAACCACAGTAACTGGTGATCCCAAAACCTGGTTAACACCATAGCCTACCGCAGCTCCTACGGAGAGACCTCCGACTGCAACTGCAGCTGTTGGAAGGTTTAAGCCTACCGTTCCCGTTGCTAAAGTTCCCAAAGCTCCAGCGGCGACTGTGCTTCCTGAAGCTGCCGCTGCCATTTGAGCGGCTCGAACTCCTCCGGTAGTGACAGCCACAACCCCTTGCCAGTTATTTCTTAAAGTTTGAATGGTTTGGGTGCCCGCTTGTCGAAGAGAATCGACGGCTTGGCGTGCACCTTGACGGACGCCATCCAAAGCACGCGGTGCTTGTCGAGCTGTTTGCGCGGCTTGACTTTCTATAGAAGTATTTTCTTCCCAAGCTTCCGCCAAAGCGGGTGCGGTGCCAGTGCCTCGTCGAACGGCTTGTCCTAAATCATTCACTGGCCCAGTACGAGGAGCCATTTGCCCAACGGTGCGGAGAGTTTGACCATCCACAAGAGTGGTTTCAGCTTCGGCAACAGCGGTTTGTGCAGCGGGTGCTACATTTTGTTGAAGTTGAGCTAAGCGAGCGGCAGATTGGGCCGCTTCTTGAGCAAATCGATCTGCGCGAGTAACGGCTTCGGTTAAGGTTGTTCTGTTAACAAATTGATCTAAACACCGTATTGCGTCGTTTCGACCTAAACCTGCTTGTTGAAGACGTTGGAATAAAGCGCTCACATCGGTTACATTTCGGGGATCTATATGACCTTCGGCGGCAAAAAGATTAGATCCGTGCTCGCGTAGTAATTGTCGAGTTGCATCGACAATGACCATATCGTTCCAACCTCTTGCGCGCATATGCCCAATCAGGTTGGCAAAGGTTTCGCGATTTCGTCCCCAAAGGTTTAATCCTTCTCGAAGAGTGTTTGCCGTTTCACGTGGCCCAAAGGCTTCGAAAACACCGCGTCGCGTATCAAAAAAAGTACTCGCGGCCTGGGCTGATGCTTGAGCAGCTTGATGAGCTTGTTGCAGAGCTTGGACATTTCCTACTTGATTAGGACTTGAAACAGTTGGAGCGACCGCTACCGTATTGGCTGCCCAATCCGAAGGTGATATATGAGGGGGTAATGGACTATTGGAACCCATGATTTTCTCCTTAATAATCGTTTAAATTGCTTATTTTCTTAGTTTTTTCAAAACAACGATGGCTTTTAGTAAAGCAAGGACTGTGCCAAGCTGCTTAAAAATAAAAGGATTTTGAGCTAGCTCTTCAAAATGATTGGATTTTTTATTTTTTGTTTAAAAAAGCTTAAAAAAGTAAAAGAAGAAGGAGGGGATAAATGGGTAGCGAAGTACCCAGGTAAAAGAGGCCTAAGAGGCGAGAAATCCTCACTAATTTCGTACATTAATCGTTCACAAACCTCCCAGCCTCCTCTTAATCTTAATGAGGAGGGGATTACGGAAAACTGCTTGACACTTTTGCTGAATCTTTCATTGTAAGAAACTCACAAAAAAGGGGAAACCATGCCGAAATCGAAAAAAGCCTTAGTGGGAGTGATTATGGGGTCGAAATCCGATTGGGAAACACTTCGGCATGCCGTTGAAACCCTTGAAAAACTCAAAATCCCTCACGAAACTCAAGTGGTTTCTGCCCACCGTACCCCCGATCTTTTATTTGATTATGCGGAGAAAGCAGAGAAACGAGGCTTAGAAGTAATTATCGCCGGAGCGGGTGGGGCAGCCCATCTTCCAGGTATGACGGCTTCAAAAACCCATTTGCCCGTTTTAGGTGTGCCCGTGAAATCGGAGGCGCTTCAAGGAATCGATTCGCTTCTCTCAATCATGCAAATGCCGGGGGGCATACCGGTAGGCACTTTGGCGATTGGAAAAGCGGGCGCGATCAATGCCGCTTTGCTTGCCGCTTCGATTCTTTCTTTGAAGTATCCGGAGATTCGTAAAAATTTAATTCAATTCCGCAAAAATCAAACCCAGCAAGTTTTATCTTCTCCGAATCCGAGGGAGGGTAAATGACGCGAATTGGCGTCTTGGGGGCCGGGCAGTTGGGGCGGATGCTCGCCTTAGCAGGTTATCCTCTCAATTTAGAATTTCGTTTTTTAGACGATGCGGCTCATGCTTCGGCCGGGCAAGTTGCGCCATTGCGTGTGGGCTCGTGGGAAGACGAAACGGTTTTGAGAGAATTTGCCCAAGGTGTTGATCTTATTACTTACGAATTTGAAAATCTTCCGGTTAAAACCCTAAAATTTTTATCGACTCTGAAACCTGTGTATCCTTCTTTGAAAGCCTTAGAAGTTTCGCAAGATCGTCTTTTGGAGAAAAGATTTTTTCAAGGTTTAAAAATTCCCACGCCGCGATTTTGGCCCATCGAAAGTTTAGAAGATTTAAGAAAAGCGCTGAAAGAATCGGGCACTCCGGCGGTTTTGAAGACCCGCCGCTTAGGCTACGATGGAAAAGGGCAGGTGGTGATTCAAAAAAATACCAGGCTTGAATTACTCTGGGAAGAGTTTCAGGGGCGAGCACTCATCCTCGAAGAATTCGTGCCTTTTGAGGGAGAAGTTTCTTTGATTTCGGTGCGGGGTAAAAAAGGGGAAATTCAATTTTATCCGGTGGTGCAAAATTATCATCACGAAGGAATTTTGCGATTATCGTTGGTGCCGAATGCCACTTTAATTCGTCGTTTTCAAAAAAAGGCAGAGGCCTACGCCAAAAAAGTACTTCAAAATTTAGATTATGTGGGAGTGCTTACGATTGAGTTTTTTTACAAAGGTGAAAAACTATTAGTGAATGAAATGGCCCCGCGCGTGCATAATTCCGGGCATTGGACGATCGAAGGTGCAGCATGCAGCCAATTTGAAAATCATCTGCGAGCCGGCTTGGGTTTACCCTTGGGTTCTACAAAAACAATTGCTGCCTCGGCGATGCTCAACTTAATCGGAGAGATTCCCGATTTAAAAAAGGTTCTCTCTTTTGCGGGGGCTTCACTTCATCTTTATGGAAAAACTCCGAAGCCCAAACGAAAATTAGGGCACATTACCTTTCAGCAAGAAACTTTTTTGGCCTTACAAAAAAAAATACCACTTCTTAAAAAAGCCTGTAAAATCAAGTCATGAGCTTTGATTTTGATTTACCCTCTATCCTGATAGGAATGTTTTTTAGCCTCGTCGGATTTGGGGCCTGGCGGTATGGAAGAAATATTCAGAGCGGGCGCCATATGATTTTGGGAGCTTTGCTCATGGGCTTTGGTTATTTTATTCCGAATCCTTATACCGGGTTTGGAATCGGTGCTTTGCTGACAATTCTTTTGTTTTGGCCTTAGATAATTTTTTCCTTAGTCTCTTCCTCTTAGGATTAAGAGGAGGACCATTTGTACCGAGGAAATTTACTCATCTTCCATGGCTTCTTCACTTCAAGCTTTTCGATATCGCGATTTTCGCTATTATCTTTCGGCACGCTTCTTGGCCCTGGCTGGCAACCAAATGCTGGGCGTTGCGCTGGGGCAATACCTTTATGAAATTACGAAAGATCCGCTTCAATTGGGTTATTTAGGTTTAGCCCTTTTTCTTCCGAAGCTTTTACTCACGCTTCCTGCGGGTCATGTGGCCGATCATCAAGATCGACGCAACATCATCGTTTATTGCCGCTTAGCCCAGGTGCTAGTGATGTTGGCGATCCTGGCTTTTTATTTTTGGGGATTTCGTCCGCTCTTTTTGATTTATGGCCTCGTTTTTTTGCAGGGCGCGGCTTCCGCTTTCGATGGCCCCGCCGGACAGGCCTTGGTTACTCAGATCGTGCCGCGAGAGCATTTTGCCAATGCCGTGACTTGGAATGCCTGGACTCTGCAAATTGCCTTTATTTTAGGCCCTGCCTTAGCGGGTTATTTTTATCTTTGGGGGAATAGCCCCGAAAAAGTTTTTTATCTGATCGCTTTTTTGCGTCTTGCTTCTTTTTTGCTCGCCTTGCAGATGAAAAAACAAAAACCTACCTTGGAAAAAAGCGAGATCACTTGGGAAAGTGTTTTGGCCGGCCTGCGCTATATTCAACAAAAGAAAATTTTACTGGGAATTATTAGCCTCGATTTATTTGCAGTGTTGTTGGGAGGCGTTGTGGCGCTTGTTCCTTTTTTTGCCAATGATATTTTGGGAGTGGGGGCTTCGGGCACAGGAATTCTTCGAGCAGCAACAGCTGTAGGAGCCGCGGTGATGTCGATGAGTTTAACGATGCTTCCTCCTTTTAAAAAGGCAGGCCCTACTTTGCTGATTGCGGTGGCCGTTTATGGAATTTTCACGATTTTTTTCGGAATTTCGAAGAATTACTATTTTTCAATTCTTTGCCTTTTTATTTTAGGCGCGGCCGATACCATTAGTGTGGTGATTCGCGGAGTTTTAGTGCAACTTTTAACTCCTCCCGAGATGCGAGGGCGAGTGAGTGCCGTGAATTTAATTTTTATTGGGGCTTCGAATGAGCTCGGTGAGTTTGAATCGGGTTTAACCGCTTCTTGGTTTGGGGTGGTTCCTGCAGTGATTTTAGGAGGCATCGGCACTTTACTCGTGGTTTTGATCTGGTCTTACAAATTTCCAGATCTGAAAAATTACGGGAGGCTTGATTCTGCATGATTTCTCATTTTCCACCCGTTGAAGATGCGGATGAAGATGGCTTGCTCGCCATGGGAGGAGATCTTGAAATTCAAAGCCTTCTTTTGGCCTATGAGAGTGGAATATTTCCTTGGCCCGCTGAAAATATGCCTCTACTTTGGTTTGCGCCGCCTTTTCGGGCAATCCTCGATTTTGAAGAGCTTCATATTCCGAAGCGCCTAAAACAATACCTTAAGAAGGGCGCTTGGACTTTTACAGTAGATAATGATTTTGAGGCCGTGATTGCGGCGTGTTCAAAAAGTAAACATCGTAAAGGGCAACAAGGCTCTTGGATTACTCCCGAACTTCGAGAAGCTTATATTCAATTTCATCATGCCGGATTTGCCCATAGTTTTGAGGCTTTTAATTTGAAAGGTGATTTGATAGGCGGTTTATACGGAATTTGGATCGGAAAATATTTTGCGGGTGAAAGTATGTTTTATCTTGAATCTTTTGCCTCGCAGTTCGTTTGGATCAAAACCATCGAGTATTTAAAGACCCAAGGCTTAACTTGGCTCGATGCACAAATTTTAAATCCGCATCTGGCGAAATTCGGCGTGAAAGAAATTCCACGCGTTGAATTTATGCAGCGCCTGCGTAAGAGCTTAAAAGAATGAAATTTATCTTTTTAATTTTAATGCTGTTTTTAATCAATGCTCCTGCCTTCGCTACGGATTCTTTTTCGATTCAACCCTCTGAGCTTTTTGTTGATGAAGAGGCGCCCGTTCTCTTTCGCTTTCAGGCCGCTTCTTCTGCAGAAAATAAACCTGCTTCTTTTCTCTTGGTAGAAATCGATGCGAAAACGGGGAATCCTCGCTTTAATTGGGCTTTAAAGGATGAAGGGGGGCGAGGGGATTTTCAAGCGAATGACGGAATTTATAGTCGGGTGATCCAGTTTAAGGAGAAAAAACCGAAAAAAATCGAATTCTGGATTTTACCTCAGGGCAGTTTACAAGAGGGGAGTAACGATCTTTCTGCAGAAACCCTTCGGCCTCAAATTCTTGAAAAGAAATTTTTAGAAATTCAGGCTCGCCCAACTTTTATTGATATTTTGAAAGAAGCTTATTACAAGATTAGAAACTACTTTAGTAAAAAATCTCAATAAACTTTAACGAACGGAGTCGTCATGAATAAAAAAATATTCTTTGTTCTTAGCCTCGCTTTTTTATCTTTAACCGGATTTCAGCTCGCTGCAGGAGAAATTAAAGAAAGTACTTTACCCAAAGATAATACTACATCCAAAGATAATACTGCCGCTGCCCCTAAAGAAAATGGAGTGCCCAAAACAAAATGTGAGCTTACTTTCGAAATGAATACTTGGTCGGTTTTTTATAAATCGGGGCAAGGGCAAGGGCATATTAATTGTGAAGATGGCCAAAATACCGATGTGAAAATTAAGGCGGTGGGTGGAGGCTTAAGTTTTGGGAAAACAAAATTGACAAATGGAAAAGGAACTTTTTCGAAAGTTCATGAAGTGAATGAACTCTACGGTGCCTATGCGGCCTCCGAAGCTCATGGCGGAGTTGTAAAATCTGGAACGGCCCAAGCTATGACCAAAGGAGATGTTTCTTTGGCCTTAACGGCAACAGGAAGAGGTTTTGATTTCGGAATCGCTTTTGGAAAGTTTAAAATCGATCCGGCGAACTAATCGACTACTTTTATATATTTTATAGGGTTCCTCCCCTTTAACAGGAAGGGGAGGCTTTTTTATGATTTCACTTGATGAGCTCATTCAGCAACTCCATTGGCGAGCTGCGGTTAAAAAATTTGATGTTTTGCGTAAGATTTCAGAGGAAGATTTTAAAAAAATTGAAGAATCGTTAATTCTCACCCCTTCTTCTTATGGGTTACAGCCCTGGAAAATTTTATCGGTGCAAGATTCGGGACTCCGCGAAAAACTCAAAGTAGCTTCTTGGAATCAATCTCAAGTAACCGATTCTTCTCATTATGTGGTTTTCTTGGCGAAGAAAAGTTTAACCCTGTACGATGTGGATGCGTTTATCGATCGCATTGTCGAGGTGCGAAAAACTCCCCGCGAAAAATTAATGCATTACCGTCAGCTCATGATTGGAGATCTAATCGAAGGGCCTCGTTCTCAAGAAATTTTTGAGTGGGCCACTCGGCAGGCTTATATTGCTTTAGGCCAACTCATGATGTTTACGGCGGCAGCCGGAATTGATGCTTGCCCCATGGAGGGCTTGGAGCCTGCGCGCTACGATGAAATCTTGGGCCAAACGGGTGATTACAAAACCGTGGTGGCTTGTGCCTTGGGTTATCGTCATCCAGAAGACGCCTATTGCAAACAAGCGAAGGTACGAAAACAAAGTAAAGATTTGTTGAGTGTTGTTTAAGTTTTCACCTTCCCTCGGTAGAAGAATCTTAAAATTTTAAATTGACCTCTTCAGCCATCTCGCTGAAAATTCTAAGATAAGGCAATGTTGCCCTTTCGTAAACGAGGTCATTATGTCTGTGAAATCCTTTTTATTGATTCTCACTTTTTTCTTATCGGCTGTTTCCTCGTCTGCTTGGGCGGCTTGTGGTGATGGAAATTGCATGCCTGAAGAGACTTGCCTCACTTGTCCGGCCGATTGTGGCGCCTGCCCCATGAAAACTTGCGGCAATGGAACTTGCACGCCTCCTGAAGATTGTGCGGTTTGTCCGAGTGATTGTGGCCCCTGTAAACCTGTGCTTTGTGGCAACGGTGCTTGCGTGCCCCCCGAAGATTGCAGCTCTTGCCCGGCCGATTGCGGTGTTTGTGTGCCGATCGCTTGCGGCAATGGACGTTGTGCCCCTCCCGAAAATTGCAGTTCTTGTCCGGCGGATTGCGGTGCTTGCCCCACTCCGGATTTGTAAATCTTTCACTAATTTATATTTTAAAGTTGACGAAGCTCTTGAGTCGATGACAGGAATAAATATCTTTCCGTTTTATTTAAGGAGAAAAATATGATTCCTGTTTGTTTACAAGTCGCTGGAGCGAGTCCTCAACCTCAACCTGCTTCCCCTACGAGTCCTACTCCTCGGCCTGAGATTACTACCCGGGTTTTGTCCGTTAATTTCCAGTTAGGCTATACAGGGGCCTCTTATCAAGATCGATGGATCAATGGGGCGATGAGCGGTGTAACAGTCGCTTACTCTTATGGGCATTTTGGAGTAAGCGGATTTGTGAATCGTTTTCGTTTTTCGAGTGAGGGGATCGACACCTATATGGGGGGCTTAGGAGCTTTTTATGCAAATAATTGGGAGGGTGCTTATTTGAGAGCGGGTTTACAATTGGGAGTGGGAAATACAGAATTTCCACCGACCCGTTCGACTCCTGCCTCTACTGTGAGAGGGGATGCCTTGGGAGCGATCGAGGCGGCATTTGGGTATGCGATGCGATTTGGAGATTCAGGGTTTCGGTTAGATGTTGCTGGAATCTCAACTCGGGTTTACGTAGGCAATCATTATACCGGATTCGACGTGTCGGGTTATCTTGATTTGGGGGTTTTGTTTGGTCTTTTTAAATAATTTGTATGAATGGAATTTCTATGAAAAAAATTCTTTTTACTTTGCCTCTTCTCTTTGTCTTTTTTGCAGCATTCCCCCTTCATTCTGCAGAAGAACTCCCAACAATTTCGACCGAAGATCTCTCAAAAGGAATCAAAGATAAAACTTTATCGGTGATCGATTGCAATATGCCCGAAGTCTACAAGAAGGGGCATATCCCCGGCGCAGTTTATATGAGTAGCAGTGCTCCCGAGGCGAAAGTTTTACCCAAAGATAAAAATGCCCTCCTTGTTTTCTACTGCAAAAATCCGCGTTGCATGGCGAGTCATAGAGGGGCAGAGTTTGCAAAAGCGCAAGGCTATACCAATGTAAAAGTTTATTCTTTAGGAATTGATGGCTGGGAAAAAGCCGGCATGCCGATTGAAAAATAAGTGAAATTTCTTTCACGTTTCTTTAAAAAATCTTCTCCGTCTAAAACAAAGGGCTGTTGTTTGTGTAAAAAGCCTTTGAGTGGCCAAGTGATTCAAGATGCCTGGGAAAATAGTGCCCATCTTGAGCATGGCATTTCGTTTTGTGGTACTTGCGATCGCATTCTTTCGCGTTACACCTCGGCAGGTGCTTATCAATATTCCGATGGCCGTTTTGTTTGTGGTTTGTGCAAAAAAATCGCAGTGACAGATGGCGTAAGCGCGAATCGGAGCCGGCGAAAGATTTTAGAATTGCTTGAGTCGGTGGGATTTAAAAATATTCCAAAAAACGTCAATATTGTGCTCACTCACGCCCAGGGCTTATCGGCCCATTCCAATCAAAAAAATACGGCCGGTCTTACACTCACCCAAGTTCATTTTCATAATTACAAGCGTGTGGGAACTACCCATCAGATTGGGATTTTAAGTGGGCTTCCTAAACCCGAATTTGAAGCAACCCTTGCCCATGAACTTTTGCATGTTTGGCAGCAAGAAAATGGAATCAAACTGTCTCCTTTATATTGTGAAGGGCTTTGTGAGCTGGGGAGTTTCTTGATTTATTCAAAAGATTCTTCAGAGCTGAGTAGGCATCTTCTTGAAAAATTAATGAAAAATAAAGATGCTGTTTATGGGAATGGTTTTCGTCTTTTTCATAAGAAATTAGAAAAATTGGGTTGGAAAAAGTTAATTCAGGAAGTGCTACTTCATAAACAAGGATTTGAGGGTTCCATTTTGAGAAAAATTTTTAGAACGTAAGAAATCTATTTGTTTTTTATTTAGGATACTGTTTATTCTCTTATCCAAACTCAAGAAAGGAAATTTATGCGAAAAATTTTTATTTCATTATTCAGTCTTTTTATTTTTACAAGCACCGTTTACGCTGCGGCGAATCTGGTAACCACTTCAAGTGGTCTGAAATATCGGGATGATCAAGTGGGAACAGGGGCGCTTGCCACCAAAGATAAATGGGTGACGGTTGATTATACAGGATGGCTCGATAATCAGGGGAACAAGGGTAAAAAATTTGATTCCTCACTCGATCACAATCAAAAATTCAAATTTTTATTAGGGGGCGGTGAGGTGATTAAGGGATGGGACGAAGGCTTGGTAGGGATGAAAGAAGGCGGCAAGCGCACGCTCTATATTCCTGCGAAGTTGGGTTATGGCGCGAGAGGAGCTGGCCCCGATATTCCGCCAAATGCCGATTTGATTTTCGAGGTTCAGCTGGTTCAGGTGAAGTAATTTAGTAGGGTTGCACAACTACTTTCACTTTCGTGCTGCTGGCATCGGGTGCTTTTTTGCCAAACTCTTCATTGAGCCACTTTGCATCTTCGGGAAAGATTCTCACACAACCATGACTCGCGTTGTATCCGGGCACTTCGCGCGATCCATGAACGGCATAGCCCCCCTTGAAAAACATGCAGTAGGGCATGGGGGCTCCGCCCTTGCCCACCGGGAATTTTTTCGATTTGCAAGAAGCGCCTTCTTTTCGAATGATCGAAAATTCTCCGCTGACTGTTTTGCAAGCCGCTTGAATATCGGGGCACCAAGCTTTTCCTCCTGAAGCGGCTCCCCACTGCACTAATTTTCCTTGTTCATCGTAGGCTCCCCAGGCAAGCTTCGAAAGATCCACCTGAATTTGTTTTTCTCCCGAAGGAGTTATTTCAGTAGGTAAAGGAAAGGATTGTGGGCGAGTAAAAAAATCCTTATCGCGAGGAACGGCAATTTTCATTCCGGGCCTTAAGTTTAAATTAAGCCGGTTTAATTCTTTTAATTGTTGTCGATAACTTTCATCGGGCCATAGCGAATCCCAAGTCTGGCCCTCTTGGATCTCGATGCAATCAAATTGCGAATCGAGGCATAGAGTTTCTGAAAAGCGACTGGGGGCAGCCGCAGAAGAGGGGGGTGAAAATAAGAAAAACAAAAATAGTAAAATAGGAAATATGTTCTTTTTCATAGACTTTTAGATATCTTTTGAACGATCTTCTAAATTATGTCATTCGATTTTTCTGAAAAAGAAGATTTGCTTAAGTTTTTGGGGGTGGCTGCCTTTTTCTTAGCAGTGTTTTATTTTAAAAATAAATCCAAAAATATTTTGGGTTTATTGATTTTGGTTCTTCTATTAATTGGGATGATTTTCTTGCTTGCCTATTTGAACGTTTCTCTCGATTTTTATTCAGTACCCTCTTATTTGAAAGAGTTCATCCAATAGACTTCTTGCATAACTTACTGCGCAAACGTCCTGCGGTGTTGCGGTTCCCCCATTTTACTTCACGTACATTCAGGTACGCTCAGTAAAACGGGTCCCACCGCGCCTTGCAGGCCAATTGCTCGTAACAGTTATGCAAGAAGTCTAATAGTTTGTTTAATAACAATTTCTAAATTTAAGATCTGCCGTAAATTTTCCACCCTCGGTCAAATTGCAGTTGAGCTTTACATATCCTTCGATGGCAACCACATTATTCACTCTTGAGCCATTTCTCTTTATTTCTATTTCATAGACCGAGCATGAGTTTTTATCGAGAGTTACTGGAGTTTCAAATTTTGGGCCCCACACCAAGACTTTACTGTTTTTGGGAGAGTCTCCCTGCACTTCAAGTTTGGGTTCGCTTGTTTTCCCGCCTTTGACGACCATGCCCCAAAACTGGGGGATATAAGCAGCGCCAGAGCGGCATTCTCTTGCCTCAGCCTGCCAGTTTCCCAAGGTCGATCCTTGAGCGGAGAAATTGCCCTTTAAGCCGGAACTAAACCCCCAATAAGCGATTACAGGGATCACCAGAAAGATGAGCGAAAGCCAGGCCATGTTTTTAGGAGGTTTCTTTGTGCGGGGCAGATTCGAATCTGGCTTTTCAGTATTGAGACGTTTTTGAAGCTCCTCCACTTGCTTTTGAAGGGCTTTAATTTTTTCTTCGGTAGATTGTGAAGAAGATTCGAGCATAGAAATAATTAGGATGGGTGATTTAAGAGTCTATATTGAAAGTTAATAAACCATAAAAGTTCACAATAAACTCTTAATAATTTTTCTCAAGATTTCATCGAGTGGAATTTTGGGCTCCCATCCCACGAATTTTTTGATTTTTGAGATGTTGGGTTGGCGATGACGGATATCTTCAAAGCCTTCGGCGTAAACTTCGGAATAAGGAATATTTTTCAGAGTAGAAGAAGAGGGCCTAAACTCAGTGTTTACAATTTTCAAAACCTTTTTTGCCAAGTCTTCAATACAAACCAGTTCATTTGATCCAATATTAAATATTTCTCCCACAGCTTCAGGGCATGAAACCAGCGCGATCATGGCCCGCACCACATCGTCGACATCACAAAAACAACGGCTTTGTTGACCATCATCATAAACAGTTAAAGGAATTCCTTCTAAAGCTTGCTTGATAAAGCGGGGAACCACCATTCCGTATTGAGCGCTCTGACGAGGTCCGACCGTGTTGAAGAATCGAAAAATAATGACAGGAAGTTTTTTTTCGCGAAAGTAGGCTAAGGCCAAAAATTCATCAACCATCTTGCTTGCCGCATAGGCCCAACGATTCTTCGAAGTGGGGCCCAAAGTGAGATTCTGATCTTCACTGAAAAGTGCTTCTTCACATTTTCCATAAACTTCTGAGGTAGATGCTAAATAAACGGGCTTGGAATATTTCAATGCGGCTTCCATTACCACTTCAGTACCTCGAATATTGGTTTGAATGGTGCGAAGCGTGTCTTCCATAATCAGCTTTACACCCACTGCCGCTGCTAAATGAAAAGTGGCATCGGTATTTTGAATGAGAGAATCGAGAATATTTTCGTGAAAAATATCTTCTTGGTGAAAATGAAAAAGCGAGTTTTTGAGCAGGGCCTCAATATTTTCTATTTTTCCGGTACTTAAATTATCAATCACCGTGACTTCGTGGCCATGCTCAAGAAGGCTTTTAGCAAGGTGAGAGCCAATGAATCCGGCCCCGCCGGTGATTAAAAAATGGGTTTTAGAGCTTGAAGATTTTGCCATGGCTTTGAATGCCTTTTGTCGCGTTTCGGGTATCGACGAGCAACTGAGATTGTTTCACGATTTCTTCGATGTTAAAACAGCGATGATCCGTAATCAAGACGACACAGTCAAAATCTTTTAATTGGCCGTCTAAAGGAACCGATTTTAAGGTTGTTTCTTCGATCGTAATCTCAGGTACATAAGGATCGTGGTAAGAAAAATCGACGTCTTTTTGTTTTAAAAGTTTCATTAAAGAGAGGGCGGGAGAAAAGCTATAGTCAAAAACATTTTCTTTAAAGGCGGCGCCTAAAATCAGAATTTTAGAATATTTTAAGATTTTGGCCTTTGAAGAGAGGGCCTGAACTATTTTTTCGATTACAAATGTAGGCATGCGTCGATTAAGATCATCGGAGAGCTTGATAAAACTTTCATCTTTATGCACTTGTTTGAGTTTCCAACGAATGTAGTGGGGTACCACTGGAATACAATGCCCTCCGATGCCAGGGCCCGGATAAAAACGCATGAACCCAAAGGGTTTTGATTCGGCCGCTTCAATCACCTCCCAAATATCAATTCCTAAGTAACTGCAATTGATGGCCATCTCATTCACAAAAGCGATGTTGATTGCTCGAAATGTATTTTCGTGAAGTTTGGCCATTTCTGCAATTTTGGGGCTGCTTACGCGGAGGAGTTTATCTACAAAGTTTTGATAGAATTTTTCAGCTAGCGGCGTACAGCGAGGAGTGATGCCCCCTAATAATTTAGGCGTATTTTTGAGATTAAATTGTTTATTGCTGGGGTCGATGCGTTCGGGAGAATAAACCAGATAGAAATCTTCGCCCACTTTAAGATTTGTTTCTTCAAGCAGGGGTAATATGAACTCTTCGGTGCAGCCAGGATAGGTAGTAGATTCTAAAATGATGAGTTGGCCCTTGCGCAAATGTTTCTTGATTTGCGTGACCGCGGTTTGGAGCAGAGAAAGATCGGGGGCATTTTGGGCATCAAGAGGAATCGGAACACAAATACAAATAACATCGGCCTCAGCCAAAACGGAATAATCTGAAGTGGCACGAAGCATCTTATTTTGAGAGAGCCTTAAAAATTCTTCGTTGGAGATGTCTTCATTATAGTTTTCTCCAGAGTTAACCTGCTTTATCTTCTCTTTGGAGATTTCGATTCCTAAGGTTTTAAAGCCAGACTTAGCAATTGCGAAGGCGAGGTTAATGCCCACGTAACCTAAGCCAACGACGGTAACTTGAGCAGATTGATTGAGAATCTTTTCGAGCAAGATATTCATGATTTTTCAGAAGATTTCTCACTTTGGTATGGATTTTTCTAATTTTCAATATTTATTTATCAAGATTTTAAAATTTCCTAAAAGCCTAAAAGCTTGCTTTGATTCTCGCAGGAAATCGTTTAGACTAAAAAAATCTTACGATGGCTCTAAGAATTGATCAGGACGAAAATTATGACTCGAGGTAAAATTTTAATAGTCGATGATGAAGAAGAAGTCTGTGAGACCATTCAAGCACGCTTGCAAGCCCTCGATTATGATGCTTCTTATGTTTTGAATGGGTCGGATGCCCTTCAGTTTGTAAAGAAAAGCCCACCCGATCTCATTTTGCTCGATATTCTCATGCCGGGTGTCGATGGCTATGAGGTCGCCGAAAAAATTATTAAAAATAATCCGAGTTCGCCCATTCCCATCATTATGTTGACCGCTTTGCACTCCCAACAAAGCAAGCTCAAAGCCCTCACCATGGGGATTGATGATTACATCACAAAACCTTTCGACTTTGAAGAATTGGTGGCACGGGTAGAAAATGTTCTCCGGCGTGGTAAACAAAAAGATAGTCCCGTGCGTAAAATGAACTTGAGCTCAGATGATCTTAAGCGGCTTGATTTGTTGCGCGAGATGAAAAAAGCCCAAATGGCTAAGCTGGATCCTGTTTACAATTTGCAATCTGCAACAGGCTACAACTACCCCTTGGCAGCACGGATTTTGAATACGAACGATGGCTCAGAATCTACTCAGCTTGAAATTCTTGCGCAGCGAAAGTGTTTTCAAAAAGAATTTTTTGATAAAATTCTGATTTGCCCTTTTTGCAAAAATTACAACTTAAACATCCGAGAAACTTGCCCGAGTTGTAAAAGCGCCAATATCAAAATAGTAGATATGATTCACCATTACCGCTGCGCTTATACGGGCATTGAAGAGGAGTTTAAACAAGGCATTCGTTATGTGTGCCCCAAATGCCATCTCGAATTAAAAAATATTGGGGTCGATTACGATAAGCCGGGGCAAAATTATCTTTGTGAATCTTGTGATACCCATTCTCCAGAATCCGAAACGCGTGGGCAGTGCCGAGCTTGCCTTCAAATTTTTCTTGTTGAAAATGCCCTTCGCCATACCATTTTTTCTTACCTGATGACTCAAGAAGCATTCGAGGTGTGCGAAAAGGGGATTTTTGGGGTTCCTACAAACCCAAATCCTGAAATGGCCGAAGGACAAGAAGTTTATAATTTAAGTTATTTTAGAGCTCTTCTCACCCAAGAGCTTTTGCAGGCCGATCATTTTAAGCGCTCCCTTTCTCTTATTCTGTTGACGGTTGAAAATTTTAAAATGATTCAGTCCGAGCAGGGGGAGGGCGTGAGTTCAAAACTCATGAAACAAGTGACCGAGTTTTTTAAAGCGGAGCTTCGATCGATCGATTTGCCCGCACAGTTTCAAGAAAATAGTTTGGTTGCGATGTTGTTGGAATGTAATCAAGAATTAGTTCGTGAAATCGCAGCGCGCATTCGTTCGAAGCTGGCCAAGGCTATTCCTCAGACATTGGCGAAACTTAATGTTTCTGTTCGCACAGCCTCTTTTCCGGAAGATGGAAAAAGCGAAGATGTTTTACTCAAGAAGCTCTTAGAGGCGAAGCCTTTAGCCTAATAGACTTCTTTCGTAACCTACTGCGCAAATGCCCTGCTGCGTTGCGGTTTCCCCATTTTCCTCACGTACGTCACTGTACGCTACGGAAAACGGCACCCACCGCGCCTTGCAGGTCAATTGCTCGCGACGGTTACGAAAGAAGTCTAATGGATTATGAAATTAAGTAAACTTCAACGCCGTCCTTTAAGAGAGCCTTTCTTAAAACGATTTGACAGACCCCAACCCTCTCAATCTTTGCTCGTTGGAATTGTTTTAAGCGCTGTTCTTCTGATTGTGGCAGGGCTATTCGCCCAAAACCCTCTTTTCAAGCAGGCGTATCGTTTTTTAGAAAATTATTTTTTGTTTTCTATTCAAAAAATTCAAACCATGACTCCAGCCCAAAAGTTTTGGCTTCTGGCGCCTGCACTGCTTTTTGATACGACACGCTATTACATTACCAATATTCTAGTTTTTCTTTTGCAAATGTTTGGCTTTGGAAGCTCTCCGAAAAAGATTCCAGATCCAGCACCTTTTGTGAGCGTGCTGGTGCCCGTTTATAATGAAGCCAAAACTCTTTTCTACACTCTCGATTCTTTGCTCGAGAATAATTATCCCAACTTTGAAGTGATCGTGGTGGATGATTGCTCTCAAGATGAAACCGAAAGTATTTGTCGGCAATATCAAAAAAAAGGAAAGATCGTTTATCTTCGCAAAGAGGTGAGGGAGGGTAAACCCCATTCTCTCAACTATGCACGGCGGTTTGCCAAAGGCGAAATCGTAGTTCATGTGGATGGAGACTGCATGTTTTATCGAAATGCACTTTCTGAAGCGGTGAAGTATTTTGCAGACCCCAAAGTGGGAGCGGTTGCAGGTAATCTTAAAGTGATGAATGATCGCGCAAGTTTAATGAGCATGCTGCAAGCGCTGGAATATGCCATTTGCATTGGAGTTCAGCGCCAGTGGTTAGCAATGACCGATACCCTGCAAATTGCCTCGGGTGCCTTTAGTTGTTTTCGAAAAAAAATACTTCAAGATTTAAAGGGTGTTGATGCCGAAACAGGCGAAGATTTAGATATCACACTTAAAGTCAGAAAGATGGGATATAAAATTGCATTTGCCCCCCGGGCGATTTGTTTTACTGAGGTTCCAGAGACAGCTCGTGCCTTGGCCAGGCAAAGAATTTTGTGGGACCGTTGCTATATTCGGATCAATCTAAGAAAACATTTTAACATCGTGAATCTTAAAAATTTTAGAATAGGAGATTGTCTTGCGGTAGTGACAGATATCATCTTCAATTTGCTCATTTTACTGCTTTTCCCTGTTTATGTGGCTTACGTTATTCTCTATTATCCTTCTTTACTCCCTTTCTTGTTTGTGATCACTTTTGTTTTTTATGCAGCGATCAATTTTATTCAGATTCTGATTGCAGTTTATTTTTCGGATAATCCCAAAAGAGATTCGGTCTTCATTTTGTATACCCCTGTCTTTTTTCTTTATAGTCTTTATCTCCGTTTTTTTCGCGCGTTTGCCTACATTTTAGAAATATTTCGGATTGATTATAATAAGAGAGGGTATTTTCCGCAGAAGGTGTGGAAGAGTATGCCCGAGCACTGGTAGGGGGCATTCTTAAAAATTATCCATCTGCGTTGGCGTCTCGTTGTTAATCCTCACATACCATTAAAAGTATGCTGCGGTTGCCCCCTTACCGCCGCCTCGCACTTGGAACTTTTTGAGTACCAACTATTTGTTAGAATTAATCTTCAGGGGTAGGGTAAAGTGAAACTCTGTTTGATTTTCTTTGCATTCGGCCCAAATTTGCCCACGAAGAAGTTCAATGATCTGCTTTGAAATGGCGAGCCCTAAGCCCGTGCCTTTGTAGCCCGCGCCACCCGAGGGGCGGTTAATCTGCTCAAATTTATTAAAGAGAAGATGCATTTTATCGAGAGGAATGCCGGGGCCATCATCAATGATGATGATTTCAATGCATGCTTCTTCCTGATGAGTCGTTTCCCGGGCTTCTACCACAATTTTTGATTTTGCGAAGTGCACCGCATTGCTCAATAAATTATCAAAGACTTGTAGAATCAAATTCGGATCCGATTTAAACGAGGGCAAGTCGTTGGGAATCTTCACAATAAAGCTCAAGCCGTTTTGTTCGGCCTCTTGTTTTAACCCTTCATTAATCTCTCGTGAGAGCTCTTGCATGTTGGTTGTGCGTAAGTGGAGACGAGCATGGCCGGACTCTAAACGAGAAAGATCGAGGATATCGGTAATAATCAAATTCAAGCGTTCAACATTTTTAATAATGGTTAAGACGCTTTGAAGCTGATCTGAATTCAATGGGCCTTTTATACCATCCTTCAAATTGCTCAGAATCGCTTGAATAATGGTGAGGGGAGTTCGAATCTCGTGCGAAACAGTGCTCACGAATTTTTCTTTTACTTCATTCATCTTTTTTCGTTCAGAAACTTCTGCTTTTAAGCGTTCAATTTCTTGCATTTCGGTAATATCGTGAAGGGTGATCAATAAAGCCGGTTTGTTTTCCCACTCAATGGCCGAAGCTTTAATTTCAATCACTCCCGGTTTTTCAGAATTTTGAGATTTAATCTCCACTTCGGTTATGCCCCCCGCTTCAATGGGGTAGGGGAAAGGCTTAGAAAAAAGTTCTTCCTGGCAAAGGTTTAAGATTTTTAAGCTCGCAGGGTTTGCAAACAAAACGGTTCCGTCGGAATGAAGCACCATTACCCCATCGGTATCTTGTTCGATGAGTTGACGAAAGCAGTCTGCGTTCGAAGGGGAGTTTTTCATGTGCTCCAATTTTAGCCTATTGCAAAACTAAGCCCAACAAAATCTTGTTGGGCTTAGTTTTGTATTTCAGAAACTATTTTTTTAAAATCTTCCAGGTCCATCGACCGGGCCGGGGCCTACTGGGCCAGGACCCACCGGGCCGGGGCCCACAGGGCCTACCACGCCAGGTGCATAATAAGGTGCCGGATAAGCAGGGTAAGGATCATAAGTTCGATACACAGGATTTGGGCCTACTGGGCCAGGGCCTACTGGGCCAGGGCCTACTGGGCCTACCACTCCCCCGGGGCGTCCTGCGCCATAGGCGCCATCACCTGCTCCTCCAGGGCCTGCTGGGCCAGCACCACCAGGGCCTGCTGGGCCACCAAAGCCTCGTGCGGAGGCAATGCCCGAAGAAAGTAAGATCGTAAGAAAAAGAAGGAAACTGATGAGGCTCAGGCGTTTCATAAAAACTCCTTTTTTGGTGATCTTCCATTCTAAGGTTTTTTGTAAGTACCGGCAATTTCTAAAATACTTTGGTGTGAAAGAAGCTAAGAGATGATGGGTCTTTTATAGAATTCTATGGAATAAAAAGATGAAAATGCTTTTGGAGAAATACCAATATTTTTGGGAATGCTGCGTAGAGGGGAGGTTCGTTATTTAATCGAAGCGATTTCATCACTAGGAGCATAAGTTCTAAATTGCCCCATGCTATTAGTTTGCACCCCATTCATTCGAAGTCCAGGTGCCTGAAGTTCCGCACCTCCTTCGACTAATACCTGAAGACGTTCTGTCGCATTCGGTAAAAATTGATTGAGGGCAGGATCGCCATGCTGAATAAAACTTGCTGCCTCAACCGTATATTTATGGCGTAAGCCCGTTCGATCTTCGGTAATAAATTCGACTCGATCTCCCAAATCAATTTCATTTTTAAGAGGGTTAATCCGATTAATGAATCTTACAAACGCGACCATAGTATTCCTTTCACTTGGCTAAACGAAGCTTTAATTTGGAGAGTGTATAAAAGTCAAGATTTGCAAAAACATGTAAACCCCTTATTTTTTAGTTAGTTAAATAAGCAACTTTTTTTCAATTCCCCCCGATATAATACCCAAAGCCCTTATGGGCCTTTTCCGAAGAAGATTTTAAGGAGAATTTTATGTTTAAAATAGTGATTAGCGTTTTATTGAGTTTTTGCCTTTTTAGTGTGGTGCCCGCCTATGCCGATGGCCAGCGCTATCACCCGTGGAATGGAGTGAGCCCCGAAGATCTGGAGCAAGCTCGCGACTGCCGTTTGGGCCAAGAAGGTTACCGTGCTTGGTTTGAGAGTGGGGGCAGTCTCACTCAGCAAAGCTCCCCCTTAGACAATTACCGCAATCTCGTGAATGGAATGCGCGAAACTGTTCGAAATGGCTGTAGCGCGGCGCGTGATTTTTTAAATAATATTTGTACTCCTTTATCGAATCGTTATTCTGAATTATTAGGCCGAAATCTGGATGGGAGTTTAAATGACGAAGTGGCCGCTGTGCGCGAAGAAATGAATCAAGCAAACCTTACCTTATGTCATATGAATAATCGATGTAACATTGTCTCGGAAATGCTCAATGAAATGATTAATCATGCCGATATTTATATGGATGCACTTTTGCAAGCCGTTTCCCAAGAGAGATCGTGTGCTTTAGCCTATTATACTTTAATGATGCGGCTGACTTGCCCTCCTCGGAGCGAACATGCGGGGTTTGGTAATCCGTGGAATAGCCCGGCGAATGGGCTTCGGGTGACGGCCTCGGGTTCCGGTTTTCCCCAGACGAGTTGCACAGCCTATATGCCTTATTCTGGCCCTAGCGTAGGGGCGATTCGTACGGACCCTCCGATTGATGTTTCAGGAGTGGCTTCTCCTATGCACTTGAGTTCACCTTTTAATACCAACTCTGGGCCTTTGTCTGCTCTGCTCGAACAAGCGATGCGCGCCCGAGGGTTTCGACCCACCGAGATGCGCTGCGAGTTGCCCTTACCCACGAGTTTGAAATGGCCCGAAGAAGAAAAAGACTTTTCTCCGCTTGAAGAGAAGTTGGAAAAACAATTTAAATAGTAGCGTTTAAAAATAGCAACTAAAGTTCCATTTTTCTTTTACGCTCCCAACAGTACAATGGGCGAACTTAATCCAAGAGTCCGTCCGAAGGCCTGTTAAAATCTTCATTCCAGTAATTAAATCAAAGACTTATAAAAAGTAAAAGGAAAACTCTATGGAGCATCAAATGGCTAGAGTTTTGTCCGGATACAAAGACATTGCCTCATTTTTAGGTGTATCTACTAAAACTGTCCAAAGATATTTAAAGCTTATTCCAGTCTCAAGACTTGGGCGTAAGGTTATTATTTTGGAATCAGATTTAATCAATTGGGTGAAAACTAGGCCTATTACCAAGAAATGAATGAGTGATCTTTTTCTTAGAATTTTATAGAAAAGTGACATGACTAAAGCCGTCAAAAACGATTATCAAAAACTTCTGATCGATATTAAAGAGCGCATCCGTTCGGCTCAATATGAAGCTTTAAAGACAGTCAATAAAGAGCTAATTTCTCTTTACTGGGACATTGGTAAAATGATTGTAGAACGGCAAAAAGGCGATACATGGGGTAAAGCGGTTGTTGAAAAGCTCGCTCAGGACCTTCAAAAAGAGTACGCGGGGATGCAAGGGTTCTCCGCCCGTAATATTTGGAGAATGCGTGATTTTTACTTATCTTACAGAGATATTCCAAAACTGCCACCATTGGTGGCAGAAATTGCGTGGACCCATAATACGATTATCATGGAGAAATGTAAGGATGCTTTAGAACGAGAATTCTACATCCGAATGACCAGAAAGTTTGGATGGACCAAGAATGTTCTCATTCACCAAATAGAAAACCAATCCTACGAGAAAACCCTCCTCAATAAGACGAATTTTAACAAAACAGTCCCCGAAAAAATTCGCAATCAAGCGAAGCTTGCTGTGAAGGATGAATACACCTTTGATTTTTTAGAGCTGGGTGAAGAACACAGCGAAAAGGAGTTGGAACGAGCCATTCTTTCAAAAATGGAAAGATTCCTTAAAGAAATGGATGGGCTTTTTACTTTTGTAGGGAGTCAGTATCGTCTTGAGGTCGACGGAGAAGAATTTTTCATCGATCTGCTTTTGTTTCATCGTAAACTGAAATGTCTTGTCGCTATTGAGTTGAAGATTGGAAAATTTCTTCCTGAATATGTGGGCAAAATGCAATTTTATTTGGCGGCTTTAGACGACCGGGTCAAATTGGAAGATGAAAATCCTTCTATTGGTATTATCCTCTGTAAAGATAAAAGCAAAACCATCGTGGAATATACCTTAAGGGATTCAAAGAAGCCGATTGGCATTAGTACTTATCGGGTGCTTAAGTCTTTGCCGAAGGATCTAAAGAAAGAACTTCCTTCACCAGAACAAATCCAAGAGTTAATGGTCGAAATTGAATAGCCATATATATATTATTATTACTTGGCATACTCAAATATGTTTTATGTAGCGTCGTGTTAAATATTGTCTATTTCTTGAAAGCGAATTCTACTTCTCTCATCAATTAATTGATCAATATTTTTATCTAACTCAAGGCCAAAGTGTTTTTCTAAATCCTTTAGTAGTAGTAAATAAAATTGCAGAGAAATTTGTAGGGCCGGTAACGTCCAGGGATAGTCTTCAGCATTATCAAAGTATGCTTGAAGCTGATGCATGTTGGGATGAGAGAATTTACAAGATACATCGTAATAAGGTATGGCTTCGGGAATGTTTGCTTCTTTAATCATTTCCTCGATGGATTTTCCAGACCATGATTTTTTTATATAGTTTTTACCTAGTTTTTTCTTTTCTGCCTCTCGGAGCTTTTCGTATCTTTCTTGTATATCCGAATTAATTTGGAGCTTCTTATCAAAGCTCTGAATAGTAGGATCTAAATCTTTTAAAACATCATAAGATTTCTTTAGATTCGACACTTCACCGTAATATTCAAATAAAAACGCACGATTTCTACTATCCTCTTTCAAGACATAGGAGGCCTTAATCTGATTTTCCAGAATTGACCTAGCTAATGTAACAGCATCAATACCAAAGCTATTTTCACATAAAGTCTTAATTGCTTGGAGTGTTTTTGTACTTTTGCACAGAAGCAATGATGCTACTGTATCTAAAGGAGATAGTTGTTTTACACCATTGGCATGATGCCTTTTTCTTAAGGCAGGTTGGAAAACGCTTGATTCAAATTCTAAAATTTTCCTCAAAAAGTTTTGTAATAGTCGTGCGTGATGCAATCTTGTTTGTTTGTTAGGAGTGGGGTCTTGAAGGAATCCCATAAATTTTGTTTTCCTGAAAAGTTTTTCTAGTTGATTTGCAAGAGATGAGCTTTTTTTTAATCCTATTAGATTCTTGTTCAGATAATTTCAAAAAATCACTGAATGTTCCCACCTTCCATCCCTTTGATTTCAATTTTTTGATCTTTAATGGTGTAAGTGTTTTGTGCATGAGGTTAGTCCTAAAAATAAAAACTAAAAATACGTCACCCATGCTGTACTTTTAGCATTGATGATAAAATGTGCTCCCAACAGTACAATGGGCGAACTTAATCCAAGAGTCTGTCCGAAGGCCTGTTAAAATCTTCATTCCAGTAATTAAATCAAATACTTATAAAAAGTAAAAGGGAAACTCTATGGAGCATCAAACAGCTAGAGTTTTGTCCGGATACAAAGATATTGCCTCATTTTTGGGTGTATCTACTAAAACTATACAACGTCATCTGAAATCTATTCCTGTCTCAAGGCTAGGGAAAAAGATCATGGTATTAGAATCAGATTTAGTGGAATGGATGAAGAAAAGGTCACACTTCAACAGGAAATCTAAAACCTTTTAAATAGGTTCTCTTTGACCTAACAAGTCCACTTCAGTCCTACCTTGTCCGTTGAGGAAATGTTCTCCCTACGTCATTCTGTTTGAAATTTTAAATCACAAAATTTCAAACAGGAGCCCTCGTGAATCTTCAGAAAAAGACCAACCACATCTATTTTGCTTTTCTGCTGTTTCTCCTCTGTTCCGTTCCCAATTTTGCCTTCGCTGCCCCCGCCTGGGAAGGCGCCCTCAAAACCATTGTCGATTATGTAACGGGAAGCACTGCTCGTTACATCGCCATTTTGGCGGTGGTGGGATTTGGGTTTGCAGCTTTCTTGGGACGAATTGCTTGGAGAAGGGCTTTGGAGATTGTCGTCGCTATTGCCGTAGTTTTTGGAGCGGCAAAGATCGTCGACATGTTTGCAGGTTCAAGTGGGCCTTAAATTATGAAAACTGAATCTGCGGATCTTCTTTTTCTGGGGCTGACGAGACCGACGATGTTTTTAGGAGTTACGCAGTCTTTTTTCGTGATCAACGGTTTGATCAACACGATTTTGTTTTTGGCGCTGAATTCGTTTTTGCCACTGATTTTGCTTCTGCCTCTACTGCACGGGCTTGGATACATTGCATGTTTAACGGACGCACGAATTTTTGACCTTTGGTTTACTTATGCAAAACACTGCACGAAATGTAAAAACAAGAGATTTTGGGGCGCGAACAGCTACGACGCTTTTTAATTTGAAGCTGAACGCTAAAAGGCCTGCTCTTCAAAAAGTCGCACAAGCAGAAGCGAGAGGAGCTGATTTCATCCCCTATGCCTGTCATTACGATCAGAATACGCTTCTCACGAAGTCAGGAGATTTAATCCAGTTTCTTAAAATCGGAGGACTTCCTTTTGAAACCAGCGATCCAGACTTTTTAAACCTCCAGAAAAATTTAAGGAATACTCTTTTTCGAAGCATTACTAAAAGCCGTTATGCGGTTTATGTACACATGGTTCGCCGGAAACAGAACGTCTATCCCGAGGGAAACTTTCCAGAAGGATTTTCAAAAGAACTTAACGAGGCATGGAAGAAGAAGCATTCCGGGCTGGAACTATACGTAAATGATTTCTATTTAAGTGTTATTCAAAAAACTCGAGCGGACGGAATTGGTGGTCTGAAGGAAAAACTAAAATCATTTTCGAGAAAGAATAATCAAACTCAACACGATATTGAAATAAAACTTGCTCATAAAGAGCTGCAATCCATTACCCAACGCTTCTTAGCCAATCTTAAGGATTATGGGACAAAACTTTTGGGCATGGTTGAGAGTGAAGCAGGATTATTCTCCGAGCCTATTCAATTCTTAAGTTCCCTTATTAATTTGGAAGACCGTCCGCTTCTCGCGCCCTCAATGGATATTTCAAAATATTTGTGTTCCAAGCGGCTCTTTTTTGGAAGAGATGCCTTGGAAGTTCGAGGGAATATGGGAAGCAAAGTTGCAGCACTTCTCTCAATTAAAGAATATGCGAATTCTACGCATGCCGGTTTACTAGATTCCTTTCTGGAAATCCCAGCTGAGTTCATTATGACTCAGTCCTTTGTTTTTACCGACAGGCAAGTCTCTCTTCGTAAAATTCAAACTCAACAGAGAAAGATGCTTCAGACGGAAGACTTAGCCGTTTCTCAGATCGAAGAGATTGATCAAGCGCTTGATGACACGACTTCCGGGCGTATTGGATTCGGACATCATCACTTAACCGTTTTGGTGATGGGAGAAACACCTAAAAAGCTTGACCAAGCCTTAGCGCATGTCGAGGCCGCTTTTTTAAATCTTGGAATTGTTGCGGTAAGGGAAGACTTAAATCTAGAGCCTTGCTTCTGGGCTCAATTGCCTGGGAACTTTTCTTTCATTGCTCGCGATGCCCTGATTAGTACGGCAAACTTCGCAGCCTTTGCCTCTCTTCATAATTATCCCTGTGGTAAAATAAAAGGTAATCATTGGGGACCTGCGGTTACTGTCTTGGAGACCTTCTCCGGTACTCCGTACTTTTTTAATTTTCATGTAAATGATGTCGGACATACGACGATCATTGGACCTACAGGTACTGGTAAAAGTGTTTTACTCAATTTTTTAGTTGCCCAGTGCTTTAAGTATAAATGCAAAATCTTCTTCTTCGATAAAGATCGTGGCGGAGAAATTTTTATCCGAGGAATGGGCGGTGCTCATTCTACTTTAGGACTTTCTCATTCCAGCGGCTTTAATCCTCTGAGATTGCCTGATACCCAAGAGAACCGGGCTTTCCTGACGGAATGGCTACAGCTTCTTTTGAGTTCCTATGGGGAAACACTCAACTCCGAAGATCTTCTTAAAATTTCAGAGGCCATCGAAGGCAATTACAAACTCGACTTCAATCATCGCACTTTGGAGAACCTGGCTCCGTTTCTGGGGTTGGGCGGAGCCGGGTCACTCTCCAAGCGTTTAGCCATGTGGTACGGCAAAGGTACTCATAAAAATCTCTTCGGTAATACGGAAGATGTTTTGAAATTTGAGCAGCCTTTTTACGGCTTTGAAATGGGAGAAATCTTGGAGGATAAAGTTGGGCTTCCTCCGGTGTTGGCTTATCTCTTTCATCGTGTAAATCTGGCTTTGAATGGCGAGCCCACTCTCATTGTTTTAGAAGAAGGTTGGAAGCTTTTAGACAATCCTTACTTTGCTCCTCGCATTAAAGATTGGTTACAGACCATCCGCAAGCGCAACGGCTTCGTTATTTTTCTTACTCCCAATATTGAAACGGCAATTCATTCGAGCATTGGTGATACGCTTGTTCAGCAGTCGGCCACTTCTATTTTTCTTCCAAACTATAAAGCCACCTCAGAAGCTTATTGCGGAGCCTTCAAATTGAGTGAGCGGGAGTTTGAATGGATTCGAAGCATGGGCCCACAGGAACGCTGCTTCCTGATCAAGCACGGTCAGGATTCAGTGATTGCCCGTCTCGATTTAAGTGGAATGGAAAAATTTATCCGAGTGCTTTCTGGAACCTCCAAAAACGTGGGGCTTCTCGACGATATCCGCAAGGAAGTCGGAGAGGCTCCGGAAGCCTGGCTTCCTCTATTTCAAGAAAGGACAAAATGATTATGAAGAAAATATTCGTTATTACGGGGCTAGTCCTCAGTATGTACTCCTCTTCACTCCATACAGCTTATGCCGCCTGGCCGGTCATAGATGTGAGCGCCATAGCAAAACTCGTTCAGCAAATCGAAGAAATGAAGAAACAGTACGATATGTTGAAGCAGCAGTATGATGAAATGGTCGCGACCAAAAATGCAGTGACAGGTTCTTATGGAGTTAGTCTCTTGGAGAATAGCCCCCTGGACATGCAAGGAAGACGAGAGCTTCCGGGAACCTGGCAAGAAATCACAAGCCTGCAAAGCAGCGGAGTGTTGCCAGGAGTTTTCACCAAATCCCAAGAAGCTTTCAAGAATATGCTTCCGAATGTAGACGTGAAGCTCTTTTCCCAGGATCCTAAGAATCGAAACTCCGCCAGTTATAAGCTCTCCACAGACAACACGCGCGCCGCCTTTTCGGCGACTGATGCTATTTATAATAAGATTCAGGATAGGTTGAAAACTATTGAGACCTTAACGCAGGAAATCGACAAAACTGCGAATGTCAAAAACGCTACAGACTTAAATAGCCGGATCGCTGCCGAGAATGGCTTCCTAAATATCGACATGGCTCGTTTGAGTTCTCTTCAACTTTCCCTACAAACCGCCATGCAGAACAATCAGAATCAAGCGACAGCCAATCATGCCGAGTTTTTTGGGGATTCTATAATTCCAGTAAAAGCCAGCTCTTCTAAATCCATGAAGACCAACCCTTAAAAATAAAAATATCATGGCTCTTCCTAGCGACATTTTAACTCAAGTAGATCAAGTGACCCTTGGCTATACGGCCAAGGCTTATCAAGCGATTGTCAGCTCTCATATGACTGAACTTCGCCTGATGCTAGTCATCTATATTGCCTTTTTCGGTATTGCCGTTTTGCAAGGAATGCTTTCGATGTCACTGCGTGATGCGAGTAAGCATATCTTGAAGGCATTGATTATTTTCCAACTTGCAACCAATTGGGGCAGCTTCACTACTTTCTTTTATAACGTTTTCACTTCGGGGCCTGAGAAACTAACAACTGCGCTTATAGGAGGAACTAAACCTACCGAGCAACTCGAAGAAGTCTTTGTCACTGGTGTAGAAGCTGCGCGCAATATCAATCGCAAGGCGGGCACTTTCGACGTCGCACAAATTGTTTTGGCTGTTCTGGTTTTACTCGGAACTGTCTTCATGACAGGAATCGCTTTATTTTTGCTGATTCTCTCCAAAATGGGACTCGCTATTCTTTTATCCATCGCGCCCGTCTTTTTGGCGATGGCGCTTTGGAAAAGTACCCAAGGTTTGTTTCAAGGTTGGATCAATTATCTTGTGAATTATGCCATGATCCCTGTGATTACCTTCGCCATGCTAGGGCTCATTCTTGCCATTATGAAAGATCCCGTAAACACGATTAAACAGTCGGGAGAAAACCTCACCATGGTTACCATCATTCCTTATTTGCTCATGGGAGCGATTTCGATTCTTCTATTTTCTCAAGTGCTTCGTATTGCCTCCTCACTTGGTGGAGGTATCGCGCTTTCTACCATGGGCGCTTTATCCCGTTACGTGGGAGGTCCGGCGACAGCGATGACACGCTGGGGATCGCGGCAACTCTCTGTAGGCAGAAGTTCTTCGGGATCCCGTACTCAGCGATTTACTGCTAAGGACAAAAACTCCACTTCCTATTCCTCTCCCAAAACAATTTCAGCTATTCGGGAAGGAAGTGCGGCATGAGCGTTTTGTCCAAAAAAACTTTCAAAGATGAGCCCATCGTTGCAGAATGGTATCAGGATCTTTACCAATCGACTCGTATCAGCCGAAATCGCTGGTTTCTTGTGGGAGTAGTGGCTCTTATTCTCGCAGGAATTGAAGGCCTTGCTCTTATTTTTCTCACTCCTCTAAAAACGGTCGAACCCTACGTTCTGCAGGTCGACAATAAATCCGGAATGACCACCGTTTTAAAACCTCTTCGCGATAATCAGGAAAACGTTCTGACACAGGAAGAAGCGGTCACTAAATCCTTTATCGTCAAATATGTCATCGCTCGGGAAACCTACGATCCCCAAGATTTAAATCGAAATTACGATCTTGTTCGACTGATGTCTTCTGGAGATGAAGCCGGAAAATTTAATGAATCTGCCGCGAATGGGAATCCGCAAAGTCCGGTTGAACGTTATAAAACCAATACTGCCCGAACGGTAAAGATCAGTTCAGTTTCTTTCCTCGATCAAAAAAAGAAGACAGCACAAGTCCGGTTTATGACGACTGAAGTCACTCGCAATGAAACTAAAGAAGATTACTGGGTAGCCATTTTAACCTTCCGTTACATCAATGCCCCAATGGATGAAACCGATCGACTCAACAATCCATTGGGATTTCAAGTCATTTCCTACCGAGTCGATCAGGAGATCGTAAAATGACGAAAAAACAAATAATGCTGGCAGCGATTATATTTTCTCTTATGGGAAATGTAAGTTGGGCGAAACAGACTCCTCGGCCTTTAGGCGAGGATAATAGAATTCAACACGTTGCCTATAACCCCAACGAAGTCTATGAGCTTAAGGCTACTTATGGGTTTCAAACGACGATTGAGTTTTCCGATCAGGAAACCATTCAAGTCGCCTCCATCGGGGATTCTATTGCCTGGCAAGTGATTCCTGTTGCTCACCGATTGTTCATAAAGCCCGTAGAACAAAATCCAAAAACGAATCTCACAGTGGTCACTAACAAGCGCAGCTATTATTTTCATCTGACTACTACGAATGCAAAAACTCCAGAAACGGTTTATCTGGTACGTTTTGAGTATCCTGCCGGAGCTCCCAATAATCGGGAAGCATTCAAGGCGAAATCTCCTGCCGATTATAATTTTAGCTATGAAATAAAACACGACAAGAAGAGTGGTTTAATCCGAGCTTTCGACAATGGAGAATTTACTTACCTTCAGTTCAAAGAGTTGAGCGATCTTCCCGCAGTATTCAGTTTGGATGATAAAGGCCAAGAGGCAGTTGTTAATTACCGGATTGAAGGTCCTTACGTAGTCATCGAAAGAATCTCGGAACGATTTCTTTTTCGCAGAGGTAAAGTCGTAGGACAGCTTGTGAATAAGAGTTTTGGAAAGAACTCAAAGCAAACACGGAATTTCAGCCAGGAGGTTCCTCGTGGATAATTGGGAAGAACAAAATCCCTCTCCTGAGGAAACTCAGTCTTTGAATCGGGAGTCCATTCTTCAAACACCGGCCATGAAACAAAAGAAGTTCGGGATCTTTGGTTTCATTCTCATGGGTGCGGCTGCCATCCTTCTTTTATTTTTCTTTAATGGGAAGGAAAAACCCAAAGATGGGCTTCAAAAAGAAGCTGTGGAATTCGAACCGGCATCTAAAAGAGTCGTAACCGTTCCAGAAGCACCTGTGGTTCCCATTCTTAAAGAGAGAGGACCTTCGGAGGCGGATCTTGCCAAAGCGGCACAAGAAGAGGCTATGCGACAAGCCCGACTTAAGTCAGCCATTCTCGTTTATGGAAGCCATTCGGATAAAGCTACAAACTCCGGGGATGCTAACAAATTAGATGCTTCGGGGATTCAAACCGGCAGTTCAAATCCCAATAGTCGTTTTCAAGAAAATCTAGCTTCCAGCACTACTCCCAATTCAAAAGCATCCTCTTTGGACAATCTTGGCCAGACAATCTTGCAAGGTAAACTCATCGATGCAGTTCTGGAAACAGCGATTCACTCTGATCTTCCGGGAATGATTCGAGCGATGGTGAGTCATGATGTTTATGCGGAGTCCGGAGATAGTGTCTTAATCCCTAAAGGTTCTCGATTAGTAGGGCAGTACAATTCGGAGTTAGTAAAAGGCCAGTCACGAATCTTCGTTGCCTGGAATCGGCTCGTTCGCCCTGATGGAATAGAAGTCGCTTTAGGCTCTGGTGGAACAGATTCTCTAGGAAGAGCGGGACTTGCAGGCAAAGTAAACAATCACTTTTGGAAAATTTTTGGAAATTCTCTTTTGATGAGTATCATCGGTGCGGGGACAGCTAATGCCGGCGTTGATACGAACGATCCTTATAATTCAACAGCGGCATACCGTCAGCAAGCGGCAGAAGCTTTTCAAAGTAGTTCCGCACGTATTCTGGAAGATGCGATTAATATTCCTCCTACCATTACGGTTAAACAGGGAGTGCTCATCAAAGTACTAATAGCTCGAGATTTAGATTTTTCTGAAGCCTTAGGAGCAGTCACTCAATCCGGAATGGTGATGCTGCCATGAGCGATGTAGCCATTCATACTTTTCTCAGACCTCTTGCTCCTTTTCTAGATCAATCGGGCATCAGCGAAATTTCGATTAATAAGCCGCAAGAAGTCTGGGTGGAAAAATCCGGAGAAATGGAATGTTATCGTGTTCCAGAGTTAGACTTTGATCATATCCGTACTTTATCTAATCTCGTTGCCAAATATTCGGAACAACAAATCAGCGAAGAGACGCCTCTGCTTTCAGCGACGCTGCCCGGAGATTATCGCGTACAGATTGTCTTACCTCCGGCCGTAGAAACAGGGCTCGTCGCTATTTCCATTCGTAAACAAGCTTTGCTGGAGATGAATCTCAGCGACTACGAAAAATTGGGGGCTTTTGAGCAGATTAATCAACAATCAGTAAAGACTCTAAAAATTGTAAAGAAAATCGACGCACTTTTTAAACAGAATCAATATCGAGAATTTATCGAAGAAGCGCTGCTTGCCAAAAAGAACATTTTGATTTCCGCCGGGACTTCAACCGGCAAAACTACATTCTTGAATGCTTGCCTAAAAGCCATTCCCAAAGAGGAAAGAATTCTTACGATTGAAGATGCTCGAGAAGTTAAACTTTCTCATGCTAACCATGTGCATTTGCTTTCTTCCAGAGGAGGGCAAGGTCTTGCCAAGGTTACTCCTCAACAGCTTTTGGAAGCCTGCCTTCGCTTGAGACCGGATCGCATCATTCTAGGGGAGCTGAGAGGCGTAGAAGCCTTTTCTTATTTGAGAGCAATCAATTCAGGGCATCCTGGATCGATTACAACTATCCATGCGGATAGTCCTCAGCTTGCTTTTGAACAATTGGTTCTAATGGTGATGCAGGCTGACCTAGGCATGGAGCGCCCTCAGATCTTAGAATACATCCGAAGCATTATTCCTATCGTAGTTCAACTGAAGCGTGGAGAAAAAGGTCACCGTTATATTTCGGAGATTTATTACAGTGAAGCTGCATAAAGTATTTTTTCTTATTTTAGGGATTGTTCTATATTCGCATTTTGCTCAAGCCGATTGCAAAGATCCCGAACTTCGTCAAAAAGTAACTGAGACCGCAAAGTCTGAAGGGGTAAGTGAAAGAGAGCTTCTTTCAATTATTGCTCATGAATCGCGTTGTCATTACTTCACGATTGCTTGGAATCAACCCGGCCAACCCCAAACAGCAAAATCAAAATTTCTGGATACTCTTGAGGATGCCAAAAGGCTTGCGGAAGAACTCATCTCAACACGACTTTATCGAGTGGATGTTGGAATAGGCCAGATCAATAATGAAGTCCATATTCAACCTAAGGCTTGGAGTTTAACGGAAGTGTTAAATCCAACGACAGCCTTGAGTCGAGTGGCAAAAGTTCTCAAAGAGCGAGGCTGGACAAATTATCATTCGAGTAATCCTGTGTTAGCTAAGAAGTGGCAGGGGCTTGCTTTGGCTGCTTTAGATGATGCTCTTGAAGAGAAAAAAATATTTTCAAAGAGTATCCCTAAGAAAATATATTCAAGAGGTGAGTTAATTGTATTTAATGGTTTGAATTCAAATACTTTTAATAAGGTAAAACCTTCTTGGATAATTTATGGAAATTTATAAATTAAAATATAGGGAATGCTTCAATGGCTCGAGCAAGTTCTTTTCTAGTAGTACCAAGGCTAAAAAGAGAATGAATCAATAGATCTATTGAAACGGAGGGATCACCTTGTTCCATTTTGACTACTCGGGATTGACTAGACTTAATGTGTTTAGCTAAATCAGTTTGAGAATAATTTTTATTTAATCTTTTCTTTTTAAGAATGCCGGCAAGAGCGAGTTTCGTTTGAACATATTCAGACTCTTCGGGAGTAAGATTTAAAAACTCACTCGCAGATCCTACCTTCCAACCCTTTGATTCTAATTTTTTTCTTTTAAGTTCTTTCATAGTTTTATTCCTTAGTAATCTGATTCGTAGAGTTTCATTCTTTTCTGGCAGACTTCAATAACTGGCTTTGGCGTTTGATTCGTTTTTTTCTCAAATACTTCCAGTATTACAATCGCATCTGAATCGATTTTATAAATAATCCGCCAAGTTTTATTCTCATCATTAATTCGTAACTCATGACATCGAGAACCTATAGAAGGCATGGGTCGCGATTGAGGCATCGATAATTTTTCTCCTCCTTGGAGTTTTCCTAATAAGAAGCCGGCTTCTAATCTTGCTTCTTTACTAAAAGGAGGTGTTTTAATTTCACCATGTAACCACACTAGTGGTTTTTCACTTGGTTTCATAATATATCAGATTTGACATATTTGCAATAACAAATATGAATGTTAATTTTAGTAACTAAGTTAATAATGTATAACACTTAACTAAGTATACTCCATTGTTTTCTCTACGTTTTTAGACTTTTCCGAAGTTTTATGGTAAATTTCTAAAGCTGATTGTTTATCATTTACCCTACTCATGGCGTCGGGCAGTTTATCTTTATCGTTCGTATAAATCTTCACTTCATGCCGAGCGCGACTAATTGCAACATAGTAATTATCCTGGGCGCTAGTAAGACTTTTTGTATCTGCCTCTATTAAGACTCTATCACATGTCTTTCCTTGAGCTGCATGGACAGTGGAGCAATAGCCATATTCCAAATGAAGAGGTTTTCTTCCATCTAGTTTAAACATCTTTCCATTTTCTTTTTGAAGATAAATATTCTGATTTTCATCAATTGTTATCACTTTTCCACGGTCGCCATTATGAAATTGTTTTTGTGGATCATTACGGGTGAACCTTATTATTTCTCCTGCGGCAATTTCTTTATGAGTTTGTTCATAAACGCTCACTTTATTTTTCTTTTGAGGTTCCCATTTAGTAATTGATCCATCTGATTTTTTGAGGACAATGTAAGACTGTTTAATTTCCTTAACCTGAGCCAGGTCTCCTTTATGCAATCCCATGGATTGATAGTTTCTCTCTGCTTGAATCAAGTCTCCTACTTTATAGGTACTTAATTCCCTGAGTTGAGCTTTAGTGAAATTCTTCTCTTCAAGTGTTGGAATGTTTCTACAAACAGTAAAATGTAGATTGTCACGTATTTTTTGGTTGATACTTCGCCTTGCTTCATGGGTGCCAGAAACTACTAGAGTTTTTTTACGTTCATCTTCAGAAAGTAGAACATATTCTTTTGCGATACTGCTTTGCCGTTCTTCTGAATTTTTAATCTCAATTGTAGATTTCTCGAGAAGAGAAAGCGATGCTTCTACCTTACCAGTAGCAGCTAACTTTACTGCTTCTTTTAGGTTCACATTTTTTTGACGTTGTATTTCACTCATTCCGGCTGTTTCCATTCCATTAGCTTGAAGTTGGGCAAAAGGCTTTCCTGCCTCTACAGCTTTCAATTGCTGGGTATCTCCAATCAGAACAACTCGTGAATGGAATTTTTCCGCACTTTTAAGAATAAATTCCATTTGTTTGGAAGAAACCATTCCTGCTTCATCTACAACGAGGATGCTTTTTGAGGATAACTGATGTTCTTTTGAGTGTTGAAAAGAGGCTATGGTCTGACTTTGGATTCCTGTTTTAGCCAATTCCTCAGAGGCAGAGGCGCTGGGTGTAAGACCGATCATTTCATAGCCTTCTTGCTCAGCTAATTTTCGGGCACTTTGGAGCATGAAGGTTTTTCCAGTGCCGGCTAAACCCTGAATCCCGACGATTTGATTAGGACTGCTCAAAATCAACTGGGCTGCAAATCTTTGATCTTTATTGAGTGATATTTTTTCTAAAAGACTATGTTGTTTAATAGATAAGATAGGATTATTTAATCTTCTACCTTTCTTCTCAAAACAAAGAAGGTTTTTCTCGGTTTTGATTGCTTCGGGAGTAGTGAGTCGTTCACCTGCTTGAATGACAGTGCCATTCGTTATCCGTTTTTTAATTTCGAGTTGAATCTCTTTCAAAGTTGTTTTGCCCACCCCATGTTGAAGGCTTTCCCTGAGAAGTTGGGCTTCGGTAAAAACGGATTGTCTTTCCAAGAGGTGTTCTAAGGCAAAATGAAGAGATTCAGCAGTGCCAAATTTTGTCGGGAGATCGGACTTAAGTTTTAAGTGAGTTGAATATTCAATTTGAGCGTCCTGACTTTTTTCCTGCCAATATTTTCTTAAGATCTCTCGATCCACATCGGTTTTCTTCGGACGAGTCGCAATCGTGATGATTTGTTTTTCCTGAGGAGAAGCTTCTTTGCGGGTTTTACCTTCTTTTTTTAAAGCTTCTTCAATGGCCTGGCTTCGTTGACTAAAGAGTTCAATTTGCTTCTCAGTAATATGAGCCAGTTCAAATCTGCCGTCCAGGTGAGTGAGACGAACCTCATAACCTAGTTTTTGGATCTCCCGGGCAAGCTCTGCCCTATAGAGGGCCCCCATGAGCATCTTTTGACGATAGAAAAGCTCATTGTCCATAGCCCGCCATTTACCATCTTCTCGTTGAGTGAGATTTAAGACTACACAGTGGGTATGAAGCTGAGGATCACAAGCGCGACTGAGCTCATGTCGAAAGGTAGCGACCGCCATGTTTTTGGAAAGAACTCTTTCTTTTTCTCCTTCTCTCATCTGGCGATAAGCGACTAAGCCCTCCGCATATTTAAGAGCCAGTTTTACGGCACGGTCATGAGCATCAATGAGTGTAAGATCTCCGGCAATAAGAGCCTGCATAGAAAACGATTTGGGAGCACTGAAGGTCAGGTCACTTCCTCCCCGGTGTCCTAAAGCCGCGACCTGAATTTGTTCTCCGTTGGGAAGATTTCCTTCTAAAAGGTTCTGAAAGTCTTCGAGCTTTACTTCTCCTTTAAGCCCCAAGGTTTCGGCGGCCTTACCTTGCCACTCACTAGGGCTTCGATCTTTGGTATAGTAGTCATCCGCCTTCTCGTAATAGCGAGCCGCATCTTGTCCTCCATTTACGTTGGCAATGCTCAGCATTTATTCCTCAAAGGCCGAAGTGAGTTTAGGAAGTGAAGCGGGTTTTAATTTGATTCGAGCAATCGGCAAGTCTCCCGCCAAGCTTAGATAACCCGAGAGATCTGGCAAATTGGTGATTTCGCTGGGGAGGACAATTCTTTCCTTCACCCGTTGCTTTACTTCGGTACGCTGGCGTCCTTGACGGGTTTGAGTAGTAGAAACTTGGACTCGATCCAAATCTTGTTCACCCAAGCCTCGACTAAAATCCTCAGCGGTTTGAGAATCGCTGGAAGTTCCACCCAAGATCAGGAGATTGCTGAAGCAAGAACGCAACACAATTGCTTTTTCGCGGCCGTAAAGGTGGTCTAATTGAGCGGTAGATTGGAGACCCGTGACAATGCGAAGGCCATGTTTTCGTCCCTTGGTTAAAGCTGCCTCCAGACTATTCAATCTTTCTAAAGAAGCTAGCTCATCAATGATAATCCAAATGCGTCTATTCTCACTCGGAGGAAGACTTAAGATTGATGTGCAAAGGATATCCAGCCAAGTGGAGATAAGAGGGCGCAAGGCTTCGGCCATGTCTTCGCGCCAAGTAATGTACAGATTTCCAGCATTTTCATTTTTCAGCCACTCCTTCAAAGAGAAAGCACCGGCTTTGAGATATTGATGAGGAGCAATGTAGTTAGCGATAATGAATCGAGTGGAAGCTAAAGCCTTGGCGGCACCCGGATCAAAGAGACCACCGGCTGCGGTTCCCGCAAGAAAAGCGGCTAATTCTTCCACGGGTTTTAAGGTGAGCCAGTCTGCAAGTTCTTGGGTAACGTATCGTTGTTCTGAAAAAAGCTTTTTAGTCGTCTCAGCAAAAAGGAGCTGAGCGTACGAATGCCATTCGGCATCATGAACTGAGCGAGAAGGCGGAATCACCGATTTTGCATAACGCTCATGATCGTATATGGAACCCAATTCATTAAAGATCGACCAGCCTTTTCCTCGTTGATCGAAAGGGTTCAAAATGGAATCTCCCTTTTTCCAAAAGTGAGAAAGAAAATCTCCATTGGGATCGGTGATAATCACTCGATCACCGCGAGGAATGATGGAAGAAAGCATTTCCTTAATGGCAACGGTTTTTCCCGTTCCGGTTCTTCCACCGATCATGAAATGAAGGGTCTCCAGCTTAAAAGGAATAGGAACTTCAGCCAGCGTGATTTGTTTTTCTTTTCGACTTAAAGTCGTTCTTCTTAGTTTTCTGCTATCGATAATTCGAGAGCCACGGATGTGAGATCCAAAATTCGCAGGAGAGTAATTGAAGTAAATCCAAAACAGAATACCAGTAAATGAAAATCCCCCCAAAGCACTTCCCAGAGCCATCCAAAGGAAATTTCTACTTTCATAAATAAACTTCAGTGTCGGAAAGAACAATTTCGAATTAATTTTAGGAAGATTAAAATTCGATGAAATCAGCAAGTAGCCAAAGCCTAAACTCACCACAAGGGAAAGTAAAAAATAGCCAATAAACCTCTCGATAGAATTTTTACTCATATAAATTTCTTTCGATCTTTGCCGAATTGTTTTTCCATCCTCTCATCGACCTTTTTTAAAATTTGAGCATTTCGTTCGAAGAGAAACTCTCGAAGCAGAAACAGAGTTTCGAGATGAATGAAATTATTGTCGACAGACTGGATGGCGCTTTGCTGCACGGGTATAGATATTTTTCTAAGTTCATTTTCTAAATTTTCAGCTCGAATAATCTTTTCTCGAATTAAGTCAGAAATGGGGATGTGATATTTCACGCCCTCGTCGCGAAGGTTTTCAAAAAGCTCGATTGGTAAACGTATGGTGATTTTTTTAAGCATAAATATGGCCGCTATTGGCCGCTTCAAAAGACTATAAGTTATGCTAGCTTAGAAATCAGCGGCCAATAGCGGCCACGAACAGAAACCTTGAAAATGAGAAGAGAATTAAAAAAAGTTAAATGACTATCGCTACTTAATGAAAGTGCAGCACTTGCGTCAGGTGTGTGTATCATTTTCAAGGGGGCGTAGCCCGAGGTAGTTCAGGGCTGGGAGAAACGAAATTAAGTAAATCTATCAATCGAAGAAAGGAGATATAAAAATGAGTACGACAAAAAACAAAATTCTGGAGAAAAGAAAACGGCTAGAGATTCAGAAAGAAAAAAGCGAAGCGAGATTAAAGGCTATTCAATTAAAATTGAAAATAGCTTCTCAGAGAATAGCTAAAGCTGAAAAAACAGATGATCTAAGACGGATAATGATATTGGGGAATTTCGTTTTTGAGAAAATGAAGATAGATCCTTCTTTTAAGGCATGGCTTGATGGAGAAATTGGTTCGAGTAGTTTGTCTACTCGTGAAAAAAACTTATTCGGAATTTCTCAGGAAAGTATTTTATGATTATTAATCTAATTTAATATTAACCTAAAAGTACCCTATTAGGGGGAGATCTGCTTGGATGACGAATAGTTACTGATAAAGCAGTTTATTTTCAGAATTGACAAGGCACGTCTAAATAGGGATATATTTATCCTTAATGAAAAGATTTTTATCAACTGTAGCACTTTTAATGCTTCTAGCTTTCTCTTTTGTGAGCACAGTTGATGCATTTGTTTGTGAAGATAATAGAAGTCCAACGCAAACCCAAGTTCCCGTTCATTGTTGTGTACAATGCTGTCCTGCTCATAATCTCGCGCCTACCTCTCAAAACAGTCTTACTATCAAAGCACCCGATCTAACACTTGGCTATGAATTAGCCGTTTCTCAAGTTTATTACGAGTTTTACCCTCTCTCTATCGATCGCCCTCCGATCGCCTAAGTCTACATTTCTTTTCTAATCATTTCCCCATCATCCGCGGGCATTGCCCGATGTGTATTAAAGCTTTATCAAAGGCAGGCATTTATGAATGCGCGAGCGAAGGCATGGCTATTTTTCATAGTCTTAGGATTTATTTTCATAATGAACATCACTCAAGTTTTTGCCGAAGAGGGGTGTATGATTCAAAAGGCACAAGATATTTTGGATTGTGCTTTGGCCAAACATCCCGATGTGGTGAATGCGGAACTGGAGAAAGATAGGGATAAAAAGCTAGTTGATATTGCTAAGCAAAGACCCAACCCAGAATTGGATAGTTCTCTTTTGTTTGGTAATACAGCGGACGACACGAACCCCAATACTCAAACCTCGCTAATGATGGTCTTGGAGTTAGGTGGGAAACGTAAAGCACGTATTGAGCAAGCATCACAAAATGGAAAAAAATCGGCGGTCAATACTCAAGAAAATAAAGAAATAGTTGCACTGCAAACGGTACTAGCCCTTTACCGCTTGAGGGAAATTAATGCAGAGCTGGTGAGGGTGAATGAAACAATCGCAACTTTCGATAAAACGCTTAACACTTTTAAATCGCGTCCTAAACTGACTCCTGAACAGGAAGTCTCTTTCTCATCCTTCGATCTTGCGAGAGAAGAATATAAGCTTAAAAAAATTTCACTTATCCAAGAACAAAGCAATCTCTCCTATTCTCTTGTGCTTTCTACGGGTAAGAGTTTTGAAGCCCTCAAGAAGTTCCTTCCGTCTTTCAAAACTCAATGGCCTTCACTTTCAAATAATTCAAGTTCAGAGAATGCACAGCTTGCTAAGGCGAAAGCCGATTTAGGTCTCAGTAGCGCTAATATTCGGGTGGCTCAGTCCAAAGCTTGGCCGGATTTAAAGGTTGGTCCCACTTTCACAACGGAATCTTTAACGAATAGTAACACCACTATCGTAACAGGAGGTGTAGGGTTTTCACTTCCACTTCCCATCCTCAACCGGAATCAAGGTGAAAAGGCGTTTGCTTATGCAGACAAACAGCGAGCTGAAACTAATTTAGCTCTCGTTCTTAAGAAAACCGCAGTGGAGAGGGAGAATCAACAGCAACGCTACAAGTCTGCCGTCCAAGCCCTAAAGCAGACTGGGCAAACTAGCAGTCTCAATTTACAGCATGAAAATATCGAGTCTTATTTCGAAAAAGGCTTAGTACCCAGTACGCTTGTTATCGAAACGCATCGCCAACTCTATGAAATCACCAAAACGCGTAATGAGCAGGAATTAGCCGCGATTGATGCCCTTTGGCGCATCTACATCATCGACGGAAAAGTATTCGAGGCCAAACTTTAAGGAAGAGACTTTTTTATGAACAAGATCATTCGTTTTTCTGTTTACAATCGTTCCATCGTTTTAGTGTTTACGGCACTTTTTATTGCTGCGGGCTGGTATGCTTTTAAACATCTATCCATTGATGCCTTGCCCGACATCACCAATGTCCAAGTATCCATCAATACACCAGTCGAAGGCTTAGCACCGGAGGAGATTGAACGCTATGTCACTATTCCTATCGAATCGGCAATGAACGGTATCGCTGACGTCACCTTTGTCCGCTCTTTGACAAAGTTTGGACTTTCCCAAGTCGTGGTTAATTTCGAGGATGGGGTCGATATCTATAAAGCACGACAGCAAGTTTCCGAGAGGTTGCAATCGGTAGTGAGCGACTTGCCGGAGGGGATGAAGCCGCGTTTAGGACCTATTACAACAGGCTTGGGTGAAATTTATTTTTATACAGTTGAAGCTGATCAAAAAGCCACGGGTGAAGCTCGAATTAAACAGCTAATGGATTTAAGAGCGACCCAAGAGTGGTTGGTGCGCCCTAGGCTCATGACAGTCAAGGGAGTAGCCAGCGTAGATACAAATGGTGGCTATGAAAAGCAATATCACATTCAACCCAATGTGGCCAAAATGGCAGAATATGGTTTGGGTTTCGATGAGATTGAAACTGCCCTACAAAAAACTAATAAGAACGTGGGTGGCGGTTATATTCAGCAAGATGGAAAACAATTTTTAGTCCAGTCAATTGGACTTTTTCAATCTCCCGAAAATATTAAGCGCGTACCCATCAAGTCTTTAGAAACTCTAAAAACAGTCACCATTGGTGATATTGCTGACGTAAGTTTAGCTGCGCCTTTGCGCATGGGAGCTTCTTTAGTGGATGGTCAAGAAGCTGTTTTGGGAACCGCACTCCTTCTTTCCGGAGAGAACAGTAAGGCTGTAGCTATTGAAGTTGATAAAAAGATCGAGGAGATTAAAAAAGTCTTACCCGCCGGTGTTCACCTTGATACTTTGCATAATCGTTCTACTTTAGTGAACGCGACTATTAATACCGTACTTCACAATCTCATTTTGGGTGCAGCGCTTGTTGTTGTTATCCTACTTCTTCTTGTGGGCAATCTTCGTGCCGCCTTAATTACCGCCGCAATCATTCCCTTATCACTACTCTTTACCTTTCTTATGATGAATTGGAGAGGCATTTCCGGAAATCTTATGAGTTTAGGTGCTCTAGATTTCGGAATCATTGTCGATGCAGCCGTCATCGTCCTCGAAAACTGCATTCGAAAGCTTCATGAGAAGTCTCACGAATTGGGCCGCTCCTTAAATTCGGATGAAGTAAAGGGAACGGTCGTTGAAGCCACTGTTGAAATGAGAAAGGCTTCGGGTTTTGGCCAGATTATTATTATGGCAGTTTTTCTGCCTATTTTTGCTTTGACCGGCGTGGAAGGAAAAATGTTCAAACCCATGGCGGCCGCCTTTTGCTTTGCTCTGCTAGGGGCTCTTATTTTTTCCTTCACCACTGCACCCGCTCTTGCCAGTTTGCTATTAAAGGGATCGATTAAAGAAAAAGAACCTTGGTTAATGCGATTTTTCAAAAAACTTTACCAACCTGTTTTAAATTGGTCGCTTAAGATGCCATATTTGAGTGTTGTATTCGGCTTAGTCAGTATTGTTTTAGGTATTTTTCTTTTTTCCCGCATGGGATCTGAATTTCTCCCGCAATTGAATGAAGGTTCTATCGTTATCATGTTTAATCGAGATGTGAATATAGGCATCGATCAAGCAGTGGTGATGCAGGCACAATCCGAAAAAGTAATAAGTTCATTTCCTGAGGTGAAGCGAATCTTCTCTCGTCTGGGAACTGCAGAAGCAGCTACAGACCCCATGGGAATTAACCTGGCGGACACCTTTGTGATGCTGAAAGATCAAAAAGAATGGCCGAAGATAAATGATAAAATAAGAAATAAAGATGAGTTAACAGAAGCTATTTCTGAAAAACTTAAAGAAGAAATTAAAGATCAAGATTTTGTTTTCAGCCAGCCGATTCAAATGCGTTTCAATGAACTATTGGAAGGAACCCGAGCAGACGTGTCCGTGAAAGTCTTTAGTGACGACTTAAATGGTTTGCTCAAAGTTTCCGAAGAATCCGAGGAACTATTAAAATCAGTTCGAGGGGCCGGAGATGTCGAATCTGAAATGTCAGATACTTCTCCTGTTCTTCGTATAGTTCCGAAAAATGATCTTTTGGCTCGCTTCGGTATTGGAAATGATGCGGTTTTGGAAGCTGTGAGTACTGCGGTAGGAGGAAAAGAAACCGGTTATTTGTTTGAGGGAGTGCGGCGTTTTCCTATTATGATTCGATTAAGCGAAAAGGATCGCTCTAATTTAGAAACTCTCAAGAAGATTCCCGTAGAAGTTGGACCTAATCTTACTATGAAATTGGAAGAGTTAGCGGATATTGATTTCACAGAGGGATTTGGAACCATCAAACGAGAAAATGGAAAACGGAGAGGTGCGGTCCTTATCAATCCTCGAGGACGCGACACTGAAAGTTTTGTAAAAGAAGCGCAAACTACTTTAGAATCAAAAATTAAATTGCCTCAGGGTTCTTATTTTGAATGGGGTGGCAATTTCAAGAATCTTCAACAAGCTAAACAACGACTGCTTCTTCTGACTCCGCTCGTTCTGTGTTTGGTTTTCTTAATGATCTATTCTGTATTCCGGGATGTTATGGAAACCATCCTCATCTTCAGCGGAATTCCATTAGCTCTGGTCGGGGGAGTTTTAGCCTTAAAACTTAATCAATTGGATTTTAGTATCTCGGCAGGCATTGGCTTTATCGCTTTATCAGGGATTGCGATTCTGAACGGAGTCGTACTCATTAGCTACTTCAATCAACTGAAAGAAGAAGGCCTATCGGCTTTGGACGCAGTGAAACAAGGAACTTTAATCCGCCTTCGTCCTGTCTTAATGACAGCTTTAGTCGATATTTTCGGATTCTTACCTATGATGCTTTCCCACGGCATTGGGGCCGAGGTCCAAAAACCCCTAGCTACCGTGGTCATTGGAGGAATTATTTCATCTACACTTCTGACTTTAATCGTTCTGCCGACAGTATATGCCTTGCTGGCAAGACGACAAACGGAAGTGGAAATCTAAGGAGATTCTATGAAAGAAATTAAAGCAATTATCCAACCCTTTAAGCTCTCAAAGGTAATCGATGCGCTCAAGGAAATTCCCAATATGCCTGGAGTTACTGTTTCCGAAGTTAAAGGATTCGGCCGGGGGCGGGCTGAAGCGGCAGCAGATAAGGAAACACAATGGGGTATTTTATGTGTGGGAAAAATTAAATTAGAAACTGTCGTCAAAGATGAAATGGCAGACCATGTAGTGAAAATTATTCAAAAGAATGCGCATACAGGAAATATAGGTGATGGAAAAATATTCATCTACGATGTTCAGGATGTTGTTAAAATTCGAACCAGTGAGCGTGGTTCATCAGCTATATAAATATTAATTAAGGATTTTTATGGCACATGCACACAATCATAGCCCTGCAAGTCAAAATAAGAAAAAGTTAGCGATCATTTTTGGAATAACATTTCTTTATTTAATCGCCGAAGTAGCGGGAGGGCTTTGGACGCACAGTCTTGCTTTGCTTGCAGATGCGGGTCACATGTTAACCGATGTTGGAGGTCTGGGGTTAGCTCTTTTTGCCATTAAACTTGCAGAAAAACCGGCCACGCCCGAGAAAACTTACGGCTACTACCGTGCAGAAATTCTTGCAGCACTTGTAAACGCCGTGGTGCTTATTGGTATATCACTGTTTATTTTATATGAATCTTACCAAAGATTTCTACATCCGCCAGAGATACAAAGTCGAACCATGCTAATAGTAGCTTGCTTCGGTTTAGTAGTAAACATAGTTGGCGCCTTTTTATTAAAAGAAGCTTCGACTCAAAGTTTAAACATGAAGGGAGCTTATTTTGAGGTTTTATCTGATTTATTGACGTCAGTGGGGGTAATTATTGCGGCTGTCATTATGTGGACTACCGGCTGGTACTATGCAGACCCTTTAATTTCGGCTGGCATCGGTCTCTTTATTTTACCCCGTACCTGGATTCTTTTAAAAGATGCTGTTGGAATTCTTCTGGAAGGAACCCCGTCGGATGTTTCTTTAGGGGCAATTCGAAGCAGCCTTATTAGTCTCCCTGGAGTAGAAACAATTCATGACTTACATGTGTGGGGTCTCACCTCTGGAGTGAATGCAATGAGCGTACATGCCGTCTTAAAAGATGGGGCTTCCCACGATGAGGTGCTTTCCTTTATCCAAAAAGAATGTTCCACAAATTTCAAGATCTCACACATCACTGTTCAGATTGAAAGAACAGGATGTTTGGAATCGGAAACTCATCTTTAAAGATAAATAGGATTAAATTTAATGGAATATAAACCCGTTCAAAATGAAAATTCTCGTGAAATTTTTATTACACGAGGACGACAATTAGAATACTTTACCATTGTTTATAATAGCCTTGAGGGACTTATTGCTCTGATTGTTGGGATCGTTGCTGGAAGTATTGCTTTAGTAGGCTTTGGTTTCGATAGCTTAATCGAAGTGACATCCGCGCTAGTCATACTCTGGCGCCTCTATACGGATACAGATGAAAATCGACGAGAGCGGGTCGAACAAAGATCTTTAAAAATTATTGGCATATGTTTTCTCTTGCTTGCCCTCTATGTTAGTTACGAATCCATTCACTCGCTTATACGACATGAAAGTCCTAAAGAGAGCTTAGTAGGTATTTTGCTGGCGGCAACATCTCTTATCGTGATGCCGGTTTTAGTAAGAGCAAAAAGAAAAGTGGCTCGTACTATTCAAAGCAATGCCCTAGCAGCAGATGCCAAACAAACCCAACTTTGCACCTTCCTGTCCGCGATACTTCTGGGCGGTCTTTTGCTTAACGCTTTATTGGGCTGGTGGTGGGCAGATCCTGTGGCAGGCTTGTTAATGGTTCCTATTATTTTTAAAGAAGCCATAGAAGCCTTAAAAGGTAAGGCTTGCTGCGATCAGACGTGTAGCTAGCTTTATATAATGTGACATTATAAAACTAGGAATCAATGTGTAAGCACAAGCCCACACACTGAAAATAATTAATATTCGCTAGGTAGCATCACGACGAATTGAGTGTTTTCTCTGACGATGAATAGCTGAAATTTCTCTAAAGGAAATTCGGTATAAGGAATATGCTGTGATGCGAGTGTATTTTTATTCCCGTCATCAAATGTAAGCTCACCCACGGAATCTTGAACATTTAATTTACAGCTAATGAAGTCTTCTTTAGCTAACCAGTGCTTGGTAGTTGTGTGAGCCCAGACTGCATCCATCAACCAAAAGCAATTGGCCGCTTCTGCCAGGTAATAAACTCCATCGGTTAAAAGCAGATTGTGGTAACGGTAATAGTTTTCGGTGCCAGTGAATTGAGATAATTCGTTTTGTAAGTTTTGAGTATTCATTTTGAAACCTTTCATTTTATTAAGTGAAAAGAAAAAGGGAGGTTTCCCTCCCCAATTCAATTAAGCTTTTTTAGATTCTCGATCTCGGATGTGAAGTTTGCCATTTAAGGGCAAGGAATCGAGAACGACATTGAGTGAGCCGTCTTTATTGGTAAATGCGACTCCTACCTTCATCCATCGACTTGGATTCTTTTCATTTCCCGTTTCACTGATTGTGAAGACGTCTCTTATTGTGATTGTTTTGTTTTCCATTTTATTTCTCCTTTTTTTGAGTTTGTTTGTAACTTCGCAAAGACCAGTTACAAAAAAGTCAAAAAAGCTTGGCGATCTTGGAGGAAGGATAAGGTCATGTCCGTCAAGGAATGTGACATGCACAGCGTGGCACAGGCCTTGAAATGACCCCTGACGAGAAGAATGAGCCAAGCATAAGGAGAAAATGGAAAAATCAGAATATTAAGGGCTTCTATCAGTAATGAATGAAATGTGACTGGAGGATGAAGGTCGGAAACCTATGCTTTGCCAATAGAAGACATTCGTGGCCAAATGGGGAGCACTGCGCTAAAATAGGTTTTTCCAAATATCCGAAAATGAATTGATGAACAGGTTGAGGAACTTTAGACTTCTGAGGTTGAATTTATGAGATATTTATCAAAATCAGACTTTAAAGCAGCACGGGAATGTCCTACAAAACTATATTACCGTAAAAATAAATATCCCAATTTAAACCAAGAAAATAAATTCATGCAGTTGCTTGCCGAAGGTGGTTTTATGGTCGGGAAAATGGCCCAACTCTATTTTCCTGAAGGTATTGAAGTTCCGGGTGGTCGTGATCAAGAGGCTGCAATTGCCAAAACGAAGGAATATCTAAAAAATGAAAATGTGGTGATCTTTGAACCTGCTATTTATGTAGATGGAATGTTAATCCGTGCTGACATCTTGATCAAAAAAGGGAATTCATTTGAACTTATAGAGGTTAAGGCGAAGTCGATTGATGGGAGTGAACTTGAAGAGCATCCAAATGGTGGAATAGCAGTTTTTTGGAAAAAGCGTGATAAAGGATTATTAGCCGATTGGCAGCCTTATATTGAAGATGTAGCTTATCAAACCCATGTACTGCAGCACGCATTTCCGAATGCAGATATAAAGCCTTTCCTCATGCTCTGTGACAAGAGTAAAGAAACCAGCATTGATAATTTATTACAGCAGTTTATTTTGCATGTCGTGAAAGATGACAAAGGCAATGAATCTTATAATACAGAATATACTGGTGATATTGATGCTCTCCGTAAAGATGAACTGTTGATCAAAATTGGTGTGTCAGTAGAAGTTGAGTATCTTCTTCCAGAAATAAAAAAAGCTGCAGAGGTACTTGTTTCCTCAATTATCAACGGGTACGAGAAAATCCAAGGCCCATTATCTACTGAATGTAAAAGCTGCGAATACCGTATGCCACTTGAATTGAGTGAGAAAAATGGTTTCTTGGAATGCTGGGGAAGTAACGGGACGTTGTCACCTCATCTTCTTGAATTACGTAATCTAGGAAATTTAAAAGCAAATGGAGAAAAACTTGCTGATGCGCTCTTTGCCAAAGGCAAAGCGTCTCTTTATGACATTCCTATAGAATGGCTCAGTAGCCCTAAGCAGGGCACATGGCAAAAGCGACAAATTGAATACACAAAGAAAGGTGAGACTTGGATTAATCCAGATTTGAAGGACGAATTAGCTAGCCACAAATATCCACTGCAATTTATTGATTTTGAAGGCTCGAAAATGGCTCTTCCTTACCATGTTGGTATGCGTCCATATGGACAAGTGGCCTTCCAATGGAGTTGTCATACTATTGAAGCTCCGGGTGCAATCCCTAAGCATTACGAGTGGATTAATACGCATGACACATACCCAAATATAGAATTTGCAAAGTCCTTGATGGCAAATTTAGATCGTAGTGGGACAATTTTTATGTGGTGGCCTTACGAGCGAACTGTTCTGCGTGATATAGCACGCCAAATACATCATGAAAATAAATCGTTGCCTGAATTGTCTGAGTGGCTTGAATGGATGAATGATGCACTAGTTGATCAATGCAAAATAGCGGCTGAAAATTATTATCATCCCGATATGAAGGGAAGTGTTTCAATCAAATATGTGTTGCCTGCTATATGGAGTAACAATCCCTCCCTGCATGATGTGGAATATTTCAAACCCTATTACAAAAAATCTAACGGCCAAGTAAGTAATCCCTATGAAACTTTGAAAAAAATAGAGATCGCTGAGAAAGCAGAAGTGATTGAAGAAGGAACCGGAGCGATGCGTGCTTATCAAGAAATGATGTATGGGCTGCATCGCGGCGATTTAGAAACGCACAAGAAATGGACTGAGCTCTTACGCCAATATTGCGCACTTGATACGATGGCCATGGTGATTATTTATAAACATTGGTGTTCGCAGGTTGGAATTGAGTTTTAAAAAGAACTTACATTCTCAAGTCATCCAAAAATTCCGAAGCGGGTTCAACGCTTGTTACCAAAAGTTGGTCTCTTGCCCTTGTGCAGGCCACATATAAAAGATGGCGTTCTGTATTGTAAACTTCTTCAAGATCAGAATCGTCTGATGCACTCTCAATTCTTTCTTGCAAAGGAAGCACTTCATCGTCGCACGCCATGATAACAACAGCACGAAATTCCAACCCTTTTGCTAGGTGCATAGTACAAATAGAGGCTTGTCCGACTACGGTCTCAACGTGTTCATCAAGAATTCGGTAAGGCAGCTTTAAATTTTCGAGGGCAGATTTAGCACGACTTAACTGAGCTTCAGATCTGACGAAGACGCCTATTTCATGAGGCTGAAAACCTTCATTTATTTTTCGGCGAAGCCAATTTTCAACTGATTTGATTTCTTCGGCCTCAGTTTTTAAGGCCAGAACAGTGGGAGGTGGGCCATTAAAGAGTGAGATAGTGCCTTTACGATCTTCTTTATTTCCATCAACATCAGACACCTCAGGGCCTAGTAAGTTATCTGCCTGAAACCTAATTTGATGTGATGTGCGGTAGTTGACGTGGAGATTTTTTGAACGTCCACGAATATCTACGCCAAGGGACATCCAGGAAAAAGGTTGTTGAAAGATTCTTTGACCTAAATCGCCAGCGAAAAAAAGTACATTCGCCTTATCGGCACCAAATGCCGCTAGAAAACGTAACTGTGCGATACTCAAATCTTGTGATTCATCTACGACGACAAATTCATAAGGAGGGTGTTTCCTCTGAGCAACCTCTTTAGCAAGGTTACTAAACAGACTAGAATAAGTCAGAAGTTTACGATCGAACAGCTCTTTTCTGACCTTGTCAAAAGTTTCCCAAAGGATGGCACGTTGAGCTTCAGAAAGTCTTGTTTTACGGCCAAGTCGCTTAACATTACGATATGATTCCCATGAGTCAATTTGCCATGCATCAACAATGTCTTCCCACTCTGATAACAAAAAATTAGAATTAAACTTCTTGGCATCACTATTACTTGCCGCAGAGATAAGCATTTCTTTGATTTTGTTTTTTAAAATCAATTGTGGTTTTGAAAAATGTTTCTCGTAAAGCCTTTCACCAACAGTGTTTAAGGAATGTACTTCGAGGCGATCAGCAAGTTTCGGCTCATTACTAATCAGTTTTTTAAGCTTTGTTTTGAGTGAGTTTGCTAAAGTATCTGAAAAAGTTGTGAGTAGAACCCGTGCATCGGTGTTTTTTCGGGCCAAATACACAGCTCGATGAAGAGCCACAATTGTTTTTCCAGTTCCTGCAGAGCCATAAACTTTGGCAGGGCCGTTATAATATTTGTCTACAATTTGTTTTTGATCCGGATGTAAGAAAATCGTCCACTTCTCCCAGGGAAATTCCAGCGCACGTTCCAATTCTTCGACGTTATTCATGATGCGAAAACGGCGTTGTGCATCAGGATGACTAAAGGGGTCGGTAATTTTTTCGGCTACTTTCGAAATAAGAGGAGTACCTCCAACCGCCAATTCAAGTAAAGCTTCAGACGCTTCTTTTGGCAAATGGTCGGCAATTTGAAGAAGTGTATCCTCAGTTGCGTGTCTTACATCACTCAACCATTCCGGAGGAACTCCATAAATTAGAAGTTCTTCATCGGTCATTAAGGAAAACAAAGTGGACTTTGGTTGTGATGACTGATCGACTTCAACATATTTTGGAATTTTAATTTCTTGCACAGTTTCGCGAATCTCGACGATTTGCGCTGCCCCGGTTTTCGGATGTGTTTCAATTTTTCTTCTCTCAGCCCAGCTATATGCTTTATCGTGATGATCGACGTAGCAGAGTAGAAGGCTGGCATTGGTTCTGTGGACAATTACACGGATGTCATTATTTACTCTGACCGACCAAAAGTTTTTATCTTTTGCTTTATCTAACTTGTGAAAACTCATCCCAGGTTGGGCAGGATTCATTTGTAGATCAAAGGCCGTGGTCTTAACGGCCTTTTGTTCATCACCGGTGAGTTTAGCTAAACTATCGGTAAATGTGTCGGCTATTCTGAAATTCATATAATTCTCTATAAATCAAAGGTTCTCCAGATATTTACGAAATTCTTTTAATTCATCTGGAATCTGCACAGTTTCACGCTCCCATGCTACAAATGAGGCTTGAATTAATGCAGACGCATTACTAAACCCCACAAGATGGGCAAGGTTATTCAGTACCTCCTTGCCCTCGCAAACTTTCCAAAAGTCCTTTTCTGTACGTTTGCGGGCATAAGAATTGATACTGATCTCAAGAATACTACGAATTTTTTCTGAATTATCTTTGTCATATCCAGAAGCATCTACAATACTTTGTATTGCAGCGCTCTTATTGGTTTCGATTTGAGTCCAAGTAAGTGTTTTTGCCTTCTCTTTTGCCATTATTGGAATCTTGGGTAAAGATTTCGCATTTGTGGTGGACATTGCATGTTGAAATATCCAATTTCCCGCACGTTCATCGGCTGTATTACGTATGAGATCCATTGGCTGCAGCTCTTTACAGCCATTTTGCTGAAGAATAACTGATAGAGTTGTAGGATGAAGAAAATAATTTTCTATCTCATGCACAGGAAGAATAAATACGCCATTGGATTCATTTAGTTCACTTGCATCAATATCTGAACGGAAATCTCGATCAATAATTCCACCAATCCTAATTTCAACATCGGTTTCAGTAGCCAATGATTTGATAGCTGCTACACGGCGAAGAACCTCATTACACGATCCGCATTCTATAAAACGAACATTCGATACTAGACCGGCTAATTTGCGAAATCGTTCTCTTTCTCCTACGCCTTCTTCTCCTTCAATAAAGACAAAAAGGAGTTGAGAAATTGAAAAAGCTGGTGTGCCAACAGCACGGGACAACGCGGAAAGTATAGGACGAGTATCCAGGCGGGCCAAATTATCAACCTTACGAGTCTCTTCATTTCGTTCTAAAACGAATGTTGATTGTTGCCCAGCTGCTTCCACAGCTTCAAGAGAGTGAGTAGCAAGCCAAATTTGGCCGGCCGAGACTGTGCTGGTCAGATAAGCTACCCATGATCTTATAAGATCAGCGTTAAGATGAAGCTCGGGCTCGTCGAGCAGAAAAAGACCTTGCCGCAAACCAAATCGGTCAATTTGCCCAATTAAAAATGCGATTTCACGTTCACCACCACTAAGTTGATCAAATGATAATTCCAACCCAGTCGTGTCAAAAAGTAAGGTTCGCTTTTTCGAATTAACACCACTAAAAATGAGGTGAGGAAGAACTTTTTGAAGTGAAGAGGTATATTCTTTGAAATGATCTTCAAACTTGGGAGGATGCTCTCCAAGTTTTTCAGCTCGCCGCACAATCTGAAGTAATCGAGTGCCCGACTGATTTTCCTGTGCAAGAAAATATTTTATCCATTCATCATAGAGTGTCGTTGTTGGTTTAAATGACCTACCTCGCGTATATTCCATTCCTTCCCAATCAGTCTCGTAGGCTTGAGCAACTTCATTTACATGTATATTCTTCTTTGGATAGGCCCTGTCAGCATCCAATGATAAAAAGTGCACATTTTTAGATTGTCGCAACTGTTCAATTACACGGTTGGCAAAATTAGTACTTTGTTTCGTATCTAATATACCTCCTGCTTCAATTTTACTTATATTTTTGTTGGAGATATTACTGTCCTGAATCGTAAGAGTGCGATCCCATTGCTGGAAAACTTCCTCACCTGAGAGCCCTTTGTCGATTGCTTCACTGACACCCTCCGCAAGATAAAACTGTAAAGAAAAATCATGTAAATCCGAAAAGGGATCTCCTCTTGGAATTTCAATGCCCTGCGAGAGACCAAGTTTATGAGCACAGGCCGCTATCAGTTCTAATAAATGGCTTTTTCCAGTACCATTAGCACCGACAACACAAACTAGAGCTGTCTTGTCTTCGATTTGTAATTCAATATTTTCAAAGTGTCGCCATTGCCCAATTTTTATATTTCTTATTCGCAAGATCCCCCCCTTTTTTGCTATCAATCTACTCTAAAAACTTTCATTACCTCGTCTCCAAGGTGATTGATAACTTTTACCGCAATTCGACCTGATCTCGGTTTATCAAAAGGTCTTGATGTATCACTATGCAGAGTTTCCCAAATTTCTTGATTAACTTCAGCTTTTAGCGTTGTTTTTAACGATTTGTATGGATCATTCGCGCCAAGAAAATATGCGTGGCGCACGAAGAAACTCTCTTCATTGTAATCAGTATCGATAAACCAACATGCAATTCCGTCAGATGTGTCACTACGAACTTCGCCGGTGTTGGGATCAAAAACATCAACACCATTAACCTTCACTTGAATCTGAGTCTTTCCAACAGGATTAATTTCGATGTCAGGCTCACCAAAAATAACAAATAAATTTCCTTTCCCGGTATTTTTAAGGTCATCGGACATGTGAAGATCCGCGTTCATGCGAGCTTTAAGAACAGGGATTCGTCCAAGCTTATCAAATTCAGAAGAGTGAGCATCATAGTTGAAAGCGCACGAAATCAAGACATCAAAATCGGCATCACCTGCTTCGCGTGCAGCTTCAACAAGATCAGGACGAGAAACGGTTCCAAATTCTGGACCAATGAAAATAGCCGCACGTTTTTCAGATTTACCTTCAGTATAACGCCCTTCGGCACAAATGAAATTTCCGGGCCAAGGTATAAGTGAAGTGAAAGTGATCTTATCTTCTTTATGCGCTTGTTGGACTCCTGCGGTCTTGAGGTTTTCAAGAATCATTTGGACAAAATCAAAAGTATTTTCTCCATCGGTATTAAAAACCTTATAGGGATCAATCAATTTGTCGTTTTCGTCAACAGTCAGAACTCTGTGGGGAGAAAGACTCTCAACTGTGAAAGGTCCTGGAACGCGGATTTTCTTTTTATCCTCGTATGGTTGGTCATAAAGATATTCAAATTCAGCTTTTGATGATATTGAAGCATCAATTTCTTTTTGTCGCAAAGCATGAGTCTCCCACCATTCTTTGTGCAAACCTTTAGCTTCATCAGGGCATTCGTCATCTAACTCGTCAGGAATTTGCCATTCTTGCCATTTTGTTTTTAACGACTTGTTAAGTTTTTCGCGCAGAGACTCTAGAGTATTTTGCCATTTATTCCATAAGATATTAATTTCAGAGTTGTTAGCAATTGCTCCTACAGTTATACGCGGGATACGTTGATAAACAAAACCATGACGAATATTATTTTGAGTTTTTTCAGAGGACGATTGAATTTGAGAAATGTTAACTTTCTTAATTTGGCCATCATGTGAATCTGATAGAAGATAATAAGGGTATCGAGCTCCCATTATGCGTGAACGAGCCAAAGTTAAAGCTATGCGAGAAGTGTCTATAGTAATCCAACGTCTTCCCCATTGTTCTGCAACGTAAGCAGTCGTGCCAGAACCACAGGTAGGATCAAGAACTAAGTCACCTGGGTCTGTAGTCATTAAAATACAACGTTTTACTACTTCAGAATTAGTTTGAACTACATACTGTTTGTTATCAGCTCCTACTGTATCGAACCAAGGAGCTGTCATTTGAGATGCTTCACCTTCATCCGCGTATAAAACATAACATAATCGATTGCCTTCGATTTCTAATCGATTTGATTTTTCTAATAATTTTAAGCCCTCCTTTGTTGTCCCGAATCCGTTTTTGGGATGTTTAAATAATTTTCCACGAAATTCATAATCAAACATTCCAGATTCCATACGACCCGATGGTTCTAATGATTTAAGACGATAAACCCTTGAGTTTGGGGGGAGTAACGCATGGTTATAAATTTGATATTTTGACATCCGGCTACGATGCCCAGCCGAATCTTCATACCAACAGTGGTGAAACTCTCCTTCAACTGAACGTAGAAGGTACTGTTTTCTATATTTAGCTTTAGTGTTTCCACGTGAGTCGCACTTAGCCTTAGCATACCAAAGAATAAAATCTCCCATTTGTTCGATAAACTTTGAGCCAAAGGGCATAGTTTTTTTTCTAAATGGAATTATTGCTATAAAATTATCTTCGCCAAATACTTCATCCATTAAAATTCTTAGACGATGTACATTTTCATCACTGATTTGAACAAAAATAGAACCAGTATCAGTTAGTAAATCGCGCATTGTTGTAAGTCTGTCCCGCAGGTATGTGAGATAACTATGAATACCTTCACGCCAGGTATCTCGAAATGCCTTAACTTGTTCAGGTTCTCTGCTTATTTTTTCTGCTGAATCTGTTGTGGTTCCGGCTTTATCCGTTGTTGACCATTGAAAGTTACTGTTGAATTTTATTCCATACGGCGGATCAAAATAAATACATTGAACCTTACCACGCAATCCTTCACGTTCCGCAAGTGAAGCCATCACCTGTAAAGAATCCCCAAGAATCATGCGATTTGCCCAGTGTGCATCATGTTGATAAAATTCTGTTTTGGCCCCTTCACTAGGAAGTCCATTAAAATCTGAAAAAAGATCAATTTGTTCCGCTTTTTCCTTTTCATTAACGGCAGTGCGGCGCATGAGATCGTCAATCAAGACTTTTGGATGAACCTTTTCTTGAATATAAATTGGTGGCGCGTGGATAATTAAATCTGACCAGTCTTGCTCGTCCTTGCCACGCCAAACCAATTGTGGATCAAGATCACGATTGCGACGTTCATAAGCTACACGGATGGGAGATAAATCTTCTTTTTGCATCATTGATTGGTATTCAGCAGTAGGAATATTTTTTCTGGTTGCTTCTTCATGGGTAAGAGTTTCTACGGTTTTTTTGTTAGTTTGCTTTTTAGCCATATAAATTCCTTATGCCGCAGGTTGAGAAGTAACGATTGAAATCATTTTGTTGAATTCGGCCTCAACCTTTTTGGCAAAATCAATTTGCATAGAATAAAAATCCGTTAGTTCGGCAAATGCCCACCGCCCATATTGTCCAAGATAATTCACTCCAGGTATCCAATACGTATCCATGGTAATTTTTTTCTCTTTAGCATCTTCTCTGCGATAACCCTTAATTTCTACGATCAAATGCAAAGGGTTATCTTGTCCATGTCCATCCTCGATTAAGACTATAAAATCGGGTAGATATTTTCTTATTTCAGAACCGAAACGATAAGGCACCTCAAGTCCAAGTCCTTGGTTTTTGACATAAGAGATTACTTTTGGATGTGATTCAATAACACGACAAAACTCACCTTCCCAATCACTATCAAGAATAGCCCAATTAACATGTGATTTTTCAGCGTGTGTTTCCCAGCGATTGGTTTTGGAAGTATTAAAATTAACGTGAATGCTGGACCCAAATGGATTGTAAGAATCGAGAACAGCTCTGATAGGACGTTTACCCACGAATGCTTGCGTAATGCCGGCCATAATTTTGTTACACGCCATGTCTGCCAGATTTTTATATTTTAATTGTGCTGGATAAGTACCGCCTTTACATTGGAGATATTTTTCAATCCATTGACGAGCGATGCGTTTAAGTTGGCCAAAAAGGTGTAGTAGCGGTTCTCCGTTGGCATCCCGATATTTCGTCATCAATAGATGTGTCGTTAACTCATAAATCACCTGCGATGGTCGGACATCACCGGTATGCACAAGATTGAGATCAACGGATTGTCCAATGATACCAGCATTTTTTGTTTCAGTAGCGCCAATAAGTTCAGGGGTGAGCACCATTGTTGAGTCGTCGTCGAACTGAGCTGTCAATTGTTCTTCAGGTAATTCAACTCGATAGCCCGCAACACGAGGAAATCGGATTTCCAAATGATTTCTTTCAGGATTGACTGCTTTGACTTGGATAGTTTCTCGGGGTTTCTGAGGAGGAGCAATAACTGGTTTTGCTGTAAAATCGAATGGAATGCCTAGAACATCTGCATATTCGACGTTAAATAATCCATTTTCATTTAAGTCATATGATTGCCGTCTCAAAGCACGCCCCACAACCTGTTCACATAGAAGTTGAGTTCCAAATGCACGAATTCCAAGAACATGTGTAACTGTGTTTGCATCCCAACCTTCGGTCAGCATAGAAACTGAAACCACACATCGAACAGAATCACCTAGACGGCCTGCTTTGCCGACAGTGTTCATTACTTCACGAAGTAAATCTTGGTCTGTAAGATTTTCTGCCTGTGCTCGATCACCAGTTCTGTCAATAATGTCTCTTCGGAATCTTTCAATTTCATCCGAAGCCATTGTTCGAAAATTATCATCTAGGGCATCTCCTGATTCGAGTTGCTCGCTATCAATGAGTAGCGTTCGTGGACGAGAATAAGGATTGCCGTATTCATCAAAATTCCGAAATAGTTCTAAACGGCCAGGAACCGGTTTGACTGAACCATCGTCGTTTACTTGTCCAAATCCTGAAATGTAGTCATAAACAAGTTTTGAGGTTGATGTGTTATTGCAGACAACAATGAAACATGGTGGGACAGCGATTTTGGCTTCCTGCCAAAGTTCAAATGTTTTTCTATAGTGTCCATAAAGGGCATCTAATGCAGTTTGAAGTGGGGCGGGCAAATCGAGAGGATCAAGCGATTCTGCTTTTCCACGTCCTTTTTTTGGCATCTTAGTTCGAATATGTTCCCAAAGATTGCGATACATTGGCATTTCGTTGCCGGGAATATTATCTGCAACAGGTACGCGTGGAAGTTTAACGATTCCGCACTCAATAGCATCCATTAGTGAAAAATTACTCATCGTCCACGGGAACAACGTGCCTTCAGCATAACCGGAACCACGCAGAAAAAATGGCGTGGCTGATAAATCAATAACTTTCGAAACACCTAAATGACGATTGAGCATTTCAAGACCTGTTATCCAAAGTCGTGCCGCCTCGTTGTTTTTATCGGCCTCTTTTTTCTCATCACCCTTTAAATCATCGTCAGATTCTTGATCCTCAGATTTTGGTTTTTCTCGATAGCAATGATGAGCTTCGTCATTGATGACTAAAATATTTTTAATACCCATGAGATCAGGCATTACTCGTTGGATCATCTGGCCTTCAGTTTCGAGTGAATCAATTGCTTCGCCTCGACCTTGAAGAAGTGAGCGGCCACCTTTTGAAATGTCAATTCGTTCTCTTAGTTTGAAGGCATGATAATTTGTAATGACGATTTTGGCTCGATCAAGATCACTTAACATGTCATTTGGAACGAGCTCGCGATTTTTGTAATAGCTATCGGGATCGTTTGGTTGCAAAACCCGAAGACGATCTCGAATCGTAAGACCTGGTGCAACTATCAAAAAACCACGTGTAAATTTTTTACTCCCGGGCCTTCGAACTGCATTCACTGTTTGCCATGCAATTAACATCGCCATTACAGTTGTTTTGCCGGCACCCGTAGCAAGTTTAAGGGCTAATCTCATTAATTCAGGATTGGCGTCATTGTTTGCATTGGTTAGATGCTCAAGCAATGATTGAGCTGTTTTACCTGCATTTGGAGCAACTTCGGTTAACCATATTGCTGTTTCAACAGCTTCAACTTGACAGAAGAAGGGTCTAACACCGTTGAATCGATAATGTCTCCAATGTTGAAGCAATCGAGCTGTTTCAGGTGTCACATTCCAATCGTTCGGACTTGAGATTGAACGCCATTGGTCGACCTGTCTTCTTACTGAGTTGATGATTTGTGCATGCTCATATTGTTGGTCTTCAGTTGAAAGACCTTTGCCTTCATCAAACACTAGCCTTTGTTGCTCAGCAGTATTTTTTCTTTTTTTTGGTTTTGGAATGGGCGTTATAAAATCAGCCGGACGACGACTATCAATAATTTTTTGTGTTGGTTGACCTTGGTCATCAAGTTCCCAATGAGAAGAAGGATAATCATAAGGAGAGTTAAGAATTGGACTTTCAAAAAATGTTGGACCCATAGTTTTACTTTTCCTGTTTACCCATTAACTTGTCATGACACATAAGAATCTTCTGCGATAAAAAATAGAATTTTTATAACACTGAAAATATCCCAAAATTACAATGGGTTAAGATTTAAATCATACCTTCCCGTAGAACATCAAGGATTCTGTCGAACTTAGGTAATAATCTTTCTTAAACCAAAAAAATCTCCGGAAGGCGCTGTTGGCCCTCCGGAGATGATGGAAGCCAAAATATTTAGATTTATCTCGAGATATTACATCCCGAAGCCACCAACAGATTCAGCAAATAAGTACTATCTAAGCGCGGAACCAAGGTGGAATTGGTACTTAGATAAGCTAAAGGCTGGGTGTTAGCAAAGATAATGGGCGGTGTGCTTGTCACGTTATTGAAGGCGCTATAAGTGGCAAAGCTATTACCGTAATTACTGAACTGATTCCAAATACTCGTCGAAGAAAACTTATTTCCGTAATTGCCAAAAGGATTACAGAGGGAGTCTGGGTCAAAAGGATTGTCGTTGATGATTCCTAAAAATTGACCATTGGGCGCAAAAACAGAATAAAGAGTTCCTGCATAACTTGGATTACTCAAGACAGCTCCATTGCTGCCGGTCCCAGTAGGAGCAGTAGTCGAGGGAATGGATGCAGGAGGTGTGACTTCATCTTCGTTATTAGGAACTCCGGGAAGATCCTGTAAACTACAAGAATGGTGCGTGGTAGTCCCATCTTGGTAAGTAGTATCAAAAGTAATCACTGCGATGCTTGTTGATCCAGTAATATTTTTTATTTCGATTTTTCCTTCTGTTGTAGTGGCTTCCGCTTGAGCGCATGCAGTTTCTCTCCATGTAAATGCGCCTAGACTGCTTAAAGCACCGGCTCCATCATCAAAGAAAACCAGATTATAATTTCCCGAAGCATTTCCATTGGTCTCATGACAACTCCAATAGGAGTTCGCCAGCTTGGCGTTGGCTCCATTGCTCACCGAACTAAAGCTAAAATTGCAGGAGGGATCTGGTTGATGGTTGGTTCCTGTGGGATTGCTTGAGGTACTGGGGTTAGTATTACTCGTGTTGCCACTATCAGATCCGCCTCCACAAGCCACTAGAGAACTGCATAGGCTTAAGGCGAACAATAAAATAAGTTTCTTCATGAGACCCTCCTGTCGGGTTGAATGACAAAAATCCGGACAACACTTCTGTGTGATCCTAAAGTCTGCCGAATGAGTTTTAGGCCTTTTAGAGGATGGGTCTGACAGGATAGGTCAGAGGTTTTGGAAAAAATTAAGACCGACGTCGATTTTGTCGGAGTTGCTGTTTAAGGGGATTTCTGTAGTTTTGCAGGCTGTGCTCTAACTCAATGACAATCTCTTCAATTAAATTACGAGGTTCGATGACCCAAGCCAAAGACCCCATGCCGAGCACCCACCGCTTCAATTCGAGATGACCTGCAATTTCAAAAATAAAATCGCTGCTGCCGTCTTTATTTTGGATAACTTTTTGACTGCTATGCCATTTTTTCTCAGCAACAAAACGTGCGATGGAAGCATCAACGCGAACAATCACGCGAGAAAGCTCTGCCTGCATGACCCCAAAACTATGCTTGAGGAAATCACGTACATCGAAAGAAGCAGGCATGGTAAAATTCTCGCCTGTGTTTTGAAGTAACTGAATGCGTCCTACCACGAACATTCGAATGCCTTTGCGATTATGATCGTAACCAATCAAGTAAAGCGTACTTTCGTAAAAATAAACTTTGTAGGGATTTACTTTTCTAGTGCTGGTTTCATTTTTACGAGAGTAGTAGCGGAACTTCACGGTTTCTCTTTTGAGACATGCGTCGTTGAGTAAATGTAAAATCTCTCGATGGGCTTTGTAATCAGAGCTAGGGCCTGGATCAGCGGCGAAAGCTTGTTCGGTTGTTTTTAAAAAACCTTTGAGCTCAGGGCTGAGTTGGGCACGAATTTTTGATAATAAATCTTGGATGGAATCATAAAAGAAAGTTCCTTCAAGACTTTTGAGAAGATCCCGAGAAAGATAAAGACTCATCAGTTCGGTGATGCTGAAGGGCGTCGGCAGGCTGACTCGATAGCCATCCACAAATTGCCAATATCCTACGCCATCGAGCATTTCACTGGTGATTGGGAAGCCTGCGGCTTGTAGATCATCTAAATCGCGATAAACGGTACGAGGTGTACAGTTCAGTTCGACAGCAAGATCATTGATGCTAACACCTCGACGAGATCCATCGAGAGTTTTAATGAGATTCCATTGACGAGTAACTTGATTTCCACGGCCCATGATTCCTCCACAGAATAAATTAAATTTCTGCGGTCCTTACAGTTTAGCTATGACAGGATAGGTCAATCATGAGCGTTTTTATTTTCTGATGTCACTAAGAGTCCACTGAGGCAGACAAAATCTCCGTCATTACAAGTGGAGATTCATGTCGTTCCAGCAATTTCTTTTGCATGATTTGTTCAGCCATAGATTTCAGAATGTTTCTTTCTACGGAAGTGAATTGCTTCCACATGTCGAAAAAATTCTGATCTTCTTTAAAAAACTCAACTCCTTGTTGATCCACAAACATCTGCCATATGGGTATTCGTAATATTTCTGCGATTTTAAAAAGATAATCGGAGAGAATAGACTGACTTCCTCTTTCCATAGCAGAGTAAGTGGCCTGATTTAATCCAAGGCGGTCGGCAATATCCTGCTGCGTTAAGCCGGCTTTTTTCCGAAGCTCTTTTAGGCGTTGGAGGAATAAATTTATTGAGCGCTGCGTCATAAAGATAGGCGTGAATAGCGAAATTGCGTCATGAATGCAATACTTTTTGCAGATATTATAATTTAAAGCACTAAAAATAGTGTAAATTTAGTAGTTTAGTATTGACAGTTGAAATAGGCAAAATATAGAGAATATGGGTATGAACACTAAAGTTTTGACGTTGGGGGAACTCATTAGAACTTTAAGGCATCGATTAAAACTCTCCCAAGCCAAACTGGCAAAGTTTGTGGGTGTTCACTTCTCTAGTATATCTAGATGGGAACGCGATGTTTCGACAGATGAAATGAAGCTCAAACATTTAGTAAAACTTGCAGCAGCCACCAATGTTCCACTTCCTGAGTTATTGAAAGCAAGCAAACATTTAGGAAATCAAGACATCGATGAAGTTATCGGAGAGATCGATGGATGACTTAATTCTTAGAGCAAAACTTCTTATCCAAAAAATACAAAATGAATCCATCGTGCTCGAAGAAAATTTTAATCATCGCATAAAAGAACACGGTTTTGATCCGGTTCACATTCAATCGCTTGAAAAAGTTCTCGATCAATTAAGGGCGCTCGATGGGAC
>CAYLKF010000004.1:0-223739 GCA_964384365.1 uncultured Pseudomonadota bacterium | reverse complement strand
AAAAATTTTTCTTGAGTTCATGTTTAATTCCCTCCTAATGGAATATAAAATACGAAGCAAAATTATCCTGTATAGTATCGGTTTGGGCAAGGTTAAAGTTGCGAAAAGTAAAGATAAATGTTGTTAAATACCGCTAATTATTGATTAAATTTATTGAATCACAACCCTTATGAGACTTTTTATATGATCCTCGAAACCTTGGCCGTTGGGCCTCTCCAATGTAATTGCTCCATTTTAGGCTGCGAAGAAACCGGTGAAGCCATCGTGATTGACCCCGGTTACGAAGCAGACCGGATTTCAAGCCTCCTTGAGAAATATAAGCTCAAACCTAAATATTTGGTTCATACCCATGCCCACTTTGATCATTTAGGGGCAACCGACCCTCTTTATCAGAAGAGTAAAGCCGATGTTTGCCTGCACCCTGAAGATCTTTTTTTGTATGAAAATGTGGCGATGCAATGCGGGCTATTTGGCTTTCCAACGCTCACTGTTCCGAAACTCACCCAACATTTAAAAGAAGGCGATCAACTCTGTTTTGGAAAACATAAGCTCCAGGTAATTCATACCCCTGGCCATACTCCGGGTAGTGTAACCTTTCATTTAGAAAAAGAGGGCTCGCCTTGGCTTTTCACCGGAGATACCCTCTTCTTGCAAAGTATTGGACGCACCGATTTATGGGGCGGAGATTACTCGACGATTATTAAATCCATTCAAAATAAAATCCTTCCCTTTCAAGAAGAAACAATTGTTTTTCCAGGTCATGGCCCTCAAACAACCGTGGGGCAAGAAAAAGATTCGAATCCTTTTTTACAAAGCTAGATCAAAAACTCAAAGGTGTCATTCCCCGATTAAATCGGGGAATCCATTGTAAAATAGATCCTCCGGTCAAGCCGGAGGATGACAGAGAGTGTTTATGAGCTGTCATTTTTCCACTTCGGCTTCCGCTCTATTTTAGTTATACTGATACGAATGACACAAAACGGCAAATCTAAGCTTGCCCTGGTTCTTTCCGGAGGTGGAGCCCGAGGAGCCTATGAGGCGGGGGTTATCCATTACATCCGCACCATGTTACCTCCCAAAGGGCGCACACGCCATTTCGACATTCATTGTGGTGCTTCGGTAGGTGCTTTAAATACCTGTTTTTTGGCAGCCACGGCGCACAACATGCCTTTGCAAGCCCGACAGATTCGAGAGCTCTGGGAAACAGTGCGCGAAGAGAATGTTTATCAACGCAATCTCAGTGCCTTGATGAACTTTGTAGGAAAAGGCTCGCGTCAGCTTTTAATGAAGTTTTTAAAATCGACCACTCAAGACACTCCCCATTTCCCGGGTTTTTTAGATACAACGCCCTTTCTGCCTTTTATTGAAAAAGCAATTCCTTGGGAAAATATCTCAAACAATATTCAGCAAGGGATCATCAAAGCGGTTTCGATTGTGGCCACTAATGTTTTTACCGGCCGCATGGAGCTTTTCATCGAAAAGAATTCGACCCTACGTTATCAAGGAGATTACACCACTCATTTTACCCCGATTAAACCTGTGCATGCTGCAGCCTCTGCAGCGATTCCGGTTATTTTTCCAACTGTTTTAGTGAATGGAATTGCTTATACCGATGGGGGGCTAAGACTCAACACTCCCCTCTCCCCCGCCATTCATCTCGGTGCCGAAAAGATTTTGGTGATTGGTTTAAATCACCGGGCGCAACCCGGAGAAAAAATTCCCTTTCATGGAGAAAAAGGAAAACACCCCTCTTTGGGCCAAGTTTTGGGCCGCGTGATGAACGCCGTTTTCTTAGATAAAATTCAGTACGATCTAGAGCAACTGGTGCGTATTAATCGCATTATTGAGTGGTCGGAAATGATTTATGGAAAAAAATATTTAGAAGATTTAAACAAGATGCTCGTGAAAAAGAATATTTCGGGTGATATCGCCGACCGCGGAGTAAAGAAGCTCGATGTACTTCGCATTCGCCCTTCTCAAGATATTGGAGAGCTCTTCAAACATTGTTTCAAGAGAGCGAAAGACAAACACTTCGGAAGTTTTGAAAAGTTTCTTATTCGAATTTTGGATGTTGATCCTAATTCAGGTGTTGATTTTCTTTCGTATATTAGTTTTCTGCCGGAATATTTGAAGCATCTACTTGATTTAGGGTTTGAAGATGCAAAGAGTAACCATCAAGCTTTAAAAGTATTTATGGAAGAATAAGAAATTCTTTAAGACTCCAACGATTTTTCAGAAGTACTCCGATTATCTAATAAAACCACACACTCCCCTTTTAACCCCTCTCGTGGCACTCCTTCAATGAGTTGATGGAGAGAGCCTCTTAAAAATTCTTCGTAAATTTTTGTGAGTTCGCGCGCAATCACCGTTTTTTTATTTCCAAAACTTTTTTCAAGATCCGACAAAAGTCGTGATAAGCGGCGGCCGGATTCATAAAAAATGAGCGTAGTTTCCAAATTTTTCAACGATTCAAAAACAGCGCGGCGTTTCCCGGGTTTTAAAGGCAAGAAACCATGAAAATAAAATCGATCGGTTGGAAGGCCAGAAGCACAAAGCGCTGTAATTAACGCCGATGCACCTGGAATAGGAATCACTTCAATCTCGTTTTCTAAGGCAAGTTGCACCAGTTGAGTGCCCGGATCGGAAATCCCCGGCGTTCCGGCATCGCTTACCAAAGCGATTTTTTCTCCTTCTTTCAGCTTTTCTAAAATCTGCTCAGCGCGAAATGTTTGATTATAGGAATGATAACTAATCAAGGGCTTTGAAATTTGATAATGCGATAAAAGCTTTCGAGTGTGGCGCGTATCTTCACAGGCAATCTCATCGACCGCTCGGAGAGTCTCCAAAGCACGAGCGCTCAAGTCACTCAAATTACCGATGGGCGTAGCGACAATATACAGAGTCATATTTTCCTAAAATTCTCGAAATGCATGAGTAATGGGAAGACGGCGTCCATAACCAAACGCCTTCGAAGTAATTCGCAAACCGGGAGGCGCTTGATGCCGCTTATACTCGTTACGATCCACTCGAAGAAGCGCTTTTTGTAGCGTTTTTCGATCAAAGCCCACCGCTAAAATTTGCGAGGCCGATTGATTTTCTTCAATCGCACGTTTCAAAATCTCATCTAAGATTTCATAAGGAGGAAGATCATCTTGATCTTTTTGGTTTGGAGCTAATTCTGCCGAAGGTGCTTTCATAAAAACCGACTCTGGAATCGCGCGATGAATTTTATTTAAATAACGCGCTAAACGATAAACCAAAATTTTAGGCAAGTCTGAGATGGCCGCTAATCCTCCCGCCATATCGCCGTATAGAGTGCAGTATCCAACACCCATCTCGGATTTATTTCCCGTGCTGAGCAGGAGGTATCCTTCTCGATTTGAAAGGGCCATTAAAATATTTCCACGAATGCGCGCCTGAATATTTTGTAGGGCGATATCTACTTTGCCGCGCACGGGTTTGAGATTTAAAGCTTCTTGATACGACTGATAAACATCTCCAATCGGAATCACCTGGTAATGAATCCCTAGACGCTTGGCCAACGATTGAGCATCTTGCAAGCTCCCCTTACTCGAATAAGGTGAAGGAAGAGAAACCCCCAAAACATTTTTAGCGCCACAGGCTTCGGCCGCCAAAATCGCCACTAAACAAGAATCCATTCCGCCCGAAAGCCCTAAGGCCACTTTTTGAAAACCACATTTTTTCATGTAATCGCGAATACCCAAAACCAAAGCCTCGCGCACGAGCTCGATTTCTTCCTCTTGAGAAAAAACCTGAGAAGAAAGGTGCTCGGTATCGACAATCACAAAATCTTCTTCGAAACGCTTCAGCGCAACCGCCAAATCTCCCTTTTCATTAAAAACCAAGCTACCGCCATCGAAAATCAGATCGTCGTTCCCTCCCACCAAATTCAAATAGACCATTGGCACTTGAAGACGTTTTACCGTTTGCACTAAAAGATCTTTTCGAACTTTTCCTTTTCCCATTGAATAAGGAGAAGCCGAAATGTTGAGCAATAAATCGAGCTTTTGCTCACCTAAATCTTCTACCGGATCTGCCGCATAGAGACGACGGCCCAAAAAACGCTCGTCGTTCCAAATATCTTCGCAAATCGTCAGCCCTAAACGGTATTTTCCTAGTTTAACGACTTGAGATTCGGCGCCTGGTTCGAAATAGCGGGTTTCATCAAACACATCATAGCTGGGTAATAGACGCTTTCGTTGATTGGCAAAAATCTTGCCCTTAAAAAGTAAAGCGGCTGAATTAAAAAGGGCCCGGCCTGTTTTTTCAGGATTTGGCTCCACATAACCCACCAAGGCTGCAATCCCATGGCATTGCTTGGCAACGGTTTTGAGGGCCTTCAAGTTTGCCTCAATAAAATGGGGTTTTTCGAGCAAATCTTTGGGAGGATAGCCTGTTAGAGTTAACTCCGGAAAAATAACCAAGTCTGCTTTTTTCCGTTTTGCCTTTTGAATGGCCTCTAAAACTTTTTCAACATTGAGATTGAAGTTTCCAATTTGAGTATTAATCTGTGCTAAAGCGATTTTCATTTTTTGACTCCACTCACACATAAATCTGGATCATTTAAAAACTCCAGCCATTCTTTTTGATTTTTCTGAACAAATTGCGCCTCCAACCAAGAAACAGTATTGGAATTACTTTCTAAAAGAGCCGAAGGAATTTGCATTTTTTGAACGAATTTATTCCAAAATTTTTCTTCTAAACAAGCCACCGCCAAAAACTGTGAGTCTTTTGTAGAATACAGGCGATAACGTGGCCAAGCCCCTTGAAAAATTGGGCTTACAATTTTTTGGATTTTAGAATCGAAAGGATACAAGAAAGGTTTTAAAGAATCACAAATCGAAAGATCAATCCAAACGGCCTTTCTTTTTTGAGCAGGAATAGTCAAGGCCGCTAAAATTTTAAACGTAGCACTCATTCCCCCAATCAAATCAGCAAATGGAATACCCGGTATCTGCAAAGCTGAAAAAGGAAAGAGCGCTGCAAGCAATCCCGATTCTGCCAAGTAGTTCAAATCGTGCCCTGCCCGCCGGGCTTCTTTTTGACCATAACCACTTAAAGAACAAAGAATGAGGCGAGGATTCAATTTTTTAAGCACCGAGAAAGAAAGCCCCAGCCGTGCTAAAACTCCAGGACGAAAGCCCTCTACCAAAATATCGTGAGTTTTGATGAGTTTCTTAATTTTTGCAAGCCCCTGAGGAGTTTTTAAATCAAGAACAATTCTTTTTTTGTTTTGATGGAGAATAGGAAAACTTAAAACTTCTTGATCGTTGGGTGGAAGAATACCCGTACGCTTTGCGCCCAGTTCTGCCAAAAGATAAGTGCAAAAAGGCCCAGGCAATAAACGCGAGAGATCTAAAATTTTCACTCCGCGAAGGGGGGGCATAATAAAATACAGCTAGCAGTTAATAGTTTTCAGTTACCAGAAAAAAAGGCTCCCAGAGGGAGCCTTTTAGGTAGAAAGTATCAAAACGAATTAAAGAATGCTTCCTAATTTCAAAGCAAGCCCCATATCGCCCTTCACTTTTAACTTTCCCGTAATAAAGGCCATTTGAGGATTCAGTTTACCTGCGATTAAATCGACGAAATGATTGGATTCCATGGTGACTACACATTTTGCCTGATCGGAAGTTCCTACGCTCACTTTGCCTCCCGGTTGAGTAAGATCAAGCACCCAGCTTCCACCGCCTTCACCTTTGATATCAAATTGATAAATGGCGTTGATTGCAGAAATTTTATCTCCTTTTGCTTTCAAACGCTCCGGAAATTTTTCTTCAAAAATATTTTGTGGTGTTAAAGACATGCCTACCTCCTAATTTATGTGTTAAGTGAGCACGCACCATAAGCAAAAGCGCCAATATGCGTCAAGACTTAAAATCCCAAGACTTGCTTGGAAAGTTTAAAAATCCATTGCCCCCAAAATAAAATTCCAAACAAATAATAAGAAAGCGTATTTCTTTGAAACAAACTCGGAAAAGGCAAATTTCTTTTCTTAAAAAGAGTAAAAACAGAGCGGCAGAGATAATAAATCCAAATTAAAAAGAGCAGCGGTACCAAAGCATTATAACGAATTGCTTGCACCCATTGCCCCTGAAACCAACAAGCCATGCCTCGGGTAATTCCGCAACCTGGGCAATCAAAACCCGTTAGAAAATGAAAAAAACATAAGGGGATTTTTGAAAGGGACTTCAGTTCAAGAAAATGAAAAAATAGCGGGAACGCTAAGATAAAAAACAGAATCACCCATTCATTTCTTAAAATTTTTTTCATTATCTACCCTTCGACTCACACCGTTCACTCAGGGTTTATTCATCTTTTGAAAGATGAATAAAAAAAGCGCAACCCTCTTTAAGAAAGTTGCGCTTCAAATTCACCATTCTCTTATTTACTTTGCGGCTTGCTTTTCAGCAATATCGCCTAAATAAGGAATCTTCCATTGTTCGTTTTGATAAGCCTTCACCATGCAAAGAATCCAACAAACAAAGAAAACAGCCCAAATCACAAAACCTAAAAAGCCGATTAACATCGAGAGCACACCCGACAAATATCCTAGTAATAAACTTAGAATACTCAAACCAAACTGAACCACAATAGAGGCAGCACCTAATAAAATTGCCTGCCAAGCATGAAATTTGATTTGTCGATTATCTTTCTCTAAAACCAGAAAAATAATTCCTGTAATGAAAGTACAAACATAACAAAGTAAACTCGCCACATTGGGTTGTAACCCAGAACCACCTGTGGATTGAGAACCTGAGCCTTGATCAGCCATTGCTAAACCCTCCTTTAAAGATTTAGGAAAAAATCTATTGGTTATCTAACTATAAACGCATTAAAAATGGAAACATTTTTTTGCAGGGCAAAACTATTGCTCTTTATAAAAGGAATCGAGCAAATCCCAATACCGCTCGGTCACCACTTTTCTTTTTACTTTAAGCGTGGGAGTTAATTCGCCCCCTTCAATTGAAAAATCTTTCTCTAAAATTGCAAACTTCTTAATCGTTTCAAAGCTCGGGAGCTGCTTATTTTTTTCCTCCACCCTCTTTCGAATCAAATCATAGACCTGATCACTTTTTAATAAAGTAGAGGCATCTTTCACCGAAATATTCTGTTGTTGGGCTAGTTTTGTTAACTCATCCGTATTCAAGGTAATCAAGGCGCTTAAGAACTTTCGTCGATCTCCATGCACCATCACTTGGCTAATTAATGGATCGGTCTTGAGCAGGTTTTCAATGTATTGAGGCGCTATATTTTTTCCCGCAGCGGTTACAATCAAATCTTTTTTTCGATCGGTAATCCGTAAAAATTTATCTTGATCAAATTCTCCGATGTCTCCCGTTTTAAAATAACCATCGTTTGTAAAAGATTCACGAGTAGCATCAGGCTCTTGATAATAGCCCGAAAAAACATGATCGCCTTTTACTAAAATTTCTCCATCTTCGGCAATTTTCACTTCGGTATTTTTCACAATAGGCCCCACTGTGCCAAAGCGATAGCGTCCGGGCAGATTACAATTCACTGCCGCGGTTGTTTCGGTCAGGCCATATCCCTCTAAAATCAAAACATCCGCTGCATGAAAGAAACTTGCGATTTCTGCAGAAAGGGGTGCTCCACCCGAAATAAAAAACGAAAGCCGCCCACCTAAGCGTTCGTGAAGTTTTGCAAAGACAAGTTTTTTGGCAAGTTCGTGTTGAAGGGTTGTGAAAAGAGCCGGTGTTTTTTGATTTTGCTTACTTTGACTCACCGATTTCCCAACCGAAAGCCCCCAATTAAAAATAATCTTCTTAAAAGGGTTTGAATTTTGAACTTCTGTCATCACCTTTGTATAGATTTTTTCAAAAATGCGCGGCACAGAAGCCATGAAATGAGGCTTTACGTCTTTGATATCTTCTAAAAGCTTATCGATACTTTCGGCATAAGCTTGGGTAAAACCACAGCTCAAATGGAAAAACTGAATGGCCCGCGCAAAAATATGAGCCAGTGGAAGAAAAATTAAACTTACCTGATCGGGTGAGGCGTCAAAAACGTCTTTCATCGCCTCAACCTCTGAAACCAGATTTCGATGTGTGAGAGCAACACCCTTCGGTTTACCGGTGGTTCCGCTGGTATAAACAATCGTGGCCAATGAAGAAGGCAAAATTTCTTTTAATCTTTTCTCAAAACTTGAGAGGTCTTTTTTACCTTCATTGAGCAGGTTTTCAAAAGAAAACTCTCCTCCCTTTTCAAAAAGAATAATTTTCTCAAGTTTAGGAAGTTTTGCTCGAATCGATTCAATTTTTTTCAACTGAGCGGTATCTTCTAAAAATAAAACCTTGGCGCCGCAGTGATTTAAAATATATTCAATTTCCGCTGGCAGGGTTGATTGATAGATCGGAACCGTCACGGCGTTGAGAGATAAAATAGCTAAGTCTGTGAGGGTCCACTCATAGCGGGTGGTCGAAATAATCGCGATCTTATCTTGAGGAGCAATGCCTAACTTTTTTAAACTATCTGAAAGCGCCACAACCTGATCTCGAAGCTGTCCCCAGTTTAGAGTTTTCCACTTCCCTCTTTTTTTAAATTGAACACAGGGGCGAGATTCATAGCGCTCTGCCGTTTGTAAAAATAAATCTAGAACCGATCCAGACATGAAAGCCTCCTTAAACGAGTTTCTGGTTTAATAGTAACGCGAAGAAAGATCCAGTGGAAATTCCCTAAAATCAAAGTTTAAGCCCGTCGATTGATTACGCTCAATAATCAGGGCTGCCATTTTTATTTCTGTAAACTCCAGTGGAGATCTTTGTAAAAAGCTAAGACTTGCCTTGAGTAAACGTTTTTGTTTTTGGGTATGAAGGGTTTCCCAGGCCGAGCCATAGGTTGAGGTCTGACGAAATTTAACCTCAATAAAAAAGAGCTCTTTTCCCTTCTGCGCGATTAAATCAACCTCTCCCTGCTTGGTTCTCCAATTCCGTTCAAGCAGTTTAAAACCCTGTTTTTCAAGCCACTGGCCGGCCAAATGCTCCCCCTCTTGGCCAATTTTCTTGCGCGAAGGGGCTAAGTTCTTTAAAGCATTTAAGAATTCCATACTTGCCAGACTCTATAAAACTGTGTTAACCCCGGGGCCCTTATTATTAATGAGTATTTTAGGAGATGATTTATGTCACGCCGTTGTTTTCATTGCAGCAAAACTCCCCAAGCCGGGAACCGTGTTAGTCATGCTAATAACAAAACCCATACGCGCAATTTCCCCAATCTTCAACGAGTGAAGGCTTACGTAAAGGGAAAAGTACAACACATTTTGGCCTGTACACGCTGCATCCGTTCTGGATTCATCCAAAAAGCATTATAAGAGAAAATTTAGATTGTCCCGCTTTTAAGGATTTTACAAATCTCTTACCCTCGAACGCGTTCCACGCTGATAATCCCGCTTAATTTTTCGAGTGCTTTCACCACACTTCGGAGCTGTTGAGTATTTTTAATCTCCACTTCAAAAAGATTGACTGCCTTTTGATCGTTTGTAGTTCGAATCGAGGCTTGAGAAATATTGACCCCTTCATTAGAAATTGTCTTACTCATCGATGCTAAAAGACCGGGGCGATCACTACTCACCACTTTAAGTTTTGCGTGATGCAGAACCGAGTCATTGTCATCCCAGGCTACCTCCACTCGACGCGCTGAATCGGTGGCAAGCACTTTAGGGCAATCCACCATGTGAATCGTCACACCTCGACCTCGGGTGATAAAACCAACAATTGAATCGCCCGGAAGTGGATTACAACAGCGACCGAGAGTCACTAAAATATCGTCATAGCCCCCCACCTTCACCACGCTTTTGCCGCGCTCTTTCACCTTCTTAAAGATCTTTGAAAGAAGTCCTTCGGGTTTTTGAACCGCCTCAAGCTTCTCTTGCAAAAGTTCGCGAGGCACAACCTTACCCAATATGTTCAAGGGAGAGAGTTTGCCATATCCAACGGTCATGTGAAGCGCATCTAAGTTTTGATAGCCCGTTATCTTGAGCAGTTTTTCTAGGCTCTCCCCTTTTAAATATTTTCCTGCGCTCAAAGAAAAATGTTCGAATTCTTTTTCGAGCAATTCTTTACCCAAAATGATTGCCCGTTCGCGCTGTTCTTGACGAATCATCGCTCGAATCTTGCTTTTGGCGCGAGAGCTTACCGCAAACTTCAACCAATCTTTAGAAGGTTTCTGAGTGGCGCTCGTCAAGACTTCGACGGTATCTCCACTTCTTAAACGATAATTCAAGGGAACTATTTTTTCGTCTACTTTGGCCCCAACACAGTGGTTGCCTACATCGGAGTGAATTGAATACGCAAAATCAAGTGGGGTTGAACCATGAGGAAGCTCTTTGACTTCTCCTCGAGGAGTAAACACATAAACATCGTTGGCAAAAAGATCGAGTTTCACCGTATCTAGAAACTCCGCCGGATCTTTTAGCTCTTTTTGCCAGTTGAGCAAATCTCTCACCCATTGAAATTTATGCTGATCAAATTCTTTGATTGATCCATTTTCTTTATATTGCCAATGAGCCGCAATTCCTTGCTCAGCAACCTGATGCATTTCCCGAGTACGAATTTGAAATTCCGCCCGCCTACCCTCTAAACAAACAACGGTCGTGTGAAGAGAACGATAATTATTATTCTTGGGCATTGCGATATAATCTTTGAAACGCCCAGGCACGGGGGTCCAGATTTCATGTAGAATTCCTAAAACAGTGTAACACTGAGGAATATTTTCAACGATCACACGAAATGCAATCAAATCGTGCACTTGTTCAAAAGCAATATCCTGAGACTTCATCTTTCGGTAAACGCTAAAATTGTGTTTTAAACGGCCGTAAATTTCAGGGGTTACTTGATACTCTTTTAACTTTGGCTTCAAAGTTTTGATCACCCGCTCAATGTAAGCCTCCGACTCTTCGCCGGCCTCTTTCATTTTTTGAGAAATTTCCCGATAAACGGTGGGCTGCAAATATTTTAAAGAAAGATCTTCAAGCTCTACCTTCATCCACTGAATTCCCAAGCGATTCGCGAGCGGCGCATAAATATCTAAGGTTTCTTTGGCAATTTTCATGCGCTGTTCTTCAGAAAGATGAGAGAGTGTGCGCATATTATTCAAACGGTCAGCCAATTTAACCAAGATCACCCGAATATCTTTTGCCATGGCCATGATCATTTTTCTAAAATTCTCGGCCTGTTTTTCTTCGGCACTGGCAAATTCAATTTTTCCAAGCTTCGTTACTCCATCGACTAAACTCGAAATTTCTTCTCCAAATAAAGTCTTGATCTCTTCGAGTGAAGTTCCTGTGTCTTCAACAGTATCGTGCAGCAAGCCCGCCACAATCGAAGGAATATCTAGGCGCATCTTGGCCAGAATCTCGGCCACCTCAATGGGGTGTACAAAATAAGCTTCTCCCGAGGCACGTTTTTGGCCTTCGTGCATTTTATGCGAAAAATGGTAGGCTTTTTCTAAAAGCTCAAAATCTGCTTTAGGATGATAAGATTGGATGTCGCGTTGAATGTCTTTAAGAGAAGGCATAGAAAAGATAGTAGCCTCATTAAATACGGTTAAGCTCTCTTTCCTTTTCTATGATTTTTAAGATTGCTTCAAATGTTTTTTCAAGAGTTTCATTGAGAACCTGGTAATCGTATTGAGTCTTGGCATTTCTCTCGGCTTTAGCCGACTCTAATCTTTTCAACAAAACTTCAGGGCGCTCTGTTCCACGTTTCCCGAGTCGTTCTTGTAATACGGCATCCGGCACATCAACAAAAATTAAAACCGATTTTGGTTTGATTTTCTTTATTGCCAAGGCTCCCTGGGTATCAAGATCAAGGATAATATCCTGCCCTTTTGAAATGATATTTTGAACATCTCTCTCGGAGGTTCCATAGCGTCTTCCATGCACCTCTGCCCATTCTAAAAAATCATTTTCATCTACCATTTGCTTGAAGGTTTCTTCCGATACGAAATGATAATCTTTTCCCTCACTCTCATTCACTCGTGGATGACGGGTGGTGTAAGAAACAGAATGAGGAATTTTAAGGCGTTCTTCTACCATACGGCAGAGAGTTGTTTTTCCGCTCCCAGAGGGTCCTGAAATAACAATGATAAGGCCTTTATTCAACATTCTGAACTTGTTCTCTCATCTTTTCCAATTCGTGCTTACAAGAAACCACCCATTGAGAAACAAGAGAATTCTGGGCTTTAGATCCTAGGGTATTTATTTCGCGATTCATCTCTTGAAGCAAAAAATCAAGTTTACGCCCAACGGGTTCTGCTTCTTTTAAAACATCTGCAAAATGCTGAAGATGACTATTGAGACGCTGAAGCTCCTCAGCAACATCGGTTCGATCAACATAATAAGCAATTTCTTGTGAGAGACGCCATTCATCAAGGTTTTGCGAGCTTAGCTTTTCGATTCTTTCTTTCAACCTTAGTTTGTAATCATCAAGCATCTTAGGAATCTGCGATTGAACTTTCTGAAGGTAGCTTTCTAGGAGAGACAAGTGTTTTTGAAAGGTTTTTTGAATTTCTTTTCCTTCTTTTAAACGCATCTGATCGACATTTTTAAAAGCCTGAGTCAATGCTTTCTTCAAGGGAGAAATAAAGTCTTTTAAATGCGCTTCTTCCTCTTCAAGCACTAAGACCTTGGGCAACGTGAGCAGATCTTCAACCTGAGGGGTATTTTTGACCTTGAGTTTTTTGGCAATTTTCTGGTGAAGCTTAATATAAGTTTCAAGTTGCGCTTCATCAATGCGAACCTTGGCCTTGGTGCCTTCGCTTTTTTCTCGCACTTGAATGTCAATTCTTCCGCGCTGAAAACACTTCTTTGTAAAATCTAATAATTCTGTTTCTAACGAAAAAAGGTGGGAAGGCAGACGAAAATTGACTTCGCAAAAACGGTGATTGACGGTTCGCACTTCTACATACAATTTCTTATGGCCTGCAGTCGTTTCTGCAGCGCCGTAACCGGTCATGCTTTTCATGAAGGAAATTACCCTATCCAGGAGTTAAAGTTGAAAAGATATTTTGGTGGCCCCTATTTCAATGAGGTCCCCATTTTTTAAGGTATGCGATTCTACTTCCTTGCCATTGACGAAGGTACCATTTCTGGAAACAAAATCTAAAACCCCCACTCCGGATTCGTCGTGAAAAATCATGGCATGAAGCCTGGAAACAGCGGGGTCATTTAAAACAAGATCTGGAAGCCTTTTAAACCCAGCCAAACCTTCTGTTCCTTGCAGTACTTTTCCAGTTTTCTTGGCTAGATAATTCATCACCATTTTTTTGGTAAAATCATCAAGGGGAACTGTTGATTCTAAAGCAAAGACTTGGGTTTTATTGAGATCTTCAATATTTCTGCCGATTGCGCAGCACGCCCCCAGAGGGAGCTTCAAAGTTTCACCTTGGTTAGGACCTTCTTGAATTTGAAAGATAGCCGCAGAAGATTTTGTGTTTTTATTCATAGAGGATGCTCCCGCAAGTAAATTGGCTTCTTCTTCTAATAAAATCGGCACGCCTTGAACTATTGGATATTTGACTTTACAGGTCTTGCAAAGCAAAGAATCAAGCTCAACCTCATAATTCAAAGCGGCCTTACACTTTGGACAAACAACATAATCCAAGACTTGAGTATCGATACCCATGAGTTCGAATTGTAATCTGCCTTCTGAAAGAAAGAAATCAAAAAGCTATTTTTTATGAGGTCGACTGTTATACACGCTGATCACTTGAGGAGTAAGATCGGTTGCACCCGAAGCATACAGCAACACATCTTGGCCTCTTTCAAAAACCAGAGAGTATTTATCTTTAGCACCAATTTCCTGAACAATTTGGCGAAGTTCAGTAATAATACTTCCAGTATATTGTGATTCTTTTTGTTGAAGCTCACTTCGGAACTCAGCCAACTTCTTTTGCAATTCAACAAACTTATCTCGATATTCATTCTCTTTTTGCTTCATGGCTTCCTGACTCAAGGCCAATTTCTGTTTTTCAAGGTTATCTTTCATGCTCTTGAGTTCATTTTGGAGGGCATCCAAAGTTTTTTGTTTTTGGTCAAACTCCGCTTTTAGGCGTGCCTTCGCCGCTTTTCCCTCTTCCACATCATTTAGAGCCTTTTGAAAATCGACCACTCCTACTTTTAAATCTTGAGCACAAACCACTTTTGCTGCGCTTAAACTCAATACCAAGGCCATAACGGCAAATAACTTTTTCATAATTTAAAATTCCTCCTTAATGAAATGAATAAAATAATTAACAAAACTTAAAGCATACTTTGAAACAAAGGTCATTTTAAAAACAGTCGCTTCTATTAAAAAGACGAACCAATAGTAAAGTTAAATACGATTTTATCCTCGCCAGGCTGAGGTTTGAAGGGCAAGCCCCATTCAAACCGTAGAGGTCCGAAGGGAGAAATCCAGCGCAATCCAAACCCCCAATTGCTCTTCAGATTAAAAACTTCATAATTTTGGTTTTCAGAATAGGCATTTCCAGCATCGATGAACAAAACTCCTCTAAAACCGGCAGGATCATAAATAGGAAATTCATATTCTGCATTAAATAAAAGGAGTTTATCTCCCCCGTAAACAAAGGTTTCATCGGGCCCCGTGGTTGTTGAAGGAATCTGCAAGGTAGGACCAATCGTTCGGGGTTTATATCCTCTCAAAGAATTAATACCCCCTGTAAAATACCGCTCAAACAAAGGAACAGGCTGATCTTCAAGAGAATTAATATAACCAATTCGAGCATTCAGCTTTAACACTGAATTTTTAGGGATGGGAATAGGAATAAACCAACGCGTGTTTGCATCTACCCTGAAAAAATGATTGTTTCCGCCTAAGCCTGCCCACTCTACAGAGGCAATATTGTAAGAACCTTTGGTGGCAAATAGTCGATTGTTTCGGGTATCGCGTTGCACGTTAAACAAAAGACTTGAGGTGAAGCCCGAGGCATCATCGCGAAAGAGCTGTGGCACCAAAGAGGCAAAATCATCTACCTTCACATCTTCAAAACGATACCCCAAGCTCGCCGAAGAATAATCAAAGAATCGATGTCCTAAACTCGCCTCGCCCCCCAAAGAGTTTCGGGTAAAATTATCATAACTGCTGATCAACTTTTGAACATTCATACTGTAAATCCATTGAGTGTCCAAAAAGTAAGGATCGGTAAATTGAAACTGAAATTGTTGGCGAATCTTCGAAACTTCGGCCATTAACGCCCCGCTAATGCCGCGGCCCAAAAAGTTTTGTTTTGAAATTGATGCGGTAAAGATAAAGCTCTCAACCGTACTGTATCCGGCCCCCACCGAGAAACTACCCGTCGACTTTTCTTTAACTTGAATATTCAAATTTAATCGATCATCCGACGAGCCTTTTGGAGTGGAGAATTCAACCGATTCAAAATAACCCAAGGCTTCTAAACGCTGTTTCGATTGGCGAACCAAGCTTTCATTATAAAGACTGTTTTCAGTAACCTTCAGTTCTCGTCGAATCACCTTATCGCGGGTAATTTTATTTCCGGTGATATTAATTTTCTCAATTGTAATCTTTTTACCTTTATCAATGATGACGTTGATTCCTACTTCAAGGTTTGCATCGTCTGGCAAAGGCTGAGGGCGAATGTTGGCAAACGCATAGCCTTGGTTTCCGTAGAGCTCAGTAATTTTTTGTAAGTCATCTTCCAAAATTTTCTGAGAGTAATAATTTCCTTTCAAACTATTAAATTTAGAAAGGAGCTCTTCTTTCGTGGTGAGAATATCTCCGGTAATATCCACGTTTTTAATGCGGTAGCGTTTTCCTTCGTAAATCCGGAATCGCAGTTCGATACCTTCTTTATTGGGGAGAGGAATAATATCTGGCTTTTCAACTTGAGCCTTCAAATAGCCTAAATTCAAGTATTGGTAGGTGATGAAAGCAACATCACGATCAATCATCTCATCTCGATACTTTCCGGAGCCCGTTAGAAAAGAGAGAAATCCTTTTTCTTTGGTTTTCATAAAGCCTTTGAGCTTTCGTTCTTTGAAAACCGTATTGCCGGCAAATGTAATCTTTTTAACTTTCAGTTCTTTATTTTCAGTAATGACGAAAATCAATTCGGCATCATCGGGGTTTGCAGGGCTCGATTTTACCTCGGTGCTCACCACCGCCAGCCCCATTCCCTCTTTGGCATAGATTTCTTTGATTTTCTCTTTGGATTGGCCGACTTTTTTCTCGTCGAGGGTTTGATTAACTTTTTGGACTATTTCTGCCGTGATTTTTTCGCGGGTAATTTCTTTATTTCCTTGCACTAAAATTTTTGAAACAACCGGCTTCTCGTGCACTTTAAAAACAAGCTTTACTCCACCAGGGGATGATTCTTTTTCAATCTCGATATTCGAAAGCAAACCTAAGGCATACATCCGCTTTAAATCTTCATTCAATGTTTCTGGAGAATAGCGGGTTCCTGGGCGAGACTCGATGACTGCCTCCAGAGCTTTTTGATCAACCTTGCGAATTCCATCGAAATCCACACTTACGATTGTATCTGCAGCGGCAAGCACTTGTTTGGGGAAAACGCTCAAGACCCAGAAACACAACACCAAAGATGCAAGAATTTTTTTGTATTTAAACAATCTTTCCGTCCTTCATCCAAAGTCTTCTCTTAAATTCTTTCGCAATATCCTCATTATGAGTCACTAAAATGAGGCTTGCTTGATACTTCTCATTGAGGCCTAAGAGCAATTCAAAAATTTTCCAAGAATTTTGAGTATCTAAATTCCCGGTCGGCTCATCGGCCATAATAATTTTGGGCCGCCTAATCAGAGCCCGTGCTATTGCCACACGTTGCTGTTCTCCTCCAGATAATTCGGAAGGTTTATGAAAAAAACGTTCTTGAAGCCCTACTTCGGTTAAAATTTCTTTTGCCTGAATCTCGGCATTTTTTTTACTCTGCCCTGCAATTAATACAGGCATCATCACATTTTCAAGTGCTGTAAAAAGAGGTAACAAGTGATGAAATTGAAAAATAAACCCCAAATTTTCATTACGGAATCGAGCAAGTTTATTTTCATTTTGCTCAAATTTTCGGCCCTGAAAAAAAAGCTCTCCCTGAGTCGGGCGATCTAAAGTGCCCAAAATATGGAGCAAGGTTGATTTGCCGGCACCCGAAGCACCTGCAATCGCTATCTTTTCTCCTGCATCACAGGAAAAATCAACCCCCCGTAAAACCTCAAGGGGCTTTAAGCCCTGGTAATAAGTTTTATGAATATTTTTTGCTTCTAATAAAGGCATTATTATCTCAACTCTCGTCTTCAACCATTTCCTCGGCCGCCCCGAAAACTTTCAGGGCACCCGGCCTCGGTCATAAATCGAACTCCACTTTTAGCACTCGCCGCGACGCCCATAGACTCGCCAAAACAGAAATCAGCATCGCAAAAAGAAAAACTTGTAAAAAATTCTTCGCAGAAAACGCAACGGGAAGTTTTGAAACCAAATAAACCTCTTTCGCTACCTCCCAGTTGTTGAAATGGGCCAAGGTATAAGTCAATATTGCTCCAAGACTCAAACCTAAAATTACTCCTACTCCAGCAAGGAAAGCCCCTTGCAACGCAAAAAGTGTTTTAAGGTTTCTTCTTTTCATGCCTAAAGCTTGAAGAATTGAAATTTGTTTACGCTGTGCTGCGATCAAAACAATCATGAGGCCAACCAAGTTAGAACTTGCCACCAAAACTAGTAATCCCATGAGAATAAAAAACACCTGTTTTTCTATACTCAAGGCCTGAAATATTTCGGCATTGAGTTGATTCCATGAAATAATTTGATACACCACACCAAAATTTTTTTGTAATTTGTTAGCCAAGCTCGAAGCCCGCTCGAGAGGCTCCACTCGCATTTCAAAACCCGTAATCTTATCGGGGATTTTAAAAAAAGCTTGGGCACTCGGAAGATTAACCAGCATGAATTGAGAATCATATTCATAGAGCCCTGTTGAGAAGATTCCCACCACTTGAAAACGCTTGAAATTTTTTTCATCGGCCACTCGGCTCAAATTGCCTTCGGGAGAAAATACAGAAAGATAAGGATCTTGAGAATTCACTCCAAGTTGTTCGGCCAAATCTTTTCCTAATATCACAGGCGGATACGAAGTCTTGCTTGTGAGCATTCCAATATCGGCCGTTGAATTTCCAGAGAGGGGTAAAATTTGAACTTGGTAAACTTTTGAAAAGCTCTGAGGGTCTACTCCTTTTAAAACAACCCCTTTCACTTTAGAACGATAAACAACCAAGGTCTCTCGATAAAGAAATGGAGTGACTGCTTCAATCCCCTGATCAAAATAAACACTCAGCTCTTTTTCTAAATCTTCTGATTTTTCAATATCGCCCTCTTTCAGTAAAACCAGCTGGGCATTAAAACCTAAAATCGATTTTTTGAAGCTTTTCTCAAATCCATCGAGAATAGAAACGGTGACGGTTTGTGCCGCAACGCCCAAGACTATTCCCAAAAGCGCCACACTCGTCATGCTCCGTAAGGAGAAGAGTTCTGAGCGCGGGAATAAATGCCGTTTCAAAAGAAAAAATAGACTTCTCATTCGCTTCTTAAGGCCTCCACGGGGTGAACCCGATTTACTAAACGAGACGGAATCCAGGCTGCCAAAAAAGTTAAACAAGGGGCTAAAAGAATGATCAAGAAAATCGAAATGGGATCCCAAGCAATGGGAAGATGGGTCAGGTAATAAGAAGATGGCATGGGCAAAGGATGCGTTTGAAGATAAAAAATTGTGCCGATCGCAAGCAGCAAACCAATGAGGGTTCCCCAAAAGCCCAAGATCCAGCCAATTCGAGCAAAAATTCTTTCGATCTCTTTGTTTTTAAATCCAATGGCCTTAAAAAGCGCAATTTCTCTTTTCTTTTGAACCACCAAAAGAAAAGTAAGACTAAAAATGCTAAAAGAGGCAATCAAGATCATAAGCCCTAAAACTAAAAACATCACAAAGCGCTCTAATTTTAAGGCTGCAAATATTTTTTGATGCATCGAGGCAAAACTTCGAATTTGGTAAGAAGATTTAAGATTTTTTTCTAAATCTTGGGCTACCAAATCTGAATTTAAGACTTGGGGGATTTGCAAAGCCCACTGAGTAGGCACTTCACTCGAGGGGAGCAAACGGCGGGCCTCGTTTAAATCAAGCAAAACATATTTATGATCATATTCGTAATATTTGCTCTTAAAAGTACCAATCACTCGAAAACGACGTTGTTTCGGGCGCATCTCTCCTGAAGGATCAATCTCTCCAAAGGGAAAAACCAGGCTAATCTCTTCGGTGAGAAGTGGAATGAGTCCCATTTTTTCACTGAGTTCGGAACCCACCAAAATACCAGGGAGCTGATCTTCTTGAGAAGAAAGATCAGCGGGCCCCATTCCCTCTACAAATTCAATTTCAATTTTTTGAAAAAGAGGATCTTTTTCAGTAACCCCCTTTAACTTCACACCTTGAGCTTGTTCACTGGGGGGAACCAAAATCAGTTCTGTTTCTAAAAAAGGATACACAGGATTTGCTTGATACTTCCCTAAGACGGGAGGCGTTTTTCCATTAAAATCCTTGCTTTCGAGGGGAGTGAGTAAAATAGGGGCTGAAAAACCTAAAAGTTTTTCATGAAGATCGCGAGAAAAACCTGCCATCACTCCTTGCACCACGATTAAAGCAAAAACTCCCAAGATAACTCCTAAGAGCCCCAAAGTGCCCAAGAGCGAAAAACCGAAAGCCTTATCTTTGGTTTTGAGATAACGACGCGCAATGAAAGAAGCGAAGGACATCGAGAACCTTAAGAATGTAGTAACGGGGCAGCGAGTTCTGAAATGAGCGAAAACTGCCGAGCCACAAAGGCTATTTCAATTGAAATGAGGCAGTCTCCCAAATCGATTGCCATTTTTGTTCCTTACGGCGAGTTTTTCCTGTCCGCCTCTGGAGGACGCGATTGGAAGAACTCGCTGCCCCGTTACAGAACATATTTCTAGAACAGCTCCAAAAACGTTTGGAGTCATTTTAGTGCCGTTCTCTATTCTTTTCGTAATTGAGGAAACAAAATCACATCGCGAATCGAGGCTTGATTGGTAAGCAACATCACCAAACGATCAATCCCGATCCCCTCTCCTGCCGTAGGAGGCATTCCTTGTTCTAAGGCACGAATATAATCTTCGTCGAGATACATCGCTTCATCATCGCCTTTTGCACGAGATTCGACTTGTCTTAAAAAACGCTCTTTTTGATCGACAGGGTCATTCAACTCCGAAAACGCATTGGCAATTTCACGGCCGTAAATAAAAAGTTCAAAACGATCGGTAAACTGAGGATCAAGATCATTCCGACGCGAAAGCGGCGAAACTTCGGTTGGGTAATGCGTAATGAAAGTAGGATTCATCAACTTAGGCTCTACGACCTTTTCAAAAATTTCGGTTAAAATCGCGAGCAAGCCTTCGTCTTCGTATTTGAGTTTGATCTGGAGTTTTTGGGCAAATTCTTTGGCGAGCTCCCGCGATTGCAAAATGGCAGCCGGCACTCCGCCAATCTCAACCAACGAATCGATAAAACGACAACGCTTAAAAGGTGCTTTGAAACTAATGGGAGTTCCCTGATAATCAATTGTTTCTTTTCCACAAATTTCTACAACCAGAGAGCTAAGTAATTCTTCGGTAAGATTCATCAAATCTTCGTAGCTTGCATACGCCTGGTAAAATTCAAGCATCGTAAACTCAGGGTTATGTTGAATGGAGATTCCTTCATTTCTAAAATTTCGATTGATTTCAAAAACACGCTCTAAGCCCCCTACTACGAGGCGTTTAAGATAAAGCTCAGGGGCAATTCGAAGATACAAATCCATATCTAAGGTATTGTGATGAGTGACAAAAGGTCGGGCAGCCGCCCCTCCCGGAATCGGATGCATCATGGGTGTTTCAACTTCTAAAAAATCGCGCTTCACAAAAAAACTACGAATAAATTGAATGATTTTTGAACGCAGCACAAAAACATTTTTTACTTCGGGGTTGGCAAGTAGATCGGTGTAGCGTTGGCGATAACGGGTTTCAACATCGGTTAACCCATGCCATTTTTCGGGTAAGCCTTGAAGGGCCTTTACCACTAAGCGTAAATGATGCGCTTTCAAAGTGAGCTCATTGGTTTTCGTTCGAAAAAGAGGCCCTTTCACAAAAATGAAATCGGCAAGATCGAGTGATTTGAAAAGCTCAAATACTTCATCGCTTACTGTGCCTTTTTGAACAAAAATCTGAAAGCGCCCACTGCGATCTTGAAGTTGAACAAAGGCGGCCTTTCCAAAAGAACGCACCGCCATCACCCGACCCGCTAAAGAATATTCCTCGGTTTTCTTTTCAAGATCTTCTTTTGAAGTATTCGAAAATTCTTCGTGTAGAGAGAGGGCTAAGTGTTCAGGACGCACATCATTCGGATAAGGATTCTCACCTTTTTCAACCATCTGTTGAATTTTTTCGAGCCGTTGTTCGCGGTATTGATTTGTATCTTCCATAAAAAAGTCACTCCCAAATGAGCTTTCTAAAGTCAACGTTTCAATTTTCTTTTCAATATTTTTAAGAGATGATCGGTTTCTTCGATTTTCAAAATTTTAGAAAATAAAAAGTACGCGAGCACGCCTAAAATAATCAAAATAACCAAAGCAGCTAAACGTGCGAAAGTCTGTTCACCCAAATAAAATCTTACCCAGGGAGTTGCGCCATAAAGAACAGCTCCCATTGCCAAAGAAGCAAAGCTTACTCGAATAATTAAACCCAGTAATTGTTTTAGTCCTAAAGCACCCACTTTCTTTCGAAACTGATAAATCTGCTGATTAAAATTGCAAAATGATCCAAAGGCAACGCCCAAAGCCAAACCTAAATGCCCGAGAGGTTTTAACAAAAGAGCTCCCATGAGGATATTGGCAAAAATCGCAACATTGGCAGCTTTCACAGGACTTTTCGCATCTTGCAAAGCATAAAAACCCGAGGAAGTGATTCGGGTGCCAGAAACAAAAGGCAAGCCCAGCGCAAAACACTGCAAAGCTCGGGCTGTCATTTGCGTGGAATGTTCTGAAAAACTTCCATGTTGAAATAGGGTTGCAATAATCAGATCGGCCAAAACAATCAAACCAACTGTGGCAGGCAAATTAATAAAATAAATCATCCGCAAGCCTTCAAGAAAAGATTTTTTTAATTTAGGAAGGTTTTTTTCTGCGGCATGTTCCGAAAGCTGAGGTAAAATAACGGTTGCAAAACTGATCGCAAAAACTCCCAAAGGAAACTCCATCACCCGATCGGCATACCAAAGATAGCTCACAGCTCCCGTGGTAAGAAAAGAAGCCATGAAAGTAATGGCAAATAAATTTAGTTGATAAACCGCTGAGCCATAAATTGAAGGAAGCATCAACTTCATCACCCTCACCACCCCGGGATGATGTGGATTCCAAGAGATGCGAGGCAAGAATCCTAATTTTTTTAAGGCAGGAACCTGCAAAAGAATTTGCATGACCCCACCCAAAATAACTCCAATAGCTAAAGCCACCGAAGGCTGAGAAGTATGGTGTCGTAAAAGCAAAGCTCCTAGAATAATCCCTAGATTAAGAAGAATAGGAGAGGCCGCAGGAGTTGAGAAATGCTTAAGCGAATTTAAAATTCCCATCGCCAAAGCACCCAAGCTCACCAGTAAAATATAAGGAAAAGTGATTCGAGTTAACTGAACGGTAAGTGCATATTTTTGCGGATCTTCGGTAAAACCAAAGGCCGTCAATTTAACAAAGAAGGCTGCAAAAATAACTCCGATTAAAGTGATCGCCACCAAAACAAGGGTAAGCAAAGTAAAAGTGTAATCGGCAACAGCCTTGGCCTCTTTTTTATCTTTTTTGAGATACTCCGTAAAAACAGGAATAAAAGAAATGGTTAGGCATCCTTCGGCCAGTAAACGCCGAAGCAAATTTGGAATTCGAAAGGCCACATAAAACGCATCGGCCGCTTCGCGCGCTCCCAAAAGATAGGCAATTAGGGTATCGCGCCCAAGCCCGAAAATCCGCGATAAAAACGTATAAAACCCTACCATCCCCGCTTTGCTCGAAACCTGAGTGATTTCTTGTTCTTTCTCTTGGCGGGTGAGATCGCCTTCCAAATCACTCACCACTTCAAGTGGAGAATTGAGATTGGGCTGCAGGGGTTTGGGTTCTGTCATAAAGAGATTTTTTCTACAGAACCGCCCTCTATTACTCAAGCTTTTATTTGTTTTTTCAATACACTCAAAGCTTGATTATAACTTGAGAATCTACTAAAAAATGGGGTTTCATGAATACCTCCCCCTCTTCTAAAGTAACAATGCTTCACGGCGAAGAAACCCTTCGGGAACGCCTCCATCATGCCATTTCAAAGGCTCAAAAACTCATTTTGAAGCAGCAATATCCCGATGGATTTTGGTGGTATACCCTAGAGGCAAACGAAAGCATTGGGGCCGAATTTCTTTTTTTACTCCATGTTCTAAAACTCGAAGAAAAATATTCAAAAATTCGCGAGGGGATTATTCAACGCATGCTTCAAGAGCAACGCGAAGATGGATCTTGGGCCATTTACTTTGATGCCCCGGGCGATATCTCTACCACCCTTGAATGCTATCTTGTTTTAAAAATGGCCGGGCACGATATCGAAAGCCCTCCTTTAAAAAAAGCCAGGAAATTTGTTTTATCAAAGGGAGGCGTCACTCAAACTCGAGTTTTCACCAAGATTCACCTTGCGCTTTTAGGTTTAATTCCTTGGGATGCTTGTCCTGCAATGCCCAGTTGGTTTGTGCTTTTTCCAAATTGGTTTCCTTTTAATATTTATGAATTTTCAAGCTGGGCCAGAGCGTGCATTGTTCCACTTTTGGTGGTGCTCACCGAAAAAAAGGTTTTTCCTACTCCGATTCGCATTGATGAATTATTTGTTGAGAAAACGCTTGAAGAAAGAGATTGGAGCCTCAAAACCAAAAAAGGTTTTTTTTCACCTGAAAATTTTTTCATTCAAATTGATCGCCTCTTAAAATTTTCAAATCATTTTTCACAGAAAGTCCTCTTTCATCAAAAAGCCTTAAAAAAAGCGGAAGCCTGGATTATTCAACACGTGAGTAAAACCGAAGATATTTATCCGGCAATGGCTTATGGAGCGATTGCCCTCTCTATTTTGGGGCACGATCTCAATTCACCCGCCTTAAAAAAATGCTTAGAGGGCTTATTGTTTTTTCATCAGCGAATGAAAGAAGATTTGCCCGCGATTCCTATTCCGGCACATATCCAACGCTTTCAAGTGCCCGAGTCTTTCGACATTGCCCCCGATGCCACCCAGGCCATTCACCAACAATGCTGTATTTCTCCAGTATGGGATACGCCCTGGACAACCATGGCACTTTTAGAATCGGGTCTTCCTCCCAATCACACTGCCCTTCAAAAGGCGGCGCATTGGCTCATCTCAAAGCAAATTACTCAAACCTATGGAGATTGGGCGATTAAAAACAAGAAAGTGCTCCCGGGAGGATGGTCTTTTGAATTTGAAAATGAATATTTTCCCGATGTGGATGATACTTTAGAAATTTTACAATTTCTTTACCGAGTCGATTTACCCCGCGAAACAACTTCTGCCACTTTTCAACGGGGGCTTGATTGGCTCTTAAGTATGCAATGCTCCAATGGTGGCTGGGCTGCATTCGATAAAAACAACCAAGCCCAATGGGTAAATCGCATTCCTTTTTCAGATCATGGTGCCTGCCTCGACCCACCCACTCCCGACATTACTGGACGTACACTTGAGTTACTAGGTTTTATCGGTTATTCCGCCGATCATGCCATTTGTCAAAAAGCTTTAAGTTTTTTAAGAGCGACTCAAGAGAAGGATGGCTCCTGGGAAGGCCGTTGGGGAGTCAACTACATCTACGGAACTTGGTGTGTGCTTCAAGGTCTTGCGGCCATGGGATTTAGCGCTCAAGAGCCTTGCATTCAAAAGGCGGCAGCGTGGCTGAAATCGATTCAAAACACAGAGGGCGGATGGGGCGAATCGTGTGAAAGTTACGATGCCAAAAAATACGTTTCTCTTTCGGAATCGGTTGCTTCTCAAACTGCTTGGGCAATCATGGGGCTAATTGCAGCAGGTGAAAAAGAGAGTATTGAATGTAAAAAAGGGATTAACTATTTATTGAGCCATCAAAACTCAGAAGGAAACTGGAACGAAAAACATTATACCGGCACCGGATTTCCTGGCCATTTCTACATCCGCTATCATGGGTATCGGCATTATTTCCCGCTTTTAGCTTTGGGGAAATACGCGAAGCATTCAAAAAGTTAATCTTCAATCTCAACCTGAATTTGTTTTCCGGAGATTTTTCCTTTGGGGCCAAAGCTAACCCGTGCATCGATATGAACCTGCATCGAGCTTAAAGCTTTTTGGATTTCTTCATGAAGCTTTAATTTCGATAAAAACTTTGCCACTTCTTCAGCTACGGCGGCAATTAAATCATCTTTTTGGCGACGCGCTTGATCTACCACATATCCCACGGCATCTTTGGGAAGCTTTAAATCGGCCAACTTACTTCTTACCGATTGTTCGGTCATGAAAAAAGCACCCACACCCGTGAGCAAAACTTTGCGCATGAGCTCGGTAATCATGTTTGATTTATTCGATTCGGTTTCTTTTTTCTTAGTGCTCATAGGGCCTCAGCGCGTTTTTTAAACTCTTTCATCATTGTGGGTAAATTACTTCCAATCAAAACACTCGAAATACTTTTGGGAACCAGCAAACCAAAACCCACTTCGATTTCATAAGTCGCTTCGGTGATTCCTTTTTTGGTTTCTTTCAAACTCCAGCCCCCTTCATTACTTTTCATGAATTCACCTTTAATCATGCTCCAAGATAAACCATGGGGTGGATCGAGCTCAATTTTCAAAGAATAGGTAATCGTTTTGATCACATCGACCTTAAACTCCACCTCGGCAACTTTGCCTTTTTGCTTTAAAATTTTAACTGCCTTAATACCGCTTAAAAAATCGGGGTAACTTTCAAAATCAGAAATCACCTCATATACTTTTTTAGCAGGCGCTTTAATTTCAATTTTTGTAGATGTTTTAGACATGTGTAAACCTTTAAAAAATTAATAGATGGGTTTTGTTTCAAAATGATGAGTGGCTTCGATAAAACGAATCGTTTTGGTTTTGCTTCGCATCACTACCGAATGGGTACTAGCTCCCCCTCCGAAGAATCTTACTCCTTCTAAGAAATCGCCCGTGGTAACGCCAGTCGCTGCAAACATCACTTCACCGGATGCAAGTTCTTCGAGCTGAAAAACTTTATTCAAATCTTTGATTCCCATTTTGGTGGCACGCACTTTTTCTTCTTCGTTTCTAAACTTAAGTTTTGCTTGCATATCGCCCCCCACACAACGAAGGGCCGCGGCTGCCAAAACCCCCTCGGGTGCCCCACCAATTCCCAAAAGCAAATCAACCCCTGTTTCTTCTTTGCAAGTAGCAATCGCAGCTGAAACATCGCCATCCGGAATCAACTTGATTCGAGCTCCGGTACTGCGCACTTCTTGAATCATTGCTTCATGTCGAGGACGATCTAAAATGATCACGGTTAAATCGGAAATCTGGCAATCTTTCGCTTTGGCAAGCTGCTGTAAGTTCCAGGTGGGGGATTGATTAATATCAATCTTTCCTTTTCCAAAAGGCCCTACGGCAATTTTTTCCATGTAGGTGTCGGGGGCATGCAAAAACTTTCCTTCTTCGGCAATCGCAATCACCGAAAGCGCATTCGGTGCCCCAAAAGCACATAAATTCGTGCCTTCTAAAGGATCGAGTGCAATATCTACTCGATGACCATTCCCTTTTCCTACTTTCTCGCCAATATAGAGCATAGGAGCTTCATCGCGCTCCCCTTCTCCAATCACTACCGTTCCATCGAAAGGAATAGAATTTAAAGCGCGACGCATGGCATCGACCGCTGCTTGATCGGCCGCATGATTATCTCCGCGCCCCATTAAGCGCGCACTCGCCAGCGCTGCGGCTTCGGTCACTCGCACCATTTCTAAAGCTAGATTTCGATCCATGAAGAACTCCTTGAGTTTTAGATAGAGGAAGGAGAAATATTTTTAGAGTTTAAATAGGATACAAGCCTTATGTAACTCTCAAAACAATATCACTAATCTTCTCGTCACAAAACGCGGTACGCAAAAAATTGGATTATTGTAGAAGCGTCACTCTAAAGCTTAGGCGAACTATAAAACAGTTTTAAACTCAAAATATTTTTCCATCCCCTATTAAAAAATTAAATTTTCAATACCTTCATTAACGCTTCTGTTTTTGCTTCAATCACTTGTGGCTTCGAAGAAACCGAGATGGCTGTATCGGGATCTTTTAACCCGTGCCCGGTTAGAGTACAAACAATCACATCTCCACTTTTAAAGAACTTCTTCTGAGCCAATTTATAAACACCCGCGTAAGATGCCGCAGAAGCGGGCTCGCAGAAATAGCCTTCTTCTTTTGCCAAGAGCTGGTAGGCTTTCAAGATTTCTTGATCGGTCACTGAATCAATCAAACCTTTAGACTCTTCTCGTACTTGGAGCGCTGTTTTCCAGTTTGCAGGATTTCCAATACGAATCGCCGTCGCTACCGTTTCGGGTTTTTCAACCGCATGTCCCAACACAATGGGAGCTGCTCCCGCAGCCTGAAAACCCAGCATTTGCGGAAGTCTTTTTGATTTTTTCTCTTGATAGAATTCTTTATATCCTGCCCAGTAAGCCGTGATATTTCCTGCATTTCCTACAGGAAGCGCATGATAAATGGGCGCATCCCCCAAACTTTCAACCACTTCATAGGCCGCAGTTTTTTGCCCTTCTAAGCGATAAGGATTAATCGAATTGACCAAAGTCGTTTTTCCAGAAGTAACCACCTCTCGCACAATCCGAAGCGCATCATCGAAATTTCCTTTTACCTGAAAAACTTTTGCTCCGTGCATCATCGCCTGCGAAAGTTTTCCGAGGGCAATTTTTCCTTCGGGAATCAAAACGATCGCTTCGATTTTAGCGCGCGCAGCGTAAGCGGCTGCTGCAGCTGAGGTGTTTCCGGTAGAGGCACAAATAATGCTCGTAGCCCCCGATTCAACGGCTTTCGAAACAGCGTAAGTCATCCCTCGATCTTTAAAAGAACCCGTAGGATTCAAACCCTCGAATTTTAGAAAGAGCTCAACACCTTTACCCAAATGCGCTGCCAAACGGGGCGCTGGCAAAAGAGGGGTTCTTCCTTCGTTTAAAGTGACAATCGCTTTTTCTTCAACCGGAAGATAGTTGCGGTATTGATGAATAATGCCGGAATACATAAAACTAAAAATCCTTTTCAATTCGAATGAGCAAAGTTTTTTCGGCCGTAATCTTTTTACCTTCAATCACCTTGATTGCTTTTTGTATCGCCGATTCTTGGGCAGGATGAGTAAATAAAATTACAGGCACTTTACGTTTTGAATCTTGAGATTCTTGATACACCGAACAAATACTAATTCCCTGTTTACCCAAAGCGCCCGTGAGTTCTGCCAAAACACCCGGCTTATCTTGCACGGTGAAACGCAAATAATACTCACTTTGCAAGCTTTCCATTTTAACGATTTTTGATGATCTATTTTCAGCATGTCCGAGAGGGGGCACAGGAAGTCGTACTCCGCTCAATTGATTGCGGGCAATTTCAACAATATCCGCCACCACCGCAGAGGCGGTTGCTTCTTTTCCTGCCCCTCTTCCATACAACAAAGATGGGCCCACAAAATCTCCTCGAAGCAAAATCGCATTGAATGCCTCGCGCACATTCGCAAGCAAGCTTTCAATAGGAATCATGGTCGGATGCACTCGAGCTTCAATTCCTGCCTCTGTTTTTTTGGCAATCGCCAACAGTTTAATGGCATAGCCAAAACGCTTCGCACTTTGAAAATCAAAAGGGGTTAGAGAAGAAATGCCTTCGGTGTAGATGGCATCGGGCTTGAGAGAAATGCCATAGGCCATCGAGGTTAAGATCGCAAGTTTATGTGCGGCATCGATTCCCTCCACATCAAAACGAGGATCTCGCTCTGCATAGCCCAAAGCCTGTGCTCGACTTAAAACTTGAGAGAACTCTTCCTCTTTCTCGGCCATCTGGGTAAGAATATAATTGCAAGTTCCATTGATAATGGCCCAAATCGATTCGATTTCATTGGCCACAAAACCTTCGCGTAAGGCTCTTAGAATCGGAATTCCCCCGCCTACTGCCGCCTCAAAACAAAGATCTCTTTGATTTTTTTCTGCGAGCCTAAAAATTTCAGCGCCCTTTTCGGCAAGCAAGGCCTTGTTTGCGGTCACCACATCTTTACCAGCAGCCAAAGCTTCTTTCACAAGAGTTTGTGCTTCGCCTGTGCCACCGATGAGCTCTACAACGATTGAAATTTCAGGATCATTCACTACTTCGCGCCAGTTTTCGGTATAAATTGAACGCGAAACCCCGGCCTTTGCTGCGAGTTTCCAATGTTGGCTTGCCACCTTCTTTAAGGTGAGCTTCACTCCCACACGTTGTTCTAAAAGCTGAGAATGTTTTTGTAAAATCTCAACAACGCCACTGCCCACAGTGCCACAGCCCACCAAACCAATTTTAATCTCATTTTTATTTTTCATCGACGAAGCGCCTTTTTAATTCCGTTGACTGCTTGTTTAATTCTTTTCTCATTTTCAACCAACGCAAATCGCACATAACCCTCGCCATACTCTCCAAACCCCACCCCAGGCGCAACAGCAACACGTGCCTCTTTCAAAAGAAGCTTCGCAAACTCAAAGCTCCCCATGGCGCGATGAGAATCGGGAATTTTTGCCCATACAAACATGGTGGCTTTTGGCTTTTCAACCGTCCAGCCAATACGATTTAAGTTATCGCATAAAACATCTCGCCGCTCTCGGTAAATTTGGGCAATTTCTCTTACACAACTTTGGGGGCCGTTTAGAGCCACAGTTGCTGCAATTTGAATGGGCTGAAAACTTCCATAATCGAAATAGCTTTTCAATTTTGCCAAAGCTGCAACCACTTCTTTTTTACCCGTGCAAAATCCAACTCTCCACCCTGGCATTGAATAACTTTTCGATAAAGTAAACATTTCAACGGCAATTTCTTTTGCACCTTTAACCTGTAAAATCGAAGGCGCCACATACCCCTCAAAAACCAAATCGGCATAAGCCAAATCGTGCACAATCAGCATGTTGTTTTCTTTTGCAAAAGCCACTACTTTTTCGAAGAAACTCAAATCGACTGTCATGCTGGTGGGATTAGAAGGAAATGACAAAATCAAAACTTTTGGTTTGGGCCAAATGCTTTTATGCGCTCTTTCTAAATTTTCTAAAAAATCGCTCTCATTATCGGCACGAATTGAACGAACATCAGCCCCTGCAATCACCACAGAATAAGTGTGAATCGGATAAGTGGGCCCTTGCACAAACACCACATCGCCCGGGCCACAAATCGAAAGAATTAAATGACTAATTCCTTCTTTTGCACCAATCGTCACGATTGTTTCGGTTTCGGGATCAATCGAAACCTGAAAGCGGCGCTGATACCAATCAGAAATTGCTGTTCGAAGTTTCAAAATACCGCGCGACATCGAATAGCGGTGATTGATGGGTTTTTGGGCGGCCTCCACGAGTTTATTCACAATATGAGGAGGAGTTGGAAGATCGGGGTTTCCCATTCCTAAATTAATAATATCTTCCCCGCGCTTACGGGCCTCCAACATCAGTTGCGTCACTGCACCCAAAACATAAGGGGGGAGTCGTTGAATACGATCAAAATTCACGATGATTCCTTTAAAATTAGGTCCAATAAGACCTATAGGACCTATTAAAATTATCCAACTTGAGCAAGCTGAAAACGCCCTTTTAAATGATGTTTTAACACTTCTTTCATTCTTTTTCCTTCTTCTGTAGAAAGATCCGGATCTACTTCTAAAAAAGCAAACGCTTCTCTTTTGGCGCTCTCCAAAAGCGGTAAATCACGAAGGAGATTGGCAATCCTAAAATCGGGCAGCCCCGATTGCCTCGTGCCCATAAAATCACCTGGGCCTCGAAGATTGAGATCTGCTTCGGCAATTTCAAAACCATCTTGGGTGTTGCAAAGTGTTTTCAAACGCTGGATCGCATTTTCACTCAAAGGATAATTCGGAAGTAAAAAACAGTAAGATTTTTCACTCCCCCTTCCCACACGTCCTCGAATTTGATGGAGTTGTGAAAGACCAAAACGCTCGGCGTGCTCTACCACCATCAGGGTCGCATTCGGCACATCAACCCCCACTTCAACCACAGTGGTAGCCACCAAAATCTGGGTTTCATTTTTTACAAATTTTTGAAGAGCTTCTTCTTTTTCAAGCGCTCGCATCTTTCCATGAATCAATCCGATTTTAAATTCAGAAAAAATCTCATTTTTTAGTTTCTCAAACATCTCGGTTGCATTTTTTAAATCAAGCTTTTCACTGGCCTCTACCAAAGGATACACAAAGTAAGCTTGGCGCCCGAGCTTCACTTGATCACGAATAAATTGATACATCTTTGGAAGATCTTTCAAATACACCTGGCGAGTAAAGATTCCTTTTCGGTTTGCAGGCAACTCATCCAAAATTGAAACATCTAAATCGCCGTAAACAGTCATGGCTAATGTGCGTGGAATAGGCGTTGCCGTCATCACCAAAAGATGCGGAAACCTCCCTTTCTTCATGATTTCTGCCCGCTGCAAAACTCCAAAGCGATGCTGTTCATCTACAATAGCCAACGCAAGATTTTGAAATTTTACATCTTCTTGAATCACGGCATGGGTTCCAACAATGAGCTGAATTTCTCCTGCCTGAATTTGTTTCAAACGTTCTTCACGAACGCTCGAAGGCAAATCACTTTTGAGTAAGGTAACTGAGATACCAAACGGTTTTAAAAAATGTTCTAAATTTCTTGCTTGTTGTTCTGCTAAAATTTCAGTGGGCACCATAAAACAAGCCTGATATTTTTTTTGGGTCACCATAAGCGCCGCGGCTGCGGCAACCAAAGTTTTCCCACTCCCCACATCGCCTTGCAGTAAGCGCTGCATGGGTTTATCGGAATCCATATTTTTGAGAATTTCTCCAATGGTTCGACGCTGAGCTGAAGTGGGAGCAAAAGGCAAACTTTGATAAAAACGCTCTAACACTTCGGGGCTTGAAGTAATCGGAATGCCTTTTTCTTGCTGAACTCCCCTTTTCTTTAAAGCCAAAGCAAGTTCTAAAAAGAAAAATTCTTCAAACACCAAGCGTTGATGGGGAGGAGATTTTTTTTCTTCAAGCAGAGCAAGCGAATCTCCCGTTTGAGGTTGATGGAGAGAAAAAAACGCTTCTTGAAGAGAGGGAAACTTTTTAGCTTCAAGAATTGCAGCGGGCAGACTCTCAAAAGGAACAAACTTTTCTAAAGCTGCCCCATAAATTTTTCGTAAGGTTTTCTGATGTAGCCCTTCTGTTAAAGAATAAACGGGCAAAATTCCAGTGTGAGCCGAAAAAGATTCTGGTTCAAATTCGGCACCCAACCACTCAATTTCAGGATGCACAATTTGTTTCTCACCGCGATAAATCTCAACCTTTCCACTCAAAATCGCGTAGTGATCTTTAATAAATTTCTTAGAAAATCCTTTATAGAAATGAAACCATTTTGCCTGAATGTGTCCACTTGAGTCTGAGAAAACAGCTTGAAAGATTTTTTTTCGAGAAAAACCCAACTTTCCTTCAGTCGCTACCAAAAGTTTTGCGAAAAAAACGACTTCTTGGCCTAAGGGCAAATCCCGAATCAAATAAGTTTTCTGACGATCTAGGTAACGATAAGGGAGATGGTAAAGTAGATCTTCTAGTGTTTTTACCCCTAATTTTTCTAAAAGCCCGGCCACATAAGGCCCTACGCCTTTAATGTATTGAACGGGCGTTTCTAAAACTTTAAAGGCTTCTTCTTGCATAAAGAGAAATGCATCCTATCAGCGTTTTTAATTAAGCGGAACGGCCGAATTTCACGAACTATAAAAATGCCGACCAAATTACGAATAAATTTAAATCCGGTTTGCAAATTAACAAGAACAGGTCTCATAAATACCCACAACACTGTCTTCCCCCGACTTGCTTGCCCGCCTTTGGAGGGATCGGGGGATCTTATTGGGCACATTTAGATTCCCCGGTTAAGCTTGTCCCCAACCACGATCGGGGACCGGGGAACGACTCGAGAGGTAAAGCTTATTTATGAGACCGGTTCAAATAAAAAAGCCCTCTCGAAATCGAGAGGGCTTTAAAGAAATCACATTCTAGAAACTATTGCTCAACTACATTGAACTCAGTACGACGGTTTTGAGCGCGTCCTGCGGCTGTTTTGTTGGTCGCAATCGGACGGGTTTTACCATAACCTACTGATTCAAGGCGAGAACCATCAATACCCTTATTAACTAAGTAATCTCTCACCGAGTTGGCACGACGTTGAGAAAGCTTCATGTTGTAGGCATCCGAACCAATGGCATCGGTATGACCTTCTACACGAACCTTCTTAATCTGAGGATTGTTTTTCAAGATACTGGCCACATCATCTAAGATCGCATAAGAATCTTTTTTGATATTGTATTTGTCGAAATCGAAATGAACCATTTGATCAATGGTGATTTTCTTAGCTTCAACCTTAGCAGGAGGCACATAATCTTGCTTGTGATGAGTATAGTTCAAGCCCAAGAAAGCGCGATAATCAGGGCTTCCTACGCCAACTGTTACACCTGCACCACCGCCCACAACCACGTCAATCCCTTGAGTGGCATGAATTCGAGCAGCTCCAACAATCTCTGCGGGAGTAGTGGTCGCTTCAGAAAAGAAATCATTAATAACCGTCTCGGTGTGTGCATCGGCGATCAAGTCAACCAAGCGATGAGCTTTGATTTTAATCGCCATTGCAGCGAGAAACATATCGTTCATACGAGCGCCACGAATGGTCACATCATCTTTTGCTTCATACCCAAGGTTTAAACCAATTTTCACTCGTTCATGTGGATCAACATCTAAGGCTAATTTACCACCACCTGTAACCGTGCCAGACCCCATAAATCGACTGGCTTTACCGGTTGGGAAATTCACGAAAGGCACCAAACCTAAGGTGGCATACTTACTGCCCACTAAACGAAACTTAAGATCTAAACCGATATCTCCCAATGAAGCTGCATCAGAAGGTGCAGCACTTACATGAGAATCAACCAAACCTTGGTAGTTATTCCAGAAAACTCCGGGAATTCTCACCCCTGCCAAAAACCAATCGGTAAAGCTATAGCTTCCGATCACATCCATAATCAGAGTATCGTCTACTACTCCAGCTCGACGAGTACCTTGAGGAGAGGCAAGTTCTAGGGGATTCTTTGCATAATCCAGATAGAATCCAATATTCCATTCTCCTTTGGGTCGAGTATGGGCGGAATAGGTGGTGATGAAGGACATACCATCTACTGCGGGTTTAAAATTAATAACATCAATGGAAGTTGCGAGCGCATAGCTCGGCGCACTGGGCGCAAAAGCCAATGCCGCAGCTAAGACTGCAAGTGTGATCTTTCTGATCATATAGGTAAATCCCCCTTAACCTTTAAGAATGTTTTGAATCGGTAGAACAAAAAAGCAAAAAACCCCAAGAATATTGGTAAGTTTTAGCGATCTGTTGAAGAACTGTCAAACAAAAATTAACAAGTTTATCGTCTTTTATACTTTTTTTAACAATTTTGGATTTGAAAAGAATCTCAAAAAATATTTTCAACCCAAAGGATGTCATCCCGGACTTGATCCGGGATCCAGTTTCTAAAAGATTGGATTCCCGCTTTCGCGGGAATGACACTCCGTCGAAAGCCACAAGGAATTTAAGTGTTAAATTTCAAGATAAGGTTTCAATTTCGCAAAACGCTTTTCTTTGATTCCCTTTACGCGCATGAGTTCTTCGAGAGAAGAGAATTTTCCTCGAATATTCCGTAGCTTCAGAATTTCTTCGGCCATTTTTTCACCTATCCCAGGCAACAACTTGAGTTCTTCAAAAGTCGCTTGATTGAGATTTATTTTTTGCCCAACTGCCAAACGAGAAGCAGCCGATAAATTTTCTGGCAGAGAATTCTGATTAGACTCCAAATTTAAATAAGAGGCGTACTTTTCGGAAGAAGAACTTTTAAAAGAAGAAACAAACTGCGGCAAAAAGAGAATACCCAAGGCAAAACTCAGAGAAAACAAAAACACTATTTTATTTTTCGAGGTTATTTTCTTCAATTTCTTTCATCAATTTATAATCAATACTATCGACCAAGGCCTGCCACGAAGCTTCAATAATATTCTCAGAAACCCCCACGGTACCCCATTTTTCTTGACCATCGGAAGATTCAATCAAAACTCTCACTTGAGATCCGGTTCCTTTCCGAGAAGAAAGCACCCTTACTTTATAATCGATCAACTTCACTTCTTTCAGTTGAGGATAAAAACGCTCCAGCGCTTTTCTTAAGGCTTTATCAAGCGCATTCACAGGCCCATGGCCTGTTGCCGAACTTTTTTCGTTTTGACCATCCACTTTGAGCTCGATGCTCGCCTCTGAATGGGGAATTTCCTTTAATTTTTTTTCATCCACCACTTTAAACCCCACCAAATCAAAAAAGCTTCGATGCGTTTTTAAAGCCTTTCTCATCAAAATTTCAAAAGAGGCCTCGGCTCCTTCAAATTGATATCCTTGAGCCTCGAGTTCTTTTAAATCTTTTACTAATTTTTTTACGAGAGGATCATCTGCATTCAGCGCAATGCCCATCTCTTGGGCTTTATAAAGAATATTGGAAACTCCTGAAAGATCCGAAAGCAAAACTCGGCGATGATTACCTACCCATTCGGGCTCAATGTGCTCGTAGGTTTTTGCATTTTTTAAAACCGCATTCACATGCACCCCACCCTTATGAGCAAAGGCAGAGTTTCCCACGAAAGCCTGATGCGTATTCGGTTTTAAATTCGCTAATTCATCCACAAAATGAGAAAGCTCGCGTAAATTTTTAAGCTGCTCGCGGCTCACACATTCTTTATTCAATTTCAATTTAAGGTTGGCAATTACCGAAACCAGATTAGCATTTCCGCAACGCTCTCCAAATCCATTAATGGTTCCATGCACCTGAATTGCTCCGGCGCGCACGGCCTCTAAAGAATTGGCCACCCCTACCTCACCATCGTTATGGCAATGAATGCCCAACGGAGTTTGGATGATCTTTTTTACTTTTTGCGTGAGCTCAAACACTTCCCAAGGAAGAGAGCCTCCATTGGTATCGCAAAGTACAATCCAATCGGCACCTGCATCGGCCGCTGCTTTCAGAGTTTTAAGTGCGTATTCTGGGTTTGCTTTATAACCATCAAAAAAATGCTCAGCATCGTAGATGACTTCATCCACATTTTTCTTAAGAAAAAGAATCGAATCCGAAATAAGCTCGAGGTTTTCTTCGGGAGAAACTCGCAAGGCATCACTCACGTGCAGATCCCAGCTCTTGCCAAAAATCGTCACCACGCTCGTTTTTGCTTCTAACAACGATTGTAGATTCGAATCTTGAGCGGCTTTGACTTTTGCTTTTCGTGTAGAGCCGAAGGCCGTGATCTTGGCTTGTTTCAAAGAGAGCTTATGACACTCTTTAAAAAACTCCATGTCTTTGGGGTTTGAGCCCGGCCAACCGGCTTCAATATAATGAATCCCCGTTTCATCGAGTTTTTGAGCAATTCGAAGCTTATCTTCAACGCTAAAGGAAATATCTTCGGCCTGGGTGCCATCGCGAAGAGTCGTATCGTAGAGGGTTACAAAATCTTTCATTTCTTTTTATCCAGTTCAAATGCATCGTGCAAAGTGCGCACGGCGAGCTCCGTATACTTTTCATCAATCACCAAAGAAATCTTAATCTCCGAAGTGGAAATCATTTGAATATTGATTCCTTCTTTCGAAAGAACCTGAAAAGTTTTTGCGGCAACTCCGGCATGAGAACGCATACCAATTCCGATGATTGAAATTTTGGAAATTTTTTCATCGGCATCAATTTTTTTGGCTCCAATTTCTTGGGCTACTTCATTCACGATTTTGAGCGCTTTTTTCAAATCGGCCTTGGGGAGTGTGAAAGTAAGATCAGTCGTGCCTTCGGCACTCACGTTTTGCACGATCATATCGACATTGATATTCGCTTCGGCGATTGGCTGAAAAAGTTTGAGCGCAATTCCTGGCCTATCGGGCACTTGGCGAACCGCGATTTTAGCTTCATTTTTATCATAAGCGACTGCCGTCACGACGACTTGTTCCATAGAAACATCCTCCTCACACACTAAAGTACCTGGATTATCATTAAATGATGAACGCACATGAATGGGCACTTGATACTTCGCACCAAATTCAACCGAACGAATCTGCAAAACCTTGGCACCGGTTGAAGCCATCTCGAGCATTTCTTCGTAAGAAATTTTTTCGATTTTTTTGGCATTCGCGCAAATGTTTGGATCGGTCGTGTAAACGCCATCCACATCGGTATAAATCTCGCAAGTATCGGCCTTTAAAGCGGCGGCCAAAGCCACGGCTGTGGTATCGGAGCCTCCACGCCCTAAAGTGGTTACATGTCCCGATTGCGTCACACCTTGAAAGCCCGCCACTACCACCACCTTGCCCGCTTTTAATTCTTTCGAAATATTTTCAGAATCAATCGAAACGATTCTTGCGCGGCCATGGGCTTCATCGGTCACAATTTTCACTTGAGAACCCAAAAAAGAAATCGCCTTGCCCCCTAGTTGTTGAATGCAAAGGGCCAGCAAGCCAATAGTAACTTGCTCACCGGTAGACACCACCACATCGTATTCACGCTCACTGGGCATTTCACAGGCTTCATTCACAAAGCCCACCAAGCGATTGGTTTCGCCCGACATCGCACTGACCACTACTACTAGCTGATTTCCTTGCTTTTGAGTTTGGAGCACTCGCTTCGCGACGTTTCGGATTTTCTCGAGATTGCCAACCGAGGTACCACCGTATTTTTGAACAATGAGTGACATAAAATAGTTGAGTCCATCTCGTAAACACTCTTTGTCATCCTCTCCGCCTCAGGCGGAGGGGATCCATTACAATAGATTCCCCGATTAAATCGGGGAATGACACCGAGTAGACTTCAATTTTTGAGACAGTTTTATATTTAATATTAAATTCAGACCTAAAAGCCTGAAATAACTCTCCTATCGAGAGCTTAGCAGGAAGTCAAGAATGGGGAATAAAACTTAATGCCCTCGTCGAGGGCCTCGGTGATCTAACAATTCTCGAAAAGGATCAAACCTCGAATCGGCATCCTCCTCTCCTTCAACTCCATGTAACCCTCTTAGAAAAATTTCATATCCTTCTACCAAAGCGCCTCGCCTTTCTGGAACGGTTGGGTGGATTTCAGGCTCAACAGGGACGCCCCCTAAACGATCAAGAGCTTGTCCCACTTCTGCTAAAGAAGGATCAAGCCGTACCTCAACCGCTAACTCCGAAACCGGTGTAGAGCTAGCAGGGGCTAAACTTACTCGTGGTACCGCAACAGAGGGAGCTTCATTTCGAATCAATGCGGCCGCTGCGGCCGCATTTCCTAAATCACGCATCCGCTCTAAAACAGGAGTTGGCAGTTCTGCTAAGCCCTCGCGCGCATTACTCAGCAGGTTACGCGCACGGTCAAACTGAGCGCTCCTTTGAGGTAGCAAGGAACGCCTCTCCATCTCATTAACTGTAAAAGCAAGACGCAACAAAGAGGGAGAAGTCGCCTCTCCTGCTCTTTCAACTCCAAGCTGATCAAAAGCTTGCATCACACGGGCACGGGGCACTAAGTCATTACCGCCTTCTAAATAAGCAATGGCGAGCTCCATGGCGTAGTAATGCCCCGCTTCGGAATCCATACTAAAGGCATCAAAAGGAGTTTGATTTAAAGCACGCCGATATAAATCTACTACTTCTTCGTTTTGAAAATTGACCACAAGGATACGTAAAACACCCATAAATCGCGCGTAATCAATACTATCTCCTGAAGCCGTGTCCGGAGAAAATGAGATGCGATTTTCAGAAAACGATATGCCTTGGAGCAAAACCCTCAGCTCTTCTCTCACCTCATCCGAATGAGGCGTGCCGGGTTCAGCATTTGTAGCGATACGGATAAGAATCTCTAAAACAGGGCTCAAATTAATATGACTTGAGCAAGTTTCGAGATCATACACATAGGGGAGCAAAGGGTGTGAGGTAAAGATCCCATCGCTTCTCACAGTTTCTCGGCGTTGCCCCAAGGCCACTTGCATTGGAGAAAGTGAAGGATCGTCGCCTAACACGCGCTCAGCAAAAGCTTCAGGATCTCCCCCATTTGCAGATGTAGAAATATCATTCAAGAAGTGAGCCACAAACTCTTCAGCGCTGAGAATATGCGCCTGCAGGGTGCTTCCACTTAAAGCAACACTCTCAAAGGGGTAATAGCCATCAATGTCTTCAGCATAAATAGAACGCTCCGAAGATCTTCGAGTCAAAAAATCAAAGGGCAAAACCGCCGCCATCGCAAGAAAACCAAACAGAGGAGCCCAAGGGCCAGAAAGCCGCACCCCATGGCCTTGCCGAGATTGCGCGGCCTGATATTGATCGGGGCGATTAGGGTTCACTCTTGCTTGGGGAAAAGGATTAAAATGACCTTGCGGGTCGGTTGGAACGAATTCATAACGCCTCGGAAAGTTGATCATATAAAACTCCTAAACAATTAATTTTTACAAGGAAAAACTAAAAAATATTCAAATGTTAAGCCCAACAATCTTGACCGGCTATTAACTCATTAACGGATGCCCCTGAACCCTCGGTGCTCTAAGAGACGTCTCCAAGGGTCTACTCGACCCTCTTCGCCCTCTTCCGCCTCACGAAATCCCCTTAGAAAAATTTCAAGCCCATCGGCCCACCCACTTCGCTCTCCTCCGGGCCGAAAAGGGGGATTCAGACCATCCGCTTCGGCCCCGATGGGCCCTCCGCCTAAACGTTCTAAGGCACTCCCAAATTCTTGGAGAGGAGGATCGAGTTCCGCAGCAGGTATATTCCGAGCCGGTTCAAAGCTTAGCGCTGGAGTGCTTTCAAGACTCGTCCTGGCAGCATTGCTTCCCGTTAGAACATGCGCTGCCGCAAGATTTCCTAAATCGCGCATTCGCTCAAGGACAGGTCGTGGAAGATCTGCAATGCCTTCGCGCACACGAGCCAAATAAGCACGTGCGCGATTAAAGTGAGGTAAGTCTGGATCTCGGATTAAATTCGGCGTCCTTTGCGCAATCGCATCCACCGCATAAGCCAGGCGAAGTAATGCAGGAGAAACAGGAGTCACAGAACGATAAACTACAGGATCTGCAAGACGCGGCCCACCTTCGGCACTTACTCTTCCCACACCTGCCGCAGTAACCACGCGATCGAAAGCTTCCAACACACGCGCCCTTGAAACTACCTCTTCTCCCCTTTCAAGATGAGCGATTGCCAGCTCGATTGCAAATTGATGAGCCGCTTCGGATCCAGGCGTAAAAATACCAAGATGAGTTTCTCTCAAATACCGCTGATAAAGTTGAGTAGCCCCTTCATTTTCAAAACGCTCACCCAAAATACGGAGGGTGTGCATCCAATGGACATATCCTAATAAATCTGAATTGAATAGAAGCCGAGAAGTCGAATTATCTGTAATCGGAAAATGACGGGGAGCAAAAGGAAAACGTTGCAGCAAAATCAGCAACTCCGCTTTATGACGACTCAGATCCTGCTCTGGCACTTCGAGCTCATAAAGGCGAATTAACCTCTCCACAATATTGCTTAAAACTTGCCGATTTTCACAGCTAGAGAGATCATAAACGTAGGCCCTTAAAGACCCGGGAGTAACATCCTCTCCCAAAGAATCAAGTACCAAGGCTTGTGACATATTAGGGTTTGGATTGTCTCGCCAGTCTCTCCCAAAAGAACGGTCTCTCTCTCGCGCAAGACGTGCCCGTTGTCTTGCTCGTTCAGCACCTCCCACTTCTTGAGAGCGGGGCAATAATGCAGTCACTTCTCTTAAAGCACTTTCCCATGCCCCCAGTTCTTCTGCCCTCCGAGTTTCCCCTTCATGCCTTCGTCTTAGCTCTTCAGCCCGAATACTTCGATCAATTGCATTAATTAAGTTTTCTACAAAAAACTCTTCAGTGCTTGGTGCGGGCATCATCGTATTTGCGGATATTGCCGCACTTGAAATAAAGCCTGAGCTTGAAGGAACAAGAAAGGAAGCCCTTAAAAATTGATAATCACTTCTCGGTGCCGAAGGGGGACTAGTCCAAGCGCCCCATATCCCCACAAATCTCCAGGGAGAGGCCATTCTTCCTAGATCCCCCCCTTCACTTTCTCTATTCAAAAAAATGTCTGCCTGTGGGCGCTCCGGCAGAACCGAAGGAAAAGGATTAAAATAACCTTCGGAATCAACGGGAACTCCAAACTCAGACTGGCTTGGAAAATGGATCATATTTATCTCCTAAAATATTAATTTAAAAAGGAAAAACCACAAAAACACACGAGGGTCAAGCCAAATAATCTTGGGCTTTTTCAAGCAGGCTCTTTAAAGTGGCTTGCTTCGATTGAAGAAGAGTTTGAAAGCCAAGATCTTGAGCGGTTTTCAGAGTGGCAGGGCCAATACAAAGCGCAGGAATTTCTAAAAATTTCTTTCTCTGATCTTTAGACAAGAGTTCGCAAAAGTTTCTCACGGCCGAAGAAGAAGCAAAAGTAAGCAAATGAATGGAATTTGCCTCTAAATTTTTTATCTTCTCTTTTGAGCTTTTCGGCACTCGAGTTTGGTAAGCCGTCACCACTTTCAACTGAGCGCCCTTCTGCTTTAAGATTTCCAACCACTCTTTTTCACCTTCTTTGGCCTGGGGAATCAAAACTTTTTTTCCATTTAAATCTTTTTTCGAAAAACTTTCCGCTAATTTTATTGAATTGAATTCCTTCGGAATTTTTTCCACTTTCAAAAAATATTTTTCTAAAGCGCGCGCGCTCTCCGCTCCAACAGTTGCTAAACGAATTTTTCCCAGAGATCGAATATCCAGCTTAAGCACTTTCAAACGCTCGAAGAAAAATTGTATTCCATGCACACTGCTAAAAATGAGCCAATCGTATTTCGAGATATTTTTAAGCGCTTGATCGATCTCTTTCCAAGAAGGAGGAGGAATGATTTCTAAGCTGGGGATTTCAATCACTTCAGCGCCCTGCTCTTCGAGTGGCAGCGTGAGGGCACTATTTTCCGATGAAGCGCGGGTGACTAAAATTCTTTTTCCAAAAAGAGGTTTTTTCTCAAACCAGCTGAGAGTTTCGTTCAACTTTGCCACTTGGCCCACTACCAAGATTGCGGGTGGCATGATTTTTTGAGAGTTGATGAGTTGAGAGATCTGGCTCACGGTCGAGAGATAAGATTTTTGCTTTGGATAAGAGCCCCAACGGATGAGTATCGCAGGAGTATCGCCAGCCAAACCCGCTTTTTGAAGACTTGCCATATTCTTTTCAACATTCTTCACGCCCATCAAAAAAACAAGGGTGCCGATTTTGGCAAGGGCTGCCCAATCTAAATCACTTTCTTTTTGAAGATGGCCGGTGACGAAAGCAACGCTCGAGGTAAAATCGCGGTGAGTGAGCGGAACGCCTACATAAGCGGGCACCGCAATCGCAGAGCTCACCCCCGGGACCACTTCATATTCAATCTTTTCTTGGCAAAGGCGCTCACATTCTTCGCCGCCTCGGCCGAAAATAAATGGGTCTCCCCCTTTTAAACGGACTACTCTTTTTCCTTTTTTAGCCGCGGCCACGAGCTGATCTTCAATCAAGCGTTGATCGGTACTGCTACCCTCACCTCGTTTTCCCACATATTTTTTTTGGGCTTGAGGCGCCCAATCGAGCAGTCTCGAATTTACCAAGTTATCGTAGAAAATAATCTCCGCACTTTGCAAAAGCTGAAAACCCTTGAGAGTAATCAGGCCTGAGTCACCAGGGCCGGCTCCTACTAAATAGACTTTTCCAGACTTATTTCTCATCTTAAGATTTCCGATAGCGCCGGGCGATTTGATCGGCACCCCGTTTTTTGAGAATTTGAATCATTTCTAAAGTGAGCTTTTGGCTTTGAGTAAAATCCCCTTCGACTTCTTCTTGAATAATTTGACTTCCATCCGGCAAAGCTAAAAAAACTTTTAAGTGAAATTTTTCCTTTTCAAGATAAGCCAAAGCTCCCAAAGGAATCTCGCAGCCTCCTTCAAATTCTTTTAAGATCTCTCGTTCGGCCTCCACACATAAAGCGGTATCAGAGTGGTGAAGGCTTTTTAAAAGAGAAGCCGTTTGAGGATCGTCTTCTCGATATTCTAAAGCAAGGGCCCCTTGCCCGGGTGAAGGAATAAAGGAGAGCATCTCCGAAACATTTTTTTCTAAACCCAACCGCTTTAAACCTGCAAAAGCGAGCACGATCGCATCGAACTGGCCTTCTTTCAATTTTCGAAGCCGGGTATCAACATTTCCTCTCAACTCGAGAATTTGCAGATCGGGCCGTTGTTGAAGCACCTGTATTTTTCGCCTCAAAGAACTGGTGCCAAGTCGTGCACCTTGAGGAAGAGTATTCAGAGAAAACTCAGAACTAATCAAAACATCCGAAGGATCTTCGCGCCTTAAGAAAACTCCCAGTTTTAATCCAGAGGGAAGCTCAGCGGGCACATCTTTCAAACTATGCACGGCAAAATGAGCTTTGTGAGAAAGCAGCGCTTCTTCGATTTCTTTCACAAAAAGGCCTTTACCGCCTACAGTACGTAAAGCCTTATCTTGAATTTGATCGCCGCTCGTCGTTAAGGGAAGAAGCTCTACTTTGAGCCCGGCATGAGTTTGTTCCAGTAATTTTTTTACGAATTGGGATTGAGTGAGTGCAAGTGACGAGGCACGCGTCGCTAAAATTAGAGGCTGCACAGCAAAACCTCCAAAACTTCGCCTAATTTTTTATCGGCTTTTTGAGCATTTTGTAAAACGAGTTCATGGCTTAAAATATTTTTGCGCGACGCCGAAAGCACATTGGTAATCACCGAAAGAACTCCCACCTCTAAGCCCGCATGCACGGCCGCAATCACCTCCGGCACGGTCGACATTCCAATCAAATCTCCCCCCAATTTTCGATACATCTTCACTTCGGCCGGAGTTTCGTAAGAAGGGCCTGTGATACCCGCATACACCCCTTCTTTGAGAATAATCTTTTGAGTGCGTGCGACTTTCTTTGCCAAACTTCTTAAACGCGGAGAATAAGCATCCATCAAACTCGGAAAACGCGGCCCTAAATCGAGGTTGGGTCCGCACAAAGGATTAAAGCCCGTTAGATTTAAATGATCACGCACCAAAACCAACTCTCCCACCCGGTAATTGGGATTTAAACCTCCTGAGGCATTGGTGAGTAAAAGAACTTGAACATCTAAAAGCTTTAAAACGCGAATCGGAAAAACAATTTCTTCGGGGCTGCAACCTTCGTAATAATGAAAGCGCCCCTGAAGAATTAAACTTTGAGAAGTTCGATGGAGAATCCCTGCATGCCCCGGCACGCTCGGTGATGTAAAATGAGGAATCTCTTGGTAAGCAATTTGCTGCAAAGAGTGTTTCTTCAAAAAAGCATTACCCAGACCCGAGCCCAAAACTACCGCCACTTTAGGGATTGCACCCAGCTTGGCTTTCAGATAAGCCGCTGTTTCTTGAATATTTTGAAGAGAAGAGGTCATAAAGATAAAAACAGTTTATTTAAGAAATCAAAACGCTCGGGACAAAATTTTGCAAAGCTTTCAAACGCTACTTTTATATTTGAAATTACTTTGGAATATCACTCCCCGCTTGAAATCTTTTCAAAATTTATCCCGAGCCTTTTCTTAAAACTTTTATTCTTACTGAAAACTTACACATCCTGTCAAAGGAATCAATGCATCCCACAATTCAAATCAATGAAAAGGGTAAAAAACGCCTCTTGAAAGGGCACCCTTGGATTTTTAAGTCTGATTTAGAAAACCAAGAAACCTCCGCTGGGATCGTGAGCATTCAAGATAAAAAAGGCAAGTTTCTGGGTAAAGCCTTGTATAGCCCAAGCTCCCAAATCGCCTTACGCATGCTCTGCAACGAAAATCGCCCCATTGACGAAGGCTTCTGGGAAGCGCGAATCCTCCAAGCCAAAAAACTTCGAGAAAATTTAAAAATCGATTCAAATGCCTACCGAGTGATTTTTGGAGAGGCCGATTTTATTCCGTCGTTTGTGCTCGATCGCTACGCCGATGCTTATTCGTTTCAAATCTTAAGTGCGGGGTTAGAAACGGTTCGAGAAAGCTTGCTCAAACTCATTGAAAAACACTTTTCTCCCGAATTGCTCATTGAACGAAACGACGTCAGCGTGAGAAATTTAGAAAATCTTCCCCAAACTGCTCAAATTCTTTTAGGTGAAAAATCTCCTCAAGTTGAAATTCAAGAAGGAAAATTACGTTTTGAAGTAGATCTTTTAGAAGGACAAAAAACCGGCGCTTTTTTAGATCAACGCGAAAATCGTTTATGGGCAGCCCCTCTCGCAAAAAATTCAAAACGTGTTCTAGATGCCTGTGCCTATCTGGGTTTTTTTAGCTGTGGCTTTGCGCAATACGCTGAAGAGGTGTATGCCCTCGAACAAAGCGAATGGGCTTGTTCTCAAATTCAAAAAAACGCCGAGCTCAATCAGCTCAAAAACATTCAAATTATTTCGGCCAATGTTTTTGATTATTTAAAAGAGACAAGTCAACGAAAAGAAAAATTTGATTTGATTAATTTAGATCCGCCCGCTTTCGTAAAATCGCGCTCTCAACTTACCCAGGCCCTGCGGGGTTACAAAGAAATTAATCTACGTGCCATGCAGCTTTTGTGTGAAGGGGGAGTTTTGATTAGCTCCTCGTGCAGCCATCATCTTTCTGAAGAAGAATTTCTAAAAACTTTAGAAGATGCGGCCTTCGATGCAAAAAAGAAAATTCAAATTTTGGCCATTCGCTCCCAAGGCCCAGATCACCCTATTTTGCTGGGTTTTCCGGAATCGAAATATCTCAAATGTGTTATAATGAGAGTGCTCTAAACCCGTGGTTGCGGAATTAAGTAAGAATTGATAGAAAAAGTTAAGGAGAAATTATGATTCAATTTACTGAAAAAGCAAAAGAACGTGCGGTTTTTTTCTTGCAAGATAAAGATCCCAAATCTTGGGCACTTCGCATTCGCTCTCGAGGCCCTGAAGATTTTGGCTTTTCGCTCGATCCAATCGAGTCGGTTTCTCCGGCAGATCATGTCGTGAACTTAGGAAGTTTTAATGTGGTCTATGCCAAAGAACTCGAAGAAACACTTCAAAATGCAAAGGTTGATTTTTTAGAAACCAGCTGGACCCGTGGTTTTAAAGTAGAAACAGCCCCTCCGAAAAAAGAAGAAGCAACTAAGCTTGATCTCTCTGATCCAAAAGTAAAAAAGATCGTTGATCTTTTGAACTCCGAAATTAACCCTGCCATTGCCTCTCACGGAGGTTTTGCAGAACTCGTGGCACTCAAAGATAATACGGTTTATTTAAAAATGGGCGGCGGCTGTCAGGGCTGCGCGAGCTCCCAGGCAACCCTTCGAAATGGCATTGAATTGCGTATTAAAGAAGAAGTGCCCGAAATTGTGGCCGTGGTCGATCAAACCGATCATGCCTCGGGCGCGAATCCGTACTACTAAAATTCAAGCCCGGATTTTTGCAGAATCTCCCAAAAGAATTCCTCTAGAAACCTCAATCTCTTCTTTGCTCCCGATTAACGCAAGGGTATCTTTTGATCTCAAACGCTCTTTTCCACTCGGGGCGACGACTCGTTTTTCGCCCTCTCGAATAATGGCAATCACACTCACACCACTCACCCCTCTCAAATCGATTTCGGCTAGCGTTTTACCCACGGCAGGACTTTGATCCTGCAAAGCAATGGGAGTTACATCGCCAATCCCTGGCAAGAGCTGTTCGAGAGATAATGTTTTAACTTCGTGAGATTGTTTTTTAAGCGAAACTGCTTCTAAAAGAATTTCGGCCCCCGATTTCATATGCCCTTCTAGATTTTCAGCACCTCTCCAAAAAGCAACACTTAAGAAAAGTAAAACAATGGCAAAAGTTCCACTATAAAAAATAGGGATAAACGGTTGAAGAATTGCCAATAAAATAATTCCAATTAGAAGAATGATGACTAACTGAAGGCTAACCAGCAAGGCTCGCCTGGGAGCCGCTGCAAGATCGAGTTTCCCTTTTTCTACAATAGGCATCACCCCCGTTGCCAAAACATAACCCAATTTTCGGGCAGATTGCACAACGCCTATTAAAAAAGGAGACAAACAAAGCAGCGCCAATAAAAGTGGAATAAAACTCAAAAAAGGATTCGGCAAATGAATCCAATTCATCAAAAAACTCACAACTTTTGCTTTAAAAACAGAAAGCCCGATTACAAGCCCGATAATCAGCATACAATCGAGGAGAATCACCATCATCAAACGACGAATCAAACTTTTTTTCTTTAGAGGATTCTGTTTGATTTTTTGAATCCAAGATCCATACAAAGAAGTGAAAGTTTGCAAAGAACTCGGCAAATGATTTTCAATATAATTTGCAACAGGATTAGAAGCTCGAATCAACCAAGGTGTCAGCAAGGTGGTAAGCGCAGAAACCGTAACAGCAATTGGATACAAAAACTCTCGAATTGCCTCATTCGCCAAGCCCACCCCTGCGATAATAAAAGAAAATTCTCCGATTTGCGCCATACTCATGCCCGACTTAATTGATAAACGCGGGCTATAACCCGTTAAAAAAGCGCCAATACTTACCCCCCCTATTTTTCCTACCACCACCAAAAGGGTGCACACCAAGATCGGTAACCAATACTGCGGAATCACCGCAGGATTAATCAGCATTCCCACCGAGACAAAGAAAATTGCCCCGAAGAGATCTCGAACCGGATAAATCAATTTTTCGATTTGTTTTTCTTCTCCCGATTCTGCAATGAGGGAGCCTGCCAAAAAAGCACCCAAAGCCACCGAATAATCAAGAAGCTCAGCAATCAGGGCGATTGTGAAACAAAACCCAACACTCGCAACAAGCGTAATTTCAGGCCTCTCAAAACGAGCAATAAAACGAAAAAGGCGGGGCACAATTAAAAGCCCCAAAAAAATTAAGATGGAGAGAAACAAAAATAACGCGCCAATATCTTTTGCAACTTCTACTCCCGAGAGTTCTCCTCGATTCGAAAAAGGAACAAGAATCGCTAGCAATAAAATCGCGACGAGATCTTCGACAATGAGTACTCCAAAAACAATATCGGTTAATTTTCCTTGAACTTTCTGTTCGGTAAAAGCCTTGATAATAATCGTGGTACTCGAAATCGCCAAAATCGCACCGGCGTAAATACTTTCAAGCTTAGTCCATCCAAAACCCTGCCCTGCAATATAGCCCAACCAAATCATTAAACTCGATTGAAACAGAGCAATAAACCCTGCACTTGGAAAAACCTTAAAAAGCTTACGAATGCTAAACTCCAACCCTAAAGAAAACATCAGGAGAACAACCCCTAACTCAGAAAGTGTATGAACCGTATCTGCATCGGCCAGCAAAGGAATTGCCGTATGGGGGCCAACGATCATCCCGGCGATAAGATAACCCAAGACCACCGGTTGTTTGAGCTTTTGAAAAAGAAGGGTAGAAACTGCCGCAGCCCCCAACACCAAAGCCAGAGTTTCTAAGATATGCTGGGCATTCATGTGTTCCATGCGATGTATTCCTAAAGAATTATTCTAATTGGATATCGTCACTTTGTTGACGGCGTTCGGCCACCGTATTCTCTCTTTCATCTTCTTCCGGAGGGCGAATGGGGAGTAGAATGGTGAATTGGGAGCCTTTTCCATACACACTTTCTACCCAGATAATTCCAGAATGCATTTCGATAAACTGTTTGCTTAAGGCAAGGCCAAGGCCCGTGCCTGAATATTTTCGGGTAAAAGAAGAGTCTACTTGTGAGAAAGGCTCAAAAATTGAATCGAGATTTTTTTCTTCAATACCAATTCCATTGTCTTCAACCAAAATCTTAAAATAGCCTTCTTCGAAAGGAGTTTTATCTTGCACTTGAGGATACATCCAAAGAGCCTTGGGCTGTGGACTATAACGTAGCTCCAAACGAATTTTTCCTCCTTGCTCTGTAAACTTGATGGCATTGGAAACCAGATTCAACAAGACCTGGCGGAGCTTTCTTTCATCGGCCACAATTTCAGGAAGCTTGGGCGGTGCATCAATATCAAGCTCTAAGCCTTTTTTCTTTAAAAGAGGCATTACGGTTCCTTTTACCTCTTTCACTAACTTTCCAACACTAAAGGGCTCCAAGTTTAAGTCCATTTTTCCCGATTCAATTTTCGAAAAATCTAAAACTGAATTAATCATGAGCAAGAGATTTTCACTGTTTTGAACAACCTCTTTTAGATACTCACGCTGCTCTGGATTAATTTCACCCACGACCTCTTCAAGTAAAAGCTCGGTAAAACCAATCACTGCCGTTAGGGGAGTTCGGAGCTCATGACTCATAATGGCTAAAAACTCTCCTTTAATTTGATTCGCTTTTTCTAAATCGATATTTTTCTGTTTGAGTTCCTCAAAAAGTTGGGCGCTTTCTAGAGCCAGTGCAGCTTGATTGGCAAAGTTTTCTAAAGCACTCACACTCATTTCATCGACATAATCATTTTTACTCACACCAATAAAAGCACCCACCACCTTACGTTCAGCCACCAAAGGAGTAATAATAAACTTTTTGAACCCTAAATTCTTTTGAATGCTATCGGCCAAATCTTTGGTAATGGTGGGTTTGATTCCCTTTACCAACTCATAAAGCTCTTGTCGAAATACAATTCGATTTTTTCGAATCGCTTGAAAAACAGAATTTTCTTCTAAGTTGGGAAGGCGAAGCGCAGAAAAAGGAAGCCCCAAAATTCGCTCAATTTTTTGGGTAACTTCATGATCTTTTGGAGCATAAAATAAAATGGCATCTTCTTTTTTGGAGGGAAGCACCAAAAAGCAAGTTTCATAACCCAAGCCATCAATCACTCCACCCAAAACATGACGAATCACCTTTTCGAGAGAAAAGAAACCTTTGATGCTGCTCGAAATTCGGTTCAAAGCAACGAGCTGTTTATTTCTTTCTTCGAGTGCTCTCTCTTTCACGCGCGAAAAATGATTGGCAATTTTTACAGCATAAACAACAACCGGTAAAAAAATTGCCAATAAAGCCAGATTTAAGAAAGATAGGCCTTCCCAACTAAACAGGAATCTAAGATCTTCAGAAGGGTATCGAAAATGCCCCAACACTCCCGAGTAAAGCAAAAGGACCAAGCTTGCAAAAAACACGAGCGATAAAAAGGCTGCAATCAGCGCAATCACATTGGAATAGAAGGTTCCGGCTGCAATGCAATACAAAATGTAGAGGGTAAAAAATTCGCTTTTTTCTCCACCGGTCATGTAAACCACTAAGGTGATTGAAAAAATATCGGCGATCATTTCAAAGAGAAAAGAAAAGAGCAAAAAACGTCCATTCAACACATTGTTGTAGCAAATAACGGTTAAGAGAAAAGTGAAGGAATAAATAATCGGGATGAATGGTGAAAACTTCCAGATTGTTGGGAAAACCAGAATAGAAAGCAGCCAAAAAACGAGAATGATTAATAAACGAAGACGGGCTGTAAAAACATGCCGTCCTTTATAATCGGGTAAACGGATTTCTTTCAGAATATCTTCTGTTGAAATCAAAGAGACCTTCTTTCAATCTCGTTTAATATTTCCAACATTTTTTCAGGAGAAACAAATCCCCCCACCACCGATAAATCGTTTTGTATTTTTTGGTTCTGGTCGAAAAACAAAATCGTTGGCCAACCAATCACCTGATAGCGATCTACCGCTTCTTTGCAAATCGGTGTTTCTTGGGTGCAATCAATCTTGATCTTGGTAATTTTTCTTAATTTCTCTTGTACTTGTGGATTTTGAAAAGTTTTATGATCAATCTCCAAACAAGGTAAACACCAATCGGCATAAAAATCTAGAATAATAGCTTGATGAAGACGAGTAGCTTCTTCAAAACCAGGCGTAAGAGAAGTATGCCACCCTACCCGTTCTTCTCCTCCTCGAATCTGCGAATATACAATCGAGGCATAATAGAGCGCGGGTGCTAACATTAAAATTGCCAAAAAACGTTTCAAGACAACTGTAAAAGTTCCACTTTTAATACGAGTGCCCAAACTTGAATAAAAAGTGCCTCCCACCAAAAAAAGAAGCCCCATGCCTAAGCCATAACTGAGTAAAACCACCCCTCCCCATAAAACATTTTGACTCTGAGCTACCCATAAGAGCAGGGGGCCTACAAGCGGCCCCACACAAGGTGAGGCAATGAAACCTAAAGTCATGCCTGCCAAAAAAGAACCGAAATATCCTTTCCCCCCCACCCCCCCCTAAGAAATTCCGTATAAAAAGGGGAAGCTCCAAGCGAATCACATCAAAAAGGGCAAGCGACATGATTCCAAAAAATAAAATAAGAAAAATTAAAAAATAAAAACTTTGAAAAATGAATCCTACTTTTAAACCTAAAAAAGCCGAAGCGAGTCCGAGCAAAGCATAAGTGAGGGCCATTCCCAGAATGAGACTAAAAGTTAGAAAAAGATTTTTTAGAAAATTCTTCTGTTTTTGGAGCCCAATAATAGCAAGCGTTAGCGGAATGATCGGCAAAACACAGGGAGTAAAAGCCGTTAAAATACCTGCCAGAAAGGCCAGTGCCAACAATACAAACGGGTTTAGCTGGAGTAATTTTTCAAGCCGAGTTTCTTCAATCCAGGCCAGAGGGTTGGTTTGGGCAGAAGTGATTTTGCGCAGATCTTTTGACCAAGATTTTTCTGCTAAAGAATTGAGCTTTAAAGAACCTGGCGCTGTTTCCGATTTTTGAATGGAGCTTTCTTCACTTTTTTTTTGAGCTGAAATTTCGAGTGGAATTAAAACCGGCAATTTCATAGGGCGATAACAAAAATCACTCGAACACCCCTGGTAGCGCAACTCACCCTCTAGCGTAACCCGCCCTAAGGGAATAGTTTTTGGAACTTCCAAACTAAAAATAATTTCAAAATCTTTTAAGTAAATTTCTTCTTCTTTATGCGTAAAAGGATCGAGATGTTTGCTGGCAGAAGGAATCGTCTTTTTAAGGATTTTTATTCCATTTAATTGAGAAAACTGAATGGAGGTTTTTTCTTGATAGAGATAATGCCCGGCGGGAACCTGAAATTTAAAGACAAGATCGAATTTTTCACCTGGGCTAATATGCCGAACTGCGTCGTTCCATTCGACTATGAACGGATTTCGCTTTTCTTGCCCTTCCCCTCTTAAGGGCAAAACCCAAAAAAGTAGAAAAACTAAGCAAAAAAGATTTCGCAATTTCATAGAAAGATTCATATAATATTTAGGTCATTCAAGCAAACGATATGCGTAGGAATTCTATGAAAAAACTCTCAACCGAATGGGAAAATCCGTTATTTGGACAAGTCCAAACTCAATTCGAAGAGGCGGCCTTAAAACTCAGTCTCGATGAGAACATTTTTCAACGTTTACGGGTTCCTGCCCGAGCACTCATCGTCTCTATTCCTTTCCGAATGGATAATGGCAAAGTTCAAGTAGTAGCGGGTTACCGGGTTCAGCACAATAATGTTTTGGGCCCTTTTAAGGGAGGGCTACGCTACCATCCAAAAGTGAGTTTGGGTGAAATTGGCGCTTTGGCAATGCTCATGACCTGGAAATGTGCCTTGATTGGGCTGCCTCTAGGAGGGGCAAAGGGCGGTATCCAAATTGATCCAAGCCCCTTAAGCCGAGCTGAGCTTCAACGCATGACAAGGCGCTACACAGCAGAAATCATCAATTTTATTGGTCCAGACATTGATATCCCCGCCCCAGACATGGGAAGCAACGAACAAGTGATGGCCTGGATCATGGATACCTATAGTCAATTTAAGGGCTATAGCATTCCGGAGATTGTTACGGGTAAGCCCGTTTCGATTGGTGGATCTTTAGGGCGTAAAGAGGCCACGGGCCGTGGAGTAGCCTACGTGATAGAAGAAGCTGCTGCGCATCTCGGAATAAAATTGGGCTTCGATACTACAGTAGTGATTCAGGGCTTCGGAAATGTGGGAAGCACTGCTCATAAATCGCTCGAAGAAAGAGGATGTAAGATTATTGGAGTAAGTGATGTAAAGGGTGCCCTTTATAATCCAAACGGTATTTCTTACTTCTCACTCCAGGATTATTATGAAAAAAATAAAACCTTGGTGGGTTATCCCAACGCAGAGGCTTTAAGTCATGAAGAAATGACCCTACTCCCCTGCAGCATTCTGATACCTGCTGCTTGCGAGGGAACAATCACAGAAAAAATTGCCGCAAAATTAAAATGTCGGATTCTTGCCGAAGCTGCTAATGGTCCCTGCACTCTTAATGCCGATAAAATATTACTCAACAATCCAGACATTTTTGTGATCCCAGACGTCTTGGCCAATGCGGGCGGCGTGATTGTTTCTTATTTTGAATGGGTGCAAGATCTTCAAAACTTTTTTTGGACCGAACAAGAAATTTATAATCGTCTGGGTGAAATGATGAAAAAAGGTTTTACAAACATGGTACGTACCGCTCAAGAAAAGTCGGTAAATAATCGATTAGCTTGTTTGATGCGAAGCATTGAGCATATTTCACAGGCCATGTTAACGCGAGGCCTATACCCTTAATCAAAATCTATATTCTTTATGAAAATTTTAAACAAAACCATGATACGTGCAGCCCTAGATATTGCCAAGGGCACGAAGGCAAAATTCTTTTTTCTCTTCAAAGAAGCCCTTGGAGAGTCCGATATTCCAGAGCTTCCTAAAGGTTGCGAACTCGTTTTGGTGAGTCAAAAAGAAAAAGATCTATCGGAAAATTCTTCCGGAAAAAGATTAATCCATGTTCCCAACATCAACCTTGGACGCTTGGGCCTAATTAAAATCAGCATGGCACTGGCTTTCTCCCAAGAGTTTTTCAAAGGAAATGAAAAGATTGTCTTCTTAGGTGGAAACCCCGATTTAAAACTTTTAGATACTTGTTTGGTGATTGAAATCGGAAAAGAAACTGAAATTATTACCAGTAAAAATATCACTAATATTTCTGACATCATCCAACCTGAAGTGTTTGAACATGTTCTAGCACTCTCACTGGAGCTTGCAAACAAAGGCCGAGAAGGAAAACCCATCGGAACTATTTTCGTCATCGGCGATCAAGATCGCGTAATGCAGCTTTCCAAACAGATGATTATCAATCCTTTTAAAGGCTATGATGAAGAAGAAAGAAATATCTTGAACCCGGCCCTAAAAGAAACCATTCGTGAATTTGCAGCAATTGATGGTGCTTTCATCATTGGAGAAGATGGAACGGTAATTACTGCCGGACGTTATTTGGGCGCTGCCCACGAAGAAGACAATGTGCCTCGCGGCTTGGGCTCCCGTCATATTGCCGCTGCCGGAATCACTGCCTTGACAAATGCAATCGCTATCGTTATCTCGGAATCTACCGGTGATGTGAGGATTTTCAAGAATGGCAAGGTCCTCATGGAAATTGAAAAACCTTAAAAAGGCAGTTGCCAGTTACCAGTTACCAGTTGTTAGTTTTACACTGACTACTCGCTACTGATTATTGACTACTGATTTACAATGACAAAAATTGGTGAAAAGAATTTTGACGTACGCTTGATCGAGCGCCGTATTCATAAAGGCGATATCAAACAATCGGAATACGAGAAACATTTAAAGGCACTTCCCGACGATGAAGAGAATGGAGAATGGGTGAGCTTGGAAGCCGCTGAAGAAGAAGTTCAAGAAAATTAAAAGACTCTACGAAGGCAAAAATAAAAAAGACAGCTTTAGGCTGTCTTTTTTATTTTAGATTAAACACCAATCACTAAGATTTTTGAGATTGAAGACGCTGAGTCCAGGCCAAAGGATTTTGAGGACGACCTTCTACACGTACTTCGTAGTGTAGATGGGGGCCGGTGCTGTGGCCAGAAGAACCCACCTTCGCAATGTTTTGCCCCTTTTTTACTGTATCCCCTTCTTGAACACTCACATCTGAATTATGAGCATAAAGGGTGGCGATTCCATTTCCATGCTCAATGACTACTGCTAAACCATAACCACCTTTGCGGCCCACAAAAGCAACTACGCCGTCTAAGGGACTATAAATTGGGGTACCCACGGGAGCTGCAATATCAACTCCTGCATGATAATGCCCACGATGGCGCCCACCTCTCCATTTGCCATAATGACCAGTCAAAATACCTTCTACAGGCCAAAATGCCCCTTCTAAAGGCAATGAAGCCAAATCATCAATCTCTTGCAAATCATTCACATCATCTAAGAAAAATTGAGAGGCAGAAGCCGGGGGAAGCTCACAGGCTTCTTCTGTGCATTCCGTAACAACCGCATGGGAGGTAGAACTCACTAAGAGAGAAAAAGCGAAAACCAAAAGAAATGGGGTTATTTTTTTCATACTGCACCTCAACTTGTTGATTTTATTAAAAAAAATACTACCTAAGGCCCCGAATTAACACCCTTAAGTAGAAATAGTCTTTCTTGGAAAACTTTATTTGAATATGTACAGAGGCTAGCAAGGTTTAACAAGAGTGTCAACCTCTAAATCCCTGATCTTGTTTATTTTTTTGGTGCAATGCGGCAAATTTTAAGCTTTTGGAATTCTTCAGGTTTAGCCAAGTTTCTAACCCTGCTTAGATCGACGGGCCGTAAAATCAATAAACAAAGGGGTTCCTTGAAAGCCACACGCCTCTCGGAGAGAACGAATTAAATAGCGCTTATACACTTCGGGCACAAGCTGGGGGTGATTGGTAAAAACCACAAAGCGAGGAGGTTTACTTTTGACTTGGGTCATAAAAAAGAGTTTTAAGGCCTTACCCGATACAATGGGCGGAGGATGCCGTTCAATCGCCTCTCTAAAAATACGATTTGCTTCCGAGGTAGAGATGCGTTTTTCGTATTGGGCATATACCTCTTGCATTTGAGAGAAAAGCTTCGAGAGGCCCGAGCCATTCTTTGCTGAAATTGGAAAAATCGTCACAAAATCCAAATTTCCAAGCTTGAGGCGAAGTTTTTTTTCGAAAGCAGGCCAATCGGACTTCTTCATGAGATCCCACTTATTAATCAAAATTAAAAGAGGTCTTCCCCGCCCCAATGCCTCTTCTGCCACTTTGCCGTCTTGAGCCGTCACTCCAACTGTTGCATCGAGTAGTAATAAAACTAAATCACTGCGGCGAATTTGCTCAAAGGTTTTTACAACCGAAACTTTCTCAATCTTACCCTCGGCATGGGATTTTCTCCGAATCCCCGCGGTATCAATAAAACAATAATCTTTTCCTTCGTAACTAAGCTCCACATCTAAAGGATCTCTTGTTGTTCCTGGCGCATCATGCACAACCGCTCGGGGGGCACCAAACAAACGATTAAGCAAGGTAGATTTCCCCACATTTGGGCGACCAATAATCGTCACCTTCATTATCTTTTCTTTATTTTCGATAGGTGGAGTATGAGAAAAATTTGAAATTAAAACATCCAGAAGCTCTGCAACACCTCGCCCATGCTCTGCTGAAATAGGAAAAATATCTGAAAACCCTAAACGATGAAACTCATGTAGAGCTGGCTCATGTTGTGTGTGATCAATCTTATTCACCAGCAAAAATACTTTTTTACCGCTTCGTCTTAGTCTCTTAGCAATCGACTCTTCATCGCGCTGCGGCCCTACTTGGCTATCGACCACAAAAAAAATAACATTCGCCTCTTCGATCGCAAACTCGGTTTGTTTTTTCATCTGCTGAAACAAGGTCGACTCCGGAGTTGCTTCGTATCCACCGGTGTCCATTACTCGATAGCTGACCCCCGACCAATCCGCTGTTGCATAATGGCGATCGCGAGTCACTCCAGGCTGATCATAAACAATCGCTTCTTTTTTGCCGATCAAGCGATTGAACAAAGTTGATTTACCAACATTCGGGCGACCAATAATTGCGAGGGTAGGAAGAGACATGAAATAAAAAGGAATACAAAAAATTGATAAAATAATAAGGTTTGAAGAAAGCTTCAGGATGCTAGGCGCCCCGTTGAACCCGACGCAGGCGTACTTAAATGTACGTCGAGGAGTGGTGAAAACGGGGCAACAACGCAGATGATGCTTTATTCAAACCGGTAGACCGAATGGCGGAGGAGGGATTCGAACCCACGACACACGGATTATGATTCCGCCGCTCTAACCAACTGAGCTACACCGCCTTAGATCGGCGTCTATAAAAGCCTTGCCACAGCGTTGCCCTTCATCCGTGCTCCTCACGTATCATCATAGATACGCTGCGGTCACTCCTTCAGGGCGGCCTTGTCGCCAGGCTTTTCTAAACGCCTCTTCAATTAAAAAAGACCAAAACATCTAACTTAGAGCTACTTCTAATCCAAATCATAAATCGCAACGGCCGTTTTTAAAGCACCCATTGCATTCATAAAGCCTTTATCGCGCACCCAAAATAAAACAAGAAGTTGTTTCTTTTTCTCCCAAGGCAATTGAACCACTTGCTGATCAGCAATATAACCTTCTACCTTTTTGGTGCTCCACACTTCACGCAGCCCTAAATCACCCCAAACCAATTTGACAAAAAATCCATCTTTTGCAACGGGTCGGGTGCCAACCATACCTTTTGTAAAATTCTCATTTTTAGGAACCATCACCGCGCCTGCCCCACTCTCTAACCAGGTACTCGGGTTCACATTAAAATAAGTAAACTCATTATCGACTTCGTTTAAAAAATTTCTGACATCCATGCGAATAAAATTTGAGCTGCCTCCAAACTTATCGCCGCTCGCCCATTTTTTCACATATTTTTTTCCATCCCATTGCAAAACTTTTAAACTACCCGATGGAGTTAAATAGACAAGGCTGGGCGTTGTATCTTGCGCAGAGAGTTGAAAGTTAGCAAGGCCATACAATCCAATGTCTTTAGATAAAGGCAAATCTTCGGGCTCTTCTTTGAGTTTCTTTCCTTCCAATTTCAACTTACGGAGATGATGATAATCAATCGTGCGTCCAATATAAGATTCGCCAATCAAAGTAGGCTTTCCTTCCCAATCAATCACGTTCAAGAGCCAGGGAGATTTTTCAAATAACACTTTAAAATTTCCACCTTGGTATTCCAAGCCTAGAGAAGCTGCTTGTGCGAATCGTACATCACTCACCAGAATTTCTTTTTTTCCATCTCCATTTAAATCGTAGGCATAAACTCTCACAAAATTATCTTCGTCGTTTCCTTCATACATGGCCAAAAGACGAATTTGATTTTGAGAAAGCTCGTAAACGTAAACACGCTTTAAGCTAATTACAACCAACTCATTTTTGCCATCGCCATCTAGGTCGGCGTAAACCATCCCTCGGCCTTCGTAGGCAAAGAGATCGCTCATCCAACGGTAATCGGGTGTCACCACTGCAGCAGAAATCTGCCCACCTTTTTTGATACGGGCATCTTGCCCGGTCACGGGAACTGGTTTTTGCTCGGGTAATGGAGTGGGTTCAATTTCTTGTTTAGTAGATTTTGTGTTTTTTTCTGGCGCTTTTACTTTTTCAGGAGCCTCAGAAGCTTTCGAGAGTACGGGGGTTGGAGTTACAAGCGGCGCAATCGGAGCTGTTGGAGCTTTTGCAAGCTCTCCTGCAACGCGTTGCCCGTGAGTGCGAAGCGCCGATAAAAAAGCATCGAGCTTATCAATATTTGCATTCAACGAAATCGGTTCTCTACCTTGGGCTAAATAAATGCGTGTATAAATTTCAACACTGCTTCCTACTTTCACCACCGAGCCCACTACCAATGCATCTAGCTTTTCACGTTTTAAAAAATTTGAAACGCCCTTTCTCTTAAGATCACCTTCCAGCTCGTTTACTTCTACCACCTGATTTTGCCCACTCAAGGTATTCGATAATGATTCGGAGATTACTTTTTTGAGGTAATCGGAACTCGTGTTATCACTCACCACCTCGTAAGTGGCTAATCCCACGCGTTTTTGCTGGGCATGTGCGAGGCCCGAAAAAAGGAAAAACACGAAGAAAAAAAGAATGATTTTTTTCATAAAACTTTCAACCTTACGGTGAAAAGGAGCTTAAATTAGAGAGCCGGCACTATCACTGATTTTTGGGTTTTGACAAGAAGATTAGCGATGTCCTGTTGAACCAAAGCCACCTTGCCCTCGCTCACTCGAAGCAAGCGAAGCAGTTTCTATCCACTCGGCTTTTTCTACCGAATGAATCACCATTTGGGCAATGCGATCGCCCCGTTTAATCTGCACTTCTTGATTTGAAAGATTCACTAAAATCACGCCTACTTCACCGCGGTAATCCGAATCGATGGTTCCGGGAGTATTCAAACAAGTGATGCCTTGCTTGAGGGCCAACCCACTGCGCGGACGAATCTGTGCTTCATAACCTTCAGGAATTGCAATTGCAAAACCAGTAGGCACCAGCGCCCGCTCGAGGGGTTTTAAGAGAATCGTTTCAGCACAAGCGGCATACAAATCCATGCCCGCTGCTCCGGAGCTCATATAACTCGGAAGAGGAAGGCCTTCGGCGTGTTTACCTACGCGTTGAATCGCAATACGAATCGACATAATTACCGTGGAATGCGGATCGGTTTAATCTCTGCTTCTTGTCCTAATACATCTTTGCGAGACAAACGGATTTTTCCAGAACGATCAATCTCTAACACTTTTACAACAACCTCATCGCCTTCATTTAAAACATCCGTCACTTTTTCAACTCGACGATTATCGAGTTGAGAAATATGCACCAAACCATCGGTACCAGGTAAAATCTCTACAAAAGCACCAAAATCCATAATCTTCACTACCGTCCCTAAATAGGTCTTTCCTTCGATAGGTTCGGCCACAATAAATTCTACGATTTGCTTCGCTTTTTCTAAGGCAGCGCCATCGGTTGAGAAAATATTTACAATTCCTTCGTCTTCGATGTCCATTTTTACGCCTGTATTTGCAACAATGGCTTTAATCACTTTACCTTGAGGACCAATCACATCTTTAATGCGATCTTTTGGAATTCTCACACAGGCAAAGCGAGGCGCATACGGAGAAAGCTCTTCTCGCGGGGTGGTTAAAGCTTCTGCCATTTTAGAAAGAATGTGTAAGCGACCCACTCGGGCTTGTTCTAAGGCTTTTGCTAAAAGATCGTGGGTTAATCCCTCAATTTTAATATCCATCTGAATTGCAGTGATTCCTTGAGAGGTTCCCGCAACTTTAAAATCCATGTCTCCTAAATGATCTTCATCACCCAAAATATCCGAAAGAATGGCAATATCATTGCTTTCTTTAATCAAGCCCATGGCAATACCCGCAACAGGGGCCTTAGTCTTGATTCCAGCATCCATCAAAGAAAGTGAGGCACCACAAACCGAAGCCATCGAGGTAGATCCGTTGGATTCTAAAATTTCAGACACAATTCGAATCGTATAAGGGCAATCTTTAGGCATCACTTGACGCACCGCACGCTCCGCCAAAGCGCCATGCCCTACTTCTCGGCGCCCTGGGCCGCGCATCGGCTTTACTTCACCCACTGAAAATCCGGGGAAGTTATAATGAAGCATAAAGTTTTTGTAGCCCGTTTCGGTAAGCGTTTCAATACGCTGAGTATCGTCTTCAGTGCCCAAAGTTGCCACCACAAGGGCTTGAGTTTCACCGCGAGTAAACAGAGCCGACCCGTGAGTTCGGGGAAGTAAACCCACTTCACAAGTGATCGGACGAATTTGATCATGCTTACGACCATCAATACGCACTGCATCTTTTAAAATCATTTGCCGTACTGAAGTACGCTTTAAATCTTCGTAAATCGCCTTTACTTCATCGCCCTTTTCTTCAGGATCTCCTTCGGTAACTAAAGCAGCAACGGTTTCTTTTTTAATTTGATCAAGGGTTTCGTAGCGTTTTAACTTTTCGGGAATACGAATGGCAGAACGAAGTTTTTCTTCGGCCACTTTTTTCACTTCAGCAATCAAAGGAACATTCGCTTCAGGAATTTCAACGGTCATTGCGGGTTTTGCAGCTTTTTCGGCCAATTCTTTTTGAGCTTTTAAAAGGGGTTGAATCGCTTCATGTCCGGTAAGAATTGCTTGAATCATGGTTTCTTCAGAAACTTCATCAGCACCCCCTTCAACCATGACTACCGCATCTTTACTGGCGGCTACGATCACTTCGAGATCGGATTTTTGCAATTCACTCATCGAAGGATTGACCACGATTTTTCCATCGATTCTCCCAACTCGGCATCCAGCAATCGGGCCTAGAAAAGGAGCTCCCGTCAACATGAGAGCACTCGAAGCTCCAATCATTGCTAAAATATCGGGGTCATTTTCATCATCTGCCGAAAGCACCAAAGCCACCACATGCACATCGTTATGGAAATGATCGGGAAAAAGAGGACGAATAGGACGATCAATAAAACGAGAGGTTAAAACTTCTTTTTCAGTCGGCTTCCCTTCACGTTTGAAAAAGCCGCCCGGGATTCTTCCGGCAGCAAATGTCTTTTCGAGATAATCAACCGTTAATGGAAAAAAATCGATCCCCTCTTTTGCTGAAGAAGAAATGACAGCATTCACGAGCACCAAGGTATCTCCGCACCTCACGGTGACCGAGCCTGTCGATTGCTTCGCAAGTTTTCCGGTTTCAATAATAATTTCTTTTCCGCCTAATTCCGCACTAACGCGATGGACTGCCATAGGAATCTCCTTCATTAAGAGAGTAAATACTTTCTTAGTTTTTTAATTTAAATGGATAGATAAAACCAAAACTACTTACGAATGCCTAACTCACCAATCAAGCGCGAGTAGCGATCTTTGTTTTTGGTTTTAAGATAACCTAATAGACGGCGACGTTGTCCTACCATCTTCAGGAGTCCACGGCGTGAAGAATGATCTTTTTTGTGTGTTTTGAAATGATCAGTAAGTTCATTGATCCGGCGAGTCAGTAAAGCAATCTGAACTTCGGGTGACCCTGTATCGCTTTCATGGATTTTAAACTTGTTAATCGTGGCTGTTTTCACAGTTTCTACTTTTTGCATGCGTTTTTAACTCCTCTGTTTTCTTTAACTTTTTATTTTAGCCTGGCTGGGGCCTCTAACATAGGCTCATTTCATTTGTCAAACAGAGTCCAACGTTCTTTAAAAAGGCCTATTTTATGACTTTTGCCCAGCAATTAGAGTGGAATAACAATTTTTAAATTCTTCAAACGCCTTAATTTTGCGCCATTGGAAAAGAAAAAGAAAAAGATAAACCCCACAGAGCGCTAAATACACCCAAACCATTTCTTCGCGAAGATGAGGCAGAATAAATTGAATTACCCACAAAACGAAAAGAATAATCGCTTCAAACCAGCGAAACCGCATATCGAGAAGAATAAAAAAGGCCAAAAAAGATTGGGCAATCGTCAGTGCAAGCTCGGTGCTTTGATGTCCGTCAAAATCAAACCCGGTTATTTCCCCCTTCGACCAACAAAAAATAAAAAGCATCATCGCCACCAGGAGAGTCCATTGATTGATATTTGAACTCACCATATTCATTAAGGCCATCCCAGCCTTCCCCTCTCGACGCGCCCAGTTAAAAGCGGTCACTTTTTCTGGAAACTCCGAAAGAAAGGGAGAAAGCCACTGAATAAAAACGAATTCCGAAATGCCAATGGTCATGGCCAAACCCATCATGCTCTCTAAAAAAGGCTCCACACAAAGGTAGAGCAAAACCCCACCGCCAATAAAAAGAGAAAGAATGGAAAGATTTCTAAAAAAAGGAGAAAAACCAATGATTTTTCGAGGAACCCAAGGCATGTCGGCAATTTCTTCGGCCTCTTCTGCCGGAACTTTCTGCACCAACCACAAGTAAACCAGGTAACACAACAAAAGCACAACACCATCGTAAAAAGTTAAACTTCCCTTGAAGAAAATAAAAACGAAATAGAGAAGAGGAAGTAAAAGACTCACAATACCAATTGCATCTTCGCGCTCGAGCTCAATGGCCGAAAAACGCTTCTTCTTATTTTTTTTGCTTCCAAAACAGGCACGTGCAAAAAAAATCATGGGCCACCCAAGCCCCACCAACAAACGCAAGCTCCCCGTAAGATTAGCCAACATCAAATGAATATCCTGATGCCAGGCAATCACTGCTTCAACGGCAAATTCCGGCAGCGTTTGAAGCCAAGCCAAAATCGCCAAAGCAAGCCCCTTCGACATAAAATACTGGGCGGCCTCAGCTCCCCAACCAATCATGAAAGAGGAAAATAAAATTGTAGGAAAAGTCCAAAACGCGCCTAAGGCTTTTGCCTTGGCTACTTGCAGGGTCATGGGTTTTAAAGTGGACATAGATTGAGAAGATCTATATAGGACACAATCTCTTTTAAGCAAGCGAGTTTGAAAAGTTATGAAAAAATTTTTTACTTCACTTGTTCTGGTGGCTATTAGTTTACAAATCTTTTTTTCTCAGGCGAGCTTTGCGGCCTCTTCAGAAAGCCCCTCCAAACTCGAAGTCTCCCCTAAAGATGCTGAATTTGAAGATCGCTCCCAGCGTGGAGAAAAATGGACTTTCTCCGATGTGCCTCGCCATTTAGGAATGGACATCAAAGAAAGTTTTTGGGGTTGGGGTTCTTTAATTCTCGCTTTAGGTGCAGGAGCCACCGCAGGGGTCTACACTCAAGATCACAAAATTCAAGACAGCTTTGAACCACATGCCCTTTTCGGAAACACCGGCGATGACGTTTTGAATTATATGGGTGCCCCTTACACCATGGCAGGAATTGGAATTGCCCTGACTGGCGCGGGCGCTGGCACTCATAATATTAAACTTCGAACCACCGGCGAAGCCATCTTGGAATCTTTGTTTTGGACGGAGCTTTTCACAATCGGTATGAAATATGCTTTTAACCGGACTCGTCCAGATGGCTCAGGGCACGGCTTTCCTTCGGCACACGCAAGCGGAGCTTTCAGCACCGCAACAGTTCTTCAAATGATGTATGGCCCCAAAGCCGGAGTGCCCGCTTATGCCTTGGCGAGCTTAGTGGCCATTTCTCGAGTCGATTCTTACAAACATTTTGCATCAGATGTTTTGATGGGAGCTGTTTTGGGCTCAACAATTGCCTACGGAACTTCACGCTATCATAAGAAAATTCATAATAATTTTGTTTTGACCCCGTCTTTTTCTTCGGAGATGTATGGATTTAACATCAATGGCTCCTTTTAAGAGAGAACTACTCCGCAAATCACTTCACCTTCCAGGCTTACTTTTCTTATATTTATCAATAAATTATAAAACAGAAGTTATAGTTATCTTGAGCCTTTTAATTGCCTTCGATTTTTTTCACGAACTTCTTTATTTAAAAAATCACCAAGGCCTTTCTTTTTTTGAACCTTTTACCAAACTTTTTAGGCGAGGCACACGCCCGGATTGGGGCCCCACCCTACTCGCCTTAGGAATTTTAATTCCAATCAGTTTTTTTGATTTTGAATCGGCAGCTTCCGGAATTGTTTTGATTTGTATCTCCGATGGAGTGGCTGCGGTACTCGGCAAAAAATTGGGAAAAAAGAAAATTTTTTACTCACCTCAAAAAACTTATATTGGCTCTTTGGGATTTTTTATTTCATCGCTTATCCTATTGCTCTTGATTCATCCTTGGCCCATTGCCCTCTTTCTCACAGCAGTAGCTACCTTCATCGAATCACTTCCTCTTCATCAATTCGATAACCTACTTGTTTCTTTAATCATCACTTTTTTGAGTGCAAGAGTTTAACGAGAACGCTCTTGTTGCAAAAGAATCAACACACCATTCTTCTGAAGTTGAAGAACAATATCTAAAAGCCCACCGCGACATTAAACCTCCCACCACAGACAAATTAAACAAAAACTCAGTCGAACAAACATCATACCGAGTTGATGTATCAAAAAATAAAAAGGCCCCGCGTGCGGGGCCTTTTTACAAATTACATCATCCACTCCATTTTACGGAACCGAAGGCGCTGCTGCCGGAGGAGGAGGCGGTGGAGGTGGAGGGGGTGGCGGAGGAGGCACAGGAGCTGCCGCCGGTGCACCCAAAGGAGCAGGCGCTGCACTCGTTGGAACAGGAGCAAAAGGTGATGGCGCAGGCATTGAACTTGGCATCGAAGTAGGAGCCCCCATCATTCCCGGAGGAGGTGTCGGAGCAGCCGGTGGAGGTGGAGGGGGTGGTGGTAAAGGTGCGGGTAATGCGGGTGCTTCGGGAGCTGCCGCGCCCTTCACTGAAGCCGCCGGAGCTTCTTGTTTTACTGGGGGAGTTACTTCATCGCTCTCTTTTTTCTTACAGCCCACACCCACCGCACCTACAAGTGCAAAAGCCGTAAGCAGAAATACCATTTTCCTGACCATGATTTTTCTCCTTAGATTTAAGAATTAAAAATGAGTTACCTGATAAAAACTTTAAATTGCTTATAATCGCGTTCGCTCGAGAGTCAAGTTTTTTGAATATCAAATCTCAAACTAAACTCATTTTATTCGGTTGATTAAATGACTCTGGATGATGTATCCCTTTTTCTTACCGATGATTTTTTTAAATCAATCTCATCTACACCCATGTAAGGAGCTCAGTCCTACCCATGTCTGACAATTCTAAATCGAATAAAAAACATATTTTTCCAAAATTTGTTCGTTACTTTTTTAATTTTCTTATTTTTATCTCGCTGATTTTTGTCACTACCGCTCTCGGTGCTTATTATTACTTTTCGAAAGATCTTCCCAAATTAGATAATATCGAAGATTACCATCCGCCTCTGGTTGCAGAAGTTTTTGATTCAGAAAATAACAAAGTGGGCGAATTTTGGAGTGAGTGCCGTTTTTTAACTCCAATCAAAGAGATTCCCGATCAAATCATTAAAGCATTAGTTGCCACCGAAGATGAGCGATTTTATCAGCACAAAGGCGTTGATCCTTGGGGCATTCTTCGTGCTTTTGCGGCAAACTTGAAGGCAGGACACACCGTACAAGGAGGATCCACCCTCACTCAGCAAATCGCAAAAGCTTTAGTTTTATCTCCTGAAAGAAAATTAAAACGCAAAATTCAAGAAGCCATTGTTGCCACTAAAATTGAAAGCATGTTCAGTAAAGATCAGATTTTATTTTTATATCTGAATCACACTTTTTTTGGGAATCGTGCCTACGGTATTACCGCGGCTGCCCGAAATTACTTTCATAAAGATTTAAAAGATTTGAATTTGGCTGAAATTGCCATGCTGGTGGGCCTGCCCAAAGCTCCCTCCAGTTTTAATCCGCTCGTAAATCCTGATCGCGCGCGTCAGCGTCAGCTCTACGTTTTGAGCCGCATGAATGAATTGGGTTACATTAAGAAACAAGAGGAAGAAGAAGCCAAGAAAACCCCTCTTAAATTTTACGTTGCTGATACCGATAAAGAATACAACCTACAAAAAGGCCCCTACTTCGTTGAACAAGTACGGCGCTACATTCAAGATAAATACGGTGACGACGGTTTATATAAAGGCGGATGGAAAATTTACACCACCATGAATCTCGATATGCAAAAAGCCGCCGAAAATGCGGTAAATCGAGGGGTGCGCGAGGTTGATAAACGACATGGTTTTCGAGGCCCCAGCCAAAGTTTAAATGATGCGCAAGCAATTCAAAAATTTAGCCTCGAAAATCATCAAAAAATTCTTCAAGAAGAAGGCTTACTCGAAGCCGCTCCTAAAAATCCAGAAGCCGTTTTAAAGCAAAAAACTCCTTTGGCTGAAAACAAATACTACAAAGGAGTAATTTTAGGAGGAAGCCGCGCAAAGGGTTTTGAAGTTCAGGTGGGAAATGAAAAAGGCGTCATCACACCCGATTCGATGGCCTGGACTTATGGCGGCGCGGATCGTTTAAAAACAGGCGACATCGTTCAAGTAAAACTCTATAAGAAAACTAGCTCTCCTTTAACAGCGAGCAAAAAAGGAAAAACAAGCGAAGAAAATAAATCGGCTATTAGTACTTCGAGTACCCCAGACAGCTCCCTGCTCTTCTCTCTCGAACAAGAACCCAATCTCCAAGGCGCTCTTTATTCTTACGAACCCTTCACCGGTGAAGTCAAAGCGATTGTTGGAGGAACCGATTATCGAAAGAGTGAATTTAATCGAGCCACACAGGCACTTCGTCAACCAGGCTCTTCAATTAAACCTCCCATTTATGCGGCAGCGCTCGATAAGGGCTATACTCCCAACACCGTGATTATGGACTCCCCCATCAGCTACGAAGAGTCTCCTGGTAAATTTTGGAGCCCTAAAAATTATGGAGGTGGTTTTACAGGCCCCACGACTTTCCGAAACGCCTTGGTTAATTCTCGAAACGTTGTGACCGTACGTATGGTCATGGATATCGGCACGCATTATCTTGATGCTTACATGCGCAAATTGGGAATTACCTCTCCCATTCAGAAATATTATTCGATGGCACTCGGATCAAACGATATTTATCTTGCCGATTTAGCACGGGCCTACGGAACCTTCGTAACGGGTGGAATTTTGCCAGACACTCATATTATTCGCAAGATTGTAGATCCTACCGGTAAAGTGATTGAAGAACACAAACCCATGGAAAAAAAGTTTGTCATTACCTGGGATGAAACCAAACAAAAATCAGAATCTGCTCCTGGCATAGCTCCCAAGAGTACTTCGAGCAAAGGTCAAGAAGCATCGGGCCAAGCCAATATTCCTGAAACTCAAGCCTCTGCCGAAAGCCAAAGCGAATCTGGCCCTGTGGCTGCAGCTGAAAACAAAAGCCCAGAATCTCAAAGTGCCGAGGCCGTTCCCTGGGATGAAATGGGTTACAACTCTCAACTCATTGGCCCCGGCGAAGAAGTCATCAAAAAAGATGAGCTCAACTTAAGTGATTACGAAAAAAAGATTCTTTATGGGTCCTACATTCCAGAAGATCATGTGATAAGTCCGCGCACCGCGGCTACGATGGTTTCTCTTCTTCAAGACGTTGTGAAATATGGCACAGGAACTCGAGTCTTGCCTTTAGGTAAACCCGCGGCCGGTAAAACGGGTACCACCAACGATTCTACCGACGTATGGTTTGTGGGCTTTACCCCAACTCTCCTCGCAGGGGTCTGGGTAGGAAATGATGAAAAATTAAAATCAGTTGGGCATGGTGAAACCGGAGGGCATGTTTCTGCTCCGATTTGGCTTTATTACATGCAAGAGGCTACTAAAAAATATCCCACAAAAGATTTTAAAGTTCCTGAATGGATCAACCTTTCTCAATACCAAACTCCTCTTGAAATTGTGCAGGGAGATATGGAATCGACTGACTTTGGCGGAGGGGGTGGTGCAGGAGGCGGCACTTCCCACAGTTCAGGTGCAGAGTTTTTTACAAATGATCTTTAAAAGGCAGTGATAAGTCATGAGTGGCAAGTGATAAGGAAAATAAAAACCTTAAGACTTACACTTGTAGCTTACAACTTTACTTTGTGTTTGGTTTAGGCTTTGGCGAAATTTTAGTTGTTCTTTTACTTCTTCTTGTCTTTGTAGGTCCGGAGAAAATTCCGGAAACTGCACGCGCTTTAGGCAAGTGGTATCACGAGCTTCGCCATGCGATGGATGGTGTGAAATCGGCTTTTGAAGAAGATTTAAAAACAAAAAACAAACCCACCTCCACACCACCACTCTCTGCAGAAGAAAAAAAACCTTCTCACTCCAATATCCAAGAATCTTAATTTTCAATGAAGCAAAATCCAATTCATATTACTGAACATTTAGTCGCCTTGCGAAAGGTTTTGATTCGCGCATTTATCGCGGTGGGCATCTGTTGTGCAGCGACCCTTTATTTTTCAAAAGAACTTTTTAATCTCTTAATTTCTCCACTCCAATCGGCACTACCTGCCAATAGTCACTTTATCGCGACGAGTCCTTTTGAATCTTACATGGTTTACTTAAAAACCTCGGCGCTCGCCGGATTCTTGCTCGCGATTCCCTATCTTGCTTTCGAAATCTGGAAATTTATTGCACCAGGCCTGTATCAAAACGAGCGGCGCCTTACTTTATTGGTTGCGCTTCTCTCTGCTTTCTTTTTTGTAGGCGGGGCTCTCTTTGGCTATTTTCTTGTGTTTCCCACCGGCTTTCGATTTGCGGTAGAAATTTTTCAAGACACCCCCATTCTCTTCATGCCCAAAATGAGCGATTACTTTTCTTTTAGTGCTAATTTTCTTCTGGCGTTTGGTATTACTTTCGAACTTCCTGTTTTTATTCTTCTTTTAGCGCGCATTGGCCTCTTAGAATATCGCCATCTTCACCAATTCCGCAAATATGCCGTTATTCTTATTTTTCTTGTTGCGGGAATTTTAACTCCAGGCCCCGATATTCTCTCGCAAATACTCATGGCCTTACCTCTCCTTCTGCTTTACGAATTAGGAGGGTTAGGTGCTTATCTTTTTGGGAAAAAGAAAAAGATTGTTAAGAGTTGAATAAACGTTTCCTAAAAAATCCCTTCAGTTTTTTCATTCTTTTCCGATAGAATGAAAGGCTATGAATAAAATTTATCGTTTCTTTTCTTTCTTGGTAATCGGACTGCTCATCAGCTCTTTTTTTCACCTCTCCTGCGAAAGTAGCGGTGAAAATACCTCTGAAAATCCAACAGACCCTGCTGGAGCCGGCCCCGCAACACCAACACCTGCAAGCCCAGGTGGCGGCACTTCACGCCGAGTGGGAGCCCCTCCTCCCGAAACGATTTCTCACACCGGAAGCTTTCCGAATCTCACTGGATGGTTTGATGCAAACTTTAATACAACGGGGCGCGCAACAAGTACTCCTTTGAGAATTTATCGCCCCAATGCAACCACAACCAATCTTCCGCTCTTAATCTTTTTTGCAGGAAGCGGTCAAAGCACCGAAACTTTTATTGGAGAATTTGGAGGAGAGGGCTCCATTCAAACTGGACTCAACTCTCGCGAAACGGCCATTGTCGTCGTTGCACCTCCCGTTCGGCAAAGCAGCGGAGACTGGGACCATGGAGGCGATGGAGAGTATTGGAACACAACGACTGATAGCGATAGTAATCCCGATTTAGTTTTCGTGCGGGGATTAATCCAAGAAGCACGTGATCGTTACAATATTAATCCTTCGCGCGTCTATGTGAGTGGATTTTCAAGCGGCGCATTTTTCTCTTCATATGTCGCCATGCAACTCCGCACCCGTATTGCCGCTTTTTCGGAGCGTTCTGGCGGTTGGGTAAGATGTCTTTCAGCAGGCGGCGGAACCGCGAAGGCTGAAAATCAGGCTGTATTTGTGGGAAATAGCAGCTGTGCAAGCATACTTGCTTCTCCAAACTCCAATTACAATTGCACTACTACCGGACACGAACCTTTTTCTAGCTTACCCACCGATCTCAAAACGCCCGGATTTCTCTCCCATGGTTATCAAGACGATTCCGTCTCTGCTTATTACAGCTGTGATTTAGAGCGAATTATGAGAGATGCAGCTTATCCGGTTCAATTAAGCTTAACCAATGATGGCCATTCTCCCTCGGGTCAGTTTTTCCAAACCGGCAATGCCTGGGATTTTATGCGGGCCTATTCTCTCTAAGTCTTTAAATTTATTCATCTTTTTAGCGCGATCCGCCTACTCTTACACGGAGCTAAAATTACGCAACTTTTCCACTCTCTCGCCGATACCTAGGTCACTACTTTTACTAAAAGACTGAGGTTATGGATTAGTATCTCCTCTTTCGTGAAAAAACGCACCGCGAGGAAATATTTTAAGGGACATGCGATATCGTATTGATCACGGCAATCGATAGATTCGGTGCTTTTTCTCTCAATCTGAAACACTAATCCATAACGCATAAATATTACTTATGACGGTTTCACGCCCTCTCCAATTTGGGGAAGAGACGAGTTTTGCTCTTCCAACGCAAACACCCTCGCCACCCAATGGGACAAGCGTGCCAACGCTTCCGTTCGATCTTTTTGGAAATTCTAATCCAACTCCTCCTCAAACAAACACTCGCGATCCTTTTCAAGGCTTAGAAAATTTTCGTTTTCCTTCCAGCGCTCCTCAAACTCCAAACGCAGAACCTTCTGAAAACCAAGAAGGTTTTCTAAACTCCTTTTTAGCCGCCACTTGGTCGGGCAACGAAATTGTCTCTTCTTTTTCCGAAATACGATCTGAAATTGCAGCAGGGCGAGATGAAATTCAGCGAGGTAGCTACGGCGTGTTGGGCCAAGATTTATTGGTCGAAGAAGAACCCCTTCATGGCATTCTCTCCGACTCTGAAGCACGAACTATTCTTTCGCGTCACGCGCGTTCCTTTCGCGATGGTTTAATCACACCTCAAACGGCCGAAGAATTTATTCGAGCCAATTTAACTTGGATTGAAAGCCATCACGAGCTTTGGCTTTTTGGCGCAGAAATTGAGAGCCGTTTGAATCAATGCCTCTGGGCCTTAACTCACAACGATGCCTCCAGGCGCCAAGATCAAGCCTATGTTTCCAATCTTCCACAACTCCGAGAAAGAGTTTTTGAGAGTGCTCGACATCTATCTGCGCAAATTCCGGCATGGCGCGAGAGAATTGTTCACCGCAAAGAAGAAGAAACCCAGCGACTTTATCAAAATCTTAACTCCAGCACCCACGGCAGCTTAAATACAGTAGAGCGCCTCCGCACTTTGTGGCGAGTCTTTCATTTAAGAAAATCGCAAGGGGCTTCGGGTGAAGAACAAGCCCGACTTTTATCGGAAATCACCCAACTTCTTCCGGAAACTGCGGCACTCCAACCCAACTCTCCCCAGCATTTAGGCTCTGAAGATGAGAGTGCCGTGTTGTGGTTTTTGGCCCAAGCCGAAACTGAAGTATTTACTCGAACAGATCTCAATGAAAATGCAGAGGCCTCTTTAAGAGGAAACTTACTTTTTCAAATTCTACCTCGCTTGGCAGAGCGCGCAAAAAATCTAGAAAGAAGCCAGCCTCAATTGGCCTTAAGTTTATGGAGCCAGATTCAACGAAGCCTATACCACCCTCGCCTTGCCAACGCGTCGATGATCAACAACTGGGAAGCTCGACATGGTGAACCCCGGCGTGAGCTTTATTTTTTAGAACGACGCCTCTCCGAAACCCAAAGCTTGCCCGAAAATCCGGTTGCCCGTGTTCAACATTGGATCAGCCTGGCAGAATCGGCCAAAGGGCGGCAAGATTCTCTCGCTGCACTTCGTTTTTTAAATCAAGCCGAACAAAATCTGCTTCGTCTTGAAAATCCAGAAACAAGGCGACTCAGCCGCGGAGTTTTAGTTCACGCTTATTTACGCTTCGGATTTCATTCCGAATTACAGGGCCTTTTACAAGGGTGGCGCCAGCGCTCTTCGCCAGCCAGCATTGCTCGCAATCTTTCAGGTTTCGAAGAGTGGATTTCTATCGCTCAAATCTTTGTCGAGAATCATCGAAACTCCGAAGCCCAAGAAATTTTTAACCAAGCGCGAGGCTCTCTCGCTCATTGGGATTTACGCCGCCGAATCGCCGCCTACCCAGCCTTGCTGCAACTTGCTCGAAGAATTGAAAATACAAATGCGCCTCAAGAAATTCTCGATACAGCGCTCGAAGATTTAAACCAGGCCCCTGCTTTTCGAAATATTCAAGAGCGCATGAGCTTAATCGTGGGGCTTGCTCAAGCGGTTTCAACACCTCAAGAGGCCTTCAATTTACTCGAAGCCTTTCTGCCTGCTACTCAACTCCGCGGCTTCGAGATTCATTCTGAAACCGATCTGCAAGTCGCTCAAAGTTATAGCGCCCAGCTTTTAAATTTATGGAATCGCATCGAAGACGGAGCAACTCGCCATTCAATTGCAAACCGACTTCGCGATTTTTTCAATCAAACTCGAGTTGTGCGCGGAAATTTATCGGCCGAAAATTTTCATACACTGCAACGAAACTTTCTTCAGAATCGAATTCTTTTAGAAACTCAAGCGCGCGCGCTCTCAATCGAAGGAATTTCGAATTCTCATACGGAGCTCAGCAATTTTTTATTGGCCCTCCCTCTTCAAGAACGCGTCACACATTTAATCGAAAGCACTCGTTTTTTTGCCGAGCACGGAAAAGAAACCGAATCGGCCCTTTTACTTCGGGCACTCTGGAATGATCTTGAAAATACGCCTCTCGAACAACGATTCACTCTGATTCAGCAAATTTCACACTTAAGAACAAGTTTGAGCGCCAATCTTCGCGAATCGATACGTCGAGAACCCGAAGAAGAACGGGCCCTTCAAGATTTGGTAGAAAACTTAAAGCAAATGGCGATCGATGCCTGGAGATCGATTCAAAATTCCGCCAATTCAAGCGCAGCCAGTAACCGGCCTTGCTTACTTTCACGTTACGCCCAAGCCATGATTGAAGTGGAAGAAGGCAATGAACCCGAAGCTCTTCGTCTTCTCCAATCCCTTCTCCGCGATTCGGAGCATACTCCTTTAGAATCGGAGCAAGATCGCCGCATTGTGGTTTTAGCGCGGCTGATGATTCGGGGTTCGGCCAGCCAACACTTTGAAAGTGTTGCTCTCATTCTTGAACAAGTTTTAGAAGCCCGCCAAGCCGGCGCTGTTGAAATGAATCGTTTAGAGCGATTTCGAGAAAAAACCGAGCTCTTAAATATTCTGCGCGCCATCCGGCAATTTCAGCATCGGCACTCCGAAGGCACAGCTGCTCTCACTTTTCGAGAAGCCTTCACTCAATTTCAAAGTGATCCACATCATCAAGCCGAAGCGCAATATTTTATTGAACATATCTCGCATTTAGGAGGCATTGAAACACCTTCTCTAATGCTTCCCCAAGGGGCGCTCTGGGATTTCTTAGTTGCCGCCGATGGAAACTTACAATCACAAGAAGGCCGGCAAGCCTTTGAGCAAGCCATTCGAAACTTCACACGATTTGATGCGGATTATTTCCAAACCGGCGAATACCAACAAGCCCTTCATACCGCGATTGAGATTCTTCGCTCTCGAAGTAGTGCCGAAGAAATTTGGCATTTAAATACTCTGCCCGGCTGGGTTGCGGGCAATGAAGAAACCGGTGCTTTCGTGCGACGGCTTTTTAGTTGGGAAACCGGGCTTGCCTTAACCGGTATGATTTTAGCGGGTGCTGCGGGAGGAATGGCTCAAGGTTGGGTTATTCAAATGTTGGAGCAAGGCTACATGGGCGAAACCATGATATTTGAGGGTTTCGAAGCCTTGCAATGGGCGCGAATGGGAATCAGTATTAATAATACGGTTCGTGCAGCCCAGTTTGTTCCCCAATTTTTTGGAGCCTTTGGAAATATAGGGGGCTTTTGGTTTGGAAGCGGAACTTGGGATACCGCGTTTCAGACCGGAGGTTTCAACGATATTCGGGCAACGGCTGTAGATATTGGACCGATGGGAATTTTACTTGCCCCATTTGCCACTTGGGGTGCCATCCCGCGCTGCTTAATCAGTTCTTTGGTGATGCCCCTTACCGGAACCGCACGCCACTATTTAAATTTAACGCATGAAGGGGAAACCTTAGAGCATACCTGGAATGTTTTTGAATTCTTACATGGGATGGCCATCGGTTTAGGATCCGAGGCCGTTAGTCATTTTAATGCTCACGCCCAAGGTGGAAGCCCCGAGCATCAAAGCCTGCACCATCAACGTGAACAGGCTGAAAGAATTCATCGGTTGGTGGAACAGCTCAGTGGCACATCTCATTTACAAGACCTCCCCCCTACCCCCTCCTTTGTAAGGAGGGGTGAAGGGGAGGTAGAGACTTCACCTTCTCATCCTTATCGCAGCGCCGCCAGCACAGAAGCTACTGCGAAAACCGATTCTCAAGCCACAGGACATACCGATCCCCATTTAAAAATCCTTCAAGCACTCCACCGCTTAAGTGAACAAATTCCTTTGCATGAACTCTCCGATGCGCAAATTCGTTATGCGATTCGTGAAGCTTTAAAGGCCGAAGAAGCGCATGCTGGGAGAAATCCTGAAACGGCTGAGCACGCAAATCCTTTTCCCGAAATTCTTCATCGTTATCTCGAAGCCTTGCGCCGCGGCGTGAGGCCCGAAGATTTATCTCGCTTTTCCGATTTCGAACACCCATTCGAAGATTTAATCCGCGAAGCCCGCATTCGAAATGCCTCTCGGGAACGCGAGCAAGCGCTCTTTGCGGAGTTCATTCATCTCGAACGCCTGCAAGAAGAAGCGGCCCAGCGCCAAATTGCCGAAGACCGGGCTTTATTCACGAGTATTGATTTTGAAGCGTTGAAACGTCTTCATATTGAAGAACAACGCGCCCGAATGATTGCAGGACTCGCCCCCGATGCGACAACGCTGGAACGCGTGCTTCATGCGGCCAACGAATGGCGAAATAAATATCAAGGACAAATTCCATTAGAGCGAGTCTTTGAAGCGTTTGGAATCGATCTCGAAACCCTGCCTCGACTTGAAATTTTCGATACCGAAGGTGAAGTGGTTTCCGAAACGCGAGAGGCGTTTGGAGAAGACGAAGTACAAGAAACCAGCGAAGGATGGGTAGAAAATCCCCCTCAATCCCCCTTTCATAAAGGGGGAAGACAAGGGATTTTAGAAAGTTCTCCCCCCTTTCGTAAAGGGGGGGCGGGGGGAATTTTAGAATCTAGTTCACCTCTCCAACTCGAAGCTCAGAATCTAACCATTGAAGATGCCGAAGGCTATGTAAGTGGGGAAGTAGTCACTTTAAATGAAGGAGTGGAAGATCATAACACCCCCCACCCCCCTTCCTTCGACATGCTCAGGACAGGCCTTATCTTAAGAGGGGGAGTCCCTCCTCAACACGATACTTCATCTTCTGTCATTCCCCGACTTGATCGGGGAATCCATTCTTCCAACCAGCCACTCACTACTCCAACTTTAGCAAAAACATCACTGGGGGCTGAAGTTCCTTCCGAAGTTTTAAGTTTTCGAGAAGCGAAGCGTGAGCAACAACGAGAAATCCAAGAAGATCTTCTCGATGTCGAAGGAATCGAAGTCGAAGCTGAAGTCTCCTTGGAATCTGAACCGGGCGAAGGCCGGAGCCAGAGTTCTCAAGAGTTTCACGAAGACTCTTTCACTCCCACTGCAAATGATCCAGTAACTCAAGCACCGCTAGACGGCATTCGTCATTCCCTGCGCTCTTTCTTTGAAGCGCACCCCATCGTTGCCGCGGCGGCAGGCTTAATTTTCACCTTAGGTCTTCGCTACCTCTTTGGGCAGGTGCATGCGGGAATCAGCGAGGCAGGAGGCATTTTAGATTGGGTACTGGCTGGAAATGCTGCCGCGCTCATCAACGCCATTGCTAAAAATAAAAAAGCCATGGGCGATGCTTATGTCGCCGTTTTAGGATCGGACAATCCCACGCAAATTACTGCGGCTTTAAAAATTCTCCCAAAAGTTTCTGAACATCTAACCAATGATCAAATTGAAACTACCGCTCGGCATCTGCACCGCTTGGCAAGCAATGCCGAACATCAAGCTCAAGTCAAACGCGCGCTTGAACGAGCTTCCGATAAACTTAAATCAAAAATTACAAGTCTTTCACACCCCGTGACGCATCCCTCTACTCCCAAAGCACCCAAATCTTTATTTGTGGATCTTCATCAAGCAAGTTTGATTCGTTTTCCAGGTTTTACCGTGGGCAGTGCAGAAGAAGTACGTCAAAATATTCTCGGATTATTGGGAACCGATCCTCTCACTGCTCGGCTTACTCCTCTAATTCGGGCTGATTTTGATCGTCTCTCTCGCGTTCGGACAAGTGCCGATGCGGATCTTGTTGAAAGAGTTGAATTTGTATTCGCCCATTATGCCCTCCGTGTAAAGTTTGGAGCGATTCCGGGTAAAACTACCAGCTTATTTGCCGAACAAATTGCCCTTCGCTACGAATTAAGCACCGAAGATGGACAAGACGCCTTCTACGACCGACGTGTGCGAGGCGCTTTTGTCGATAACAACACGCCCGGTCACCGCCCTGCTCCAGTAGTTTATACGCCTGAAGCAGAGGTAATCATGACGCGAGTGGAAGCGCTCTTAAGAGAACACGATTCTCTCGAAGGAACACGCGAAGAACTACTAGCACCCTGGCGAGAACACCAAGACCTGCTCGATGATCTTGCACTTTACCAAATGCTTGAATTGCTGGGGCGTATTTCCGGTGTTTTTATTCGTATCGAAAACGCCGAACGACTTCTAGTACCGATCGCAGAAGGGCAAACTGCGGGTTCTCGCGATGTTCTTAATCGCGCTCTGGGCACTCGGAGTGCTGCTTCAATTCCTGTTTTAGAAGTTTGGCTACCCGTTTCAGACATTGAATTTGGAAATCGAGTAGAGAAAAAAGAATCGGGCATTGCCCGCCTTTTAGAAACACGCGCTGCATTTCTTGGAGCAAGTGTTCTTCTGGTAGCTCAAGTGCCCAATGCAACGATCCTACGCATTGCACCTGTCAGTCTTTCTTCGGACATACTCCATGCTCAAGTGGGAAAAGACGCGTTTGAACTCGTGCCTTTAGGCCGTAGCGCCCGCGCAAAAGAAGTCACACGTCTTAATACCTTAAGATTGCGACCCCACTGGATAGTAAGATTTTATTCCCCTTTCGGAGATGCGGGTGGGGTTTTGGTTCATCCCAGCATTCAGGGCCCTTTTCACGAAGGCCATCATCAACATTCTTTAAGCTTAAGAACAGGCAGAATTTTCCACGTGCTCACTCCTGTGCACGCCCGTGTGTCGAGGCGCTATGCGGGCATCGAACTTTTGGCAGACCATATCCAAGAACTGGGCGATCTAGATGCCAATCCCCTGGAATATCGAGGGGCAAAGGGCTTGGCACGCTGGCTTTTTCGTATTATCACTGCAACCAGCTCCGAACGATACCTCACGATTCAAGCCCTGTTTGAAGATTACCTCCATCAACTCGCCCTCATGCATTTCGAAAATGCCGAGGACGAAGCCATTCAGCAAACAATGTTGGCAGTGTTGGTTGATCATTTAAATCTTTTACGCGATGAGAGGGGCTTACAAGAAGTCGATCTTCCCGAGCGGCGCTCAATCACCATTTTAGAACCCAGAGAATCCGAGCGCGCACCCTGGCGCGAAATTCAAAATGAAGCGCTTCAAACTTCTACGCCCGCTGCAATCGATGCCGCGCGTAATCTAGCCGAACATGCGAATGCTATTCTTGCTTTAGAGATGGGTACAGAAGTCATTCGCAGTTTGCTCATTCGTGCCCTCCGGGCGAAAAGTGCCAGTGAATACGAAGTTGAAGCGGCGTGCGTGGCTGCATTAAAAACCTATGAAAATTTAGGTATCCGAGAGATTACCGAGTTCTCTCAACAATTCAGAAGGCACCTAGGGTATACCCCCTCTGCTCAAACTCTCACTATTGCAGAAACTGCGGTAGCCGGCACCACTCGCAGCACCGATCGTCATGGGCCAGCACGCCGAGTCCCAGCGTATCGGCTCGGCCGCCCCGCGCTAGAACATAGAGTTTGGAATATAACCGAAACCACTCCTTCTCGCTTTTCAAACTTTAGCGACTACACTGAAAGTTTCGTTCAGGAAGGTTTAGAAGAGCTCAGGCGTCCTGCTGAAGAAGTCGTTCTCGCTCCACAACATTTAGAAACATTCCGAGCTGCAATCCACGATTTAGAAGCACGGCGTATTTTTCAAGAAGAGGCCGATCGTCGAATCGTTGAATGTCTGCGCCGAGATTACGTGGAAGCTTTAGAGAGCTTGAAAGACAAACACATTAGAGTGAGGCGCATGACCCTTCAGGAATATAGAGAAGAAATCCAAAGAAATGGGGGCACTGTTCCCGCCTACTTGATTGCTTATCTGGAAGAAGCACCTGAAAGAAGAAACTTAGAAGTGGTGCGCGTTGAATGGGATGCTCGCCTTACTCCCACGGAAGAATTAAATCGATACGGTCTCCCCCTTCTCTCTGCCTCTATGACACAAGCGGCGAGAGCGTTAGAGCTTCGACTCTCCGATTTATCGGGAAGCCCTCATTCTTCTTACCTTGTCATTCTTCCCGACGAGATGATTATGCATCGTGAATATAATCGGGGCATTCGACCTGTTCGCCGCGTCAGCGTTGCCCATCCTACCGCTCAATCTGAATTGGTACCGCTCCGAGAAAGAAACGCTTGGGCACAAATTTTTCAAACGTGTCTCTATGATGTGCATGGCAGCAAGGTTCACCCCACGGTTGGAGTAATCCACGATCGCTATCTCCACCCCATGATTATCGAAGAGGTTCCTGAGGCACAACAAGAGGATGTGCTTCCAATTTATAAAGTAATGCACGCCACTCATCTATTTAATGCAAAAGAACTGGGGATCGTCTTAGAACTTCAAACTCCCGATGTGTACGATCTCTTTACACGAATTCTTCGCCGTCTCGATCAAAGTCATGCGATAGTAAACACCGCTTTAACTGCGTTCGGCGAACCCCCTCCTGCGTTTCCCCATCCCGAGCAAGTAGAAGCCATTCATCGTAATTTAATTGCAACGACTGTAGATCACCCCCGACAACGAGAACTCTTGGCCACCTTCGAAAGGGCGTGTCGAGATTATGCGGTGCCAGGATATACCTCTGCAGTGCCTGGCCCTGCTAACCCTGCGGATAATAATGCCTCACGAATTAGCGCTGCCACTCGCAACACCGATCACCGAGGTCCCGCACATCGACTCGATCGTCCCGGGCACATAGACGGAGTAAGGCGCACTACCGAAACCACGCCTTCGCCTTTTTCGACTGTACAACAAGGAACCCAAAATGTTCATAACGCCCCCCACCCCCCTTCCTTCGACATGCTCAGGACAGGCCTTATCTTAAGAGGGGGAGAGGCCAACGACAACGCCACTCCCTGGGGTCATCCGCCGCTTGCGCCGGCAATGCCCGTTTTAGATATCGCCGCCGGGGATGGATTCACCCAAGCGCATTCGCCGTACACACCGAACGCGGCATTGGTGCACGAAGGCACTCAAGCCGGGGTTCTTCAATTCCGCACGCGTGAAAATGCAGATCGGCCAAGGGCCGCGACGCGCGATCCAAAAGCTTCTGGAGATACTACAAAGGGAAATGCACACTCTTCCGGCCAAGGGAGCGGACAACAAAAACAATCAGGGCGTCATCGCGCAAATCCTCCAGGCCCTCAAACGCATACACGAAATGTGCAACGGGATATCGCGGCGCTTCACCGTGATGTGGACCGAGTTTATGCTTACCTTCTCGAATGGTTTAGAATACCCGGGGAATTTGATCTGAGACAGGATCTTCCCGATCTGGCTCGACATATTGCCGAAACCTGGCCCGAAGAGAAAATTCAAATACAAATCGCGACTGGCATCATGGGTACAGAACACGCCGCTTTTCCGCAAATGCTCGAGCATCTGCGCAGAGCGCGCGAAACCGAAGCCGCTCCAAGCTCAGCTCCTTCAATTATTTTAGATCTTGGCCCCATTGCTCCCGCGAATTCTGCAGTGCTCCGAGAAGTGCTTCATGCTCCTGCTCAAACACTTACCGCCCCAGCACGCGTGCCCCTGCTCGCTCGTCATGGGGGAGGATTAAAAATCGCGTTAGAACAGGCCTTGCCCGCCCCTCTTCGAGCCGAAGCCCGGCCGTTAGTTGAAGCGATTTTCTTAGATGCACAAGCTACCGATGAACCCAGCCATCGTTACACTCAAGCCATTCACGCTTGGGTAACCCGCTTTCGACATGCGCTCCGTTCTGCCCTTCACGATCCTGAACGCATCGTCGCTTACTTAGAGGGAAGACGAGGGGTGCTCACTCCAGAAGATAGAATCGAAATTCCTCAAGTGCTTCTTTACTTGGTGGGAGATTTAACGAGAGTTTCCGATGCAGAGCTCTCTCCACTCCCCATTGATCCCGAAACACTGCGCCGTGATTTTGAAACTGCTGTTTTAGCGCGAGAGGGCGAGCAAACCGCGTATGTTTTAATGCAAACACTCTACGGCCATGAGAGCATGGATGCAGTCGATGCTCATTTTGGCGGCAACACGAGCCCTCGCCACCGAACGTTCCAAGCCGTGCGCGATTTTTTCAGGGCGCTGTATGGGCCGCATTTGAGGAAATTGAGAACAGAATCCGTCGAAGAAAAACCCGCCGCGGCAATCGAAGAAGTTGCTGCGGAAGATAGAACCATTCCTGCACCCGCGACAACTACACCACGCCATAGACCTTTTAGAGCTTTACTGGCTCGTCTGGATAAAACGGGCACTGCCACGGCTCAAGAAAGCCATCGACTCTATGTGAGTTCAAAACTTCCCGGAACAAATGGGCACTCTTACAGGACATTGCGAACTGTTTCAGAAACCGCCATGCTCGCACGATTAAGTGAGATGCTCGAAACAGATCCAGCATTAGCCAAACTCGAAGGTGGAATTGTAGACGATGCTTTTGATCGCGCTTACACGACTTACGATTTAAGCACTCAAGACTTTCAAGCTCACGCCGTTCGCGTATTTGAAGAAATGGTTCGCGCAGCGCTACCCGCGCCTGAAGAAAGATCGGATGTTCCGTCTCAGCCACCACCACCTCCTGCTGTTGCAGTTGTAGCAGAACGTTCTCCAACTCTACCCCCTCCCCCATTGCCCGCAGCACTTGAACCTGTTGTAACAAGAGCAGAAGAAGTGAGTAGAATTCACTCTCCGGTGCCTCCAGAAAGAGATTCATCGATTCGACGAGTTGCTGCAACAGCGACCCACGCCTCCTATGCAATTGTGTATCTGCAAGAAGGAGAAAGTATTCCCGCAGGCATAAAGCGCGCACTCACTGTCGTTCCTGACCCTGTGCGCAGAGTCCAAATTGAAACAAGCGCTAGTCGCAGAGAGATGGGCCAATGGCCAAACTTTAGGCCTGAAATGGAGAGGGCCTTAACTTCCAGAGCAGGTCTACTAGAAATTTCTATTATCCGCTCAGATGGCTCTGCACTTGTTATCAAGAGAACTGCAAAGGGAGTGAAGCGTGTGAGACGCTCTGCCCCAAGACGCCCTTGGTTAGAACCTGCCGACGCTCAAAGTCGCCAAACTAGAATGCGGCTTGCCATTAGTGGAATTTGGAGAGAGCCCACTCAAGTTCGAGGGAATATTATTGGAACTGGAGAAGGACAAATCAATCACCTGAGTGATTTGCTTCGAAGAGCTCCCCAGATTTTACATCTCGCTAATTTCCCTCAAGTACTCGCTCGTTTAGAAGCAGTTGCTCCAGGACTTTTCAACATTTCTCTTTTAATGAAATATGTGAACAATCCTGAGGTTTCTCCCGAATTACCACGTCTACAAGCTTTCGCTCGTGTTTTAGAAGTAGACGTGCGCGATCTTATGTACCTTGCATCTCGTCCACATCTTGCAGAAACCCCACAACTGAGAGAACTTGTTTTAGCAGATCCTGCAGGGCCTTATTATGCTCCACGCCTTTGGGGAACTTTTGCGAAAGTGGCCGAAGCTGTTCGAGAAAAACCTTTAGCTACCGGATTCGCCTTGCGGCTTCTTCGATTTATCAGCTCGCCCGAGCGTCCGACTCATACTTTAGGGGATGTTTGCACGGCGATTGGTTTCCCAGAAATAAGCGGCCAACATCGATTACTGAGAGGTTCTGATCCTTCTTATCTCGCTGTCGAAAAATTCTCTGAACTCAGCGGAGAACCTATTGCTGAGATACTAGAAGATTTAAATCGACAGCACGAAGCTCCTATTAGAACTTTAAGGGAAGCGGGTTACCCAACTCATGCCGCACTTTCGGTGTTAAGGCCAAATCCCACTTCTCGAAACTTCGATAGCCCAGAAAAGCTCCGAGAATTTGCAAAAAGAGTGGCTGCCCATGATCACTCGCCGCGTTTTAGAGCGGCATATTTAGTTTCTTATCGCCGTGGGCGCCGATGGCCACAACTCACTCTTGCTGAAGTTGCAGGGCGTCGCCATGTAAAGCCAGATGTTTTAGGTGATTTTGAATCTACTCGAGAAATTGAAAAACTTAATCCCTATTTCACTCGAGCGAATATTCATACTTGGATTGATTATCTCCTCTTCTTAGAAACCCCTCTTGAAGAAATCGTCTGGGCCTTTACTCCCACTGCAGAAAGCGCCGAAATGATAGGCCAATGGCTCCAAGAGCGGAATATTTATCCAGAGCTCGCTACGGCCGTGCTTGCAAGGGCCAAAGAATTAAAACAGGCGAACTCACCCGCCCCAGAATCCACTCTGGCCACAGTCTCTGTAACTGAACCGGTTAAACCGCAACAAGATTTCGGGGTTTTATATGCTACAGAACGAGATCGCCAAGCGTTACTTCCAACACTCCATGAAGGAGAAGCGGATCTTCCTGTTTTAGGAAATGAGCCCGCATTAGTTCGCGTGATACTGGAACCCGAAGAAGCTTTCGTAGAAGCTTTGGGTCGAGGGTTAAATCGTATTTCTGACGAGAAAATCGATGTTGTAATCGAAACCGATCTGCATGCTTCACTCGCTCTTCCTTCAAGAACTCACGACACAGTAGTGGGGCACATGAGCGCACATCCAAGCGTTCGGAGAGTGGCTTTCCGAAGAATCGATGGCAGTGCCTTCGTTTGGAATCGCAGAGCACTCCGAATTGAGCGAGAGGAACACCCCCCCACCGCTCGGGCTTGGAATTTTCCTGAACGCGTACTCCCTGAACAAAGACAACGTCTCATCGTTCGTAGCCCTTGGGCGATTCCGCCCCTAGTTTTAGGAAGAGAGATTCATCCTCTGCCTTCGGAAAATACTCTTTCTTGTGTAGGAGATCTGCTTTTGCACTGGCGCAAAGCCTTAGATATATCCCAAAAAGAAGCCGCAGCTCGTTTGAGTAAAGTTTCGGCAGATCGCACCCAATACGATCAAGCCGCTTGGAATCTCCTAGAAACAAGGGTGGTAAGAAGCACCCTGCACAAGCCTCAAGTCTTGAGAGATCTTGCTCTACTTCTTCACCTTCCGTTAGGACATGTGCTTTATCTATTTTTATTACCGCTTCTGAGAGATCCCGCTGTTCATCGTTATTGCGCAGAACGGCGCCGTGCGGGGCCTTTACACCTTAACCCTCAAACTCGAGTATTGCGTGATTTAACTGCCGAAGGCGCACGCGCTGAACGCGCCCTACCCCTTTTAATGGCGGAGGCCTTAGGAGACCCCGATCGATTACTCGACTCCGGAGATTTTGCAGCAGGTGCGGGTATTTCTATCGTTACGTTCTTGGGAATCTATGAAGGAAAAGGAGTTCATACCACGGGCGACCGAAAAATGGTTTACCCTACTTTAGACACCTTACAACGCTTGGCATATGCCGCGGGACGTTTTGCTGAACACTTAATAGAGGCGGTCAACACGCAGCGTGATTTGATTCGGGTGATCGAACAAATTAATGCGCGAGCCGCGGCTCCTTTTCAAATTCCCCGTTCTATTCATTTGGATGTGCACGAAAACACCGATGCGCGTAAATTACGTGAGTATGCAGCGGAATTTGATGCTCAAAATGCACGTCATTTCTTTGCCCTTTATCACTTCATTTTACGACGCACGCACTTTACCGAAGTTTCTTACCGAGAACTCGAAGCGTTGTGGAACATGGCTCCCCCTCAAATTGAACAGTTCGAGGCTTTAGAATATACCAGTGCGAAAGCAAAGGGAGTGGCTTATCGAGCGGATCGCATTGAACGTTGGATCGCCCATTCTTTGCGCCTGCACGGCAAGGAAGAAATCATCATTTGGATTCTTGGTCGAGATCGCAACAACCTTGCTCAAATTTGCAATCATTTAGACGCACAAGGATTATACCCCAATATCGTCGCTGCTTTGAGACCACAGATTCCGCCACCTTTGATTCGAATCGAAGTGGTTTCAGAGCGCGTAAAGCTCTCTCCTCCCGATGAAGCTGAACTTCAGACTCGAATTCAAGCTCAACGAGAACGCCTGCAAAGATTGCCTTCTCTTCTGGATGGCGAAGTTGATTTTCCTGCACTCGGAGAACACCCCTCAATGACTCGTATTTTAGTTGAGGGGGGTGATTATGTTTCGGCCCTTGATCGCGCGGGCCGTTTTATTCCAGATTCCACCAGACAACTGTTTGTAGAAGTTGATCTTTCTGCCGAACGCACCCGAAGAGAAATACTCCCAACAATAGGAGAAAGACACTGGCCCCGCGAGATAAGAGAAATGCGAGTGATAGCTCTCGGCGGAGTCGCGTATGTGTCAGATCTTACAAAGCCAAGCGAATGGCAACGCGCCGGGGTAGAATCACGCGCCTGGCAAGCGGCAAGCCCTGAAGGGAGTCATCGTCTCATCCTGAAAGCTGCCTGGGCTGCTCCAAAAACTCTCTACGGACTCCCCCTCTCCCTTGATACAAATGCAAGCGGCGCTATTCGCGGCCTCTCCGATTTGCTTGTAGAAATTCGTCGACGTTTAGGAACTCCCGGACGCCCCTTACCCCAAGGTGAGCTGGGTAGACTTATTCATGCTACCAATGATGGGCCCGAACCTGAAGGCAGCCAAGGAATGATTAGCAAAATCGAAGCGGGTCGAACCACCGATCTACCGAGTTTACATTTTCTTGCTGCTCTTGCTCGCATTGCTCCTGGTAACAGCGAAACAAACGAACAAGGTTTAGATCCTCGAGATGTTGAATATATTGCCATGCTTCCAAAACTTCGCGACAAAAAAGTTCGCACAGCTGCCCTGGCTAGCCCAGAAGGACCCACCTATTATGGACGAACTCGTGGAACTTTCGAAAACCTGGCCAATGATCCAGCCGGCTCTTTGGGAATTAGCTGGGTGGTTTATCGAGCTTTAAGAGATATTGATCGTCCCTTTGATGTTGAGGCGTATGCCGAACGAAGTGGCATGGGCCGCACAAGCTTGGGAAGTTTACTCGGAACCACAGACCAACCCACTTTAGCCACTACAGATCGCCTAGCATATTATTTAGGATGGCCCCGAGAACGCCTGATTGTGGCGATCAATTATCAACGAGGCTTAATGCCTCTGATCGACGCCATCAATGATGCCGGTTTTCCAATGGAATACTCTCTTCTGATAGGATCCAATAGAGGGGGAGATGTTGAAGAATTAAAACGCTTCGTGGAATTAGGCGATCAATATCCCACAGATGTCCGCTATCGCTTGGCACTTAACCATTGGGTGCGGAGGCGCCAAATTTATATCGATCGCACGGCGGGGGATTTGGCGGAGGCCTGGAGTCTCACTCCCAGACAATTAGAGCAACTTGAATCGCCTGTGTGGACAGGACCCTACGAAGGAGGCATACGCTTTGATGCGGAAAATCTCCCTCGTTTTATTGAGCATTCTTTAAGATTGGGGCGCGCGCACGAAGAAGTTGCAGAAGATTTGAGTCCTACTCTTGAGAGAGCAGAAGAAATGGTAGCTTGGTTAGAGAGTGAAAAGGTTTATCCTGACTTAGTGCGGGCTATTCGTGCACAAATTGAGGCCATGCAACCCTCGCCGTTAACTCAAGATTGTCTTACTAAAACTCGTAGAGCCCCTAGAGCAGCTGCAAATGAGCCTTCTCCTAGAAATCAGAATCCTGAGAAAAAGAGCGCAGGTGCTGTCGATTCTCAAGAATTACGTGACAAAAACTTCCTTAGATCTCTACCGAGGGATGGAAGAGCCTACGCGGCAATTCCAATTCCAGAACGCTTAGCTTTTGAAAAAGAGATTTTTAGGATTATTCGAGAACATCCTCCGGAGCATCCACTCGCCCTGCTGGCCAAAGAAGTATTAGCGCGCACTCACTGGAACCTTCTCATGCAAGGAGCTCGACGTAGAATAAGAAGAGTTCGTGAGGGGACCGCCATTGATGCTGAAGATTTGGCTCAAGAAGCTGCAGCTGCCTTGCTCAAAATTGCAATTCCTCATTTTGATCCAACTCTCAATAATCTTTTTTCCACCTATTTAAAGGCTTGGATTAAACAAACGCAAAAAAGACACGTCGATGACCTCGCGCGGACCATTCGAACCCCGGTCCACCTTCTTGAAGACGTGAGTGAAGTGAGAACCCTTCTTAGAGAAGGAAAAACAGATAAACAAATTTGTGCTTTTCTAGAAATTACTCCCGATAAATTAGAAAAAATAAAAAGCCAGATGTATGACAATACGACAAGCGCCGATGCTCCGCGACGTCTAGGAAACAGTGATGATGAGTCTGACCTCTATGCTGTATTAAGTGAAGCAGACGCCTTGAACCCCGAGGACCAAAGCGAGCAAGATGAAAGAAGAGCCCTTGTTCAAAAAGCTTTAGATCTATTAGATCCACGACAAGCTGAAATTTTAAGAAGAAGATTTTGGAAGGAAGAAACTTTAGAAGAAGTAAGCGCTCATATTCCCGGACAAAATACCGATTCGGTTACTCGTGAGCGAGTACGCCAGCTCGAAAGAAAAGCACTTCAACGACTCAAGAGTATTTTAATTACCCGCTTCAAAGTGCAACCTAAAAATGTGCTCGATCTTTTAGCAGGCCGATTGCCTGCTATCATTGTAGGATTTGGAGGAATTTTGGGCTTAAACCTTCTTCCTGCAAACGCCGGCGCCCAACCGCTTCACGACCCTACCACCCAACCTTCTCCCTCTTGGATGGACACTTGGACAAGCCCGGGACATATTCTTCTACTCGCTGCAGTTCTTACTCTAATCCCAACCGTCGCAACGATTGCCAGAAATTTTAGAAATGGGCAAAACCCAGAAAATCCGCCCCCACCGAGTTCTTCACGCCGATTCGGCGGATTGTGGAGAAGAGACTAAAACTTCACCTCCGGCGCCTTGGCCGCGGCCGCATCGGCTTCGAAATAAGATTTTTCTTTAAATCCTGTAAATGAAGCTACTAAGCTGCTCGGAAAACGGCGGACTGCCACATTGTAATCTTTTGCCGCTTTATTAAATTCGCGTCGCTCTACAGCAATGCGGTTTTCGGTGCCTTCGAGCTGGCTTTGCAATTCTAAGAAATTTTGATTGGCTTTTAAATCGGGATAACGCTCCGCCACTACCAAGAGACGAGAAAGCGCGCCCGAAAGTTCACTTTGAGTTTGTTGAAACTTTTGAAAGGCCTGGGGGTTATCGAGCACCGAGGCATCCATTTTAATTTCGGGCTTCGTCGCATTCGCGCGGGCCTGCACCACTTCTTCTAAAGTTTGGCGCTCATGCGCGGCATATCCCTTTACAGTATTCACTAAATTTGGAATCAAATCGAGGCGGCGTTGATAAACATTCTCAACCTGCGCCCATTTTTCTTTTACCCCTTCATCTAAACTAACCAAACGATTTTTCGTCATCACAAAATAGAGCCCACAAACTGCAACCAGTGCTACCAAAACAATCAATGTTTTTTTCATTTTTTCTCCTTGTTCATTCTCCAATAATTTTTACGATCACCCTCTTTTTGCGGCGTCCATCAAACTCGGCATAGAATACTTGCTGCCAAGGGCCTAAATCAAGCTTCCCTTTTGTAATCGGCAAAGTCACTTCGTGATGCAAAATCAAATTTCGTAAATGGGCATGCCCATTGGTTTCTCCGGTTTGGTGATGATGATAATTTGGATTTTCAGGGGCTAAAACTTTTAACCAATTGCGAATATCTTGAATCAAGCCTGATTCATCGTCATTCACATACACCGCTGCCGTAATATGCATGGCTGAAACCAGCATCAGCCCTTCTGCGATTTTCGATTGTTTGAGCAAGGCCTCGAGCTTAGGCGTGATATTGAGGTATTCTTCTTCTTCGGTGGTATTGAAAAAAAGGTATTCGGTAAAACTTTTCATGCCAACCCCTTGAAAAGGAAACTTGATCGCCTTTTTAAATCATGTTAGCTCCACTGCGCTTTAAATCATTCATCTTAAGCTTTCAACTTTATAATAAGGATTTCTATGTACCCGATTCCCGTCGCAATCATCTTGGTACTGGCTTTAGGATTTTTTGCTTACTCCATGTTGAAGCGCTATCAACTTTTAGCGCTGGCCAAACAACCTTCCGATCGACTCGATCACATTGGCGAAAGAATTGGCGCCTTCTTAAAATACGGAGTTGGGCAAGAGCGCCTCATTAAAAAAGATTTCTGGCCCGGCATGCTCCACGCCTTTATCTTCTGGGGCTTTTGCACGGTGGCCCTTCAAACCATTTATTCGTTTGCCGTGGGCTTTGATGCGCATTTTACTTTTCCTTTTGTTCCCGAATGGCTTTGGAATGGCTATCGTTTGATGAAAGATTCAATCGAAGTTTTAGTGGTAACGGGCGTTCTTTTCTTTCTTTATCGACGCTTGGTCTCGAAACCCAAACGAGTCACTCTCTCCGGAGAAGGCGTTCTCATTCTTTGTTTTATTCTCACCCTCATGCTCACCGATTTCATCAACGATGGAATCCATTTTATCCATAATGGTTTTCCCGATAGTGCCCTCTGGGGGCCAGTCAGCTATCAAGTGGGCGTGGCCTTACAAGGTTTATCTCCCGAAGCTTTAAGTTGGATTGGCGGAGCTTCTTATTTTCTGCATATCGGCGTAGTTTTGGTTTTTTTGAATTTTCTACCCTACGGAAAACATTTTCACGTGATCACTGGGCTTCCGAACGTTTTCTTAAAAAACACCAAACCCTATGGCGCCTTGAATCCGATCAATCTTGAAGATGAAAGTGCCACCAGCTTTGGCGTTGAAAAATTGAGCGATTTTAGCTGGAAAGATATTTTAGATGTCTATTCTTGCACGGAGTGCGGCCGTTGCACCTCTCAATGCCCCGCCCACAACACCGGCAAGCCGCTCAACCCCAAAGAAATCAATATTTTCATTAAAGATTACATGTATGCCAATTCCAAGGGGCTAACGAGCTCGAAGCCCGAAGAATGTGCCCAAGCGCTCAAACCCTTGGTGCCCGAAGTGATTCATCCCGATATTTTATGGTCTTGCACCACTTGCCGCGCTTGCGAAGAAGCCTGTCCGGTTTTCATTGAATTCGTCGAACGAATCGTCGATATGCGCCGAAATTTAGTGCTCATGAAAGGTGAATTCCCCGAAGAAGCACAAACCACCCTTCGCAATATCGAAAACAATGGTAACCCGTGGGGTATTGGTTTTGATGAGCGCGCAACCTGGGCAAAAGGTTTAAATATTCCAACGTTAGCAGAAAAACCTGAAGTTGAAGTTTTATATTGGGTGGGCTGTGCTGGCTCTTTTGATGATCGAAACAAAAAGGTGAGCACTTCGCTGGTAAAAATTCTTCAAGAGGCAAAAATCGACTTTGCCATTTTAGGCCCCGAAGAAACCTGCACCGGTGATTCGGCTCGCCGCATTGGAAACGAATATCTTTTCCAAACTTTGGCCAAACAAAACATCGAAACAATGGGCAAATACAAATTCAAAACCGTTTTGGCCCAATGCCCCCACTGTTTTAATACCATCAAAAATGAATACCCTCAGTTTGGTGGAAACTATACGGTGATGCATCATACCGATTATATCGCCCAACTTATTGCTGATGGACGCATCAAACCCGTTAAAAATCTCGAAGAAAAACTCACCTATCATGATTCGTGTTACCTGGGGCGCTACAACAATATTTACGATGCGCCTCGCAAAATCTTAGAGGCGATTCCGGGCGTAGAATATAAAGAAGCCGAACTCTCTAAAGAAACCGGCCGTTGCTGCGGTGCAGGCGGTGGACGCATGTGGATGGAAGAAAAGATTGGCACTCGTGTGAATCACAAGCGCTTAGAAGATTTGCAAACCGTGGCGCCTCAAACTATTGCCTCGGCCTGTCCTTTCTGCAAAGTGATGATTACCGATGCCACACGCGATAAGCAGGTGGAAATCCCGGTGAAAGATATTGCCGAGATCGTCGCAGAAGCTTTGTAGTAAGTTTTCCCTCCCTTTAAAAAAGGGAGGAGGAAAAACCAGCCCACTGACTAATGATTAAAGGACTCGCACACTGAGCTCTGCACTTCGTAACTTCCATCCCATCGCCATAATCAAAATTCCAAAGACGCTCGCATAAATTCCGATCAAAAAGACGATGGCCAAGGCTCCCCCTACGGGGTTGGCTAACATCATTCCACCCAGAATAATCGAAGCAAGCCCTCCCAACGCTAAAAGCCATTTACCCGTGCTTGGCCACGAAGAGGTGAAGGCCGCTGCGAGCTCCAGAACACCCGTAACCAAAGCCCAGGCTGCAATAAAGGTGACCAAAACCCAAGCCGTACTCACAGGCCAAACAAAAGTCATGATGCCTAACGCCAAACCTGCAAACCCATCTAAAAGTAGCAGCCACCATTTTTCATGATGCTTCGCCGCCTGGTAAGAGGCGATAATCCCCACAACTCCATCGATCAAAACATAGGCCCCAAACCATAAAACTAAAATTTCTAGAGTAATACCGGGCCAGAACAAAGCAATCAGCCCAAAAACAAAAGCGCACAGCCCCCTTAAAAAAATCCACCATCCATAGTGATTGATTTTCATAAGCCTCCCCTTTTTATTAAAAATGAAGTATGGAGATATTCTAAACTTTTCAAAGGAGAGCGCTATGAAAAAATACAAATTCTTTTTAATCGTTTTTCTTTTTTATTCTGCGAGTACTTGGAGTTTAACTCCCCCTCTTTCACCCGATACCTTAAAAGAAAATGCCGATCTGATTGTAGAAGGAAAAATCAATACCCCCGTGAAGTGTTTGAAAAAAACAGAAAATAATAAATGCTTTAATCAATTCGATTACAAAACTTCTCTGCAAATCTCAGCGGTACTCAAAGGAGTAGCAAAGGTAGGTGAAAAAATTAGCGTTGAATTTTACCACAATGATTATTCGAAGTCGCAATGCGTGGGCGATCAAGGGGCCACGCTACACACCGGCGATGAAGGAACTTTTTATCTCAAAAAAAATGCAGAGGGAATTTATACCCCTCTGCATTGGAGTGCTGTTTTTTTAAAAGTGAAAGGCAACGGGGTTTGGGAAAAGTGCCAATAAGCAACCGGACTGCCAAGTCCATCCGCAAACCTTTTCAACGATCAAACAACTACTCGTGAAGCAGTTTTTTGAATTCTTGGGTTAAGACGGGCACCACTTGAAACAAATCACCCACGATTCCGTAATCAGCCTTTGTAAAAATCGGGGCTTCGGGATCTTTATTAATCGCCACGATCACTTTGGAGGTTCTCATTCCGGCCAGATGTTGAATTGCCCCTGAAATACCACACGCAACATAAAGCTTGGGATTCACAACCTTACCGGTTTGCCCCACTTGCATATCGTGAGGAGCATAGCCCGAATCTACTGCTGCGCGAGAGGCTCCCACTGTGGCTCCAATCACATCGGCCAGTTCTTGTAAGATTTTAAAGTTTTCAGCGGCTTTCATCGCGCGCCCTCCCGAAACAATAATTTCGGCTTCGGTAAGATCGGCTTTGCTCGAAGCGCCTTTCACAAGTTCTTTCATCACAGCCTTCAGTTCACCGACATCAGCCGTAATTTTCATTACTTCTGCTTGAGCTCCACTCTGCACATTGCCCACCCCTAAAGAATTGGCTCGCACCAAAGCCATTTGGGGTTTTGAATTAGGAATTTTAATATCGGCTAAAGCCTTACCCGAATAAATCGGATGAGTGGCAACGAGTTTTCCATCGGTATCGATATTCAAAGCCACCGAATCGGAAGCAAGTCCTGTATCTAAACGGGCTGCTAAACGAGGGAAAAAATCTTTTCCGGCAGCAGAAGCCGAAGCAATTAAAATTTCCGGCTGGAGTTGCTTTACCAAATCAGCCAAGCCTTTTACGTAAGCCAAAGTATTGTATTTTTCGAAGGCCGCATTTTCTAGAATATAGATTTTTTTTGCGCCGTATTGAGCAAGCTCTTGGGTTGCCGCTTCTGAAATATTGCCCACTAAAACGGCTTCTACTTGGCCTCCAATTTGAGAGGCAAGCTCTGCACCTTTACTCACCAATTCAAAGGCTGATTTTTTTACTTTTCCATCTTGATGTTCTGCAAAAATTAAAACGTTACCCATGATAAAACTCCTTTTGTAATTAAATGACTTTCGCTTCTTCGCGAAGTAAGCGTACGAGTTCTTTCGCTGCAACTTCAACTTCTCCCGGAATCACTTTTCCGGGTGCTTTTTCAGGAGGTAATCTAAAGTTTCCGTAAACCACTTTAGAGCTCGCATCTCCTTTTAAGGCCGATGCTTTCAATTGTTGAACGGGTTTACTTTTTGCCTTCATGATTCCGGGCAATGAAGCATAACGAGGAGTATTCAAACCCTTTTCGCAACCAAAAATGGCAGGTAGCGCCACATCGTAGACTTCTTTTGCTCCACCACTCACACGGCGTGTGACAGTAGCTGCATTTCCACTCACTTCTATTTTTTCAATGATCATCACCTGAGGCCAATTTAAAAACTCAGCAATGTTTTGGGTGACTTGTCCGGCATCTTGATCGATGGCCTGTTTACCTGAAAACACAATTTCAAAGCCATTTTCTTGAATCACTTTTGCCAAGATTTTTCCGGTTAAGTAGCTATCGAGTGCTTGGCCTTCATCATCAATATGAATCGCTTTATCGGCTCCCATGGCTAAAGCGGTGCGCAACGCATCGACAGCACGGGCAGGCCCTACGGTAATTACCGTAAGTTCAGAGCCAGGATTTTTTTCTTTTGTTTTAATTCCTTCTTCCACAGCAAACTCGCAATAAGGACTTAAAATATATTTAATTCCATCTGTTTCAATACCCGACTTATCGCCTTTTACGCGAATTTTGGTTTCGGTATCGGGTACTTGTTTTAAGAGTACAGCGATTTTCATGCATTCTCCTTTTTCACCCCTCCAATAAAGAGACGGCAGAGTTGCTCAGACACTTCTTGGAGAGAATATTTTTTCTTTTTCAATAAAACCCAATCAAGAGCCATTTCATCGATCGCACCAAAAATAGCTCGTTTCACCACACTGGGCTTAATTTCTTTCAAAAACACATTTGCTTTTTGACCCTCTTCGAGAATCGAAGAGATGATATCGAGATAATCTTTAAACTTGGTGGCCGCATATTCTTTCATAAACTTTGACGATTGGCGAAGCTCAATCTGCAACACTTGAGCAACATCTTGATTCTCTTGAACGAGTTGCAAGTGATGCTCAATAAAAAGTTTAAATTTCTCAACGGGATCTGTTTGATCTTTCAGACGCTCTTTCACCGTATTAATGAAAGTATCCATGCTTTCTTCAAAGATCGAGATTAAAAGATCATCTTTATTTTTAAAATAAAGGTAGATGGTTCCATCGGCCACATCGGCTTCACGAGCCACATCAGCAACCTTCGCATTATAAAAACCTTTAGAGGCAAAGACGTGAGTCGCTGCTTGGATAATTTTCTGATATTTATCGCTTTGAGAGCGTTCCGCGTTGTTTTTCATGGCAAAAATGAATTATGATTCAGTGGCGGAATTAGCAACCTCGGCCGAGGGTGTCAAGGCTTCATTCTGAAGGGGCACAATCCTGCCATCAATGCCTTTTGGAATTGGTTTTCCGAGGAGTTGAAGGAGGGTAGGAAAAACATCCACACTACGCACCGTTTGATTTGAAATGGGCGCGTTGGCATAAAATGGCACTAGAATTTGTTCATCCAATAAACCTCCGTGAGAAGATTTATGCTCAGGATGCTCAAAACGCTTTCTTAAATCCCAGCCTTTCGCCGCCGAAATCACCCAATCTCCAGTTCTTTCCGATCGAAAAATTTGCAAGGCTTGCATCAAAGCATCGGGGTAAGGTGTTTTTGCGGTGAGCTCCAAACTTTCTTGAGAAGACATCACGGCGGGTAAACTCGAATATCCAAAAGGATCTTGAGTCAAAACCTGATAATGAATCTTCTCCCCCTCTAAGTGAATGCACGCTTTTCCACGTTTACTCATCGCCATTACCGAACCCTCTTGATTTTGAGCCAATAAAATATCGACGGCCTCTTCGGCCAAAAGCTCTTTTAAAAGCTCCCCGCGCTGTTGTTCGAGCTCTTCAAAAGAAGTTCTCCCTACCCACCCGTTGTTTCCATTAGTCGATTGAGGATTTCGAAAATAAAGATGAAGCATTCCATTACCCGAAACCATGCTCGCCGCGTCGAAATTCCATTTAAAAATTTTAGGATAATAAAAAGTTTTGATTCCACGTTCTTCTAAAAAAGACGCGACTCCAAAATGTTGGTCGGTTTGAGAAAGTCCATGATCACTCACAACCACGATCAAGGTTTCTTCTAAAATTCCTTTACTCTGAAGGGCTGCACTCACCTCCCCTAAAGCTTTATCGAGATAACGATAGGCCTCTAAAGTTTTTGAACTCCGCGGATGAGAAAGGTGAGAAAATTCATCAATCCCCGGATAAACAACGAAGGCGAAATCAAAATCTTCTTCAACGGCTTCAAGAAGTTTACGGGTTGCCGCTTCGTCCACCACATTCCAGCGATCTGTTAAATGGGCATAATACCAATACCAAATACGACTATGCTTACTCTTATTGGCCTTAAAAGTAGTACCCCGATTAATCGCGCTAAAAATATTGACAGGCTTTTTGAAAAATTGAAACAAGGTCGGAGTGGAGAGCCGAATATCATGATTCATGAAAAAGCTCTCAAACCCCACATAACTTCTATACCGCTGAAAGCGAGGTTTTTTCTCACCGTATTTTTTTTTGTCAAACCAGCGAATCCCGGGCATGTTGCAGGTACCCGGGTAACACCCCGTGAGATAAGGCAGGTAAGCAGGCCCTGTGGTAGAGGGAAAAACTCCGGTTGCCGGAGCAAAGCGGCCTTGCTTTTTAAATAAAGTTTCGCAATGGGGAAGCTCTCCCTTCTCTAACAACTCTTCAAAAACATCCGGACGCGCCCCATCGGCTAAAATCAGAATACAGCGTGAGTATTTCTTCATGAATTATTTCATTTCATCGAGCTTCTTTTTCATGCGGGTGACGAGCTCTGGATAACCATGTTTGGTAATGATCGAGTTGAACTGATACTTGTAATTATCAACCAGGCTTGCATCATCAACAATCACATCAAAAATTTTCCAGCCATTGGCGGTTTTCACCAATTTATAATCAATCGAAACATGCACATCTTCTTTGGGAACATAAATTTGAGTTCGTACTCGTGCACGATTTTTTTCAGCATCCAAAAAAGTTTCGCCTGTATATTTTACAAAGTAGCTTTTACCTTGAGTCTTGGTTTGTTCTTTCGAAAGAATCGCCTTCTTTTCTAAAAGTTGAACCATCAAATCAACAAAAGAAGATTGATCGGCGGGTGTTAAAGTAGCCCAATGTTTATCGAGGGCAAGCTTAGAAAGCTCATGAATGTCAAAAGTACCCGCAATAATCTCACGTTTGAGTTTCACGTTATTGGCACGGTCTTCGGCAGTAAGATTACCTGTTTTATAATTATCCGCCTTTTTCTCCAGATCTTGAATTGCACGGGTAGGAGTTCCGGCAGGTGCTTCTGCAGTGCTTCCTTTTCCAGCAGGTTGAGAAGTCGATGTTTTGGGAGTACGCGAGAGTGTGCTATCTTTTTTCGCTTGAGCCTGAACTAAGACCGAAGAAAATAAAACAAGACTGAGTATTGCGATTCGAAACTTTAAAATCTTCATAAATTCCTTTCACTAAAAAGAAGGGGTTATTTGTAATTAGGCAGCGAGTTCTGTAACAAGCGAAAACTGCCGAGCCGCGAAAGCTATTTCTATTAAAATGAGCCAATGTTCCAAATCGATTTCTTTTTTTATTCCTTACGGCGAGTTTTTTCGCGACTGAAAGAACTCGCTGCCTAATTACGTTTATTTTTTCTAGAACTGGGGTTGGTACCCCACCTTACTCATCAGGGTCGCAACAGCCACATTATAATTAAAAATCGCCTCGTAATAGCGCCCCTTAATCAACAAATAAGCTTGCAAGGCATCGGCATAATCTTTTTTATCTCCCACTCCCACATCGTAATTTGTTTTCGTTAAGAACACGAGTTGCCTTGCTAAACGATAAGCTTTATCGGAGTTATCTAAATCTTCTTTCGATTGGCGAGTCGTTAAATAAGCATCTTTAATATCGAGCGCCAAACCTTCTTCTGCATAATCTTTGGTGGTGCTCATTTTATAATATTCGGCTTCTTTTTGATGAATCTTGGCATTCGATTCTTTCAAATTCAAATTCCCCTGTAAGCGAAGGCCAAAGCCCGCTCGTGTATAATTGAAAGGATCATTATAATCGCTCACATCCCCCACGTTAAAAACTTCAGAAGTCGTGCGACCCAATTCAAAAAATGCCCCAAACCCCAAATTCGGAAGAAGTTTCCGTCGTTCTAAGCGGTACTCATCTTCTTTTGCCTTTAAAGCAAGGTTTAAAAGCCGCGATTCTGGGCGATATCGTTTGGCTTCTTCGAGATAATATTTCACATCTTTTAATTCGAATTGCACTGGCCTTAAATGCTTATCAATAATTTGAAACTGAACTCCTAAATCAACACCCGACTGAATACGCAAGCCTTCGAGAGCTGCCTCGCCTTTTCGATTAACTTCTCCCACTCTTTTTAGAAGCTCAAAACGGGTAAGTTTAAGCTTTGCAAGATCTACAGGATCGGTTGGAGTATCCGAATTTTCTCGGGTACTAATTTCACGATCAATTTTTTTTAAGGCATCATCCATCATCGTTTTGAGATCACGAGCCAACAAAATTCCGTAATAAAGCTGCTTCACTTTGAGAACGATATCATTTGTTTTTTGGTTCTTCTTTTCTTGAGCGGCCTCAATCCCGGTGCGGGCGAGCGATTGGGCCAAACTGATTTTTCCAAAAGCCGTTAAGGGCACACCAAAACCAAACTTCACGCGATTCAACATCGTAATATCGCCAGAGAAAAAACTTTTTACAGCATTCGAGGCATTGGTCGGGACAGGAGCTGCTTCATAGCTATATTCAATGACGGGAGCCCCCCAAGGTTGCGCTTCTTTCAGTTTCCAGCGCGCGTTTTCTATATCGTAATTGGCCCCTCGGATTTCAGAATTATTCCGCATGGCCATCCGAACACAATCGGTCAAATCAAAGCGTAGTAAGCCAGGCTGAGCGGGGCTCGTGTTCTCTGTTTCGCTCCCTTCTTCTAAACTAGGCTCAACGTCTGAAGAAAGAGGGGCATCGGAGGCTTTCAGGGCAGGACTAGACTCCGCTGCAAAGGAAATTTTGCTGCAAACCAAGAGAATTAAAATAAAAAATAAAGCTCTTTTCATCATGATAAGGGATTTTGGACATAACACAGGGAGGAAAAAAGGGTCAATCAGCTTTGGTAAAGAATAGTGAAGTTTAAACTTGGGAAAAAAAGAAGAAATTCAGCTCAAAAAAGCATTAATCGCCAGACTGTCTATTTTCAATTCGTGCCGGATTTAAAGGAAGGGTAAAATAAAAGTAAGACCCCGCTTCTTTTTTAGATTCAACCCAAATCCGCCCGCCATGAAGATCAACAATTTTCTTGGCCAAGGCAAGTCCAAGCCCGGCCCCACCTTCTTTGCGGCTCTTTTCTGCGCTCGCTTGGCGAAATTCTTCAAATAGGGTTTCTTGTTCTTTTTCATCGATTCCGCCGCCAGTATCGCGCACACAAACCTTGAGCATATCACCGCTTTTTTGACTCGAAATGGTAATGGTTCCTCCCGGAGAAAACTTCAAGGCATTCTCTAATAAATCAAAAACTAAATGTTTTAATTCTCTTTCATCTCCATAAACCCACGGAGTATCTGCAGGCCATTCAAACTCCCATTGACACTTCTGAGAATTGAAATGATCGGTAAGCTCTTCAAGACAAGCCTGAAAAATATTTTTGAGATCAAGCTTATGAATATCGAGTTGCACCACCCCCGACTGATATTTTGTAAGGTCTAAAATATGATCAACCACTTCAAGAAGCGCTTCACCCGAATGTTTCATCATTTCTAAATAACGCCTTTGATTTTCGGGCAAAGGATTTTCGGTATCTTCAAGAACCACATCCGCCAAGCCTAAAATGCCATGCAAAGGAGTGCGAAGTTCGTGAGTAATATTACTCACAAAGTAAGTCTTGAGACGTGCAAGCTCCGAAAGCTTATTATTTTGTTTCACCAAGGCTTCATAATGACGACTATTTTCAATAAAAATTGAGCCTAAACTGATCAGCGTACTTAAGAGCTCTATATCTTCAGGATCGTAATCTGCTTGAGCTTTGGCACCCAAATTCAATAAACCTAAAAATTTTTTTTCGGCAATTAACGGAAAAGTAATTTCAGTATTAAACTCGGAATAAAAAGTGAGGGCCGAAGAACGAAGATCTAAAAACTTTGAATCGCCCACCAATTTTTTTCGAGACAAAGGCCTGCCATCGCGGCGTAGCCACAAGATCAACGGATGATTCGCAGGAATCGAGAAAGAAAGAGGTTGGGGGCCTAAATGATCAATCAGCGCAAATTGACCCAATTCAGAATCGAAGAGCAGAATCCCCCCTCCTTCGGCACCGCTAATTTCAATCAAAGTATTGAGAAGGGTTTTATAAACTTCGGTAGGATTAGAAAGAGAGGCAAGCTGGCTACCATATTTTATAAAAATTTCTTTCCAATTATATTTCGAGCGGCCCCGAAAAAGCATAATCAAATTGTAGAAGATGCCCCCTCGAGATTCAACACTTAAAAGAGTGCGGAGCTCAAACTCGAAATTTAGCGAATGAGTTCAACCAACAGCGCTTTTTGAACATGAAGACGGTTTTCAGCCTCTTCAAAAACATAGGAATATTTTCCATCGATCACTTCATCGGTAATTTCTTCGCCACGATGAGCCGGAAGGCAATGAAGCACCATTACCTTGGGACTTGCATGCGTGATCAATTGGGAATTAACCTGAAAAGGAGCAAAGCTTTTCACTTTTGATTGATCTTCTTTTTGCCCCATCGAAACCCAGGTATCGGTATTAATCACATCGGCACTTTTTACAGCTTCGACAGGATCTGTCATTAAGCTAATGTTTGGATAAGAAGAAATGTCGGTCAGCAAAGCAGCGCTGGGTTTATATTGGGGAGGCGTGGCAATATTCAGCTGAAACTTCAGCAAAATGGCCGCCTCGATCCAGGAGTTGGCCATATTATTACCATCTCCCACATAAGCAATTTTGAGAGAACTCAAATCTTTTTTCACTTCGTAAATGGTCATCAAATCAGCCAAAAGCTGAACAGGATGACACAAATCCGACAAACCATTAATCACTGGAATGCTAGCGTATTGGGCTAACTCTTCGAGTACTTTTTGAGAATAAGTTCTCACCATTAAGGCATGAAGATAGCGCGATAAAACCAAGGCCGTATCTTTGTAGCTCTCCCCTCTTCCAAGCTGACTCTCTTGAGAGCTTAAAGTCACCACACGTCCTCCCAGCTCTCCCATTGCAACTTCGAATGAAACTCGCGTGCGGGTAGAGCTTTTCTCAAAAATAAGCCCCAAGGTTTTACCTAGCAAAGGCTGGGCCTGTTTTTTCTTTCCTCTATTTTTTTTAAAAGCAATCGCACTCTTGATTAAGTGGTAAACATCGCTCTCTTGAAGATCAAGCAAGGTTAAAAAATCTTTTTTCATTTCAGCTCCTGAAAAATTTCTTCGAGGCGAGCAATCGCAAAATCAACCTCCGAAGTAGAAAGAATGAGAGGAGGCACAAAACGAAGCACTTTTTCTTGAGTACAATTCAGAAGTAGGCCTTTTTTCAGGCCTGCCAAGACAAAGTCTTTACCCGGGATTTTTAATTCAAGCCCCAGCATAAACCCACAGCCTCGAGCCTCTTGAATAAAACTATATTTTTCCTTTAATTCTTGAAGCTTTGAAAGAAAATAAGCACCTGTTTCTTGAACATTCTTAAGCACACCCTCTTCCAAGACTTTTAAAACCGCCAAGGCCGCTTGGGTGACTAGAGGACTCCCCCCAAAAGTAGTGGCGTGATCTCCTGGCTCAAAACTTTTCGCAATTTCTTCTTTTGCTAAAATGGCTCCAATCGGAACACCGCCTGCCAAGCCTTTTGCAAGAGTTAAAATATCGGGCACCACACCAGAATGCTCGTAAGCAAAGAGCTTACCTGTTCTTCCCACACCGGTTTGAACTTCATCAAATAAAAGAAGCAAACCTTTTTCATCGCAGAGTTTTCTGATTTTTTTCAGATATTCCACTTGAGCAAAAACAACCCCTCCCTCACCTTGAGCGAGTTCAATCAAAATGCCAGCTGTTTTGGGGCTAATCGCTTTTTCGAGCGCCACCCAATCGTTGAGGGGGACGTGCGTAAAGCCAGGCAATAAAGGCTCAAAATCTTTCTTAATACGTTCTTGACCTGTGGCACTAATCATCCCAAGTGTTCGGCCATGAAAAGAATTTACAAAAGTAATCACTTCATATTTTTCAGGCTTTCCCTGTTTCTTGAAATATTTTCTCAAAAGCTTGATGGCACCTTCGTTGGCTTCGGCACCCGAATTTGAAAAAAACACCTTATCCGCAAAAGAATGTTTAACGAGATAATCTGCCAATTCAATTGCAGGAATATTATAGTAGAGGTTCGAAACATGAATGAGTTGTTCAACTTGGTTTTTGATGGCCTTTACTAAACTGGGGTGATTATGCCCCAAAGAGTTCACAGCCACGCCCGCTACAAGATCGAGATATTTGTTTCCTTCAATATCCCAAACCCAAGCACCTTCTCCTTTTGCCAAGACAATTGGAAAACGAGAATACGTATTAAAGAAAACCTGAGAGGCTTTTTGAATAAGAGTTGAATTGTTCAATTTTTTCTCATTTCTAAAAATCAGATTAAGAAAACCTAGGAAAAAAATTTCGAAAAACCAAGCGGTGTATGAGCAAAGAGAAATTTATTTCTAGACTTTTTAATTCAAAACGGTTCCCACCCCAAGATCGGTGAAGATCTCGAGCAAGATTGCATGCTGCTGACGTCCATCAATGATGTGGGTATTTTTAACACCCTCTTCTAAAGCCCGAATACAGCACTCCACCTTTGGAATCATTCCGCCTTTAATCACGCCTTGCTTCACCAATTTTTTTGTTTCAGCAATGGTCAATTTAGAAATTAATTTTCCATTCTCATCTTTTACGCCTTCTACATCGGTAAGCAAAACCAGTTTTTCGGCCTGTAGAGCCGAGGCCACGGCGCCTGCAACGAGATCGGCATTAATATTTAACGCTTCTCCTTCTTCTGAAATGCCAACGGGAGCAATCACAGGAATAAAATCATCTTGATCGAGTAGCTTTAAGAGATTTGCATTCACTTCGGCAACACTTCCTACACGACCCAAATCAATAGTCTCTACTTTTTTATCGAGGGTAACTTTTTCTGCAGGGAGTTTTTTTGCTTTCACCAAGGCGCCATCGGCTCCAGAGAGCCCCACAGCCTTTCCACCTTGTTGATTAATCATACCCACAATCTCTTTATTCACTTTTCCAACTAAAACCATTTCAACAACATCGATCGTCGCATCGTCGGTAATTCGAATGCCTCGGTGAAATTTCGATTCAATCCCCATCTGGCTCAAGACTTTTCCAATTTGAGGCCCACCGCCATGAACAATAACGGGATTCATCCCAATATATTTGAGCAACACCACATCTCGGGTGAAACTATTCTTCAAATCTTCATCCACCATCGCATGACCACCATATTTAATGACGATCGTTTTGTTGAAGAATTTCTTAATATAAGGAAGCGCTTCCATTAAAACAGAAGCTTTATGCATTGCTTCATCCATAATTACTTTACCTATACCTTCCGCTTAAAGAATATAACGGCTCAAATCTTGATCTTGAGCAATTTCTGAAAGTCTTTCTTTTACATAAGACGCGTCAATTTTTACCTTTTGCCCCTGCATTTCAGGAGCCTGAAAAGACACTTCATCTAAAACCCGCTCCAAAATTGTATGCAAACGTCTCGCTCCAATATTTTCGGTACTTTCATTAACCATCGCCGCATAAGAAGCCATTTCTTCAATTCCATCATTCTTGAAATCAATTTCAACTTCTTCAGTATTCATTAGAGCCACATATTGCTTGGTTAAAGAATTCTCGGGCTCCACCAAAATCTTGATAAAATCTTGTTTGCCCAACGAATCGAGCTCAACTCGAATGGGAAAGCGCCCTTGCAACTCCGGAATCAAATCGGCGGGTTTTGAAACGTGAAAAGCACCCGCTGCAATAAAAAGAATGTGATCAGTTTTCACCATTCCATACTTCGTGTTTACCGTAGAACCTTCCACAATGGGGAGGATATCCCGCTGCACGCCCTCTCTTGAAACATCGGGGCCTTGCCCCCCTTCACGTCCTGCAATTTTATCAATTTCATCTAAAAAAACAATTCCACTTTGTTCAACACGTTCCAAAGCCAATTTAATAACGGCCTCCATATCAATCAAACGCGCAGCTTCTTCTTGAAGCAAAATTTGCCGGGCTTCTCCCACTTTCAACTTGCGCTTCTTTCCACCCCCCTTGGGCATGAAATTTTGAAACATCTCGCGCAGGTTCATTCCGATTTCTTCCATAGAAGTCCCGCTTACCACTTCAACCATGGGCATCGGCGCGTTATTAGGAGAAATCTCGATTTCCACTATTCTTTCTTCAAGCTTGCCCGCACGCAGTAACGATTTCAATTTTTGGCGCGTTTCTTCTTGATTCTCTTTCGGAGCCGTTTCATTTTCTTGTTCAACACTCGTCTCCGAAACAGAATGAGAACGTGGCAACAACAAATCCAGAAGCCTTTCTTCCACCAAATCTTCGGCTTTGGTCAAAATCTTTTCTTTCTCTTCTTCACGCACCATATTGACTGAAAGATCAGTTAACTCACGAATAATCGACTCCACATCTTTGCCCACGTACCCCACTTCTGTAAATTTGGAGGCCTCCACCTTGATGAAAGGAGCATTGGCCAGTTTAGCCAAGCGCCTGGCGATCTCCGTTTTACCCACTCCTGTGGGCCCAATCATAATAATGTTTTTGGGTGTAATTTCATCGCGCAAGGCCGGCAAAACTTGCTGACGCCGCCAGCGATTACGTAAAGCAATCGCAACGGCTCTTTTGGCTTTTGCTTGCCCAATAATATACTTATCGAGTTCGCTGACAATTTCTCGGGGAGTAAAATTCATAATTACCCTACTTCTTCTACGCTGACTTGATTATTCGTATAAATGCAAATCTGAGAGGCAATCTTCAACGATTCTAAAACAATTTCTTTGGCTGAAAGATTTGTGTTGGCTAATAAGGCCTTCGCCGCAGCCAAAGCATAGGGCCCACCCGAACCAATTGCACTCACTCCATCATCGGGTTCAATCACATCTCCATTCCCCGAAAGAGTCATAATTTTTTCTTTATCTGCCACGATCAATAAGGCTTCTAAGCGACGAAGCATGCGGTCTGTTCTCCAATCTTTAGCCAGCTCTACTGCCGCACGAGTCAAGTTTCCTTGAAATTGATCAAGTTTCGCCTCAAATTTTTCAAAGAGAGTAAAGGCATCGGCCGTAGAACCCGCAAAGCCTCCAATCACTTTATTATTTTTCATCCGACGCACTTTTTTGGCGCTGTGCTTCAAAACCGTGTTTTGAAAACTTACTTGTCCATCACCTGCAATGGCCACTTTTCCATCACGCTTCACCGCTACAATTGTAGTACCATGAAAATCCATAATTTGTTCCTCTATGCTTTCGGATGCGCTTTATCGTAAACTTCCATCAACTTTTCAAGGCTAATATGTGTGTACTTTTGAGTGGTCGAAAGTGAAGCATGACCCAAAAGCTCTTGAATACTCCTCAAATCAGCGCCGTTTCCTAAAAGATGTGTTGCATAACTATGCCGTAATCCGTGTGCGCTCACCTTTCTCCCCATCCCTCCTCGTATTTGATAAAACTCCACGATTTTTTGGATGCTTCGAACCGAAAGACGCGCGCCCTGAACATTCAAGAAAAGAGCAGAACCCGGCTCATTTTTTGTAACTGGTCTTTCTTTTAAATATTTTTCTAAAGCCCTCCAGGCTTTTTCTCCAATCGGCACCAAGCGTTCTTTATTTCCTTTTCCTCGAACTTTTAAAATTCTCTGACCGTGATCGATTTGCTTTAACGAAAGGCCAGCAAGCTCACTCACTCGCAAACCACAGCCATACAAAAGCTCTAAAATCAGCGCATCTCGTACTTGAGCTTTTTTTGGTAACCGTTTGACTTCCGATAAAAGCTGATCGGCTTCATCAACCGATAAAAATCGAGGAAGTTTTTTTGGCTTCTTAGGAGTGGGAATCAAAGCTGCTGGGTTTTGATCTAAAAGTTCTTTTTTAAGACAGAAATGATAAAAAGATTTCAGGGTAGAGAGTTTACGCCCTACCGACGCACTTGAATTTTTCTTCAAAAGAAAAGCAATGAATGAGCGCACGGTCACCATCTCAACCTTCAATAAGACTTCTTCGGACTCCGGCTTACCCAAATAAGCCAAAAACTCGCGCAAATCTCGCGCATAATTCTCAAGCGTATTTTTTGAGGCACCCCGTTCGGCCTGAAGATAATTCAAAAATTGAGAGATAGGTTCATTCATTTTAAGGTCTAGAGTATTATATTTTCTTGAAAATCAAAAATAAAAAACCCCCGGGGTTTTCACCGCGGGGGTTTTGAAGAAAATAAGTTTTAATTTACTTTATTTTTCTCAACCGAAGCACTGGAAGAGCAAGGAAGAAGATCCAGGCCATCATCATGCTCGGTGCAGAACCCACCGCTGCGTTTAATGCGCAACCACCGCCACCTTGGCCAATACTGGTATCGAGGCTATCGCGATTGCCACTACCATTATTAGCATCTACGCGAGGCACCGTATAAGTAATGGTGCTGCTCACGTTGGGCCCTATTGCCGTCACACGGTAGCAATAAGTTTTTCCACGTTCGGCGGTATTGTCGGTGCAAGAGAGCGCACTCCCGTGACCCGGAGAAGCCGGTAAGTTACAAACCACAGTTGAGAAATTGCTACTTGCAGAACATTGGCCATCGGCACGTTCCACCTTAAAGCCGGTTTCATCATCGGTGTTATCGGTAAAAGTAATTACAACATGTCCACCACTATCAACAGTCGGATTATTAATACGTGGATTAGGCCCAGTCGTTGTGCCTTGCCCAACGGTAACAGGACGAGCCGCAGGATTCCAACCCGAAGTCAAAATATTTGCTCCTGCTCCGGTGCGAGCACGCACACGGTAACAGTAGTTTCCTGCAGGAACATTTGTTTGAGTAAAGCTTACGCGAGAAGCTTCTCGAGTGAAGGCAGAATCTCCTAAACTGATGTTTTGATAGCTAGCACTCAGGCTTTCGGCGGCACAATTGGCATCCGCACGATCAACCGCTGCACGTTGCACATCATATTGAGTACCGGCAGCTCCTGCATGAGTGAAACTACCCGTAACACTTGATCCACTGGCACTGGTTGTTAAACCGGTGGGTGCAGGCACTCCGTTGGTACGAACAATATTCGACGTACTCGAGCTCGAAGCTTCATACATCGCACGCAATCGATAACAGTTACCTTGAGCAGGATCACGATCGGAATCGCTATAGCTCGTAGCCGTTGCCGGAATATCACCCACGATGTGGAAATCAAAACCATCGCAAGAGTTATTTTCACGTAAAATTCCACGTTCTAACACGAAGTGAGAAACCGCTTGGCCAGAAATTGGGGTGAAGGTCCAACTTAAATTGACCGTCGCACCCGAAACACCCACTAAGGTTAAAACAGGAGCAGGATTATTAGGATCTTGGGCGAGAGGTCTGCAAACTTGGCTAAGCAAACATTGAGCAATGTTGGTTCCATCGGCGATTAATCCACCTAAATCTCCCGAAGGCTCCGAGCCATCGAGATTTCGATTGCGTGAAAATTCCGAAGTTCCATCTCCCGTTGTTTGAGTCGCGGTAATTTTACCTTGGCGATTGGGAAACCATTCTTTATTGGCCATCACAACAAATGTATAAGTCGTCGTCGAATTAGAGGGGGTAGCAGTTCCAGTGGCGCCTGTGCTGCCCGTTTGTCCTTGAGGAGGATTCGCTGCCGCAGCCGATTGAGCGGCTTCATTTAAAGCCGACGCAACTTCTCCACCTGCTTGAGTATCAACCACAAGCCGCTGTACTTGAGTTTGTTCGTGTTCTGTTAAACGGGAAGCATCGGTTGCATCTGGGTTAAGAAAAATACTCGTGATGAGAGGAAGAGGTGAAAAAAAGCGCAAAAGCTGAGAACCTTCGCCACTTCCATGATCGTTGTCTTCTTCTTCGGCCTTAAAAATTTGAATCTGAGCGCCGGTTCTTCCCTCGATCTGCACATTCCAATAATAGAAATTACCCCTCTCAGCGGGAGTGGCTGGAGTAATGCTTTTAATCACAGGAGCCGGCACCGCATGATTGGCCCCATCTAAAAGAGCAATGCCTTTTCCACCATTGTGATAAAAACTCGTATTTAAAATTTTGTTGGAGTAACTCGCTGCATTCGAAATCTCGATACCTGCCCCTCGGCTATAGCTAATCTTGTTTCCAATCACATTATTTCGAGTGGCATAGGTGACTAAGGTAATCCCTTTTTCATTGCCCGCTTGATTATTCGGATACACCCCCGGAATCTCGCTCATGGCCTCTTCCGCAGGGCTGGCTGCAGGGCCCATTAAACCTAGGGTATTATTCGAAATGAGGTTATCACTTCCACTCACCCGAATCGCTTCATTCGAAGTGTAAGAAATAGTGTTTCCAGAAATTTTTCCGTTATGGCTATCAAAGCGAATTCCTACCGACATCTTTGCATTCCCTTGAGGTACTGCAGCAGCAGGTTTAAAACCAATCACGTTATTAGAAACCTCAACATATTCTCCGCTTACGCACACGCCATCTCGCTTATCGCCGGTGATGATATTAAAGCCTGAAAAAACGGTGGCCTTCACATCTTCTTGAGGAATCTCGCCAGTACGCACTTGCTCTCGAAGAGCTGCAAAACGCAAAGTTTGTAATTCAGTGCTCGAAGGATTTTTTGCAATTTTTACGGCACACTGATTTTCGGGAATGCGGGAGGCATCTAGAGTAATTCGTCGATTACCATAAGTGGCATCATGAATAGTACCTTGAACGGTAATCTTACCTTTACAATTTTCAGGAATCTCTAAGGGCCGAGAAAGAGTTAGAGTAAAGTTACTGATGTAGTCAATATTGAAGCTAATAGTGTCGTCACCCGGATACAAGCAAGCATCGGCGATTGATTGCCGTAAACTTCGATTTCCATCACTATCGATGAGATTGGGTACTTTTATTTCTAAAGCTTCAGCATTTTTTAAAAATCCCAAACAGGTAAGAAGAAAAAAGACAAAGGAAAGAACCGCGAGTTTACGGAATTTAAACATAGTAGCCCCTTTAAATATGAATTGCCCCCAATTCATTTAAATTATCGGCACAATACCGTAGAAGTTGCTTAAAAAAATAAAAAGGGTGATTTTTTCAAATCACCCTTTTTGCATCTAACAGAGGTTAATAATTTCAACGAGTTAGCTGAGCTGCTTTCTTAAGCGATAGAGGCCTAAGAAAACTAAGCCCAATAAGCCCCAAGGAGGAGTCATTAAGGCATTGGCTTCGCCATTCAAAGAACAACCCCCAATATTATTTTGAAGAGAGGTATCACGATTTACCCCTAAGCAATCCTCTTGAGAATTTCCTTGATCCATACAGAGATTCACTGAACCATTTCTGCCTGTATTATTATTGTTATTGTTATTCCCATTTTGCTCACAAGCATCTCCAATGCCATTTTGGTTTGAATCACGTTGATCAGCATTTGCCACCGTGGGGCAATTATCGCGACCATTCGGGATTCCATCGCCATCGATATCGGCATTCGGATTATTGGCTTCACATAAATCACCCACTCGGTTGCTATCAAAATCATATTGATTTCGATTGGCTAAAGCGGGGCAATTATCACAAGCGTCACCTACTCCATCGCCATCGCGATCGGCTTGAGTGGTAGAACCCGCTGCCGGAGGATTAAACACCGCCGGGCAGTTATCGCGATCATCCGGAATTCCATCGCCATCACGGTCACCGGCTGTGCCACCACCAGGAATGGTCACGGTTACGGTCGGATTTCCAACTGAGTTCTCACCCTCTCTCGTATACACAATCACACGATAACAATAGGTGACTCCCGCCGTTACGGTATGATCTTCGTAGGTCACCATCTCTCCTCTTGCGCGCGATTGCTCTGGCGTACGATCAACTTGAGCAATATTTCGGAAAGCTCCCGAGCAAGAGCCTTCTGCCCTTTCAATTTTGAAGTAAGCTTCGTTATCCCAAATATCGGTCCATTTTAAGAGCACGAAGGGAGCGCCAGCCGTCGGACGTTCTACAGAGCCTGTTAAATCAGTCGTTGGACGAGGGCGACCGGAATGATCTTCAGGCGTAAAATTCACACAAACAGGGCCAGCCCAGGGCGAAAATTCACCCGTGGTTTCGGAAGTGCTTCGAATACGGTAACAATATTGCTGACCCGGAGTTAAGCCGGAGGCCGGATCGATATAATTTGAAGTCGGGTGTGAAGGGCTCGCCACGTCAGTCCAAGTTGTGCCGTGATCGGTGGAGCGTTGCACTTGAGTTCGGTCCGCACCGGTCGTCGAGTTCGTCCAAGTGACATCAATCCCAGCTTCTACAACGGTTGCTCGCAAGCCGGTAGGTGCAGTTAAAGTGGCTGGCGCCTCACCGGTAATACGAATTCGCACGACTTCAGAATCTGCAGAATGGTTTTCATCCACTCCAGCAGAAGCAGGACGCCTTGCTGTAATTTGATAACAATACTCACCAGCAGTTAAAGCACTGCGGGTTGCATTTGCAGTGGCAGTGCCGGTTGCAGGAACGATCGCGGTATCCGAGAACATGCAGGCTGAACCATCCCAAGCACCACTCTTCACTTCATACTGGGTGGCACCGGGCACACTGGGCCAAGTGGCTGCAATTTCTCCAAAACCTGGGCTACTAATCGTTACTGCAGGAGTATTGAGCAAGGTACGAACACGCACCACATTCGAATAAGCCGAAGAAGTAGTGCCGCGATTAATTTTTACACGATATTGATAAACGGTATCGGCCGTTAAACCTTCATCCGAATGAGTCACAGTATTCGGGCCTAAAACAGCAGTCAAAGGAGTAAAGGTAGTTCCATCGCTGCCGCGCTCTAGGGTAAAACCTGTTTCATCGCTGGCAGTATCGGTCCAGTTCATCGTCGCACGATTTGCGGTTACACTTCCTGCTGTTAAACTTGGAGGGGTTAAAGGGCCTCCTGGAGGAGGTGGGGTTCCCATACAAGCTGCAGGGTTAATGATACAAAGAACATTATCGGGAAGAGTATCGATAGGACCAATCGGAGGAAATGGGGTGCCACCACTCCTTCGCTCTTGAGGTAAAACCATGTTATTCGAAAATTCGGAGCTGCCATCGGTATCGGTTGTGGCAACGGCGGTAATTGAGCTACCCGCACGAGGCACATTTAAAGTACTCGGGGGAGCTGCGGCATCTAAACCTAAAATATGAGTTTCAAAATTTCCGGAGGCATCGGCAGTAACGATTACTGAATTATATTTTCCTTCTCCATGCCCTGAAGAATCTCCACCTTCTTCACCCACACGGTAAAGATGAACCTGAGCATTGGGCACAGCGGTTCCGCGCACCAACCAATTGGCCAAGCTCCAAACATCGGCCTGACGCACCACCGAGGTAATAGTGGGTGAAGGGATTCCATGATTCGCCTGAGCCGCATCGGTAGCGGTATTGCCATTCACAGCGCCATCATTGGCCAAATCGATTCCCAAACCGGTGTTGCTATAAATGGAGTTTCCAGTGATACGGTTTCCAGTGCTATCGATTCCGGCAAGGCCAATGCCTTTTCCATTGTCATGAATCGAGTTTGAGAAAACAAGATTATTGGCGGTATGATCGGTGAAAAAGATCCCAGAATCGGTATTTTGACTAATTTCGTTATGATGAATCGAATTCGCCGAACTGACAACCGCAGCAGTACCCGCTAAAGAGGTTTCGGGTTGCCCTATGCGAATACCAATATTATTTTGAGTTAAAGTATTGTTGTTGATTTGATTGTTGCTTCCCCCTTCAATACAAATTCCATTGGGGGCATTGATCACACGAAGATTTTGAATGGTGTGATTGTTTCCTGAGATTGTGAGAGCACACCGATCTGCTGTTGAACGAAAAGCAGAGCCATCTAAGGTGATTTGTAAACGACCTAAAGTTCCCCATTCCGCCCCTAATCCTATAAGAGTGATTTTTCCATTACATCCGGTGGCAGGAATTTGAAGAGGACTAGAAAGACGAATAATACCATCACTCGAGGCACGGTCGACCGCGTTAAAGTCGATGGTATCGTCTCCCGCAAAAGTACAAGCATCATTAATCGCCTGGCGGAGCGTTCGGCCCGATGCACCCGAAGAGTCATTTGTATTGATCACATGAAGGTCCATCGCTGGTGCTTTTGAAACCCAAACACTCATGTTGAGAATCAAAAAACCTAAAGAGAGAAACCAAAAAGATAATTTTTTCATAAAATTAAGCCTCCGCTCACGCGGTTAAGAGATTAAGTGCCCCTAGTTATCATCGGCAATAAACCTGAGAAGTTGCTAAAAAAAGAAAAAAGGCACTACAAATATAAGATTGGCCGTCTGTCAACCCGCTTTCCGTATATCACTATTCATATATAAAGGGACAAAAAGCAGTTGCAACACTAGCGTGCAATTTCTTTTTAGCTTTAAAAAATCCAAGTAAAAATCACAAATCATTAAAAGAACCCGCAAAATCATATTCTAAAAGCCTTAGAAAAAGATGAATAAAAGCAAAATCTTAGAAAAAGTGCCAAAAAAACGAATTTCACTTTATTTTTTTTAGCAACTCTTTTATGCGCCTGCCGATAATTAAATTGGTTTTAGGGGGCTAAAACTGTGTGGTGCGGCGGAGATGCAGATTTGGGGCGTCTTCTCTGGCCAATCAAAAAATTAAGATAATAAACTCTTAAGGAGAAGATCATATGAAGTTACTTCAACAAGCTGCAAGACCCGCTGGAGGTGCTACCCCTCCTGCAGGATCAACCGCTGCCATAACCACAACAACCACCACACCTGCACAACCCGCGATTGCGACAGGGGCTCCCTCTCGTGTTTATCCCACAGCAATTGTAAGTGCTGGAGCTGGCCCTGTCAGCACCGCTCCCGGAAGTGTTCCGGCAGTCGCCGTGCAAGGAACCGCTCAAGTCGCTGTAAACGTTCCATTAGGACGCGCCGCTGACTTTTATATTTCAGGAGGCGCCGTTGTTCGTGGCTTAGTCTCCACCAATGCAAATACCGGTGTATTAACCGGAGTTATGGCTGGAGGCCGCGGAGAAATTGGATTACGCATTCACCCCAGCCGAAGTTTCGCCGCAAGAATTTTTGTGGGTACCGATGTTATGGGTCATCTTGGCGATAGTCAAACTACCGCAGGGGGCCCCGCAGGCACTACCAGTTTTGCAGGAGCTTTAGGCGGAGTTGCAGTCACTCCATTTGCCGGAGTTTCGGTTGATTTAGAAGCCACTCGCGGAGTATCGATTGGCGCACGTTATGAATATCAACCTGATTTCGTGGGTAGCGTAGGTGACCGTACTTTACCTTCTTTAACGCAAGCGGGTGCAACAGAAACTCAAGGCGTTGCAGCAGAGGGGCATATCGTTGGTTTAGAAGCCGAATTCGGTCGCGCTGGTAGCCCGGTTTCTGCGCACAGCATTGAACGCGCTGAAATGGCTAATAACCGATTGTTCTTTAGCACTGCCCAGCCTAGCGCCGCAAATTTAACCCTTTTACAAAATGCAGTAGCCGCTTTTGAACGTGATCCTTCAGAATCCAATCGCGCTGGTGCAATGCGTGCTTTAGGAACGGTTTTCTTGTCTGAAGCCAATCCCACTCTTCACATTCCTTATGTCGATGCGCTCACTGAAGCGGTAACTTCTCTTCAAGAACGCGATGGTATTTCCAATGCCAATGGAGTGGTGGTTCATACTTATACCGACAGTCAAGGCTCAGATGCTCGCAACTTAGCCCTCGCAACTCGTCGAGCTGACGCGATTGCTTTAGCCCTCCGCTTTGTCGCAAAAATTCGTAATTTCAACATGGGCAATGTAAGCACCAATCCGCACCCTGAATCTCAAAGAACCTTCACCAACGACACACGCAGCGATCAACGTGCTTTACGCCGTGAAACTGGATCCCAAGTAACTGTAGACTCTGGCGTACTCGCAACCCGACGCGTGGTCAACCGTGCTGGCGTGGTAACTTTCTACTTAGGAAGTGAAACACCTCCCGCAGCAGCGACACCTGCAACTCCGGCAGCGGCACCTGCAGCTCCGGCGACAGCACCTGGAGCAGCGCCTGCAACTAGACCTGCTAGAGGGCCTACAGTAGCTGGCGGTTCTTAATTAAGTAAAGACGAAAAAAAATTAAGGCCGAGGGAAAATGCCTCGGCCTTTTTTTTAAATGTAACCGGGGGCAATAAAAATAAGAGGCATTTATGACTTGTCGCGTACCAACACCTGCAGAAATTATAGCGATCACATCTTCTAACCACTATTCGAGTGCCGCACACCGCGTTGGCTTAGTTGACAACACTTCACCAGATACAGTCAGTATTGCCAATCGTACTTCAGTTGTACCCACCGGTGATTTTCCTGCCAGTGGACTTGATCTCGTGATTGACCGACATCCTCTTACCGTCGCCCATTACAGCTGTGGTTTTCAAGCCTTGGGTCTTGACGCACTTCCTCAAGACACAACAGACTCTAATCTTGCCGCCCTACAGAGTCGCGCTCGAAACTTCACCCCTTTAAATCCCGCGCTTGATCGCCCGCGCTTAAATTCTGCAGCGGTTGAACTTGGCATCATTGATTGGTTCCAGCTATCTTCTACCGACGGCGGCGGTGATACCGATAATGATATAAATCACATTTCCGCTGAAGAATGGGGTAGCTTTATTGATACCCTCGTTGCCCGTGAACCGAGCATTCAAGTTTCAGAAACCGGTACGGATGGGATGACCACCACTCGCGAAGAAACGACTGAAGAAAAGCGAACACGAATTTCTCAGCGCGAATGGCGAAATTTGGCCACCTTCTTAAGATTAGTTCGCTACTACAATAACGACGCCACCATTCAATCTCTACCCACCTGGTTTATTGATCGAGATTCAAGTGCAAACGATGGAAACCAATTTTGGACCGATATCTCAGGCGCACTTGTAAATCGTGAGCAAACTGTGACTGTTTTTAATTTTTCGGGGCGCCAAAATGGCGGAGTTCACACCTTTACCGGCTTGAGTGAATATTTGGTTCCGCATAACGCTTGGTATGACCAAAATCGCAGAGCCTGTGCATCTACTGATGTTTCGTGGAATGAGGGCACCAGAGCCTGCACCGTTCTTATCGATGCTGCCAATTACTTTGCTGCCTATCATTATGATCGCGCAGAGCAAGCGGTGGCTCAACGCACTGCTTTGGTAAATCGAGATCGCCGCCGCACTTATTATGAAGTGGCTGGAGGAGTAGTAGTAGCAGCAGTAGCAGCATTTGGAGCCTGGCGTTGGAGCGCTGCTCGAACAGAAAGACGACTTCGCGCACAATTTGCGGAAGAAGGGCGAGCCCAAGTACGTGAGGGATTCGCTGCAGAAATTAATGGAATCAGAGAAACTGCCGCTGCCTCTCGGAGAGGATTTGAAGCTCGCAGCTCAGGCACTAATCCAATGACTAATACAGAAGTTTCGGCTGTATTGCAGGGTTTAGAAGAAAGAGCAGACCGTGTAGCGGCTGCAGTGAGAGCAGGTCCTCTACCTCAAACAGTTTTCCCCCCTCCTGCAGATACCAGACCCATGGGAAGAACGGCACAGCCGACACCACAGGATGTTACACGCCCAGGGACTCCGAATCCTGCCTTATTAAGAGTTACCACCGGGCAACCTTTGGCACCTCGTCCTACAGGATGGAATCAACTGAATCCACGTGCATGGTATCGCTATGGGCGAGACTATTGGAATTTTAGAGACATAAATGTTGGTGATTTATAGAGCGGCTTCAATCATTCGCCTTCTTCGAAGCTCCTGCTGTAAAATTTTACTTATAAAAAAGGTAAGATTTTCACTTTCAGGCAAATATTTTCGAACTTGAGTAAGCAAAGAACTTTTTATCTTTAAGATCATTGCACCACCCTTAATCCCATCTGCCGTCTGCAATGACGAATGTAGGCGATTTCTATGAGAGAAGAATTTTTAATCTTATAAATTAGACGATAATTTCCCTTTTCAAGCAAAAGACAGCGATAAGCTTTATAACTTTCTCCCATTTGTTGGCCCAATTCGGGAAAATCTCTAAGCAATTCTATTTTAGACATCGCCTCGTTCCGTATTTTTTCAGAAAGGGCAAACAAATCTTTTTCTGCCCTTGGAAGAATTCTAATGAGAACCACGAGACTTGCCTTTCTGGCTTTTCACAAGTTTCGTTTTCAACTGTTCTAAAGTGATACCCGCTTCGGCCTTCGAAGCCTCTTCCGCTTCTTGAAGTCTTTCTTGCCAATCGGGATAACTCATCTCATCTAAGGTATGCAACATACCCTCATACTCTTCGTAATTTACCACTAGCGCGGCAGGACGCCCTCTCTGAGTAATAATTACCGGCCGACCAGTCTTCTTAACTTGTTCAATAATCTCCTTGGTTTTGGTTTGCAAATCACTAATGGGGACGATTTTTTCCATATTTACTCCTAAGTTTAGTTATATGTTTAAACATATGTTTAAAGTACCATATAATCCCAATAATGATCAAGGTGCTTTTTTGGGATGAAACGCAACTTTTGAAGGTTTTTGCCGAGAATAGAAGAGTTATGGGAAGCAACTTTTGCCGTCCAATTTCAAGCCTCTCCCCTGCTCTTTTGCAAAGCCGCAATGCAAATGAGCTGAGCCGCGCTTTAGAAAATAGCGGGGCCACAACACCCGCTCAACAAATTCAGGCCGCTCAGCAAGTTTTGCAAGCACTCGTTCAAGCAACCACTCGTGGTGAAGAGTTCATCATTGATTTGAGCCTTTTTCAAAGTGAAGAATGGCGTTGCCTCGAAGCTCTTCTCCCCTCTTTACCCCAAACTCTTCGTGAACAGATTGAGCAAGTCAAACAAGGTTTGCTCCAGGCCGATCAAAATGGAAATCGCGATGGCTTCGTAAATAATGCAGAAACGATTCAATGGGTTTCTCGCGAAAGAAGCCAAGGTCGCACGCTCTGGACCAACCCCACTCAATTTCGACATGCCGTACAAATCATTACTCAAAACTTACCCGCCGCTTTAAGTCGTGTGGGCACTCGTTCAGAAAACCCTACTGAGGTTGCAAGTCGGGTTTGGAGTTTTTTGCATAGTTATGCAGCAGAATGGCAAGAACGATTACAAAACAACCCTCGAATTTTAAATGAAGCAGGAATCACACTTGAAAATTGGAAAAATATTGTAACCGTTTATGGAATTCGCTTGGATGATTTTATCGAAAATGACCCACAAAATCCCCCTGCTCTAATTCGCCGTTTACACCACGATCTCGAAAATCCAGATTCACCCCCTCAACTCTCTGCAACTGAGGCCCGCGCACTTCACTGGGTTTCACGAATTCAGCGAGTAAATGGAGAATTTCAATTAGCAGACTCCCCTACCGCTCCTCTAGAGCCCCAAGAATTCGAGCGTTTAATCGAGCAAACCGCTCATGCTCAAGAAGAAAGCGCTCTTTTTTATGGAATGCGTTTGGTGAACCACGCGCAGGCTGCCTGGAGAAATTTTTCTTCAGCCCGCGAAACGAGTTGTAATCAGGCAAGTGAAAACTATGAAACTTTCCCAGCTTGCCTTGCTACAGTTACGCAGCAAGAAGGAGAAGTTGCAGATTTATTTCCGTTTTCAAATATCGCGCGCCTTGCTTTCTCAAACAATCCGGCAAGCCGAATCGCTATCCGCCAATTCATGGAGGGTAATCCTCTAGAGGATTTAACCCGAGACCCCCGCGATCTACTTCGGCAAATTGTTTCTCCAGGTAATTTGTTTTTTATGTTTCTCTTATCGCCTCCGGCGCGCATTCAACGCCTTTTATTCAACTTACTTTTAAAGCGTGAATGCGGAGGCCGCCCCGAAAATGCTGAAGAAGCCTGGAGAAGCTTTGAGCAAATGCAAAGAGCAAACTCTCGATTGCCACAAATCGAGCTCTTACATCGTGCAGGATTCGGTTTATTTGCCTTCAGCTTTTTAGGTCATCTTCTCGATAAAGCCTTAAGCCTCTTTAACATCGATACAAATCACGTATTCGAAGATGTGCCGGCCCAAATGTTAACCGGTGTTTTAATGAGCCAATTACTCAATGGCGTAATGAATAATTCGATGCGGCATTTCTTTAATATTTATGGCCAGGCTTTTTGCCGCGAAACTCCCCCGGTAGAAGTTCCTGCACCAGACCCCGTTCCTGTAGTGGAAAGAAGCCCGGCTCCTGCCCAACGCCAAGTGAGTGAATATCGAGGCCCCAGCATGGTAGATGTTGCCTGGGAGGGAAGTAAAAACTTCGTACGAGAAAATGGGTTGAAGGTACTAGGAGGCGCCGCCCTCGTCGTCGGTGGAGCTCTCATACTTGACGATATCACCGGCGGCGGCGTTCTCGATGACGGAATTGCAGCGGTCTTAATTCGCATTGGAACACGTTGGCTGGGGCGTAGTGCTACAACAGGCGCAGTACTCCAAACCGTTCGCGCACGGTAAATTTATGCGAGAAATCAATATTCAAAATTTACGAGCGGCTTTTCAAAGTTTAGGTTTGGGCTCAAATCCTTTACTCGATCACCTCGTGGCGGCAGCGAATGGCAATGGCCAAGCCGATGCCGAAGATGAGATTTTAACCGAAGCCGAACTCAATGTTTATCTTGCGCGTGCACGCAACACGCTTCAAGAACTCCGCACCCATCGAACAAATCTCACCGGAGCACTCCCCGCTGTTTTATTTCGTGCACAAGAAAATAATCTTTCTCCTTTCACAAGCCGTGCCTTAATTACTACTGCGAGCTCCGATCTTAATTCTTCGACACAAGCTTTAAGCTCAGCCGAACTCGAACAACTTCAGCTTTCATTCGAACTTTTTTTAAGATTAGTCCCCGATGCTAATACTGGATTCGAAAGAGCTGAAAATTTAAATCAAACTTTTTCACCTTCTTCGTCGGCAGAATACACAAGTCGTAACCAAGACTTTTACAATGCCCTCCGCGCATCCGGCTTGGGAGAAGACTTCAATTTTAACTTAGATCGATACACCGAACCTCGCTTTACCTTGCGTCACGAGGTAAATCCAAATCCGCACGACGAAAATTTTTACGCCGATCAATATCGCTCTCAGAGAGTTTTAGAAGATCTTGAAAAAATGGATCAAGGCTATGCTCAAACAGAACGTTTATTTGCACAGCACGACGGCCGTATTGGAGCGGCAAACCTCATCACCGAACGCTTTGGCTTGAATCTTCGCCGGCATTACACACAGGAGGCCGAACAAGCGCATCGGGCGCGCCAGGCCGCTCTCGCGGAGCTCCGAGAAATTCTCACTCATCCTCCTCAAGAAATTGCAAATGATCCCAACATTCTAACTGCTTTAGAATACCTCAGAACTCGCCGTCCCCAAGCCTATGAAATCTTAAACGGCCCGCAAATGATGGCCACCGAGCTCTACGGCATGCAAAGCATTCCGAATCGCTCTGATCGAGAGTGGGCGCGCTTTCGCTTTGTGCAGCGTCACCTTCGAGCAGGCTTAGTCCCTCTCGATGCCGGTTTTCCCAACATTCAATTTGCCCAAGAGATTTTAGAAGATCTTAAAGAACACGCGATTGATTCAACCCTTCGAGAAGAAGCCCGGTTTTTATGGGAAGTGAGCGAAGGCGGAGCGGTGCATAATGCTCAAGGAGAAGTCATTCAAGAAGGGCATGCTCATTTTGGGCTTGATCCAAGCGAATGGTTTCAAAATGCATCCGATGAGCAACGCTTGATGATTGAAGGCGATGCCGCAGTTGAGATTGGAACCTTTATTGCGATGGGTGGCGTCTTTAAACTCGCCGGTTATACGCTCCGTTACTTAGGTTTTCGTGCTTTTGTTGCTTTAGCCGCTCTTGGGCCGGAAGCCTCACGCATTCCACCCTTCGTTCGGTGGATGGCAAAATTAGGAGGAGTCGAAAGCCGTGTTGCACTTGCTGCAACAGAAGTGCGAATCGCTTCCGATGCTTTGAGGGTTGCGGCACGAGACGCCACGGTCGTGGCAGAACGACGCCTCAATCAAGCTTACCTGCGTTTAGCGGAAGAAATTTTTCATCATGCTCCAAGTCGTACAAGTCTTCGGCTATTGGAATATCTTGAAGCAGCAAATGCGAGATTAAACCCAAACACTCCTTTTCCCATCTTGCTTTATCGCTGGGCCTCGGGCGCCTTACGTGCCCTACCGATACAAAACAACTTGTTAAGAGGAGCGATTCATTTTGCAAGAGAAAGGGCTCCTAATCTTGTAGAAGGGCTTAGTTTTTTAAATACCCACAAATGGCGTTTGGCCGCAGCTTTGGGCATTTCTCAAGGCATTTTACGCTACTTCTCCCCTCGCATTGATGGGACGCAACAAAATTCGGCATCTGCCGAAAATGAATAGGAATTCCTCCCTTTGAAAAAGGGAGGGTAGGAGGGATTTTATAATAGAAATCTCCCTTAATCCCCCCTTCGACAAGCTCAGGACAGGCTCTTTTTCAAAGGGGGAAAAGTAAGGAATAAATTTATGATTCTCCAAAAACGTCTTCAAATTAATGGCTCAGGTTCTCGCACCGTGTTTCGGAATCCGATCACGGGAGAAAGTCGGGTAACTACAATCACTCCTGCAACACCCCCTAATGCCAGTATAAGCCCTGTTGAAACAAGCACGCAAAGGGCCATTGCGCATCCAAATGCGCAAGAAACCGCTGACTTGCAAGGGGCTCACAGCGATTCGGTGAATCGCGCTGTTTCTCAAGGCTCGCCTCAACTCTCTAGAATTTTTCTTGCTTTTCGTGTTCCTACTTCAAGTCCCGAGCATCCTATTTACGATGTTGCCCTTCTTCGTAGTTGGCTCGCCCAAGTGCGCGCAGAGCTCGCCACTCGGACACCCGATCAAGCTGCTCAGATTCTCAACGATTACAACCGTATTCAACAGATGTTGATTGTGCTCATGGAACACGACCCAAGCCATCAAGCTCAATGGTGGACGCAATACGAACAAAGTATCCGCGAACTCATTGGTAATCCGGCGAACACTCCTCCTGCTCCAGGGCGTTTAGCGGGCTTCAACTTTCCTCCTCAGCGCCGCCTCTACCTTTTACATCACTTGGCTAACTTGAGCCGTTATGCGAATCGATTGTGCAATCAAGATACTTCTACAAAAACTAGTCGTGATAATTTATTCACCGATCTCTATACGCAAATGAAAAGCATTTGCGAAAGCGAACTTCATTTCAATACCGATTCTGCTGCCCGTGAAAATCCGCTTTATCTTGTTTACTTAGGAATAAATTTAGAAACCCCTTTAAGTGAAGAGCATGCGGCATTAATGCAACGTCAGCGAGCGCGAGATTTTTTAACTTGGTTTAGCGCTCATGATGAAACTTGGTTTGAACAAAATCCTCCTCAAGGCGCAAACGCTGAAGTCTTCAACGGGCTAGGGCCAGTAGGTAATTGGACCTATCGTACCGCTTACTTCTTACGCCACCCCGAGCGTTTAATGATTGAACGCCCAGGTCAAGCACACCCGCCTCATTTAAGTGGAGAGGCGCTTGAAGCCCAAGATCTACTCTCAGCCCTTCATCGCTTAAGTGTGCCTACCCCCGCAGAAAGCGCAGCGGTGGCCTTAAATAACACAGCGTTCTTAGCACTCCTCGGAATTCTCATTCCTGTTTATACTTATTCGGGGCAAATGCAGAATGCCAGTGAGCTCACAAACTTTACTCAAGCCGTGCGCACGCAAATTGATTTGTTTCCCAGTAAAAGTTTACGAGAGATTTTAGAAAGTTTAAAAACTCCAGCGGCTGGAGTGCAGGTCCACCCTGATGCGCAGCGGGTTGCTCGTTTCATTTTAGAGACTCGCAATCTCACTTTTCGAAATTTAGTGGATGATTTACTGAGAGAAAACCAAGATACAGAATTAGCCCCTCTCTATGGCATTCATGAGAGAGATTTCTTAAGCCCAACGGGCATGCGCGATGCGATCAATAATATCAACGCAATGCCCTTACTCGCTGAGCGTTACGGAATTACTCAACTCGATATTAACAACCCTCATCATCAACGCTGCATGGAAGATTTGCTCATTCGCGAAGTGGCTCTGCGCCATTACTTAGGGCAAAGCTTAGATGCTATTATTCCTGCAGATGCTCAACCCGATTGGGTGGAGTGGTGGAGAAACAGGGCCAATACGATCTCGGCCGAAGGGGTTGCCAATCAATTCGTTGAACATGTAGCCCGCACTTATGATCAAACCCGCGATGCCTTTTCTCATCTTCCTTACTTAAGCGATGAAACAAATCTTGCCCATCTTACCCTCAGTTACTGGGCGAGCTTTATGCTAAGGGCCGATCAACTCGGTTTTGATCTGAGTCCTAATTCAAGAAGCCGACTCCTTCATTTAAACCAACGGCTTCAAGACTGGGATAACCATAGTTTTACCGCTGCCTTGGGCGAAACCTTCACCGGCAATAATATTCTCACCATGCTGGGCACGGCCCTGATTTACGAATTTTTAGAAGTGCTCGTGGTTGCACGAGGCCCCGGGCGTTTGGTGGCTGAGAGTGGCCGAATGAATCTTTGGGGGAGTGTGGTTACCGGCGGTAGCGCGGGCACAATCTCTGCTGTTGGCTCAACCCTGGCCCATCACCGTTGGGGAGGCGATCATCCTCTGCGTTTTCGCGATTTCGGCCACGATATGGGAGTAAATATTGCCGGGCAATCTACAGGACTCATTCTTTACGCCGCCGGACAAAGTTTTCGTAACCCTTTTGCGGCCTTTGCTTTCTCTCAAGCGGGCCGATTTGGAAGTGCCTTCGCAATTTCGGAAGGCGATAGTTATCTTACCAATCACGCTTGGTTAAATGAACACCAACGCGATGTTTTCTACATGAGCTATGGCGCCAATGCGCTCGTTCATGGCGCCGTCCGTTACGGACGCTACAACTGGGCGGCGAGGAATGCTGCGGGAGATCCCGAAAATCCGGGTTGGCTCGCACGGGGTACTTTCGGCGAGCCCAACATTCGTCGAATTCAAACGACACCTTCTTTACGAGCCAATGATCCGGAGCTTCTCACGGCCCTTCAACGAAGTTTTTGGGATCCTCGCGCTTTAGATGATTTTTTAAATGATCAAGCGCCCTCTTCACCCTCAACACCGCCTTCGTTACCTAGCGGACGAAATCCCCAAGTGAGTGTGCCCAATGTTCCGATTGAAGGGGTGAGTGTGGCCGTAAGCGGAAACCGCCACATCAATGCAAGAAATGCGGCAAATCCAGAGGCAGGGGCCGTCATGCCCAGCGATTTCGATATGGAGGTCTGGGTTGATTCGCAAGGCAAACTCTGGGCTCGCGATCTTTCAAACACCGCAAGACCCATACGAGGTGTTGATCACCGTAATGGGCAATCGGAATTTGTGGTAATTCCTAACAATGGAACGAATACCAAGATTCAAGGCGGCCGAATTGAAGTTTATGCACCCGGTGCAAACCCCTCAACTGATAGACCCATTTTTCAAATTAGCATCACGGGAAACACCCCTACACCAGTACCCCCAGCGCCTCAACCTGCACCTTTTTCTGGCCGCCCTGCTCCGGCAAATCCTTTTCAGGGAGGCGGTATTGCGCCAACTCGTATAGCAGCTCCCGAGCCAACACGCGTAGGCCCGCGGCCAAGGCCAGTGCCTGGCAGAGCACCGAATGTTCAATTTCCCCACCGCCCTACGCATTTTATTGCTCAGTTTTGGGGAAGATTCACCGAGCCTTTCCGACTCTCTCGTGGACAAGGCTTGGTTAGTGATATTGAGAGAACCCTTCCAGAGGGTGTTGATATTGATGTGACGCCTCCCACTACCCCGGGCGGACTCCCCCAATTCGATAATCATTCCACTCAGCCTTATGTGATTCGCGTTCAAAGCAGAAATGGAGAATGGTCTCCCCTTGCGAATGGCCGTTCCACAACGGGAGATACTCTGCAAATTTTTGCACCCGGAACTGACCCCTCTCGAGCGGGTGTCCATCCTTTATTAGAAGTGCAATTTTCTACCTCTGCGGGTAGTCCTACTATGATGGGCGGGGGAATGGGTGGATTACCCGGAGCTCCAACTGGCGCCCCTCCTACTCGGCCAGGCGCGGCTTCTGCACCGGTTGCTCCACCTAGCATCGTTAACCCGACAATCCGTTTTACCCGAGGAGCGATGACACCTGATGGCCCTTCAACACACGTCGAAGTGCCTAGCCCTGGCCTCAATCAAACCATTGTCATTGATGCAACTCATATGGCTGGCCCAGGACTTCCTCAAGGGCTTCGAGTCGCAGTAAGCGCTGATCAGTTTGATGGTTTGGCCGTAAGAAATCAGTCAACAACAGGTCATCAGGTAGTGATTACAACTCCGGCAGGAGAACAAATGTCATTGCCCGCCATTCCAAATCGAGGAGGACGTACCAATAATGCACACCCTGTAGTAAAAATTTACGCTCCTGGTGTAAACATTAATTCTGCAGATGCAGTTCCTCTTTTCGAATTTGAGTTTACTTCTGGAACAGCAGGAAGAGGCCAAACATTAATGGGGACTGCTCCAGCAGCAGGAAGCCTTGGAATTCCAGATACCATAATAAGAACAGCACCTGAAGAACAGCCAGCACCTGCTCGAGGCCCACGGGAGCGTCGTGACGATGATTATAGACTTCCTGAACGACCTCCTGTTCCGGAATGGGCGAGAAGGTCCGCTGATGACAGAATTCCAGATACCCTCATTAGACCAGCACCTGAGGAGAGACATGCGCCTACTCAAGTTGCCCCGGTTCCCCCTGAAGCGCAGAGGCCCTCGCCTGATCCGTATATGCGGGACGATCCCTTTCGATTGCGAAGCGATGGTGCACTCCATCATCCAACTCCTACCCCACCCGCTCCAAGAGCTTGGTGGAATTTGTGGAGATTTTGGGATTGATCGAACTCATTTTTTCTTTTGATAGAAAGCAGGGATGCAAATAATAATCGTCACCTGGCACCAAAAACCCTTTTGGTACCAGGTGAGCATGTATCCGTTGGAAATAATTATTGTTTTGACAGAGGCTTTTAGTTTTTTTTAAAATCGAAGGCCTCATGTCTAAAGCTAAAAACACCGTTTTGATTCGCAGTGAAAGGCTGTATTTAAGCCCTCTCCTGCCCTATCATGCGGGAGCCCTTACCAAATGGTTTAACGATCCCGCGATCTTCGCGCATCAACGTGAGATGAACTGGATGATTACGATCGAGCAGCAACGCGCCTGGATCGAAAAAATCAATAAAGACCCTACCCAGCGCAATTTTGCGATTTATTATATTCCCGAAGATGAATTGATTGGTTATTCGAGCTTGATCGATATGAACCCGCAAGATGGAACGGCCGAAGTGGGTTTGGCGATTGGAGAAACGCAATATCAAGGCAAGGGCTTAGGGGCCGAAGCGCTGTGGCTCACCTGTAAATACGGATTCGAAGAGCTTCAACTCAGCAACATCATGGGCGAGAATATCGATAATAATCCGATAGCAATCGCCAATGCCGAAAAGATTGGCCTAAAGCGCTACGGAACGCGCCGTTTGGCCAAAAAAATTGGGGAGAAATTTTACGATGTGCATTATTCAGACATGCTGCCGCATGAATTGATTAAGCCTGAAATTAAAAAAAAATGATCACCTAAATTTCGATACCTTCTTTTCGGATTTCATGGAGTAAGGGAGAAACTCGATTTTTCTTATAATCTTTTAGCGAGAAAACAACCGGCTCGATCAGAACATCGACTTTCATGCACAGGCGCCTCAACTCATCGCGTTTTTTATAACGATTGGGAATTTCACCTTTTAAAATAACACACAAATCAATATCGCTATCTTTATGGGCCCTTCCTCTTGCATGAGATCCATAAAGAATCAGCTTCTCCACCGGTTCTTCTTCTTCTTTGAGAAGAGCGCGAACTTTCTTTATTTTATCGAGTATTGTTTTTTTAACCATTTCGAAATTCTTTCAGCCTCTTTCAAATACAGCTGCGTATTTTTCTTATTGGCTGTCTTATAAATCTCTAACTTATAGTCGGGATACCGGGAATCAATATTAAATTTATTCACTTCTTCGAGAAGATTAATCTCTTCTTTGACTAACTGAACCTTCAACTTGCCCGCCAAGTAAGTCAGATTATGCGTATAAGGTGGATGTTCTTTTAAATCAAAGGCCACCAAACCTTTTAAAAATTTTTCCAGATATAAATGAATGAAAAAAAGACAATAAACGTACTTCTTGGTTTTGAAGAGATGCAAAGCCATTTCCCAATCTTTGTGAGCGGTTTCAAACCAATAATTGGCAAGTTCTTGAACATCTTTTTTCGTCATGCACTTTCCTTTTCATATCCACACTCTTTACTCGCACACTTGATTTTTTCGCCGTCTTTTTTCGAATATTTCACCACTAAATATTTTGCATTACATTGCGGGCAGGTTTCGTTGATGGGTTTATCCCAAAGGGCAAAAGTGCATTTGGGGTAGCCCGTGCAACCATAAAAAACTTTTCCGCGTTTCGAACGACGCTCCGATAAAGCAGAAGAACACTCCGGACAATTCACTCCGATTGGAATCGCTTTGGTGCTTTTACATTCGGGATATTTCGAGCAAGCCAGAAAACTTCCGAATCGCCCCCGTTTCACCACCATTGGCGCACTACACTTTTCACAAACTTCATCGGTGGTGGGCTGCTCTTGAGGCATGATTTTTCCGCCTTCACCCCGGGCAATCTCTTTGGTGCTTTTACATTCGGGGTATCCACTGCAGGCCATAAACTCGCCATGGCGCCCCCATTTGATTACCATGGGCTTTCCACACTTTTCACAAGTAAACTCGGTGGCAATTTCTTGCTTCTTCAAATTTTTCATTTTCACTTTGGCATGGGCCAAAGTTTTTTCAAACGGCGTGTAAAAATCGCTCAAGGCTTTGGTCCAGGCGAGATTTCCTTCTTCAACTTCATCCAACTCATTTTCCATTTGCGCGGTAAAGGTCACATTCAAGATTTCAGGAAAATTTTCAACGAGCAGTTTGTTGACTACTTTTCCAAGCTCGGTTGGGTGAAATCGCCCGGCATCTTTGCTCGCATATTTTTTATCTTGAATGGTCGAAAGAATGGCCGCGTAAGTCGAGGGGCGCCCGATTCCCTTTTCTTCAAGTTCTTTTACGAGTGAGGCTTCCGTGAACCGCGGTGGCGGTTGAGTGAAATGCTGCTCCGGAAGAATTTCATGCAGCTTTAAACTTTCACCTTCTTTTAAATTCGGTAGAGTTTTCTGCTCATCGTCTTCTTCTGCCGCAGCACCTTCATCGCGGCTTTCTTGATAAACAGAAAGAAAGCCCGCAAACTTAACAACAGAGCCGGTTGCCCGCAGCTCATAATCGGCTGCCGTAATGTTAAAAGTGGTTTGATCGTAAATGGCTGGATTCATTTGGCAGGCCACGAAGCGTTTCCAGATGAGATCGTAGAGTTTGTATTGATCGGGCTCTAGATATTGTTTCACGCTCTCCGGATCATACTCGGTAGAAGTGGGGCGAATCGCTTCATGCGCATCTTGAGCGGCCTTCTTCGTTTTATAAATATTCGCCTGATCGGGCAAAAACTCTTTACCGTATTGCTTGGCAATATATTCCCGCACTTGATTTAAAGCATCGGGCGAAAGACGCGTGGAATCGGTTCGCATATAGGTAATCAACCCCACGGCATCGCCCCCCAGCTCCACCCCTTCATACAAGCGCTGAGCAAGCATCATGGTTTTCTTGGCAGTGAACCCGAGCTTACGCGAAGCATCTTGCTGCAAAGTGGAAGTAATGAAAGGCGGATACGGATTTCGTCTTCTTTCTTTGCGGAGAATTTCTTTGAGAAGAAAGCTCGATTTCTCAAGAGCAGTTTTTAGCCCATCGGCCTCGGCCTGATTTGAGATTTCGAGTTTTTTTCCCGCCTGAGCTAAAAGCTTGGCCGAAAAAATGGGAGGATTACTCCCCTCTAAGCGCGTTTCAATACTCCAATATTCTTCCGATTTAAACTTTGAGATTTCTTCTTCGCGTTCGCAAATCAAGCGCACCGCAACCGATTGCACCCGCCCGGCCGATAAGCCCCGCTGAACTTTATCCCAAAGGAGCGGACTAATTTGATAGCCCACTAAACGATCGAGCACACGACGAGCTTGCTGGGCCTCAAAAAGTTTTTGATTGAGCTCGAGAGGATTTTTTAAAGCCTCTTGCACCGAGCGTTTTGTGATTTCATGGAATAAAACACGGTGAACAGGGGTTGTAGATGCTGCCGCTTTTTTGCTTTTCTTAGGCTTGGCTTTTCCACGAATCTCTTCGGCAATATGCCAAGCAATCGCTTCTCCTTCACGATCGGGGTCGGTGGCCAGGAAAACGGCTTCGGCGCCTTCGGCTGCTTTTTTCAGCTCATCAATAACTTTTTTCTTACCCTTAATCACCTCGTAGGTGGGCTCAAACTCTTTCTCGAGATCAACCCCCAATTTGCTAACCGGCAAATCTTTTACATGCCCCACCGAGGCTTTTACGGAGAAATCTTTTCCTAAATACTTTCCAATGGTTTTTGCTTTGGCAGGCGATTCCACGATGAGTAATTTTTTAGCCATAATTTCTCTCACCCCCTCCTGAATCAGGAGGGGGTCGGGGGGAGATCTGAAACTTTAGACCTCTCCCTAACCCTCTCCTTTGTAAAGAGAGGGAATTAAATTCAATTCCTCACAAAGTATTTTCCCGGCAGTTCTTCTATTATGCCTTTTAAGCTCAACGCCGTCAAAGTGGATGCAACGGAAGGGGCGGCGAGATTACTGATCTCCGAAATTTTGTCAATGTGAAGTGGTTGATTCGATAAAATTTCAAAAAGTTTCTTTTCAATTTCAGCAAGAGGCAAAGAAGGAACCTCAATTTTTGTTTCAACGGTCTGCACTTTTAAGTTTAAAGCTTCTAAAATATCTTTTGATTTTTGAATAGGTTTTGCACCTTGGGCAATGAGCGCATGAGAGCCCCAGTTTTTATCTGAAAAAATACTGCCCGGCACGGCCATCACCTCACGACCTTGTTCGAGGGCACAGGTAGCCGTAATCAACGAACCACTTTTTTCAGGAGCCTCAATCAAAACCACTCCACGCGAAAGCCCGCTAATAATTCGGTTTCGTGCCGGAAAGTGCCCAATATGCGGCTCGGTACGGCTTGGGTATTCACTAATCAAACAAGCTTTTTCGAGCATTTCATAAAATAGAGCCTCATTTTCTTTGGGGTAGATATAATCAACCCCCGTACCTAAAACTCCCACAGTTGCAATTTGATGTTGAAGCGCCAAGCGATGGGTCGCGCCATCGATACCACGAGCAAAACCACTCACTAAAATAAGAGGAAGTGAAACCAAGCCTTTCACCAAATGTTCCACTACTTCTAAACCATAGCGAGTAGGATGACGCGTGCCCACAAAGGCGATAGGAGTAAGATTTTGCAAATCTTGTTTTTTTCCTCGAACAAACAAGAGCGGGGGTGCATCGGAAATTTCCTTTAAAAGGGCTGGGTATTCGGGATCGCTCACTGTCCAAACCTGAACTTGATTTTTTTCAATCCAAACAAGTTCTTCTTCGGCACGTTTTCGAATCGCGCTACTTTGTAAAGCCTGCAAAATCTGGGGAGAAATACCCGGAATATTCTTTTTAAGGAGATTGGGGGTTAACAAATCTTGCCAATCGACAGCTTTCCACAGGCGTCTGCCTAAAACTCTTCCTAGTTTTGGGGTAAAAAGAATGCAAAGCGCACTCAATATTTTTTCTGCGTTTTGGGCCATGAAGTTATAAAGGATGATTTTTTTTAATTAAGAAGATGAGTTTGATGAACCATCTACCCGTTCTTTCAATTCTTTTCCTACTTTAAAGAAAGGAAGACGTTTGGGTTTTACTTCAATCGATTCATTCGTTCGAGGATTTCTGCCTCGATAAGCCCCATAACTTCGGCTCACAAAGCTTCCAAAACCTCGAATTTCAATTCGTTCGCCTTTCACCAAGGCGGTGGTCAACGAATCAAAAATCAAATTCACTACCTCTTCAACTTGTTTATGGGTTTTCTTTGTTTTCTCGGTCAACTGTTCAATCAAATCCGATTTATTCATGAAAAACCTCCCTACAAAAATTAACAAGTTTTGACTTCTCTCGATAACTATTAGCTAACTACTTAGAATTACTATTAAAATACAAGTTTTTGAAGAGTGTGTCAAATAGAAGTAATTTTTGAGGTTTTTGGAATTGAAGGAACCTTAAAAAATCGTAGGGCGGATACAACGAACACAAAAAGATAAAAAGATTAAGAAAAGTAAAGGGAGGTTGCCGAAAACAGCGGTTTCTAAAATAACGCCCCCGAGACGATCGGTTTCCGCTCAAGCTCCAACCACTTCCTCGTGCGCGGCTACGCCATGCTCCTCGGTCGTCGAACATGCGACCAACGGTTTAGGAAACCGCTGAATATCCACAGGGGCTCACGTCACCCCCTCCGCCAGCAAAGCTGTCGGAGCCTCCCCCTCTCGCTCACCGTGTTCGCTAAAGCAGCGGTTTCTAAAATAACGCCCCCGAGACGAATCGAACGTCCGACCAACGGTTTAGGAAACCGCTGCTCTATCCCCTGAGCTACGGGGGCATGTGAGAAGATCAATATTTTATCAGGGAACTTGATTCGATTCCCTTTAATTTTTCTCTGCCTTTTAAGAATTCCAACTCCACTACAAAGGCGCATTCGACGACATTCCCTCCCATCCGCTTAATGAGGTTTGAAGCCGCTAAAGCAGTGCCGCCAGTGGCCAAAAGATCGTCTAAAATTAAAACACGATCGCCTGGTTGAATCGCATCTTCATGCATTTGAATGGTATCGCTTCCATATTCTAAATCATAAGTTTCACTCACCGTTTTCCAAGGAAGTTTCCCTTTTTTGCGAACAAGCGAAAATTTTTTCTGCAAAACATAGGCAAGAGGAGCTGCCAACAAAAAGCCTCGTGATTCAATACCAACAATCACATCGATATCTCGTTTTTTATATTGTTCAGCCAATTGATCGACAATTTTTTTAAAGAGCGCGGGGCTCTGAAAAAGTGGGGTCAAATCTTTGAAAATGATTCCCGGTTTCGGAAAATCAGGCACATCGCGAATGCTTTTTTTGAGTTCTTGTTCGAGCGACATAGTTTCTCCTTTATAGATATAAATTAGCGAGAGGGCAAAAAAGGAATTGGATTCATTGGAGTTGATTTATATCGAATCTCAAAGTGAAGATGATAACCGCTCGCCCGCCCTGTATCCCCAACCTTCGCAATCACCTCACCCTGCCCTACTTTTTTACCTTCTTTCGTCAAATTTTCATCATTATGCGCATACGCCGAAAAATAATTATCGCGATGCTTCAACAAAATTAAATTCCCATACCCTGACATATCGCCCGCAAACACCACTTCTCCTTCGGCTGCCGCATGAACCGGAGTACCTTTGGGAGAGCGAATATCAATTCCATCGTGCGGGTGACCATCTCGATTTCCAAACCCGGAGCTCACTTCGCCATCAATCGGCCAAATAAACATCCCCTTCACAACTTTTCCGCCTGCGCCGCGCTGCTTACGGCCGGCCATTTCTCGGCCACTAGGGCTGCGTTTGCCACTTCCTTTTCTGAAGATCGAGGCAAAGTCGGAACAGGAGCTTAAAAAAACAAGAAGAAGCACAGCGGTAAAACAGCGGTAAAAAACAGGCTGTTTCACTGTGAAAGCAAAAAACCATGTTGACCGATCAGTTTTACGAATCGGCATTCTCCTAAAATTTTTTCGTGGAACCCCTGCTCCACTTTACGAATCAAAACTAAATATTGTGTGCCTTGCCGCTCGATGGGCATCACCAAACGCCCGCCCGGGGCAAGCTGATCTAAAAAAGGTTTTGGAATCTGGGGAGAAACGGCCGCTGCAACAATCGCCTCGTAAGGCGCATGTTCTTTCCAACCTAAGGTTCCGTCTCCCAATTTCAATACTACGTTCCTTACCCCAAGTCGCTTCAAATTGGCACGCGCTTTTAAAAGCAAAGGGGCTAATCTTTCAATCGAATAAACTTTTTTTGATAAAGCAGCAAGCACTGCGGTTTGATAACCACAACCTGTTCCAATCTCTAAAACTTTTTCATCTCCCTTTAACTCTAAAGCTTGAGCCAACATCGCAACCATGAAAGGTTGAGAAATCGTTTGCCCCTGCCCAATATTTAAAGGGGAATCGTTGTAAGCTTGAGAGATAAGCGCCTCATCCACGAAATAATGGCGAGGCAAGGCTTGCATCACTTCTAAAACACGAGGATCTTGAATACCTCGGGGCTTTAAATGCTCTTCGAGCATCTTACGGCGCGCCACCGCATAGTCTTGAGAAAGGGAGCGCCAATACTCCGAAGGGTTTTCTGAAGAAGGTTTAAAACGTCCAGGTTTTAAACTTTTTGAGAATCGCATGATCGGTCATATCGATGCGCAGAGGGGTTATTGAAATTTTATTTTCGAGTATTGCATTACAATCGGAGTGAGGAATATCAACAAAGCCTTTTTCATCTCCCCCAATCCAATAGTAGGCTCGCCCACGAGGATCCATTTTCTCAACGATAATATCGCCGTAGTTTCTTTTTCCAAGCTTTACCCAAACATGACCCTTAATTTGATTTTCAGGAACATTCGGCACATTCACATTTAAAATCACTCCGGGAGGCAAGCCCTCTTTGGCAACTTTTTTTGCGAGCTTCACTGCAAAATTGGCGGCAGCCGTAAAAATTAATCGTTCGCGCCCCATCAAAGAAATAGCGATTGAAGGCACACCAAAGATTCCTCCTTCGAGAGCCGCAGAAACAGTGCCGGAGTAATGAACATCATCACCCAAATTTGCGCCTTTGTTAATGCCTGAAATAATTAGATCGGGTTTCCGTTTTAGAATCTCGTAAATTCCCAAAGTAATACAATCGGTAGGAGTCCCATCGACTGAATAAACCTTTGGAGAAATTTTTTGAACACGCAAAGGGCGATGTAGAGTTAAAGAATGAGAAGCCGCACTTTTTTCTCGGTCGGGCGCTACCACAACCACGTCTGCAATTTTTTTAAGTGCCTGGGCTAACGCTTTGATTCCCTTTGAATAAACTCCATCATCATTTGACACAAGAATAAGCATTAAAAGATAAACTCCTTCTAGCAATGGGGGTGGTCAGGGGGAGCTATGCAATGCTTCCCCTGACTTTAGCGAATGTTGGCCCTGCCAACATGAGTGAATCGGGGCGACTGGATTTGAACCAGCGACCACTCCCACCCCAAAGGAGTGCGCTACCGGGCTGCGCTACGCCCCGAAAATTCGGAACTACTGAATTTCGCTTTTCGTTCACGAAATTCGTTCTTCGAAAAAATCTACCCTTTCGCACCCATCAAACTGAGCAAATCTTCAAGTTGCCCTTTGAGAGTCTGTAAAAAATCTTTATTCGGCACATTTGAAAATAATGGAATTTGCTCTTTCTTTTCTTCTTCCACCATCAACTTACCGTCTTTGGTAATTTCTTTGAGACGTTTGCGAGCTCCACTAATGGTATATTTTTCACGATAAAGAAGATCTCGAATTTTTAAGATTTTCTCAACTTCTTTACGCTTATACAAGCGTTGATTGGTTTTACTTTTTCCCGGAGCGATGTCCGAAAACTCGGTTTCCCAATAACGCAAAACATAGGGCTTTACTCCGACAATCTCAGCCACTTCTCCAATTTTAAAATAAAGCTTATCGGGAATGACTGAAGATAAGTTTTTTTCTTCACTCAAAATACGTTGTTGTTTGGTATTCAAGCAAGCCCCCTTTGCTTTATGAATTAAAAAATTGCAAAGCTTTTTAGAAAAAATTTCCGCAATTCAATCATTTATTCAGTGCTACTTTTAGTACCTGGCTTGGACGAAATGTCAACACCTTCCTCGCCGAAATTTCGATCTCTTCTCCTGTTTGGGGATTTCGGCCAATGCGCGGCTTCTTCGATCGCACTACAAAATTTCCAAAGCCGCTAATTTTTATTTTTTCACCCTGCTCCAAGGTTTGCTTCATGGCATCAAAAACCATTTCAACAATTTCTGCCGATTCTTTTTTGGAAAAACCAATTTTCTCATAAATGGCTTCTACAATATCGGCTTTGGTCATGGTGCCTTCTTGTTTTTCTTCTACTTCACTCATAACTACCTCCATTCCACCGGTAAAAGGTTTTTAATTTTCTCAACAATTCCTTCATGAATTTTATTCACTTCTTCATCGGTCAATGTGCCGTGAGAGGCTTGATAAAACAAACTATAAGTTAAGGCCTTCTTTCCCGCGGGGATAGGCTCGCCTTCATAAACATCAACTAAATCTACCGATTGAAGCGGTTCGGCCTGAATTTTTTTAAATGTATTCTTTAATTCATCGGCAATCAAATTTTGAGGAGCAAGTAAAGTTAAATCTCTTTCGATACCTGGAAAACGAGGTAAAGATTCATAGAGAGCTTGCTCCTTCACGTTTTGCCTTAAAACACTCCAATTAAATTCTGCAAGCAAGACCGAAAGAGGAAGATCAAAGTTCTCTGCAACCTGTGGATGAATCAAACCAAAATCCCCAACTTTCACTCCATTCACTTCAATTTCTGCAGAAATTCCAGGATGCAAATACGGCTGAGAAGAAGGTTTCAGCTCAAAAGGAGCAAACTTAAACTCCTGCCAAATTTTCTCAACAATTGCTTTTAAATCGTAAAAATCGAGTGGATCCGATGAAAAAGCCCAATGTTTTGCACGCCTCAAGCCCATTAGTCCGAGCGCTAAATTTTGTTGTTCTGAAAAACCCGAACCGGCCTTTTGAAAAACATTCCGAAGTTCATAAAAACGTAAATTTTTATTTTGATGACTTAAATTACTCTGTAAGCAAGCGAGCATACTCGGAACCAAAGAAGAGCGCAGCAAAGAAAGATCTTCCGAAAGAGGATTTGCAAGTGAAAGAGAATTTTCAAGAGAGAGTCCGGCTTTTTGAAAAAGCTCCGGTGCAGAAAAACTATAGTGAATTGCCTCTAAAAAAGACTGTTCCTTTAAAACATTTCTTAAACGATTGAACTCCTCAGCCGCAGAGTGATCTTGGGTGGGTCTGAAAACTCCTGCAGGCAACGAAACAGGAATTTCTTGATACCCTAAAATTCGGGCAATTTCTTCGATCAGATCAATTTCACGTTCTAGATCAAAACGCCAAGTTGGCACCTGGCAGGTCCATTCGTCTTTTTTGCTTGTTTTGGGTTCTAGAGAAAGATTTTTTAGGGTGTGAGTTATTTTTTTAGATTCAAAATCTTTTCCTAATACTTTTTGAATTCGTGCTTTCCGGAGTTTAATTTTTTTCGAAGCAATCCCCTTCGGGGTTGTATCTAAAATCTCTTTGGAGATTTCTCCGCCTGCCCAGGCATGAATATAATGAGCGAGGCGATCTAGCGCTTGACGCAAGCCGTTAGGGTCAACCCCTCTTTCAAAACGATAACTCGATTCACTGCTTAAGCCCAAACGCCGAGAAGTTTTACGAATTGCGGTAGGCAGAAAACTGGCGGCCTCTAAAACCAAAGTTTGAGTAGAATCTTGAACTCCAGAATTGGCGAGCCCCATGATACCTGCAATAGCCAAAGGTTTATCGGTATCTTGAATCAACAAATCATTCTCAGAAATTTCTCGCTCTTCTTCATCTAAGGTTTTCACTTTTAATTTTTGAGAAGGGCATCGAACTATAATTTTTTTGCCCGCAATTTTTTCGTAATCAAACGCATGCAGCGGATGCCCGAGCTCTAACATCACGTAGTTTGTTGCATCGACCACATTATTAATACTGCGCACACCCAACCAGGCCAGACGCAGAGCCACCCACCAAGGCGAAGGAGCTATTTTAACTCCTTTCATCATGCGAGCCGTATAACGAAGGCAAAGCTCTTTTCCCGAATTTGGCAATTCAACCGAAAGTTGATTTTTGAGTGAAAAACCAGGAGGCAAAGAAGAAACAATTTCTTTTAACGGTTCCCCTGTGATGGCAGAAACTTCGCGGGCAATCCCTAAAATTGAAAGGCAATCGGCACGATTCGGAGTCACGTTCACTTCAAAAAGCGTATCGGAAAGAGATAAGGCATCTGCAAGAGAGCTCCCCACTTTCGCATCGCTCGGAAGAATCATTAACCCCGAAGAGTCTTCTAAAAGCCCGAGTTCTTTCTCCGAGCAAAGCATGCCTTCACTTTCTACCCCTCGCAATTTTGCTTTTTCAATTTTCTTTCCATCCGGAAGCAGGGTGCCGGGTATTGCGAGTGCCACTTTATCTTTTTCTTTCATGTTGCTGGCACCACAAACGATTGTTCGAAACTCCCCTCCCGCATTCACCTGACACACTGTTAAACGATCGGCCTGAGGGTGTCTTTCCATCTTTTCGATTTGAACAACCACCACCCCCGAAGGAATCTCACCCAGAGGACGCACCGATTCAACTTCTAAGCCCGCATGAGTAAGCTTTGAAGCCAACTCTTTTGCAGAGAGCTTAACCGGAACAAATTCTTTCAACCAATTGAGAGTGAATTTCATGAATGAATCTCTATTTTAAAACTGCTTCAAAAAGCGCAAATCATTTTCGAAAAATAAGCGAATATCATCAATGCCAAACTTCAACATCGCAAGACGCTCAATCCCCATTCCAAATGCAAAACCATTGTACTTCTCGGCATCGTAGCCAACCGCAGCAAAAACTGAAGGATCAACCATTCCACAGCCCATCACTTCCAACCAACCCGTGTTTTTACAAACACGGCAGCCGCTCCCCGAGCAAATCATACAAGCAATATCTACTTCAGCAGAGGGTTCGGTAAACGGAAAATAACTGGGGCGAAACTGAACCGAAAGTTTTTCTCCAAAAAAATATTTTAAAAATTCAGCGAGCACACCTTTCAAGTCAGCAAAACTTACCCGCTCATCAACCCAAAGACCCTCGACTTGATGAAACATCGGCGTATGCGACACATCGGAATCTCTTCGATAAACCGGGCCAGGAGCAATCATGCGTAGAGGGGGTTTATGTTTCTTCATCACATGAATCTGCACCGGTGAAGTGTGCGTGCGTAAGAGTAGATCGGCTCCTATATCTTTTTTAAGATAGAAGGTATCCTGCATGTCGCGCGCCGGATGATCGGCAGGAATCGCTAAAGCTTCAAAATTGTAGTAATCGGTCTCAATCTCCGGGCCTTCAAAAACATCGAAGCCAAAACGGAGAAAAAATTGACGGACCTCATCTAAAACTTGAGTAATCGGATGAATATGCCCAGCGCTTGTGGTTCGGCCAGGCAAGGTAATATCGATCTTTTCTTTCGCGAGCAGTTCCTGCAGGGCAAGACTTTTATGGGTAGAAAGAGCTTCTTGAACTTTTTCTTCAAAAAAACTCTTAAATGCATTTGCTGCCTGCCCCACCTGTGGGCGCAGGGAGGCATCCATTTTGCCTAAATCTTTTAAAATCTCCGTGAGGGATCCTTTTTTACCTAAAAATTTAACTTTTAAGTTAAAGGCATCTTCCTCACTTCGTACCGTTGAGAACTCTTGGAGAGCACGATGACGAAGCTCATCGATTTTTTCAAGAAGCGACATGAGAACAGATGTCAGTTGTCAGGTGTCTGTGTTCAGTTCAAAAAAGCTTACTGGTCACCAGCCACTGGCCACTGGCCACTACTTTAAGGCTTGTTTTGCTAATTCGACCAACTTGGTGAATCCTAAAGCATCCGAGATAGCAATTTCAGAAAGAACCTTACGATCGAGTAAGATCTGCGCTTTCTTTAAACCATTCATCAACCGACTGTAAGAAAGATCCGCCAATTTTGCAGCGGCAGCGATTCTCATCACCCACAAACTGCGAAAATCCCTCTTTTTAAGGCGACGATCTTTGTAGGCATATTGCAAACCTTTATCGACTGCTTCTTGAGCAGTTCTAAAAAGTTTGGAGCGCCCACCTCGGTAGCCACTGGCTTGTTTCAGGACCTTTTTACGACGACGTTTTGCTTTAAAACCACGTTTTGCTCTTGGCATAGTATTACCTTTCTCCTATTTGCCTGCTCCCAAAGAAGCAGGAAAATCTTTTAAGCATAGGGCAACATAATTTTGACTCGTGCCTCATCCGCCTTAGTTAAAATTGCTCCTCCACGGAGCTGGCGTTTACGCTTATGGGCTTTGCTCGTCAAAATATGGCGACGATTTGCTTTTGCAAATTTCACTTTTCCCGTTTTGGTTACTTTTACTCTTTTTGAAACACTTTTTTTACTTTTAAGCTTTGGCATGTTCTTTTCCCTTCGGTGTTACAATCATAAATAAATTTCTCCCTTCAACTTTGGGAGCCACTTCAACACTCACAATATCTTGAACTGCTTCTAAAACTTTCTTCAACATCTCACGCCCTTTATCCATGTAAGCCATTTCACGCCCTTTGAAAGTCACAGAAACTTTTGCCTTATCTCCACCTTCAATGAAACGCCGAACATGTCTTACTTTAAACTCGAAATCATGAACATCTGTTGTAGGACGAAACTTCACTTCTTTGAGATGAATCACAGTTTGATGTTTTTTCGCATCGTGCGCTTTTTTCGCCTGCTGATACTTATATTTTCCAAAATCAATAATCTTACAAACAGGAGGCTTTACAGTAGGCGCTATTTCAACCAGATCCAAACCTTCTGCCTCGGCCAATCGAAGAGCTTGTTCAGTTGGGAAAACTCCCAACTGTTTTCCATCGGAAGAAATCACCCGCACTTCTGGGGCACGGATCCTGCGGTTAATATTAATTCTTAAATTTTCTCGGCTAATACAACACCTCCTTGAAGGCAGTTTTTAGTTTTTAGTGCTCAGTTTTTAATTCTTTTTGAAACAACAATATTAAATCTTCGATTTTAAGAACTCCCTTATCCCCTTCACTCCGAGAGCGTAAACTCACCGTGCCTGCCTCTTGCTCTTTTGCCCCTACCACAGCCATATAAGGATATTTTCCGAGCTGGGCTTCGCGAATTTTTAAACCCAACTTTTCGGAGCGTGAGTCTAACTCGACCCGGAAACCTTGTCCAGCAAGCTTCTCTTGAACCTGCTTGGCGTAGGGCACTTGAGCATCATTCACGGGCAAGAGAATAATTTGAGTAGGGGCCAGCCAAAATGGAAAAGCCCCCGCGTAATGCTCAATCAAAACTCCAAAAAATCGCTCAAGAGAACCCATCAGGGCCCGGTGAATCATGATGGGCCGCTGTCTGCTCGCATCTTCTGCCACATATTCGATATTGAAGCGTTCTGGCAAGTTAAAGTCCACTTGAACGGTAGAACATTGCCAGGCCCTACCGAGCATATCTTTAATCTTTACATCGATTTTAGGGCCATAAAAAACGCCTTCTCCGGGGTCAACCCGATAAGCCAAACCCTTTTTCTCGAGGGCCGATTTCAAAGACTTTGTTGCCAATTCCCAATTTGCATCGCTCCCCACATATTTTTCAGGCCGTGTGGAGAGATAAATTTCATATTCTGAAAAACCGAACGTTTTCATGAAATATAAAACCAAATCTAAGACTTCTAAAACTTCAGCTTCGATTTGATCGGGCCTACAAAATAAATGAGCGTCATCTTGGGTAAAACCACGCACGCGAAGCAAGCCATGCAAAACTCCACTCCGCTCATAACGATAAACCGTACCCAATTCAGCCATCCGAAGTGGTAAATCGCGATAACTTTTTAAACGCGTTTTATAAATTAAGATATGAAACGGGCAGTTCATCGGCTTGATTTCGTATTCCTGCCCTTCCACCTCCATCGGCGAATACATATTCTCTTTATAAAAATCGACATGCCCACTCGTACGCCAAATATCTAGCTTGGCCATGTGCGGGGTAAATACAATTTCATACCCACGCTCACGATGGGTTTTTCTCCAAAAATCTTCGATCACCCCTCGAACGCGCGCTCCCTTCGGGTGCCACAAAATCAAGCCAGGCCCTTCTTGCTCAAGGGTTGAAAACAAATCAAGCTTTGCCCCTATTTTTCGATGATCGCGGGCATCGGCTTCTTGCAATTGATTTAAATATTTTTCTAAATCTTTCTGCTCTGTAAAGGCGGTGCCATAAATGCGTTGAAGCATTTTATTTTTTTCATCACCCCGCCAATAGGCTCCTGCCACAGAAAGAAGCTTAAAGGCTTTGAGCTCTCCTGCTCTCTTCACATGGGGGCCACGGCACAAATCAATAAATTTTCCATGACGATAAAGCGTGATCTTCTCTTTGGGATCAATGCCTTGAATGATCTCAACTTTGTAATGCTCTCCCATTTTTTCAAAGAGCTTGATTGCTTCGTCACGATTTAATTCTTCTTTTTCAAAAGCCTCATTTTCTGAGGCAATCTTCTGCATTTCTTTTTCGATCTTTTCTAAATCTTGAACCGAAAAAGCATGCGGAGAATCGAAATCGTAATAAAATCCGTTTTCGATCGTGGGCCCAATGGTCACCTTTACATCTTTGAAGAGACGCTGCACCGCATCGGCCATAATATGGGCAGCCGAGTGCCTCAAAATTTCATTCGGATCGTTTTCTTTTCCTGGACGACAGACCATTGCTATTCGGAGGGCCAGTAAACCGGCCCCCGTACCCCTATTAGATTCGCTCGAGCAGAATAAATCTGACTCTCACTCATACCTATCGACAATTGAGCTCATTGCAGAAATTTTCTTTAGGCAAGGCGCTCTCGAAGGAGCAACCGGAGCGTACGCGTTTGTACGTGAGGATTGCGACTGAGTGAGCAACGAAGCATAAAAAAAATTATGCAATGAGCAGATAGGCACGAGCGGGATCGAACCGCTGACCTCATGCATGTCAAGCATGCGCTCTAACCAGCTGAGCTACGCGCCTATACACTTTTCACAAAAGTCCATCTGCGGTGTTGGGCTCATTCACAATGCTCACGTACCATCATAGGTACGCTGCGCTTGTTCATTTCGCCCTGCCTTGCAGCTGGGACTTTTTTGAAAAGCTTATTGAAAGTAAAGCCCGTCTTGTCTTTAAGCTTTTCTGTAAACCTATTTCACTTTTTAGAAACTCTCTTTAAATTCGAGAAGACCAGGAATTTAAAGAGGGGAAGAGGTAACGAAAATAAGAAAGAAGGTCAAGAAAATTAAGCACTTGGCCTATATTTTTAGAGAGCTTTTCCAGCTCTTCTTAAAAAAAATGAAGAAATACAAGGGAGGATCATTTTTTGAAGGAAACTTGAACCTGTTTTTGAAGCTCAAGCAGAGTTTCAAAAGGACTTTTTTGCCCTTCTTGAACCTGTTTTAAACTCGCCGCATAGAAAGCCTCTTGGGCAAGCTTTCTTTCTAAAAACTCAAGGATCAACTCTTTGAATTCTTGGACTCGAATTTTGGCCTGTTTTTCGGCATGCAAAGAACTGAAAACAACTTGTTGGTAATGCTCAGCCAAAGTTCGAATGAGCCCTTCAACTCCTTTTCCCTGATTAGCTTGAAGCGCTAAAACCGGAGGAATCCAATCTTGCACCTGCGGACGCGTGATTTGCCCAATTTCCAGCATGGCCTTCAACTCACTTTGAATTTTCGAAGCCCCTTCGCGGTCTGATTTATTCACTGCAAAAATATCAGCAGCCTCCAAAAGCCCGGCTTTCAAGGTTTGGATGGTATCTCCCGATTCTGGAGTTAAAACAACCACTGCGGAATGAACGAGCTCTAAAACATCGAGCTCCGTCTGCCCTACCCCAACGGTTTCAACCAAAATCACGTCAAACCCAAAAGCATCTAAAAGTCGCACAATATCGCGGGTTGCCCGAGAAAGCCCGCCATGAGCCCCTCGCGTGCCTAAGCTCCGAATGAATACGCCCGTATCGGCGGTGTGGTCCATCATGCGAATACGGTCACCTAATAAGGCCCCTCCTGAAAAAGGACTCGAAGGGTCGATCGCCACCACCCCTACAGTTTTACCTAATTGCCGGTATTGGCCGATTAAACGATCGACCAGGGTGGATTTCCCCGCCCCAGGAGGCCCTGTAATGCCTATGATTTGGGCATGCCCTAGCTTTTGGGCGATCTGGGCCAAGATTTGAGGCATTTCGGGAGATCGACTCTCCACATGGGTCATGAGCCGGGCCAAAGCAGCGCGGTCTTTTTGGAACATTTTTTGGACGAGGGGGTGCATGAAAACGGGTTAACAAAAGTTCAATAAAGTCGCAAACAAAGAATAAGATTTACGCCTGAAAATAAATCTCTTAAAATACCACTTATCAAGCAACTTTATCCTATTCTGAATCCGATACCTCTTAATGAGGAAGATTAATATAAGGAGAATTTTATGATTGGAGTAGCTGGAGCAATTGGTCTTATTACTGCTGGTGTAGGAATGCTGGTGGGCGGTGTTATGGTAGGTAAAGGAATGAGCGATACCGCTGAAGCCACCAAATATGGTTTTGATAAACAAAAAGAAATGAATATCCGCATGGAAGAAATTAAGGCCCATGCCCAAATTAAAGAAGCCCTAATCAACCAAGAAATTGCAAGTGCTGATCGCCAATATAGCCGAGAATGGGATAGACGCGCCGATGCACAGGCCAACCGTTTCTTTGCCGAGGTCGATCGCCTCACCGAAGAATCAGTAGATGACATTCAAGTCGAAAGAGTTTCTCGTCGCGGCTACGATCTACCTCAGCCCAGTCGAGACATCTAACCACTCCATGAGAGCCTATGAAACCACTCCGCATTGCTCTCATCCCCATGCTGCTTTCTGAAACACGGGATCTCTATCAGAGTCATTATCAACGCTACATGACTCCTTTGGCCCCCATTGCTCTCGCCTCTTATTTAGAGAGTTTAGAGCTTCCCCTTGAAATTTTAGTGCATGACAAACTCGAAAACATCCTTCAATTTCGGCCGGATCTTGTAGGAATTTCAGCCGTCTCCGAAAATTTTGGGCAAACCCAAAAAATCGCCCAAACCCTCAAAGAAAAGATTAATCCTTTTATAATCATTGGCGGCCCTCATATCACCGCTTGGCCTCAGTTTTTGCCAGACTGTTTTGATTTAGGCGTAATTGGAGAAGGCGAAAAAACCTTAGAAGAGATTGTAAAACTTTTTCTTCAGGAAGGGCCTCAAAAAACTCTTTATAAAAACATCCCAGGCCTTGTGATGAAAACAGAAGATAAAATCTTTATTAGTCCAGGTCGAAGCCAGATTGAAAATCTAAATGAATTACCGATTCCTCAAAGAAAACGCTGGGTCAAACACTTGGGAGTTCCTCATATCATGACGACTCGCGGCTGCGTTTATCGTTGCTCCTTTTGTGCAGAACCGAGTCTATTTAAAAAGTACCGCGAATTTTCTCCGGAACATATTATAAAAGAAATTGAGAGTATTCTTCACGACTATCCTGAAACCAAACATATCCGATTTTACGATGATATTTTCACAGTGAATCGAAAAAGGCTTCAACAGTTGGTCGAACTTGCTCAAGCCCATAAAATCCCAGAAAAGATTTCTTTTTCTGCGTTCATCCACGTGAAGCTTTTCGATGATGAAATTGCTCAGCTGTTAAAAAAACTTAATTTTCTTTTTATTCAATTTGGTGCAGATTCGGGTTCTCCAAGGATTTTATCTCAAATTAAACCTTCAGCCACCCTCGATCTCAATCAAAAGGCTTTAAACACCGCCGAAAAAGCCGGTTTAAAAATAGGAGGGAGCTTGGTGATTGGAACACCTCAAGAAAATCCAGAAGATTTAAAACAGACTTTTCAATTCGCACGCAAAAATAAAAAGAAGCTTTTTGACCTTGAAGTGAGCCCTGCCGTCGCACTTCCGGGTACTGATTTATGGACTTATGCTCAGGATAAAAATTTAATTCCAAGTCCTGAGAAAATAAATTGGTTTATGTTCCGTGACTTCGCTCATTTAAAAAACTTTGATTTTGACGATTATCTTTATATCGCCGAACGGATTCCACGAGAATTTTTCTTTAGCCACCTAAAAAAGTTTTCGGACCTAATCGAAGAAGTTCATCAAATTCATGGGACAAAACGTTTTCTAACCGAAAACTATTTTAACCATTATCATCCTGCTACTTTTTACTCTTAAAGCCAGGCTTAATCGATTCCACAAAACCAACGGCTTTAGATCAAAGATCTAAAAATAACCTTTCCCTTCTTTGCCAAACTCGTTATAATTTCTTCTTCATAATTAAGGAGAAAATATGTCTGAAAAACTTCCGAAAGCGGCTTACAAAGAAATGGAAGCCATTTGGCAAGGGTTACCTAAAGTTCAAAAATTACCTCCAGGCTATGAGGGTGAATACATTCTATATTTCGCAAATGATCCCAAGTATCTTTATGAAGTCGGGTTTGTCGATGAAACAAAATACAGTTTGAAAGACTGGCAAGAAGTCTTTGAAGAATGCAAACAAGCCGATGGCACCTATCTGATTTCGAAAGAAAAATTCCTAAACCTCACTCCTTATAAATTTTACGGAGAGATTCGCAAACCTGTGGAGGTGATGGATTTAAGAGAGGGATGGTATGATCTCGAAATCTGGAAAAAATTTTGCCGAGAAACTATCTTACCTTCTACCACAGTATCGCTCAGCGTATTAGAACAAGCCGAAAAAATGTGGGAGAAAAATGGCCTCATTAAAGATGGACAAGTGAAAATCGACAAGATGTACAAGCTTCGCTTAAAGGAATTCTTAGAAAACTACCCTTCCACTCGGCGAAGACGCGAAATAGCTATTCAAGAAGCTCATGAAAAAACTCTTCGAGAAGAAGCTGCTCGACTCAACAAAAAAGAAGTGCAAACAAATTATGTGTCTGGAAGAAAAGCGGGCGAAAAAGAAAAGAAAAATTTAAAAGAAACTCTAATGAAAAATTCTCAACTGAAGTCTAAAACCAATACTGAATCTCAAACGGTCTCTTTGAAAGATCTTCGCAAGAAATCAAAAACCTCCCCTAAAGGATTTTAAGCGCTTGAAAAAAAATAAAAAGCAAATTCAAATTCTCGATGTTACTCTAAGAGAAGGAAATTACATTATTGATTTTGGCCTTACCCCTTCTCAAGTGGCTCAAATCTGCGAATATCTTGAAGCCGCTGGGGTTTCTTATATTGAATTGCCTCACGATGCCGGTATTCAAAAAATCTGTAAAACTCCTGCAACGCGTACTAATGAATATGTCAGGGCTGGAAGATCTGGAGTAAAAAAAACAAAAATTGGAATCTTTTTATCTGCTTGTTCATCTATCCCCGAATTAGAGGAAGCTGCACCTCATATTGATTTTGTGAGGATTGCAGCTCACGCAAATGAATTAAAATCCGTGCTCCCTTTAATTCGAAAAACAAAAGAATTGAAGCTGCTTAACTTCTTTCAGCTGGTCCGCTCCCCTGCTTTTACCCCCTTGCAATTAGCCACGGCCGCCCGAAAAGTTGAAAAAGTCGGAACAGACGTTATCTATTTAGTGGACTCTATGGGGAGCCTCACGCCCGAACTCGTTAAAAACTACATTAAAACATTAAAAAAAGCAGTGAAAATTCCTTTAGGATTTCATGGCCACAACAACCTAGGACTAGCGATTGCCAATAGCCTAACCGCAATTGAAGCAGGTTGCGAATGGGTAGACGCGTCGGTGCTAGGCGTTGGACGTCAAGCGGGAAATACCCAATTTGAAGTTCTTGCAGCACTTTTGGAAAAACAAGATTTGCAAACAAAGCTAGATTTACCGCTATTATTTGAAATTGCAGAATCACTCATCAAGCCTATTTTTAAAAGTTATAAAGGCATAGAACCTATCGATGCTTGGGCTGCCTACCACAATCTCGACATTTACCCTCCCTTTGTTTTTCAAGCCCTTGCCGTATCCGTTGGGCTCGATGTAAAAACCTTTATAAAGGAGTTAAAAAAAATGAAGGGCTTTTTAACCCTAGATGAAAATCAATTAGAAAAGATTGGACGGCGTTTTTCAATTCCAAAACACGAAATAATACAATCTATTCAAGTACTTACAAATAGCGTTAGAATGTAGCTTTTTATTACTTACCACGCAACTTCTTGCATGGCTTTAGCCGATAATTAGGCAGAGGAGTCTTTCAATTACAAAAAGGAGAATTTTATGAGTTCAGTTAATCGATCGCATGGAAGTGATAAAAGCGTTGAAGAAGTGGTTCAAGGTCAAAGACAGGCAAATGCCGCAGGTGCTGAGTATATGAAAGGCTGTACCGAAACCCTGGGAAAAGCTGCCGGCCAAGCAGGACAAAAACGTGAAGAACCAGCACAAAATTCTGCAGCGGCTGCTCAAACTGCAGTTCCAAGACCACAGTAGTTTTTATTCGATTTACTCAATCCTCGGATTTTCAGGGGCGTTTTCTTCTTCCATCAGGTAAGGAGATACGCCCTTATTTCTTTCTCCTGCATAGAGCGAACGCAATTCATCGATCTCTCTTTCCAATTCACGAATCGTCCGATTCTTAGCCTTCAACTCTTTCGATCGATAAAAAACACTGACCGCTCCCATAAACGCAGCAACTACCATTCCCAAACAAAATGCAATTAAGAGCAAGCTTCCTACAGGAAAAGCAATCGACTCGAGATAAAGAACGGGAGGAATATTAAAGCGAAAGTGAATCGGGTAACCCAGAGTTTGGGCATCAAAATTAGTCAGCAAAAAATTGAAAACCACGAAAATAATTAAAGCGACAATAAACACCTTGAGAAAGCGCCAAATCACCATATTTTTCCCTCCAATTATTTCCGTTTTATTTTTTGGAAATACGGATAAAGCCGATCATACGTTTGATGCAGATACTCCAACATTACCTTATTTTCGGCCAAAATAGGCATAAAATTTGTGTCGCCCACCCAACGTGGAACAACATGAAAATGGAGATGCCCCACTATGCCTGCCCCGCCAGCTTTTTCTAAGTTCATTCCTATGTTATGGCCCTCGGCCCCCAAAGCTTGTTTAAAAATACCGACGGAGGCCTCTAAAAAATCCCAAATTTCGAGCCGAGTTTCTGAATCGAGTTTTTTTAAATCGGTGGTATGACGATAAGGAACCACCATCAAGTGGCCATTGTTGTAGGGATACTTATTTAAAATGACGAACGATTTTTTACCGCGAAAAAGAATAAGGTTATCTCGATCGTTTTTTTTGCGTGGAAATTTGCAAAAAATACACGCCTTCTCTTTTTTCTCGAGAATAAAATGGATGCGCCAAGGGGCCCAAAGTTTTTTCATTCAGCTTTAGAGTTCTAAAGTTAAGCAAACCTACCAGAGCTATCGTCAAAAAAGAGTTTTAGGCTGCACTCGCTGAAGAAGCCGTTGAGGTTTGAAGTATTTCTTTATTAATTCTCTCTCGAAGTTCTTTTCCTACTTTGAAAAAAGGAACACGCCGAGTGGCTACAAAAACATTCTTACCTGTTTTAGGATTCCTTCCTTCGCGCGAAGGACGAGTTCGAAGTTCGAAAGTGCCAAAACCTCGAATTTCAATTCGATTGCCTTGTTCTAAGGCTTCTGTCATTCGCGAAAAAAGAATATCGACGATTACATCGACATCTTTATGAGAAAGATTGCTGATTTTTCCAGCAATACTCTCCACCAATTCACTCTTAGTCATAACTCCTCCTTACATCATCGATTCTTTTCAGAATGAAAGTTAGATTCTGAAAAAAATCTTAATCACCCTAAATGGTGAGTGCCCTAACACTCACACACCTCTATAAACTCATGAGATAGGAAGCCTTAAAAGTCAAAAGATTTTGTAAAATTTTTCTTAAAAAACGACTCTGACTTTCTTCATCTCCCATCAATGCTTCAATCCAAGCCGGTTTTGGTTTTTCAGGCTTAATGACCTTAGGCTCACCTTTCACTCCCGCCAATTGAGCAGCTTCTTGAATGGCATCTTCTAAGTTGCCTAGCTTATCAACGAGTTTTAAATCAAGCGCCTGCTCACCTGTATAGGCCCTACCGTCTCCCAATTTAACCACCTCTTCCATCGGAAGATTTCTGCCCTCGGAAACCGCTTTTAAAAACTGCCCATGCATATTTTTGAGAATCCCCTCTAAATAAGAACGCTCTTCGGGGCTCAGCTTACGCAACAAACTCCCTGCATCTTTCATGGCACCCGCTTTTAAAATCTCTGCATTAATTCGAGCCCATTTCAAAAGTTCATCAATTTCAACATGCTCCATTAAAACACCAATACTCCCGGTAATACTGCCTGGATTCGCCAAAATCTTTGTCGCCGGAGCAGCGATGTAATACCCACCCGAAGCAGCTACGGCGCCCATAGAAACAACCACCTTCTTTTTGGCAGCGAGTTTTTTCACTTCGCTGTAGATTTCTTGAGAAGGACCTACCGCGCCACCCGGAGAATCAATGCGCAAAACAACGGCTTTAACCGATTCATTTTTGCGAAATTTTTCTAATTTTTCGTTAACCTTTTCGGATTCGTAGATAGGACCCTTCACTTCAACAATGGCAACATCGCCAGAAGGCTCCCAAAGAGCAGAGGAAGAAGAAAAACCGCAGATTAGAAATAGAAAGCCCGCGCCTCCCAAACAACAGGTAAGAAGCACGACAAGGGAAACACCCAGAAAAACTTTGGTACCTGATTTCAAGAAAAACTCCTTCACTCGTTCAAGGTCTAAGCGACCTTTCAGAATGTCCACCCGGATGAGTTAGACTCAAAAAAGACCTGAAAATCGTTTCACCGAAAACGATTTTACTCTTTGCCCATAATGTCGGAAAGTGTTGCGCGAGACTCGCCTTGTTTTGCACGAAACTCATCAAGATCACGCTTTTGAGCGTGCTTCATGTATTGTTTCACGGAGAGTAAAATACGGCGTTCTTTATCATCGTAACCCGTAATTTCTGCATCAATTGCATCTCCTGCATTTGGAGTAAGTCCACTTAATTCTTTTTGATTGATAAAGCCCTCAACACCGAGGCCAAGATCTACCAGAGCTCCCGCAGGATCAAGGCTCACCACTTTTACTTCTAAGACTTTCCCTGGAGGGCACGCATTACAAGCCTTTGCAAAAGGATCTTCTTCAAGTTGCTTAATGCCTAAAGAAATTCTTTCATTCGCTTTATCAATATTCAAAACCAATGCTTCGATCACATCTCCTTTTTTATACAACTCAGAAGGATGTTTCACTTTTTTGGTCCAGGAAAGATCCGACACATGAACCAAGCCATCGATTCCTTCTTCAACACCCACAAATAAACCGAAATCGGTGATGTTTTTCACCTCTCCTTTTATTTTGGTATTTAAAGGATATTTTTGAGCAAGTTCATCCCAAGGATTAGGCTCGATCTGCTTGATACCCAATGAAATTCGACGACTCGGAGCATCGACATCTAAAACAACTGCTTCAACGGTATCGCCCAAATTTACTAATTTAGAAGGATGTTTTACTTTTTTGGTCCAGCTCATTTCGGAAATATGAACTAAGCCTTCTACTCCACTCTCAAGCTCAATGAATGCACCGTAATCGGTAATGTTTACTACCTTTCCACGCACTCGAGTACCCGGAGTATATTTTTCTTTTACGTGATCCCAAGGATCATTGCTGAGTTGTTTTAAGCCGAGCGAAATTTTTTGGCTTTCTTCATCGTAGCGTAAAATCAAAACATTGATTTTTGCACCGACTTGCAGCACTTCAGAAGGATGACCAATACGGCCCCAGCTGATATCGGTAATATGGATGAGTCCATCCACTCCACCTAAATCCACAAATGCACCGTAATCGGTAATATTCTTCACAATACCCTCAACCACCTGACCTTCTTGCAAGTGTGAGAGTAATTCTTTTTTCGCTTCTTCACGTTCCTTTTCTAAAACCGCACGACGCGAAACAACGATATTTCCCTTGGCGCGATTGAGTTTCAAAATTTGGAAACGGAATTTTTTACCAATTAATTTATCTAAACTTTTAACGGGCTTGAGATCAATCTGAGAACCAGGAAGAAAAGCGCGAACGCCTCCCATGTTCACAACCATACCGCCCTTAATCTTGTTGACGACCACCCCTTCCATCGGAGTGCCTTTTTGTTCGGCGTCGGTTAATTTATCCCAGGCGGCCAAGGCATCGGCCTTTTCTTTCGAAACGACGATCAAGCCACTTTCATCTTCAACCGATTCAAAGACGACATCGACTGTATCTCCGGGACGAACGGCAATTTCTCCATCGAAGTTGCGAAATTCTTCAATCGGAATTTGTCCTTCGGACTTAAACCCAATATCGATCAGCACATAGTCGCGTAAAACTTTAACGACTGCACCGCGGGCTAATTCTCCGGGACGGATAGATTTTTGTTTGAGGGATTCCTCGAATAGTTTTTCAAATTCTTGAGTAGATGCTTGCATGAAACAGGTAAAACCTCCTTAAGATTCATTTTTAAAGAGCTAAACGGTTTACTGATTAACTCTATTCCATCAGGCTGTTGAGAAAGCTCTCAGATGCTAGGCGCCCGCCAATCAAAGACCACAGCGTACTTAAGATGGGTACGTGAGGATCTTTGGATGCCGCGGGCAACACCGCAGATGGGGCTTTATCAACAGTCCTGTTAAAAGACTCGGTTGTATAGGTTATAAGTCTACGAAATGTCAAAGGCTTTTTTAGCGTTTTTTAAGACTTCTATTTCAGGAATTCATCAAAACTCACAACGAACCCCTAAGCCCTGTAATAGGCTCCAAAACTGAGGAAAAGACGTATCAACGCAGCTTATATCGTTGATTTGAATAGGCCCTTCGGCCACTAAGGCTGCAACCGCCATACTCATCACCATCCGGTGATCTCCAAAACTTTCTGCAATTGCCGCCTTAAAACCCTTTCTTCCTTCAATACTCATCCCTTCTTTCTTTTCTTCCACTCGAACCCCTAATCGGCCCAACAAGTCTGCCAAAACCCGAAGACGATCACTCTCTTTCACCCGAAGTTCCTGGGCATCTGTAATCTCAGTCACTCCGCGGGCTTGAGCAGCAGCCACTCCCAAGATCGGAATTTCATCGATTAATCGTGGGATCAGGCTTCCCTTCAAGGTAAATGCCTTTAAGGAACTAGAAGAAACTTCAAGATCTCCGATCTCTTCGCCCCCTTCATTATAAGGATTTCGAACGGAGCAATGTGCACCCATTTGCTGAAAGGCATCTAAAAGGCCCGTACGGGTTGGATTTAAACCAATTTTTTCGAGGGTAATTTGAGAGCCTGGCACTAGCAAGGCTGCAACTGCAAAAAATGCGGCCGATGAAATATCCGCAGGTACTCTAAACTGAGAAGGAAATTTTAAAACAGAGGCTTTTTGAGTGCTCACCGAATTTTGGGAGCGTTTTAAGTTGAGCCCCGAGGCTGCAAGCATTCTCTCGCTGTGATCGCGAGAAAGACTGGGCTCAATCACGGTGGTTTCACCTTCGGCCCAAAGTGAGGCGAGCAAAATGGCTGATTTGATTTGGGCCGAGGCGACGGGGCTATGATAAGTGATTCCTTTTAACTTTGCGCCCTTCACATGAACTAAGCGTTTTTCGGTGCCCTCTCCTGTAAACGAAAATTGGGCACCCATTTGAGTGAGAGGATCCGTCACACGCTTCATGGGGCGTCGGTTCAGAGAGGCATCTCCCGTTAAGGTTGATTCGAAGTCTTGGGCCGCTAAAATTCCTAAAAGCAGGCGCATCGCGGTGCCCGAGTTTCCGCACCACAAAGTTTTTTGAGGAGGTTTGAGTCCTTTTAAGCCCACCCCTTCGACACACCAAACATCTCCTTCTTTCTCAATTTTTACCCCCAGAGCGCGCAAACAATCGATGGTGCAAAGCACATCTTCGGCCTCGAGCAAACGCTCAATGCGAGAACGCCCTTCTGATAAGGCAGCAAGTATAATCGCCCGATGCGAAATCGATTTATCGCCCGGAATCTCTAAACTCCCCTTCAATCCATGTTGTGCAGGATAAACAAGAACTTGCTTCATAATAATTTCTCTCGAAACTTTTTGGCCCGAGCAAACCAAGCTTCGATCTTACGAGAATCTTGAGACTGTAATGTTTTTTCAAAAAGTCGAATCTGGTTTTCGAAAGTTTTCAAGATTTTTAAAAGAGAAGATCGATTACTCAACGAAATGTCTTTCCACATTTCTGCAGGGCTTTCTACCAAACGCGTCATGCTTAAAAGACTAGTCCCTGCCCAATCTTTGATTTTTCCTCGAGGGGGAGAAAAAGAAAGCAAGGTATTGGCTAGTGCATACGAAAGGACATTGGGTAAATGAGAGAGATTGGCGTAGAGCTCATCATGAGTTTTCGCGCTCAAAATTTCGGGATTTGCACCTAAACTCCTTACAAACCGGGTGAGATTTTGGAGTGGCTTTGACGATTTTTTTGAAACAGGAGTTAAAATCCATTTCTTCCCTTTAAATAAGCCTAGCTTTGCCGCAGCCATTCCTGATTCTTCGGTGCCTGCGATGGGGTGCCCTCCAATAAAAGAATCGCGGCTTAAAGCCCTCGCAATTTCTTCTTTGCTGCTCCCCACATCGGTAATAAGCGCGCCCGATTTTAGATAAGGAATTATTTTCTTAGCGAGAGGAATAATTTGACCCACCGGAGTTGCCAAAATCACAAGATCTGCTTCTCGAGCAAAAGAGCCTATTTCCGCATGAGCTTCATCTATCGCTCCGCGCCTTAAAGCTTCTTTTCGATTTTGGGCAGAGCGAGAAATTCCCATCACTCGATCGGCGAGTTTTTTCTTTTTCAGCTCTAAAGCAATAGAGCCACCGATTAAGCCTAAACCCATGATCAATACATTTGGAAAAGCTTTACTCATAATCGTTTTATTTTTCTTTCCCGAAAACTTTCAAAATTGTCTAGATACAAGGCGCCCATAAACGAGTAACCGGAGCGTACAAAAATGTACGTGAGGATTACGAGTGTAGTGGGCAACGCAGTAGATGGATAATTTTCAAAGTTTTCATGTGGCTGAGGGGTAAGACCCTAATACTTTAAGAAACGAACAACGTTTTTCCATAGCCTTCAGGGCCCGCTTCACCCGGGCTTCTTGTTGATGCCCATCCATATCAACAAAAAAGATATACTCCCAGGCTCTTCCCTTGAGAGGACGCGATTCAATTTTTGTAAGATTAATTTTTTCTTTGGCAATCGGGGCCAAAAGCTTCTGCAAAACTCCCACTTCATCTTTGGTTGAAAACATCACGGTTGTTTTATCGTGCCCTGTGGGCCCGCACTCGGTATGCCCAATCACTACAAAGCGTGTAAAATTATTGGGGTGATCTTCAATGTGCTTTTCTAAAATTTCCAGCCCATACAAAGAAGCGGCGTATTCTGAGGCAATCGCCGCAACCCCTTTTTCGCGAGAAGCAATCTCGGCGGCCTTCGCAGTGCTGGTGGCCTCGGCAGTGGCAACTCCGGGCAAATGGTTATCGAGCCACGAGCGACATTGTCCTAAAGCATGCGGGTGCGAATAAACTTTTTGAATCGATTTAAGCGAAGCTTCTTTCGAAAGAAGATTGTGGGTTACAGGTAATTTCACCTCACCGCAAATCTTCAGAGGATGTTCTACAAAAAGATCGAGCGTATAACTCACCACTCCTTCTGTAGAATTTTCAATGGGCACCACTCCATAGTGGGTTCTTTGCAAATGAACTTCCTGAAAAACTTGCTGCAAACTCCCTTGAGGAAAAAACTGAGCCGATAAACCAAAGCGCTTCACGGCGGCCAAATGGGTAAAAGTCGCTTCGGGCCCCAGATAAGCAATCTTCACAGGCTCTTCTAAGGCCAAAGAGGCCGATAGAATTTCACGAAAGATCGTTTCAATCGCCGGAGCTCCATAAGGCCCCGGATTTAATTCTTTGAGTTTATTTAAAATTTTTGCTTCGCGTTCGGGTACGTGAAAATTCGAGCTTTGCGCGCGTTTAATCTCTCCAATCTCAATCACTTTTTTGCCGCGTTCCGATAAAGTTTTTAAGAGAGATTGATCTAACGCATCAATTTCTTTGCGAAGTTGATCGAGTTTTTTGTCGGTCATAAAGTAGATTTCCAAGGGCATACCCCCTGCCCTTTACACAGCAACGCCTCCTGCCCTGACAGGCACACCCCTCTTCCACTCGCGTCTTTTACTTAAGAATCTACCTAGCGAGCGAGAGGGGGAGGCTCCATTCCCGCTATGCGGGATGGAGGGGCGACGCGAGCCCCTGACAAATAGATATTCTATAAACAAAGAGCTAAATCAAGAAACTTGAGAATTTTTTTTGTAATGGATCAGCATTTCTTCTATTCGCGAAAAAACGCACCGTAAGGAAAGCTCTGATAAAATGGACAACGGTGCTATTTAAAAATCGATAATTCGGTGCTTTTTCGCTTCAGTGAAGAAACGCTGATCTGCTAATTTTTTTTGAGATAATTTTGGGCAAGCTCGGAATAATGGAGCGCCGAGAGTTTAATCATTTGAATCTCTGTTTCTTTTAACTCGCGCTTAACGCGGCAAGGGCTACCCAAAGCTAAACTTCGCGGGGGAATGATTGTATTTTCAGTCACCAAGCTACCTGCACCAATAATGGAGTCTTCGCCAACTTGCACCCCATTCATAATGATGGAGCCCATCCCCACCAAAACCCGCGAGGCAATTGTGCAGCCATGGATAATCACCCGATGCCCCACTGTAACCTCATCTCCAATTTGAGTGGGCCAACCACCCGAATCAACATGCACTACCGAGAGATCTTGAATATTGGTGCACGAGCCGATTTTGATCCAATTCACATCCCCTCGAATCACTGAATTAAACCAGACACTCGAATGAGCTGCCACTTGCACATTGCCGATAATTTGAACCCCTGGCGCTAGAAAAACACGGGGGTCAATCTGAGGCTTTAAATCTTGGTAATCGATGAGGGAGGACATAAAGAAAAGCTCCTAAAAAAGCACCAATGGTATCGGCTAACCAATCATAAACATCACATTGGCGACCTGGCACAAAATATTGATGAAGTTCATCGCTCGCCCCATAAAGGCTCGCACTTAAAAAGGCAAAAAGTAAAACCCAGCGCATTTTATAAAGATGAATGCGAAAAGCCCGCGCGAAGAGAAAACCCAAAACCCCGTAAACAATAAAATGAGCAGTTTTATCGTGGGAAGTTCCTATGCCAGGACGAGATGAAAGATAGAAAATAAGAAAACAATAAATAAAAACAGGGAGCCAACGAAAAAGAAAATTTTTCATAATTTACATCTTATACTTACCAAAATCTTCAGGAGAAAGATTTTCTAAAATTTCGGCCCATTTTTGTTTTTTAGTTCCCTCTTCATCACCCGCTTTTGAAAGATCGATACGGCGCGATTTTTCCATCACTCGCGGGTCTACATAAATGGGTGCATTTGCTCGAAGAGCCAAGGCAATTGCATCGGAGGGGCGTGAATCCATCACAAAACTTTTGCTTTCTCCTTTTAAATACACATTCGCATAGAAAGTATTATCTGCCAGATCGGTAATTTCTACCTTCTCTACCACCACCTTGAGTTGCTCTAGAATGCTCTTTAAAAGATCGTGGGTCATGGGGCGGGCCAACTGGATCTTTTCGAGCTCGGTGGCAATCGAGGAGGCCTCAATCAATCCAATCCAGATTGGCAGAGCCGTCCGTTCATCCGGATCTTTGAGGATAATTATCGGCATATTCGTGAAGGGATCAATCGTTAGACCGGTCACCTTCATTAAAATTAATTCTTTTGGGCTTGAACTCATAATTTAATTTTCCATCTCTCCTCGTAAGGCGTTTGGACCTGCTTGGTTAATTTTAACTCGAACAAGCTCTCCAATCCAAGCATCATTTTCAGCCGGAAAATGAACGATTTGATTATGGGTATTTCGGCCCTGATAAGAGTTGCCTATTTTAGAAGGCCCTTCCACCAAAACCTCGTAAACCTTGCCTAGGCAGGCTTGGTGGTTTTTCAAGCTCAATTCTTTTTGTTTTTCTTGCAAAATTTCTAAGCGATTTGCCTTCACTTCTAAAGGCACATCATCTTTCAGATAACGCCCAGCAGTGGTATAGGGGCGAGGCGAATAATAAAACGAAAACGAGGCATCGAAGGCAACTTCATCCACTAAGCTTAAAGTTTCTTCAAAATCTTGATCGGTTTCTCCCGGAAAACCCACAATAATATCGGTTGAAATGGCAATTTCGGGGCAGGCGTTCCGAAGCTGATCGACAATTCGTAAATAATCTTCTCGCGTATAAGTTCGATACATTTTTTGTAAAATCGTATTCGAGCCCGATTGCACAGGTAAATGAATGTGTTTGGCCAAGGTAGGAATATCGCGAAACGCCAAGGCTAAATCTTCTTTCACATCTTTTGGATGAGAAGTGGTGAAGCGAATGCGCTTTACCGAAGTTTCTTCAGCGATTTTAAAGAGCAACTTGGCGAACGAAATTTCTTTTCCCTTCGTGCCGTAAGAATTCACATTCTGACCCAGCAAGGTGATTTCTTTTACACCGTGCTCGGTTAATCGTTGAATCTCTTGAACGATCTCGAGGCTTGATCTCGAAACTTCGCGCCCCCGCACAAAAGGCACGATGCAGAATGAACAAAAATTGTCGCAACCTTTCATGATGGTCACAAAAGCCGTCGTGAGCGATTCTTCTTGCTGAGGGATTAAATCCACGAAGTGAAAATCAGCGGGCTTGATTCGAGCGGTGTGATTAAGTCGTTTTGTTTGGCCCGCTTCCAAATTACGAATCAAGTCAGGAAGAGACCCCACTTGATCAGGGCCCAAAACGAAATCTAGATAATGAAAACGATTCAGCAATTCTTTGCCTTCGACCTGCGCCTGGCAACCCGTGAGTCCTAGAATGGCCCTCGGATTTTCTTCTTTCACCGGATAATATTTTCCAATGGCCGAATGGGCTTTATGCGAGGCCTTTTCGCGAATGCTACAGGTATTGATTAAAATCAGATCGGCTTCATTGGCAAAAGGCGTGAACCCATAGCCCAAAGGCTTAAGCAGGTGCTCCATGCGCGCCGAATCATCCACATTCATCTGGCAACCATGGGTTTCGATGTAGAGTTTTTTATGAGCCATGGCGCTTCATAAGGGATTTAAAGATTGCTGACAAGCCCCATCAATAGCGAGTACGAGGGCCCACTAAACGAATCACATGGGGAGGACGAGCAGGATAAACTCGCGGACGTCGCCTCGGAGAAGAACGGAGCCCGTCTATTCCAAAACCTCCTAAACCTCCCAGCCCTCCATTCGATTGAGTCAAACTACCCATGCCCCATAAGTCTGGCCTATCTCGCGGAATCCAACGATTGGCTTGACGATGCGTCGTGCGAGACACCTCTCGTGGGGGTACAGCAGAGGTGGGAGATGGAGTGGGAGTGGGAGTCGGAGTAGCCACAATGGGATTAGAAGGTCTTGTTCGAACATGTGCCCAAGGGTTCGGATCTGTGCAATATTCAATATTCCCTAAGGCCCGCGCGCAAGACCCTGTCAAACCCGAGCAAATAAATTCTTGAAGTCCTACAAAATAAGCAGGAGGGATAAATCCTCCCACATTCCCTGTCAATGAATAGGCATTACTGTCATTATACAAACGGTTTCCTTCAGGGCATCTCCTGATGGCAAATTGAAGTCGTACGCTCTCTACATTCGCAAACACGCGGGCCATGCGTTCGAGGCTTTTACCATTTAAAGCTTGATTAAAAGACTCTAAAGTGAAGGGATTCGGAGGAGGATTCACCAACACATAATAAAGATAACGGAGCGCATCGCGGTGGGCATCGTTGGCTGGATCGTACACCGTGCCATTGATTTCAATTCGATCGGTATGCGCTGCATCGGTAGGATTTGGCGGCGTATAAAGTCCATCCGCTCCATTGGCCCCTCCATCGATAATGCGAACGACCGGGGCGGGATCGGAACGTCTCTCTGCAAATTCGCGCGGAAGTGTAAAAGTAACATCAGCCATTTGAACCTCTTAATGAAAGATAAAAATAATTTGGATGAATATCGGCAAGAAGGAGAATCAGTTGCGCGCTCTTTAAAAATCTTTATCAACCTTGATTCCATCGATCAAGCGATCGAGATCTTCGCGGTAGCCTAAGTTTTCGAGCACATTATCAAACTCATCGCGGCTATAACTCGATTCTTCGGCTCCCCCATCAAAATCAGAAACAATATCGGAGCGGCGCGATTGTTTATTTTCAGTCGTCTTCGCAATATTCTCGACATAGCGCTCGAGGGTTTTCTTGGCTTTTTCTTCTTTATCGGCGCGAATCTGTTTCCAGTTTTTCAAATAATGCAAACGGCAAAAGCCTGATGCTGTTTGCGCACTCACACAACCCTCTTCTTTGCAAATTTTGATGCGTGGAGACATGCAAGGCCCATAGCAAGGCTTAAAAATTGTTTCAATGTTTAAATAACGTATCGTACGAAAAAATCTAAGGTTTACTTTTCAAAATATTTTAAGGTTGCTTCAAATTTTTCATGCTTTCGCTTCGTCTCGGCGATTTCTTCTTCAATTTCTTCTTTCAAAGGTTCCGAAAGCGCTTCTTTGGTACGTTTTTTTAAATACCGCGAATCTCTCAAAGAAACAAAAATTAAGCCCGCTAAAGCAAGGCCGGCCAAAAGAAGAAAAATCCAAAGTTCGGGATGTTTCATGAAACTTCTCCTTCAACCACCCTTAAAAGCTCTGCCTGAATGCGCTTCAATTTATCGCTTTGAGTAATTTTTTGCCCAAAAATATCTTTCACGTAAAAAACATCGGCCACCTGATCAACTTTGGTAGAAATTTTTGAAACATCGACATACAGCCCAAGATTCGAGAGGGCTGTAAAGACTTCATACAACAAGCCAATGCGGTCGTAGGTATAAAGATCGATCACCGTATAATAAGCCGAAACATCGTTATCGACATCCACCCGATTCGGAAGCGTTTGAGCCACTTTTTTTGCAAACCATTGCGGTTTCTTGCGGCTACTAATTAAATGGGCCACTTTTACTCTTCCTTCTAAAACATCGAAAAGATCTTTTTTGAGCAAATCGAAGCGCCTACTTTCGCTCACAACAAGCCCTTGAGAATCGGTAAAGCGAACACTTTGAAGCACCCAACCGTTCTTTGAAACCTGCTGCTTAATTTCTAAAATGTTTAAGTCGTTGGCTGCCAACACTCCGGTAATTTTGGCAAGAAGTGCCGGAGTTCCAAAAACATGCAGAGTCAATTCATTGAGATTTTCTTTTTCAAAAGAACTGATATCAACCATCACCTCATCTACCCCTGCCTGCACAATCAATCGTGTGTGGTTTGCAATTTCTTCGGCCGTATACGATAAAAAATATTTAATAGGCATGGCCTCTAAAAATTCTTGGGCTTCTTTCAAATCGGGCTTACTTTGAAGCAGCGAAAGAACCTTTTCGCGGGCTTCGAGCGCCAAACGATCGGCACGCTCCCGCGTATAAGTGCCCTCCTCCAAAACGCGTTTTGTCCGGTTATAAAGCTCCGATAGGAGAGTCCCTTTCCAGGGGGTCCAGACATCGGGCCCCACCGCTCGAATATCGGCCCAAGTCAGCAAAAAGAGCATATTCAGGGTTTCTAAATCTTGCATCGATTTCGCAAATTGAATGATGAGATTGGCATCATCGAGATCTCGGCGCTGCGCCAGGTGTGGCATCAACAAATGACTCTTCACCAAAAATTCAATCGCCTCCCGATCTTTATCGGAGTAGCCCAAGCGCTCGGCCGCCCGTGCGGCCATCTCGGCCCCCACGATCGAATGATTTTTACCCCTTCCCTTTCCCACATCGTGAAAAAACACACCCCAACCGAGTAAATCGTGGCGCGAAGTCTTGCCCAAAACCTCTTTAAAAAGAGGAAATTGCTGATCGTAGGTTCCATTTTTGAGGCGAGTCATCTCTTCCATCGCCACAATCGAATGCGTATCTACCGTATAAATATGATAGGCATCGTGCTGCACGCGATAGAGCACTTCTCCAAACTCCGGAATTAGTCGATCTAAAACCCGTAGTTCATGCATCTGATGCAAAGTGCGCCCCAAATTTAAAAACTCTCCAAACAATTCGCGAAGAAGTAAACCCACTTCGGGTTTTTGAATATATTTTTCATCGATCAAAGAAAGATTCGCCGAGATTAAGCGGCAGGTTTCTTCTTCGAGATCGGCGCCCTCAATCTGGGCCAGGCGAAAAATACGCACTAAATTTAAAGAATCTTTCTGAAAACATTGGGGATTTTTCGCAAAGATTTTTCCTTCAACCAAGGCAAAATCATCGTTTAAATGTTTGCTGATTTTTTTCTGAATACTCTTCAAACGTTTTTCGGGAGGTTCAACCAACGCCACAATTGCCAACGAAGAAATTCGCCGGATATTTGCCGCGTGGTGATAATAAGTTTGCATAAACTTTTCAACGGCGAGCACTCCGCTTGATTCTTGAAAACCCAATTCTTTCGCAATTTCTTCTTGGTATTGAAAAGTGAGCTGATCGGTTTTTTTCAAGGTTCTAAAATGAATCGCGTTACGCACTTGCCATAAAAAATCGCGCGCGCGGTAAAGCTCTTGCAACGATTCGGGCGTCATTATTTGATGACTCACCAAATCTTCGAGCTTCGAAAATGGAGAAAAAACTTTGGCATACCACAGAAGCAAGTGAAAATCGCGGAGCCCCCCTTCACTTTCTTTCACATTGGGCTCTAAAATATAAACCGACCCCCCAAAACGTTTCAGGCGATCGAGCTTTTCTTGCTGCTTTCCTTCAACAAAAAGCTTGATGATGTTTTTATTCTTAATCTGCTCACGCACCGTTTCTAAGAGTTGCCCACCAATTTGAGCATCACCCGCTAAATAGCGGGCATCGAGCAAGCTGGTAAGAATGGTTACATCTTGCTCCATCATTTTACGGCATTCTTTCACACTTCGCGCCGCATGCCCCACTTCGAGGCCTGAATCCCAAAGCACGTAGAGAATCGAATCGGTGAGGGCATTTAAAAATTCATCCGGCTTATTTTCATAAACAAAGAGCAAATCGATATCCGACAAAACATTCATTTCTTGGCGGCCATAGCCTCCCAGAGCCATCACAGCCAGCTTTGTTGATTCACCCGGATGGGTTTCTTGAAAAAGCCAAAGAGTTCTTTCAAACAAGGTTTTGATCAGATCATCTTTGTAGAGAGAATTAAGATTAAGAATCAAAGAAGCCGGCGCACGTTCGGCGTGGAGCTTGTGAAGTTGTTCTCGGCAGACATTCAAATAAGTTTTGGCAGATTCCACCACGGAATCGCCGATTTTGAATGGAACTCGGTAAATCTCCAACTCGGGGGGAATTTCCTCTAAAACGGCGATCTGCTTCGCCGAACTATTCGATTTTCTTTTGAAGATCATACAAAAATTGTATGGCCGCAATTGGGGTCATGCTGTCAAGCGGCAAATGGCGAATTTCTTCTAAAACCCCCTCATTTCTATTTTCAAACAACGGGAGTTGAGGAGTTAAATTTAAATTGGGAGAAGAGCCTTTCTCTTGCAACTCTTTCAAAATCGTTTTTGCACGGTGAGTAACCGAAGTCGGAATACCCGCCAGCGAAGCCACTTGAATGCCATAACTCCGGCTCACCCCCCCCTCTAAAAGACGGTAGAGAAAAAGAATCTGACCTTCCCATTCTTTCACGGCCACATGAAAATTACGCACGCCTTTTTTCTCCGACTCCAACTGAGTAAGCTCATGATAGTGCGTGGCAAAAAGAGTTTTGGCCTGAATTTTATCATGCAGATGTTCGGCAACGGCCCAGGCAATCGAAAGCCCATCGTAAGTCGAGGTTCCACGACCAATCTCATCTAAAATCACCAAGCTTTTTCGCGTGGCCGAATTTAGAATGGTAGCCGTTTCTTCCATTTCTACCCAGAAGGTCGATTGATTTTTTGATAAATTATCCGAAGCTCCAATGCGGGTGAAAATTCGATCGATCAAACCCAAACAAGCTTTTTTTGCCGGAACATAAGCGCCCATATGCGCCATTAAGGCCAGCACCGCCACTTGTCTTAACACTGTAGATTTTCCGGCCATATTGGGCCCGGTAATTAAAAGAAGGCGAGATTCTTCGGTATTCAAATAGATATCATTTGGAACAAACCGGTTCTCTGGAAACAATTTTTCAAGAACCGGATGCCTCGATTCTTCGAGCACATACTCTTCTCCTGTTTTAAACTCCGGGCAGATATAATTATTTTCTTCGGCCACTTCGGCAAACGAAACGATGACATCGAGCTTTGCTAGGAGCTGAGCCATTTGAGAAATTTCATGGGAATATTTCGAAACTTCTGTTCGAAGCTGGGTAAAAAGCTCGTATTCCAAATGGCGGATTTTTTCTTCGGCTCCCAAAACTTTTTCTTCGTAGGTTTTCAACTCGGGCGTAATGAAGCGTTCGGCATTCACCAAAGTTTGTTTGCGCAAATAATGCGCCGGAACATTCGAAGCTTTCGATTGGGGGACCTCTAGATAATATCCAAACACACGGTTGTAGCGAAGCTTGAGGTTGTGGATTCCGGTTTTGGCTTTTTCTTCTTCTTCCATTTTAGCCAAAACACTTTTTCCATCGTGCAAAATATCTTGAAGCTCATCGAGCTCGGCTAAAACTCCACGTTGAATCAACCCCCCTTCGCGAATGCTTAAAGGAAGCTCTTCGCGCAAAGTGCCAATAATTTTTTGGCAAAGTTGATCTAAATTCTGCCAAGAATCTAGAAGCTCCTTAAAAAAAGGAGACGAAAGTTTTTGCAAGAATTCGCGAAGTTTCGGAAAAAGCTCCAAGGTTTTTCCAATGGCCAAAACATCTCGCGCATGGGCAATGCCTGTAGCCACCCGGGCATTTTGCCGCTCTAAATCAACAATTTGCGAAAGTGTTTCTCGAAGTTTTGATTTCAACAAGGTATTTTCAATCAACTCTGCCTGGGCCTGCTGACGCAAGCGAATCAACGGTTCCGAGACTAAAGGATATAAAATCCATTTTTTCAAAAGGCGCCCACCCATGGGTGTTTTTGTTTTATCTAAAACCTGCAGCAGAGTGCCCCAAGTGCTTCCATCTTGACGATTCCGCACAAGCTCCAAATTTCGAATCGTCGCGGCATCGAGCAGCAAGTGACTCCCCTCTTCCACCCAATGTACTTGATGCAGATGGTTGGCTTCGTTTTTTAAAGTCTGGTGAAGATAGGCCAACAAGCGGAGCGAAGCGCGCTCGGCCAAGGGAGAAATCTTTTCAAGGCCTAAACTTTTCCAAGAATTTTGAAAACGTTCTGAAAATCCTTCTAGAATCACAGAGGCTGAAGACGAAAAATCATAAATATAAAAAAGTGCCGCAGGAAAATGATTTTTAAGATTCAAAACTAAAGGATGCTTGGCATCGGTATCGGCACAGAGAATTTCGCGAGGCTCCTTGCGATTAAACTCGGCCAAGAAAGATTCGGCGCTTGGATAAAATCCTACTTCCATTTCGCCGGTAGAAATATCCACCAAGCTTAAGCCGATTTGATCGTGATGAATACTGAGTGAGGCCAGGTAATTATTGCTTTTGGCATCGAGTGATTCGGCTTCTAAAACCACTCCGGGGGTGATCACGCGAACCACTTCGCGTTTTACAATACCTTTGGCAGTTTGTGGATCTTCTACCTGCTCGCAAATGGCCACTTTTAAGCCCGCCTGAATCAGGCGCGCAATATAGCTCGTGGCCGAATGGTGAGGCACACCACAAAGCGGCACAGCATTTCCTTCGCCCTTATTACGACTGGTTAAAGCGATTTCCAAAACCGGGGCGGCTTTTAAGGCATCTTCAAAGAACATCTCGTAGAAATCGCCCATACGAAAAAAAAGGATGCTATCCTGGTAGTCTTTTTTGATGTCCAGGTATTGGCGAATCATGGGCGTGAGATTTGAAGACGGATTTTCCATGCATTCCCCATTAGGAGGAATGAGGTCGAAACTCAAGTTTCATTTTGGAGGCAAACTTGAAAAGTATTTTATCTTGGGTCCAAAGGAGAGAATTGTTTTCAGAACACGCTCGTAGAAGCTCAACATCCACAAAAGATAAACCTGTGCCAAACAACTCATTGTCTTCGACAAAATTATTTAAACAATCAAAATCATAATCGAAACTTAAAAATGGGATTTCTCTCAAATCTTGAAAATGAGATCCTCTTTTCACCCCAAAGTCACCGAGAGACAATTCCGCAAGTATAAAAGGATGTATTTGAACCCTCTCTTGCTCCAATAAATCCTTGAGGATTTGGAACTGAATTTTACCTTTAAAAAAATCGATCCAGATATTCGTATCGACGAGAATCATAATGACGTTTTTCTACGACGAATGTGCTTTAACCCCTTTAATGTCCCAAATTGTTTCGCCAATCGGTGAGCAGCCTCTTTTTGGATTAAATTCTGGAGTCCCAAATGGATAAGTTTTGTTTTTTCGCGGATACCCGTATATTCCGCTGCCTGTTTGTAGAGCTTCTCGTCTAAATTAAGAGTTGTGCGCATGCATATCAATATAGAGAAACGTATGCATGAACGTCAAGTCTTAATATCTCATTTTCCCGGAATCCTCTGATCACCAAAGCAACTTTTTGAAAGGATTGTCGATAATCGATAAGGAGAATAAGGGATCGATCTTCATGCGAGTCGATATTAACAAATTCTGGATTCAAGGGGTTTTAGAAGATGCTTACCCTAACTTTCAGCGAGATTCTGGAGCCGATCTCGATCACAACGGCCAGGTGGATTCCTTCGAGCGCTTTGGAGATTTAGATGGCAATGGAATTGTGGGCAATCGGCGCGACTATCAACTCTACCTACGCAATCATCGCGAAGCCCTTTCGGCAAATGTGGAATTCTTCCGCTGGGGAGATAGGCTTTCCGTCGAAAATCGCATCCATCAAGAAATCTATTTAGAGGCCGATCTGGTGAATTTTGACTACATACGAGAAGGCTATGATTTTATCTCCAATCTAGTGGCTAGCGTCAATACTTACATAGGAAACCACCCCTTTTCTCGGGAGCAAGAAAGTCAAATTTATTATCAACAAATGCGAGGAGCAGGGATTAGATTTACTCACGTGGAAGACCCGCTTTTATTGAATAATATTCATGGGCGTCTCCAAATGGACTGTGCTCTCTCAAGTTTTATAGCGATAGCAATTGGTGATGAAAGAGGTCTAAGCCTCAATCCTGTCCTTGCTCCCAAACATCTCTTTTTGCGAGGCACAGGAAATCACGGAGAATTCAATGTTGACTTTGGAATCTTAACCCCTAATAGCCGCTACTCCCTCCCTCCTTTTCATGTAACTCCCGACTTGATTCAAAGAGGAATTTATCTTTACACCTTGAACGATGAAGGGATGGAAGCGATATCTTTAGAGAATAGAGGAGATGTTTTAGAAAGGCTTGGACGTCGGAGAGAGGCCCTTGCCGCTTTTGACCGCGCCATTCAACTCAATCCCAACGACGTTGAGGCTCACTTTTATCGAGGATTTGCTTTAGAAAGGCTTAATCGCCCTGCAGACGCTCTCATGGCCTATGATCGCGCACTCCAACTCAATCCAAGTTTCAGTGAGAGAAGACTAGCTCGAGATCGTCTTTCCCAACAATTCAGGCCTATTTTATTTGATTTCTTTGATTGGGTAATCGATCTGTTTTAAATATTCTTCCAAGAATAGATTTCTTGCATAATCGTCACGAACAATCGGCCTGTAAGGCGCGGTGGGCCCTGTTTTACTGAGCACGCCTAAATATATGTGAAGTAAAATTGGGAAACCGCAACACCGCAGGCCATTTGCGAAGTAAATTATGCAAGAAGTCTAATGAAAACCCAATTCTTTGAGGTGAGATTCTTGCTTGGTCCAATCTTTCACTACTTTCACAAATAAAGTGAGAAAAACCTTTTTCTGACTCAAACCCTCAATTTCTTCACGAGCCTGCTGCCCTACTTTTTTGAGCACCGCTCCTTTTTTACCTACCACAATGGGTTTTTGAGAGTCTTTTTCGACGTAGATCGTGGCGCTGATTCGATCAATCTTTTCTTCTTCTTGATATTCATCAATCACGACCGCCAAGGAATAAGGAATTTCTTGATGGGTCGCCTGAAAAAGTTTTTCTCGAATAATCTCCGAGCACAAATAACGCATATCGCGATCGGTTACTTGATCGGCCGGATAATAAACAGGCCCTTCGGGCAAATACTTCAAGCTCGGCTTGATGAGATCTTGAACTCCCTGTGCTTTCAACGCTGAAATTAAGAAAATTTCTTCGGGATGAGCCTTATTTTTCCAGGCTTCAATACAAGGGAGAAGTTGAAGTTTTGGAACTTGATCAACCTTATTCAAAATCAAAAAATACTTCTTTTGAGCTTCTTCAATCTTTCGAATAAAAAACAAATCACTTTCTTTTGGGAGGCTGGGCTCCACCACATAATAAATTAAATCGGCCTCGGCCAAGGCACGGTTGGCTTCTTCAACCATCAGTTCGTTCAAACGTTTACTGGTTTGATGTAAGCCTGGAGTATCTAAGAATAAAAGCTGCCCCTCTTCTTGATTTAAAATCCCTAATAATTTCTGCCGGGTGGTTTGAGGTTTTGAAGAAACAATGGCAATTTTCTGGCCGAGCAAGGCATTGAGCAGGGTTGATTTTCCCACATTGGGCGCCCCTAAAATTGCAATATAACCCGATTTAAAGGCACTCATGAGGCTTCACTCACAATACATAACTTCTTTTTTTCGAGCTCTTCGAGGGCAATCTTTGCGGCGTTTTGTTCTGCATCTTTTTTACTTTTTCCCTCACCCAAGCCATAAGTTTCTTTATTGATCTGAATTTCTACACGAAAAGTTTTATCGTGATCGGGGCCCGATTGATCAACCATTCGGTAACGCGGCACACTTTTAAATAGATTTTGGGCTCGTTCTTGGAGTTGGGTTTTGTAATCGGTGTAGCCGCCCGAGGTCACCATTTCTAAGAGAGTCTGAACATGTTTTTGAAGAAGCTTAAAGGTTTTCGGAAAACCGCGATCTAAATAAAGAGCCCCCAAGATTGCTTCATAGGCATCGGAAAGTAACGAGGGCTTCTCACGCCCCTGCCCAATTTCCTCGCCCTTCCCGAGATAAAGATTTTCACCGATTCCTACCGATTTAGCCATAGAGGCCAAAGTTTTTTCATTTACCATGGCCGCGCGGAGCTTTGAGAGTTCTCCTTCGGGCGCATCGGGATAGGTCGTCATTAAAACATGCGAAACAACCAGCTCTAAAACAGCATCGCCCAAAAACTCAAAGCGCTCATTATGAGCAGTCGAAGCCATACGTTTTTCATTTGCAAACGATTTATGCGTGAGGGCTTGTTTCAGCAATTCTCGTTTGCGAAAACGAAATCCCAATAACTTCTCGAGAGCTTTGAGGCGTTTTTTATCTTCTCTGGAAATTTTCCGAAAAAACATGGCGTTGATCGTAGCGAGATATTGGAGCGAAGACAAGCTTTCCTTTTAGCAGCTCCTCCTCTTGGGGTTGAATCGGCACACAAACCGGCAAATAATTTCGACTCGTCCCTTTCATCCAGCTATCTGTGAGTTTCTCTTCTAAAATTACTTCTTCGGTGCGTCCTAAAATACTTTTATAGAATTCTTCTTTCTTTTTTTGAGAAAGTTCCGTGAGTTTCTTCACTCGCTCGCGCTTTAAAGAAAGAGGAACTTGACCTTGAAAAGACGCCGCGCGGGTTTTTTCTTTCGCGGAATACGGAAAAACATGCAGGTAATCGATGGGGCTTTCTTCTAGCAGTTTAAAACTCTTCTCAAAACGGATTTCATCTTCGTAAGGAAAACCCGGCATAATATCGGTACCTAAACAAATCGTCGGAACTTTTTCTTTGAGCGTACGGCTTAAATTTAAAAATTCTTCGGCCGTATAGCGGCGACGCATGAGCTTTAAAATTTCGTTATCTCCACTTTGCAGCGGAATATGAAGATGTGCACAAAAGACTTTAGACTCCGCCAAAAACTCAATCATCTCTTCACTCACTTCTTCGGGGTCGATCGAAGAAACTCGTACTCGGTAAATCGGGGCTTCTTCTTCGATTTTTCGCATGAGATTTAAAAGAGAAGTTTCTGCAGGAAGATCTCGGCCATAAGTGCCGATATGAATTCCAGTTAAAACCGCTTCTAAGAAACCTTGGCTGTGTAAACGACGAAGCTCTTCTAAAATCTTTTCCGGGGGTAAACTTCGATTTTTGCCGCGCGCAAAAGGAATCACGCAATAACTACACATTTGATTGCAGCCATCCTGAATCTTCACAAAGGCCCGCGTATTTTTAGAATAAGTTGAAAAATCTGAAGTAAAGATGGCTTCTTCTTGAAAAATATCTTTCACGATAATCTCTGGCACCAGCGGCCTGGCTTGATTGAGATAATCGAGAATCGAGGCTTTTTGAGTATTGCCCACTACAAACGAAACCCCTTCGACTTGAGCTAACGCTTTGGGATTCGTTTGGGCAGAACATCCCGTCACAATAATGCTGGCTTCGGGATTTTTTCGGTGCGCACGGCGAATCAAATAACGGGCTTCTTGATCGGCATTATTCGTCACCGTGCAGGTATTGAGAATATAAGCATCTGCCGAAGAATCAAAATCAACCAAACGCCAACCCGCTTGCGCAAGCAAGCCCTCGAGTGCCGCAGAATCGGCCTGATTGGCTCGACAACCCATTGTAGAGATTGCAACGGTTTTTTGCATAGTCTTCACACTTCTTCACACATAAAGTACTGGGGATGTTTTTGAGAAGATTTCAAGCGGGAAAGAACGCTAAATTTTAGTTCAGAATAAAAGTAGCGTTTGAAAGCTTCGAAAAAATATCCCCAGTACTTTATGACATTCCCCTCTCAATCCATCCTCCACCCAAAACTTTTTCGCCGGAATAAAAAACAATCGCCTGCCCCGGTGTAATGGCACGCTGGGCCTCTTTAAATTTTACTTCCCAGTTTTCTTGATGAGGAAACACCTCGCAAGCTTCGGGCGCATGACGATAACGAATCTTCGCCTGCACTTCTCCTTGAGGTTTTACGCCTTCTACCCAGGTGACGTTTTTTGCAATCAAGGCCGATTGATAAAGTGCAAAATCTTCGGCCAAAACAATTTCATTGGTCTCAAGCTTGATTTGCTTCACATAAAAGCGTTTACCCATTGCCACTTGAATTCCACGCCGTTGCCCTAAGGTGTAGCAGTGGATGCCACGATGTTTGCCCAAAACAACTCCGGATTCATCGATAAAATTTCCCACCGGCCCTGTTTTTCCACCCGTATATTTCTCGATAAACGCAGCAGGGTCATCATTCGGAACAAAACAGATTTCCTGACTCTCAGGCTTATCTTTTGTTTTTAAATTAAACTCCCGGGCAATTGCTCGCACCTCTTCTTTAATCAAATGCCCAACCGGAAATAAAATGCGCGAAAGCTCCTTTTGCCCGAGTGAAAACAAAAAATAGCTCTGATCTTTTTTGGGATCTTTCCCCTTTAAAAGATAAAGATTCCCGTTCTCTTTCTGAATTTGCGCATAATGGCCGGTGGCCACCGCATCGGCCCCCAGCTCTTCGGCCTTTGCCAAAAAAGCGTCAAACTTGATTTCGGAATTGCACAAAACGCAAGGATTCGGCGTGCGCCCCATCAAATATTCCGAAACAAAAGGATGAATCACCTTTTCTTCGAAGGCTTTTTTAAAATTCATTGCATAAAAAGGAATTTCTAAAGAATCGCAAACCCGCCTTGCATCATTAAAATCTTCAACCGAACAACATCCGCTGGTTTTTACACTCGGATCAGCAGGCATATCGCGGAGCTTCATCGAAACACCAATTACTTCATGCCCCGCCTGCTTCAAGAGCAAAGCAGCAACCGAAGAATCGACCCCACCACTCATGGCACAAATAATTTTCATTTTCTTAATTTCTCCACGATCTTCGGCAAAATCTCTAACACCCAATCAATCTCTTTTTGAGTATTGTATTTCGACAAACTAAAGCGAATCGAGCTCTTCGCTTCTTCTTCGCTAAATCCCATAGCCAGAATTACGTGCGAAGGATCAATCGAACCCGACTCACACGCGGCCCCAGCTGAGGCGGCAATTCCTGCCATATCTAAATTTAATAATAAACTCTCTCCATCGAGACCTTCAAAAAGAAGGTTGCTGGTATTGGCCAAACGATTTTCTAAATCACCTTGAACCCGAACTCCCTCAAGGCGGGCCAAAACTCCTTTTTCGAGCCGATTTCGAAGCTCAAGAACCCTCTCGCTTTGGCTTTGCAAAGCCTCTTCCAAGGCCAAACTCATGGCATAAATTGCTGCCACGTTTTCGGTTCCTCCGCGCTTTCCCTTTTCTTGACGCCCTCCGGTATGAAGCGGATTCAACTCTTTACCTTTTCGGACAAAAAGCCCTCCTACTCCCTTAGGACCATGAAATTTATGAGCGGAAAATGAAAGATAATCCAATTGAATATCTTTTAGGTTGAACGGGTGCTTTCCAAGAATTTGAGCTCCATCACAATGAAATAAAACTCCTCGTGCCTGGCAAAGCTGGGCAATTTTTTGGATGGGATACAGATTTCCAATCTCATTATTGGCTGCCATTAAACTGACGAGCAAAGTATCCGACGTTAACTTTCTTTCTAAATCTTCTAAGGAAAGACGCCCTTGAGCATCAACCTTCACAAACTCGGTTTGAATTCCTTGTTTTTCTAAATCTTCTAAGGTGCGCAAAGTTGCATGATGCTCGAGTGGGCTCGTCAGAATTTTTCGTTTAAGCGGATGATGCGCTACGCTCCGCAAAACCGTATTGATGCTCTCGGTAGCCCCGCTCGTAAATAGAATTTCAGATTCTTGAGCACCCAAAAGAGAGGCCATTTTTTCGCGCGCCAAATTTAAATACCTTTTAGCCTCACGCCCTGCCCAATGAATACTCGAGGGGTTTCCAAAAACGCCTTCCAATTCGCAAAAGGCGGCCTTGGCCGCTTCGCAAAGCGGGCTTGTGGCATTATGATCGAGATAAATCTGAGGCATGCGCCAAGGCCTTAACTGGGATTTCTACGGGGGTCAAGGTGCTAAAGGAAACCTAAGGTGCTTTTAACAAGCTTTAACAAGTTTAAGCACATTTAACTTCACGTTTATTTTCTTTTATACAGGCCTGAAAAAATCTAAAATAGTTTCTTCAACCCTTAACAAGGAGAAGCTATGCTTTCAAAATCTTGGTTGCAGAAACCAGTTTTTTTATTCTTTCGCTTGCTCTACTGATCACGGCTCCCCTAGCTTGTGGGGACGGCTCTGGAGCAAACTCCACTTTCACGCTCTTGGGCTCAGCCTCGCAAACGGCAACGGACGACACTAACGGCGACACTTTGTTAAGTGTAAGCCCCTCTTCAGTCTATATGAAAATTTACGCGGCCTGGATTTCGGAGAACGACACCTGCATTGATCCAATCCAGGTTTTCAACGATAGTGATGGAGAGACTTTTGACATGACTCAAAATCCCACGATTGGCTCTGCCTCAGTGGGAGATGGAACCTACAAGTGCATCATCATACAATTTTCGGACATTATCCGATACACACCCGCCACCTCTGAAGGAAGTTGCACCGCTGGTGTAGAAGTATCGCAAGACATCTGCAGGGCAGATTCGGGCAGCCAAAGTATCGATCCTAGTGGCACCACCATTTCTTGCACCGGAACCTTCGATAGTCCTTCGGAGAATATAGTGACTCTTTACATTAGCACACTCTCAACTACGATTTCTGGAGTGAGTGAAGTGGTCGATCACGAAAGTTTCTTTCCACCCACGGTGAGCGACCCTACGCGAGGTTTTAATTTAGATTCTCCGTTGGAAATCACTAGTGCCACATCAGGCACCTTCTACGCAGACTTCACCAACAAGGTGGTGGGTTCTCGTCCAGAATGTGACCTCAATCCTCCAATTTTCGGATTTAGATAAAGTTTAGCGAAATCGGAGATTATTCGAATCTTGCACCAGGCGATTGTAAGCGCGAATGACGTCATTGTAAGTATTGGGGGCTGGTTTTTTACCATCGGCCAAATCACGTTTTAAAAATTTTGCCTTGGTATAAAACTCTTTTGCGCTGCCCTCAAACGAACTAAACCAAAACGCATCTTTGCCTTCTTGCGGATTCGCAGTGATATATTGGCTTAAGGCCTCGTAGGTTTTTTCAACGTCGGAATAGTCTGTTAAATATTGGGCGTTGTTCAACGGGGCCTTTCCATCTTTTGGAAAGCTTCTCATCAGTTTTTCGGCATTCACCAAATAGCTTTTGCTATACCAAGCTAATTTACGGCCTTGTTCCTGCTCCAAACGAGCGAGCTCTTTTCGATCGAGCTCACCCTTAACGCTATCAACTGCATTTTCGAGATTGGTTTGGGCCTGAGTATAACGGCGAAAAGCGGTAAGCAATACAGGGTGCATCTGCTTACCCTTTACACAAGCATCATCTTTGTAATCTTCTTGCGAATAATAATCTTCGGCTTTTTGAACAAGGGGAACAAGCTCTGCATAAGCGGCCGCCAAATCGGCTGCATTTTTTTGCATGGCACTTCCGGGCGTGCCCTTTTGGGCAGCCTTCTGGCAAGTTTCGATTCCATCACTATAAAGTGTATATAAACCATAGCTAATATAGCGCTCCGAGCAATTAGGGCCTGACTTTTCATTCACCCACGAGAGATAACGATTCAAGCTATCATTGACCCTCTCCGAAGTGCGGTTTAAGCACTGAATATAACTATTCACTTCTTCGGTTTGAGAAAAATCATTCGGAACACTGGGTTGACTTGCTGGCTGCGAAGCAGGCTGAGAGCTTGCTTGAGTCTCAGGCAAGGCAGGAAGAGATTGAGGAATTACTGGAGTAGGAACTGGAATCGGCGCAGGAGCCTCTACTGTTTTTTTGCCCTGAAACCTTTCTTGGATTTTATCTAAGAAATCTCGGCTACAGCCGGAATGGATCAAACCCAACACTAATAATAAAAGTATAAAACGAGATTTTTTCATAAATCTATTCCTTCATCCTTCATCGAGTTTTTGAAAAATAAAATTTCGCACCCCGGAGAACGATCTATTAACTCCGACGCTCCGAAAAAATGGGCATTTTAAAGCCCAAGCCTCCATCGGCCACCAAAGTTTCTCCTGTAAAGTAATCGGCTGCAGAACTACACAAAAACGCCACAATATCGGCAACCTCTTCGCAGCTCATCAAATGACCTTTCGGAATCATCTTTTCCATTTCTACTTTTGCCGCTTCGTAGGCCGAACCAAAATAAATCTTCATCGAATCGGTATCGACAATTCCCGGATTCACCCCATGCACATAAATTTTATCATCGGCCAATTCTTGCGCATAATAGCGTGTTAAAGTTTCTAAGGCCGATTTTGCAGCGGCAAGCAGACCATGATTCAAACAATATTTTTGGGTATCGATTCCCGAAATGGTAATAATTTTTGAACCCGGCTTAAAGAGTGGTTTAAAGGCAGCCACCGAAAGAATAAAATTCGTCACAGTAATATTTAAAGTTTTTTGAATGTGATGCTCACGAATATCGAGCAGAGGCTTAAAAGCCGTTGCTGCGGCGTTGGCCACAAAAATATCAAGCCGAGAATGTTTTTTTACAATCTCGGACTGTAACTTTTTCATCTGTTCTAAATCAGAAAGATCAGCCGCATACTTAAAAACTTTCACTCCAAACTTTAAAATCTCTTCTTCTACCTTTTGAGCCTCTTCAATATTTTTGCGGTAATGCAAAATGATATTGGCACCTTCACTCGCCAGTTTCAAAGCACAAGCGCGGCCGATTCCACGAGAAGAACCCGTAATAAACGCTGTTTTATTTTTGAAAGTACTCATGAGTTAAGCTCCACGAAGATATCGTCCCCTTCTACTTTTACAGGATAAGTTTTCACTTTCGAATCGGGGTTATCGAGATTTTGCCCCGTTTTCACATCAAACTGCCAGGCGTGCCAAGGGCAAGTCACTTCGTTTCCTGAAAGATCCCCTTCCCCTAAAGGGCCGCCTCGATGCGGGCAAAGATTATGAAGGGCATAAAAATTCCCATCCACATTAAAAAGAGCAATTGGGACTCCTTGAACTTCGGCGACAGCACTTTGTCCGGGATTAATATCTTGTTTCTTTGCAGCTTTATAAAAAGTTCCCACCCTGCGACTCCTTTCCAGTTGCATTTCCAACGGATAAATGATGTGTCTCTAAAAACATAATTCTTTGAATCCGAAAAGGAGATTTTCATGCCGAGCTTAAAAAACAAAACCATTTTCATTACCGGTGCAAGCCGCGGAATCGGGCGCTCCATTGCACTCCGCTGCGCAAAAGAAGGCGCCAATATTGTGATTGCAGCAAAAAGCGCAACGCCTCATCCTAAACTGCCGGGCACCATTTATACAGTTGCGGAAGAAGTTGAAAAAGCAGGTGGAAAGGCTTTAGCTCTCATGGTGGATGTGCGCGATGAAGAAAATGTGAAAAAAGCACTTGAAGAAAGCTTGGCAAAATTTGGTGGCATTGATGCCCTCATTAATAACGCCGGCGCCATTAGTCTTACCAATACCGAAAATACTCCGATGAAACGCTACGATCTTATGCAAGGCATTAACGCGCGCGCTGTTTTTCTCTGTTCTCAAGCGCTCATCCCTGCTCTTAAGAAATCGTCTAATCCCCACATTATCAATCTTTCTCCCCCCTTAAGCATCAAAGCAAAGTGGCTTAAAAACAACGTTGCCTATACCATTTCAAAATATGGAATGAGTTTATGTACCCTCGGAATGGCCGCCGAATTTGAAGAAGATGGAATCGCCGTCAATTCTCTTTGGCCGCGCACCCTCATTGCTACTGCTGCCGTCAATATGCTGATGGGAGATGAAGGAATTAAGCATAGTCGCACTCCCGAGATTATGGCCGATGCCGCTTATGAAATCTTAACGACACCTTCTCGTGAATTGACTGGCCAAACCTTAATCGATGAAGATTTCCTGAAAACGAAGGGTTATAAAGACTTTAAGCGCTATGCCAATGACCCTTCGGCTGAGGCCTACCCTGATTTCTTTGTGGATTAAACACTCTAGATTCCAGGAATTCCTCTCGTTTTCTCAGTCCGGGGAGGTCCTAAGCATCCGAAAGGCTTAAGTTGACTTTTCTTTTTCCTTTCGTTAGAAGGCACCCCTTTTTATCATTCTCCCTTCTCTAAAAAAAGAGACAAAGCAATAGAGCTTTAAGGGCAAATTAAGGAAAATGTCATGGCTACTATCGAAAAAGTAAGAAATATCGGAATCTCTGCACACATCGACTCCGGAAAAACCACGCTTTCGGAACGTATTCTCTTTTACACCAAGAAAATTCACCGCATTGAAGAAGTAAAAGGAAAATCAGGTGTAGGTGCCACCATGGATTTCATGGACCTCGAACGGGAAAAAGGCATCACGATTCAATCTGCCGCCACCTATTGTGAATGGAAAAATTTTGTTATCAACTTGATCGATACCCCGGGTCACGTCGATTTTACGATTGAAGTCGAGCGCGCTCTTCGCGTTTTAGATGGCGCGGTTTTGGTGCTCTGCGCCGTTTCCGGTGTGCAAAGTCAATCAATTACCGTTGATCGTCAAATGACCCGCTACCATGTGCCTCGTATTGCTTTCGTGAATAAAATGGACCGCGCAGGGGCCGACCCAATCCGCGTGATGCAGCAACTCCGCGATAAGTTAGGTCATAATGCCCACATGATTGCCTTACCCATCGGTGCCGAAGATCGCTTCTTGGGTGTAATCGATTTAGTTGAAATGAAAGCTAACTATTATGATGGTGATAATGGAGAAAATATTCGTATTGAAGAAGTCCCTGCAGAACTTTTAGATGAAGCCAAAGAACGCCGCCATGAGCTCATCGCGGCCATGGGCGATTTTGATGATAAAGTGGCCGAACTTTATCTAGAAGATAAAGAAGTGCCCGCCGATTTATTACGCGCAGCCCTTCGAAAAGCCACCTTAAGCTTAAAATTCATCCCGGTCATGTGCGGTTCGGCCTACAAAAATAAAGGGGTGCAACTTCTTTTAGATGCAGTCACCCATTATTTACCCAACCCTTCCGAAATCAATAACCAAGCGCACGATCAAAAAAACAACGAAGAGAAAGTTGTTTTAGAATCGGTTGCCACCAAACCCTTTGTGGGATTGGCTTTCAAACTCGAAGATGGTCGTTTTGGTCAGCTCACTTATATGCGTATTTACCAGGGCAAAGTTTCGAAGGGAGATTGGATCATCAATTCGAGCAATCAGAAAAAAGTAAAAGTGCCTCGTTTAGTGCGTATGCATGCCGATGAAATGCACGATATTGAATCGGCCGAAGCAGGAGATATCGTCGCAATGTTTGGTATTGAATGTGCCTCTGGCGATACCTTCACCGATGGCACCATTCATTACACCATGACTTCAATGCATGTGCCCAATGCGGTGATCTCGCTCGCCGTCGCACCAAAAGATAAAGCAGGCCAAGCAAACTTCTCGAAAGCGCTCAATCGATTTTCAAAAGAAGATCCGACTTTCCGTGTGCATCGCGATGAAGAATCTGCACAAACGATTATTTCTGGAATGGGAGAACTTCATCTCGAAATTTATATTGAACGCATGAAGCGCGAATACGGCTGTGAAGTGATTGCGGGCAAGCCTCAAGTTGCCTACCGAGAAACCATCACTCAAAAAACCGATTTCATGTATCAACACAAGAAACAAACGGGGGGTTCCGGACAGTATGCAAAAATCGCTGGAATCTTCGAGCCGCTCCCAACCGATGCCGTTGAAACGTATGAGTTTGTCGATGCGATTGTGGGTGGAAAAATTCCCCGTGAGTTTATTCCTTCTTGCGACAAGGGTTTTCAAGAACAGCTCAAAAAAGGCTTACTGATTGGTGCACCGGTGGTTGGTTTTCGGGTAACCATTAACGACGGAGCCTACCATGCGGTTGACTCGTCGGATATGGCCTTTAAAATTTGCGCCATGACCGCCATTCGTGAGTTCTACGATAAATGTAAACCGATTATTCTTGAACCCATCATGAAACTGCAAACACAGGCTCCTGAAGAGTTTCAAGGCAGCGTGGTTGGTCAAATCAATCAACGTCGCGGTGTGATTTTAAATACCGGAACTACCAACCAATATGTGCAAATCGACGCTGAAGTTCCTCTTTCGGAAATGTTTGGTTACTCCACCGATCTTCGAAGCTGCACTCAAGGAAAGGGCGAATTTACGATGGAGTTTTTAAAATACGCCCCAGTTCCTCGCAACGTACAGGAAGAACTCGTCAAGATTTATCAGGAGAAGAAGGCCGCGGAGAATAAATAATGCTTTCTTATGAAGATATTCTTCAAGAATTGCAAACTCTCGAAAATGATTTGAAAGAAACCACCAATCTGTGGTGGAAACTCAAGCTTTCGCTCCTTCACGTTCTTTCTCCAAACCCGAATGAATTTATGCCGGCGCGGCTTTTACGGCGCAAAAAAGAAGTGGAACGAAAATTAAAAGATCTGCTTTTTCAATTAGAAGGTTTTGTAGAATCGCGCCTTGGATCTTCTCTCTTCGTCTTCCAAACAGCCGAAGATATTCAAAATTTGTTGAGCATTCGAAAAACAATTCAACATCTTCGAAATACTTATAGCCGCACATTGCCACTCACCAAAACCCTCGACAAGTTGAACAAAGCCCTGCCCTTCGCCTCAAATAATTAATCGACTTGAGCAGCGTTGTCCTGTTTTCAAATTATGGTTAAGTCTTAAAGATTGTTAGCAACGCTGTTACGAACAAGCCAATCGCGCAGCGCGAAAGGGCCCGAAAAGGGGGAGCTTCCGGAAACCACAACGCAGCCAGTGATCTGTGCGTAAGTTCTGCAAATCATCTAATGAGAGTGGCCTTCGAGCCCATGCGCATGCCCATGACTCACCTCTTCATCGGTTGCCTCACGCGTTTCTACTAATTCCACATCGAAGGTTAAATCTTGGCCGGCCAAAGGATGATTGGCATCGAGTAACACTTCTTTCCCCCGAATTTCCAAAACAGTAAAAGGAGGCATATCCGCCTTTCCCTCCGCTTGGAATTGATCCCCTACCTGAACATCAGGGGGAAGGTTTTCTAAAGGCACAGTCACCTGTAAAGCTTCTTCTCTTAACCCATAAGCGCGATCCGCCGAGACAAAGATTTTCTTTTTCTCACCCTTATTCAGTTTTAAGAGTTCGGTTTCGAGTCCTGGGATAATTTGGGCAGAACCCGCCAAGAAAGTAAAAGGATGAGCGGATTCTGATTGATCTAAAACCTCATTCTTCGAATTGGTTAATGTATAATGAAACGCAATGACTTTATGCTTCATAAAAACCTTTCTAAATTTCAGCCGGTGAATTGCAGTGAATTTGTTAACTGAAAAAAAAAAAAGTCCCAAGCAAAAAAAAAGGCCCCCCAAATTTGGGAGGCCTTTTGAATGATCTCAAACCGAACGTACTAATCGAGCACGTTAAATTCGGAACGACGGTTCATAGCACGTCCTGCAGCAGTCTTGTTGGTAGCAATCGGACGAGTCTTGCCATAACCGACAGCTTCTAAGCGAGAAGCATCGATTCCTTTGTTTACTAGATAGTCCTTAGTGGAGCTCGCACGTCTTTCCGAAAGCTTCATGTTGTAAGCTTCGCTACCGATCGCATCGGTATGAGACTCAATACGCATATGCTTCACCTGAGGATTATTTTTCAAGATGGTCGCCACATCGTCTAAGATGGGTTGAGCGTCTTTTCGGATATTCGACTTATTGAAATCGAAGTGAATCATTTGATCGATGGTGATTTTCTTTGCTTCCACGCGGGGCCGCTCAGCGCCCACGTGATACCAACGCCAGCAACGCTCACGAGCTTCACGTCCATAAAGGCAAGCATCGGGTTGGGGATCTTCGACCATGTAATACCAGCGGTTGCAATAAATCGTGTCCACCCGATTTTTGCGGGCCGCATCGCAGGCTCGGGGATCGGAATCTTCCGGAACCACCGTTGCCTCCGCACGTACGTAGCCTGCCATCGAAAGCAGGAACGTTAATACCAGAAATGCACGGGTCAGTTTTTTCATTTTTTTCTCTCCTTCAGAGGTTTTTATTTTAGGCTTAATGGATTCTTAACATTTTACCAAAATGCTAATCATCTGTGATTATTGCATTATTTTATGTTGCGTTTAATTTTGTCTCAACACTTTTTTTTCACAAATGAAAAATTTTTTATTTGATTTTTTTATTTCTTTTCATCTTTTATTTTTAAGGCAGATGTGCAAGAACCATCTTGCATCGCTTTGATTTAAAATAATCAACCCATTGTTTTATAAAGAAAAAAGGCCTTATGAATTCTTCAAAAACTACCTTAGTTGTCTGCCGCTCTTGCATTCTTCAAAACCCCCAAAAAGACGGGGCATTTGAAAATGAAAAAAAATTGATAGAAACCTATAAAAAGAAGTTAAAAAGTGGTTTTTTTGGAAAAATTGCAAAATTACGCATTGTCGATTGTTTAACCAATTGTGAAAATCCCAATTCCATTTTGATTGATCGCCAAGGCGAAGAATTACTTTTAGGAAATATCGATGAAGAAAAGTGGGCCGATGAAACCATAAAGCTTCTCAAAACACTGAAAGACCCCTCCCAGCCATTACAGGCCTCTCCGGCCTTAGCGAGCCGTACGGTTTACAAACGCCCCCACCGCCGCTGGGAAGCGTCTAATAATGCTTTTCATGCCGATCGCATTCGACTCTCAAAATCCCGATAAAAAAACACCCACCCTTGTCAAAAAAAATACAAGCCTGTTTTGACAAAAGCTTTTGAAATAGCCGCCAGCTGCTTAAAATTATCGGTAAAAGTATAGAGTTGTTAAGAAGAAAACGCCTAGAAAGTCAGGCATAGAATTTGCTCTCTATCTTTTTCATGAAGAAAATATTTTGGATTGGCTGGACTCTCGCCCTCCTGTTGATTCCAGGTTTGAGTTTTGGACAAGACACCCAGAGCATTTTACGTACCCCCCCGCAAACTCAAACCAGCTCACAATCCAATGTAAACCCGGCACTCCCCTTCAACGTAGGCCTGAAAAAAATTAAAGATAATATGAATTACCGAGTAAACGATACCACTCAACTCGGAATGGGTAAAAAACTCAATTTCGGCCTTCACATCTCTTTTTAGACTAGCCTTAAAAGTAAAAGCTCATACAATCTCTCAAAACAAAGGGGGATTTATGATTTTTAGACTTCATGAAGTTTTCATGCTCGAAATTTTAGCATTGGTCGCGAGTACTTTTTTATTGATGCTCGGGAACAAACAAGAAACTTGCAAGATTTTTTATAAGCTTGTTGCCTCTCTAGGAATTGTGGCAAGCCTTCTTACTCTCGGTTGCAGTAGCTATCATGCGTATCAATACGCCAAATTAGGAATTCTGCAAATGCATGGCCCACTCCAAATGAAAATGGGAATAGAACACGCTCTCCCCAAACCCGAATCTAAACCTCTCGAGCACGGATGCATGCCTTAAGGCTAAAAAACTAGGTTGCATTTAATCCGATTCCTATCCACTTCTGAAAGGCGCCTTCACAGGGCTGGCGGTCTGGGCCATAAACGTTGCAATCGCGGTAATTCTCAATTCCATCGCGATCTTCATCGCCCCGCAATTCTAAGCCTGTTTTTTTCTTGGAGAGAGCATTCAGAGAATTAAAAAAGAGATCAAAACAATTTGGAGTTAAAGGATTGGCAATTTGTCGTCCGAGAAGCTCAAGGCTCAATTTAGTTTTGAATTGATCGGTTTCCCACTGAGTCAAATAATTCACTGGAATATGCCGCTGATCGATATACGGATTTTCCGAACAAAACGTGTAAAGATTTTGCACCGAAGAAGGATGAGTAGCCGCTCGCAAGGCTAGAGTTCTCAGATCATAATCGATATATCCTGAAAAACCTTCATAAAGCTCTTGAAGGAGATCGGGGGTTAAGCCCAACTCGGCAGGAGTAATGCGAATCACGTCATTGCGGTTCAGATTGGTATGAAAAACGCTATAGCCCGAAAGCCAGCCCCGATCTTCGAAAGGATGAAAGTTTTCATTCTGCCAAATCTCCTGCCCGTCTAAGAGATTATCACGATTTAAAAGACCGTAGATCCACTCATAAAGATACAGATCATCCGAGTGATGAATCGAATAATTATTTCCTTCAATCTCTGCAAACCTCACGCCCGAATGTCCACTCCAACTGGCATAATCCCCCATCATTTCAACCGGAATATTCACTGAGCTTAAGAGCGCTCTTAAAAGTGCTGAAGTGCCCCAACAACCATTCGTAATATGAAATTGGGGCCCCAATGAAGAATAAACATCCACCCCACCCAGGTTTTGAGGATCTTGTGGATTTTTATGCGGATCCCGATAAATCAAGATTTCTTTTGGTGTGGGGTGTCGTGGAAGAGGAACGGCATTTCCTTGCGCATCTCTTAAGAGATTTCCTTGCGCATCGCGCATTCGATAAGGCCAAATATTGGCAGTGGCTGGCCCCATAGTGTTATTCGAAGATCCCTTAAAATGAGTGAGCCGCTCTCCTAGAAACAAAGCAGTGTTCAAGATTGTTTTGAGCGCCGTAGGTCCTACCAAATCTCCTGCACGATCTCCGGCTTCTCGCAAGTTGCCACGCATCAACCGGTAATCTTCTACAATATTCACATCGGTTACAAAAAATTGATGCCACAAACCCGGCTGGTTAAAAGTATTGCCAAACAGATAGTTCAAACTTTCTGGAGAATAGTTCAAAATCGACCAAGGCACTAAACGATTGGCCTCTACATACAAATGCCAGGCAATTTGAGTGAGCTGTAAATAGCGCGTATAGTCCGCAGTAAATTCTACATTCTGACGAGGAAGATTTTGCATTTGATAACAAGGATGCGCGGCATCATCAAAAACGCAATCGGCAGGAGCCGGAGGAAGCGCATCGCGATTCGGATGCGTTTCATAAAAAAGAATCATATCAAACAGTTTATCTTTTTGAGCATCGTTCCATTGAGGAAAAGCACCATTCTCAAGCAACGCAATCGATTGCAATACTTGGTTACTCGTAAAAATCGCCCGATATTTTTCATCCCACCCTGCCCTTTCTTGAGGAGTTAAAAAATTGTCAAGGTAAGGGATCGGCCAGCGAACTTCGACTTGTCGTGGAATTGGCCCTTTAAACTTCAGATTTTTCCACGCTGGACGTGAAGCTTCCTCAATAATTTTCTGAAGAATAGGACTAGGCGCCGGAGCTTGCGCGTGGGTTTCGATGAGAGAAAAAAAGATCAGCGCAAATCCTGCACCGATCCCAAAAAGTCGACGGATCGTTTTCACTTCAACCTCCTCGCCCCCGCGAATTATCAAGATCCTGAACCCCAAAAGAATAAGCCATGAGTCTCTTGGCTTATCCAGAAATTGTAGCATCCTAAAAAAGAATGGGGAATTTTTCTGGAGGGAAAAATTAAAAGAATCTGTATCAATCTTATACAGGTCTTAACTTTGCCAGTTTAGGAAAGGACGATGGGTTTCTTCTCAAGCCGGCTCATCAGACTATAGGCGCAAGGTACCACGAAGAGCGTGAGAAAAGTCGAAACAATTACCCCCCCCAAAATCACAATGGCCATAGGAACCCGAGTTTCAGATCCGGCGCCTAAGCCCATTGCCGGAGGAATTGCGGCGGCGATGGTGGCAATACTTGTCATTAAAATAGGACGCAGGCGTTGCGGACAAGCAATTTCTAAAGCTTCGCGAACGTTATTTCCTTTGCGGCGTTCTTGATTCGTGAAATCCACGAGCAAGATCGAATTCTTTTTGGCAATACCCATTAAGAGAATCAAACCAATGAAACTGTAAATATTGAGCGAGCTATTGAAAAGCTTCAAGGCAACCCAAGCTCCCGATAAACTAAAAGGCAATGCCAACAACACAACAATCGGATGCACAAAACTATTATATTGAGAGGCCAAAACCATATAGGCCACAATCACCCCAAGATAGAGTACAAACAATAAACTCTCGAACGATTCCTGAAAAGTTTGGGCCGATCCACTCCACACAATACGGTATCCTTCGGGTAGAATTGATTTCGCAATCTTCTCCGTTTCCTGAATCACTTTTGCCTGAGATTCTCCGGGCCCCAGGTTTGCAAAAATTCCAATCGAACGTTCGCGATCTTTTCGGGTAATGCTCTTCAAGGTATCGAGCGAAATCGTTTGAGCGACCTGAGTCATTGGGACCAATTCACCTGTTTGATTACGCACTTTTAGTTTTGTAATGTCTTGAGCAATTTGACGATCATCTTCTCGAGCACGCACACGAATATCGTTTCGATGGGCGCCTTCGGTGAATTTGCCAACCTTCACTCCACCGATCATTCCATTCACCACTTTACCCAAATCTTCGATCAAAACTTTATGAATAAAAGCTTGTTCGCGAATTGGCTTCACCTGAATTTCGGGCTGCCCTGTTTGATAATCGGTATCCACATCTTGAAACATTTTATTACTGCGCATCGTCTCGAGTATTTTATTGGAATACTCCGTCAACTTCGCCCAATCGGCTCCTCGAACGGAAAACTCAATCGGAAAACCACGCTGCGCCGTAAAACCTCGAGTAGAAAGATCTTGAACAAAGCCCATCACATCGGGAATCTTAGAAAAATCTTTTCGAAACTTATTCATGATATCGAGCTGGCTCAAACGCTTTCCCTTCTCAGGATCAACCGGCCGCTCTTGAGGCTGCTTTAAGGTAATAAACATCATCGCCGAATTGACTTCTCCCCCCATAAAGCCCCCTACTGCCAGATAGTAGCGAAGCACTTCGGGATAACTCGAAATCAACTTTTCAGCTTCTTTCATCTTTTCACTGGTGTAATCAATCGAAGAACCCAATGGAGTTTGGAATCGCACCAAAAACATGCTCTGATCTTGGGCCGGCACAAATTCTTTTCTTAAACTCGGCAGAAAAGCAAAAGATCCTATAAACAAAAGGCTCGCTAAAAAAATAACGATCCAGCGATGATTGAGGCAGCGCTTTAAAATCGCCGAATAGAGGGCACTCATTTTGCCAAATACTACATTGACTGCTTGCTCAAAACGCCCTGCGTGGACTTCTTTCAACATGCGCGAGGCACGCATCGGCGTAAGCGTAATCGCTTCGAGAAGAGATAAAGAAACCGCCACTACCATCGTCACGCCAAATTGCAGAAAAAATTTACCGATCACACCCTTCATAAAAACAACAGGAATAAAGATCGCAATGATCGCAACGGTAGCCGCAATGGCCGCTGAGGTCACTTCAGTGCCGCCCTCTTCTGCCGCTTTCAGGGAGCTTTTCCCCATTTCTCGATGCCGCACGATATTTTCTAAAACCATGATTGCATCATCCACCACGATTCCAATCGCCAACATCAAACCCAAAAGAGTAAAAGTATTGAGAGTAAACCCATAAAAATAAATGAAGATAAACGAACCAATAATCGAGGTAGGAATCGCCAGCAAAACGTTGAAAGTCGCCCCCCACGAACCCAAGAAAAGCAAACAAACAAAGGCAGTTAATAAGGCCGCCAAGATCAAATCTTTTTCCATTTCATGAACAGAGTTTCGAATAAAACGAGTAGAATCGAAGTTGACTTGAAGATGAAATTGCTTAGGAATAATTTTTCCTAAGGCATCAATTTGTTTATAAACCCCATCGGCCACCTTCACTGCATTTGACCCACGTTGTTTCTTAATACCAAGACCAATCGAAGGCTTTCCGTTTGTGCGGCTCATACGCCTCACATCATCAAGCCCTTTTTCAACCGTTGCGACATCTTTAATGCGGAAAGGCTTATAAATGGCCGCCGGCCCACGTCTCGAGATAATAATCTCTCCAAAAGCTTCGGGGGTGAGCGCCTCTCCCATGGTACGAATATTAATTTCTTTTAAAGGCGTTTCAATACGGCCCGCCGGAATTTCAACATGTTCTTTTCCTATGGCATCGATCACATCTTGAATGGTGAGCTCGTATTGATCGAGTTTTTTAGGATCAACCCAGACTCTTAACTCAGGCTCCAGATACCCACCAAAAATAACCTCACCCACTCCATTGACCGTTTGAAGGCGATCTTTCAGATTATCGCGCGCATACTCCATCATCTCGCGGAGAGGGCCTTCGGTCGAAAGTGAAACCCACATAATCGGCTGATCTTCCGGATTTGTTTTCGTCACGATGGGTGGATCAATCTGTTTAGGCAATCTTTTTTGAGCTTGAGCAATCTTAGTTTGCACCTCTTGCAAAGCAGCATCGATATTCCGATCGAGGTCAAACTCAATGGTAATTAGAGAATCACTTTGACGTGAAGTCGAAGAAATTGAACGAATCCCCTGCACACTCATCACCGAATCTTCGACGATATCCACAACATCGGACTCCATCACTTCGGGAGAGGCACCTTCATAGGTAACTTGCACTGTTACCACCGGGAAATCGACGTCGGGCATTTCGCTGATGCCTAAGCCTCGAAAAGAAATCCAACCAAACAAAATCAAGCCGGTCATGAGCATCCAGGCAAAAACGTTATTTTTGATCGAAAAAGAAGAAAGGCTCATTGAAAAACCCCCGTCGCAACTTGCAAGGAGGCCCAATCGCTCCAGACCTGCGCCTGGGCGATATCGCGATTACGCAGGGCATCGAGCCAAGTTTGTTGCGATTGTAAAACCTGAAGAATGTTAATTAAGCCCAGAGAGAAATCACCCAACTGCTCACGATAACTTTTTTCACTTTTACTAGCAGCCTGAGAATATTTTTTGAGCTGACTGACTGAAGATTGATAAGCATCGTAAGATTTGCGCACATCGGTTTCGGCTTGGCGTTTGGTCTCTAAATAAAGAAGCTCTGCTTGTTTAATTTTCGATTCACTCTCGCGCAATGAACCCACATTGCTCCAATTCAAAACAGGAATCTCTAAGTTGAAGGTTGCATCCCAGTAAACATTCGAAAGATAACCCACTCGGTAGGGGTAAGCGGTCGCCTGCGCATCGATTTTCGGTAAAAAATCTCCTCGCGCCACTTTGCGTTGATCGATCGAAGAATCGAGGGCCTTTCGGGCAGCGAGCACATCTTGGCGTTGTTGAGAAAATACAATATATTCATTGAGCGGATGCATTTCTCGAAGCGGATCAACCACTTCAATGGGAGGTTGGGGTTCTAAACCCGTCAAGAAGGCAAGCATTTCATAGGCAACCAGCTTCAAACCCCGGGTTTTTTCTAAATCGGCTTCATGCAAGCTCATTTGAGCCTCTTGGGCGGAGAGCTCACTCTGCCGAGATTTTCCAAGATTGATTCTTCCGGTTAATTCTTTCAAAAGCGCCTTGTCGTTTTCAATCATCTTCAAGAGACGTTTTTCGGTCATTTCTAACTGCGCGATTGTATAAAAAGAGGTGGCCACATCTCGGTAAAGGAGGCGCTCCACATTCTCGCTTTGAAAACGCAAACTGCCTTGAGTCGCTTTATTGGCCTTCAATGCATAAACTTCTTTCAAACCATGAAAAAGAGGCTGAACAATCGTGATTCCAATGGTAGGGCGACTAAAGCGCGTAAGCGTATTTGTCACACTTCCCACAGTTCCAGGAGCCGAAGAATTCGCATGATCATCTTGCAAAAACTCTTGTGCATTGATTGAAATGTGAGGAAGGGCTTCTCCTAAAATTTTTGTGAAGCGGGCCGCTGCTTCATTGATGACCTCAACCGAAATTCCTAATCGTTCACTTTGCTTCAAGGTGTATTGATAGCATTGTTCTAAAGTCATTTTTTTAGGAGGGGGCGGTTTTTCTTGCGCCACCCCTAAACTGGGAGCCAAAGCTAATAAGATGAAGAATATAATTTTTCTCATGCCTGAATTCCCCTTAAGAATATTTCCACAAATTGAGCAATCACTTCTTTCTCGGGTTTTTCAAAATAGGCCCTTGCATCAAAAAGTTGGGCCGTCAGACTATACTGGTGAATCAGCGCAAGGTAGGCACGCACAAAAAGAGAAACTTTTGTAGAAGAGCGCAGCTCCCCTGCTTTCGCCTTCTTTTTAAGAAAATTTTCCAAGAACTCAATAACAGGGAGCTTCTGCTTAAAAAAATACCGTGAAAGCTCATGACTCTCGAGAGCCGAATACAACATCATGCGAAGCAAACTAGGATCTTTTCTTTTCTCTTTAATTAGAATTGTCGCGATTTTTACAAGACTTTGAGCCAAGGGAAGAGAAGTTGTTTTTTCAAGATCAGGAATTACGTCTTTATTCCACAAATCGAGCTTACTTCTTACAATGGCTGTATAGAGATCTTCTTTCTTTGGAAAATGTCGAAAGAGCAAAGCTTCGTTAATGCCCGCTTTTTGAGCAATAGCCTTTGTGGTGGTTCCATTAAAACCTTCTTTAGAAAACAAAGAACTCGCCGCCTCTAAAATAAGCGCTTCTCTTTTTTCGAACGACAAACGAGGCAAACTTTTTTTCTTCATAGAAGGTAAGTATGTACTTACTTTTACAAAGTCTTGTCAAAGCAAAAATTTTAAAACTGCGTCGGTGAGCTCTTTGGGTTTTTCATGGTGCACCATATGGCCACAGCCTTCAATTTTGCAAACTTGCCGATTCGAGGGAAAATGCGAAAACCACTCGCTCATTTCTTTTTCGAGATTGGGCGATTTCACCCAATCATTCATATTGGTGAGATTGGCATAAACGAGTAAGCATTTTGCCTGAATACTTTCCCAAAATTTATAAAAGAGAGGTTTCGACTGCAAATAGGGCTCTGCCAACAAATGCCGGGGGTCGGCTGCCATGCGCACCCCTGTTTTTTCAGGCTTTGTCTGATAACGCGCCATCCACAATGCTCTCTCTAAAGGAAGACGGGGGTTAATCTCGATCAAGCGCTCGGCAAAAGCTCTACGATCTTTAAAAAGCTTGAAGGCTTTGACTTGAGATAAACCATTCAGCCAGGCTCTTGCTTTTTCGGGCCCCCGCTCAGGCGGATTATCACGAAAAGCGAATCCTTCTACATTAATAAAATGACTCACTCGCTCAGGAAAAGCCCCTGCGTAAAATGATGAAATCGCCCCTCCAAACGAATGCCCCAAAATTCTCACAGGCTCTCGATGAGAAAAGTGTTCAAAGATCTCTTTCAAATCGGCGACATACTCCATAAAGAAATAACCCAAAGGGCTTTTACTCCACTCACTTTTTCCGTAACCGCGAAAATCAGGAGCGATGCAGTAAAAATCCTTTTCGAGATATCGGCACAGAAATTCGAAACTCGCTGCCGTATCAAGCCAGCCATGAAATAAAAAAAGCTTAGGCTTTTTGGGATTTCCCCAAAAATAAAATTGATGCTTAAGCCCATTGATTTTTATTTTTTTTGATTTCATTGATTTTGTTTTCGATCGATACCCCGTGGAGTTTTTAAAATTTGCGCCATCACTTGATCATTAATTGGATTTACTCCCTGTAAAAACAATTTTAAAAACTCGAAGCGATCGTTCCCCCAAAAAATCTCCCCCTCTACTTCAAAACTCGGAACCCCAAAAACCCCCTTTTGAATCGCTTCATCGGTATTCTGCTTCAACTTTGCCTTTACCTCAGGACTTTGAACTTTTTGAAATAAATCCTGAGCCTCAAAACCATTCTCCTGGAGAAGCTGCCTCACCACCTCTGCATTACTCACATCGAGGCCTTTTGCCCAAACCGCTTGAATAATTAAACCTGCTAAGCGCGCACGTTCTTTCTCATCTTGAGCGGCCACACAAAGCCTAAGCGCCAAAAGTGGATGAAAAGGGTGCAAAGGCGGCATACGAAGAGGAACTTGATACAAATGCGCCCAACGACTCGCATCTTTGAAGGTGTAAATTCGTTTAGAAGGAATTTCAGCCGGCCCTTTTTGGCCATGCGCATTGAGAAGCCCCGCAAAAAGAACAGGCACAAACGCAAAAACAACCCCATTTTCTCGCGAAAATTTTTCGAGCTGAGTCCAGGCGAGATAAACATAGGGGCTGATTGGATCAAAATAAAAAGAAACTTTCCGCATCAATCTCCACTAACTCAACTTTTTATAAGATTCACTAAAATTATCATTGATCCCATCCGCGTGCTTTGTCATACACTCTCTTCATGTCTGAAATCTTAGAAAGTAAAATCCATACTCAAAGTAAAGAGTTTCAAGAAAACGCAAAAACGCTGCGCAGTCAGGTTGAATTATTTCGAAAGCGCCTTGCAGAAGTAAAACAAGGGGGCGGAAGCTCTGCGGTTGAGAAACATCATAAACGCGGTAAACTTCTACCTCGAGAGCGCATTGAAAAAATTTTAGATCCTCAATCTCCTTTTCTAGAATTTTCCACCTTAGCGGCTTATGAAATGTATGAGAATCAAGCGCCCGGCGCAGGCCTAGTTACTGGTGTTGGCTTAGTTCAGGGCCGCGAAGTTTTATTTGTGGCCAATGATGCCACCGTCAAAGGCGGCACTTACTACCCTCTCACGGTTAAAAAACATCTACGCGCTCAAGAAATCGCCTTAGAAAATCATCTTCCTTGCGTTTACTTGGTTGATTCGGGTGGCGCGTTTCTTCCGCTTCAATCCGAGGTTTTTCCCGATAAAGAACACTTTGGCCGTATTTTTTACAATCAAGCCCGAATGAGCGCCGCAGGTATTTCTCAAATTGCCGTGGTGCTCGGAAGCTGCACCGCAGGTGGCGCCTACATGCCCGCCATGAGCGATGAAACGGTGATTGTGAAAGGAAACGGCACCATTTTTCTGGGCGGCCCTCCTCTCGTCAAAGCAGCAACCGGCGAAGAAGTGAGCGCCGAAGATCTAGGGGGCGCAAAGGTCCATTGCTTCAAATCGGGTGTAACCGATCATTTCGCCGAAGATGAAATGCACGCGCTCGAAATGACCCGCGATATTCTTTTTCATCTGAATCGTTCTCCGCTCGATACCTCCAACCTGGCAACGATTGAAGAGCCGCTTTATCCTGCCGAAGAGCTCTACGGCATTATTCCTCAAGATCCCCGTAAATCGTATGATATCCGCGAAGTGATCGCACGCTTGGTCGATGGAAGCCGTTTCCAAGAATTCAAAAAGAACTATGGCACCAGTTTAGTCTGTGGTTTTTCACATCTTGCCGGAATGCCCGTAGGAATTATTGCCAATAATGGAATTCTCTTTTCGGAATCTGCCCTCAAGGCAGCGCACTTTATTGAGCTCTGCGATAAACGAGGTATTCCCCTGCTCTTTTTACAAAACATCACCGGATTTATGGTGGGGAAAGCTTACGAAAATGGAGGCATTGCCAAAGATGGCGCAAAGATGGTGATGGCAGTTTCGAATGCCCGTGTACCCAAATTTACCGTCGTGGTGGGAGGTTCTTATGGCGCCGGAAATTATGGAATGTGTGGGCGCGCCTATTCTCCGCGCCAACTCTGGATGTGGCCCAATGCAAAAATCAGCGTGATGGGTGGCGAGCAGGCCGCAAATGTTTTGCTCACCGTGAAGCAAGATCAGCTCAAATCAGAAGGCAAAAAAATAATGAATGAAAAAGAAGCCGCCCAATTTAAGACCCCCACTTTAGAGAAATACGAAAAAGAATCATCGGCCTATTTTTCAAGCGCACGCCTGTGGGACGATGGCATTATTGATCCTGCAGACACCCGTAAAATATTGGTCTTAGGACTTTCTGCGGCAAGAAACGCCCCCTTAAAACCCCAAGCTTACGGCATATTCAGGATGTGATTATGGCTTCCTATCAAACACTGCTCATAGAAACCAAAAACGAAATCACCACTCTCACTTTAAATCGGCCCGATGTTCACAATGCACTGAATGAAGTTTTGATTGCAGAGCTCCACCAAGCCTTTCAAAGCTTGGCTCAAGCCCCTCAAACCCGAGTGATTATCCTCACAGGCTCGGGCACTTCTTTCTGCGCGGGGGGAGATTTAAATTGGATGAAAAAATCGGCCGCCGCCTCGGCTCAAGAAAATATTCAAGAAGCCAAAAATCTTCATGAAATGCTCAGCGCGATTGTGAATTGCCCAAAACCCGTGATTGCCAAGGTTAACGGAATTGCGATGGGAGGTGGCGTTGGGCTCCTCTCGGCAACCGACATGGCATTCGCTTATAAAACAGCCCAATTCGCACTCTCTGAAGTTCGCTTAGGTTTAATTCCAGCGGTCATCTCTCCTTTTGTCATCCGAAAAATAGGAGCCGCCCGCTTCACCGAATATAGTCTAACGGCAGAACGTTTTGGCGCCATCCAAGCCAAAGAATTGGGTTTGCTGAATCATTGCGCAAGCCCCGAAGAAATTGATGATTTAATTTTGGCGAAAACCCAGGCCTTAAAAATGGGGGGGCCCCAAGCGTTGAGCCGCGCAAAAACCTTAGCTCAAGAAATCGCTTTTCTCTCTTTAGAAGAAGCCGGAAAAATAACACCCCAATATCTTGCCGAACTCCGGGCCAGCCCCGAAGGAAAAGAAGGCATCACTGCCTTTTTAGAAAAAAGAAAACCCAACTGGATCACCAATTAATTCCGTTGAGCGGACATTCTTCACACCGCGCCGTTGTTCGACAATACTCTTTTCCCAACCTTACAATTTGAGCATGAAACTCGTTATAAGTTTTTAAATCTTCTCGCACATGCCGGCTCATAAAATCTTGCATCTCGGAATAAGTCGTTTCTTCTGAAATCAAATGATGACGCGTCAGCAAGCGGTAAGTGTATTGATCAATCACAAATACGGGTTTCTCGAGCGCATAAAGCAAAATCGAATCGGCCGTTTCGGGGCCAATTCCATTCACCGCCAACAACTCTTCTCGCAAGCGCATTGTTTCCACTTGTTTCATACTCTCTACATTTCCCGCATAACTTTCGATCAAGAAATGCACGAGATTTTTAAGACGCTTCGCTTTCACGTTAAAATAGCCGGCCGGACGAATCAGCTGCGCCAGTTTTTCTTCAGATAAACTCTCTATTGAATGGGGGCTCAAGGCCTGGGCTTGCTTTAGATTTAAAATTGCTTTTTCAACATTCGTCCAATTTGTATTTTGTGTCAGAACGGCCCCCACCATCACTTCAAAGGGAGTTTCGCCAGGCCACCAACGCTGAGGCCCAAAACGAGAAGACATTTTCTCAAAGATTTCGCTGAGGATTTTTTGATTTTTTTCAAACATTGAGGAATCTCCCCCTTTGAAAAAGGGGGATTAAGGGGGATTTGGGTCGTAAAATCCCTCCTAACCTCCCTTTAAAAAAGGGAGGAAAGATTTACGAAGCGGGAGCTTCGGGAGCGGCTTCTGCAGCGGGTGCTGCCTTGGCGGGAGCCGCTTCAGGCGCAGCCGCGGGTGCCCCACTCGCTTTTTTAGCAAGCTTTGCATTCCAATGTTCTTCGCATAAACCACTTTTATTCACCGGCTTACGACAACTCTCAAGGCTACAAGTATCATAACGGGCTTTTCCATATTCACCGTTTCGCCACTTCTTATAATGAACACCGCAATACCCTTTGGCACGATAAGGACGCTTACATTTTTCGATCTTGCATGCTTGAGATTCGCTCATTTATTTCTCCTTTTTCGATTCAGGCTTCATTTTTTCTTCTACAAGCTGCTTTAAACGTGCTCGATCTTGTGAAGTGAGTTGATCGGCCTTCTGACTTTCGGGCTTGGCCAATTTGGAATTATCACCCTTATTCATTAAACTTTCTACTTCTTTTTTAATCTCGGTGGTGGCCGCTGGAATAAGCTGTTCGATATCTTTATTATTGAGCGATTTACTCTTTTGATAAGCCCATTGAAAAAGTTTCAAACCATACTCCTCGGCATAGTCGCGTGCAGAGCGGCCCTGATAACGAAGATTTAAAATGAGCGCCACGGCGATAAAAAGGAGTGTTATTTTAATGAGATTTTTAATAAGTCGAAACATAAGAAAAGTTATTTTAGTCGAAACCAAACAAAATTAAATCAAAATCTTTTGGACAAAAATTTTCAATCTTTGATAGAATATTTCAACCTTTATGACCGAAGCCAATACCTCAAAAAATCTTTCTGAAAAAAGACCCAAAATCTTGGTAGTAGACGACAACAGCACCAACGTGGAGCTACTCTGCGCCAATTTAAAACCTTATAATTATCAAATCGATACAGCTTACGATGGAGAAGAAGCCTTAAAGAAAATTGAGAAAGATCCACCCGATCTCGTTTTGCTCGATCTCATGATGCCCAAAGTTTCGGGTTATGAAGTTTGCCAACACATTAAAAAAAATAAAAAGACTCAGCTGATTCCGGTGATTGTCGTCACAGCTCTAAAAGATTTAACCGATAAGATCAAAGCAATCGAAATGGGCGCCGATGATTTTCTGATGAAGCCCTTCAACAAACTCGAGCTCATCACCCGAGTTAAATCTCTCCTTAAATTAAAAGAGCTCTATGATGATGTGGAGATGGGTGAAGATATCATTTTCACTCTGGCAGAGATGCTCGAGGCCAAAGATATTTACACGCGCGGGCACTCCGAACGCGTCGCCCGCTATAGCACCGCCCTTGCAAAGTTTATGGGCTTATCCGATCTCGAGCAAGAAACGATTCGCCGGGGGGCCTTGCTCCACGATATTGGAAAAATTGGAGTGAGTGAAACGATTCTCAATAAACCCGATCGTCTTTCTCAAGAAGAATTAGCTCACGTACGTTCGCACCCGGCACGCGGCTGTGAAATCTGCAAAGCGCTCAAGTCGCTTCAAAACTCACTTCCTATTATTCGCCATCACCATGAACGGATCGACGGCAAAGGTTACCCCGATGGTATTAGCCTCGGTGAAATTTCTTTGGGGGCAAGAATTGTGGCCGTGTGCGATAGCTATGATGCAATGACTTCAAACCGCCCCTACCGCAAAGGAATTGCGCCACTCGAAGCCATCAAGATTTTCGAAAAAGAAATGAATTTGGGGCAATGGGATCCCAAAATTGTAGAAGAATGGATGAAACTCGTCAAACGAAGCACCAAGTAGCCAATACCTTGAGCAAATAGAATTCAAAAACACACTAAACTCCACCACACTTACTCAAGCTTCAATAATTCGCCGAAACTGTATTCTCGGTCTTACTGCTCTTGTGTTCGCGGGGGAGAAAACGGAATGAAGGCCCAATTGTAAAAGCCCAATCATCTTCATATTTCGAACCACTCTTTCGAGGAATTGAATACATATAAGTGCGCGTATCGAGCCGAAGGCCAAGCCATTTTCTACGAAAATAAATTTGGCTTCCTGTACCCACCACCCCCATAATGCGATCGACCCCATTGATATGCATATTGCCCAAGCCTAAAGTAAAATAAATATCTCCTTCTTCAATGAGCTTTCCACGCCGCTGTAAGATAGGAATCGAGTAAGTTCCAAACACGTCGGCAATAAATTGATTGCGAGTGGTAACGATCTGACCAAAATCACTACTCGGATCATACTCAATACGGTTATAGGCAAATTCACTTCCCACACTAAAGCGATCGGTCACACGAAAAATCAGGCGCATTCCGGTGATATAAGAATTTTCCAGACGATTCCCGAGATAATTTCCACCGAAAGGATTAATTTCAAGCAAGCGGCGTTGGGCAACTCGAGTTTTAAAATCGAGGCCAGGTGGAATTTCTACCACGGGCTTTGATTCGGCCGAAGGTTTTGATTCTGAATCTTTTGCGGCACATACCGAAAAGCTACTCAACAAAACAAAGCTTAAAAAAATGAAACTTAAAATTTTCTTACCCATTCACCGTCTCCTTTTCAAATTCTTCGATTTCAGCGTTTGAACTTCCCCGTGCCTTGAGTGCTTGCTTGGCCAAGGTATAACCCACCTCCCAAGCCGAACCCGGAAACTTATGGCACGCGGCCAAAACTTGATCCATCGCATTTACAAAATGATCGGCCTCTTTTCTCGAAATCATCAAGGGCGGAAGAATTTTCACCACATCCATATTATGCCCCGGCACCTGAGAAAGAATACGATGATCGGTAAAAAGCGGCACCACGATCATTTGCCCAAACAAACCTTTCGATGCTTTATGAATCAAGCTCCACCCCATGCGCAGCTTAAACGATTTCGGAGCTGCAAACTCAATCGCAATCATCAGCCCTTTTCCACGAATCTCACCCAACATTTCATATTTATTTTTTAAGGTGTTTAATTTTTCGATCAGATAATTGCCAACATTTGCACTATTCTCAACCAATTTTTCTTCATCTAAAACCGACAAAGTGGCCAAGCCTGCCGCCATCGCAAGATCATTCTTGCCAAACGTGGAAGAATGCACCACGCAACGATCCATCTTGTTATAAACCGCCTGGTAAATCTCACGACGCGTGAGAAGGGCTCCCACCGGCACATAGCCGCCACTTAACGATTTGGCGATGGTGATGAGATCGGGCTCCAAACCCCAATGTTCGAAGGCAAAAATTTTACCCGTTCGGCCCAAGCCCGTTTGAATTTCATCGGCAATCAATAAGGTGCCGTATTTTTTGCAAAGTCTTTCGGCTTCTTTCAGATAATTTTCTTGCGGAACATAAACCCCTTTTCCCTGAATGCATTCCACAATCAAAGCGGCTACTTCTTTTTTAGAAAGGGCTTTTTCTAAACCTTCGAGATCGTTCATCAAGACGGGCGCAACCGGCTCAAGCAAGCGCCCAAAACCTTTGCGAAATTCTTCGTTACCATTGCACGATAAAGAACCAATCGAGAGCCCATGAAAGGCATGATCTAAAAATAAAATTTTATCGCGTTTGGTGAAGGCCTTCGCGAATTTTAAAGCGCCTTCATTGGCCTCTGTTCCCGAATTTGAAAAAAAGACGGTATCAATAGAATCGGGGCAACGCCGCGTTAATTCTTTGGCCAAAACTCCCGGAAGCAAAGTGCAACCCATTTGAATCATGTTGGGGAGCTCAAGATCTAAAGTATCGTGCAAGGCCTTGCGCACCACCGGATGATTGCGGCCCACATTAAAAGACCCATAACCGCTCAAAAAATCGAGGTAAGAATTCCCTTCGGCATCATAAAAGTAAGCACCCTCCGCACGGGTATAAATTTTATCGAAACCAATCGTGCGCAAAACCCTCACAAACTGCGGATTAATATATTGTTCGTGCAAACTAAAATGCTTGCCCTGATGGGCCTGAAAAATATCTTGAATGTTAAATGGCATAGCGCTTTTTATCTGAAGTTTTTTTTCCAGGCAATGAAAGTTTTTTCTCACCTGGTACCAAAAGGTCATTTGGTACCAGGTAACGAAATGTTTATAAGGAGAGAGTTAGGGAGAGGACTGAGCCTTAAGCATTTTCTTGACAAAAAACCCAAAACTAGACAAATCTTCAACCTCTCAAAAAACAAGGAGAATTTTATGGTCACACGTTGTGTATCTACCGATCAAGCCACTATTTGTTGGGATGATGTCTATGCACCCACTGATCCTGCAGGAGGGCCCATTCAAGTGGGTCCAAACCCTGGAATGATTCCCACTCGAGAATTCTACACCGAATTTGATGGCCCTATTTCCGGACAACGTCCTCTAATACCTACTACTGAAGTTCCGAATGGAACTCATACTCCAACTGAATCGCCACAACCTTCCCGCTTAATTGCTTTACCCTCTTTTTCTTTCCCCAATATCTTTTTCTCCGAAATTTTAGATGAAAAACGTCGTGCCTGGTTGGCGGGTGAACGCCCTGTTCCTGGAAGTGAAATCACTCCTCCTGATTGGAGCAGCGAGGGCCCTCCACGAATTCCCGGACAAGCCGCTCCAGAACCGGAAGCCGGCCCTGGCCCAAATCCGGATGTAACGGGTGATGCGACACCGACCGTACCCCCTCTTCCCGCTCAACGCTTAGGGGGAGTGTTTTGGAGTGGCCTGTTATTTGTCACTCGACCAGGAACGACGGTAGGTGTTGGAGGCATTGATCGCTTTGATCATCTATTTGATTTCCCTTCACCTAGTCGAGCCCGAAGAGCTCCTGCCGTGCCTTCTATGCCTGACCCCAACACCCCTGTGAGCGATGCAGAAGCAGATGCGTTTTTTGGATATCCTTATTCTGCGGTTCCAGTTCCTCCTCATGCTTCACAGCAGCCGGCAACTGAAGATGGAACTGGAGAAGCAACAACATCAGCTCCAGCCGCACCTCCCCCCACTGCCGGAGGCACAACTGCTGCAGCACCATCAGGAGGAGTTGGCCACGAGGGTGATGCAGATCTTGGAAATGGTTTCAATCCTTTTGCGGATTGGCCCCATTTAGCCGAAGATGATTTTGAAATTGGTAGCCAAGCAACCGATCGCACAAATGCCGATTCTTTAATGCTCGGCGTTTTAGCCGCGACAGATCCCAACGCAGCACCGGTTCAAACTTTTGTGGCAAACCCGAATCCTTATTTCAGATCTTCGGAGCCCAGCTTTTTCGAAATTTTCGGCTACCAGATTCCGATTCCTCCGGTCGTCTTAGAAGTTTTTGGAGGAACACCCACCGGAGCTTCTGTTGTAACTCGGGCTCCTGCATTGGTAAGATAATTTACTCTTTCACTTCTCGGGCGACTTTCTGTAAAGTCGCCCTTTTTTATGCCTACTCAACTCCTGCCCTTTTGGCCTCATTTTGTAACCACCCTAGAACAGCGCCCTTACGTTTTTGTTTTTTTGATTAGTTTTCTGATTTTGGGCTCGCTTCAGTTGGGTTTAAAACGCACTCTGCTCTTTTTAGGATTGGGTTGGGGGATTGCCTTCGCCTCGGAAGTTTCGTCGATTCGAAATGGTTTTCCTTACGGCGATTATCAATATGTTTATGAAAATTTAAAAGGCGAGCTGCTTCTCTGGGGCGTGCCGCTTTGGGATTCGCTCTCCTACACGTTTTTAGCTTATGCGAGTTATGCGACGAGTGTGGTAGTTTTATCATTCCCTCCCTTTGATAAAGGGAGGTCAGGAGGGATTTTAGAATCGAAAATCCCCCTCAATCCCCCTTTACAAAAGGGGGAGGATTCAATTTCAAATAAGTTTTTTCTCCAAACCCGCAGCTCCTGGAAAGTGCTTTTACTCTCTGTTGTGCTCATGACTGGCATTGATGTGGTCATCGATCCGCTCACTGCCCTGGGAGATCAATGGTTTTTAGGGCGCATCTATTATTACCCCAATGGCGGATTTTATTTTGGCGTTCCTTTCTCGAATTTTTTGGGTTGGGCTCTCGTTGCCTTTTGCATCGTCTTTCTTTTTCAAAGATGCGACCAACGGCTTGAGAAAAAGGGAGACGTCGTAAAACCTTGGCAAGGGCTCCAAGCTTATTGGGGAAGTTTTCTTTATCTAGGGGTTTTCTTTTTTAATTGGAGCATCACGCTTTATCTAAAACTCTGGGGCTTAAGCTTTGCCGATCTTCTTTTAGTGAGCCCGCTGCTCATCGCCTTGATAAAAAGTCGAAAGCGTTTCTACTCTTAATCGATACAATTGATACGGCCTTTCTTTACGAAGCCCTGCCTTGGCCTTTAAAAAAGCCAGCAGATAACGTTTTGTTTTTGCCTCTCCCGGCAAAGCCACCGCTTCACGATTACCCTGCTTGAGCAGCACGCCATCGTTTGCCAAAGAAATTTCACCCAAAGACTGAACTCTCTCTTTTTTCGTCACCGTGCTGATAAAAATTTGAAGGTCTTTTGCTTGACTTTTGGGAATAGAAAGATGACGTGGATCACGCGTAAAAGCCAAACGAAGATTGGCTAAAATCTCTTGGGCAAAATTTTCTTGTTTAGCTTGAAGGCTCCCAACACAACCCAATGTTATTTGTTGTTTTTTAATCGTAATAAAAACGGGGAGCCTCTCTTGAAAAAGTGCCGCCAAAACAGGTTTTTCTATTTTTTGTTGATAGGTTTCGGCAATGGAATAGGCCACCCAAGCTTTTAACTCTTCTTGTAAAGCAGGAGTTCGCCGAATTTCTTGAAAAACTTCGGAAGAGTTCAGGGCAAAGAGCTTGAAAGGAAAAAGAAATAAAATGAAAATGAGTAGAACATTCTTTAACATTTCAAACTAAATTTTGTCTTTTTAGCTTTGTCATCCTCCGGCTTGACCGGGGGATCCATTTTTCAATGGATTCCCCGATTAAATCGGGGAATGACACCAGTTTATCTTTGCACCAACTGAGTGCCCGGAAAGTAATGAAATAAAATCTCGTTATATTTTTTTCCCGCTTCGGCCATTCCGCGGGCGCCCCATTGGCAAAACCCTACCCCATGCCCTAGGCCATGGCCTAAAAAAACAGCCTCGTTATTTTTGAGTTCCACACTGAACCAATTACTTTTTAAAATATTCCAGCCTAAATAGCGCCCCACTACCGATAAAAAATCCATCGCAGAAACTTTTGCATTTCTTTTTCCTTCGATCTCCAACTCAAAAATTCTTCCATCTTTTTCTGCGTCTGCAATTTTTAAAGCCTGAATTTCCCCCTTCGGATTCATCGCAGAATCTTTTTTCAAGACTTCCGATAAAATGGACAAAGAAATAGAGCTCTCCCAGGTAGAGTGAGGAGATTTACTACACCATTTTTCATCATCCACCCCCTGTAAATAAGGAAGTGCCTGACCTTCAAAAACTTTTTGATTGGGGCTCGTATGCCCTCCACAAGTAGAATGATAAAGCGCTTCAATCGGTTTTAATTGATAAGCCAAAAACATGCTTCGAGTAGCCTGCACTGCTTCATCTAAGCTTCGATAATTAAAATTTTTCCCTCCATAAACTTGGCAATGCGTAAGATCACACAAATCATAGCCTTCAAATTGATGGCGTTTCAGGTTGGCCAAAGCATAGGTACGAATCAAGATTGCCTGAGCCTTGATAGCTTCGGGCGGAAAACTGGGAGGCATTTCGGCTTCTAAAACTCCCCGCACATAATCTTCTAAGCGAAGCTCTTCTAAAATCTCGAGCTCCTTTTTATGCACTCGAATCAAAAGCTTGCCTGAAAATTTCTTTTGCACTTCTCCCAATTTTACAATCACGGTGCTGCCGCGAGGAGGATCAATTGCAATTTGATCGGCTTCTTTTCCACTCCCCATATCGAGATAGAGTTTTTTGCCTTGAAGTAAAATTTTGAAAGGAAGATCGGGGGGCGTTAAGGCCGAATCCCACTGCCCTTTTTTCAAAATCTGCAAGCGTGCCAAAGGGGCCTGCACTTCAACTTGAGTGAGCACATAGCGCGAAAAAACTTTTATTTTAATTACAGGATCAAACAGAGCAAAGGCAGAAGAAGAAAATAGAAAAAATAAAAAGAAAGAAATTATTCCCGTTTTTTTAAAGTAAAGAGTCATATTCAAGAAATATCGATCTTATGGAGTAAACTCAAAAACTCGAACTTGCTCAAAAATCTTCGCCCCTAACCGAGCGGCTTCTTCAAAACCATAAGCATTCTTTAAAAAAATGACTACTGCAAATCGAGGGTGAAGCGCGGGGGCCGCCCCCAAAAACCAACCGTGAGTTTTGATACTTCGACTATATCGAATCTCAGCTTTCAAATTAGGGTTGAGCCGACGCTCAGTATCAACCCTGAGCGTACTCCGGCTTTTAAGCCGGAAAGTCGAAGGGTTGATTTGCGAAGAAAGCGCATCGGCCGTACCGGTTTTACCTAAAATCATCAAGTCTGAAACCTGGCCTTTTCGAGCGGTTCCCTCTTCAACAGCACGAAGCAAGCCCTGCCGAATGGGAGCATAAGGTAGAGTCTCAAGCTTTTGTAAATACTGCCTCCAAAAATCAGCCATACTCTGAGGGCTCACCCGAAACTCCGGAAAATCTCCAATCGCAAAGCGCCCTAAATCTAAATTATTTTCTTCAAGTTTATTTTTTAACCCTTTAGAAATTAAGAAATATTTTTGGGTAACTTCTAAAAGCTTTTCGGCCCCGAGATTTTGGGCCCACTGAATAAAATACAAGTTACAGGAAAGCGCTAAAGCCCGAGGAAGCTCCAAATTTCCGTGGCCTTTTCCTGTCCAACAACGCAGGCGTTTTCCGTTAATGAATAAGCGTCCCTTACATTCGAAATGAGGGTAAGCGCTTTCAATCCCTGCCTCGGCGACTAAGAGCTTCATCACCGAACCAGGCAAAAAAAGCTGATGGGCGAGTTCAATATCTCCATAAATTTCTGGGCTTGAATTTTGAAGATCGAATAAAAACACAATCCCCTGACGTTGTTTCAAAAAACTCGCAACGGTTTTAGAGATTTGAGTTTGAAATTCGCCCTGAGAAGGCTTTGCAGAAACAGAAAATGGAAAAAAAAGAGAAAATAAAAAACCGAGAATTAAAATCCGTTTCAAGTGCAACATCATAGCTGAGCAGTTGAATCTTTTTTCAAACATTGCGGAAGAAGTGCAAAAGCAAAGAGTAGCGCACTGAGCGTGAGAACTCCTACCCGAGGCAAACGCCCTAAATAAGAATATTGAATAAAATAAGGTAGGGCCACGCAGGCGAGGATTAAATTGAGATAAATGAAATACCCCACCCGAAAAGGAACTCTCCATAATACAAAAACAATAAAACCAGAAGAAACCAAACCTAGCAAATAAGCCGCTAAAGCTCGGCTATGGAAAATAAAACCTAAGCTGAGAGGCAAGACAATGCTCAAAACCGCCCAGAGCAACCAAGACAAATCTCCTTCTGCCGACAAACGCTGCAAAATCAGAGGAAGCGCAAAGCCCAAGAAGAGAAGCAAAAAGCTATAAGGCACACTCACCACCACCCCCAAAGAAGCATAGCCGCTCTGAAGAAGATAATATTGAATCGCCGCACGACCAATCACTAAAAGTCCAACCGAAAAAGCAATTCGAGCGCCCAAGGCTTTCAAATTTTCTTGAGAAGAAAAAATAGCAAAACTGCTGATCAGCACAATCCCGTAAAAACTGGCGCCCAAAATGCCACCTAAGCGAAGCGCAAGCACCAAAGTGCCTGCAAGAAAAGCCAGCTCAAAAAGAGAACTCAAGGCGAGGCCCACACGCCCTGCTAAGCCTGCCAACAAAAGCACCGTGCAAGCAGCAAGCGGAACACACAAAGCCTGTTGCCAAGTAAAATAAGCCCCCCAAAATAAAAGGGCAAAGCCTATGCTCCCAACCCACAAGGCATAAGCAATAAAGGGTTTAAAAGAGTGTTTTAAAAAGAATGCAATCAAAACAGCAGAACCAAGACTCAAGAAAAGTAGAATCAAGGGGCTCATATAATGAGGCCACAAGACTTTTGCGCCCTTGCCAAATTCGAAAGCGGCCAAAAACACGAGTAAAAGACTTGCCAAAACGGCAAGAAGATCTGCTTTAGAGTTTTTTGAAGTATTCATAGGTCCTTTCCCCAAATTTCGATCTTCAGTTGATTTTGAGCAATCCTGGTTTGCAATTTGATCGGTGAATTTCCATTATTTTTAAATTTAAGATCGGCCACGCCGTAAGCTAAAGTCGCATCAAAACCGGGAGGAACCGACTTCACTTCGGCGCTATGCGGCACTCGTTCAATCACTTCAAGCCCTGCATTTCGTGCAGCGTTATAGAGTGTCGAGGCAACCTGGCAAACCCCTCCCCCAAAACTCGAAATAGTTTGATGATAAAGATAAGAACGCTCTGGCTGGTAACCTGCCTCTCGAGTATAAGGCCCCACTTGCTCATTGAAAGAGAAGATTTCTCCGGGCTTCAAAACCAAATCTGAAATTTTTGAAGCCGCTAAATGAATATTGTGTTCTTGAGCGGGAGAACGCGCCGTTAAATCGGTTGCAAATGCAGAGAGTTGATTTGAAAAAGGGCGTAAAACATAAATCCCCCCCACCCCGAGAAAACAAAGAAAAATCACGATCAACGGAAAAAACTTTTTCATGGAGCCACCTCCAGCTGAGTTTCTCCACTGCTTCCACGCAAGTCCGGACGATACATCTCATAAGCATCGGCGGGCATCACATGAAAATGGCCCAGTAACTCAGGGCGAATGGCATAGTTCACAATATGTTTTCCGGTAGGCAAATAATTAAAAAAGAGGGCTATTTTTTCATCGTGCACTTGAAAATCAGCAAAGTAAGAAACTTCGGTATCAAAGCGAATCGCACCCAACGATTCAAACCCAGAAGGCAGCGCGTCTTCTAAAATCACATAAGAAAGGGCTTGCGAATTTTCTAAAACAAGACGCACTCCTACCAGATCTCCCGGTTTTACAGAGCCCTTCAGGCTTTGCGCTTTGTAATTCATTTTGCCATTGGCATCTTCACCTTGAGCGCTCAAACGGAAATACTCCCGCGAAACGCTTAAACCCTGGCTCGAAGGCGCCAAATCTTCTTGAGTGCTAAAAAATCCAAGATCGGTTTGATAAAAAAGAGGATTGGGCTTCAAATTGACGATTTCGAAAGTATTGTTGCCTACCTGTAATTTTCCTTCGGGAACTCGTCTTACAAAATGTGGTGAAGAAACATTAATCGTTTCAAGATCGGCCCCATTCAAGGCCAACTTTGCATTCACCCCTTCTCGGTTGAAATGCAGATCTTGAGCATACTCTGCAAGTGCTTCAATCACCAAAGCCGTGCTCAGTGTTTGCCCCCAAATTCCACCCTTACGGGTTTGCAAAAGGCCTTTCACCAATTCTTCTTTTAAAACGCTATTGCTTGACTGCCCTTGAATTAAGGCTTGAAGCACCCAGGCTGTGGTTTCGGGGTTGGGTTTTCCGGATGGATCTAAATAAAAACAGAGCCCATTTTTGCAAGAAGCCTGACTCTCCAACTGAGTCAAAACAGGAATCGCACGATCTGCTCTCTCACGAGAAATGAGTGCCAGGGCTTGCAGAGCCTCCCCTGCATTGGTGCTGGGGGTTGAAGCAGTTGAAACCGAAACCGGAATCTTGGCGAGAGCTGCTACCCGATTTAAAAAGGGCAACAGATTGGCGCCATCGGAGCGTTCATCAATTAAAGGAGCTCGAGAATTGGGTGCAATCCCTTTCTTTAAAATTTCGGTGAGAGCTTCGCTACCTTTTTGAATAACCTCAAGCTTCACTTCTTGGCCTAGTTGCTGCGCACGAATTAGCCCATATAAAGCATAAGCCGTCATGAAAGGATCGGTCGGATCTTCTTTCCACCATCCCCAGCCGCCATCGGCATGTTGAAATTTTTCTAGGCGACGAATCCCGCTCTTGAAAATTTTAGGAAATTTCTTTTCTAAAACTGGGTCACTTAAATTTAAAGTTTGGTAAAGCCGCGAAACCATGAGGGCTGGCAATAAACGGCTCATCGTTTGCTCCACACAGCCGTAAGGATAATCCACCAAATAAGAAACCGAGCCTAAAAGTTGCGAAACAAAATTCGTATCGAGGGTCACTTTTAACTTTGCATGAGCCGCATCGCTGGCGGGTGGAAGAGCAAGTAAAACCGTGCCGCGGCTTTCTCCGCCGAGCATCGGAGCCACTTCACCTTGCGCATAGCTATGATCTTCAATTCCGTGAGGTAAAACAGGAAGATTCAATTCAATTCCATCGGAGACTTGCGCATTTTTGGCCAAAAGTTGAATCTTTGCCTTGCCCGGATTTTTTGCCAAAACTTTAAAATCAAAGCTCGCCACTTCGCGGGGCTTCAGTTTTAAGCTTCGTGTATTTCCCTCTTGGGTTGAAGCAAATTCCAGACCTTGCACCGAGAGCGCCACATCTACATTCTGCTCTTGATCGGTATAATTATGAACGATCGCCTTGAGCACCACTTCATCACGCTCGCGGAAAAAGCGCGGAGTTGCCAAACGCACGAGCAAAGGTTTAGTCACCAAGAATTGCCCCGTTTGCTGCCCCACATCGGTTGTAGAAGTTTGTGCAAGCACCGTGGTTCGCCAGGTAGTGAGATTATCGGGCAAGGCAAAACTTAAAGCCGCTTTTCCCAAGCTATCGGTGAGTAACGAAGGATTCCAAAACGCCGTATCTTTGAAATTTTTGCGCAAGAGCTCTGCATCTTCTTTGGCAATGCCTCCACTATAATAATTGGTAAACGAAAAAACGGAGCTTACCTGATTGGGCTTAGGCCCCCAGAAAAACTTTTTGATATTGGTAGAATCGGCCTTCAAAGCATAAAGACTTTCATCGACTACTCCCAACGAAAGCTCTGCTTGCACACCCTGGCCCTTTGAATCTTTTACCTGAACTTGGTATTCTACTTTGTCAGCCGGCCGATATTCTTTGGCATTCGGCGTGAGTTCTAAACTTAAATAATGTTCTTGAGGCGAAATTTGAAGCTCGGCTGTTTCTTCGTAGGCCTCTTTTTTACCTAGAAAACTGGCGCCCACAAAAAGATTGGGCATCCACTCTTTTTTAAGTGGAACTTCAATCGTTTTCGAAAAACCTTCTAAATTTTCGATGCGATATTCATAAAGATTTCGGCCTTCAAGCGTAATCAAGATCGGTGCATCTTTTACCGGGCCAATCACAAAAAGCTTTGCCACTTCACCGGCTTTGTAAGATTTCTTTTCGGGAATCACGGTTAATTTTTGTTCCACCCCAAAACCTTCATCGTCTTCACCTTTTCCACTCACCCACACGTGATCTTCAAACTCAACCCGGCGCCCTTCGGTATCGGATCCTTGGAGAGTCAAACGATAATAACCGCCTTCTTTAAACAACAAATTATTTGTGCCTTCTCCATTGGCATTCGTTTCTCCCGAATAAGCTTGAACTTTCTTGTAGCGATATTCTCCCGCGATGGGATCCCATTTTTCGCGCGCAACGAGAATATCGTATTTTTTCGAAAGCGCCTGATCTTGATAGTTGCGAGTTACCACCGTCAAATTAAGATTATTGCCCGCACTCACAAAAAAACTCGATTTACGAGTTGAAAAATAAAAATCTCCGGCCCGCACGGTGGCATCGCCTTCGCGAGTTACAATTTTTTCGGTGAGATCTTTGGCGGTCACTCGCAAGGTATAGCGCTGATTAAAAGGGAGTTTTTGAGAATCGACGGTTACCACTGCATGGCCATTACTATCGGTTGCCATTTTTCCATCGCTAACCACTTCTCCGTAACCTCCATAATAAGCCTCTTCGCCAAAATCAGAGTAATCTTCGAAATCCGATGAAAAAACTTGAGAGCGATATACTGTGTATTCCAGCTGAGCTTCAACGGGAGCGCCAAAATAATATTGAGTGTCGATTTGAAAATGAATTTTCTCTCCACTGTAGTAAAAAGTTTTATCGCCCTGAACCTCAACTTTAAACTCGGGTTTTCGATATTCTTCGACATCAAAATAAACATGAGAATTATTTCCATCACCAAAGGCCCTAATCTCATAAGAGCCAAGTTCACCTTCTTCTTCTAAATCATATTCACCCCAAAAGGAGCCCTGGGGATTGGTTTTCAAACGCGCCGAATAAACGGGATTTCCTCGCGCATCAAAAAGTTCAATGGGCACCTCCATCGGCAAAGGCACCTCATAAACCCCTTGCGCATTTTGAGCACGCACAATCCCTTTGAAATAAACTTTCTGACCCGGGCGATACAGTGGGCGTTCGGTATAGAGAAAAACTTTGTAGGATCGAGAGGGTAAAACTCCGGCAGGAGCGCCCTCTTCGCCCTCACCTTCACCACCTCCTTCTTCCATTCCCATTTCCCCATTAAGAGCTGGAACAAAAGCATAAGCCAAACTCGCCCCTTGGCGCACCAGCACCAACGATTGATCGGAAGAACTTGGAGGAATTTGAAATTCTGTTAAACCTTTCTCCAAAATTTTATTGGAGAGCTTCGTCGAGCCTGAAAAATAAAAGGCTTCTGCACTGGCGAGAGGGGTTCCTTCAAAAGAAGCGGTGTAAACCAAAAGTTTCGATTCATCTCGCTTCAACAAAAATCCCAGATCGGTTTTGTTTAACAAAAGATTTTGGGTAAAGATTTGCTGGCGATTCAGACTCGAAGCCAAAGAATGAATCAAATAAAGCCCTGTTTCATCGACGGGAGCACGCGCCCTAAAATCAAATTCCGGAATATCGGCCTCCGGAACCTTCTCTTGCCACTCTTTTACTTTTTCAAGACCTATCGCTTTATCGGGTTTTAATTGTTCGGATTCTAAATCGCTGAAGAGAGCCCCCGATTCTAGATACTTCACCAAATCCACCCGATATAAATCGAAATGAATCTCGCTTACCTTCGCACCATTCAAGTTAAGCGAAACCTTTTCTTCGGGAAGCTTGGTATTTTCCCAGAGGCTTACCGAAAGGCTAGGAGCCAACTCTTCTAGTTTGAGAGTACCTAAATCAAAAATTTGGTTTTCTTGGATTTCAATATTTTTAGAGGAGTAAAGGGCTTGGTAACCTTTGCGATCAACGGAGTAATAATATTTTCCAATCGGCAAGAGATCGACTCGAAATTCGCCTTCGCTATTGGTCTTTACCTTGCGGAGTCGTGGATAAGAATTAAACTCGAGTTTTGCACCCGCAATCGGCTTACCCGAGGCATCGATCACACGCCCCGTTACAAAGCCGGTGGGCTTTTCGAGCAAGAGCGCAGCCAAGGCAATTAAAAAAAGCGCGAAAGAAAAAAACAAAATGGAAAAGTGTTTTTTTTGAATGGCCATTTCCCCCCTCGCGTAAATTAACACAAGCTTTTCAAGCACCCAAGAAATTACTTGAGAGAAACAATTTTTTTCTAAAAAGATTGAATAGTAATCGCCGGCGAACGGGTGGCTTCACGAATCAATTCTGCTTCTTGCCCTCTGGCAAAAGGAGGAGGAGGAAAAATTTGGGTTACATAAATCATGTAATGGCCCGCGGGCATATTGGCCAAATCGAGATCAAAGCCCACCATGGCTTCACCCGGATCCATCTCGGGCGGCTTTAAGCTATTTCGATCATCGACGTAATATAAATTACAAGTAAGCCCTGCTTTCACCAACGCGGGATCCCAATCAATCTTTACAATCAAACTCCCCTTCTGCCCCGTACTCACCCACCACGTAACATTTTGGGTTTTGAGATTTTTTTCTTCATTACTCATGCTTCCATCAATCACCATCGGCGCAGAATTTCGTTCGGCATAAAATTGGGAACCATAAAAAAACTTGGTGAAATCAAAACCCGCAAAGCCTTTCGATTTCGGATCAAGCGATTTGCGCCCATCAATGGGGTTATCGATGCGTGTTGGAATTTGAATAGAATAAGGATAAAACAAAAAATCACTCTCTGCCTTGGGCGTGATTCGAATGGGGCCCAAACTCTTATAAGCCACAATGCGTCGTATTAAACGAATAGGCCCGGCTTTATACCCTACTCTTCTCGAGGTAATATTTTCTTCTTCAATTTCAAGATCAAAAAAACTCTTCAAAGCCAAAATCATTCGTACTTTAAAGCGATCTAAAATATTAGTGGGGTTCCCGGCAGCCTGATTGTTTGGAATCAACTCTTCTTGAATCACTGCATGATCTACATTAAAGCGGTTTTGATAGCCCAAGGCTTCAATCTTATCTTGGGCCGCATTGTATCGCACATAGCTTTGATTACTCTTCATTTCTTGCTTGGGTTCAAAAAACAAATAAAAGTAAAGGCCCCCGGCCCCCAACTCAGCCACCTGAGTAGCCAAACCCGCAGGGTTCGTTTTTTCTCCTCCATCTTTTACCATAAATAAGAGAACTTCATCTTCATCGAGTTTTCCATCGGGCACCGGCAAATCGATCCGCCGTGACAAAGCTTGATCTAAGGCCCAGCGTCTTACTCTCGACACTTTATCGGGGGCTTTTTCATCGATTTGAAAAGGAATCGCTTTCCATTGTCCGGCCTGAAAAACGCGCAAGCTCATTTTTGAAACTTCTTTTCCCACAAAATTACTGAGCTGATTTCCGGGAACCTCAACCACCGAAATTGACGATCTGGCCCAAACACTCGGAGCACTTAAAAAGAGGAGGGATACAAATAACAGACTGATTTTCTTCTTCACTTCATAACTCCTATGAGGCTTAAAAAACTGAGCCTTCCTTAACATAATTAAAAAAACTATACTATATAAGTTATCGATCTCTTTCTTGAATCTTAACCGAGGGCCTATGAACTACGCTCTGTTGAAAATAGTTTTGTTTCTCTTTATTTTCTCTCTTCCCTTTTCAAGCCAAGCCCAGGTGCGAGTAGCACCGAACGCAGTGCCGCTTCCTTTGCAAGAACCCCGCTATCCTCAAGGCGTTAATCCTTCTCTTTATGCCCCAAACGATGGAATTTACGATTGGAAAATTAAAGATACCTGGCCCGACGCAGGCCCTTGCCATTTTGATGAGCGGGCAGGAATGTGGGTGGGAAATTGCAATGGGTCTTTAGATACCCCGGGCTTTTCAATCACCGTTCCCAGGCAAATTCGACGCTAATAATCTGCTACATTCTCGGCAGACAAAAAATATTGATCGGATTCCAACTTAAAAATTAGATCGAAGGTGGAGAGGATTTAATTTCTCAAACTCTTGAATGAGTTCTTTCGATTTTTCGTTTAATGTTTTGGGTACCACCACATTGGTGATGATATAAAGATCGCCCTTTGTTTTTGTTTCGAGATTCACCACTCCCTTTTCTTTCAAACGAAACTTTTGATTCGAGGGAGTTCCGGGTGGGATTTTAAGTTCGGCATGCCCTTGTAAGGTGGGTATTCGAATCGTCGCTCCCAAACTCGCTTCTCCGATACTAATCGGCGCTTCTAAAAAAATATCATTCCCCTCACGCCAAAACAAAGGATGCGGCTTCACTTTAATTTCAATGTAAAGATCTCCCGGTTTTCCTTTATAAGGAGCGGGCTCTCCTTTACCGGCCAGACGAATTTTCGAGCCCTGATTCACTCCCGCCGGAATTTTCACTTCAATCTTTTCTATTTTTCCGTGCTGCTGAATCGAAATTTTTGAAAGGGTTCCTAGGGCAGCTTCCAAAAAAGAAATTTCCATCGAGTAGTATAAATCTTTTCCACGCTGCTCAGCGCTTGAGAAATCTTCTCGGGGCCTGCGGCCTCCCATTCCACCGCCAAACACATCTCCAAAAATATCACCCAAATCTTCGTGCACCGGCCCTCGTTGACGCCTCCCCCCTGCTCCTGCTTTACGCAGGATATCGGCAAAATCTTCAAAACCAAAATCGTTTTTGCCTCCATCGCCTCCTGCGTTCCGCCAAGTATAATTCCATTGAGAAGGATCAAAACCGGCCCCGCCCCCCGGGCCCGCTTGTGGCCCATAAGCCCCAAACAAATCGTATTGTTTGCGTTTTTCTTTGTCGGAAAGCACCTCGTAAGCTTCGGAGATTTCTTTGAAGCGTTCTTCGGCCTGCTTATCGCCCTTATTCACATCGGGGTGATAACGTTTCGCCAAACGCCGATAAGATTTCTTGATTTCATCGTCGGCAGCGTCTTTGGCAACACCCAAAATTTCATAAAAATTTTTGGCCATGAAATATCTACCGCTCTAAATTATTTATTCGCTCTCTCCAAATAATCGTGAGTCGCGGTATCGATCTTCACCACATCGCCTTCACTAATAAATTGGGGAACCTTCACACTCAAACCTGTCTCTAACTTGGCGGGCTTATAACTTGAGGTGGCCGTTTGCCCCTTCATCGAGGGTTCGGTTTCTACCACTTTTAAATCCATCGTTTTCGGCAAATCCACGCCAATGGGTTTTCCTTCGTAAAACTGAATATTGATAATGGTATCGGGAAGTAAAAAATTTACTGCATCTCCCAAATCGCCCGCATTCAAGTGAATTTGATCATAGGTTTGAGTATTCATAAAATGATAGGCTTCGCCTTCTTGATACAAAAATTGCATTCTCTGAATATCGAGATCGACTTTTTCAACCTTATCAAAAGATGAAAAACGTTGCTCCAGTTGGGTATTGTTTCGAATATTACGCATTTTCACTTGCATGAAGGCACGCAAATTTCCGGGAGTGCGGTGAATCGACTCCATCACATAATAGACATTTCCTTCAAATTGGATAATCATGCCCGGACGAATCTGGTTTGCTGAAATCATACGAAATCTCCTGTTTCTTCTCTCGATTTTGGTTTAAGAATGGGGGAGTTGGGTAACACAAGCATCTCATAGAAGGCAAGCATTCTCACTATGCGCAAATTAGAGCCTTACCACCCTCGAAAAAGCCTCTGGAAAGCAATTCTCGCTCTCTTGCTTTTCCTCTTTTTCGTGCAAACCCTGTTTTGGGTGGCAGAGGTTTATCTCTTCAATTACCGCAATCCCAACACCACTGCTTTCATTCGCAATTATCTTAACCAATGCCCCGTGAGCGGTAAAAATTGCCCCTTTGAACAATACTGGAAACCCTTGGGTGAAATTTCCCCCACTCTGCAAGAAGCCGTGCTGATTGGCGAAGACGATCGCTTTTTTGAGCATGAAGGCATCGATACCGAAGCCATGGAAGAATCAATCGAAGCCAATCTGAAAAAAAAGAAGATTGTGCGCGGGGGCTCAACCATCACCCAACAACTGGCAAAAAACTTATTTCTTTCTTCTTCGAAAAACCCGCTCCGAAAAATGAAAGAAATCGTGATGGCCTTGCTCATGGAAAAGATGCTGAGCAAAACACGCATCTTAGAAGTTTACTTAAATGTAATCGAGTGGGGCAAAGGCATTTATGGTGCCGAAGCAGCAAGCCTTCACTATTTTCAGAAGCCGGCCAAAAATTTAAATGCCGAAGAAGCCGCTTATCTCTCAGCGATTATCCCAAACCCTCAGCTCTATACCACTAAACTCAGCAAACGCGCCGAGCGGCGCAAAAATATTATTTTAAAGCGCATGCGTGGGCGTTCGTTTGACGAGCTATCGAAACGATAACTTACGTCAAAAATACCAGACAATAACTGTGTCTGAAATCCTTTCAACATATCATCGCCCCCTGGTACAAAAGCCCTGTTTTTTCCCCAAATATACGGAAAATGGCGCACCAACCTATAAATTCAACCTGCTTAGAATCCCGTGAATTTCAGTGGATTGATTCTCGATTTCGTAAACGCTGCGCGGTGAGCAATAAGACAATCCCGCCGTATATCCAAAATGTAGAGGACGAAGGGGTTTGTGAAGTGTGAAGCGAACAAGCACCCGTTAATTGCCCTGGCACAAATTGCAAAGCCCCTAAATCGGGAGGAGAATCCATTGGAATTGTTCCGGTATAATCATAGGCAGGAAGACTAGGCGCACTTGAGCTCCCCTGTTTGATGACTGGTGAAGTGACTTGAAGGGAGTAATACTCTACAAGATTGCCAGTGCCTACAAAGAGTGGATCCACATTATAAAGATTTCCCGAAGCCGTTGTATTTGCTAAACCCGAAAAATTGCTTTCATTATTGCAAGTGGCGGGAGTTCCATCGACGCAAACTGAAGTCAGGTCATTATTATAAAGATTCATACCTCTCCAGGTAGGAGAGTAAATAAAAAGATCGGCCTCTTGAGAATACGCACTTTGATTTTCCCAAAAGAGATTATTATATAAATTAAAGGTAATCGCTGCATTGCTTGGAGCTAGAAAAAGTCCACCCCCAAAAGAATTGCTGATGTTGTTTGCAAAAGTATTATTCGTGAGATTGATGGCTTGATCGGTCGAAGAGCTAATTCCAAAACCACCCACCGAGGAGCTCGAGCTCACACCAAAATTTTCCACGAAAATATTATTAGTGATGACCGCAGGAGAAGTTAAATAAGCGAAAGAAAGAGAGCCTCCTCCAAAATCAGTTGAGCTGTTTCCCGAAATCAAATTCGCATTCATGGTAAAAGTAGTGGGCTCGCCGGCATTCACAGTGACAATTTCAAAACCACCCCCAAATAAATTAGGGTTATTTTGAATGGTGTTGTTTGAAAAAATAATATCACCCAGATAGATGGTGAGCCGAATGGCTCCTCCTCCCGAGAATCCGGTATTTCCTGTCACGATATTGTTTTGAAAAGTGAGTCCTCCCCCACTCTCGCTGCTCGCCAAAACGGCCCCTGAGTTTGTTGCTGTATTAAGTGAAAAAGTGTTTCCTAAGGCTGCAGTAGATCCACCAACAGTAATAGGAGAGTTTGTACTCCCTTGGTTTTGAATATAAGCACCACCGCCGGTATCGAGAGAATTATTATATTGCAGAGTATTTCCCTGAAAAACAGTGGGGCTATCACTTCCTAGGTTGTGGATCCAGACAGCTCCTCCGGAGCTATCAGCGTGGTTGCGGGTAAAAAGATTATTGCTCACTTGAATGGGAAGGTTGATGAGACCAGTTCCTACTTCGATGTGCAGCCCTCCGCCTGTTGAACCGGTAAGATTTCCCTCAAAGGTATTGTTATTAATATAGAGGGTTCCATTCAGGCCATCATTCAGATTTTCAATCCAAACTCCTCCACCATTGTTGCTCGAAAAAGTGCAATTCGAAATTGAAATATTGAAAGAAGAGCCGTTTGAATCATCTGCAAAACGCAGCCCTGCGCCGCTATTTTTTTCGACGGTGAGCTCACTCATGGAAACAGTGCCGCTAAAAGTAAAACTGATTCCATCAACGGTGTTCCCTGTAATCGTCGTCGATGCTTCTCCAGCCCCCAAGAGCGTCAGCGCATGATTCAAGCCTGTGGCTGTATAGGTAAAACCAGTCTCGGAGGAAAAACTTCCTGCTGAAAGGTGAATAGTATTGTCTGCATTATTACTCGCCGCAGTAGATAACGCTTGATCGAGCGAACATGGGCTCTCAGTGCTACAGGCGGTTCCTGAACCACTCGGCGAAACGTAGAATGTTGCCGAATAAAGAGGTTTCGAAATGAAAATTGTAAATAAAAGAAAACTGATTGTTGCAAACCGTACCATGCCCCCTCCTAATTTTTTTGAAATTATATTTAAATGGTTGGACGGAGCAACTGATAATAGAAAAATAAATAATTTTTTGCAGAGATCGCAACAAACAGTAAGAAAATCCCAGCACACATCCAAAAAACAGGAAAAAAAGGAACCCTAGCAAAAAAATTTGCAGGCACTGAAATCCTTACATACTTTTTATCTAAAAGCTCATTTCTCTCAGGAAGTATAGGATAACATAGCAGCTCACACTCAGGAGAAGAATCAACCAGACTCGGATACGATTACCGATAAGATGTTGTCTTGATTTTATGCCCCAAGGAATAGCAAGAAACACCATATTCATGACGACAAAGCTGGCAGTAATCAGGTTCTTTCTCGAAATATGCTCCCAGAGACTTCCGTCTTTCCAGATGGAATAGTTCATCACAACGAAAATCAGCACATTTATACAATTACTCCCCACAATGTTCCCAGCCACAAGCTGAAAAAGCCCCTTTCGGATGGCCGTGATAGAAGAAAACAGTTCGGGAAAAGAAGTGGTAAATGCGAGTAAGCTAGTGCCGATTAAAGTTTTCCCAAGGCCTGTCTCGTCAGCAATTTTTTCGGCCGAAGATACCAAGTAAGGGGAAGCGAAAAAAATCAGGATAGTTCCCGAAAAAAACACGATAACCGGTTTGAGTAAGAGCCGAGCTTTTACCAATTTCTCACCCGACTTTCCTTCGTTGTTGACTTGAGGCTTTTCAAAGATCGCCCGAAGTCCAACAAGATAAGTGATAACAAGCACCAAGCTCGATAGGCTAAATTCTCGGAAGCTAAGGTCCGAACCCAGGAAAATAAAAAATCCAACTTCGGCTGTGAGAAGAGCAGCAAGCCAAGATGAAAGTCTTGTTTGGCGCGATAATTGACAATTAACTGATTTCCAAAAAATAAGACTTAGAACGCAAAGAATGGTGAGATTAACCAGAGAACTGCCTAAAAGATCACCCGCCGCAAGATCAGGAATGCCTTTTTGGGTTGCTTCGATATCCACAAAAAATTCTGGAGCCGATGTCGATGCTGCCAGAAAAAAACTTCCCACGAATAGATGCCCCAGTCCTGTGATTTTGGCGATCTTATCAGAGGCCTCCACGAGCCATCGTGCGGCAAGCCAGATCAACGCCGCACTAAAAAATAATTGAAGAAGGTTTTCGAGGCTCAACCTGCCCTCCTCATGCGAATCCACTTCTCTATTTCCACGGCGATAAAAATCAGGATTGCCAGGGTAAAGCAAACCAAACACTGCCATCCCGTTAAAGGAACCGTATGAAAGACGGTTTGCAGCGGCCTCAAGTAGAGAAGACCAAACTGAGCAAGAATTGTCGCCAGAACAGCAAAGAACAGACGGTAATTCGAGAAAAGGCCTATTTTCCAAAGAGGCCGGGTTTCGGATCGAATTGCCAAGACGTGTGCCATTTGAGCCAAGACGAGTGTCGTAAAGGCCATAGTCCTCGCCAAATTAATATCGCAACCTCGTCTAACAAGGAAAATGATAAGACCAACCGTGATGAAGCCCATGAGACACCCAACCCAAATGACATGTTGCCAAAGCCCCTTACTCAAAATATTTTCATCAGTATTGCGTGGAGCTCTTGCCATGATGTTACCTTCCGCAGGTTCAAAACCCAGAGCGATCGCCGGTAGACCATCGGTAACGAGATTAATCCACAGAATCTGGACAGGAATCAGCGGGATGGGAAGAAGAAAAACCATAGCGAAAAACATGGTTGTGATTTCGCCAAGATTGGTAGTGAGCATATAACGAACGAACTTGCGAATATTATCGTAAATGAGCCGACCTTCGCGAATTGCGCAAACGATGGTTGAGAAATTTTCCTCCATGAGGATCAAAGAAGAAGCCTCTTTAGCGACGTCCATTCCGCATCCCATGGCAATTCCAACATCCGCTTTCTTAAGCGCCGGGGCATCGTTAACCCCATCTCCAGTCATCGCCACAAATTGACCATTATCCTTTAGTAATTGGACAATCTTGAATTTGTCTTCTGGCGACACTCGCGCAAAAATCGAGGCTTGAGCTATTTTATCGTGGAAATGGGCACTCCCTTCTTGAGCTAAATCTCGGCCCGTAATAATTTTGTCGCCTTTTCGATAAATACCCAACTCCCGCCCAATGGCAATGGCCGTGGCAGGATGATCTCCCGTAATCATGATGGGACGAATCCCCGCTGAACGGCAATCTGCAATGGCTGCCCTGGCATCGGGTCGTGGAGGATCTTGAAGTCCCACAAAACCCAGGAAAACCATATCGCTTTCCACCAGCCGATCATCTTTGAGCAAGGAGATATCTTTCATGGCAACAGCAAGGATGCGAAGCCCTTCGGAAGCCATTTTGTCTTGAGTTTCAAGAATGTTGCGGCGACATTCTGGAGAGATATCTTTAATACCCTCCGTTTCCATCTCCTGGAGACACAAAGATAACACCATCTCCGGAGCCCCTTTCATCAAGGCAATACGCTTGCCTTGAGCTTCGTGCATCGTAGTCATTCTTTTACGTTCGACGTCGAAGGGAATTTCGCCAACTCGTTTGAACTGCTCTCGAAGTGCTTCAATTTCTTCTCCACTCTGTAGGGCAAATTTTAAAAGAGCGATTTCCATTGGATCGCCCTTTTCCCCAAAATCTTCCCCATCCAGTTCGGCATCGTTACAAAGAACAAGGGCTTGAAAAAAAAGCGGGGCGGAAGGAAGAGGATGCCCCTGTAATTGAGATACAGGGTATTCCACGTTGTTCAAATAAATAGCCCGAACCTGCATGCGATTAATCGTTAGGGTTCCTGTTTTGTCGGCACAAATGGTATTGATCGATCCCAACGCCTCCACAGCTTGCAGTTTTCTGACCAATACACCACGTCGGGCAAGAGCAAAGGCCCCCAGAGAAAGGCTGATCGTAATGACGGCCGGAAGCCCCTCCGGAATAGCGGCAATCGCAAGACTGATGGCGAATAGCAGAACTTCCACAACCGATTCTTGATAAAAGGCACCAATAGTAAAAATGACAAGACAGCAAAGGAAGGCGGCCAAGACCAGATGACGAGTCATTCGATCCATTCGCTGCTTCAAAGGGGCATCGCCTGCCTTTTCGGTGGAGACGAGCTTAGAGATTTGACCAAGTTCGGTAGAAAACCCTGTTGCAACACAAATCCCCATGCCTCTTCCGGAGACGACATGCGTACCCATGAAACCCATGTTGGATTGATCACCCAGGGGAAGATCCGTCCCATTCAGGGCCTGTGCCGTTTTGGAGATAGACACCGATTCACCTGTAAGCAAAGATTCATCCGCGGCCATTCCAGGGGCTTCAAAAAAACGAACATCCGCGGGAATTCGATCCCCCGCCTCAAGAGAAATAATATCTCCCGGCACTAACTCTCGTGATGGAATCTTTTTCAAGTTTCCATCTCTTAAAACTGATGCTTCGGGAACAGCCAAGGCACGAATGCTTTCCATCGCCCTTTCGGCCTTGATCTCCTGCACAAAACCCATTCCCGCATTCAACAGAACGATAGTGGCGACAATAGCCGCATCTGTAAAATGGCCAATGATCAAAGAAATCCCGATGACGGCAAGCAACAAGAGAATCATCGGACTAACCAATTGTCTTCCCAAAATCCGAAGGGGATGTGTTTTTAAAACCTGCTGAATCTCATTGAATCCGAACTGTTTCGACCTCAGATCTGCTTCTTCTGCAGAAAGACCGGCTAGGAGATCGACCCCTAGTTCTCGAGTAATTTCTTGAATGCTTCGTGAATAATATGGTGACGAGATATTCATATTTGCATTACAGAAAATGTTGAGGATTTTATAGAAATCTCAAGCAAAATTCGGATTTTTTGTTACTTTCAAGAGATTCGCCCCGCTGAAAAACCGAACACTACCTCCAAAAAGAGCTCTGAATCTTCCAAGGAGGTTTTTATTTCCTTCGCTTGCGATGAGACAATCACAAAACTTTAGCTCGTCCCGAGTAAAAATGTTTGCGGAGGCCGTAGATTAAACCGGTGAGGCCCGTTACAAAAGCGGGGAAATAAATCGTCTCGTAAGAAAAAGTTTGAAATAAACCCGTTCCCAAAATACTCCCGAAAAAAAATCCAAGAATAAGCATGCTATACAAAAAGAAACGACGCCGATCGATCTTAATGCCACGAATCCATTGCCCGAGTAAAACTCCCATATCGGTGAAAAATCCAGAAACATGTGTGGTTCTTAACACTGCGCCGCTATAAGTACTGACCATCCCATTTTGCAATCCGCAAGCACAAGAGGCCAAATAGGCGCCCCAAATTTGATTTTGCTTCAAGAAGTGAACTGAAAAAAATAATAATCCTGATTCGATTAATAACGCCACGCCATAACGCCGCCCAAGTTTTAAAACACTATCTTGAATGAGAAAACCACTTAAGATTGCTCCTCCCAAAAAAGAAAAAATAACTCCTAACAAATGAAGAGCTTGTAAAGCTTGGCCCGTCGCAACCGTGGCACCGAGTTGGGTGGTAATTCCGGTGAGGTGAGTGACCCCTTGGTGCTGAAAACTTAAAAAACCGACTGCATTAATAACTCCTGCATTACTTGCTAAAAGCACCCCTCCTAGCCAGACCCATTTGGGTAATTTTGAGATCATGATTTTCCAATAAAAAAAGGCGTCACCACCAAACTGAGAATGACGCCTTCTTTTAGAATACAAAATTTATTTGCTTTTTGCCGCTAAACTTTCCTCTTGTTTCGCCAAATCTTCGTACTGCTCGGCCATTTTCTCGGCTTGCAGTTGCAAATTACTGCAGTGTCCGGTCATTACATTTTCGCTCCCCTTATAATGAACATGACCCTCTCGATAACTCTCCTTCATCTTTTTGTGCATTTCTACAATCTTTCTTTGCGCTTCGGCCTGAGATTTATAGTACGCGGCAAGTCCTTTATGATCTCCAGCGGCAATCGCTTTATCCACATCAAAGGATGATTGCGCGCTCACCACTGAAGTAAAACCAGAACTTACCCCTAAAACTAAAACCAAAACCATGAAGGCCTTAAAACTTATACGACGAAACATAGCATTTCTCCTTTTATTGTAAGATTAACAAATCTTTAAAATTCACAACTTCTACGCATTTGATACGAAATCTAACAAAAGATTATGATTTAGATCACAGTTTAAAAATATTTTGATACTAAGTATGCCAAAAAACGCAAAAAGAAAAGCCCTGTTTTTAAACCGGGCTTTTAAAACGTCCCCAATGGTACAACGACCGAGCAGTGACGATAAACCTATTTTTATGGGATCAGTTAAAAAAATGGGGATCTAAAATCTCAAGAAGATTGATTGGTAACGAGAGTTACTTTCGTTTCTAAAGAAATTTCCTCACCTGCATGAGCCATTTCGCTAATGAGATCTGCAGCCCACTTGTAAACATTGTTTTCTGCAACTTGCGCCTTCATTCGTGCCATTCGACGCTTTTGTTCCCCGAGAGGCATTTCGAGTGCGATCCGAATTGTTTCTGCAAAATCAGCTTTTGCATGAGGGTTGATCTGCAAGGCTTCTTGAAATTCTCTGGCGACTCCCGCAAACTCCGATAAGATCAACACACCATCTCCTGCTTCTCTGGCCGCAACAAATTCCTTTGCGACAAGATTCATCCCATCGGCCAGTGAACTAACGAGACACACATCTGCCATGCGAAGAAATGTATAAACGGTTTGTGCGTTGTGGTGCTCTTTGAGGAATAAAATGGGTTGCCAAGACTTGCTACGATGTTTCCAGTTTATTTTATCTGTGGTTTCTTCAATTTCTTTCACTAATTCTCGATAGCTGGGTATGTGGATTCGTGAAGGAGCTGCTAATTGAACAAAAACGACTTTTTCTTTGAAGGATGGATATTTTTCAAAAAAACGATCAATGGCGGCTAACCTCTCAGGAATGCCCTTGGTGTAGTCCAGTCGATCCACGCTCACAACAATTCGGGTATTTTTCAAATCGAGCTCTTGCCTGTATTTAGAGGCTATTCTGAAAAAATCTTCTTCCTGAAGAGCTTGTCTTTCAGACCAAGGTTGAACGCCGATAGGAAAAGGTTTTACCACGGTCGCATGCTTTTCTTGCAATACGGCAAAGCGATCCCAATCGATTCTCACACGAAGCAGGCTATTCACCGTATCGAGGAAATTATTGCAATACGATTGTAGATGAAATCCTATGAAATCGGCGCCCAACATGCCTTCCAATATCTCCCTTTTCCAAGGACAAACCTGAAAAGCCTCAGGGTTAGGCCATGGAATGTGCCAAAATAGACCAACAACTGCATCAGGACGAAGCTCTTTGATGAATTTTGGCAAAAGAGTGAAGTGATAATCTTGAACGAGAATGAAAGGACGCTCTTTATTGCATTCGCTCACGATCTCTCTGGCAAATTTGCGATTTACCTCATTGTAGTAAAGCCAATCTTTTTCTTCGAAGAGAGGCCGATGATGTGTGAGATGGCAAAGGGGCCAAAGGGCTTCGTTTGAAAAACCGTAGTAATATCCTTCTTCCTCTTCTTTGGAGAGATGAATTCTCTTGAGGGTGTAAGAAGCTGCCTCGGGAGGAACCAAAACTTTATTCTCCGAATCTAATACTTCCCAATCTGCATCTCCCGCTCCGTGGGCGATCCAGAGGCCTGAGGTCGCTTTCAAAACAGGATCCAGTGACGTAACAAGCCCGCTGGCGGGAACAATCACTTTTATTTGCCCCTGATCTTTGGTGTGCATGTAAGGTTCGCGGTTTGAAACGACAATCAGCTTTCGGTTTCCAATCAGGGTAACCGCGTGGGCTTTGAGTCGGGCAGGAGTCCAAAGATTTAAAACCTGTTTCTCCTGAGAAAGATCTCGAGCTGTCTCGCGTGCAGAGCGGAGACGTGCCGTGAGTTTTTCAACTTCGCGGGCGACAGGCTTCAGAAGAGATTCCGTCGGCAGTGGCATTGTGGTATCTTTTTCTGATTTCATCCAGCCCAAGAGACGAGAGATCGACTTTTCAAACAGTTGCCGCGAAATAAAGTAGGTCATGGCAGAAATAAAAAGTGCCAGAATGGCAAAGGTTAGAGTTGTCCAGGTAATGAGAGAACGCACGCGCTCATTAATATAAGAGGCTTCATGAACAACCGTTAAAGTTCCCAGAAAATTTTGTTTTTGATCTGTGAGGGGATACGTTAAGCGGTGAAGTGTCATGCCATTTTCTTCACGCAGGAGAATTCTTTCCACATTTTTCGGGTGAGATGAAATTTTATTGTCATCCAGGAAAGTTTCACAATTACCAATCTCTGCCAAGGCAATGGAGCGGGCAAGAACTCTTCCATCGGGCAGGCATAATAAGACCCCCATTGTTCTACCCTGTCCTGCAATACGTTCCGCAATATCTTCTTCATCTCCAGCGGGTGGGTTTTTCAGTAATCGGACGCTGGCTGGAGCCAGACTTTTGGCGATGATCCGTGCACGACGATTGAGATCGTCAAGGAGAGTTTCTCTTTCTTTGGTCACGCGAAAGTAGGAAAAGCCAAGAACACCCAGAAAACAAATGCCAATTAACGAAACGCCTAAGGTGAGAATGTGTTTCTTCATGACTTCCTTTCTGAACTTTTACAATTTTCCCTTACTGATGAGGTTTGCTGTATTGATGAATGCCATATGGGAATAGGCCTGGGGAAAATTGCCTAATAGCTCACCGGTATGAGGATTAATATCTTCCGATAAGAGGCCTAAGTGATTGGAATGGATCGATACATTTTCAAATATTTTGAGAGCCTTGTCTTTTTCTCCAATCGAATGCAAAGCCTGGGCTATCCATAATGTGGCTAAAATAAAAGAACTTTTAGGTTTTCCAAAATCATCGCCACTGATATAGCGAAACCCAAACCCATGGCGCATCAATGTTTTCTCACATTGATAAACCGTAGAAACCCAGCGAGGGTCATCCACTTTCATAAAACCATAGCGCTGCATTAAAAGAAGGCTGGCATCAAGGTGGGGCGAACCATAGATCTGGACGAAAGATTTGAGTTTGTTATTCCAGCCTTTTTTTTCAACATCTTTTCTTATTTTTTCGCGCACTGGGTTCCAGTTGAATACAGCATATTTTTTGCCCAGCTTTTGGGCGATTTTAATTCCTCGGTCGAGGGCAACCCAAGAAAGTATTTTCGAGAATGTGAAGTGTGCTCCACTATGTCTAAATTCCCATATTCCGGCGTCGGGAGTCTGCCAATCTTGCGCAATGGTATTAACCAAAAATTTAACAAGCTCCCAACTTTCATCTGGCATTCGCTCGATATTGTAATGAAAGTAGTAAAGATAAATGGTGTTTAAAATTTCCCCAAAAATATCGTTTTGGCGCATGCCAAAGGCCTGGTTCCCTACCCTGACGGGTTTTGAATTTTTGTAACCCTTGAGATGCTCAAGCACTCTTTCTTCGTAATGACCTCTACCACCAATACCGTAAACAATCCGCACCTTGGATTTTTTACTTTCAAAAAGATGCAACAAAAAATGGATAAAGGCGCGAGCTTCATCGAAGTGACCGATGCTTTTCAGGGCTTCAAGCATGAGAGAAGCATCGCGCAGCCAGCAGAAACGATAGTCCCAATTTCTGACATCCCCCACAATTTCTGGAAGAGAGGTTGTAGGCGCAGCGATAATGGCACCCGAATCTTCGTAGGTCATGAGTTTCAGCGTCAAGGCCGAGCGTAAAACATGATCTTTAGCCAACTTCGGAAGACGGCAATTATTCGACCATTTTTCCCAATACGTTTGGGTTTTAAGAAATGAATCCGCGACATGTTCAAAGGTGGGGGGCTCTATTTTTTCATGGTAGGTCAGTAAAAAATAGAGATCTTTTTTTAATAAAATCTCTTCTCCTGAAATAATTTTTTCAAGAGAAAGGTTTGAATAAAGAAAAAGAGTTTCGAGTTCGTGTGAAGCAGTGATCAGGCCCTCTCTTGGCGTAGTACGGGTTTTGCCCCATGCGTAGTTGAGTCGGGGAGCAAATGTTACTTTGAGGGTAGGACGGCCCCTCAAGCGTTTAACGATACGATGAATTTCAATGGGTTTGGAATATTTTCCGCCCTCCAAATAACGCGGCATGTAGTCGATAAGAGCGAAGGCATTTTTTCCATCATCGAATTCTGTCTGAAGAATATTTGTCTTGGGAATATAAAACTGCCTAATCGTAGTTTTTTGAGCGGCCTGTATCTGAAAATTTCCCCCCTTCGGATCAAGGAGTTTTGCAAATACCGAAGGGCTATCAAACTTGGGCAAACAACACCAATCGATGCTGCCATTTTTGCTCACCAAAGCCGCTGATTTGCAATTGCCGATGATGCCATATTGCATTAAAAACGTTCCTTCTTTAATTTCTCGATGTTTTCCTTGATTGTATCACGCACTTTTCTGATTTTTTCTTTTAGCAATTCTTCTTCTCCCGGAATGGCCACAGGGTCTTCCAGAGCCCAAAGAATTTTTTGGTGGGCTTTAAGTATTGAAGTGGGCTCCCAGGCTGCCTCGGCAAGAACAACCACCAGATCAAAATAAATACTGGAAACTTTCTTTAGCCTTTTGGAGTAATGACCTGAAATATCTACGTTTATTTCACGAGTAACTTGAACGGTAAGATCGTTTAAAGTTCCTGGATGAATACCCGCACTTTGAATCTCGCAGTGTTTTGGAAATAGAGCCCGTGCAATGCCTTCAGCCATTTGGCTTCTGCAGGCATTATATTCGCAAACAAAGAGGATGTTTTTCATGTTTTTTTCTCCAGATGGCCAAACTAGCTTAACTCCAAGATAAGTTCAAAGTTTCTTATTCTTTTTCCAGACAGCTTAGGGTTTTTTAAAGAAGCGGAAGGGGGGATTAAAAAAGGCAGCAAACACAAAAAATAAAGCCCGGCCACAAGGCCAGGCTTTATTTTTACGTCCCCAACGGGAGCGGTTTCCGCCTTATGCTCTGGTTTTCGTCTCTCGGCTTCAACCACTTCCTCGCAGCTACGCCATGCGCGCCGGTCGTCGAAGCTCGCGGGCTCTCCTCACAATCGACACAAAAAACAAAAGCCCAGCTTTTTTAAGCTGGGCCTTTTACGTCCCCGAACTTCAGGACGAAGTACTGCTCAGTAAACCCTTTTGCATACGTATT
>CAYLKF010000003.1:2641-232031 GCA_964384365.1 uncultured Pseudomonadota bacterium | reverse complement strand
GGGCCCCCGTCAATTCCTTTGAGTTTTAATCTTGCGACCGTACTCCCCAGGCGGGGTACTTAATGCGTTAGCGTCGTCACTGCGAGTGTTAAGCTCACAACAACTAGTACCCATCGTTTACAGCGTGGACTACCAGGGTATCTAATCCTGTTTGCTACCCACGCTTTCGCGTCTTAGTGTCAGTTGTGGTCCAGAGAGTCACCTTCGTCACCGGTGTTCCTCCCAATATCTACGAATTTCACCTCTACACTGGGAATTCCACCCTCCTCTCCCACACTCAAGCCAAATAGTTTCGGACGCACTTCCTCGGTTAAGCCGAGGGCTTTCACATCCGACTTGCTTGACCACCTACACGCGCTTTACGCCCAGTAATTCCGAACAACGCTTGCACCCCTCGTATTACCGCGGCTGCTGGCACGAGGTTAGCCGGTGCTTCCTTTGAGGGTACCGTCAATTCTTAGGATTGTTCACCCTAAAAGGTTTCGTCCCCTCCGACAGAGGTTTACGACCCGAAGGCCTTCATCCCTCACGCGGCGTTGCTGCGTCAGGCTTTCGCCCATTGCGCAAGATTCCCCACTGCTGCCTCCCGTAGGAGTCTGGACCGTGTTTCAGTTCCAGTGTGGCTGATCATCCTCTCAGATCAGCTAACCATCGTAGCCTTGGTAGGCCGTTACCCTACCAACTAGCTAATGGTACGCAGGCCCATCTCTTAGTGATAGCTTACAAGTAGAGGCCATCTTTTACCTCATCTTCCGAAGAAGTCGTGGTCTTATCCAGTATTAGCCCGTCTTTCGACAGGTTGTCCCAGTCTTAGAGGTAGGTTACCTACGTGTTACTCACCCGTTCGCCGCTTTACTCACCCATTGCTGAGTTTTCTCGCTCGACTTGCATGTGTTAGGCACGCCGCCAGCGTTCGTTCTGAGCCAGAATCAAACTCTCCAGTTTAAATCTGGATGCTGATTAAATTTACTTAAAGCAAATTTAATCGGCTGTTGTTTTGTAAGAAACAATTCGAAAATTGCTCTTACAGGAATTTTAAGGACACGCTCAATTTCTGTGTCACTGTTTAGTTTTCAAAGACCAAAAAATACCAAATCTTTTTGCTCTCAATCGAACAGAAAGCTCTCAAAAACTACCTTAAATTTCAAATGGTCAAAACTTCTAGGAAGGTAAAATTACGTTTAGTTTTCCTACAGCTACCTTCTTCATTTTCGCGACTCAATTCATCGTCGAGAGGGGCGCATACTAGCCAAAACTTAAGTGATGTCAAGGTTAAAAATAAATTATTATTAATTTTCTTAAGTCCCCTAAGAAATGGGCCTTTTTCCCTTTCTTGGCAAGAGGGAAAATAGAGTTTTTTTGAAGGATTTTCTCCTAAGATTTTAAGCAAAAATCGACTTTTCTCTGCTCAATCCCCACCTTCACCACTTGAACCGCCACTGCATCGCCGATCTTAAAACGCTTATTCAGAGCCCTTCCCCGCAGTTCATGGCGTTTTTCATCAAATTCATAATCATCTTGTTCAAGAGTATTTAAATGCACCAACCCCTCTACAAAGAAATCGAGCAACTCCACGAAGAAGCCAAAGCGGGTAACGCTTGAAATAACCCCTTTAAACTCCTCACCAATCTTATCTTTCATAAAAAGTGCCACATGCAAATCACGCACATCCCACTCTGCCTTCATCGCAACTCGCTCCATGCGCGAGCAATGACTCGCCATTTCTGCAATTTTTTCTTCGGTGTAGGGAAATGTTTTTTTCTTATCTAGCAGAGCAGACAAAATACGATGCACAATTAAATCGGGGTACCGCCGAATTGGAGAAGTAAAATGGGTGTAACATTTTGAAGCCAAACCAAAATGGCCAAGGTTTTGCGAAGAATAGACCGCTTGCTTTAAAGAGCGGAGCAAGACCGTATTAATCAAACGTTCGTATTTTTTTCCTTTTGCCTCGTCCACCACTTTGGCCAAATCTTTTGCCTTCACTTTCGTCGGCGGAGGCAAGGCATGGCCTAAGCTTTGCGCCAACAAAACAAAATCGGTAATTTTCTCTAGATCGGGCGTTTCGTGAATTCGATAAATCCCAGGGTGATCTTGTTCTGCAAAAAAAGTTGCAACGGCTTCGTTGGCTGCCAACATAAACTCTTCAATCAACATATGAGCTTTATTTCTAGGGCGTTTGAGAATTGCCGTTGCGACGCCTTCTTCCACATCTACAATAATCTCAGGTTCGGGCAAATCAAAGTCAATGCTCCCTCGCGCCATTCGGCGTCCACGTAATAACTCAAATAATTCGAAAGCATCTTCTAAAGAATGAATCAAAAATTGATTCTGCTTACGCAAAGCCACATCCAGATCGAGCATCATTTGCTTCACTTGAGTGTAGGTGAGTCGTGCAGCGCTGCAAATGATGGCTTTATAAAATTTTGAAGAAAGTTTTTTTCCCTTTCGATCAAATTCGATCTCCGCCACAAAAGTGGGACGATCTTCATAAGGACGCAAACTGCACAAATCATTTGAAAGTGCTTCAGGCAACATCGGGATACAGCGATCTGGAAAATAAACAGAAGTCGCCCGAATATAGGCTTCTTGATCTAATTTACTATGAGGAGTCACGTAATAAGAAACATCGGCAATGGCCACATACAGCCGGAAACCCTTATCTGTTTTTTGCACGTAAATTGCGTCATCAAAATCTTTCGCATTCTCACCATCGATTGTAATCAAAGGAAGTTTACGAAGGTCCACCCGTTTCGAATATTCACTTTTTGGAATCTCTTTGGAAAGCTGCTCAGATTCTTGAATCACAGTTTCCGGAAATTCTGTTCGAATATTTTTTTCGGCGATCGTCACTTGAATTTCGGTAGCCATCTCTCCACGATCTCCCAAAATTTCAAGCACATCTCCTTTTAAACTCTGCTGCTTATCGGGATATTGAGTAATAATTGCGAGAACGGTCTGCCCAAACTTCACCCCTCCTGTTTTATCATTTTCAACCCTCAAAATGAGAGGACGTCGACGTCCTCGACAAACAACCACAGGCCCTCGATGAGATTCTTCATAGGTGCCCACTATTTTAATCTTAGACCTCTCTAAAACTTTTAAAATTCGCCCTTCGCTCCGTCTTTTACCTTTTTGCCCCGTCACCTCGGCTTCAACGCGATCTCCATCCATTGCTCCAGCAAGTTGAGAAGGAGGCACAAAAACATCTTTCTCCTTTTTTTTGTCTGGCACAACAAAGCCATAACCATCGACATGTAATTCTACGATTCCTACGAGCGTTCTATTTTTTGTTTTATTTTTATTTGCCATATTTTCTAAAAACTAAATATTGAGATTTATTTAGAGTCTTTCTGAATTAAAGATAATTAACACTTGATTGAATATTTTGACGATTGTATCCCGATTTCTAACATGAACCCAATCATTTTCTTGTGGGAGGAGTTATGGAGTATAAAATGAGCGAAGAAAATCCATTCGAAGAATATTGCCCAAATTGCGGCCAATATCTTGGTGGAGAAAGTATTTGCCCTAATTGTGGAACCGAGGTTTTTGATGAAGAAGGTTTCGAAGAATTTGATGAAGAGGGTGGAAATAATTCAGACGACGAATCATAAATCTATCTTAAATAAAAACAAATAAGCGAGAGTGGTGGAACTGGCAGACACACCAGATTCAGGGTCTGGCGCTGGCAACAGCATGGGGGTTCAAATCCCCCCTCTCGCATTTTAGGGTTTAATCTATGCCTCAACTTAAATTCACTACTTTACTTCCAATTCCCTTACAGAAAGCCTTCGAGCTTGGCACAAACCTCAATAATCTTAAAAAAATACAACCCGGTTTTGTGCAAGTTCTTTACGGAAAAGGAAGTCATGCAAAAAACCAAAAATTTTTGCTTCTTTTTTGGCAAGGCCTGTTCCCTGTTTTGTGGTTTGGCAAAATACAGGCTTTTAAAAAGGACGAGCTTTTCACGGATACCCAAGTTTTTGGCCCCTTTAAAAAATGGTCTCACACCCACCGATTCGAAGAAAAAGGCTCCAAAACTTTAATGATCGATCAAATTGATTATGAGCTCTGGGGAGGAGAATTAGGAAAGTGGCTCGATAAAATTTACATCCAGAAGACTCTAAAGAAAATGTTTGAAGGCCGATCTAAAAAGGCACTTGAGTGGCTTTCACAATTGAAAGATTAGTCTCCTATTGCTTTTATTTCAGGAACATCCTTTGCTTTTTCAAAAAGTAGTTTAATTACTCGCTTATTCTTTACTTCAGAAGCTTTTACAAAATAAGGCGGGATATTCAGTGTATCCCCTTCTTTCGCTAAATGCCCGAGATGCTCTACGAAGTAGCCTGCAATCGATACATTGTTTTCATCATGAAGGGCTAAATCTAAAGCCTGTGAAACCTCCCGAATGGAAGCACTTCCATCCACAAGAAAAATATTTTCGGATTGGCGCGCGATTTTAGGTTGTTCCTGGTCAAACTCATCCTGGATTTCTCCCACAATCACTTCAATCACGTCTTCTAGAGTGATCAAGCCCGCTGTAGAACCAAACTCATCAACCACCACCGCCATATGAATTTTTTTCGACTGAAACTCCCTTAAAAGTTGATCAACCGGCTTCCCTTCTGGAACAAATAGAATAGGCCGTTTCAAATCAAACAATTTAATGAGCACATCACGATCTTCTAAATGCCAAATAACATCTTTTACATTCACCAGACCAATAACGTGATCGAGATCTCCATCACAAAGAGGAAAACGAGTATGACCAGATTCTTTTGCGAGATGCAAATTTGCTTCACTCGAATTTCCAACGAGAAGATAAATAATATCTTGGCGAGGCACCATGATTTCTCGAACAGTCCGATGAGAAAATTCAAAAACATTTTCAAGTAAAGAAGCTTTACGAGGAGAAAGAGACCCTCCCTCATAGGAGTTTTCAACAATCAAACGTATTTCTTCTTCATCGTGAGCCGCGTCTTCGTAAGTCAGTTTAAAACCTAAAATTCGAACAATTAAATTAGTGAGATTGTTCAAAAACCAAAGAAAAGGATAAAAAATCCAATAAAAAAAGGTCATGGGAATGGCGACAATTAATAAAATTCGTTCTGCCATTTGAATCGCCATTTGTTTTGGAACCAACTCTCCTAGAACGAGATGCAGAATAGAAATTAATGTGAAGGCCACGGCAAAAGCAACACCATGTAAGGTTGCTTCACTCCACCCCCATTCGCGAAAAAGAGGCTCTAAAAGACTCGCAAAGGCGGGCTCTCCCATCCATCCCAAACCAAGACTCGCCAGAGTAATTCCAAGCTGGGTAGCCGAAAGGTAAGCGTTCAGATTTAAAACTATTTTATAAGCAGCGCGAGCGAGAAAGTTTCCTTTGGATTGTAGGGTCTCAAGACGTGTTGTCCGAACCTTAACCATTGCAAATTCAGCGGCCACAAAAAAAGCATTCAAACAGACGCACAAAATCGCCGCAAAGAGATAAACTGCAGAAGTACCACCTTCAAAAGACAATAGATTGTTCATAGGTTTGGAAACGACTCTAGTTCAACAAGAACACCACACTATATAAGAAAGGAAGGGTTTTTCCAACGAAGTTTTTAAAAATAAAAAAGCCTTTGGAAATCCAAAGGCTTTTCAGCGGTCTAACTTTCTCAACTGCTACACTAGCAAGGATCGCATTTAAATCCCGACTTATTGCAAGACTCCAAAATTTGCTCGGAATTTGTTTTACCTTCTGTGTATTCAACACTTCCTTTACCCGACTTATCATCCACACTACACTTTGTTACCCCATCGAGTTTTTTAAGGTTTGCCTCTACTTTGGCGGCACATAAAGCACAACTTAACCCCTTAATATTCAAACACATGGTTTTTGCTGCATCGGCTTGAGCAAAACCTGAAAACACCCCCACAAACAACAAAGCTAAAAATATACTTATTTTTTTCATCGAAGGTCTCCTTTTATTAAACGGCTTAAAACCGTTTTTCCAACAACGGGAGGCTACAATAAAAAGGCCTAGAGAACAATAAATTCTCTAGGCCTTCGTTAATATTCATCTTTTTACTAGTTCGATTTAATTCTCATGCTGTAGAAAGAACGCCAGACGAAAACAACAGAAATCACAAAAAAGACTCCTGCTAAAATCGCACTCGTTTGACGGCTCATTTCAATCGCGAGTTCTACAGCCAATAAACCAAACAAGGTCGTAAACTTAATAATCGGATTCATTGCAACCGAAGAAGTATCTTTGAAAGGATCTCCCACTGTATCTCCCACAACTGTTGCCGCATGGAGAGCGGTTCCTTTTTCTTTCAACTCCACTTCAACGATTTTTTTGGCGTTATCCCAGGCTCCACCCGCATCTGCCATAAAAATGGCTTGGAATAATCCAAAGAGAGCAATTGAAATCAAGTATCCGATAAAGAAATAGGGTTCTAAACAGGCAAAGGCAAGTGTACTAAAGAAAACCGTTAGGAAGATATTGAACATCCCCTTCTGGGCATATTGAGTACAAATCTCGACAACCTTTTTACTATCGGCCACCGAGGCTTTTGTTGCACCTTCGAGTTTGATATTTTTCTTGATGAACTCAACCGCACGGTAAGCTCCTGTACTCACCGCTTGAGTGGATGCACCCGTAAACCAGTAAATCACGGCCCCTCCGGTAATCAAGCCTAAGAGGAAAGGTGCATGCAAGAGCGAGAGTTTATCGAGATTAGAAGTAAGTCCGATTGTTAAAACCACAATAATTGAGAAGATCATTGTGGTGGCTCCGACTACTGCAGTTCCAATCAACACCGGCTTTGCCGTTGCTTTAAAAGTATTTCCAGCTCCATCATTTTCTTCTAAAAGATGCTTGGCCTTTTCAAAATTTACATCAAAGCCAAAGTCTTTCTTCAATTCTTGTTTAATATTGGGAAGTGTTTCAATGACGGAAAGCTCATAAACGGATTGAGCATTATCAGTCACTGGACCATACGAATCAACTGCGATGGTCACTGGCCCCATTCCTAAGAATCCGAAAGCGACCAGACCAAAGGCAAAAACAGGAGAGGCCTTCATGAGCACATCAAGACCTTGTCCACTTACCCCGTAGGCAATCCCCATCAAAATGACAATCATGATTCCCATCCAATAACAGCTAAAGTTACCTGCTGTTAAACCGGCGAGAATATTTAAGGAGGCTCCACCTTCTCGCGATGCGGTCACTACTTCACGCACGTGAGCCGAATTGGTAGAGGTAAAGGCTTTGATCATTTCAGGAATCAACGCTCCCGCTAAAGTTCCACAAGTGATAATGGCAGAAAGCTTCCACCAGAGGGTACCATCTCCTAAAGTAGGAATTAAAAGGTAAGAAACAACGAAGGTAAGAGCAACCGAGATGATAGAGGTGAGCCAAACTAACGAAGTAAGAGGCGCCTCAAAGCTCATCTGAGCTGCATTCTTATACTTTCCTTTGACGAAGGTTTCATTAACCCAATAAGAAAGACCACTAGCCAAAACCATCACAATACGCATCATGAAGATCCAAACCAGTAACTGTACTTGGGTAAGCGCTTCAGGAACTGCCAAAAGAATAAAGGTAATTAAGGCAACCCCGGTAACTCCATAAGTTTCAAAACCATCCGCTGTGGGGCCTACGGAATCTCCAGCATTATCTCCGGTACAATCCGCAATCACTCCAGGATTACGAGCATCATCTTCTTTAATGTTGAAGACGATTTTCATAAGATCTGAACCAATGTCCGCGATTTTTGTAAAAATTCCTCCAGCAATACGAAGAGCAGAAGCGGCTAAAGATTCACCGATCGCAAACCCAATAAAACAAGGCCCTGCATAATCGCGAGGCACAAACAATAAGATACAAAGCATCATGACAAGCTCGGTGCTAATTAAAAGCATTCCAATACTCATCCCGGCTTTCAAAGGAATTGCATAAATTGGATAGGGTTTCCCTTCTAAACTCGCGAAGGCGGTTCGAGAATTTGCTAAGGTGTTGATTCGAATTCCAAACCAGGCTACTCCGTAACTTCCTGCAATCCCCACCAAACTAAAGAGCAAAATAATGATTACTTTTTCGGAGGAGAAATGGCGCAAGACCCCAAAATAAATCACCATGATGATGCCAATAAAAACCTCAAGAAGGAGAATGAATTTTCCTTGCGTCACAAGATAGGTTTTACAGGTTTCATAAATGAGCTCCGAAATTTCGGCCATCGATTTATGAACGGGCATTTTTTTGACTTGAGAATAAATCACCAAGCCAAAAAGAAGACCTAAAGCACAAACTCCCAAACCAATTAAGAGCAAATGATTTCCGGGATGTCCTAAAAACGACACGGAACTCAAATCAGGTAACAGAAGCTCTGCTTCACTTGCCCAAAGATTGGGTGCAAGAAAAAGAAGCATCAAAGGCAATAGGACCTTTGAAAATTTGTTTTTCATTTTTTCCTCCAAATTATGAATGAAATAAAGAATACCTTTTGTTTTTACGGGTCTTTAAAAGGCGGGCCTTCTTAGCATGGGTTTTTTATCCTGTCGATAAGAAAGAATAAAATTTACCCCTCTAAAGAGAAATTTAAAATCCTTAAAGGTTTTAAGCCTCTCCCTTCAATTTTCTCCATAATCGCCAAGAGCTTGTTGTCTGTTTTAACTAAAATAGAAGAAGGTTTTTCCTCTAAAATGGGGGGGATATCTCTCAAAGAGATTTTTTGTCCCTTTAAAATTCGTTCACAAATCACAGGATCTTCCAAATTAAGAACCCGATCAAACAATTCTTCTACAGAATAAAAATAGGAATCCTCTTCTTTTATTTTCTCCAACAATTCTAGCTTGATGCTTCTCTTGAGATTAAAAAAACCACTTTCGGTTCTCTGAAGTTCAGTTAAATGCCCACAAGTATTCAAGGCTCGCGCAAGATCAGCAGCCAAAACTCGAATATAAGTGCCAGGGCTCACACAGGCTTCAAACTCAATTGATGTTTGGTCGTACCCTAAAAGGCGAATAGAAAAAATTTCAACAGAGCGTGGTTTTAACTCTATTTTTTCTCCCGCTCTGGCATAGCGATAAAGAGGTTTTCCTTGAAATTTCAAAGCAGAAAATTGGGGAGGCGTTTGTTGTTGTGGACCCAAAAATTGATGAAAACAATCGTGAATTTTTTCTTCACTCAGAAGAGGAACGGGCAACTTCTCCAGTTCTCGCCCCGTCAAATCGAGGGTATCGGTAGCAAGGCCTAACAAAAGCTTTGCTCGGTAAGTTTTTCGTTTCTCTGGAATAAAAGGAATGATTTTAGTTGCTTCACCCAGATAAATCGGAAGTACTCCAGTAGCAAAAGGGTCTAGGGTACCCGAATACCCTCCCCTTTTTTCTTTAAAAAAACGCCGAATTCTAGAGAGGGCTTGTTGAGAGCTCAAACCTTTCGGTTTATCGAGAACAAACACCCCATTCATAATTATTCACTCGATTTATCTGCATTAATTTGAGCAAAAAGAGAATCGATCTTCTCTTGCAACTCCGAAGATTCATCATAAAAAAAATCAAACTGAGGGGCATGTTTTAGGGTCATACCCTCTGAAACACGGTGACGAATGTGTCCTGCCGCTTTTTTGAGAGATTTCAAAACTTCTTTTCTTCTCTCGGGGTGATCAAGCAATTTAAAATAAACACGCACCAAACCTAAGTCGCGCGTAATCTTCACCGCCGTTACTTGAATACCCTCGAGGTGAGGATCTGCTAATTCATATTCCAAAATAGGCGTTACGACTTTACGAATTTCTTCTGCAATTCTTTCGGGTCTACCCTGTTTCATGATCATTCTAGTTATTCATATTGAAGCACTTCGCTGCGATCAAAAATAATTCGAAGTCCTTCACTATTTTCAATAAAGTTTTGAATTTTAGCGATTAGATCTCTAATAAAATTTTCGTCCGAACTCACCGAAGCAAAAGCCAGCTCCGCCACTTCATAATTTTGAAGGGCACCCACCTCACTCAGAGAAATTTTAAATTGATTCAAAATCTTTTGCTTAATGCGCTGAACCGCGCTGCGCTTCTCTTTAAGAGATTGAACACCTGGAATGGAAATAGAAATTTTACAAACACCTACAAACATGAAGAAAAATTAAAGCTTCGCAGCAATACTCTCAACCACATAAGCTTCAATAATGTCTCCCACTTTAATATCGTTGAAATTTTCAAGACCCATTCCACATTCATAACCTTGCTGAACTTCTTTGGCATCGTCTTTAAATCGTTTCAAAGAATTCAGTTTTCCGTCGTAGACAATCACACTGTCGCGAAGTAAGCGGACTTTCGCATTTCGAGTCAAACTTCCGTCTACTACGAAACAACCGGCAATGGTCCCGATTTTTGAAATATTGAAGGTATTTCTTACTTCGGCTCGACCTAAATATTTTTCTTTCAAAGTAGGAGCCAACAAACCTTCCATCGCTTTTTTAATATCATCTAATACGTTATAGATAATATTATAAACCTTAACTTCAACTTTTTCATGCTCGGCTATCGACAACGCTTTATTGTCGGGCCGCACATTAAAACCGATCACAATCGCATTCGAAGCAGAAGCCAGCATGATATCGGATTCGGTAATTCCCCCCACGCCACTATGTAAAAGAGTCACTCGAACTTTATCACTCGGAAGTTTTAGCAAGGCGTCTCGGATTGCCTCTACCGAGCCCTGCACATCTCCCTTTAAAAGAAGCTTTAGCTCTTGGGTTTCACCTTCTTGCACTTGCTTAAATAAATCTTCCAAACTCGCTCGAGAAGTAGCCAAGACCTTTTGTTGTTTTTCTTTATTTTCGCGATGCTCGGCTAAAACTTTCGCCATTCCATCTTCACTAACCGCATCTAAAACTTCTCCGGCATTCGGAACGCCCGGCAAGCCTAAAATTTCAACAGGTACTGAAGGGCCCGCCTCTTTAATCTCTCGCCCTTGATCATCATGCATCGCGCGCACACGACCAAAATGGACACCTGCAATCACCGAATCCCCCGCATGCAAAGTTCCTTCTTGAATTAAAACAGTAGCCACGGGACCTTTTCCACGATCTAAGCGAGATTCAATCACAACCCCTTTTGCCATTTTTTTAGGATTTGCTTTCAACTCAAGAACTTCAGCCTGTAAGAGAATCATTTCTAAAAGCTCTTCGATTCCTTGCAGAGCCTTGGCAGAAACAGGGGCATAAATCGTATCGCCGCCCCACTCTTCGGGAACCAACTGGTGCTCGGCTAATTGTCGTTTAACTCTTTCCAAATCGGCTTCGGGCTTATCGATTTTATTGATAGCCACAATAATCGGCACTTCAGCGGCCTTCGCATGATGAATCGCTTCAATCGTTTGAGGACGAATTCCTTCATCTGCAGCCACAACTAAAATCACAATATCAGTGACAGAAGCACCACGCGCACGCATTGCCGTAAAAGCTTCGTGGCCCGGCGTATCGAGAAAAGTAATCAAACCTTTTGGATGTTTTACTTGATAAGCTCCAATATGTTGGGTGATTCCCCCAGCCTCTCCTGCGGCGACTTGCGCTTTACGAATCGCATCTAAAAGAGATGTTTTTCCATGATCGACATGCCCCATGACGGTAACAACTGCGGGACGTTCTTCTAAATCTTCGGCTTTATCTTCGGAGGTGTTAATCACCTGCGATTCTTCAAAGCCCGTCTTTTTGACTTCATAGCCATAATCATGGGCAACTAAGGTAGCCGTATCAAAATCGATCGCTTGATTAAGAGTCACCATCGAACCCAAGGCCATCAATTTTTTAATAATCTCCGAAGACTTCACTCCCATTTCATGCGCAAAATCAGCCACTACAATTGCTTCGTCTATTTTAATAATCCGTTTAGAGGCTTTCTTCGGAGCTAGATCTGGCTTTTTAAAATCTTTTTTAACACTCTTTTTCTTGCGGCTATTTCTTCCGGGCTCAAAAATTCTTTCGCGTTCAACCCGCTGAGGAACGGTAGCAGCAGCCAAACGAGTCAGTTGAGTGAGAGTGGCCACCTTACCAATACCTTCAAGATCAACCTCAAGCTCATCTCGACGTGTCTTTTTTACAACCTTTTTAACTTTGTTTTTCTTGGCTTCTTCTTCTTCCTCAATCGAAACAGGTTTAAATACGGTCCCTTCTCCAACTTTAGCGGCAGGAGCTTTCGCTTCTGGTTTGGAGGCATCACGTGAAGAAGGCTTCAGATCAATCTTTCCCACCACCTTCAAACCAAATCGGGGCCTATCTTCTTCTTGTTCTATTTTCTTAGGAGCTGGAGCGGGTGGGGCTGAGACAGGTGTAGGCGTTTCGAGCACCGGAGCAGACTTCTTTTCTTCTACAACAGGTTGAGGAGCACTTTCTGTTTTACGAATAGTCTTTGAGGGATTTTCTTCTGCACCCGAAAGAACAACTTTTTCTTCAGGAACGCTCGCCTGCTCTGCAGGAGGTTCTATTTTAGCCCGCCGACGAATGACTGTCGGTTTAACACGTTTCTCAACAATGTCGTTTTTGGATTCCATGAATTCCTTAAAAAACTTTCCTAATAGAAGTTCTTTTTATTTTTTTACAATGCTTATGCAAAAAATGTTTTTTTCACAACTTCTTAAAAATTATTCTGCTGCAATTTGATCGTTATTTTTTACTTCTCCTTGAGAAGAATCCGATGATGCTTTCGCTTTTTTCACCACTTCTACCGCCTTTTGATAGACCTGAGTGAGCAATTCTGAACCAATCGCAGGAATCTCTAACAACTCTTCGAGTTTAGAAGCCGCAATCTCTCGGGTTGAGCGAAAAGCGTGGCTGTATAGAATACTCGCCAAACTTTCTTCGATTCCCAAATCTTCTACCAAAGCTCGCTTCGCATTTTTTTGAATCTCTTCCATCTTCGATTCACTAAAAATATCAATATTCCAACCCGTCAACTGGGCCGCCAAGCGAACATTCTGACCTTTCTTACCAATCGCCAATGAAAGTTGATCGTCTGGAACAATAATTTCTAAAGAACGATCTTTTTCATGCAAAACAACTCTATTCACTTCGGCAGGTGCAATGGCGTTGCAAACAAAACGAGCGGGATCTTCGTCGTAGCTTACAATATCGATTTTTTCGCCACGTAACTCTTGAACCACGCTTTGCACTCGAGATCCTTTCATTCCCACACAGGCACCTACAGGATCAACATCGCTATCGCTCGAATAGACAGCAACCTTTGCCCGCGCCCCAGGCTCACGTGCCGCAGATTTGATCTCGACCACACCTTCTGAAACTTCAGGAACTTCCATAGCAAACAGAGCTTTAATGAGGCCTGGCTGCCTACGAGATAAAATCACCTGCGGGCCCCGATTATCTTGGCGAAGCTCCAGTAATAAAGCTGTGATTCGATCGTTGTTTTTATAGGTTTCTGTAGGAACTTGCTCTTTCATCGGCAACAAAGCTTCTGTTCTACCCAAATCAACAATCACATTCCCTTTTTCAACACGACGAACAATACCAGTAACAATATCTCCAATGCGATCTTTGTATTCGTTGTAAATAATATCGCGTTCTGCATCTCGAACTTTTTGAATAATGACTTGTTTTGCAGTTTGAGCCGCAATGCGCCCAAATTGATTTGAATCAATCTTTTCTCCTAAACTGTCTCCAATCGCTGCCTCCGGATCAAGCGCATGAGCTTCTTTTTCGGAGATCTGCAAAGCAGGATTTTCAATCAATTCAACCACGGTGCGAAATTGAAAAAGCTCTACCTCTCCAAGCTCTTCGTTGTAATGCGCTTCAAGCTCTGCGTCGGGCCCGTATTTACGTTTCGCGGCAATCAACATGGCCGACTCAACCGCATCGACCAAAAGCTCTTTTGGAATTCCTTTATCTTTTCCCACCTGTTCAAGAACGCTGTTCAAGTTAATGAACATCGACTTCACACCTTCTTTAGCTGTTTTTCTCTTTTTTGCGGCCATGCTCTCTCCGTTTATTTTTGTTTTGAAAAAGCTCTTCACGAGAGGGTTCAATGTGAGCTTTTTCGATCAAAGAATGAGGGATTTCATAAGAAAATCCATCAACCACTATTAAAACATTATTTTCACGAGTTCCTTCGAGAACTCCTTTATAGTTCGCCCTACCCTCTAAAGGGGTTTTTGTTTTTAGGCGAATCCACCTGCCTTTAAATTGATCGAAGTCTTTTAATTTTCGCAGCGGACGGGCAAGCCCGGGTGAAGAGACTTCAAGATCGTAGGCCTCTGGAATTTCAGTTTCTACATCAAGCAAAGGATCCACTAACTTTGAAAACTTTTCACAGTCTTCTAGTTTTATTCCCGCCGCTTGATCAATATAAACACGCAGTATTTTTTTTCCAAACTCGCTGGTCCATTCACAAGCCACCAATTCATAGCCTAATGATTGGGCAACGGGTTCAAGTAAAGCTTCAATTTGTTCAACATTCATCATGAGGCATCAACAAAAAAAAAGTGGGCTTTTAAGCCCACTCAAAATACTGCTTCCGCAGCGAAGAGCGTTACTTTTAACGGGTTATTGGAGCTTTAGCAAGAAAAATTTCTACACACAACTTCTTCTTAGTAGAGCCGATAAAAGATAAAAAAGTGAGAAATCTTCAATAAAACTTATGACTTATACCCATTTCCGAGATCTAGGTGTTCGAGGAGTAATCGAAACAAACGACCAAATTGCGCTTTCCCAGGCTGATTACGCCCACCCTCGATATGTTTCAATTTCAGATTTTATCTCATCTTCTACAGATTACTCTTGGATAGGCTCTCCCTTACAGCGTTTTCAGTATTTAATGGAGTGGAGCCAAAATCGGCATTTGCGCCTGGCATCCAATTTAAGAGTTTTTGCAGAACAAGCACAACTGGTTTACAGACGAACACATTTCACTCCCAATGAGGGAGGCGGTAATTTTTTTTCTCCTTTGGGGGCCGGTGCCATTCTCTACTCCAGTGGCGCTACTTTTCAGAGTTTTGGTTATTTTGCATCTGAGACTCACAGCTTAAGAGAGGCTCGGCCTCAAAATGAACTCAACGAGAATCGTCTTGCAGAAATTATTGGAGACCCGGCTAATGCGCAAACTTACCTTTCTCGCCTACCTGAAAATTTACGTTATTCTTACTTATATTGGGCAGCCCAATATAACTTTCAAGTTTTGAGATTCACCTACTCCTCAGAATCTTCCTCAGTGTGGCAACAGATGATTGCTGAACTTCGCACTCGTTTTCCAGAAGCGGGCCAATATTCAAGCCCCCAAGAACTTATCTATCGTCTCCATGCCTTAGGAATTCAACGTCCTCACCGATTTTATACAATCTCTTCTGCTCTTACTATTATTAGAAATGGCTCTATTTTTAATCCTTGTACTCCGAATGATCAAAAACGGGTATTAGTAATCAGCATGGCAAAAGATGATTGGAATGGGGGTTTTGTGGATGGAAGTTTAAGTAAAGCAATTGACACTTATTCTCAAGACTACAAAATTTTTTACCAAGAGAATGAAAATGAAATACATGCTCAAACAAATCTAAATGCCGGCCTAAGAATTAACCCAAACCAAACTCATTATGCTTTTGTTCTTGGGCATGGGAGTGCTTACGGAATTGAACTGACTAGTCGCAGCTCAGACGAAACCCATCATCTCGATGAAGAGGATCTAATCAATGGAGAAATTAGCTTTAGAGGCTACGCTTCTGTTTCTTTTATTGCTTGCAGTACAGGACGTTCTTTAGTGAGAACCGCTGCCAATACCAATCGGGGCATTCAATTTTCAGGACCCAACCGTGATTTTTACGACCCACCCCAATTTGGGTTCGCTGCAGATGGGACCCCTTCAATTACTTACGAGCGAGGGGTTCGAAATATTACCCTTACAGTGCCACAAAGCTAAGAACGCTTTCCTTCAAGCGCTTTATAAATCCATAAAGAACGAGAAAAAGAAGTGTAGAGGGTCATGACCGCAATCAAAATAAGCGCCCATTGAAGTAAAAAATCTAAAGGCAAAGAATAATAAGGCCTGAGCAAATACGCAAAAATAGGGCTAAAAATTGCGCTGACCCCCAAATAAACTATCCGTTCGGGGCGTTGCATCACCCCTTCTTTACAATCAACTCCCACCGATTGCCCACGCGCCCGGGCGTAACTCACCATCATCGAACCCACAATGGCCAACAAGACAAACCATAGCATCCAATGATTTCGGTAAAAAAGAGCCAGGCCCACCAAACTTGCCAGCTCTCCAAAGCGATCCATGACCGAATCATAAAAGGCCCCTCCCGCAGTTGATTTACCGGTAATGCGGGCAATACGGCCATCAAACATATCGCAGGTGCCACCAAAAATCACACACCAGCCACCAATTCCAAAACGGCCATAAAAAAAGGCGATGCCTGAAGCGAGCGCAATCAAGAATCCAAGCGTCGTAAAAAAATTAGGGGTGAGGTGAAAAAAAAGAGCAATTTTCTCGATAGGAGAAGTCACCCAAAACCAATATTCTTTAAACCATTTTCCTAAAAATCGAGAGTGATGCCTTTTATCAAGTTCATCTTGAGCTGGAATTTTAGGATTATTTTTACGGAGAGCCGCAAAAATTAAAACGGTGAGAAGACTTAAAACATTAATCACAATCAGAGGGCCTAAAGAATACCAAATGGGATCAAAGTTATCAGAATTAAAATGCATAATAAAAATAAGGGGCATTCTTTAATCTAAGAATGCCCCTGTCTTAAGATTAGCTGAATCGAGATTACAATTAATGTAAAGTCGAAGGATCGGACTTCAGCGGGACATTCACTTCGTGATCGAAAGTAGGAAGCTCTAAAGGTTTATTGCCCGCATGAACGGAATGCCGTCCATGTTGACGATACCACTCTCCCACACTCGCATTCTTATGCAGTTCTTCAATGATTTGTCGCCAGCCGATTCCTGTGTTGTAGGCACAAAAAGAGATTTCACCTTTTTGAGTTCCATAAGGAATAATGCACATTTCCGTACGGCGAAAATCATAATTGAAGAGATCTTGAAACCACATTCCGGCGACAAACATAAAATGCCAACGATCTTTTTTACGCTCTGCGCCCACGCCGTAATCTGCTTTTCCACCTTTGAGCCCCCCACCAGTGGATTTGTCAAATTTCTTCAAGAAATCTTTGAGGGTGAGTTCTTTGGGTGCTGTATGCGGATTATAATTACGCAATACCGAACAAGCGACTTCGAGCTTTGTGAGCCAGTGAGGCTGAGAGGCATCTGTAATATCTTGAACATCTAATAAGAGCTGATCGATATTAATGAATTCCGAAACCGGCAACCATTTCTTTTGTTGTTTATCCACAAACAAAGCCATTCCAATTCCGCAATTGGGATGACAACCGCACTTCATAGTGCCCCAATCTTGGTCGGGCCCCTTTAAATAATCGGCCAAATCGGAGAAAGGACCGGCTGCAGAAAGTGGAAACCAGTCGCGCATAGGTTCCGAAACACCGGTTTGTTTTTTCACGTCATGAGCCAAATGGGCCAAGGTATAACGGTGCTTTTTGCGATCTTCATCGCTAATATCTTCGTCACGCCCCGTGAAAGAAACAGGTTGGAACGAACAGAATGTAATTTTATCGGAGTTTTGAATGGCAAAATCGATGATGGGCCCAACCTGATGATCGTTCACTTGATTAACAATGGTGGTAACCAAAACAACGTCGATTCCAGCATTTGCCAAATTCGTAATCGCGCGCAATTTTACATCGAATAAGTTAGAAATTTTTCGATGCTCGTTGGCCGCATTTTCAACCCCATCAAATTGAAGGTATGCAATTCGTAAACCGGCATCATAAGCCTGCTTTGCAAACTCAGGATCTTCTGCGAAACGAATGCCGTTTGTTGCAGCCTGCACACTAAAATAACCCACTTTTTTTGCATAACGAATTGCTTCAATGAAATAAGGAGATAAGGTCGGCTCACCTCCTGAAAACTGGACTGACATTTGGCGCCTGGGCTTGATTTTGAGTGAGTTATCGAGAATTTCTTTAATATCATCCCAAGACAACTCATGCACATAGCCCACTTGATTGGCATCCATGAAGCAAGGATCACACATCATGTTACAACGATTGGTAAGATCGACTGTAAGCACCGAACCACGGCCATACTTAATTGTAGAGGTACCATGATTGCGAAGTAGAGAAAGAGGCGATTTAAAATCACGGCCCGGATAAAGTTTTTCCATTCTTTCTAAAAATCGAGCATCTAAGGCCATAATATCTTCAAACTCACCGTGCTTTTCACAGCGCTTCACCATATAAACTTTGCCATCGCGCTCAATAATATTGGCCTTCACTTCGCCGGGATTTGATTCAATCAAATAGGTGTAATCTTTTTCACCCGAAATAATGGCTTGTCGCACTTCTTTGACGCAACCCGGGCACAAAGAATCGGTAGTTCGGGGCCAACCCAGCTGAGGAAAGGTCTTCTCTTTTTTCTTGAGCAAAGGAGCCGGGGCCCATTTAGGCTGAATGGCTTTCCCCTGATGGATCTTGTTGACCAATTTAAAAACAGGCCACAATGCCTTTGCTGCTCCCACTAACAAACGCTCTCCTAATTTAGCACCACCCTGTTGTAGTTTTTCGGAGGCAAGCTTTCCGTTGGAGGGAAAATAAAAATTATGCGCACGACTAATCTTCGATTCTTGCGCTTCTTCTTGCATCTTTTCGAGTTCATTTAAGGCAACGGCCATGTGTTTTTCTCCTTTTAATTTCCCGACCCCTCGGGAACAGACGAAGTTTTAGATCTTTCTAAACGTTCTAAATGCCTGATTTTATTCAGAAAACGATCTACTACGTGTATAGATCTTGACACATAAAGTCAATCCGAATGTTTTGTTGAGGAATTTAGCACTTAAGATTAACGGTCTAGAATAACGCTCCGTAGGATATCAATATCCACAGGACGTCCTTGGTAGAAGTCTTCAAAAATCTGACTTGCAGCCTGATAAAACATATCGAGAAGCTGCAATTGATTTAAAATGAAAGCAACCTCTTCTTGTTGCTCTCCTTCAGGTTTTACGGCCTCAAATTGTTTTCGACATCGAGTAACAATCCGAATACTCTCTTCAATGCCCGAACGAATCCGGTCAAAAAAATCTCTTAATACATGCGTAGGGTGTTCTCGACTTGCTTCATAAAAGTCTTTTCGATCTCCCTTCACCCAAACTTTACGAACCAGCTTCGCTTCTTCTAATAAACGAATATTAATACTAATATTAGACTTGCTAATCTTGAGGGTATCGGAAATTTCATCGAGCGAAAGAGGATTACGCGATAAAAAAAGAAGCGCATAGATTTGCCCCCCTACCCGGCTCACCATTCCCAACATATTTGCGCTAATTTTGCCGGCAGCTTCAATAAAGGCATCGCGGGCTTTTTCAAAACTTTCTTCTTTTTTCTCTTGAAGTTTGAGAAGCATAGAATTTATGGGGTAACACGAGTAGTCTAAATGTGTCAATCTACCTGGAGGATTCAAACCAATGAGTACGGGCCCTATTAGTCAATTTATCAAACATCATTATCGTCATTTTAATGCCGCCGCTCTTGTAGACGCCGCTGAAGCTTATTGTAAACACCTCGAAGAAAATGGAAAAATGATGATTACCCTGGCTGGCGCTATGAGCACCGCCGAGCTGGGTGTTTCGCTGGCCGAAATGATCCGCCAAGATAAGGTGCAGATCATCAGCTGCACTGGAGCTAATCTTGAAGAGGATTTAATGAATTTGGTTGCTCATGATCATTACAAAAGAATTCCCAATTATCGAGACTTAACCCCCAAGCAAGAATGGGAACTCTTAGAACAAGGCTTAAACCGCGTCACCGATACTTGCATTCCCGAAGAAGAGGCCTTTCGTCGTTTACAAAAACACATTCATGCTCTTTGGAAAAAAGCCAATGAAGAAGGAAAACGTTTTTTTCCGCATGAGTTCATGTTTGAGATGATTCAAAGCGGCGTTTTAAAGCAATATTATCAGATCGATCCAAAAGATAGCTGGATGGTTGCTGCGGCCGAAAAAAATCTTCCAATCATCGTCGGTGGCTGGGAAGATTCTACCCTCGGAAATATTTTTGCATCTTATGTGATTAAAGAAGAGATCAAGGCCACCACCATGAAGAGCGGCATTGAGTATATGGTGTTTTTATCGGACTGGTATCGAAAAAATTCTTCGGGCAAAGGTGTTGGTTTTTTTCAGATTGGTGGAGGCATCGCGGGCGATTTCCCCATCTGCGTAGTTCCGATGATGTATCAAGATCTTGAATGGCACGACGTGCCCTTCTGGAGCTACTTCTGCCAAATCTCAGATTCCACCACTTCTTATGGCTCTTACTCGGGCGCGATCCCTAACGAAAAAATCACCTGGGGCAAACTGGGCATCGATACTCCCAAGTTTATCGTTGAATCCGATGCCACGATTGTGGCCCCTTTAATGTTTGCTTATGTTTTAGGATGGTAAAGCTTTTTAAAACAGACAAAGACCTCTAACACACTCAATTGGGAGGACCATGAAACTCAAACCACTTGCTGGACTTACAAATACGCTTCGCACCCTTCTCAAAATTGAGCTTGGCATCTTGGCTATTGCGATCCTTGTGGAAATTTACGGTTACTATTCTTATGCAAAATTACCTGCCCATTTTGATCCCAGCAAAATCTTGCTTCCATCCGACACTCTCATCAGCATTGTTACTATTATTCAGATCATTTTCTCTATCATTACAGGCATCACTTTTTTAATTTGGATCTACAGAACAAACAAGAATCTGCACCAAGTCTCTGGGCAATCAATGGTATTCGCTCCAAATTGGGCCGTAGCGTGGTATTTTGTACCCATCGCTAACCTATTTAAACCCTACCAAGTGATGAAAGAGCTATGGAAAACCAGCCACAAAAATCAAACTTCTTCGCTTACTCTACTTGGTTGGTGGTGGACCCTGTGGCTCATCTCTAACTTCATCGGCCAACTACTCCTCAGAGTTAACCCCTTCTCTGAAGATGCTGCCGGACACGCAAAACTTGTCATAACTTATGGCTTTTCTGATGGAGTGAATGTGATTTTAAATATCGTAGCACTCATCCTTGTCTCTCGAATCAGCACAGCCTACTCTAAAAATTTTCCCGAAACAGAGTCGAATATTTAATAAACAAACATTCTTTACTAAAACGTTTTACCGACACTGGAAACCAGCCCCTTGAGGCGTACAAGTGGTTCCCAAAGGAGCCCGTTTCATAATCGGAATCGCGCGATCGTAAGCCCAATAAAAACACTGGAGAGTAGCAGCTCCACCAATATTATTCACTTGAGCATATTGGAATCTTCCTACTTGAGGGGTTTCCCACCAATCTGAAGGCACCCCATTGGTAATCCGCGCTTCAATTTGAGTGACCGGACAAGGAATATATTGAGAACCCGCCCCACCCGAAACCGCAGCATCTTTTAAGTTTTGGCCCGACTGAGCAGGGGGTGCCGCATAAGGCGCAGGTGGCTGAGCTTGAGGTGTATTCTGCATTTGTTTCATCTGCGCTTCTTTATCTTGAGCAGCTTTTTCGAGCGCTGCTTTGTCTACTTCTTGTGAAACACCAAATCGGATGAGAGAAAAAGAAATCAAAAAAACAAAGAAAATTACCGAGAATCTTTTCATAAAATTTCCTTTCTTAAATTAAGCTTTTAAAAAGCTCTTTACCTTGGAAAGTATTGTATCAAATTCTCTGGGGTCAAACCAATCAATCTCTTGATCGGCTCTAAACCAGGTAAGCTGCTGCTTGGCAAACGAACGGGTTTGTTTTTGGATCTCTAAACTAGCCTCCTCTAAAGAAATTTTCCCCTTTAAATGACGGGCCAAAATTGAATACCCTAGAGCCTGAGTTTTTTGATGAATCAAATCACAGCCTTTTTCTAACAAGCCTTTCACCTCTTCTAACCAACCCTCTTTTAACATTTGCAAGACCCGTGCATTAATCCGCTGATTCAATTCTTCGCGTGGAAGGTTAAGCCCTATTTTGAGAGCTTGATAAGCGCTTTCCGGAAACTGATGAAAGCTTGCCAAGTCTGACGGTTTTTTTCCGGTTAAGTGATAAATTTCTAACGCACGGATGATCCGAACATTATCATTCGGATGAATTTCGGAGGCCCGTTTTGCATCAATCTGACGAAGTTCTTCGTGCAAACACAAAGCCCCTTCTTTGATTTTCTTTTCCAGTTTTTTTCGAAACGCCTCATCTCGGCTCGGAGCCTCCATAAAGCCGTGCAACAAAGCTTTTAAATAAAGCCCAGTTCCTCCGCAAAGAATGGGAACATTACCTCTCGATCTCAACTCTTCGATGACCTGTGAAGCCAGGCTCGCAAAACGAGCGGCATCAAAGACTTCTCCAAACTCTGCCACATCTAAAAGGTGGTGGGGTGTTTCGGCGCGTTCCTGAAGGCTGGGTTTTGCGGTTCCAATATCAAAACCTTTGAGCACTGTTTGCGAATCGGCCGCAATAATTTCTCCGTTTAATTCTCGCGCCAATTGAATCGCAAGCTTTGTTTTGCCAACCGCAGTGGGGCCACAAACAATAATGATTTTTATTTTTTCTTCACTCCTCTTTACCATCAAGAAGAACTCCGAAGTAGCGTCTGAAGGTTTTTAAAAAATTCGGTTCGGAGTTCTTCTCTTACAACACTCTCTTGAACCACTTTTCCACTTCTCGAAATAGAATCTGAACCATCACCGGACGACCATGCGGACAATGATAATTACGGGCATCTTCACCCAAATCTTTAAGCAAGGTTTCCATTTCTTGAATAGACAAGCTGTCTCCCGCCCGAATTTGCCGGTGGCAAGCCATAGTTGCAAAAAGTTCATCGGCCCGCTCTTCTAAACGGGTACTATTCCCATGAACTTTGAAGTCGTCTAAAATATCGCGAATCAAGGCTTGAACATCAATCTCACCGAGCAAGCTCGGCAAGGCCTTAACCAAAAAATTTTTAGGCCCAAACTCTTCAATCACTAAACCCATTTTTTCAAGCTGAGGAAGCTCAGGAAGTAAAAGCTCTTTTTCTCGTTCTTCTAGCTCAAAATGAAAAGGAACCAGCAAAGCTTGTGTTGGAACATTTTGGCTCGCATAAGCCTCTCGAAATTTCTCAAACCCGATTCTTTCATGCGCTGCGTGCTGATCGATCAACACCAAATGTTCTTCACTCTCGCAAACAATATAGGTTTTTTTAAGCTGGCCCAAAACCTTCAATAAACCAAACGGTAGCTTACCCACCTGAGTAAAATGATTTGTTGTTTTTAAATTAAGATACGTTTGATTAAACCATGCTTCATTCTCCGAACTAAAATTTTGCTGAGGCACATAAGAAGAAGAAGAAGAAGAAGAAGAAGGAAAATTTGTAAAGTTCTCAGGCATTCTATTTTTTTCTAAAGAAATTGGCGATGTACTACTCTTTGCCCAAGGGGCTGAGGCCATTTTCGAAGAAAGCGCTTGAACAATGAATTCGTGAATCACTTGAGGTTGAACAAAGCGCACTTCACGCTTGGCGGGATGCACATTCACATCCACAGCCTGGGGTGGCATTTGTAAAAATAAAACAGCAGTCGGATATTGATCTTGCATCAAAAAATTTCGATACCCTTTTAAGACCGCATGCTGAATCAAACGATCTTTAATCAAACGACCATTCAAGAAAAAATACATTTGAGTGGCTTGAGAACGACTCAAAGAAGGGTGCCCCACAAAACCTTTCAGCAAGATACCTTGCCGCTCTTCGGAAATTGCATAAAACCCCTCAGCGAGATCGGCTCCGAACACATCGAGCAAGCGCGCGTTCATTCCTCGTTTTAAATAGCGAATCTTTTCTTTATTTTGGTGATGCACCACAAATTGAACTTCGGGGTAAGCCAAAGCCATCGCCGTCACATAATCTTGAATATGCCCCCACTCTGTTTCATTTGATTTTAGAAATTTAAGACGCGCCGGCGTATTAAAAAATAAATCTCGAACCTCTACTGTAGTACCCTGCGGATGCGCTTTTTCTCGGCAGGCAAGAATCTTTCCTCCTTCAACTTGAATTTCATACCCAATTCCCTGCTTATTTTCTTGAGAACTACTCTGAAAAGAAAATCGTGAGATCGCCGCAATAGAAGGAATCGCTTCGCCTCGAAAACCCAGGGTAGAAATATTCCACAAATCTTCTAAAGATGAAATTTTAGAGGTGGCGTGCCGTTCGAGCGCAAGCTTTAACTCATTGGGATTCATTCCGATTCCATCGTCTTGAATCCGAATCAGCTTTTTTCCCCCTTCTTCAATAAAAAGATCAATGCGCCCTGCCCCCGCATCTAAACTGTTTTCAACCAACTCTTTCACTACCGAAAAAGGACGCTCCACCACCTCACCGGCAGCAATCTTTTCGGCTAAATCTTGGGGAAGTTTTTGGATACGGCTATTCATAATTAGAAAACTTTCTCTAATCGGTCTGTATTTCTTCAGTGCTCAAAAAAACGCACCGTAAGGAAAAGGCTGATTAGAATCGAACATTCCTAATTGAGCAATCGAGGCTTCGGTGCTTTTTCTCGCTTTCAGAAACACAGACCGATTATTTTTTTGGGAATTATTTCTTACTCCACAAAGTTGAACCCATTTCCGTCTTTACGTAAAATGAGTTTTTTCTCAACCCCATTATTGATGAGCACTTTATCTTTGACCAGAGGCGGGGCAACATCAACTTCTACACGATACTCTCCAGTGCGGAGAGTCAGAGGGAGGGCGCCCACAGGACGATGGGCAATCTCTTGATTTTTATAGTCGTAAACGCGGTAATTAATTTTTAAAACTTCTGTTAAGGCAGAATAAAACTCTTCTTCGCTTTGAATATTGAAAAATTTTCCGCCCGAGGCCGCTGCAAGTTGTTTTAAATCATTTTCTTCGCGGCTCTCTTGCATATCTAAACCAAACACATACAGCTTGATATTTAATTTTTCTTTTTTCCAACGCTCGATTTCGCCTACAGGATTTCCACCGCAATTATCGGAACCATCTGTAAAAAGAAAAGCCACCTTCGAACCAAAACCCATCTTCAAATCATTTCTTACTTTATCGAGAGCAAACCCAAGAGGACTCACCCCTTTGGCTTCAAGCTTGGTAATCATCTCATTACTTTTTGTTCCTTCTAAAGACTTCAGCGGCTGCAACAAAACAGAATCTTTGCAATTCTCATGAAACGCTCGATGCTCTGAGCCATAAAGCCTTAAAGCCACCTGAGTCTGAGAAGAAATTTTTGGAGTAATTTGAAGGAGCCCTTGTTTTACCAAAGCCATCTTGGTGGTAGAACCAATCGAATTATTCATACTTCGCGATGCATCAATTAGCCACTCCATATAATCAGGAGAAAGCACAGTAACCGCACTCGGAGCAGCGCCGGGCATACTTTCTGTGCTAGCCCCCTCTCCTTCTAAGGCAACACTTAAAGTGCCTGTTCCCACATTTACAATCACGGCATCACTTGTTGTCTCTCCACTCTCTAAACGGGCTTTCGCCTGAATCACATGCTGCCCGCCCTCCACGTTCACGTTGTCCCACAAATACTTGTAAGGTGCCTGCTTTACTTCACTCAATTTTTGCCCATCTGCAAAAAACTCCACACTTACTTTTGCATCGGGGGCGGCTGCCACTTCAACTTCTAAGGGAGTTAAATTACTTAAAAACTCTCCCGCCGCCGGAGAAACAAAGTGAATACCCAAACCTTGCGCCACCTTCACTTTCACCTGCTCACTTAAGGTGGATCCATCACTGAGATAAGCAATCACTTGCAGGGTATGTTCACCATCGGGCGCAGCAGTCCAGGGGAAGAGATAGGGCTCCGAAACCACCTCACCCAATTTTTGTCCGTCTACCAAAAATTCTACTCGCAGAGGAGGAGGACGAGTCGCAGAGACCGGATAAAAAGCCTCTAAATTGACCGAGCCGGTTACGGTATCTCCTTGAAGAGGACGAATCAGACGAAAACCCAAGGTAGATTTAATATTTAAAGGGAGCTCTTGAGTAAACTCTCGCCCTTCTGCGGTACTTGCTACAATTTTTAAAGTTTGCTTACCCTGAGGAATTTGATTGATATCGAGTTGAAACTGAAAATCACTCTGGCCTTCGGCCACAGGGCTTTCTTGTAATTTTTTATCTCCCACAAAAAGCTTTACCGAATTTATTTTTAAGTCGGCAGCCCCCACCAGTTTAAACTGCAAAGTAGTGGGCCCATTAATTTCTGAATTCTTCTGAGGCGAAGCAATTTGAATTTGAACTTGGGTTGAAGCACTTCCATGCTGAATTTGATAGGCTCCGGCGGCCTCTGCAAACAAAGAAAGTAATCCAAACGGAATATTATTTGAATTTTGAATACCTAAACTCACGCCCCCATTTTGCTCGGCAAAGTTTTTTAGCGTAGGAGGCACTTGGGTATCTCCCACCACTACCAGGTAAGGGCGAATTTTAAGTTGCTTCAAACGACTACTTAAAGAACTGAGCACATCTTCAGAAAGAAAAATATCCGGGCCAGTGATCCAAAACAGAAGTCTTTCCCCTGAAGCTGAACTCATATTTTTAAAAACAGAATCGAATCCAACTTGTAGGTTACGACTCCCTTGGGCCATAAGACGCCCCAAACGATCGTTCAGATCGCGATTATTTTTAATCCAGGCGCTTTCTACTCCATCGGAAAATGCCACCCATAAAAGTCGTTCTCGGCTCGAAAATAGGGCGTAAACCTTTTGAAGAGCAATTTGCACCGCATTTAAACTCGCAGTCATCGAAGAAGAATGATCAATCAAGATGGCAATCGATCGATTCGGAATCATTTTCTTTTCATCAAAACTCAATTGTTTGAGTTTTTCGTTCGAGCCTCCAATCCAAAAATCGAGATCTTTTTTACTTAGAAAAGGAACAACCCCTCCCCCTTCATCTCGCACCAAGAGACGAATGCTTTTATTTTCCGGAGAAAAATAAGCGGCCATTTGATAACTTCTCGCCAAATCATTCAAACGCTCTTGATTTAAGTTGACCGTTGCGATTTCGAGGGGTTCTCGAACCAGCTCATTTTCATAAACCGCCGTCTTTCCTACCCCGAGCGGCACTTTCATAAAAATACTAAACACGCTGGGAATTCGATGTTGAAAAAGAATGAGGTGTCCTAAGAAAATAACCGCAAATAAAATAACGCTCGCAAATCGCGTGCGTTGTTTTTCTGCACCAGAGGTAGAAGCCAAAAACAGACGTGAAAGCAAAAGAAAGCAGAAAGCCGGGAAAATAAAATATAAACCCAAGCAAACAGGACGAAACGCGTAATAAGGAATCCATTTCCAAAGCGGAGTCCCCAAGAGGGTATCTTCTAAATGCCACGCCTGAGCCCCTTTTAAAAGAGGCCATAAATTTTCAACATAGGGAGAAATCGCCAAAAGAAGCAAAAAAACAAAAACTGATTTTACAAGTTTCGAAAAGCTACTTCGAAAACAAACATAAATTCCAAAAAGAGTCGCAGTGAGAAAAACAACATTGTAGAGATCGGCCGGAAAAAATCGAAACAAACTAAAAGCCTCGCCATCAAAACTTCCAAACTTCCAACTACTCAAGGCCATTAAAAACAAAAAACCTAGAAGAGTAATGGGAATCGCAGACGAAAATCTGCCTTGTTTAAGAACGTAGAAGGCGCTCAAACAGATGGAAAACGCACTAAATAAAACATAGACAATGGCCAACGAACTACTCGAAGCTAAACCCTCGATCGAAAGGTCCACACACAGCAAAAGAAGAAAAGTTCCAAAAAGAAATTCTAAAACTTTAAAAATTATACTCTGGGCATTTCCTTGAGCTGCAGAAGCTCGCAAAGCGGGTTTCTTTTTTGGAGTTTTTTGAGTAGGTGCCGAAGCTTGTTGTGGGGCTTGAGAAACTTTAGGGGGTAACGGTGTTTTTTCTAGTTCAAGGGGTGGTTCTGGGTTTGTATTTGCTAAACTTTCGTGTTCTTCTGGAGTCAGTTCGATTAGTCGGGTTTCGCCCTCAAGATTTTCTTCAACCGGAGGAAGCTTCTTTTTCTTTCCGTGTAGATCGGTGTCTTCTTCGTCGATCGGGGGAGCTTCAAAAATCAGGGTTTCTTGCAAAGACTCCTCTAAGGCCCGAGCATCCACATCTAATAAGGTTTTTTCGAGATCTTCCGGGCTTATTTTTTTGGGAGGCTTTTTTCCCTTTTTTTCCGAAGGCTTATCTGCCATAACCTCTCTCAATAATTAAGGATTTTTGCACGATAGCTCTGAAATATTTTCTCTATTTTTACCATAATTCCCCCCAAAGCTCCTAGGAGTATTTTTAGGCTAAATGTTTGACACTCCTCTAAAATCTCTCCTAGAATAGTAGATAAACCTATGAAATAGGTTATAGGGAACCTTAAGCTTAAACTTAAATTATTTTTATGGAGCACAAACCCATGTCTGCCTCAACCGCTTTTACAGATAACTCTGAAAATTCGTACCAAATCGATAAAGAGCTTTATGATTCTGCAACTGCAATTCGTGATGAAATGAATCTCACCGCAGAACGCTTAAGTAAAATGGAAGAAAGAAAAAACGAAGTTTCTGAAGCCGTTTATCTGCGGGTAAAATCCGATTACTTGGCTCAATACGACCGCATCAAAAAGAATTTTGAACTGAAAAGAAAAGAGATTCAAAAATCTTTAGAGCATCTCTATCAGGGAGAGACCCTTCATCAACAAGAGCTTCAAACTCATAAAGATGTTTTAGAAGAGGCAAAATTTAGAAATTTTCTCGGCGAACACAGCGATAAAAAATATAAAGAGATTGAAAACCGAGAGAATGCTGAAATTTCACGATTAGACCATTTAATTCAATCTATCCAAAACAATATTAAGCAATACGTTGATTTGGTGGGCCCCGATATCAATAAAGTAACAGCCAAGGTTGAAAGTTTAAAAACAACTTCTCCCGTCGAAAAGAAAGAAGTTAAAGAAGCAGCGGTTGTTGAAGAATCTTGGGAAGATTCTATTTCAATTCCTGCCCCTGCCGAGGCTGAAGCCGCCGAATCCGAAGATTATTTTCTGGGAGGAAGCTACTTTGAAACTCAAGAGAGCTCCGAGCCCGTAGCATTTGAAAATAAGAAAAGTTCAAAAGCCAAACCCTTTGAAGAAAGCAGTTTAACCCGCGTTAAAACCGAAAAATTTAAATCGAAGTTTAGCGATATTGCCGAGCCTAAGCCCAATACAAATTCCAACACCAATTTCGATGATTCGATTTCTTCTATCTTACGCAGCATTCCTCTCGATGAAGCCGAAGAAGTCTCGGCCCCTCTCCCCGAAGAGGCAGCCCCTTCTCCCGAAACTATTATTGCGGCCTCTGCTCCCGAAGATGAAGAAAGAAGCCTCAATGCAAGATTGGTTTGCATCGAAGGGGATTTGAATTCTCAAGAAATCCTTTTAAGTGATAATATGTCGATAGGGCGTTCCCCTTCCAACGATATCGTTCTTAAAGAAGCAAAAGTGAGTCGCCAACATGCGGCCATTAATTTTATTGATGGCCAACATGTGGTGGTTGATTTAAAAAGCTCCAATGGAATTTATGTGAATGGAGAACGCGCCGAAGAACATGCCCTCAAAGAGGGTGATGAACTCACAGTGGGTAATAGCAAGTTCGTTTATCATTTAGGCTGATCCCATCCTTCTTAAAAAGCTGGGTCTATGAACGATTTTTTTTCCGCTCCAAATCATCGACGCCACATCCGGAAAAAATTTAATGAGGAGATTCGTTGTTATCAAACGCCTCCTATTCGTCCTCCCACAGGCCACCCTCCTCCGGGCGCTGGTCTTTCTCCAGAAGAAATCCGAACTATAGGAGAAGCCTTGCAAGGCGCTCAAGCCGTTGCCAGAATTCTCCATGGAAGCAATCCTCAAAATGTGGGCGAGCTCGCCAACGCAGTGAACCAACTTCAAGCCCTTTTACAAGAAATGCAAGCCCGGCAGCCCACGCATCTGCCCTCTAAGCCGCCTCTTGTGCCTGCGCACCACCGCCCCATTGCAGGTGCTCATCACCACGGTGAACATTTAGCGCAGATTTTAAGACACCTTCAGTTTCCTGAAGATTTTTGTAATCATTTTGAAAATTTAGAAAATGCCACCCTCTGGCTGGATAGCTCGGTGGATCCTCAGGCCGATGCGATTTTAAGAACGATTGCTCGAGATTGTTTTCCAAACGGAACCTCTCATCAAGCAGGCTTGCAAACCACCTTTAACTCTTCGCAGGCCCAAGGTGTTTTTCAAGGAGCACAACTTTTAGAAGGCGCCACCCTACTTCAATCTACTGCGCAATTGATGGCCCTGCTTCTTCCTTTTACGAAAGTCACTCAGCAAAGTTTGCCATATCTACTCAATACGCTGGGCTTGGCACCTTTTCTCATTGGAAATAATGCCCAAGCGGCTCTCTTAAGTGGTGCCTTAGCTACACAAGCTCAAGCAGGTGCTAGCGGAACTCAAATTCCTTTTTTGCAATCTCTGAGCTCATTTTTAATTTCTCAAGGCGTTTCCCCTTCAGATATTACGCCAAATCTTCTCAACATCTTAAACCAAACTCCGGGAGCTCTTGCGAATACCCAAATTAATCCTGCCCTACTCCAGGCCTTCATGAATAAAGTAGCTCTCGCCCTGCAACCGCAAACTTTAGGGCTTAACCAGGCCGTGCAGAATGCTCAAAACACCAGCGTGCTTAATCAGCTTTTTGGTTCGATTTTAAAAGTGATCATGGGTGTTTTACAGATGCAAAATCAATTCATTTGGCCTCAAGCCGCTCCCAACGATGCGATGCTAGCGGCCCTTGCTGCGCTTCTTGCTCAACAATCTAAAAAGGCGGAAGAAGAAAAGAAACGCAAGAAAACAAAACGGAAAGGACACACCGAAGAGCATGAGCGAATCGAGGCCAAAGAAGATTTAGAAGATGATTCAAACCCCTCAAACTTTTTTGAATTGCTCTTGCCTGAAGAAGACGAAGAAAAAGAAGAAATTATCGATGTAGAATACAAAGAGATATAAATCTCTTCTAGAATCGTCATGAGCGGGTCAAGGACAAGGCGGGTGAGAAGAAAAACCGGAGTGTACAGAAACATACATGAGGATTTTTCGACGAGCCCAACGCAGTCATTGAGCCGCACAATAGATTCTAAAGAGATTTAATGGGCTTCACCCCAGTTTTTTCCTACTCCAACTCCCACTTTTAAAGGCACTCGAAAAGAAACCACACCTTCCATCACCTGAATAATTTTTGCCTTTATTTTTTCGAGCTCCGAAGATTGAACTTCAAAAATTAATTCGTCGTGCACCTGCAGCAAAAGTCGGCTCTTTGTTTTTTTCAAGAAATCGTGAATCTGAATCATCGCCACTTTAATAATATCGGCTGCACTCCCTTGAATAACCGTATTGAAAGCCGTGCGCTCTGCCCAAGCTCTCATATTTGGATTTTTACTGAGAATATCCGGAATCGATCGCCTTCTCTGGTAGAGAGTGCGAACTTCTCCGGTTTCTTGAGCGGTCTGCAGTATTTTTTGGCGATAGATTTGCACCTGCGGATAACGTGCAAAATATTGTTCGATATATTCTTTTGCTTTTTGAGGAGCAATGCCTAACTGTTGCGAAAGCCCAAAAGCGGTTTGCCCATAAATCACTCCAAAATTAACCGTTTTTCCCATAGCGCGCATGGCCGGAGTTACTTCAGATTCGGGCAAATTAAAAATAGAGGCAGCCGTCATCGAATGAATATCTTGATTTTCCAGAAAGGCCTGAATCATCGACGGCTCCTCGGCCAAGTGCGCCAAGATGCGAAGTTCAATCTGAGAGTAATCAGCAGAAACCAGGCAAAAATCTTTCTCGGCAATAAAAGCCTCGCGAATTTTTCGGCCTTCTTCACTGCGAATAGGAATATTTTGCAGGTTTGGATCCGAGCTCGAGAGCCGCCCCGTTTCGGCAATGGTTTGATTAAAAGACGTATGCACTCGGTGAGTCTCTGGATCTGCAATCGCAAGCAAGGCATCAACATAAGTCGATTTCAATTTTGCGAGCGATCGATAGGCTAAAATTTCTTTGGGAAGTTCATGAAATTGGGAGAGTTCGTTTAACACATCTACATCTGTTGAATAACCCGTTTTTGTTTTGCGCTGCACGGGCAGTTTAAGTTTTTCAAACAAAACTTTCCCGAGCTGTTTGGGAGAGTTAATATTCAAGCTCTCTCCAGCCAACTGATGAATTTTCTCTTCGGCAATTTTCAAGCCGTTGCCAAAGTTCTCCTGTAATTTTTCTAAAAAAGGCTTATCGGTTTTAATGCCCGCTTTTTCCATATCGGAAAGCACCGAAACCAAGGGCAACTCAATTTCGTGAAACAATTTTTCTAAATTTTGCTCTTTTAATTTGGGTTTAAAAAGTTGTGCCAAGCGCAAAGTCACTTCAGCATCTTCTGCCGAATAAGCCAACGCCTTCTCTAAAGAAACTTCTGCAAAAGAAGGATTTTTTTTGCCTTCTGTAACTTCCGCAAAGGTTAGGGTTTTATAATCTAAATAGGTTTGAGCCAAGGCATCGAGATTATGGCTGGCAGCAGGCTCCAGAAGATAAGCAGCGATTAAAGTATCGAAGCTCAAACCCTGAACCCGAATTCCGGCACGATGCAAAACTTGTTCATCATACTTATAATTTTGGGCGATTTTCTTTTTGAGAGGATTTTCTAAAAGAGGCTTCAAACGATTGAGCACTTCTTGAAGAAAAAGTTGAGTCTCCCCTTCTTTTAAAACATGGCCTACTGGCACATAATAAGCTTGTTTCGAAGTCGCAAACGATAAACCTACCAATTCCGCAATTTGAGTGTTTAAGCTCGTTGTTTCGGTATCAAAAGCAAACTCTTCGGCCCCTTCTAACTCTTCACACATTTTATTCAGAAGCTCGGGCGTGTTGACCAAAACATAAGAAGAACGGTGAGCAGCACTCGAAGAATTTTTTTCTGTTTTTTGATCGGCCGGAATCAAACGATGAAATTCAAGTTCACGATAAACTTCGTAAAGCTCTGGGCTTTCTAAAACAGCCTCTGAAAAATCTTTCCAACTCCACTCGAGTGGCACATTCACATGAATCGTTGCCAAATCGCGTGAGAGCATGGCCTCTTTTTGATGAAGGGCTAAAATCTCTTTTCGTTTTCCTTTGAGCTCTTCCAGATTTTTATACAAGTTTTCAATCGAGTGATATTGCTTGATCAAGGCGGCGGCTGTTTTTTCGCCAATTCCCGGAACGCCAGGAATATTATCGGAGCTATCGCCCGCCAAGCCCAGCACTTCGATTACTTGCTCGGGAGGCACGCCAAAACGTTCAATCACCTCAGCCCGACGAGTCCATTTTTGCTTTAGGGTATCGAGTAACTCGATGCGCTCCGTCACCAATTGCATGAGATCTTTATCACTCGTTACAATCACCACTTGCTCACCTGCCTTGACCGCCTGCTGCGCTAAAGTGCCAATAATATCATCGGCCTCAAAGCCAGGCTTTTCGAGCAACGGAATTTTAAGGGCCTGAACAATTTTTTTAATCCATTCAATTTGCGGAGTTAAATGCTCGGGCATTTCGGAGCGCTGGGCTTTATATTCGGCATAACTTTGTTTTCGAAAGGTGGGTTCGGGGCGATCGAAAACAGCGATTAAACGCTTGGCGCCGTATTCTTTAATCAAACGCAGCAGCATTTGAGAAAAAGCATAAGTGGCGTTGGTGGGAATTTTTTTCGAATTAAAAAGCGGCGGCGTGGCGTAAAAAGCACGAAATAAATAAGAAGAGGCATCTAAGAGAAAGATTTTTTCAGCCATACGGCCTAAAAATCATGAGTTTTAAGAAATGTCATGGGTTAAATTCAAGATTCATTCAGTAGCAAAACTTGCAAATACTCTTTGAGCTAAACTGCGAATCTCCTGTTCAACAAGCTCTACATACTTTCGACTTACTTCATATTCATCCGCAATCTCTTGCCGAGTGCGATCTTGCTGCGCGAGTCGGCCCAGAAAAACATCTCGAAACAGCTCAGGCCTTTTACGAGTCTCAAAGAACCGATTCATTCTTTCTAAGCATTGCAGAAATTTGGGATCTGTTCCTCGAGAAGGATCCCCCTCTTGATATTGTTCGTCACCATATTGCAATCGCTCACCCAAAGTTCTCTCATCTTCATCGCTAAACGACGCTTCGATACTGAGCTCTCTTTCTTCTTCTCTCAACCTGGCTCTACACCAACGGGCAAGGGCACTTCGCAGACTACGCTGCACATAGCTAAACAAACGATACCCTTGTTCAATCTCGAAAAGTCTTAAACAATCTTTGATAATTTCATAAGTTTCTTGGTAAAGCTCATCGTATTTTGTTGGATTTCTTCTAAAATAGCCCTTGTTAAACCGTTTGGCCACCCCTACTCGCATATCGTCGTAGGCCCTCATAATCACCTCCTCAACACGACATTTCAATGCAAGATCTTCAGTATATTTGTAAATCATGACCAACTTCATTTCATTTTCGGCATCAAGCCACTTGCCACGTACCGAAGAACAAGTCACAAATTCTTTTTCCATACTCTTAAGAAATTCTCTTGGATCAAAAACAACAAACTCTCGTCCTCTTTCTGGCGCAAGCCCAGCACGTTTAGCCAAAACTCCAACGCGGGAATCTAAGGCAGACAAACGATACACTTTACCCGTCTTCGGATTTCGAAGCGGCAAAATCCATAAAAGTTCCGGATGAAAATAAAGATAAAGCAATCGAATTGGAATCTCTAAAACCTCTGCAATTTTTACTAACACTTCATCTCCGGGACGACGATCAACGAGCCTTAAATAATCTCGTACCGTTACTTCATCCACGCCAATCGCCCTTGCTAAAGCGGGAGAGTTTATTTTTTTCGCCTCCATTGCTACTCGAAGTACGGTAGGAAAAACAAAATCAAGCACTGCATTGAGATCTTCGGGGGATAGATGAAGCTCCGCACGCCCGGCCCTTATGATCTCTGGGAACACTTCACAAGCTATTCTGCCTTCTTCAATCGCCGCCAAAGCTTTTTCGCTTGGTAGATGAGGCAGCGCGAGCATTAAAGGAACCGCTCTTCTCAAAGTGAGTGCAACCACTCCGGGCTCCCGCCACAAAACGCCTAAACGATCACTGCTAATCTTGGCTGCGGCTGCAACCGCTTCAAAGGTTTGGCCATTTAAACCCAGCGTAAACGCCCAATAAAAACTATCGGGCGAAATACCGAGCTGTTCTAAATAGGGGCCCACAATATTCTCAGGGTCTTCCCCTAAACTTCTAAAAAGATATACCCAATCGGCAAGATTCTCACGATTCACCGATTGATGGCCATGTAATCGTGAACGAACAAAGCCTTCGTGTTCTTCTAAATATCGAGAGGCCTGCACTGGGGTCAAACAAAGCTCTCGATCTTTAATGGCCCTCCAAATTCGATATCTAAAATAGAGAACAATATCTTTTTTGAGTCGCTTTTCTCTTCTCTTTCGAGCAAAGAGTTGAAGGAGTTCGAGGTCACGGCCATGCGCCGAAATCCAGGTGTGGGCTGGAAGTCCTAAGGTTTCTAAATCTTGAATGATATTTCGATCTCGATTTAAACCTTCGAGAATAAGCTCGATTTTCACCCCTAAAGCTCGCGCCAGTTTTTGAATATTATCCGGACTCGGCTGAGCGCCTTCGATGTATTTCTTGATCATCGTGGGAGTAAGCTCACAAGCTTCCGCGATTTCTTCGATGCTCCGCCGCACCCTTACATCGCTTACAGCAACCAAGAGTCGATAACGGAACGAAGTTTCAGCAACATCTTTTTCTGCTAAATCAAGAAAGTTTCGGGCGATGAAAGGCTCGCCCAAGAAACAAAAATGGCGGGTTCGGGTAAGGGCAAGCCCTTTTATTCGAGGATGCGCCTCTAACTGCGATCGGGTAGCTAAAAATACAGCAGCTTCGAAATTCCATCCAAAATATTTTGCACACGCCTCCAAAAAGGGTAATGGAATTTTGTATCTTGGCCGAGTTTCATAAAGGCTGATGGTACTATTATCGGCATCGTAACCTTCTCGAGCCAGATCTTCTGTGAGTTGTTTAAGCTTTCGATTTCGAGCTAATCGAGCACGCCTCAGCACTTCTCCAAATCCTAAAGATCCGATTTCAATTTCTCCCAAATGACTAGGGGGGTTCCATACCCCAGAGGCCATCGTTCGAGGAGGCCTTGGAGATCTCTCAACAACTGAACCTTGCATTGCCATCGCAAACACAGGGGTTAACGCGAGCATCCATTCCATCGGAACCACGGCGGCTACACACCCTACCAATCCTGATAGCGCCACGCGCTCAGAAGAACTGATTCTTCCCGTCCGCTCAAAACCAGACAGGCTTCGATAAACCGTTACCGCGGCAACAGCACCAATCAAAACATGTTGATAAACGTGTCCATCACCATTGCCTAAAGCACTCGGCAAAATAGGAAGCATCCCTCTATTTTTATCAGAAGGTCTTCCCGGCCTTCGGGGTTCAAACCACGCCGCCGGCAAAATTTCCTTCAGAACATCTCGAATCGGTTCCCATACAATATGCAAGAGCGGCCACCACACCGGAACTCTCTCTTGATATCGAACTAAAGCACCCTCTGTTGGTGCACCAATACGCCGTGCAATTAGTAAAGAAGAAACTCGGTGGAATCGGATCTGAGGACTTGGAAAAAAATAATTATCGGTGCCTACAGCCCGCTCATAAAAAAGTGGATCAAACTCACCATTTAAAGGAGGACGACCAAACGGATCAATCACCCGCTCCATTTGATCGGATTGAATAATAATAATCCCATCATCTTTTAAATAACCGAATAAATGTTCGGGTTGCATTCCCCAAGTCAAGAAAAGAGGGCCAGAGGGGTGCGACCACGCTACAATATCACCCTGTTCTACGTTGCCTGGAGTAGCGAGAGAAAAACGCTCTGAATCATGGGGGAATCTTTCCATCCAGGGTGCTAAAATTTCATTCCCCATTGGAGTATCTACGGCCGTCACTCGAGCGCCCAACTTCAGCCAAAGAAACACCTCCATGGGCTGCCCTCCGTGACCCGCCACCACCACATGCACATCTTTTACGGGCACACCCATTTCTTGCGCGCGCGCCTCTAAAATACTTTTTGCCATGCGCATCGTTCGCGGAATCCAATCTAAATTGGTGACGGGCTGAGGCCTTTGTATTGGACTTGCTCTCTCTAAAACTCGATTGGCAGGCCCTTCGCTCGACCGAGATTTAAGCGTTTCTTTCAAATCATTATAGATCTCAATTGGAGATCTTGGAGAAGAAGAACGAGAACTGCCCCTTCGCTTTACCGCCATTCCCAAAAGAGGAATCGCCATCCCCCATTCTCCCGGCAGCACCGCCGCCACACAAGCTGCCACACCCGCCAGAGCCACGCGAACCCTGCGCGAAATGCGGCCTTCTTGTTCAAAACCCTCGAGTGCGTGGTAAATACCCCAGGCCGCCAAGCCGCCCAAAAGAATGTGCTGTAGTGCACCCCCTCCAAGTGCGGCACCCGGAGCAAAGGGCAACATAAAGCCTGGCATTGGGCTTGGGGCCGATCTTTCTTGTAGGTGTGCCAGAGTTCGCTGGGCCTGAGCTTGAAGTCTTGAATCAACTTCTCCATTCGCAGCAAGCTGGGTCAAACGAGTTAGAAAAACTCTAAAATTTTTGGGCGAATTTGAAACTTCTTCAAGCGTTTCTAAACGCTCTAAAACAGGAGAAAGAAAGGCTTCAAAAGCTCGCGGTTTCGTTCCAAGCGCAGTGATTGCTGCAACTGCTAGCCCAAGATTACGTTCATCTAGCGGCGATAAGCGTGCCAATACTTCAAGCAAGTTTTGCAAAACTTGATCTCGAAAACGGGCAATGTTGGATTCATTTTCATGAGTTTGTATTTCGAATGAATAATAAATCTCATACAAATCTGCCGCTAACTTTCGAAGAGCTCCTGGTTCTGAACTTGCTTCTCTACTACTCTCTGCGATCTGCCGCCCCAGTCTCTCTATTTCTGTGGGGGTAGAGCTAGAAGGGGAACGAGCCAAAGTACGTGCTCGTTGCTGGAGGCTCAAAAAAGATAATCGAACAGGCTCTCTTTCAATGGTTCTCTCTAAAGAAGGCGTCGAGGGCTTTGGGGGCCTCGAAGCCTTCGGAGCTCGAACACGAGCCGGCTTCGCACCCGGTGTATAAGCTGCTTCAAGCAACGCAAGCATTCGCCCGCGCAAAGCAGTGGCCTCGTCTCTCGTTCGAGGAGAAACGGTATTATTTTCTGCACTAAATACCATGCGTTCTGCTGCTTTGTGAAAACGTCTTTCTAAAACTTCTCGCGATTCTCGAGAGTGTTGAATACTGCCTTCTAAAACGAGGCCCAAAATCTCAAGGCTCTGCCGCCAAACTCTCAAGAGTCGAGTATCGGAATATTCCGAGCGCCCTGAGCGTGCAGCAGGCTCAGCGGAACTCCTGCCATCCGGAACAAAATCCAAAACCGCGTCGCGAATTTCTACAGCCAAACTTAAATCACGGGGTCTTTCTCCATCGAGCATATTCGCAATCTGATTCAGATGTTCTTCTCTCACCCTCAGCAAAGCATCTTCTGCCCTCACCCCTCGGATGGCTTCTTCTAAAACTTTTCTTTCTTCTAAGGCAAAATCAGAGGCCATCACCGGGCGCACCGAGCGGGCCATTCCCAACACAGGCAGAAGCAAGCTTAAACTTCGAGAATCGAAAAAAGCAGCGAGCCCAAAAAGCACACTCAAGGTGAAACGGCCCACAGCAGAGAGGCGTTCTGCCCGCTCTAGAGGAGCCAAGCGCCAATAAACCAGTGCAGCGCCCGCCGCAGCCATCGCCAAATTAAAACCAAAACTCGCATGCCCTTCTCCCGAGGCAGGCAGTGCAAGCATCATCAATTCTTCAGGTCTGACAGGATTGGATTCTGAGGGAGCTTCCACCGCTCTGGGTTCAGCATCATTCGCAGGGGTATTGTTTTCAACAATTTGAGTGAAAACATCTAACGAGGGGTCACTAATACGCGGGGGCCTCGAAGAATAAGGAAAAGGAACCACTTTACCCGAACCACCGTCTCCAATTGCACGGGGTCGCAGATCTTCTGCTGAATTGGTAATAAGGAGTTCTCCAGCAAACCCTTCACCCGACACTTGCGCATAAACCTGAACCTGCTCGGCTGCTTCAGAAGGAAAAATCGCATTATCGTTGGCCGGGCCTTCAGTTTCATTCGTGCGTAAAACGGGGCCTAGGAGATCGGCTTCGCTCCAAACTTCTTCGGAATCACTTACGCGCTCAAGTGTTCTCTCCCCCACTCGCGTCTCGCCTTGAATTCTCGTCACGGGCTGCGAAAGCACCAAGCCCTCAACTTCTCGAATTTGAGGATACCTAAAAAGAAGATCTAAACCTTCTGCTTGCCCCTCCTCAGCGCCTGGACGAAAGAGCCAATCCCAACGATGAACTTCAATCTCTAAATCAGAATCTCCAAAACCGGCCCTTAAACTTTCTAATCGTTGACCGGTTTCATCATAAAAAAGAGGAGTTCTTCGCTCACGGGCAGGTCCATCCAGTTGTATTTTAATCCGTCTTGCAGAATCACTCACCAAACAAACTACCGCGCCTTTCTCTACACGATTGCCCAAAGAATTCAGATAAGCAGCGAGTAATCTCCCAGAAAAAATATTCCAGCGCTCCGTCAATCCGGGTTGCCGCTGCATCCAATTTCGTACTCGATCAGGCAAAGAAGAGGCATCGAACTGACTCACCATCGTAGCGGAATAGACAAAATCAGCCTCATCGAACTCCAGAGTGCGCGTCTGAAAACTCTCTTCCAGCATCGCTAAAATCGAAACAAACCGAGCCCGAGCTTGGCTTTCATCGAGACGCTTAGCTCCATAATCTGCCTGAAGTTGCTGCATCGCACGCAACAAATCAAAAAGAATGCCTCCGGTCGCATCGCGGGTTCTTAAAACCACACGGGCTCGGTCTTCTTCTCGCAGGGATTGACGATGATGCTCTAATGCAAGGGCATCCACATCTTCTAAAACGACTTCTCGCACGCCCGCATCGAGAATACGTTGCACCGGTGAATCATGACCCAAGCCCGCGCCTTGAATCAACACCCGTTCAATACGGCGTCGTTGAGCTGCAGCTTGAGCAAGTGCCAACTCAAAAGCTCGCCAGCAAGTTTCTCGAGCCTGACTCGCATGGGTTTGCCAAGCCGCACTTTGGCTAATTCTTGAGGCAAAAAGAATAGAACTTTGAAAACCTAAATAAGCTAATAATTGTGGCGCATCCACGGGCCAAGCGGGATCTGCCACTGGAAGGACTGTAGAGAGTACTTCTCTCTCCCTTACTACTTCTATTCGATGGATTGGCTTTTCGCCATCTCCCGGAAGAGAGGCTCGAAATGATAAATCATTATCGTTATTGGCGGAAACAAATCCCTCCTGGCCTCCTACAAAGGGAGGGATTTCTAATTCGAAATCTTGACCTGCAACTCGCGCGACCCGCACCGGCGCTTCGGGAGAAAGATCCACATCATTCGCAACTTGGGCTTGAGCACGCACGCTCAAATCATGTGCTAAGGCGAGTGGAGGATTTAAGTGATGGGGAGAAGATCCGTCTTGGTTAAAAGAACGGCCGGAGCCTGGAGTTTCGCTTTCTTGAGGAACCCGTAAAGTAATCTGAAACATATCCGAGATCATCGCAGTTCTACCTAAAATCTCCTCGCGTCGCTCTGCCTCATAATCTGCAAGCTCTCGAAGCCGCTCTCCTTCGGGCCCATCCAAACTCCAGCCATGATTTCGAATAGATTCTCGAACGTATTCTTTTTGGCCCCTTAAAGAAACAACTTCAAACCCCGCACGATTCGACTCTAATTGAAGAGCATCGGTATCGACATCTACCGTCATATCGGCAGGGCCTTCAATCTCGGTAATTCCAAAGTCTAATACATGCTTACCTCGAATAGCCTTGGGCTTTAAAGCCGGTAAAAGTTTAGCCGTTTGAATATCAAAATGAGCGCGCTCTTTATCTCCCCCCGCATAACCGCGAAATAAAGGCACCCCCTCTTTTTGAACATCCAACAAGACAGAGCGCGACTGGCCATAATCCACCGCAATTAAAACTCCTCCGGGAACCAAACGATTTCGACGAAGTTGAAGCCATTGCACCAACGAAGGTTGAACATAAAATACTTCTCCTTCTTCAAGCTCAACGGGATTACGCCGAAGATATTCGGCAGTCTCTGCTCTTAAAGGAACTAACTCTTCTTGAAGTAATCCCCCCCTGTTTGAAACCGCCGTTTCATAATAGCCTTCGCCTCGGCGAACAATTTTACGAGGAGAAAGCATGTCTAAACGCTCATTAGAAAAACTCATATTCACTTGATAAGGAGGTAAATGAGCTCCATCTAAATCGGAAACCGCAAAAGACTGAGCTTGTTCTCCGTACTTTGCCAATTTCAGATTTTGCCGGCGAGAGAGCTCGAGACTCTGTTCGAGAATTAAATACCTTAAAGCTGCTGCAAAGTTTGCCCAATCTGTATTGTTTTGACTTTGCTCCCTGACAAATCCAAGAAAATGATCGGCAAAGTCACCTTCTCCCGCACCCGTTTCTTCAAAATTAAATCTTTGAGGCCTGCCCTGCTCGATCCAGACTTCATAAGCAGTCATTGCACGAAGTCTTGCATACCAAGGTTCACGAGCAGAGGTATCAAAATGCCCAGAAACACCGCTCGTGCCTACAATTCCTGTAGTGCCCAAGTCGGTATAAACGCCCTTCTCTCCTCGCATACACAAATCATACATCTCATCGAAATAAACCCTTCCTCCTCGGCGAGCGACTTCATCGTAAACCCATCTTGCATAAGGATTCTTCTCTTCTTGATAAAAACGAAGGGCTCGCCCCCATTTCCAGCCTAAACAATCGAGAGCATATTCTGCCAAAGCCAAATAAAAAGCGCCGTGTGCTGTTCCACGAAAAGCATGACTGAGCGCATATCTTAAAAAGGTGCGAGTATGTCCGCCCCTTTCTAAATAAGCGCTTAATGCTCTCTCAATTGTTTCTGGAGTAACTTGCGCAGGGGCTTGATCTGGAAATCCACCCTGCCGCCAACGTTCACGAAGTTGGGCCGGAGTAACAGTGGCTAAATCAAGAAATGGAATATTATCAGGAGATAAAGCCGCATTTGTGACATGACCCGACAAAGAAGATTCTATTCGCTGAGCTTGCAATAAAGCATTTGCACGTCGAACGACTGAATTGCTATCGACATCTAAAACCTCATCGATTTCACGCAGTAAACTTGCCTCTTCACGACTAAGCTCCAATACAGGAAATGCAAGCTCCACTCGCGCGGCAATTTCAAGTCGTGCACTGGGACTTATTTCGGCAGCATGATCTCGAACAAAAGCATGCAAAGCTCGAATCGCTGGAGTACGCACCGTTTCGTCATCTTGTAACAAATCACCTTCAACTAACCTTAAAGCTTCGGCTTCGGTAAGAATTCTTTCTTCTGTTGTTCGAGCTCCTCCTCGTCTCTTCGCTCGAAAAACCATCACCCTCATCTGTGCAGCAGAAGTATCTTCAAGAAAAGGAAAGGCCGAAGTCAAAGCCAGAGGTCTTCCATCAGGCGTAAAATTTAATTCTCGAGGAGTTTCAGCAGTTAATCGATCACGCGCAATCTCCCAAAACCGAGTGCTATTCAAAATACCGTCGGGCCCCTGGGTAATTACAATCAAAACTTTTGAGGGGTCTGCCGCAATTATTTTAGCAACTCTAGCATCGTAAGGGTTTGGGTTTCGATCTAAGTCTTCTCGAACTCCCATCCAAGCCGCAACCAATACATCGGACTCTCGAGCTACCTCTGCCGCATCTCTTAGCTGCATACGAGTGGCATGTTCTCCAATGGGGCTCAGATCGGAAGCCGTGATTCCAATGCCATGAGGGGATAAACGCGCCGCTAAATGATCAAAGGCTAAATTACCATCGGCAGCGGCAAGTTCCGCCACCAGCCTTCGCCCAGAAGAGGCCTCCCTCACAATGAAAGCACTCAAGGCCTCGCTCAATTCACGAGTATAAAGAATAAAACTGGGTACTAACCAAAGATCATCTTCTTGTCTCCCCATATAAGCTTGTGCAACATCGCAATACCAATTGAGGTAATCGGCACGAGCTAAAACGCCTCTCATTCGATCGAGATCGGCAAGAGTGAGCTCTCCAAATTTTCCTTTGAAAAATGAAGAAAGAGCCCAGGTGACTTGACCCATCTGAGAAAGCCCCGTTAAACGAGGCTCTGCCGCTAAAGCGCGCGAGTAAAGAGGAAAACCCAGCCTGCCCAATTCGGCAAAAACTTCGCTACCCACATTCAATGCTGCAAAACTCGCATCGGCGGGAGTAAAGGCAGGAAAACTTGCACTAGCTTCTTCGACTCTTCTTACCGCACCCTGATCAGCAGCCAATCGCTCAGCCAACAGCGCTTTAGCTCGAGGAGCCGAAACTTTCATGGCACCCGAAATTTGAATTAAATTTAACCGAGTTGGTTGGGGCAAATCTGCTCGAGTTTCGAAAAGATAAAGCGCCGCTACGGCAATGCGTAAGCGTCTCTCTTCTAAAGAAATTCTGCCCGCTAAGAATGAAGACAATTCTAGCAATACCGCAATCGCTCGATCACGCAGCTCCGTGTTGGTATGAGCCAGCCCCAACTCTGCGAGAGCGATCGCTCCAAATTCGGGCATGCGATCGGGGCTCAATCTTGCTAAACGCCGGAAGGCTTCGAGATGAGCCAAGCCCTGTTCAATATCTTCTCCGCGCAAAGCGGCTTCGAGCGAAGCCAGAATCTGATCGGGATTGCGATAAGTACGATAAGTATTACTCACCGTTTGGACCAAACCTTCAATGCGAGCAGCGCGTACGGCTGGGGCTTCGGGAGGAGTTTCAACGCTTGCATCTCTCACGCCTTCAAGAGGAGCTGGATTGGAAACGACCGGCTCAATCGATTGAGGTCTTTCCGCAGCCAACTCCGCTACACGTGCAGCCACCTTTGCGGGATCCACTTTAAAAGCGGCACGGGCTTTTTGGAGTTTTGCTTTTTCTTCTCCTTCTACGCGGCTGATTCGATCTTCGAGGCGAGCTGCAATTTCAATTTGAATTAGGGGCGGTAAATGATTACCCATACCTGCAGACAACGCAGTAAGGACTGCTAAAGCCGATGTTCGAACTTCAGGAGTCGGATGCTCTAAGCCAAGCACCACCACTGCTAAAGATTCTGCACGAGAAATTTTTTCAGCGGGTCGCATGTAAGCCCGGCCTCTATAAGCTTCTAATTCACGAATGGCAGCTGCGGGGTCTGTTCCTTCAAGTGCTTGGGATAAAGGAGTTTCATCAAAATTTCTCGTGGGACGAGGAGGTGGAGCCTCCTCTCTATTTTGTTCTCCTCTTTCTCCGGAATCTTGCCTTGCTTCTGCATCGGCTCCCCCTCTTCTTTCTCGAACTTCTTCCACTCGCTCTGAAGTCAGACCGAGCGCGCGCTCCAGCTCTTCAACGCGCCGTCTCCATTCTTCTGGAATTCGTAAGCCTTCGGTGGGAATTTGATACACAAAGATATCGTCTAAATAAAACTGAGAACAGGGAGTTCGATAGACAGGTTGAAGCCCTAAAGCTTGAAGAGTTTGATGTGCCGCCTCACCTTCTCGACAACCAATAATCAAGAAACCACCCGGCTCTATCGAAAAAACAATGCGAAGAATTGCAAAAGGAATGAGCTGGGGAGAATGCCTTTCTAAATAATGAAGAACATTCGCAATGACAAAACCATTCGATCTGGGAAACTCCGCGTTAACCACATCTCCTTGTTTAAAATGAAGCCGACTTCGCAACCGTTCAGGGAGCGTAATCCGAGCAACACCTTGCTCCATCTTTAATAGTTCTAAATCTTTAAGCTCATCCACTAACCATTTCACGTCTTCTGCAAATCGTTTCGGATCCACCCGCATTTGAGGATCTTTCAGATAAGTATGCCCCACACTATCATCCAATGATTCAAAACGACCAGTGCGCGCTGCTGCTGTAGCGAGATCCACCACTGCTTGCAGCAAATCAAAATAAGTGACTCGGCGCGCTTGTAACGCGGACATCACCATGACGGGTTCAGTGCCGGCGCGAGGCTCTACCCCGAGACCGGCCGAATTTAACCCAACCCCAATTCCCACCCCTACCACATGTTGAGGAGGATCTTTCCCTTTCCAGGGAGAAGCGTTATCGCGCACCATCCACCTCAAAACAGGAGCCAATTGAGCAAAATAAGTAGGAGCCCTCATCACAATAGAAGAAAATTCAACACCTGCTGCTGCAAAATCAGCCGCAATCGTTGCGATTGCTGCAGGAGTATTCACGCGCCCTAAGGCTTGTTCCGGACTTTCAGCAGCACGTGCTCGGAGAAGAGGCACAATACCAACAGGATCCAGAATTTCTCGTAACCACTCTATGCTTCCTCTAACTTCTCGAACAGCAGGGGCAATCACTACAGGTGCAAGCTGAGAAGGCTGAGTTAAATCATCTCTACCGTTGTTTTCTCTTCTTTCTTCGGAATCTTGCCTTGCTTCTGCATCGGCTCCCCCTCTTCTTTCTCGAACTTCTTCCACTCGCTCTTCAGTCAAACCGAGTGCACGCTCCAGTTCTTCAACGCGCCGTCTCCATTCTTCCGAAATTTGTAAACCTTCTATTTTATAAACTCGGCTCACATCGCCTACGACCCCACCTCCCATAAACTCAAAGAGCGGAGTTAAACCCAAAGCATTTAACATTCTATCGAAGTCAGAATCTGGCTTACAAGTCAGCACCAAAACAGCGCCAGGATTGTCTCGAACAAGACGAAGTAAGGCAAAGGCAAGAAGCCTTGGATTCTCTTTAAAAGAGAGATAAATATTATTTAAAAAAAGGAGATCGGCCTCTCGAGGTAAATTAGGATGAGCGAGGGTCACCCAATCGGCATGCTCTAATTGAATTCGACTAGCGATTTCTTCTGGAATACTGATTCCTAAAACTTCCCCATCAACAGAACTCGTACGTCTTTTATCAATCAATCTTCTGGCTTCTAGAGCAGAGATTAACCATTTAAAATCTCTATCCAAGCCCTCTGCATCAAACGGAAAACCTCGCTGAAGGGACCCCTCTCTAAGAATTCCAATCCCAGTTCTACTAATCCCGACATTCAACCAGGTATAGGCCCTCTCCAGACAATACTGCCCAACCTCTACAACATTTCCTAAAAGATCGATATATCGAACAGGACCTTTTGTTAATAAAGCGGCGGCAACAAGAGGTTCATGTCCTAAAAAACTATAAAGTGTGGGACTGTCGGCACAAATCTGTTGAATTCCCACCCCCACCCCGAAAACCTTCAGATTTTCTCTTCTTGGAAGAGGTGAGTTTTCTCCGAGAAGATAACGCAGAATCGGTGCATCCAAACCAAAATTAGAAGGGACTCGAAGACCTTCATCTTCTGTAAGCGCGAGATTAGCCGATCCCAAACGTTCTGTTTCACTGACTTGACGCCTCTCTTCAATACAAGCAAGCAAATCTCTATCGGATAAGAGTCTTTCTAACCAAGCTCGGTCAGCGGGCCTTCTTTGCGATTCTGCCGCACGGGCTGCCGCAAAAGCGGGATCGACTGGAGGAGTAGGAGTAACAGATGCTTGAAGAGCCTGACGTGGCTCAGTAACCGGAAGAGCTGGGGGGGGCTGCCTCACCTCTCGATGTCTAAATCGCGCATCTCGAACTTCGCGCTTACCACCTTTCTTACCCCCCTTCGACGCCACCGCTCGTAAATCATTATCATTGTCCGAAGAAAATCCCTCCCGACCTCCCTTTATAAAAGGGAGGGGGGAATCAGGTTCAAAATCTTGACCTGCAACTCGCGCGACCCGCGCCGGCGCTTCGGGAGAGAGTTCCACCTCATTGGCAGGAGCGAGTTCTAAACCTAAAGCTTCGCGTTCTGCGCGAGTCAGATTAGCCACTCCGTTTCGAAGACGAGCCAGTGCGCTTTGTAATGTATATCGTGCACGTTCGATGGGTGTAGGATCAATCCCCGCATGCGTTTTTCCAATCACCCGCACACCCACACTTAAATTGTCAGTCCACCATTCCCCGACACTCTCACCCGCCAAGTTGTAAAGCATGCCATCCGAATCGAGAGTATGCCTTTCATATTGGAAGGCTGGCCAATTCGATGAGATCGTCTTGCCTGTCACTACGAAATAAGCCTCGGCATATTCTCTAGGAGTAAGCACCATAAATTGGGCAGCATTTCGCTCGGCCATGCGAGCCAGATACTGCCTCACTTGCGCTTCAATCAAAATCGCTTGCTGAATTTCATCGGCTGTACGCGGCCCAAGCTGCTCCACAAAACTCATGAGCTCTTGAAGGCTCCCAAACACTTTCAAAATTCCATCGCTGAAAGAAAGATGCACGCTTCCTGCGGGAAGATTTTCAACAACCTCAATGTGCAGATTTAAATGCTTACCTCGAGGCACCCCTAAATAATCTTCGGGACGATTCCTTTGGCCCGGCGACTCATAGCCTGCATGTTCGAAAAATACTTCGCGAGCCCGATAAACCGAGGCCGGCGCAAACACGCAATCTCCACAATCACCCACCGTATAGCGAGTGAGGCGATAGCGGCCGGGCTTTGTGAGTACAAGTTCGGTGGCCGTCATCACAGTACCAGGGCCCGCATGCAAACGCTCCAAGGGGTAGCCCAAATAAAGTTTTCCCCACTGAACAACCGCGAGATCTGCTAAAAATACCGCATCGCGAGGCGCATAGCCTTGTTGCACCAGGGCTAAAAAAGCAGCGCTAAAAATCTCTGCGGCTAAATCGCCAAAGTTTTCGCCGCTAATTCCATCGGCCACCACCATCCATCGGCCATCGGAAGACGCTCTCACACGGTCGTCGTTATGAAACTCTCCGAAACCCGCAACCGATCCGGCGGCCCACCTCTCACCCACAAGATGCTGAGTGAGAGCGGCTTCACCCAGCACTGGGCGGAGACTGAGACGCACTCCTCCGGGAAGGCGCAGCTCATGACCTTCTACCCCTTCAAGCGGCATAAATTCGAGAGGAGGCACTCCGGAGATTTGATAACGATCCCCCGGCCAAACGGGCGCCAAATCGCCATTCATGAGCCTCAAAGAAGGAGCTTCTTCCGCACGCCACAACGGAAGATGTCGATTTTTTCCATCGGCCTTTACAGGATTTCCGTAGGAATCTAAAACCTCGATGGGTTCTGTATTTCCTTCGGCGCGCACTCTCCAAGGCCCCGAAGCTCCGCGCTCAAAGTGAAGTAAAACTCCCCTTGCCAAGTAAATCGCATGAGAAGCACTCGTTGAAGTAAGCGAGAAAACAATTTGCGCGCGATCGGAAGGCAAAGGCGGAAGAGGCTCCAAAAGCGCAGCGGGCCGCCTCAATTCTAAACGCGTTGCGAGTGCAAAATAAAAGCCTGCTTGATTGAATTTTTCTTCTCTCAATAATTGAAAAGCCTGGGTGCGGGTTTGCACAATGAGGGTTTCAAGATTTACCAGGGCATTTTCTTGAGCCAAAATTTGCCGAGCACGAATCTCTAAACCCAACGCCACCGCCCGAGGAGAATCCTCACCCCAGGTGTTCACCAGATTTCTAAGCATTTGCTGCAAATCCGAAAGACCAAAGCTGCGCCCAGGATCTACCTCTCGCATCAATTGCAATCGGGCTCGTTCAATCTCTTGAGCGCGTTGATCCACTCTCAGAAGCTCGGCGTGAGCTTGGGCGCTTTCTGTTAAATAACGATCCGATGCACTTCTTGCGAAGTCAGCAGCCCCCGAGAGTTCTCGCCGGGTAAGCCCCAATTCAAAATCTAAATTCTCAACCGAAGCTCTCGGAGTGATTTCACGAGCGACACGCACCGGAAAAGGCAAGAGCTCGGGGGCCAAATGACGCACGGAGAGACTAAAATTATCGGGCTCCCAAAGAGCCACGACTTCTCCCGAAGGATTCAAAACTCCTACCCTACCGTGGGAAGCCTTTCTCAAAGTATGGCCCTGATATTTTGAAGCGAGCGGAGGATCAATATTTCCAGAGACTTCTCGGTAAGCGGCGGCATAGAGCTCGGCAGTTAAAAGCACGGTATTTGCGGAGCCGGCATGCAGTTGATCTAATAAACGCTGGCGCGCCAGCCCTTCACGCCAAATGACTTGATGAATTTCGCTTTCATCACGGGCGCCACTCTCTCGAATCACCTGAAGAAGATCGGCCACATCAAGCACTTGGAGATCGTTTTTCAGCACATTAAATAATTTTTTAAGCGCATCGGAAAACAAAATTTCAAACTCATCGCCGCGCAAGGGTAAGCGTTTTTGGTGGGGATTTAAGCTTCGTCGATATTCTTCTCCCAAGGTCTGTTCAGGCAGGCGCCCAATGCCGCGCCCCTCTTCGACATGCAAGGCCTCTATTTCTCCACTGGGGTGAAGACGCAAAACAAGCCCCCCGGAATCTCCCACAACAAGCATTTCATATTCTCGTGCACGAGGGCCCGTTTCCCAAACATGCCCTGCCACTAAAACCGCCGAAGAATGCAAACCGGTTTCTTGGGGGTAGCGAACCGCATGCGCCCGTAATGCCGCTTCATCCGCCAAAAAAGCTGCAACACGCGGAGCAAATCCGGCCTCAATCAGCAGTGCGTAAGTTTGCGTCACTACTTCGGCCCCCAAAGCGCCATCGCGACTTCCACCCACCCCGTCGGCAACAAGGGCCATGCGAGAATCGGCAATCAGAGAAACACGATCTTGTTGAGAGCTAAGCCCAAACCCTACAAAACTTGCCGCAACACCTTGAGAACCTTCTTCTACCACTAAGCCCGGAAACTGTTCCGCAAGCCTCAGTCTTAATCGCAATCCACAAAGCAATCGCACTTCAATCGATTGATTCCGCTCGGGAGAATTTGGAGCAGGTTTTGGGGAAAACTCAAGCACCTGTGCTGCATTGAGGCGACGCTCTAGAATACCCGCCACGGCAAAACGATGGCGTGCTTCATTCACCTCATCTCTCCAAAAAAGCTCAACCCCTTCTTGGCGAAGGGCCAAGATTTGAGCCACTCCCTCTTCTGGAGAAGAAATTTCTCTGGAGAGCCTTCGGGCTTCAATTTCATAAGCGAGCGCATGACCCGGAATGGGATTAGATAATTTCATTGCGGCGTCGCAATGGGGCTGTAATTCTTCTGGAGTCAAACTCTCAAAATTTAAAATTTTGCCTGAAACACCTCGTAGGAGATAATTTTCAATCAGTAAAAGATCACGCTCCAGCCTGTAGTAGGCAATCCGTTCTTCGTAAATTCGCAAGGCCTCTAAACCGGTTGATCTTAATTCTTCTCGAGGCCCCAAGTTTTCGATTTCAGCCTCAAAATGCTGGATATTTCTCCAAAGGGCAGAAACTCGCGCTTGTGTTTCATCAAGCTTCATCCCTTCGGGTGGGCTGGATCGATCTCTTCTTGGAGAACCCTCTCCATCCGATTGCCTTTCACCCGGAGCAGCCGCAGGCCTCACAGAGGGGTCTTTGCCATCGTCATTTGCAGAAGCACGAAATCGTTGTTGATCTCGAAACCCTAAGGCCTGCGCTTCGTGTTGTGCCGCTACATTCGGCCCCTGCGAAGAAACGGCATCGGGTAAAATATCACTATGCGCTACCCGCTGTGCCGGAGCGCTAAGATCTAAAGAATTATCATTGGCTGAAAAAAACGAAGCGGTGCGCAATCGGTCGCGTAAGTTTGCTTCTGCAGGACTCATTCCTTGAATCACTTCAAGCCTAGGCGAAGAAAGTTCCGGAGTGTGAGAGACCTCCACCACTTCGCCCTCTACTTCGGCAACGACAACGAGATCATTTTCAGCTCGTGGCGTAGAAACAGGCTCAGATTCTCTCCAAGAAGAGGCTTGAGCTTCTAATTGCAAACGCGGGGCGGGAAGAAAATGAGGCTGCACAACGGAAGAATCGTGGGCGACTTCAGATTCCACCGCCTCTTCTTCCACTACTCTTCTTTCTTCAACTAATTCCCCTTCCGTATCAATGATCTCAAGCTGAGGGATATCTCTTTCTTCTAGCCCTTGCAGACGGAGGAACTCTTGAAGGCGAATGCGTCCCCGAAAATTTTGCGTTCTCCACGCATCCGATAAATAAAGCAAACGCTCCAAACGCGTGGGGCGATGCGGCTCTTGCAACTGATCTTGAACGTGCCATTTTTGTAGAGTCTCCCAATCAATCGAAGTGAAAAATTCTTGATCGAGATCGCGAGTTTGATTTTCTTCGTGAATCCGCTGGGCTTGAGCTCGCTCAGCCTCCTCCATCGCCGCTTGAAAAACAATATTCTGTTGTTCTTTCAAGCTTTCAATGCGTCGACGTTGTTCTTCGCCGATCAAATCTTCTAACGACAAATGCGGATTTTGACGAAGAATCTCGGGGCGGATTCCACGCAGCAACCCTTCTGCTAAACGTTCCACATAACGACTGACTTCTTCGAGTGGGATTTGCCCATTTTCGCGAGCGCGCCGTGCTTCTTCGCTAATCCAGCGCGCTTGAGCATCCGAAAGCTGATCGAAGACTCCCGACTCGGCCAAACCAAGTAAGGCAATTTCAATTGGAGAATCGTGTAGGGGCAAATGATTATTTGCCCCTACGGAATCTTCAGGCTTTGCAGCGCTGCGGTAAGGGTGTTCTGTTCCCCGCGGAGAAGAGGCCCCTCCTGTTGGATCCTGGGAAAGAGGTGTTTCTCGTCTTAAAATTCTTTCAATGCGTCGAGCCTGTGCTTCAACATGTTGTCGTTGTTGACGACGGCTCGGCTCCGCATGCCCTTGTACCCGGGCCATACCATGCGATCCTGCTTCTTGCCCCAGCCCCATGGCCGCCGATTCCATAAAACTGTAAACATCCCAAATACTCTCAAGCGTTTCACCTTCTTTCAAAAGATCAATGCCATAACGGATGCTGCCCGTAATCGGCATCACGAGAGAAGCCACGAAAGCACGCGGAATCGCACCCCAAGTCGAGAAGTAAGGCATCACATTGCTGATCACTCCAATATCCACTGCGGTAATTCGGATATCTTCAAAATGTCCACCTCTTCCAACATCGATCAATCCATTGCTTCCCCAAAACGCTCCGATGTTTCCTGCGCCACCAAAGACTCGAGGAATCAAAGCTGCAGCCCGAACCGTTCCATTCAACGCAATTCCCATATTGGCCCATTCCACAGCACTCAGACCTTCAAAAAGAATTCCCGCATAACTTGATTGAATGAGGGGAATAATCGCGGCCTCGGCAGCCCCGGCGAGCCCTGAGGTTAAAACCATCATCGAAAGTGCAAATAAAGTTTCGCCACTATAAATTCGCCTCACAAAGGCGCCCACTTCTTCGGCCCCCTGAATGCGATATTCCCAAGTACGAAGCTCTTGTTTTTCTTCTTCGCTGGAATATTGGCGAAGCAGATTTAAAGCTTGAATAATGCCCTCTTGATATTCGCCGCTTCCGAGCCGATACGAGGCATCTTGATCAACCAAGCTCAAAATCGCACGGCGTAAAATTTGCCGATTGGAGCGAAGATTTAAATCTCGATCGAGCGCCAAAACAATATCCCAAACCGCAGGGCCTAAGCTTTGTAAGCGATTTCGAAGACGTAAAGCCGAGGGATTACAACCCGATTCTGCCTCCATCTGATTCAAAGCCGTTTCAAAAGTTAAGGGAAGATGAGCCTCGGAAAGACGATGAAGAAAATTTCTTAAGCCTATTAAATCTTCCTCAATTTCTTGCCGCTCTTGGGCGCGTTCTCTTGCGTTATATTCTTGGCTGGCTCCCCGGCGGCGCCCTTCGAGCAAAGTATTCACAACTTCAGTAACGTTTGAAAAATGCGAAGTAGTGGCCGCGCGGATCACCGCACGCGCCACGCCCAAAAGCCGCATTTCTCGCTCGGCAGTGGGTGGATGACGTTCGGCCTCGGCCACCAAATTTTGTAAAACGCTCAAAGCTTCTGCCTCTTTTCCTTCTTCTTGAAGGTGCATCGCCCGTGCGTGCAGGGCCAGGAGGGGCGCTGGTTGTGCCCGTTGTTGTCCTTGAACTTGTGGAGGGTTCTGCGCCTCGTGTTCAATCGCTTCCCAAAGCTCTAAAGTCATTTGATGAAACTCTTCTTGAAGCTGAGAAAGAGATTCATCTTGAGTACGAGTATCGGCTGTAATTCCTAAACGACGATGTTCGGAGAGTTTATTTTGAATCTGATTGCGAGATTGATGTAGCGTTTGAATGAGGCAAAATCGTTGATCGAGGCTGAGGGTATCGATGCGAGTGCGAAACGCAGCAAGCACCGCTTGCGTTTCAAAAGCTATATTTTGTTCGGTAAAATATTGCAGGCTTTCTAAAAAATCATTCGTCGAGGCGTGAGGGGTTGTTAAGGCATCGCTCAAAAGATCGCGGCTCGTCTTTTGATGAACTCGTTCCGCAAGCCAACCGTGAGTGGCCTCTGCCCCCAACGCAGTGCGAAGCCGAAATTCAAATCCTAAAATTTCGCGCAAAGATTGAAGGCGTTCTCCCGGGCGATTCGAAGAAGCGGCGCTATAATTCCAAGTCTGCCATTCTCGGTAAACTTGATGAAGTTGATCAAGCGCTTGATTATAAACTCTTCCCCAATTTTCTTCAGGAGCTCCCGCCTCAAAACGTTGGCGCGCCTGCGAAGCAATTCGGAGCAAAGCCGTTTCTAAAGCTCGAACTTGTGATAAGCGCTGCTCAAGGCTAAGCGAAGGAGATGAAAAAGGATGCAGATCACTTAAAAACTCTTCTACCAAATCAAAGGCGATTCCCAAATCGGGAGTTTGTTGAACCAAACTCAGCGCCGATTGAGTTTGAAGAGCGCCGCTGGAATTTCTTAAATCGTGCAACCAACGATTTTTTAAATTTTGCAGACTTAAGCGATCTTCTGCACTCGGCCGCACGCCCGCAACGGCTTCGGAAAGACGAACCAGCCCTGGGTAAAGGCTTAAGCGTTCTTGCAAACCCCAACGAGGCAAATATCTTTCTTGCAAGATTTTAAAAACCTCTCGGGTACCTTCACGCTCCCCTTCTTCTGCTAAGACTTGACCGAGATTTAAAAACTGTTCGGCCCCTGCAAGGTTTCGAGAAAAAATCCTCCCAAAATTAGAACTGCGCAATCGCGCCCGCAATTCGGCTCCAAAACCCAAACGAACTTGCGCAGAGGCCCACAGGCCCAAAACCATTCGTTGCTCCGATCTTGAAGGGCGAAATAGGCGTGTGGGAGAAGCCAGGTTCAAAAGCTGTTCTAAATAAAAATGAGAAGCGGCGAGATCTCCCCTTGCTTTCGCAGCCTCCGCTAAAACCCGAAGCTGACTGACTCGAGCACCCAATTCACGAAAAGGCGGTAAATGTGAAAAAATCTGCCTTTCCAGAATTTGCATTTGAGCAGGCAGGTTTCCATAAGTTCTCGTCCAGAGAGAAATTGTAGCGGGCGAATGCCGATTCACACTCTCTGCAATTTGAGCATAGAGCCCTAGGGCGGCGAGCGGATTTTGGGGTGCCAAGGCCTGCGCTTGAGAAAAAAGACGAGGCAAAAGAATAAATGTTAAATCGCCGCGAAGTCCTGCTTCTTCTCTTTCTGCCCCGTTTGAATTCGATGCGCTCGAAGCAGTAAGCACTTGATCGTAGGCTTGAGCGAGCACGAGCAGCAAGGCCTGTTCATCTTGAGCTTCCAAATGTTCTGTGCGGGCTGCCTGAACAAGCCCCTGAGCACCAAATTCTGCCCTGCTTTCTCCAGGAATTAAGCGCGTGAGACGATGCAAAATTTCAAACAACTCAGAAGGAGTTGCCCCCTGTGCGCGCCGAAGCTCAAACACTCGCCACAAACTGAAAGCTTCTTGAATAGTGTTAATGCTACCCGCCGTGGTAGAGTGAAGATTTTCTAAAATTTGTCGGGCGGCTATTTTTTTTCGTTCTTGAACTTCTCGAACCCACGAAGGCACTCGCGTATACAAATTTCGTGCTTTTGAAATCACTAGCTCTCGCAAGCGCGGAAATTCAGGTGCCAAACTGAGCTCATCTGGGCGACGAACCGCATCGTTGTGCATCAGCAGCCAAACACATTGTTCTAAACGCCTTTGGGTTTCTTGAGCAAAAAGCAAATCATCATGCGAATTAATCCAGGCAAGGTGGGCTTCTACAAGAGACACGGCCAAACCCACGGTTACATTTCTAGAATGAATCTGAGAAGCATGTGCGCTGATTAAACGCGTGGCTTCATCGTCACTCAAAGAAATTTCAGAGGCCGCCAACGGATCGCGCGCCGCTAAAAGATCTTGGTTTAAATCACCGTAGGTTCCTCGAATAATTTCATCTTGGCCAGAGGCAACTTCTTGAGAAATATTTCGAAACCCCTCAAAAATTTCGTTGCCCTGAAGCCGTGCTGCATTCAGAATAAAAACCTGACTCAGGCTTTGATCTCGAGAAGCAGCTTGCTCTTGATTTGAATGAAATAAGGTCGAAACTTCAAACGAAGTAGAAGAATCGTTCAAGGCCCCAAAAGATTGAAAAACATCGGGAGCCGCTATTCGGTGAGAATCGGGCGTGGCCGCGTTCGGAGAAAATATTTCTTCCCAACGAATTTGCGAATTTTTTCCAACACCTATCGGTGAAGATTCCCGACGAAACATGAGGAGCTATCCTAAAAATAGAGATAAATTGAAAAGAATTAAGAATGGCTCAATATCGGCTTTTTCACAAAAAAGTTGCTTAAAAATAAGGGCTGATTTAAAGAAAAAACCTTAAGAATAATCAAACCATAGGGCCAAATTGGCCCAACGGCCGGCAAACGACCGGAAATGGGGTAAAAATCATGGCTAAGAAAAAACTCAATCTTTTGATCTTGATTGCGCTGCTCGGTTTAGGAGTGGGCGCCTACCTCACCACTCGTCATTTTCAAATCTTGATTAAAGGGTTCGAGGCCCCCAGTTTCTGCAGCATTAACGAACATTTTGATTGCGATACCATTTTGATCAGCCGATTTGCAGAGTTGGGGCCATTTCCACTAGGCGGGTTGGGGTTCATTTTCTTTCTCTATCTAATTTTCCCCCTCCTTACAGCTCGCATAACCGGAGAAAATATTAAGTCGACGCTAGCGCTTCCTTTTCTGGCCAGTTTTGGAGGGGTTTTATTTACGCTCTATCTTGTCTTTGTAAGCAGCTTTATCTTAAAAACTTACTGTCTTTTTTGTGTTTCGACTTACATTCTTACCTGGGCCACTTTCTTACTTTTAAAATCGGTTTTAGAGATTCGCTTCTTAGAAATCGGAGGTTTTTTCATGAATTATTTAAAGGCTCTGTTTGGCAAAGCCAGTAATCTCTCTTTTACACCTCGATTTTTTGGTAACTTTTTGTATGCCTTCTTTTTACTGGGAATCAGTCTTTTTATTCTCTATGCCAACCAAAGCAAATACGCCGCCGATTTAGAAGATTTCGATCACAAAGCTTATCTTAATTTCTTCTATGTGCAAAAACCTGTTTCGATCGATATTGGAAATCGTCCGGTTTGGGGAAACCCCAGCGCTCCCGTAACCATTGTAGAATTTAGCGATTTTGAATGCCCATTTTGTAAAAAAGCTGCGGCCTACTTAAAACTCTATTTGAAAGAGCGCAAAAAAGATGTGCGCCTGGTTTATTTTCCTTACCCGCTCGACAAATCTTGCAACAAATACATGCAACGCGACATGCACCAGCAAGCCTGCAATGCTGCAAAGGCAGCCTTTTGCGCCCAAGAACAAAATCAATTTTGGCCTTATCAAGATCTTTTATTCGAAAATCAGCCGAAGTTTTCAAAAGAACAACTCCTCACTTATGCCCAGCAGAGTAAACTGAACCTCGATCAATTCGAAAAATGTTTAAGCACCGACACCGTCAATCAAAGCATTGCTGAAAGTATTGAAGCCGGGCAAAAAGCCAATGTGATGGGAACTCCCACGATTTTGATTAACGGACGCGTAATCAAAGAATGGTTGAATCCGGTGATGTTGAATTTGATTATTGATGAAGAATTAAAGCGGGCAAAAAAGTAAAAATTACCCTGCCAGGATTTGCTCTAACTTTTTCTGGGAACTCTCAAAAATTTCTTTATGAAGGGAATTGCCTCGACTGTCCATCGTAACGATCACTGGAAAATTTTCAACTTCAAGCTCCCACATGGCTTCGGGGCTTCCTAATTCTTTCAGTAAATACACATTCAAAACTTTCTTCACACAATCTCCCAAAACCTGGGCCGCACCACCCACTGCATGAAAATAAACACAGCCAAATTTTTGCAAAGCATCTAAAGTTTTAGGGCCCATCCCCCCTTTTCCAATCACACCACGAAGTCCTTGTTTTTCAATCACTTCAGCCTGATAGGGTTCTTCGCGACTTGAAGTGGTAGGCCCGGCCGCCGTCACCCGCCATTTATCCCCTTCTTTCACCACCACCGGACCACAATGATAGAGAATTTGATCTTTGAGCGAAACCGGAAGTTTTCCGCCATCATGCAAATATTTATGAAGCGCATCGCGGCCGGTAAATAAACGCCCTGAAATGAGCACCATGTCACCCATCTTCAGAGCGCGAATCTTATCTTCGGTAAAAGGAGCTTCTAAATTCATAAATTGGAAATTCTTTCAAAATTGGATGAGTTGCGCGGCCGTCTCGAATGAACGACCGGAGCGTACGCGTTTGTACGTGAGGATCGTGAATGAGAGACAACAAAGCAGATCGCCAATTTTGAAAGAATTTAATACAACCACTTTTTAATTTTGCCTTGTGGAGTAACCACACACCCTTGCCGCCGATACGCCCAACACATATAAGAAACGGTTACAAAATAAGAAGCGGGCACCCGATTGAGTGCTCCAATCTTGCATCCGAGAAGCGTGATCTTGCCTCCAAAACCCATAGGGCCGATTCCTAACAAGTTGGCCTTCTCTACCATTTCTTTTTCAAGCCGAGCTAAAACCGGATTTAAATTAATATCCATCATGGGGCGCAAAAACTGCTCTTTGGATTGCGCATAACCACTCGAGCGATCACCCCCAATCGTCACTCCTAAAATGCCAGGGCCACAGCCTTTGCCTTGAGCTTGCAAAACCGCATCGAGAATACATTTCTTTACCCCCTCAAGATCGCGCTCCGCCTTCAAACGCGCATCGGGCAAAGAATACTGAGCGCCCACGTTTTCGCACCCTCCTCCCTTCAAAACAAGGCGCACGGTGAGTTCTTTTTTTGCCACTTGATGAAAATGAAAAACGGGGTTTCCGGGCCCTAAATTATTTCCAGAATTGGCGCCGGTAAGCGAATCCACCGAATTTTGGCGGAGGTATCCTTTTTTCGTGGCGAGCGCGACGGCCTTTTTGGCTTCGCGCTCAAAAAGCATCTGATCAAAATTTTTGGGCGCTTCGACATAAAATAAAATTGCACCCGTATCTTGACACAAAGGCTGAACATGATCTTGAGCCAAATCAATATTTTTACGGATCACTTCTAAGGCATGGTGAGCGGGAGAGGCGCGCGTTTCTTTGAGCAAAGCATCATCAACCGCGCGCACCACATCGCCCGGAAGCTCGGTTGAAGATTTTTTGATGAGTTCTAAAAGATTCTCTTTAAGATTTTTCATCACCTTTTATCGATGGGGGTAGCCAGGGGGAGCCATGAAATGGCTCCCCCTGGCTTTAGCTCGGATGGATTTATTCCATCCGAGTGAATAAGCGGGAGACGGGATTTGAACCCGCGACCCTCACGTTGGCAACGTGATACTCTACCACTGAGTTACTCCCGCATGGAAGACTCATGAAAAAGTTTATCTGCCCTACGGGCCCCTTCGGGGCAGCGTTGTCTCTCGTTCACAATGCTCACGTACCATCATAGGTACGCTGCGCTTATTCACTCAAGACTGCCTTGCATCTAAAGCTTTTTCATGAGTCTTCACAGAGTGGGAAGCTTCTACCGAAAATAGGGATTTTTTGGCAAGTGATTTGGTAATTTTTAGAAAAAAATATGTATTTTGAAAAAGACTCTCTGGAAATCGCTAAAAACTAACCAGATGCTAGGCGCACCGTTGAGCCCGACGCAGGCGTACGAACTTGTACGTTGAGGAGTGGTGAAAACGGAGCAACAACGCAGATGGATGGTTTTTAGCGATTTCCGATTAAGGAGCGCCCGGTGTTCCACCTTGCTGATGAGGCAAGAGAGGATCGGTCATTGCAGGTGTTGAAGTACCGGGTTGATTATTGTCAAAGAGAAAGCTTAACCCGAAGCCAGCTAGGGCACCCACAATCGGGCAAATCACTCGCCCCGTAGTTGGAGGCGTTCTTTGAAAAACTCGCCCTCCCAGCTCGCAAAGCTCGGCGCCGATTCCCGCGCCCCCTAAGGTAAAGCCTGTTATGCGCAAAGCTTGTTGAAGCCTGGGGTCATCTTGAACAGCAAACGACCCAGCCCCTACGCCAATTCCGGCCACACCGGCTCCACGAAGGGGCCAAGTATAGGCTGCAGGAGGAGGAGTATAAACCGTGCGAGGATGCGGAGTTGCAACAGCCCGCGGGGAATTTTCAAGATCCGCATAAAGTCGATTTAATTCAGCAACGGTGGGAGTGATCTCGAGGTTAATACGATCTTCTCCCCCACCATTCGGCAGAGCGAGTTGAGTATGAAGGTTTTCTTGCCCTCTCCCTCCAAATAATTTTAGAAGAATTAAATATTTTAATGCGCGAGTATCAAGAGAATCTGCCGGATTAATGAAGCTCGATCTTAAACGAGTAATATCTAAGGCCACATGGGGGGGGGTCGCGGTGGCATCAATAGTTAAAGCAGCGAAAACTTGTTCGACTAAAGTTTGAATAAGCACCCGAGCCTGTGGAGTATTAAAAGGATTGACTCTATTATTCGCAAAGAAACTCGCCGTTGGAAAGGCTCCATGGAGCACAATCAAAGGTGAAGAATCATTCCAATTCCAAAAATCTCCATTCAAAGCAAAAGATTGATCGACAGCTCCAGTAATATTCTCTTCTGCCATTCTCGTAAAAGCAGAATGTTGAATGAAACGAAGAATTTGTCCGAAATTCGCTTGTTGAGGTTCAGTTAAACGTGCGGTAGGGGCTGGGGGAGTAGGCGCTCCGGGAGCTGGAGCAGGACGCTCTCGAATCACATAATACACACCAGTTAAAAGATAGGGGGCCCCCGATCTCATCAGCAACCCTTCTAAAGAAACCCCGCGACTCCCTAAACCACCTAATGCATCCTGAAGGGCTCGATCACGATATAGAGTAGCAAGAGCTTGCGGATTCGAAGGCTCCCAACCAAACACTTGCGACATCACTGCCACAATAAAACGACGCAAGGGGGCCCCTTGAGGTGAATCAAAATATTCAAGGGCTGTGTTAAGCGGATCTTCGCCTTGAACGGTAGCGGGAGTTGGAACATTCTCAAGGGTATGTCGAATTTCACGAAATAGAGTGGCTAAAGTAGTCAAATTACGCGCCTGGGCTTGCCCTGCCGTATCGCTAGGAAGCACCGCTTGGCCACGATTTTGTATTCCTCCCCCTGCAGTAAGCGAAACGAGCTCTAAGGCCCCGGGAGAATAAAGATCGCCCACAAATAATCTTTCGCGAAAAGCTTGATCTTGAGCATCGCGCCCTTCGCCCACCAAGGTGAGATAATTCAAAAGATCTGGAACTAAAGAACTATATTGCCCATCACTGATCGCGACTGGAGAGACAGCGCGCGCCGCAATTGCATTGCGAAGAACAGGCAGCCCTTGAGCCAACTGAATTTCATAGGTAAGCCTTGCGCTGGTTTGAACAAGCAGAGTTCTCTCTTGAACTATTGCCGGATTAAAATAAGTGTTTAATAAACCGGGCACCGTTCGAACATTATGGTAAAAATAACGCACATTTCCCGTACCATCTCCAAGAGACTGAGGATACAGCCGAGCGGTCACCACTTGGGGAGGCGTTCCTGCTGCCGCAGAGATTTCAACTCTAGCCTCAACGAAACAAGCTGAAATATCGCCGGGTGCAGTGGGGGGAGTGACGCCCAAAGTTCGGCCTGCCGCACTTTCGGTTAAACACGCTTGAGAAGGAATTGCCGATTGAATTCGAACAGTTACCATAAATCATCCTCTTTTTCGTAAGTTGTAAATACGAGTAATTTATTGATTTATCGGCACCTTTGATAAAAAGTTGCGCATTAAGTAAGAAAAAATAAGGCGGTGGGAATAGACAAACATCACATGTTCAGATTAATCGTAATATTACGATTTCTGGGAGTTCGATGAGGGCGCCGAGGCGTCGCAGACCCACTCGAATTTACTTCAACCGCAACAGGAGGGGCCGCCAACGAAGCCTCATCGGCTATAGTAATTTGAGTGCGGTAAGGATTAGCACCTCTTCCCTGGTTTCTCGCCACTCGCACAGGAGCGGGAGTAGCGGGTTCTACTCGAGGCTCTTCCGGAGCTCCAAAGAAAACGGCATAGGCATTTCGGGTTTCTGAAGGAAGGTTATAAAGGCCAAGCCCTAATAACTGGTTCGCCCACGCCTCGCTTCCATCAAAAAAGGTACGAAGCCCATCAAAAGAGGAACGGCTCAGCATTGCATCGATCGCTGGACGAAAAAGAAGAGTAAAAGTTCGTGAGTTATAGAGATGATCTAACGAAAAAGCAAACAGCGCTGCAGCCGATGAAAAGGCCGTATCTCCCCTCTGTTGACTGATGACCTGCATGGCTAACAAGGCAGAAGGAGTGAGGTGATGGTAGGGAGGGGTAACGCGCCCCCTCTCTGCAGCTTGCGCACGCAGAGTATCAACACCCCAATTATATTCTTCGAGTTTGGCAGCAGCCTCTGAATAATCACCTCGAGCAGTAGCTTGCCTGGCCGCCTCAGCCGTATCAAAATAGGCCTTTAATTGGGGTAAAAAAACGCCCTTAAAATTATTGTTAAAAAGAAAAAGCTGCGAGCCAAAGCTGTAATATCTATAATTATCTGAGCGAATACCCAGCGCCGCAGAAAAATATTCGAAAGCGCGTCGATGAACGGGGTTATCTAAATCTAAAGGCTGGCCATTTACCAAAATTTGATCGATGCCCGGGGTATAACGATCATCTCCCTGCTCTTGTACGCCGGCAACTCCATCTACAGTAACGCTTTGAAAAGCGGCACGATTATCAGGACAAATCGATAAACCCTGAGCAGCTGCTGCTGAGGTATCGTAATAGTTTCGGGCAAAGTTGGGTAAAGATCTACAAGTTCCGACGTTGCACGGAGAATACTCACCTTGAGGGGCAGAACGATCCCGAAAGGTAATTACATCGGTACCTACTGTAATTCTTGTATCAGACATAAAATTGCTCCTTCCCTTCATGCTAAAAAGGAAAGTAAGTTGAGAAGCTATTCTTTTACTTATCGGCCCACTTTAGATTGAGTTGCTAACATTTTGAGTATACTGCTCTTATGCTTTAAAATACCAAGTCGCGTCAAGGAAAAATCATACTTTACGGGATCTTGCGAATCTAAAATTAAGAGCTTTTGGGTGATCTCTTGGGCGGTTTTCCAGTCTAGGGATTTGCGCCGGGTCAGGCCTAATTGGTAGGAAATCCGGTAAATATGGGTATCTAAGGGGATAATGAGCTTCGATAAAGGAATAAAATCCCAAAGCCCTAGATCGACCCCATTGGGCCCCCTCACCATCCAGCGTAAAAATAAATTCAGGCGTTTACAGGCCGAACCGGCGTGAGGAGAGGCAAAAAAGAAGCGTACTGGGCTTTTTGCCCTAACTCCTTTCAGAATTTTTTTACTCCATTGACTCAATGCGCGCTCAAGATCGGAATCCGCTTGAAAAAAATGCGTACGGAAGGAATTTGCCAAACTCCCCTCTTTTCGGTAAAGCTCGGCCAAAATTTTTAAGAGCTCGTAAAGATCGGAATCTTGATGAAAACGGTAATAGAGCCCTTTTAAAAACTCAGGGCTTTGTTTGAAAAAATCATTAAGAAGAAACTTACTGGGCCGAGGCCCTAAAATTTTTAAGAGTTGGGAGAGAATTTTAAAAATCTGCGGAACGCTGCCGTATGCCAGGGCAGAGGCTAAAAAAGCAACCAGTTCTTGGTCGAGCGGATAAGAGTATTGATGCACAAACCAGACCGGATCGGATTTTAAAAAATCTGTTCCATAATCGGCATGAAGTTTTTCAAAAGAAGTTTTTAATTTTAAAAGTTTTTTCTGCTGCATTAAAAATGCCCCCTCTTTAGATAAAGAGGGGGTCAGGGGGCGTTGTGAAAAATGGATATGCTTTCACAACTCCTCCCAACCTCCTCTTAATCTTAAGAGGAGGAGTTAAGGGAAATAAAACATGAATCTTCTGGAATTAATCCAAAAAGAAAAAAAACGTCAAAACGCCGTGATCGTTGCGCACTACTATCAAGAAGCCGCCATTCAAGACCTTGCTGATTTTGTAGGCGATTCGCTGGCCATGGCTCAATATTGCGAAAAAAGTAAGGCTGATATTTTAGTTGTTTGTGGCGTACGCTTTATGGCCGAAACTGCAAAGATCGTCAATCCTTCGAAAACCGTTTTGCTCCCCGATTTAGAAGCAGGTTGTTCTTTGGCCGATAGCTGCCAACCGAGTGCTTTCGAATATTTTAAATCCAAACTTAATAATCCGTATGTAGTGATGTATATTAATTCCACCCCAGAGATCAAAGCCTTGTCCGATCTCATCTGCACCTCCAGTAATGCCGTAAAAATGATTCGTTCAATTCCAGAAGATCGGCAAATTTTGTTTGGCCCCGATCGCCATCTCGGGAAATATCTGATTCATCAAACGGGCCGCAACATGGTGCTTTGGCAAGGCGTGTGCATCGTGCATGAAACCTTTAATTTAAAGAAATTATTACTCCTCAAGGCAGAACATCCCGATGCAGAGATTATCGCGCACCCCGAATGTGAAGAGAGTATTTTAGAAGAGGCGAAATTCGTGGGTTCTACAAAGGCTTTGCTCGACTATACGCAAAAAAGTTCGGCCCAAAAATTTATTGTGCTCACCGAATCGGGCATTATTCACCAGATGCAAAAAGCTTCTCCTGAAAAAACTTTTATTGAAGGGCCCAATGATTCAGGTTGTGCCTGCAATGAATGCCCTTACATGCGCCTCAATACCTTAGAAAAACTTTTGGATTGTCTTAAAAATCACAAACCCGAAATTGTAATGGAAGAAAGTTTGAGACAAAAGGCTTACTTGCCGTTGAAGAAAATGTTGGAGTTAAGCGCTTAATTTCTATTGGCACTCAAAAAGTTTCAAGTGCCAGGCGGTGTGAGGCGACAACCGGAGCATACTGAAAATGTATGTGAGGATTGGCGACGAAACGCCAACGCAGCAATTGAACTTTTTCAGTGCCAATACCTACATCCAATAGCGGAAATACGAAGCCAAACTCCCTAGATACCGCACAAACCCAAATCGTTTTTTCCAATTTTCGAGAGTGATCTCTTCCGAAAGTGACAAATCGCGACGAAAGTTTTTTTCTAATTCTTCATGCGACGCGGTACTCTCCAGAATAATATCTAATTCTAAATCATGAAACCAACTGCGATGGTTCGAGTTGCTCGATCCGAGTCGATATTCGTTATCAATAATCAATGTTTTTGAATGCAAGATTCGTGGCTGATATTCAAAAACATAAGCTCCCGCTCGCAAGAGAGTCAGAAGAAAAGTGCAGGTCACCCAAGGAACCAAGCGCACATCGGATTTTGCGGGTAATAAAATTTTTACCTCTACCCCACTCCGGGCTGCAGAACGCAAAGCCCGCATGAGAGAAGGATGGGGAATAAAATAAGCCGTCGTCATCCAAATTCTTTTTCGCGCCCCATGAATTTTTTCAAGCAATTCTCGCCAATAATACTCTCGTAAAAAAAAGGTGCTGTTTAATTTAATGTCCGGATGAATTTTTCTTAAAGCTTTTAATTGCTGAGAAAGGCGGAATCGATCTTGGAGAGAAAGCATTTTGCGCCCCACTCCCCACGATTTAAGCCAGGTTTTCTCAAAGGCTTTTTGCAGATGGAGTACCGACTCACCTTCGACACGTGCCCCGGTATCGCGCCATGCCCGCTCTCCACTAAACTCCCGGGTGTGATGTTTGCCAATATTAAAACTTCCGAGAAAAGCCACCTTTCCATCGATGACACAAAGTTTGCGATGATTGCGCCGGTTCAAACGTTTCCACCAACGCTGAAATTGAAAAAATTCTAAAAAGGAACGATGGCTAAAACGCACCCAAGGATAAGGATGATAAATTCGCGCTTCTAAATCTTGATTTTTTAATTCTTCTAAAAACTCGCGATTCCAAGCCGAAGACCCCACTCCATCTACCAAAATACGGACCCGAACGCCTTGAGAGGCCACTCCTTTCAAAACCTTCAGTATGCGCTCTCCGAGAGGATCCCGTTCAAAAATATAGGCTTCTAATTCGACAGTACGAGTTGCTTGCGCGATTTCTCCCATAAGTCGCGCATAAAACTCATCGCCGCTGCTGAATAAATTTTCGGAGGTCCAGGCCATAGGGTATTTTAATGATTTTTAAAGGCTTAGGAAAGTCTTAGAATTTATATTTTTTTGTAACGGCTTAGGTTTCTGTTTGAAAGGAATGCCGATACGTTACAACATTTTTAAAAACTCTTCTTCCGAAATAATTTGAAGCGAAGCCCCTTGTTGAATCAGCTTCTCGGCCTTGAGCCATTTATTTCCTTTTTCGCGGTTTTTGTAACCTTCTGAACCAATCACCAAATAATCTAAATCTTTTGTGACTCCCGAAGCAATCTCTCCTCCTCTTTCTTTCACCTGGGCTTCGGCTTCTTTGCGATCCATCGCAGCAAGAGTACCAGTAAAAAGAAAAGTTTGGCCAGAAAGCTTGCCCGAAGCTGTTTTATTTTTTCCTTCGATCAAGGTAATCTTCTTCAATAATTTTTCGATCAAGGCTTTTTTCCTTTTTAAACCTTGAGTGACTTCTTTGGCAATGATCGGACCAATGCTATGAATGGCCGACAAATCTTCTTCGGAAACTTCTCGTATTTTGCTTAAACTTCCAAACTCTCTCACCAAAATCTTAGAGCTATGCTTGGCTAGTTCACGAATTCCTAAGGCTCTCAAGAAAGTCTCGAGAGCTAAAGTCTTTCGCTCTTCAAGATTTCGAATAAGCTTCGTGGCCAAAATTTCGCCCATGCGCTCTAGTTCAAGTAAATCTTGTTTTTTTAAAGAATAAAAATCTGCGGCATCTTGCACAAAACCATTATCGTAGAGTTGCTCAATGAGTTTTTCTCCAAAACCATCGCACTCAATCACCTTAATAAAGTGCTCAAGCTCTTGAAGCTTGGCTTTGCGGCACCCCGATTGGTTTGAACAATAAAGAAAATCTTCTTTCTCTTCGACCGGCGCACCACAAGAAGGGCACTTCTCGGGTGCATGGATTAAATTTCCCTTCCCGGCTTCGACAACCGACTCAAGATTAGGAATCACTCCCCCACGTCGCATCATCAAAACTTTAGAGCCTTTTCTTAAACCTAATTTTTTCATTAACCCATAATTATGAAGAGAAACGTGAGTTACCGTAGCACCCGAAAGTTCGACGGGTTCAACAACCCCCACGGGCGTAATCACCCGGGTGCGGGCCACACTCCATTCGACTTCTTTTAAAGTGGTAAGCCCAGAATCGCCTTGAAACTTGTAGGCAATCGCGTAACGCGGATGGTGCGCTGTTACACCCAAGCGCACCTGCTCGCTCACTTCATTTGCTCTAAAAACCACTCCATCGGTTTCGTAATCGCGCTGATCGCGTTTGGTTAAAAAGTAATTGTATGTTTCTTGAAGTTCTGCTCGCTCACAAAGCTTCGTTTCCACGGTGGGAACCTTAAACTGATGAAGTTTTTTAATTTTTTCTTCTTCTGTTTCACAAGAAAGCCCCAAAATATCGTATCCAAAAAAAGAAAGTGAGTAATCGCGAGTTTTGTTTGGATCTTTTTGCTTCACCGCCCCCGCGGCCAAGTTTCTTGGGTTTGCAAAATTTTCTCGGTATTTTTCAAAAACAGAAAGCCGCATGTAAATCTCGCCTCGAATCTCTAAAGGACCCTCTGAAATTTTTTGAGGAACATCCGAAATTGCCCGAACATTCGATGTAATTTCTTCGCCCACAACTCCATCTCCACGAGTGGCTGCCAAAAATAAATTTCCTTTTTCATCGTAGCGAAGCTCGGTTGCCAAGCCATCAATCTTGGGGCTTGCCAAAACCTTGCCCTCAAATTTATCAAGCCAACTTTCTAAATCTTTCTCGTGGTAGCATTTATCGAGAGAGAGCATCGCGCTGGAATGGCGCACTTTTTTAGAAGTTTTTGTAGCCACATCGCTCGGAATCGATTGAAGCACCGAAGAGTGTGGTTTCAACTTTTTCAAACGCTCAACCAAGCGATCAAAATCATAATCGGAAATTTCAGGGGCGTTTTTTTCAAAGTAGAGCGCATTATGATGAGCCACTTGTTTTTCAAGTTCTTCAACGCTCATTTTTTGTAAAACTTTCGAATCTATTTTTTTCATAATTAAAATGAAAGACGAGAAGTAAACAAGGCGTCAAAACTGGCATTGTGGTTGATAGCTACAAGTTTTGAACGATGGGGTTCTAAAATTAGATAAGTCACCGAAGCATTATCGATTCTCAATTGCCCAACACGATCAAGGGGAATATTTAAATAATGTAATAAAACAGTTTTAATCCAATCGGCATGACTTACCAACAAAACGCGTTGATTTTGATGCAATCCTCTCAGCGATTCCACAAAGCCCACAGCGCGATTTCCAACCTCTTGAAAGCTTTCACCCTTGGGTGCCACTGGCTGAGTCGGATTTAAATAAGGCGCTTGATAACTGGGTAAGCTTGTAATTTCTGCAAAAGTTTTACCCACCCAATCGCCATACTCAACTTCACGAAGAGCCTCTGCCACTTGAACCGGAAGCTTGAAATGTTGATTTAAAATCTCTGCCGACTCTCGAGTTCTTTGATGGGGAGAGGTATAGAGGGCATGAATAGGATAAGACTTAAGATGCTGACTTAAAGTTTGAATCTGTTTTTGACCCTCCGCATTCAAAGAAATTGGCTCAGCTCCCATCACTCGGCGTTCAACATTCCAATCGGTTTGGCCATGCCGAACCAACAGAAGTTCTAAAATATTTTTTTCCATATTTCTGTTTTCTCCTATCCACACGAAACAAAACCAAAAAAATTGATTTACTAATCTTTCAAGAACTGTTTTTGATGAAAGTCTATGCTGAAACCCAATAAAATTATACTCGAAAATGGTATAACCCTTCTGCTCATTGAAAATCATCAAAGCCCCGTGGTTGCCTTTAATGCCTGTTTTCGAGTGGGGAGCACCGTTGAAACCCATGAAGAAGCCGGTATTTGTCACCTCATCGAACATATGATTTTCAAGGGAACTCCCACCCGCCCTGCCGGCCAAATTGCAGCCAGCATTGAGGCAGCCGGTGGCGAAATTAACGCCTACACAAGCTTCGATGAAACTGTTTATTATTGCACGCTTTCTTCGCGTTATTTCGATGAAGGCTTAAATATTTTATCCGATGCCGTTTTAAACCCACTTTTTGATGAAACCGAGCTCGCCCGCGAAAAACCCGTGGTGCTCGAAGAAATCAAACGTTCTCACGATACCCCTGGAAAATTATTGGCAGAAAATCTTTTTGCTCTCGCTTATACCCAACACCCCTATGGTAGGCCCATCATCGGTTTTCCGGAAACAGTCAAAAGTTTTACCCGACAAAAACTTCTCGACTTTTATCATCATTGGTACGTACCCAAAAACTTGGTTTTCGTGGTGAGTGGTGATTTTGATCCCACTTATGCCCTAAAGCGAATTCAAGAAATTTTTGCTTCGTATTCTAAACCCAATACACCTCAAGCGCCCCTTACCCCAGAGCCTCCCCAAACGAGCCCTCGTTTAAAAATTGTTCGCAAAGATATTGAGGGGCTCTATGCGCAAATTGCCTTTCCCATTCCTTCGATGACTAGTCTCGATATGCCCGCATTGGATGTGTTGTCGCATCTATTAGGAGAAGGGTTAAGCTCTCGCTTGGAAATTCAGATTAAAGAAAAAAAATCACTCGTCGATTCGGTTTACAGTTACGCTTATTCTCCTAAGCACCCGGGCTTATTCGTAGTGGGGTTTACCACCAATGATAAAAAACTCTCCAAGGCCATCGAAGCGATTCTACAAGAAATTAGCAAGCTCTCTCAAGATAAGCTCACCCATGCTGAGCTTGCACGGGCGCGTTTAAATATTAAAAGCGATGCATGGTATGAAAAAGAAACTGTGGAAGGTTTGGCTCGAAAATACGGCTATTTCGAAACCCAAGCGCATGATTGTTGTTTTGAAGAAAAATATTATCAACTCATCGATGAGGTTGACCCCGATGCCGTTCATGAAGTGGCAAAAAAATATCTTGATCCTCAAAAAATGAACCTGGCAATACTCCTGCCCGAACAAAGCAAACTCAGCGAAAAAGATTTTTCATTTCAATCTCTCAAGACTCAATCCAAACCTGCTGCAGTAAAAAAAGAAACGGGCATTAAAAAAATAAAATTAAAAAATGGAATTCGCTTACTGCTCCAAGAGAAATCTCAGCTCCCTTTGGTTTCGATACGTCTCGTCAATTTGGGCGGACTACGCTTAGAAAACTCAAAAAACAATGGCATTCACCACTTGCTCGCTCGAACTCTTACCAAAGGAACTCACAAGCGTTCTTCTGAAAAATTAGCCTTGAGCATCGAAGAAATTGCAGGCTCGATTGATGCCTTCTCTGGCAAAAATTTAGATGGCTTACAGGGTGATTTTTTAAGCGAGAAAATAAAAGAAGGTTTAAATTTATTTACGGAAGTCTTGCTAGAACCCGCCTTTGAAACAAGTGAGATTGAGAAAGAAAAACGTCTTCTCATCGAGGGAATTCGACGAGAAAACGATCAACCCGCTTCTCTTGCCTACAAACATTTTTTTGCAAAGCTTTATCCGACTCACCCTTATGGAATGCCCGTGCACGGCACCCTAGAATCGGTTCCTAAGCTTTCTCACTCCCAACTTGTTCAAGCCCATCAAGCCTTGCTAGATCCTTCTCAAATGGTCATTTCAGTTGTGGGTGATTTTGATCCCGATTGGGTCTGCAATTTCTTTGAAACCCAGTTAGGAAAACTCAAAAAGACTTCGCGTACTCTTCCCAAACTCCCGACTCCTGAAAAATTGAAATCACCTCAAACAGTGAAAACCCCTCAATCGAAGATGCAAACCCATATTGCCTTAGGTTTTTTAGGCACCACTCTCACAAATAAAGATCGTTACGCCTTAGATGTTTTGAATAATATTTTAGCGGGTCAGGGTGGGCGACTTTTTATTGAGCTCCGCGATAAGCTTTCTTTGGCCTACACCGTAACCAGCTTCTCGCAAGAAGGGCTCGAGCCGGGCTACTTCTCTGTTTATATTGCAACCGATCCAGAGCGCGAAAAAGAGGCGATCGAAGGCATTTTTCGAGAGCTTCGAAAAATTCAAACCGATCTCGTGGGGCAATCGGAGCTCGAACGGGCGCAAAAATATTTAGTGGGTTCTTTTGAAATCGATCTTCAGCGTTCTTCCAACTTAGCGAGTCAAATGGCTTTCAACGAAATCTATGGATTGGGTGCCCAAGAATACAAACGGTTTCCTGAAAAAGTATTTCAAGTCACTCGTGAAGATATTTTAAAGGTCGCCAAAAAATATCTCGATTTAAATTCTTATGTACTTTCAATCGTAGGAAAATCTTAAATGTTTAAAAAGATTCTCATTACCAATCGAGGAGAAATTGCCAGACGAATTCTGGTTGCTGCCCAAGAAATGGGGATTGCGACGGTAGCCGTCTATTCTACTCCAGACGCAGAGGCGCTTCATGTGCAAGAAGCCGATGAGGCCTTTTCGTTAGAAGGAATTGAATCCAAAGAAACCTACCTCGATATCGAAAAGATTTTAAAAATTTGCAAGCAAGCCCATGTCGATGCCATTCATCCAGGCTATGGTTTTTTATCTGAAAATACTGAATTTGCCCAAGCTTGTGCAAAAGCAAAAATCAAATTCATTGGCCCTTCTGTTCAATCGATGAAACTTTTGGCCAGCAAAGTGGCCTCGAAAGAATTGGCCAAAAAGGCAAAGGTTCCCGTAGTGCCCGGTTACGAAGGAAAACTCCCCACCGGAAAAGAACTTGAAAAATTGGCCAATCAAATTGGTTATCCCCTCCTTCTTAAAGCAACGGCAGGCGGCGGTGGTAAAGGAATGCGCGTTGTTCAGAAAGCCTCCGAGCTCCATGAGAATGTGAAAGCGGCTGAACGAGAAGCCTTGGCCTTTTTTAAAAATGGTTCTCTATTTATTGAACGCTACATTGAAAATCCAAAACACATTGAAGTGCAACTTTTAGGGGATGAGCAGGGCAATCTCATTCATCTCTTTGAGAGAGAATGTTCTATTCAACGGCGTCACCAAAAAATGATCGAAGAAGCTCCCTCTCCTTCTTTAAGCCCTAAGCTCCGAAAAGAAATCTGTGAGGCGGCGCTTCGCCTTGCGAAACAGGCCGATTATTACTCGGCGGGAACCGCTGAGTTTTTACTCGACTCTAAGGAAAACTTCTATTTCTTAGAAGTAAATACCCGGCTCCAAGTCGAGCATCCTGTCACCGAAGCCATTACTGGAATTGACTTAGTAAAAGCCCAAATTCGAATTGCGGCCGGAGAAAAACTTTGGATAAAACAAGACGATCTTTCCCCTCGGGGCCATGCCCTTGAATGCCGCCTCTATGCTGAAGATCCTGAAAATCATTTTTTGCCTTCCGAAGGGAACGTGGGTTTGCTTCGAGAGCCACAACGCCCCGGGGTGCGAATTGACTCGGCTCTTCAAGAAGGAAAAGAAATTCTTCCCTACTACGACCCTATGCTCGCAAAACTGATTGCTTGGGGAAGTAATCGAAAAGAAGCCATTCTAAAAATGAAACACCTTTTGCAAGATTACGTTTTGTTGGGTGTAAAACATAATCTCAACATCTTAAGTTACTTGCTCGACTCGCCTGCTTTTCAAAAGGGAAGCTATCACACCCATAGCGTAGCGGATTTGCTCCCAGACTACTTAGAAGAGCGCAAAAACCAGACGGAAAAACTAAAAGTTTTATTTGATGAAATTCAATCTATCCACTCAATAAACAAAATAAATTCAAAAAATGATATCTCGCAAAATCCTTCTGAATCTTTTGGAGGATTCCGCAATGTCTAAGGCCTTCAAAATTTTAGAAATGAAAGAAAGACGAGTTAAGCTGCAGATGAATGGTGAAATCTTGCACGGTTTTTACTATCTCGGAAAAAGCTTTATCGATCTCCACTTACCTCAAGGTGATTTTCGACTTTCTCTGGGTCAAAAAAAACGAAAAGCCTCTGAGACTTTTCACGCCGAAGACGAGTTGCAGGCCCCTATGCCCGGAAAAATTATTCAAAGTTTGGTTCAAGAAGGACAAAAAGTAAAAAAAGGCGATCTCCTACTCATTTTAGAAGCCATGAAAATGGAGCACAAAATTATTTCGCCTAAAAATGGAATCGTTCAAAAGATTTTTTTCAAGGAGGGGGAGCGAGTTTCTCAGGGAGCGGAATTACTTTCCATCGAATAATATGCATTATCCTAAAAAAGTCATTTTAACCGAGGTGGGGCCACGCGATGGCTTGCAAAACGAAAAAGCCAATCTCTCCACTCTACAAAAAGTCAATTTCATCGATGCACTCACCGATGCGGGTTGCCCTCAAATTGAAGTCACCTCTTTCGTGAACCCGAAATGGGTGCCCCAAATGGCGGATGCCTGGGAGCTCTATAAAAAAGTGCATAAGAAAAAAGGGGCCCGCTACATTGCGCTGGTTCCCAACCTCAAAAGCATGGAAAAAGCTTTATCTGCCAAAGTTGAGGCGATCGCGGTTTTTACCGCCGCATCTGAATCTTTCGTGAAAAAAAACATCAATATGAGCATTCAAGAATCGCTCGAGTCTTTTCGCTTGGTGCTCGATGCCGCAAAGGCTTCGAATATTTGGGTAAGAGGCTATGTTTCCACCTGCTTTGCCTGCCCTTATGAAGGAGCAGTAGCCCCTCAAAAAGTTTTGGAAGTTTCCGAACAACTCTTAAAAATGGGAATTGATGAACTTTCGTTAGGCGACACCACGGGGGTGGCTGTCCCTACCCAGGTGCAACACCTGCTTACTTTAATCAAAAAGAAATGTCCGATCGATAAAATCGCGCTTCATTTTCACGATACCCGCGGAACCGCCTTGGCTAATATTTTAGCCGGACTTGAAAGTGGAATTTTTAAATTTGATTCTTCTGCGGGAGGGTTAGGGGGTTGTCCTTATGCTCCGGGCGCCTCCGGAAATGTAGCTACCGAAGATGTGCTCTACATGCTTCATGGAATGGGCATTGAAACCGGAATCAACCTTGAAAAAGTGGCCAACGCCTCGCGCGCAATCGCAAAAGCTTTAAACAAAACCTTACCCAGCAAATACCTTCAAGCTCAGAAAATTTAAACAGCTCGTTCTCGAAGCCTTTTGATTCTTTCCTCCAACGGAGGATGCGTCGCCAGTAGTGAAAGAAAACCACCGGGTTTTCCAAAGATTTGAAGTGTTGCAACCGCGGCGTGTTCTTCAGGGCGCTCACGAAGTTGCATATTCAGCTGGAGCGCTTGAAGCGCGCGAACCATATTTTCAGTGCCGGAAAGCTTTGCTCCTCCCGCATCGGCCCGAAATTCACGCCATCTTGAAAAAGCTGCTACAACTAAAAATCCTAAAAAGCTGAGCAAGATTTCTAAAACGATCGTAACTAAAAAGTTAACAACATAACGCGCATCATCTCTCACCGCCTGGCTCACAAAGAAAGCCAGCACCCGAGCGATAAACATGACAAACGCATTGATAATACCCTGAAGTAAAGTCATGGTCACCATATCGCCATTGGCCACATGGGCAATTTCGTGGCCCAAAACACCCTTTACCTCTTCACGATCCATGTTTTGAAGTAGCCCCGAAGAAACTGCCACTAAAGCTCGGGCACGAGTCGGTCCCGTTGCAAACGCATTGAGCTCAGGACTTTCATAAACTCCCACTTCGGGCATACGCGGAAGCCCGGCACTCTGCGCCAATTGATGAACGGTATTGATAAGCCAAGCGTCCTCTCCTTGAGCTTGAGAGGGGTTGATGATCTGAACACCCATCATCCATTTGGCCATCACACGAGAAAGGGCTAAAGAAATAAATGCCCCACCCATGCCCCAAATTAAACAAAAGATGAGGAGTTGCTGATAATCTAAACCATAGGCATTGAGATAAGGACGAATGCCAAAGAGATTTAAAACAATTGAAATCGTGAGAACGACAAGAAGGTTAACAGCGGCAAAAAGGAAAATTCTTTTGAACCAAGACATAATGCCCCCTTTATTTCATTAACAACAGCTTGGGATTTTACCCTTATAACTCGAAGACAACGAGTTTATAATTCCCGGGGTTTAATATTTTTATGAACCCAATCCACAATTCCTTTGATGGGGGTTCCTGGCGTAAAGAGCTCTTTCACCCCCTGTTTTTTTAAAGCTTCAATGTCTTCGTCTGGAATAATACCGCCCCCAAAAACACACATATCTTGAATCCCCTGCTCTTTTAAAAGCCGTAATACTTCGGGGAAAACATAATTATGGGCACCCGAGAGAATAGAAAGACTAATCGCATCGACATCTTCTTGAAGAGCCGTATTGACAATCATTTCGGGTGTTTGATGAAGGCCCGTATAAACCACTTCAAAACCTGCATCGCGAAGCGCTCGCGCCACCACTTTTGCACCTCGATCATGGCCATCTAAACCGGGCTTGCCGACTAGAATTCGAAGTTTTCTTTCCATAAAATAGAACCTTTTTCCTTCACCGCCTCTTAATCTTAAGAGGAGGAGTAAGATGAACTAAAATATCCCCGGATCATGATATTCTCCAAACACTTCTCGGAGAGTATTCATGATTTCCCCTACACTGGCGTAGGCTTTCACAGCTTGCAAGAGGAAGGGAAGTAAATTTTCGCTTCCTTGGGCCGCTGATTTTAATTCCGATAAAGTCTTCTGCACCACTTGATTATCCCGCTCTTGCTTGATTTTTTTCAAAAACGCCAGCTGTTCTTTTTCAACGCGGTCTTCAATTTTCAAAATAGGTAAAGTCGTGCCACTGGCCTCTAGAAAATCATTGACCCCCACCACGATTTTTTCTTTTTGTTCGACTTGTCGTTGGAATCGAAACGAAACTTCGGCAATTTCTTTCATGGGATAGCACAGTTCAATCGCCCGAACCATGCCACCCATCTGATCAATCTTTTCAATATAAACATTGGCTTCTTTTTCTAAATCGTCTGTCAATTTTTCTACATAGTAGCTTCCCGCAAGGGGATCGACTGTATTGGTTACCCCACTTTCGTGCGCAATCACCTGCTGAGTACGCAAGGCAATTTGCACGGCCTCATCGCTCGGCAAGGCCAAGGTCTCATCCAGCGAATTGGTATGAAGCGATTGAGTACCACCCAAAACGGCAGCTAGAGCTTGGAGCGCCACTCGCACTACATTATTGTAGGGTTGTTGGGCAGTGAGCGAAACGCCTGCGGTTTGACAATGAAACTTCATCTGCCAGGAGGCTTCTTTTTTTGCCTGAAAACGCTCCCGCATAATCTTGGCCCACATGCGCCGTGCAGCACGCATTTTTGCAATCTCTTCGAAAAAATCATTATGCACATCCCAGAAAAAAGAAAGCTTGGGCGCAAAATCATCCACAGCCAAGCCGCGGTCAATGGCTGCCTGCACATAGGCAATGCCATCGGCGATCGTAAAGGCCAATTCTTGAACGGCCGTCGCGCCCGCTTCGCGAATATGATAGCCCGAAATACTAATCGGATGAAATTTAGGAACCTGTTTCGTGCAAAACTCAAAGGTATCGACAATCAAACGCATCGAAGGGCGAGGAGGAAACACATAAGAATTCTGCGCGATGTATTCTTTTAAAATATCATTTTGAATCGTGCCCCCCACTTTTGTCCAGGGCACCCCCTGTTTTTCGGCTACCGCCAGATACATGCAGAGTAAAACTGCCGCTGGAGGATTAATCGTCATCGAGGTGGTCACTTGATCGAGCGGAATGCCTTCAAATAAAATTTCCATATCGGCCAAGGTATCAATCGCCACCCCGCAAACACCCACTTCTCCTCGTGCTCGCACAGAATCAGAATCATAACCCATTAAGGTAGGAAAATGAAAAGCTGTGGAAAGCCCTGTTTGGCCTTGTTTTAAGAGATAATGAAAACGTTGGTTAGTATCGCGGGCCGTTCCAAAGCCAGCAAACTGACGCATGGTCCAGAAGCGCCCGCGGTGCATCGTAGGATAAATGCCACGCGTGTAAGGATACTCACCAGGAAAACCAATTTTCTCAAGATAGGCATCGTCTGCTTTTTCAGGCGTATAGAGTCGCTCGATTTTGCGATTAGAAAGCGATAAAAAACTCGGTTCACGTTCGGGATGCTTTTTCACCCATTCTTGAGTGGAAAGATCCCATTCTTTCAATTTTTTTTTATAGGGCTCGCTCATGGGTTTTGAGCGCAGAGATTTAGCAAGAGAGAAAGTCTCCGTCAAAATAAATATCCAGAGGGCAAAATTTATTGGTGAGTTATTGAACGATAGCGCGCAACTCAGAAGTTACCCGGCCTAAACAAGTATTGCGCACCCCTTGAATAAGAAACTCATCTCCGCAGATAGTAATGGGAGCTGTGCCACCACTTTGAACAAGATTTAATAAAATGCTTCCATCAGCCATACGGAGAGGCTCCACTCTTGCTGTGCTGGAATGCGAAGCTCCTAACATACAACGGAGTCCAGAATAGGCAAAATTTTGGGGATTAACAGCTGTGATTTCGTAGGCATCTGCCCTCTCTCGATTTTCATCTCGAATACGAAAAACAATCGATTGAGCACCCCTCTCCGCCCCTTGGAAAACAAGGGGTTGATCTCCCCGGCTCATACAAGCGGGAAGCTCAACGGCCGCATCCGACTCACTTCCGGCATCAGAAGCCGTAGGTGCAGGAATCGCAGGAAGATCGAGGTGAAAACTCCATACACGAGAAGAAGGGCAATTATTGTAAGACATAGACTCGTTTTGAGTCCAGACCTGAACATCTCCTACAAAACGATCGCGTGAAAGAAATTCTGTAAATCGATAGTAGGTGTTTCCTGGGCTATCGGGGTTCACTGCCCCACTTTGAATGGGATAAATTCGAGGAGCAGAAGCCCCTACCTTAATCGCAACATAAGTAGGACGCCCCTCCTGCCGAGTCGATGATAAAACGGCATTAATAGTCAGTTGTCGGGCAGGTGCCTCCATGGGGCCACCAATCCCTACCGTGTGAGTAACATCGCTAAATCCAAAGGGAGCTGGTGTAGTGATACAAGTTGGCCGTTCACAAGCATCGCCGATCTGATCGTGATCTTGATCTTCTTGAATAGGATTTGCAGTCGAAGGGCAATTATCTCGGGTATTCGGGACACCATCACAATCGCTATCTTCAGAGCGTAAAGCACCCGAAGCACAGCGTGTCGTATCGGGAGTGGTTATATCAACTTCAAAAGGAGGATAATCGCAAGCCTGTGCACCACGACGTGTCGCCACAACGGTATAGCGATACTGCACCCCTGGGCGTTTTGCTTCTTCACTGTGATCTTCAACAGGCATACCGAACGCAATCGATTCGGTTGCATTCTTTTCCATTAATAAAATCTCTGTGCCTACCGCTTGACCATTTCGGATCTCTTGCCGATACACAGAATAAGTCACCGCGCGATCGCCTTGAAAAGGATTACGAAAAGTAAAACGAACGCCCTCAGCATTGGCCACAGGTTCTGACACCGTTTCAAATGCGTTAGAGGGCATCCCCCCACACAATTGAAGAGGTTCTCCTCCAGCACAACCGACTGCCCCTGCTCCTAAGCCAGCAGTAATTAATATTCCCGCACCAACGGGGCTTCCCACTCCAGAGATTAATAAAGCTCCGCCTACCACTATTGCAGCAGCGGACCCCACCCCTACCCATCGATTAGAAGAATCTGAATGACGAGAAGCTAAGTAGGCTCGTGGAAAAGAAGCGTGGGGATTAAACACGCCGCGAGTCATCGGACCTTGCGCAAACTCTGTGGGTTGGGCAGCTAAAGTATAAGAATTGGGGCTTGTTGCCGGCGTAAAAAAAGGCACTTCCTCGCTACACGCAGGGGTAGCGGGCGTAAAATTCACAACACGACAAATTGGAGCAGACGTCGACATAAATTCCTCGAATTAGGCTATAAGGCCCCCATTAGTCTAATTATCGGAAAATGTCTAGATAAGTTGCGTGGTTGGTATAGAAAATTAAAGAAAAGACCGGCTCTTTTCAACTCTTACATAACTTCTTTCAGCAAATGTCTGCAAATCACTAAACGCTGAATTTCACTGGTACCTTCATAAATTTCAGTAATTTTAGCATCGCGGTAATAGCGCTCGACCGGATAATCTTTAATATACCCATACCCCCCATGAACCTGAATGGCTTTATTGGTGACATACATCGCCGCTTCGGAGGCAAAAAGCTTACACATGGCAGCTTCTTTTCCAAACGGCTGGCCTTGGTCTTTGAGCCAAGCGGCTCGGTGAACGAGTAAACGGGCCGCATCGATTTGAGTGGCCATATAGGCCAAATAATCTTGGATGGCCCCAAACTCGTAGATTTTTTTATTAAAGGCTTCGCGTTCGGTGGAGTATTTTCGAGCGGCCTCAAAAGCGGCGCGCGCAATTCCTAAGGCTTGAGTTCCAATTCCAATTCGGCCGCTATCTAAAGTATTCATAGCGATGATGAAGCCTTTTCCTTCTTCTCCCAACAAATTTTCTGCCGGCACTTCGCAATTGTCTAAAACAATTTCAGAAGTTGAGGAGGCACAAATTCCTAGTTTTTTTTCAATTTTCCCCACTGCAAAACCCGGAAAATTTTTCTCAACGATGAAAGCCGAAATTCCTTTCGAGCCTTTCGATTTATCTGTCATGGCATACACAATCATCGCATCGGCATGTGGCCCATTCGTGATAAAATTTTTGCGTCCATTCAAAATATATCTTTCGCCTTTTTTAACGGCAACCGTCTGCTGATTGGCTGCGTCAGACCCCGTGCCAGGCTCCGATAAAGCGTAGGCCCCTAATTTTTGACCCGAGGCAAAAGGCGTTAAATACTTTTCTTTTTGGGCATCGGTTGCAAATTTCGTGATTGGGCCGCAATACAAAGAATTATTCACCGACATCGTCACGGCAGTGGACGCACAAGCCGCCGCGATTTCTTCGAGCGCTAAAACGTAAGAGACGGTATCGAGACTAGAGCCACCCCATTCGGTAGGCACCATCATGCCGAGCAAACCCAACTCCGCCATCTTGGGAAGAAAGCGCGAGGGGAACTCGCCTTTTCGATCGAGTTCTTCTGCGGCAGGCGCCAATTCTTTTTGCGCGAATTGACGGGCCATGTCTTGAACCATTTTTTGTTCGTCAGTCAGATTGAAATTCATACTTCATTCCTATCCCCTCTCCTTACAAAGGAGAGGGTTAGGGAGAGGTCTGAAAAATAAGACCTCCCCTTGGGTCCCCTCCTTCGTAAGGAGGGGAAGTTGTTTATTTTCCTTTAAACTCTGCCTTTCGTTTTTCAAGAAATGCAGAAATACCTTCTAACTTATCTTCCGTCGAAAAAATGCTGGGGAATAAAGCTTTTTCGATGGCAAGCCCAGAATTAATATCAAGATCGGTCCCTTGATTCACGGCTTGTTTCGCCAATTGAATGGCAATCGGTCCTTTTTTCATAATCTCGCGAGCTGTCGTTTCGGCTTCTTTTAAGAGATCGGCAGCACTCGTCACTTTATTTAAAATTCCCCAATCTTTTGCTTCTTGAGCCGAAAGCATTTTTGCCGTGAAGATGAGTTCTTTTGCTTTATTTTTTCCAATCAAGCGAGACAAACGTTGGGTGCCTCCAAAGCCTGGAAAAATTCCCAAGTTCACTTCGGGTAATCCTAACTTTGCATTTTCGGAGGCATAGATAAAATCGCAAGAGAGTGCTAACTCTAAGCCACCGCCCAAACAAAATCCATTGACCGCCGCAATAATCGGCTTGTGGGCCGATTCAATCATCTTCATCACACGATGTCCCAAATCACAAAACTCTTTGGCTTGAAGAGCAGTCATGTCTTTCATAGAAGCAATGTCAGCCCCCGCCACAAAAGCTTTCTCTCCCGCACCGGTTAGAATCACCGCTTTAATTTCAGGATTTTTATTAATCTCGTGTGCGAAAGTGGCCAACTCCAGCAAGACCTCTGGATTTAAAGCGTTGAGGGCTTGAGGGCGATTCACACGAATGGTGCAAAGCCCGGCATTGTGTTCAATCTGAAGATTTTTGAAGTCCATATTTATTTCCTATATTAAGAATATTTATAAAATCCGCGGCCTACTTTGCGCCCATACCAACCTGCTTCCACGTATTTACGGAGCAAGGGGCAAGCACGATATTTGGTATCTCCGAACTCTTTGAACATGACATCTAAAACGGCCAGAAGCGTATCTAAGCCAACGAAGTCGCAAAGCTCTAAGGGGCCCATCGGATGATTCAAACCGAGCTTCACAGCTTTATCGATATCTTCAGCGGTTCCAACGCCTTCGTATAAAGTAAAAACCGCTTCATTCAAGAAAGGAAGCAAAGTTCGATTCACGATAAACGCGGCAGAATCTTTTGCAGTCACTACCGATTTACCCAACTTCTCTCCAACGGCCATCACGGTTTGATAAGTTGCATCGTCGGTTTGAACGGCACGAATCACTTCTAAGAGTTTCATGACAGGAACTGGATTGAAAAAATGCATTCCAATCACTTGATGAGGGCGTTTGGTCACTGCGGCCAAGCCTGTAATCGAGATCGAACTGGTATTCGTCGCCAAAATGGTTTTGGGAGAACAAATTTGATCAAGCTCTTTGAAAAGTTTTTCTTTAGCCGCCACATTTTCGGTGATGGCTTCAATGATTAAATCGACACTCGCGAAATCATTTAAACTGGTTGTCCATTTGATACGCCCTTCGGCAGCACTCCCTGCAGCGGCATCGAGTTTTCCTTTTTCAACCAGCTTTCCAATTTGTTTCTTAAGTCCACTGGCCGCTTTATCGTTATGCCCTGCCGACTGATCGCAGGCCAAAACTTCAAAACCCGCAAGGGCTGCCACTTGAACAATTCCAGCGCCCATCTGCCCCACTCCAATGACTCCGATTTTTTGAACTGACATAAAACAATTCTCCTTCATTTTATTTCCCCCTCTTAGGATTAAGAGGGGGTTAGGGGGCGTTGCGACACTTTTTTCACAACTCCTCCCGACCTCCTCTTAATCTTAAGAGGAGGAGATTTATTTAAATCAATTCTACAATCAACGCCACACCCTCTCCACCGCCAATACACAGTGAAGCAAGGCCGCGTTTTGCATTTCTCTTTTTCATTTCATAAAGAAGCGAAACCAAAATACGAGTACCACTTGCGCCGATCGGATGCCCTAAAGCAACTGCGCCACCATTCACGTTTACTTTATCGGCGGGAATCCCTACTTTTTGATTATTCGCCAAGGCGACTGCCGAAAAAGCTTCGTTCACTTCCCACAAATCAATATCGCTCGCTTTTAAGTTTGCTTTAGCTAGCGCACTATTCATCGCTTCCGAAGGCGCCATGGTAAACCACTCAGGAGCAAGAGCTGCCGAGGCTTGGCTCACGATCCGAGCTAAAGGTTTTAAACCGAGCTCCTTCGCCTTTTCTTCGCTCATCACAATCACGGCAGCGGCTCCATCGTTAATGCTCGAAGCATTTCCGGCACTCACCGTTCCATCTTTTTGAAAGGCTGGATTCAAGTTGGGTAGTTTTTCGATATTTCCTTTGCCGGGTTCTTCATCGGTATCAACCACCAAAGCATTTCCTTTTTTCTGAGGAATCTCCACCGCAGCAATTTCATCTTTAAAAGCACCATTTTTAATCGCCGCCAGCGCTCGCTTATAACTTTCAACCGCGTAGGCATCTTGCGCGGCTTTATCGAGCTTATATTCTTTCGCACAAAGCTCTGTTAAATTTCCCATATGGAGATTGTTGTATGGATCCCACAAACCATCTTTCACCATTAAATCTTCTACACTTCCATTTCCCATCCGATAACCAGTTCGCGCTTTCGGCAAAGAATAAGGCGTATTACTCATGCTTTCCATACCGCCGGCAACCACCACATCAACATCACCCGCACGAATGGCTTGATCGGCCAACATCACCGTTTTTAACCCCGAACCACAAACCTTACCCACGGTAGTACAAGGCACTTGCTTGGGGAGTCCTGCACCCAACGCTGCTTGCCGGGCAGGAGCCTGGCCAACACCCGCAGTTAAAACACAGCCCATGATTACTTCTTGAACCTGCTCACCCTTGATTCCGGCACGTTCCAAAGCCGCTTTAATGGCAATACTGCCCAATTGAGGAGCCGATAAGGCAGACAAAGCCCCTTGAAAAGAGCCAATAGGTGTACGGGCAGCCGCGACAATCACCGATTTCTTCATGATAAGCCTCCATCCTTCTTCATTTTAAAGAAGGGTTAAATTGATCTTTGATAAACGGAAAGAAATAAGCTCGACGGGATTAACAAATTCAAAAGAGAAGTGTCAACTTCTAACAAAATAGAACAAAAATAGAATACTTTTTCAGAAACTCCTTAATGAAAACTTGCCTAAGCCTGCTAAAAACGAGACAATTGGAAAGGGCAAAATTGCCTTTCTTTTTTTTAGGAGGATCTATGTTTCAACTTTTTAAGAAGAGATATTTTAGTGCGGGGGGCATATTCGCCCTCAGTTTTTTACTCAACTTAAGTTTTATTCCCAATCTTCATGCGGCGCCCACTGATCTGGATCCAAGCTTTGGAACCGGAGGGGTTGTTCAGATTTCTTTTTCTCAGCCGAGCAGTCAGGCGAGCTCCATGCTGATTCAGGGAGATAAAATAATTCTTGGGGGCTATACCCAAGCGGCGAGCCTAACCAGCAATACCTCGAGATTTGCTTTAGCACGTTTGAATCTCTCGAATGGTACCCTCGATACCTCCTTTGATTCGGATGGAAAGGTAGAAACAACTTTTCCGGATGCTGGCGCGACCACTCCCGGCACCAATGGAGGTGCGCAAGTCAATAAAATTGCGCTAACCCCCAATGGCAAGATTATAGCAGGCGGAACTTTTTATCCGAGCACCGGCTCTAGTTTCACCGATTCAATTGCTTTAGTGCGTTATAATTCAGATGGTTCTATCGATACCGGAGCGGCTGTTCCAACGGGTTTGTTGGTTTATAACTTCGCGCCCGCAGGAGTCTCGAATTATACGGTTTCAGTGCAAGGCAATACCGGAAACGGTAAAGTCATCGTAGCAGGAGAAGGTCCCACCCCCAGCGCAAGCAACGCACAAATCTACTCGGCGCGGTTTGATGAGAGAGGTCTGCCTGATACCACCTATGGACCCTTTCTTTCTGGTGTTTTTATGTCTTGTTGTGGAACACCTGCTCCGAACAGTGCTGCTTATGCAAGTGCCGTTGTCCCCAACGAAAAAATCATCTTAGCGGGCTCTATTAGTGGCACTTCTCGCCAAGAAATGTTGGTAAGCCAGTTAGACTCTCAAGGTATTCCTTTAATCGCTGCAGCCGGTGGTGGATTCGTACACATTCCATTCACTGACAAAGATGCAACCGCCAAAGCAGTTGTTGTTCAAGGCGACGGTAAAATTTTGGTGGCAGGAAACGCTACTTCTTTAGCGGGAGCTAGCCCCGTAAGTAGCTTTGCCTTAGCGCGCCTCAATGCGGATGGTAGCCCAGACACCACCTTTGATACCGATGGCAAAGTAGAAACATCTTTTTCTAAGCCCTTAAGCATGGCCACTTCCCTTGCCCTGCAAAGCGACGGAAAAATCTTGGCCGCAGGTTTTACAATGGGGGGCACTCCTGCAACTGCTTCAGTTGCAATCGCTCGCTACAATTCAAATGGCACGCTCGACTCTAGCTTTGGCAACGGCGGTAAATTCGAAATCAATGTGGGTGCCAACTCCGGAGCTTCTGGAGTAGCAGTTCAAAGCGATGGAAAAATCCTATTGAGCGGCGCAACGGCAACAGCCTCAGACTTCAGCAATAGCAAGATGTTTGCCTTGCGCTTAATGGGCCCAGTGGCAAGCCCTGCAGGCTCCCCTCCGGGAGGCAGTGGTAGTAGTGGAGGCGGTGGTGGCGGCGGTTGTAATCTTTCACAACTCGTAACGACCACTCCTTTATTAAATCTATTTTGGATAGTCGGTTTACTGGGACTTGGAGTCTTGAGAAGAAAACGCGAATAAATGAATCGATGTAGAAAAACAAAAGGCGTCTGCCTGAGGCGGACGCCTTTTTTATTTCTCAGCAGAGGCAAAAAAGGAGACGAAACAACTCCATTAAAATTTAAGAAGCGGGTTTTTCTCCTGTCATTTCAGTTGAACAAAACAATTTCTGGGCCCCATCGACTTTCGTTTCAATCCAAACCGGCCGGCACCATAATTCTTCGAGATTTTTCAGAACCGCGGTGAGCCACTCAAGCTTTAGATCAACCCCTTCATGCTGATGTAAGATGTAGAGCTCTGCCCGATTTTTATAATTTCCTTCAACCACCGAAAGGATGGGAGAACCGCAATTGGTCAGTGAAAAAAGAAGTTGTTGTTTGATCTTTTGAAAATCGCGGCTGGTAATCTCGTAAGTATTATTCGAATCATTGTAATTATAAGTGAAGAGCTTATATTCTTTGCAAAAATCGTGGGTTAAAAACGTATCGATAAAAGTAAGATCATTGTAGAGTTTTCTTACTTCGAAAATTTTTTGTTTGCCCAAACCTAAATTCTTATTCCAATTCTTCTTCTCCACCATATCTTCACAGTCTTCATATTCTTTTCCAAACTTTCCCTTATTCCAGCGATCTTCAATATCTCGAAACAGCTCAATGCCTAATTTATAAGGATTCAAGCGACCTGGAGCGGTGGCTAGAGTACCAGAATGATGATCGGCATAATCAATAAATTCCGAAGCAGAGAGAATTTTTTGCGTCATCATCGTCGAATGCCAATAAGAAGCCCAGCCTTCGTTCATAATCTTCGTTTGACGCTGGGGTAAAAAATAATAGGCTTCGTCGCGAAGCATCGAAAGAATATCGCGTTTCCAACTTTCAAGCGGAGAATATTCTAAAATAAAAAGCAAAATATCGCGCTCAGGCGATTCAGGAAACTTCTTATCTTGCTCTAGATCATGCTGAATTTTATCGCGCTGCCCCTGCAGAAACTCTTGGGGGTTAATAAATTTATCCATGTAATCTTTACTCTTGAGTTTGGTTACCTTGGGTGAGTTTTGTGGATGCTCTTCATCCAGCAGCGCTTCATGAAATTCTGGACGTCGTCGAATAAAAGAACCATGGGTATCGATTAAATTATCAACCGAAAGACAAGTATCGAGAAATTTTTCAACGGTATCGGGGCCATACTTATCAACGTAACGGCGAATTCGAATTTTATGATTCGCCATTTCATCCATCATTTTTCGATTCGTATGTGAAAAATAAATGTTATTCTTGAAAAAATCGCAGTGCCCATACACATGGGCCATCACCAATTTTTGATCTACCAGATGATTGCAACGAAGCAGATAGGCGTAACACGGGTTGTTATTGATCACCATCTCATAGATTTTGGAAAGCCCGTAAGAATACGATTTAGAAAGTTGCTCGTACTCCATGCCAAAGCTCCAATGGGGGTAACGATTGGGAAAGCCGCCGTAAGAGGCCACCATATTCATTTCTTTCCAGTCTAACACCTCAAAAATGACCGGATAAAAATCGAGGCCATAAGCCTTGGCATAGCCTTCGATTTTTTCGCGCCATTCTTTGAGTTCTTTCTGGAGTTCGCTTTTATGGCCCACTGAAAATCTCCTATTTTCCTTTGCCCAAAAAGTCTTTAATCGAATCTAAAATCTTCTCTTTACCTTCAATCTTCGAAGTAATGAGCGATTCATTCTGATCACCAAATTTTTCACGAAGATCCCGCAAGAATTGTCCGCTTCCATATTCAGACTCCACTTGTCCGTAGCAAAACACATTCACTCGCGGAAAAAATTCTTTTTCTAAAAGCCCCAAACATTCTAGCGTATCATTACCCGACCAATTATCACCGTCTGAAAAATGAAAAGGATAGATGTTCCATTCATACGGATCATAATTCTCTTCGATCATTTTCAAGCACAGCTTGTAGGCGGAGCTGATAATCGTTCCACCGGATTCTCGAGTTCTATAGAAAGTGTCTTGATCCACCTCGCGGGCGACTGCATCGTGAATAATATAACGAGTTTCAACACCCTGGTATTGCGAGCGCAACCAGGTATCGATCCAGAAAGATTCAATTCTCACGATTTCTTTTTGCTCTTGTCCCATCGAACCCGAAACGTCCATCATGTAAATGAGCACCGCCTTGCGCTCCGGACGCTTCTCTTCTTTGTAAGATCGATACCGGCGATCTTCACGAATCGGCACGATAATGGGTTTATTGGGATTATAAGCGCCCGAAAGAATGTGGCGCTTCAACGCTTGTTTATAGGTTCGCTTAAAATGACGAAGGGATTCGGGGCCGCTACTTCGAATCGAGGAATATTTGTTTACCGAAGAAACAATCTCAGCCTTTCCCTTGGGCTGAATGCGCGGAAGTTCGAGTTCTTCGCCAAGTAATTGGGCAAGCTCTTCGAGTGAGAGTTCAACCTCAAGAATATGCTCACCTTCGGCATTACCCGCTTTGCCCTCTCCGCCCTCTTGATCACCGGCGCCAAGCACATCTCCTTCTTTACCATTCCCCTGCCCTACTCCGCCCTTTTGTTTCGAACCATAAGTAATGTGAGGAATCTCGATATGCGGCAAAGGAATTGAAATTAAATCTTTCCCCTGTTTACCAATCAGTTCGCCTTGGGTAATGTACTTGCGCAGCTCTCTGCGAATTTTACCCCGCACAATCTGGCGAAACCGGTTATAGTCCTGCTCAATTTTCATTACCATAGTCATCGGGGGGCTGGCTCACCTGCCCCCCGCTCCCCCGTGAGCAAACAAAAATATTTTTGCTCGCTCTTTAAGGAAAACGGGCAAATTTTATTCTACTGAGCTCGGTCTTTTATATCTCCTCGTGCAAAAATACTCGCCACGTAATTGAGCACATCGGTGGCACAAATATCACAGTAGTTATAATTCTTAATTAAGCGGCTTTTCACGACATCAATTTTTTCTTGGGTATCTTTATCGACCACGCTGGTCACTAACGAAGTCAATTTAATCGAATCTTTCTGATCTTCGAAAAGCTTGAGTTCAAGGGCCTTGTGTAAACGCTCATTCGTTTTATAATCGAACTTCTTTCCTTCGATTGCCAGAGCTCCAATGTAGTTCATAATTTCACGCCGAAAATCGTCTTTGCGCGATTCGGGGATATCAATCTTTTCTTCGATCGAGCGCATGAGTCTTTCATCGGGTTCTTCATCTTGTCCGGTATATTTATTTCTCACCTTCTCTTTCTGGGTATAGGCTTTCACGTTATCGATATAGTTACTGCACAGGCGAGATATAGCGTCTTCATCGGCACAGATGGCGCGTTGAACTTCATTTTTTACCGTATCTTCATACTCATCTTTCACAACCGAGAGCAGCTCGATGAAACGTTTTCTTAATTCTTCGGTACGAATCATGGTGTGATGACGCAGTCCGCTTTCTAGTTCATTCAGAACCATAAAGGGATTCACACACCCCTCACTATCTCGCACCAAGGAGTTTGAAATTTTATCTTGGATATAGCGTGGAGAAATTCCATCTAAGCCTTCGCGCACCGCCTCTTTACGAAGTTCTTTCACATTATCTTCGGTATACCCAGAGAGCGTTTTTCCATCGTAGAGCTTCAATTTTTGAACCAGCGTGAGATTGGCCTTTTTCGGCTCTTCTAAACGCGTAAGCACAGCCCACATCGAAGCCATTTCTAAGGTATGAGGGGCAATATGTTTACCCTTGATTTTGTGGGAATTAAAATCTTTCTTATAAATCTTCATCTCCTCGGAAAGTCGCGTCACGTAAGGCACATCTACTTTCACGGTACGATCTCGAAGCGCTTCCATGTAATCGTTACTTTGAAGTTTACGGAATTCTGGCTCGTTGGTGTGTCCTAGAATCACTTCATCAATATCAGTTTGAGCAAACTTCTTCGGTTTTACTTTATGTTCTTGAGAAGCGCCCAATAAGTCATAGAGAAAGGCAACATCGAGTTTTAAAACTTCGATGAATTCAATAATTCCACGATTGGCAATGTTAAATTCACCATCAAAATTGAAGGCACGCGGATCAGACTCCGAACCATACTCTGCAATTTTTCGGTAATTAATATCTCCTGTGAGTTCGGTAGAATCTTGGTTCTTCTCGTCTTTGGGTTGGAAAGTTCCAATTCCGATTCGATCTTTTTCAGAAAGCACCAAACGTTTTACTCGAATATGATTTTCAACAACCTTCGACCAATCCCCTTTATAGGTAAGAAGTAATTCTTTAAAAACAAAGCGACAAGAAGGACAAAGATCACCATCAATCACAATCTTTTCGCTTTCTGGATTCTTTTTATTGATCACTTCGTGCATCTGCGGACGCAGCTCGGGAGGAACCAAACGAAGAGGCTCTTCGTGCATCGGACAATTAAGCTCGTCTCCATTTCCAAACACTGCTTCTAAGCCAGGCACAGAATTTTTAACCCATTTAAAAGTATAAAGCGCGCCCTCGGGCTTATGCGAATAATCTTCCAAACCTTTTTTAAGCAACCGTGCGATCGTTGATTTTGAAGAGCCTACAGGGCCATGCAAAAGAAAAATACGCTTCTCAGTACCGTAACGTTGGGCTGCACTTTTAAACAAGTGAACCAACTTCATCAAATGAAGATCTAAACCGTAAACGGCATCTTTCCCCTCTTCAAAAGGATCTTTAAAAAAATTGTATCGGACAATTTTCTTTTTATATTCATTATATTCTTCAGAGCCGTGAGAAATGATCATATCGTAGACCCGCTGAAAAGCACTGCGAGCTACTTTAGGATTTTTTTTGACGATTTCGAGATAATCTTCGAATTTACCTTCCCATGTGAGATCTTGATATTTTTTGACGTCTTGAAGACTGCGGAGCACCTGCATTAAAGAACTATTTTCACTCATATCTCCCCTCCTTTCCCCTACTCCAATGAGCGTTTAGAAAAAAACACTTCTTAAGCAGGCGTTATTCTCCTAAACACTAAAAGAATCGGGACAAAAAATAATGGCTTGAATTGAAAGAGCGGTACCGCTCGGAAAACTACTACAGACCTGTGATTCCCCAAAATCACAAGATTATGATAACACGGGTTTAAACTACTTTAAAGTCTCTTTTTCATTTTGTTGCAAAGTATAACGCACCACGGAGCGAATCATTTTGCTTCGATTGGCCTTACCCAAGAGAGTTTTCAAATCATAGTAAACCGTAGGATCGTTAATTAAGCCCCCGATGGTTCCCTCTCCTCTCTCAATCTTTGCGGTCGATTCTTTAATGCTTTGGCTAGAAGCTTTAAAGTTTTCAACGGTTTTAGAGAGATTTTTTGCGAATTCGGGGTCTGCGGGATCATACAACATCGCATGCAAAATACCCTTACCCTGGCGTATTTGCTGCGCCACATCACGCGCATCATGACTCACTGCAGCAATATCAGGAATGATATTTTTACCCTTCAAATCATAGATCAAGCTATGCAAAAAACCGTCTTTCACCTGAATATCACTCACAATGGTATTCATTTTCTTCGAAAGATCGGTCAACTGCTCAATCAACTCGCCACCTTTTTCTGCAAAATTTTCCAAACCATACCCTTTTCTACTTTTTAGAGTGGCACCATTTTTCAAAACGGCTTCAGCAGGAGATCCAACACTAATCAAAACCACCTTATCGCCCAACAAGCCCTGAGTCACAATGGCAGCTTCACTATCTTGCCGAATTCGATCTTGAAATCGATGAGCAACACTCAACTCTAAAGTAACGTCTTTTTCTTCTAAGCTTGAAGGAAAGTGAATATCTTCTACTTTTCCAACCCCAACCCCCGCCAAGAAAATTGGAGCCCCGACTCTTAGCCCACTAATATCGTTAAATTTTGCGTGAAGAGTATAATGACGTTCCAGAAAAGTCTTTTCTTCTCCGACAAAGAATATAGAAAACATAATTAAAAAAAGGCCAATTAAAACAAAAAGCCCCACTTTAATTTGTTGAAGATTCTTTTTCTCCATAATTTTATTCCCCTATTTCGCCTTGTATGAATTTGCGAACGAGTTGATTCTGAGAATTCTTCACTTCTTCTTTAGTACCCACAAACTCAATTTTTTTATCGTAGATCAACGCCAAACGATCACTAATCCTAAAAGCGCTTGCCATATCGTGAGTGACGGCAATCGAAGTCACATGAAACTTTTTTTGCAAACCAGAGATCAACTCATCAATTCGATTGGTGTTTGTAGGATCCAGCCCTGTCGTGGGTTCATCGTATAAAATAAGTTCTGGGTTCGTCGATAAAGCTCTCGCCAAGCCCACCCTTTTTTTCATTCCACCCGATAAATCCGCAGGCATCATTTTTTCGATTCCAGGCAAACCCACTACCGCCAATTTATCTTTCACAATCGAAGCTATTTTCTCTTCGCTGTAATCAAAGTGTTCACGAATTGGATAACTGATATTTTCGGCCACGGTGAGTGAATCAAACAAGGCAGCTCCCTGAAACAACATCCCAATATGCCTGCGCATCACGATCAAATCTTCGGGCTCCATTTCACAAACATTTTTGTTGCCGAAAAAAATCTTACCGGAATCGGGCGGCAAAACGCCCAAGAGTAATTTTAAAAGAACACTTTTTCCCGTTCCCGACCCACCAATAATGGTGAGCGTCTCACCTTTATAAACTTCGAGACTTAAATCCCGAAACACCTCAGTGCTTCCAAAACTTTTACAAATATTTTCAAAACGGATCAAAACTTCCATTGAGACTTCATTCCTTTTCATTTCAAAACATTAAGAAAAGCTTTGTGAGAAAAAAGTCTGAAACAAAAATACAAATCGATGCATAAACAACCGACATCGTCGTTGAGCGCCCCACGCCTGCCGTACCCCCCTGAGTATTCAAACCCTGGTAACAAGCGATGATCCCTATAAAAAATCCAAAAAAGAACGTTTTAGTAATTCCACTCGCGATATCTTTAAACTCAACACTTCTTGAGATCTGGTCGAGATAAAATTGAGAGCTCACGCCTGTTTCCATCATACTGATCATCATCCCCCCCAAAATCCCAATGAAGTCGGCCAAAATGGTGAGAATGGGCGTACACAAGGTTGTAGCGAGAACTCGAGGAACAACCAGTTTTTGAACGGGTTTTGCCCCCATGGCTTCGATAGCCAAGACCTGCTCTGTCACACTCATCGAACCTAGCTCGGCAGTGATTCCAGACCCCACCCGCGCAGCAACCATAAGAGAGGTTAATACTGGGGCCAATTCTCGAGTGATTCCGATTCCAATAATTTGCCCCGTATAGAGTTGCAGACCAAAACGTTTCAACCCCACAATAAATTGCACGGCCAAAACCATGCCGGTAAAAATAGCAATGAGATTGGTCAGGGAGCTCGACTTAATTCCTAAAAGCTCAATTTGCTGAATGGTCTCACGAAAATTAAATTTATCTTTATAGAGAGAGACAACTGTATTGTAGGCTAAAAAGGAGAGCCCTCCGATATAGTCGACCAAACTACCGAGCCCTTCAGCGATCCAGGTTACACCACTTCCAATGATCTTAAGGTTGTCCATTGTAAGTAAATGCCCCATAGAACTTTTCAAAGTCCGAAGAGGCTTGTGCGTATTTTGTGGGATCTCCAACCAATGCAAAGTCAAACAAACAACTATCTTTTTTAATCACCACAGTATCGAGAGTCATCAAGACGCCATCTACTTTTCCCTGAACAACAGTGCGTAAAGCAGCTCGCCCCGACAAGGTGAGCTCTTTTTGACTCAGCTGTTTCTGTTCGTCCAAGCCCATATGAAGGTGAACCGTGAGAGTTTTGAGAGAAGCATCATCGAACGACGCATCACAGAAGGCATCTGTCGTGATGGTACTTTCTAAGGCATCATTTCTAAAACTGATGGTTCGATAAGGCTTGATTTGAACCCTTCGCCACTCGGGAGGCAAAATCCCGACTCCATAACCGCCTCCTTCAGTAATCACCTTCCCGGACTTATAATCGATCACTCGACCCGAGTTTTTAATCTTCTTCCCAAAGAAACAAGCCGGAAGAACCAGTAATAAAATGAAAAACGAAATAAAAAGACGAAAATATAATCGGACTTCGCGTCCCGAACGTGAAGTTCGGGACTTGACCAAAGGGTGAATCTTACGTTGCTCCCCTTTGGAAACCCCATTGTACAAGAAACGATAACTATTCAAGAGCCCAACCCCCTTTAGTAATTACGTACAATATCGTGCAAGTTTAGATAAAGATTAACGAATATTAGTAGATGATAACAAAGTGATCGAAGTAAGCAAGCTTCTTGTAATTTATTTTTTTTCTGTTAACAAAAAAACATGACCGAAAATCTAAAAAAAAATTATCAAAATTTACTCCAAGAAATTCAAAACAAGCTCCTTGAATGTAAAAGAAAAACAAATGCAGTGCAGCTACTTATTGTGAGCAAAGGACAAACGGCTTCTTCTCTTCACTCTCTCTATGATCTGGGGCAAGTCGCCTTTGGAGAAAATTATGTTCAGGAATGGAAAGAAAAACAAAAAAGCATTTCAAACCTTCCGATTGAATGGCACTTCACTGGACATCTTCAAAGCAACAAACTCAAAGATTTAGTGGGGAAGATTGCCTACTTTCATTCGATCGATCGACTTTCTGTGGCCCAAGAAATGAATAAACTCGCCGAAAAAAGGCAGGTTGTTTGCAAAGGGTTTGTCGAAGTGAATCTCGCTCAAGAACTCAGCAAGGCTGGAATTTCTGAAAACAAACTCGAATCTTTTTTAGAAGATTTAAACTCACTTCCCTTTCTTGAGATTATTGGGCTCATGATCATTCCTCCTGCTTCGCAAAATCCAGAAGATTCTCGTCCTTATTTTAAACATTTGCGCGAAATTCTTTTTGCACTTAATGAAAAAAAAATCTATAAAACCCCTCTCACAGAACTTTCGATGGGAATGTCTAACGATTTTCAAATTGCAATTGAAGAAGGCGCCACCTGGATTCGAGTGGGAAGGAAGGTTTTTCAAGCTTAATTCTCTAATAACGTTTGTCATCTCGAGTAAAACGAGAGATCCAGCGAGTGCAATTTGTATCTACTAGATCTCTCATTCCGACTACATCGGGATTCGAGATGACAGCAGAGTAAATGCTAATGACGAAACAAACTATTGGATTCATTGGTGCTGGCAACATGGCTACGGCTCTCATTCGGGGCATGCTTCGCGAAGGTTTTGAAGCATCGCAGATTTGGGTGAGCGATACCGATACAAAAAAGACGTGGCAGTTAAAAAAAGAGCTAAAAATTAATGTGGGTTCTAATCGCGAAGTGGCAAGTTTAAGCCATTTTTTAATCTTGGCCACGAAACCTCAAGATTTAAAATCGGTCTTGCAAGAAATTACGGCTTCACTCAAAAGCAAGGTGGTCATTTCGATTGCTGCAGGAGTGAATGTAAAAACCCTTTCAAAATATTTGCAGAAAAAGATTTTCATAGTGCGCAGCATGCCCAATAATCCTGCCCTAGTAGGCGCTGGAATCACCGCCCTTTTCTCGCCCAAGCTTTCTGCCACTTATCGCAGTAAAACAGAGAAGATTTTTAGGGGCTGTGGCAAAACACTTTGGATCAAAAACGAAGCCGACCTAAATGCAGTAACCGCACTTTCGGGCTCAGGCCCTGCCTTTGTTTATTATTTCATCGAAGCATTAACCGATGCGGGCAACAAACTTGGCTTATCTTCAAAAACATCGGCCCTACTTGCCCTCGAAACGGTTTATGGCGCTTGCCTGACTTTACTCAAAACACAAAACTCTCCCCAAGATTTAATTCCTTTAGTTACCTCGAAGGGGGGCACCACCTTGGCGGGCCTAGAAGTACTGAAAAAAATGAATTTGAAAAAAATAATCGAATTGACTCTTCGAAAAGCCAGCCAGAGAGCAAAAGAACTTCAAACCCTCTTTGAAGCGGAGAAAAAATGAAGCTCCATGCCGTAGGCTATTTATTGATTTCTATCGCAAAAATTTTGAGCCTTCTCATTAACATCTACACCTTCATTCTCGCCGCAAGGGTTATCGTTTCTTGGGTAAATGCCGATCCCTACAATCCTATTGTAAGATTCTTAAAACAGATGACCGATCCTATTCTTACTCCCCTTCGCCGCCGGCTTCCAACAGCCCTTAACAAGTCTTCGCTCGATTTTACTCCTTTAATCCTTTTGATTTTCTTAATCCTAATCGAAAATATTGGTGTTTCTCTGCTCTATGAATGGGGGCAATCTTTCTTAGTGAGGTAGCCACTCCCCAGGAAGTTCTCGAAGTTTTTTTTCAGTCATTTCCGAAAGCTATATAAATCTGTAGACTTTAAACCCCATATATTTTAGTTCACGAAAATTCGATTGCCTTTAGAGTCCTAAGGGGACTAAAATTTTAGAGTTTCCCTAATTTTTTAGAAATGCGCCTCTTGGCAAGGAATTTGATTAAAACACGCTCCTTCGATCTGCTTAAGATGGGCCCATTTCCGTTTTCAAACTTATGAGCGATTTTCAGCCGAAACCTTTTGGAAAATACTTCCTAATTGAAAAACTTGCCACCGGAGGAATGGCCGAAATTTATAAGGCCAAGACCTTTGGTGTTGACGGGTTTGAAAAGCAACTCGCCATCAAACGCATTCTTCCTCACTGTTCCAACGACAAAGAATTCATTCACATGCTCATCGATGAGGCAAAGCTTTCGGTTTTGCTTTCTCACACAAATATTGCCCAGGTGTTTGATCTAGGAAAAGTAGGAGACGACTATTTCATTTCTCTCGAATTCGTTGATGGGAGCAATTTGAGAGAAGTCATGAATCGGGCCCAAGAAACGGGAGAAGCCCTACCTGCAGAAATTGCTGTCTACATCATGAGCGAGATTTGCAAAGGTTTGGATTACGCCCATTCCAAAAAAGACTCGGATGGGAATCCTCTCAACATCGTTCACCGCGACGTCTCCCCCCAAAATGTTTTGATTAGTTACGAAGGCGAAGTAAAGATCGTCGACTTCGGAATTGCCAAAGCGGCCATGAATATGTCGCATACGATGGCCGGCGTTCTTAAAGGAAAAATCACCTACATGTCGCCCGAGCAGGCACTCGGCAAACCTGTTGATTACAAAACCGATATTTTTTCGGCAGGACTCATTCTCTACGAACTTTTAACCGGCAAGAAATTTTTCACGGGCGATACCCAATTTGAAGTTTTGAAAAAAATCCGCAGTACTCGCATTACCGAAAGTTCTTTTCCAGATTCTATTCCTGCAGGCTTGAAGGTAATTCTGGCCAAAGCCCTCGCCTATTCCCAAAAAGATCGATTCGAAAACGCGGGCGACATGCAGCTGGAGCTTACCAAATATCTCTACTCGACTTATCTTGATTTCTCTCCACGAAAGCTTTCAAATCTCATGCGGCGTTTGTTTTCGGATGAAATTCAGCGCAAAAAAACACCGAAAAAAGAAGAAGCCGCTCTCGATTCTCAAACACGATCAATTTTACTCAATGCCGCCGAACAAGAAAACATCGTTCATCGCACCGATTTTGACAAAACAAACATCGACAGCACCCTCAAACGCACCCAAACTCAATTTCCAGGTGGTGGCACCGGAGATCCGACAAACGCCGGACTCGGAACAGGCAACCTTGGAAACACAAACTCCGCACTCTATACGATACCGGGGCGCAATTGGTGGCGTATCTTCTCTCTTCTGATCTTACTCTTGGTTTTGGGCGGTGGTACTTTCTGGGCTTACCGTGAATATTTACGTCCGGCCCCCCAAGGGCAACGCATTGGAGTTTTGATAGTTAATTCAGTTCCGCAAGGCGCAAAAATCTATTTGAATGATAAAGACACTCAACTTCTGACCCCGGCTACTTTATCAAATATTGATTTGAATATTAGTCAAAAAGTCGCTTTGAAAAAAGAAAAGTTCTCCGAATGGAGTCGACTCGTCACGCTTATTTCTCCTCAACCTTTAAGCATTGAAGCCACTTTAGAAACTGTTCCTTCCGGTTCGATTTCGGTAGTGACGCACCCCGAAGGTGCAAAGCTATTCTTAGACGGCAAAGAGCTCAAAATTTCTAGCCCGGGTCAAATCCCCGATTTAGAACTCAATAAAACCTATACCCTTCGACTCGAAAAAGAAGACTACCGTCCGGTTGAAGAGCGCATCACCATTTACTCAACCGAGCCGGTAAAATACGACAAGAAACTCGAGGAGATTAAATACAGCAGTGCAGAAATCCGAACGACTCCCGCTGGAGTTAAAATCTATCTAAATAATCAAGATACGGGGCTAGTTAGCCCTAACCGAATTGCCAAACTTGAAGTTGGCAAAACTTATACGATCCGACTTTCAAAAGATAAATACCGCGACATCTCTCGTAATATCGAAATCACGAGTGAAAAACCGATCGTCGTCACTGAAAAATTATTAAGCGAAGAAGAAATTAAAAAGAAGGAAGAAGAAGAGAAAAAGAAAAAAGCAGAACAAGAGAAAAAGGCCCAGGAAGAAGCACTAAAAAAAGGGCTACCTCTTCCGACCCCTACACCTACACCAACGCCAACACCACCCCCCACTCCTGGCCCTACTGAAAAGCCCCCTGTGGGAGAAACTCCAAAACCGGAAGGAACGGGCCCAGCCTACATTGCACTGAACTCCAACCCTGGAGGAGCCGATGTTTTCATTAATGGTGAGAAAAAAGGCTCAACTCCCGGAAAATTTCAGGTCAGCCCAGGCACGGTAGAAGTCATTCTTTCAAAAACAGGCGCGGGTAAAGTAACTCGATCGGTTTCAGTAAAAGCCGGTGAAACCAAACAACTGGGCACTATCGATTTGGGCGGAGAATTTGGCTCGATTAAAATTGAATCGAGTCCTTCGGGAGCAAGCGTTTCGGTAGATGGAGCGGGAACAGGTAAAAAGACACCGATTATTATCAAAGGGGTAAGAAAAGGCCGTCAAGTGAGCGTTACACTTCAATTAGAGGGCTATGAAACCTGGAGCCGCTCGGTAACAATGGATGAAGATTCTAAATCATTTAGCGCCACTTTGAAGAAGAAAGAATAAACTGGAAAAATTTATGAGCGAAAATTTAGAAAAAAATAAGAAAGACTTTGAATACTCGACGCAGATTTTAAAAAGCGATGAAACAAAAGAGGTTGTTTCGCTGCGTAAATGTCAGCTTAAAGTGACTGAGGGTCCAGATAAAAATAAAAAGATGGATCTCGAGCGTAAGCCGATTCGCATGGGTAAAAAAGAAGATAACGATTTTGCATTAACCGATAATACAGTTTCTCGTTACCACCTTTTAATCGAACAAAAAGTCGATAGTTTTCTGCTTAAAGATTTAGACTCCACCAATGGCACGTTTATCAACGATATGCGAGTGAAGGAAGCCTATCTCACACCCGGAGATATTATTTCTCTGGGAAATACAAAAGTAGAATTCATTGCCTTCGATGAAAAAGTCCAGATTGAACCCTCAAGCAAAACTCAATTTTCGGAGCTCGTTGGAAAATCGAGAAAGATGCGGCAGATTTTTGGTATTCTCGAAAAGATTGCTCCTTCTCTTGCCACGGTGATTGTTGAAGGGCAAACCGGCACCGGAAAAGAACTGGTTGCCCGAGCCATTCATCAACATTCTTTGCGCAAAGAAAAACCTTTCGTTGTGTTTGATTGTTCTGCCGTAGCGCCCAACCTCATTGAATCGGAGCTTTTTGGGCATGAAAAAGGCTCTTTTACAGGCGCCATTAAAGATCGCAAAGGAGCTTTCGAGGCCGCCAACGGTGGAACAATATTTCTCGATGAAATTGGGGAGCTGAGCCTTGATCTACAGCCCAAACTTCTTCGAGCCCTAGAACAACGCGAAGTAAGGCGGGTTGGGTCAAACGAAACAGTCAAAGTAGATGTTCGAGTCATTTGTGCAACGAATCGCTCTCTTCCGGATGAAGTTACCGCTGGCCGTTTTCGCCAAGATTTATACTATCGCCTGTCGGTCGTGAAAATTCATCTTCCTTCATTAAATGAACGGCCCGAAGATATTCCCTTGATTATCGAAAAATTCTTGGCCGAGGGACGCTTCAATCGTTTTCCAGACGGCTCTTTAAAGGTTACACGCGTTGAAGACGATGCCTTAAAAATGCTTCAACGCTATCAATGGCCCGGGAATGTGCGAGAGCTCTCCAACATTATCGAACGAACGGTTTCACTCGTCGACGGACAAACTATTCGCGCCTCCGATTTAAGCTATGTTTTCCAGGAGATTGATTCGGTGAATGAAACCACTGAACGCATCAATATCGACACAAGCCTGCCCTTTAAAGAAGCGAAACAAAAAGTAGTAGAGGTTTTTGAGAAAGATTATTTGGTCGATTTACTCACCCGCTATAGTTTTAATGTTTCACGGGCAGCTCGTGAAGCAAAGATTGATCGCAAACACCTCCGCAATCTTTTGAAGAAATACGATATCAAAGCCGAAGACGACGGAGAGGCAGACGACGAAGATTAGAAAGCTTAAAAGATGTCGAAGATTAATTCTAAAACTTTAACCTTATTCGTTTTGCTGTTTATTCTGATTTTTGGATACTTTCAGGTTAAGACAAATTTTGATTTATTCTCTAGACTTCGTTCTAGTATTTCCACCTCATTCTCGGATATTTCAACCGAAAATATTTACGATTTTCGAGAAGCAAATCCAACTTCTCTTTTTCAAAAAGAATCCCCCACTGAAAGCCAAGAACTCTTCAAAAAACTTTTCAAGAAATATCTTGAAAGTGAAGAAAGTTGCCCAAACAAAATCCCCACCGATTCTAATTTTCTTGAAACGGGCGTCTTTGTTCCGAGCCTAAAAGGTAAACTCGAAGGATCTTTTACCCAAAAAAACAAAACTGAAACTCTCTACGCCATTACGATGAATGACTGTGCTCAAGCCAAGGAAACTTGGTATCCTGAAATGATCGTTATTTATTCAGACGGAAAAAAAGTTTTTGAAACTTTAATTCTGCCGGGCGAACCAGAAGACCCGATCGGTTATTTTGGAGAGCCTTTAAAGCTGTTGGATCTGAATCAGGATCAAATCAATGAAGTTTTAGTAATGGGTGCAGGAGCTGGACAAGGAATCAATGTCGAGAGCGCTCAAATCCTTCAAATTCAAAATGGACGTTTAACCAAGACAGCGGATTTCAAACAAGTCTACGAAGATAGCTGCGATGCAGGTTACCCCGACTCTGCAATATCGGCTTCCTTGATTACTTATCACGGCGAAAAAGAAGGCAAACCCAATTTTCAAATTGAGAATTATACAAAGTCTTGCATCGCCAATTCTCAATTTCAAGCGACCGATAAAAATATTGGAGAATAATTTAAGGCCTAATTTCTACGACAGTTCCCACAGAAACTAAATTCCAAATCTCTTCAATCTCGGCATTGGTCACGGCAATACACCCTTGAGTCCAATCTTTATACTGCTGAAGTTTTCCGAGCCATCCCAAATGATTGGGAAGACCATGAATCATAATCAAACCGCCCGGATTCACGCCTAATTCCTGAGCACGCTTTTTGTCTTCTTCATTCGGGTAAGAAATACGCAACGATAAATGATAGGCACTTTTCGGATTTTTATAATCAATCGTATATTTACCTTCGGGAGTTTTGCCATCTCCCACCTGAGTTTTAGGACCTGAAGGATTTGGCCCCAGTGAAACTTTATACTCTTTTAAAATTTTATCTTGAGAATATAAAACTAAGCGTCGCTTCGATTTTTCAATCACAATCAAATCGGCTTGTGTTTGATCTGCAACAATCAAAGAGGGAAACAAAAGAAGAAAAAAAGAAAAAATAAATAGGCAAACAAACTTCACAGGCTTTACTTCGCTTTTTGCTGTTTTTGATTTTGAATATTTCTTTTGATGGCAATCACAAGCGATCGAGCCCGATTGGCAAAGTTGTTTCGTCCGCTCGGGTCTTTTAAAATAGCAGTTCTAAAATCTTCAGCCGCTTTTCGATAGTTTTTATGAATAAGGTAAATCTCTCCGCGATTTACCAAGCTCGACATGTCCGCGCCATTATGGCGTAAAGCCTCGGTATATTCAAAAACCGATTCTACATACTTCTTCATTTTTTGATAAACCGTGCCCAAGGCCGAATGATAATAATAGTTGAAAGGATCAACTTTAATAAGACATTCGAAGATCTGTTGAGCCTCTTCTACACGGCCATACAGAAGCTTTGTATAACCCATCTCCGCGAGCTGATAGAGTTCTTTCTGGGAAATACCGGTGAGTTGGGCAAAAGTGATCTCTTGATTAAAGAACTTATAAAGAAGTTCAATCACATACTTCTTGCGCTGAGGAGTAGGATCTAAAATCTTACTTTGTCCTTTTTCAGCGGGGCTTAAACTTCGCGATGTATTTGCAGGCTCCATGAATTTAAAACTAGTCCTTTTGAACTACTTCATGTTTGCGATAACAGCTTTCTTCGCCTCGGAGGCAATTTCTCCCAACTTCTTCAACAATTCCACTCGTTCTGCGTTTGCCTTTTGAGCTTGGCTGATCATATCATAAATTTGCCGTTCGTCCGTTTGTAATTCACCGATCTGTTGCTGTAAAACATAGAGACGTTTTGCCCCTTCGGGAGTCGAGGCATCAATTCCAGCCAATTGAGCCATAATATCTTTTTTAGCTTGGCGCAGATCATAAAGCTTTCCTAATAAATTCCCAGAAATATTGCGATACCAAGTTTGAGATTGAAACAACATCTTCAATCCATCGATTCGAGGATCATTCGGATCAAAGTTTCTTCGGACAAATTCTTCGGCCATATCAACACCCAAAGGGCCCGAAGGATTCGATGGAGTTTGTCCTGGAGCAGCAGTGCGCCCCGCAGGAGGCGGTGTAGGACGAGATCCAGAGGGCGGACCATTCAGATTACGGGTATTCATTCCCCGAATTCCAGAGCTTACCGAGCCGCCAGAGGAGCTTTGTCCTGAAGAAGGCGTTGACGAATCGGAACGGCCATCTGTAATTGCGTAATTACCGGTGCGATATTCATTTCGCGTGATTTGCCCATCTTCAGAGCTTGTCTCTTCAACCAAGTAAAATTCAGGTTCATCGGGGTTTTCTTGATTTCCTTGTTGATCTCCCCTTCCCTCTTGATACCCACGCTCTTGAGAGGGAGAAGACTGGAGTTGAGCTTGGCGATTACGTCCATCATCAGGATTCATGAAAAAATATTGAATTGCTTGGGCTTGTTCTGCAGTAAACCAACCTTTTTCAACCATCTGTTTTAAAACCCGAGGATTCGAAAACATTTCTTGAGGAAGCGGCCCGCCCACTTCAAGAGCTACTCCCTTCACACCACGTTCATCAAACCAAGTTTTTTTATCGATTTGGTGAATATCTTGGCAAGTGGCTGGCAAGGTTTTTACTTGAGTTTCTTCATAGCGTTCGCACAAATTTCGAAGATTACCTGCACAATGTCGGAAATAACTTTCACAGGCAGCGCCGAGCTCCTTCATCATCTCCGTAAGACCCGCAGCACCATATTTTTGGAGAGCTTTATCAATAAGAGTTGAATCAACCCCTAAACGTTCTGCGGCCTGCTTGGCGCCTTCGACTCGTCCATGCGAAGGAATATGCGAGTCTGCCCCTCCCACCTGAGGATCTACGCGTGGTGGATTCAAATTACTTGTATTGACATTAGAATCTACTGGTCTGGGTGGCATACAATCTCCTTTAAGCCCCTATACTCCGTCTCGCTCCCGAATAAGTATTTCTTTCAAATGCTTCGCACGAATTGCCCAAGGATTTTTCTCAGTTTTATCGAGGGCAATCGCTTTTTCAAAATCTTCCAAAGGTTCTTCAAAGTAGCCCATTTTATAATAAATTTCTCCCCGATTCACATAGGCCGTAATATCTTTCGGATTAATTTCGATCGCGATTGTATATTCAGCCAAAGCATCTCCAAATTTTTCTAACTTCTGATAAATCGCCCCCAACAGCATATGATAATAAGAGTTCTGATCATTAATGGCCGACAAGCCTTTAAAAATCATTTCTGCATCATCAAACTTCCCCCGCTTAAATTTCAAATATCCTTGCTCCGCTAAAGCGGCGAGCTCTTCAGGACGTATATCCCATAATTCGGCCCAATTAAGCTCACCCTTTAAAAATTTCTCGTAGAGCTTTTTGGCCTCCTCTTCTTGCTCGGGAGTAATTGCCTCAAGCTGCCTTTCTAATTCTTTCATAGCCTCTGGATTAGAAGCCGTATTTTTTTCATTCATTTTAAGCTCTGTGTCTTGCGTTTTTTTGAGCATATAAGCTCCAAAACTCTAGAAATATTCACCTGTTATGCTAACACCATCTTATAACTCTCGCAAGAAAACAAAAAAAAGGGCGCTCCAGATTGTCGCGCCCTTGCTCAATTCTACCTATTCTCTGAAGGGAAATTAGCTACTATCATCCAGAGTTTTTAATTACGTATTTATTGAGCTCATTCACCGAACGTTTAAAATCGGTATAGAACTCCCAAAGACGAGACTTCGCTTCCATTCGATCTTTCATCACGTCCATGATGGTACGCTCGCTTTGCTGAACCTCTTGCATCAATTGCTGAGAAACCGAAACCCATTGCGTATATTTCGCTTGTTTATTTTGAGCATCCGCCGCCGCCGTTGGATTTCCGGAAGCATTGGCTGGAGGAGGAGGCTTTAAGGCAATCGCTTTCAAGATTTTTGATTTGGTTTCGCGAACACGATTCAGTTGTTTTAGAAATAAACGATTTCCCATCTTATCGTCGTCTTCTGCTTGATAAACCAGCATTTGCAAAACAAACTCAGGGCCTAAAAGATTTGCTAAAGCAATCATGCGCATTCGATATCGAAGTTGAGCATCCATGCGGCGCAGATCGCGGCGAGTATCTTCAATTTGATTGCTCTGGCTCTGGCCTAGAGTCATACTTTCCCAGAGAGAGTTATAATCGACGGAGCTATTTCCTCCACGGCTACCCGCAAGGCCAGCGCGAGTACTTCCAACAGATCCCCTTGTTGCACCACGCGTTGCAGAAGAATCGGAATCAGAATCAAACAATAAACTTTGAGTGGTAGAACGAGTCTCACCTTCTTCTAAAGAATATTCTTCAGGAGGCGGAGCATCGCCCGAATTCGCGGGTCTGTGACTCGTATTCGTTTGAGAAGGAGTGGTCGGGAAAAGAACTAACGCACCATTCAAAATAACTTCGGCAAAAGGAGAACCCGTTGATCTTGCCGCTTGCATGGCCTCATTTAACTGGCGAGAATCGACTAAACGATAATCTGCAGCAGTTGCTTGGCGACGCTCAGTCACTCCACGAGATTCTTGGTGACTCGTCTGCCGAGTTTGAGTTTGACGTGTTTCGCCACGCCTAGTCTCTTGATTGCGAATCGTATTATTATTATTCGAAGATGAACGACTTCCTGAAATACCAGCCATATTAAGCTCCTCACCCTCTAAAAAGGAGGGTTATCATCTATAATTATCGGCAATCCACTCCAGCCAAGTTGCTTAAAACACTGTTTTTTTCGTCAAACTTGTTAAAAGAAGTAAAAACGCCTTGCGCCCTTTAATGGTAACACAGAATAAGGAGTGATTTAAACGCCTTAAATCCTTAGAAAAATATCTGATAAGTACTTGAAATTATTGGCCATAACCTGAAACCAAACCTTGCTTTGAAAAACGAGAATGGGAAGAGAAAAATAGACCAATAAAACCCCAACAAAACCCTTAATATTAAATCCCATTTCAAACACATTCACCATCGGAGCAATACGATTTGTAATCCCTAAAAGGAGATCAGCAATGAAAATTGCAATTAAAACCGGGGCGGAAAGCTGAAGGCAGATGATCAAGGTGTCCGCTGTCAAATGAAACATGAAATCGAGTAAGGGAGTAATTCCAGGCTGTAAAGTAGGAACCGAAAACAAAGGCACTTTTTGAAAGCTTTCAATCAAAGCACTCAAAAATAAACGATGCCCACCCAAAACTAAAAAAAGCGCGATAGACAATTGATAAAGATAAGAACCAAAAATAGAAGTTTGGGCACCCATCGCAGGATTAAAAACTCGGGCATTCGCCACATAACGTTGGTTATCAATCATGCTTCCAGCCGATTGAATTCCATAAAAAACAAAGGCATTAATTAACCCCATCAGCATTCCAAAAAAGGCTTCTTTCAAAAAAATCAAACCAATCATGGCAGTATCAGCCGGCAATAAAGATTCAGAGAGTGTGGGTGCTAAAATGGGATAGATAAATAAAGAAATTACAACACCCGCAGCAGCTTTCACTTGGTTGGGCACAGGGCGGGTCGCCAAATAAGGCGTTAAGGTGATTGCCACAAAAATTCGGGTGAAAATAAGCCCATAGATGAGAAGAGAGAAATTAATATTGCCTGAAGAAACATGCCGAAGAAGATCCATGATGAATGCTCAGTGGATATATTTTGGAAATTGATCGAGAATATTTTGAGTAAAAGTAATCAATTGGACCATGCTCCAATGGCCAGTAAGGGCTAAAACAAGCATTACCGCCACGAGTTTAGGAACAAAGGTTAATGTTTGTTCTTGAATTTGTGTAGTGGCTTGAATCAAAGAAATGACCAATCCAATTGCCATGGCAACTATAACGGCAGGTGCAGATAAAATAAGAATCAAATAAAGAGATTGCTGTGAAATAGCGACTAAATAACTTTCCATGGTAATCTCCTCTCTACATATAACCAAGCACCAAGCCCTTGGCGATTAGATACCATCCATCAACCAACACGAACAAAAGAAGTTTAAAAGGCAACGAGACTGTAATCGGAGAAAGTTGAAACATACCTAAAGAAAGCAAGATATTCGCCACCACCATATCAATGACCAAAAAGGGCAAGAAGATGATGAAACCAATTTGAAAAGCTTTCGAAAGTTCACTCACCACAAAGGCGGGGGTCAAAACCAAAAAATCGTTATTTTGAATTTGATCTCGATCTTCTGCCTTTCGCAACTGCTTGGCTAAATTATAAAAAAGACTCCGATCTTTTTCTGAGGCATGTTTCTGGAGAAACCCACGCATTGGTTCTTTGCCTTTATCTAGGGCTTCGCCCGCCAAAGAAACAGTCGCCTGAGAAAGAAAACCTTGAGAGGAAGTTTGTCCAACAAGCCCTTGAATATCGCGGTAAATATCAATTCCAACGGGCGACATAATGTAAATCGTCATGATGATGGCAAGCCCTGTAATAACTTGGTTGGGAGGGATTTGCTGAGTGCCTAAAGCATTCCGGAGTAAGGCCAATACAACAGAAATCTTGATGAACGATGTCATCATAATCAACAAAACAGGAACCAGCGCAAGCAACGATAGAGCGAATAAGATAACGAGAGGTTTGGCGAGAGGTTGATCGTATTTGCCTTGGGCAAAAACTTCCGACGAAAAAAGAAGAAAAGTAAATAGAAAGCTAAATACCTTAAAATTAATCTTCGGCTTTTTCAAATTGACTCTCTCCTTGCGGAACAGCCCAGTTCGTTAGAGCTGAAATTGAATTTTCAGTTGTGCCGATTAGAATTCTTTGAGGCCCCACCTTCAGAATATATAAATTTTTCCGAGGTTCAAGTGTAAACCTTTCCAAAACTTCAATCTGAGAATTTTTATTTGCTTTCACATAAGGAGACTTGGGTAAAACATATTTGATTACAAGAAAAGCAATTAAACAAACAAGACCCATTGCAAAAATCACTTTAATAAACATCCAAGTAAAATCTACACCAACACTCGTGGGAGCAAGAGCTGCTGCATCGAGAGTAGTTTGGGGCAACGATTCTGCAATAAGAAATAAAGAAAGGAACATAAGTTCTTAGATTTTCATGCGCCGTTAATCGAAAATTTTGAGAATCCTCACACCGAGGCGCCCATCCACTTCAACGAGCTCTCCCTTTGCAATCAACTTTCCGTTCGCAACCAAATCAACCGCTTCGTTAGGAAGCCTTCCTAGCTCCACCACTTGCCCCATTCGCAAACCTACGACTTCTTTTACGGTAGTTGATTTTTTTCCAAGAACCGCCACAATCTGAATCGGAATATCTGCCGTTAAATTAACGACTTTACGATCAACCAAATTATTGACTGATGAAGAATCGTTATAAGAATTTTGAGAAAAATCTTGCCCGAATTCGCCCCCCCCTTCTGGAGAAGATTCAAAGAAATCTTCTTTTTCAGGAGATTGCTCAGCGGGTTCCGATTCGGGACTCTGGGAAAAATCAAAATTTTCGAAATCAAATTCTTCTTTCTTTTTACTCATCCTTCGCCTCCATAATAATCTAAAATACGCAGAATGGTCGGAGAATCTGCAGAGACAAGTTGTGCTAAAAAGCCTCCGCCTTTTCCCTCCCCTACTCTTAAGACAACATTTCCTGCCAAATGGCCTTCGGCCATATGAGAATGGGTTTGATCAAACAAAATTACATCACCTTTTTCGAGCTGATTCTTTTCTGATACTGTTAAGGAAACCGATCCAATCTCCGCCCACAAATCGGCTCGAATGTAGCTCATTTTCTGGAAAGGAGCGAGCAAATCTTGATCCGAAGAATCTTGGAGCGTTTCAAGAGGTTCTTTTCCTAAAAAATTTGATTCCAAAAGAGGATTCGGCAAGACCAGCAATACAAAACCGGTACAAGAACCAATCTGTAAGCGGAAATGGAGTAAAACCGAAGGAGTATTTTGATTCTCTCCAACGAGCACCTCTTTTGAATTTCGTGTAATTTTTTCTAAACGAAAATGCATGCTCTCCGCATTGCCACAGCTTTGAGAAACTTGGGCAAGAGTCTTTAACAAAAGGTATTGCAAAACCCCTTCTTCAATAGGCGTTAGAGGTTTGAGTTCGGTGGGATAGTCTCCCTCTCCCCCTAAAAGGCGATCAATCAGCGAATAGGCAATCACCGAATCAACCCACAAGTAAGCCCGCTGACTCGCAGGTTGCATCGAAAAATGAGCAACCACACATTGCAGGGGCAAAGCCTGGGCCCACTGTCCCAACGAAAGTTCTTCAATTTTACGAAGCTCCAAACGGCAATCCACATGAAACTGACTCTTAAAAAAATCTTCTAATTTCTTTTGAAGAGGATTTTTATCCAAGCCCTGCGGAAAATAATTAAGCAAAGCTTCTTCGAGTTGAATTTGCTTCTTGTTCAACTTTTTAAGCCCTTGAAAAAAGAACGGCTTCACAGTTTGTTTTTGAGAATGCGATACACTCACAAGCTTCTCCTAAGCTAAAAATTGCACCTGAATTTTTTCAACTTGAATACCTTTTTGTTTTAACTCTTGTGCAATTTGATTTTTACTCGCCTCAAATAAGCGCCTCACCTCGGCATTACCGGTTAAAAAACTGACCTGAATTAAACCCCGATTAGAGCTCACTCTCAAAGAAAGGCCTTTAAATATTTTCTCGGAGAGATCGACCTGAATCTCTTTATTTAAATCTTTATTCAAACCCACGCGCACATATTGAACGATTTGATCTAAAACCTGTTTCGGAATTTCTCGCACATTATTCAAAGATTTTAGCTCCCCTGAAATTGCAGAGGGTTTATCGAATGCGCGTCCTAAGGTGGGAGAAAGTTCTACCTGTTCTCCTAGCCCTTGCTTAAAAGAACGGCCTCCAAACTCTTTTGAAGAACTACCTCCCTGCCCTCCTGAAGAATGAGTATCTCCTCCGCCAGCATCTCTTTCTCCTAAAGACTTGGTTCCTAAAATACGATCGCGATTCGATAAATCGGTTGAATCGGTTTGTTGATTCTTATCTGAAAAATGGGTTTTAGAATCGGAGTCTTTCTCTTTTTTCTTATCGCTATTTGAATCGCGCGACTTGTTACGATCAGACAACGCATCTCTCACCTTTTGCTCAAAATGTGGCGTTTCGGTGGGAGGAGGCGTTGGAGGACGTGTATAGTTTTCAAGCACCTCATCAAAAGGACTTTTTGCTTCTTTGCGTACTTGTTGTTGAGTTGCACGTGAAGAAATCTGCGCTGACTGAGCAGGATCTTTTTGACGAGCTCGCCTATCGCGATCTTGACGCGCAGATTCTTCTGAAGCGCTGGGCCGGTTATCATCGACTCGCATAATTTCCTCACATTCGTTTGAGTTGATGCATTACATTTCCAAGCTCGTTCATTTCTTTTTGCTCTCGAGCACTCAACTCTTTTAACAACTTCTTTTTCCAAAGTTCTTTATGTTTCTCCATGGCTTTCAAGTCTTTCACTGCATCAATAAAATTACGCCGAGCTTTTTTGACTTCTTCTTCTGCCTCTTCAATGCGTTGATGCTGATCCACAATCTCTAAATCTTTTGCCTGTAAATCATCTTGCAACTTTTCAAGAAAATTGAGGTGAATACTCGAATTTGCGATTCGTGTCTCACCCGACACAATGTATTCACTCAGTTTCAACCGTGCCGCTTTTTTGCGACGAATAATTTCTTGTTTCTCCTCTTCCAAAACCTTTAAGCGCTCTTTTTGCTCTTTGGCATTTTTAATCGCTCGCCCCAACTCAATCTCCATCTGCTTTTTATGCTTTTCTTTGACAAGCAGCAGAGGCTCTAAACGGTAACGCTGTTTAGCTTTTGCGACCATAATTTATCCTAAACAAAAATAGACTTGAGCTGTTCGATCGCATCACCAAATTCAACCTTATCTTGAGTGGGCTGCTTTAAAAAATTATTCACCTCCTCAATTTTTTCAATGGCGTAATCCACTTTTGGATCTGAGCCTTGTTCATAAGCACCAATCAAAATCAGATCGCGTTCCTTTTCATAATTTGCCACAACTTCTTTTAATTTTCGTGCCGCTTCAATGTGTTCAGAATCGACAATATTCGTCATGACACGGCTCACACTCTCCGACACATTAATCGCAGGATAATGACTACGATTCGCAAGCTCTCTTGAAAAAACAATATGGCCATCTAAGATTGATCGTACTTCATCGGCCACAGGCTCGGTCATATCATCCCCTTCCACCAATACGGTATAGAAAGCGGTGATGGAGCCTTTGTCTGAATTTCCTGCTCGCTCAAGCAGTTTAGGAAGCGTCGAAAAAACAGAGGGAGTAAACCCTTGCCGTGCAGGAGGCTCTCCAATCGCAAGCCCAATTTCACGCAGCGCACGGGCAAAACGCGTGACGGAATCCATCATCAACAAAACTTTTTTACCCTGATCTCGAAAATATTCTGCAATGGCTGTGGCCACATAGGCGGCTTTAGCACGAACGAGCGAGGGTTGATCGGAGGTGGCTACCACCACTACCGAGCGCGCCAAACCTTCTTCGCCCAAGTCATTTTCCAAAAAATCACGTACTTCTCGACCACGCTCTCCTACCAAACAAATCACATTCACTTCGGCTGATGTATTGCGTGCAATCATTCCAATTGTGGTACTTTTACCAACCCCTGCCGCCGCAAACAACCCAACCCTTTGCCCTTCTCCGCAAGTTAAAATTGCATCGACCACTTTCACACCAATTGAAAGAGGTTCGAGTATTCTTTTTCTTTGAAGAGGGTCTGGCGGTGGAGCCATCACCGGATATTCTTCGTTCAAAATCAAAGAGCCTTTTTGCTCTACATCCAAAGGTTCACCCAAACCATCTAACACACGCCCTAAAAGATTTTCTCCCACCTTCACCATCAAACAATTTCCAGTGGGCAAAACTTCATTTCCAGGGCCAATTCCTTCGAGCTCTCCAAGAGGCATCAACAAAACATCTCGATCTTTAAAGCCGACCACCTCTGCCTTGATCGGGGTTTTTCGGTAAGAAGACTGAATGTAGCAAAGCTCCCCCACACGCACATTGGGAATAACGGCCTTCACAATCAAACCCGTTAGCTCTGTCACACGCCCTTTAATCCGATAAGTTGAAACGCCCTCAATGAGTCGCAGGTAAGGCGCAAGATCAATCGTAGGCAGATCTTCTTCGCGCATTGTATATTGTGAAAGTTGTTCGGCTTGCATATTTACAATCCTATAATTTTTCGGATCGCCTCCAACTGAGTTTCAAGTTGAGCATCTAAAACACCCAACTCTGACTCCACTTTGCATCCACCGGCTTTAATATTTTCATCTTCTTTAAAATGCACACTTTGCCCAACATCTAATCGTTCAAGCAAACTTTTTTCTTGGCTCCTAATTTTCTCCATGTCTTGAGGATGCACATAAACAGTAATTTTATTTCCCAAGGCGGAGCTAATCGCCTGACGTACAATGCCCAATAAAACTTCATCTTTTTGAATTTTTTGAGCGATGATCTTTTCTGCAATTTGGAAAGCCATCTGAATAATTTGAGGCTCAAGATCTTTAAACATTTTTTCTTTTAAAAGATGAATTTCGGTGAGGTAGCGAATGGCTTCGCGCATTCCCTCTTCTTTTCCTTCTTCAAGACCTTGTTGCTTCGATCTTTCCATTTCTTCTTGGACTTGCCCTAAAATTTCTTTGGCTTCAGCCTTAATTTGAGCGGCCTCACCTTTAGCCTCTTCTAAAATCTTTTTAGCCACGCTTTGGGCTTCTAAAACCTCTTTTGTAACAACCCCTGAAGTCCGCGGACGCTCATAGACCTCAGCACGCTCATCCACATCAACCCGCGTTTTAAGGTCTACTTTACTCTTATATTCTCGATTTTTAACAATAACAGCCATGAAAAGTCCTTTAAGATTAAGACAAAAACAGCCCTTTTATTTTAACGAAAATCGCCAAAGATGACAATCACTTAAGCCGTAGGCTCGGCTTTAAAGTACTCTAAAACCTGGGCTTGAAACCACTCGACCCGTTTCCCTTTCCGACTGGTAATGGATTCATCGATATAGCGTTTGAGCAAATACCCTTCACGAGGCGGCAATTTAAACTGAAGAGCTCGAATCCACTTTAACTCTTCTTTCAAAATAGAACGCGCAAAGAAGGCCATTCCCACTTCTAAACAAAGATTCTCAGGCTCCATGTTCTCGATGGGTAAATCTAAAAGAAGAACTTGGGCTTGCCGAGCTTCTTGAGGGCTGGGTTTAGCACTATTCTTTCCCTGAGTTTGAAGTGCTTTTGCATCAACTAAAGGAAGCCGAGTGAGCAAAGCTTTGAAAGCCCCCTTATGAACTCCTCGAAAAGCAATACTCAGTTGAGCGAGGCCTATTCTTTTAAAAAATGCGAGAATCTCTTCGGACTTTAAAAAGTAAAGATCCGATACCGAAAGCTGTTCTGTTTTTTGAGGAACCACTGGTGTTACAAATAAAGATTCAAATTGAGAACGAATAACCGATTCCAACTCTTTAGAAACCGTTTGAAATTGCCCCAATTTAGGGAGCTTGTTTCGTAAACCGACGGGAAGATTTTCAATCAAATAGCGCACTTTATCTGAAGGAAGGTTTTTCAAAATCAGTCCAACAGTGCGTGGGGTTTCATCTTTCAAAGCTTCTAAAAACCACCCTGGATGAACTTCTCCCATGGGCTGAATTTTTCGATTCTGGATCAGCTTTTTTAACTCTTGGGCAATTCTTTTTTTCCTCTCTTTTTTCGGACACGCCAAAACCTCCTGAACCGACTCCACAAGAGAGGCCTCATATTTTTTAGGAACAAAACGAAACAACTCAAAGGCATTCCCCTCTTCTGCCAAAGAAGAAAGATAAACCAAGACTCGAAAGGGTTCTTCTAAATTTTGGAGGGTTTTAAACATGGTTTCCGACTCCGTCTCCAACCATTTCCGCGTCCACCCACTTCGTGAGTACCCGGACTTGGTCATAAGATGCCATTATAATCGGACTTCTTGAAAATCGGAATAAAAAACCCCTCTGGATTTCCGAGAGGGGTTTTAAGTGAACTATTAAACTTCTCACCCTAACCAATTTGAGTATTCACAGAAGTTTGGATGAGTTTTTGCACTTGCTCAACACCTTTATTCAAACATTCAAAGGTAATCATTGATTGAGAAGCAAAAATTTGAAAGTTGAGCCCTTCTGTATAGGTTAAAGGCTTTCCGCTATTTATTTTTTCTCTAAAATTCTCAAGTTGAACCTGATCTTTGTTGATATCTTGAATGATGTCGTAGAGGTGACTAATCTTCGGAGTTTTATCAACCTCAACATTCTGCACCGTTTGCAAATTAATATTATTTGCATCCACCGGAGTAACCGTTGCGATCTTTTCATTTCCAAAACTTTTATCAACATACTCCAAAAGGCGCTGCGACATATCTTCACCTGTTGAAGTATGAGTGTTTAAAATCTGCTGGAAAGTTCCGCTACCCGAACCTGGGTTCGTAGTGGCGGGAACCGCTTTTTCTAAAACAGCTTGATTTAATTTTGTGAGAATCGGATCCATAAATACTCCTTAAGCTTTAAACTCGAGACGAGTTTTTCATTTGCAACAAACTAATCTTTTTAAACAACAATTCTAAAGCGCGGGCATGAAGTCTTGAAGTCCAAGATTTTGAAAGCCCTAATTTTTCTCCCGACTCTTCCAAAGTTTTATTTTGGAAGTAATACATCTTAATTAACTTGCGCTCTTTCTCAGGTAACTCTTCAATCCCTTGGCGCATAAACTCTTTAATCTTTTGAAACTCCGCTTTTCTTTCAACATCGGCTGACTTTTCATCTTTAATTTCTAAAGGTTCCTCAGACGCATCAATCGAAATAATATAAATAGAGGCAAGTGAATTGACCGTATCATACATCTCGGTGGGTTCCTCATCCGATTTTTTGGCAACCGCACCTTTTTCAGACATCGCTTGAAGATAATCGTTGGAGGCTTGTTCAAACTTTATTTTTGCGTAAAGTGATCGGGGGATCCAGCCAGTCTTACGAAGTCCATCGTAGATGGCACCTTTAATTCGGTAATAAGCGAACGTTTTAAAATCGACATTAAACTTTGCGTCGTAACGTTTCGCCGCTTCTAATAATCCTAAGCGGGCGTTACAAATAATATCTTCAATATCGACTTCATTCGATAAAGTCTGAAGAACCTTGTTGGCAATCGAGGTCGCATACGGAAGGTATTGCTGAATGAGTTGATCGCGTACGGTATTATCTTCTTTATCGCCTACTTTTGAAGTGTTTTTGGGCATAGATAAAATTTTTGCCTTCTTTTCTGCAAAAGTAGTAGCAGCGTAACCCATGACTCCCCCTTTGTTTGGCTTTATTCGAAAATGACTCTTTGACTCAAACAAAAACTCCAAGAGAGTTAACTGCATCTCTTATGCCAAGATGCCCTGATTTGAAACCTTTTTTTCAAAGAACAACCATCTGATATTACTTAAGTTTTTTTATCTGCTTTTTTCCCTTTTACTCTTTTAACATTTTGTTTCGCGGAGTTCAGGCCCCAACTCTAAAAAAAATGGGGGGAAAAGTCTCCTCAACCTTGTCGACGATTTCGAGGAATAGGAATATTAGGAGCATCACTCAACTGAGCAGTAATTGAATCAATCATTTTTTGCCGATGCGCATCTTCTATTGCGTAGCAAGGGTGCTTAGGGTGATTAAGAATGCTAGCAACAATTCCATGAAAAGCATCGTAGCGCTGTTTTGAAGAGAGAATTGCAGGTTGTGAGATTTTGCCTAAACTCGCATAAACAGTTTCAAGGTCGGCATTGGCCTGAGCCTGAACTTGTTCAAAGCTCGCTTCGGGTTTATCCGTTTTGGCAGAACTCGGGGCAGGATTAGAGTAAAGATTATTTGCGGGATTACTTCCTCGAATAGAACTCGTATCGTTGCCCATATTTTATCTTTCTTAAAATGAGTTACGCGCGTGTATTAATTCCGCCTTGAGAAATATTCTCAATCGCAGAAGAGCGGGCTCCTTCGCTATTTCCCAAAGTTTGCATGATTTCTTTTTCATACCCTCGACTGGTCGGCGCCCATTGAATTTGAGGATCACTATTCATTCCAGTACCGCCGCCATTCCATCCTGGCGCATAAATTTGCGGATTAGAACCCATCTGAGCAGCTTGGGCATCCATGGCAGATTCTTGAGCCCTCTTCTCATACATACGCCCCAAGAGTTTACCCGAAACCTGGCTCATTCCATACATTCCTGCCCCTAAAGGAACCCCTAAAGGGCCTAAAAAAGGCGCTACAGCACTCCCAATACGGCCCAAAAAGCCTAACCCCTTTAATAAAGCAGTTTTAAAACGGGCACCAAAAGTGGGTTTATCTAAGGCATTCCCTCCCACAACCTGGCGATATTCATACTTCAACACATCGGGTTGAAGCGGATTAAAATTTGAATCAATAGAAGACGCCATAATAACCTCTTTCTATAGATGATTATCGGCGAGTGACCCCTCTTGAGTTTCGTCTTTTATAAAGTTTTTAAGCCCAAAAGGCCTATTTATTTCAATTTTTTGGAGCATTTTGTTGCCGTGAAGCGAGTTGAGGGACTTCAACAGTATTCGGCCCGGAAAGAAGTTTTGCCTCCTGAGGCGAAACAACCGACACTTCTTCACCCATTTGAGCAACCTTTAACTTCTTTCTCAATTGCATCACCTTAAAAATACTTAAAACCAAAGCAGCCGAAACCCCCATTAACAAACCCAAAACAATCAAGGCATAAACTTTAAAGGTACCCTGAGAAGCAGTTCCCATCTGCAAACCCGCAACAGAAGTCGTAGAAACAGAACGAGCGCCTGCTTTATTTTGATTTTCAAAAGGATTCTCAACGTAGGTAATGACCACCGAAACATCTCGCGGATCTAAATTCTCAACAGAATTTGAAATGAAACGCTGAATCTTAGATTCAGTAAGCTCCATACCCTCTGCATTCTTTCGAATTCTTAGCACCGCAGAAGCGGTAGGACGCTTAGCTCCTTGAGTTTCAGTTGCAAACTCACTAATCTCCGGAACATTGAGCACCACATCAGTTTCAATCACTCCAGGAATTCGACTCAAAGAATTAATAATCTCTCCTTTTAACGCTAATATTCGACGGCATTTTTCTTCTTGTGGAGTAGGAATCAAACCTTTTTCTTTGCAAATTCCTGAAAATCCCAATTCTCTTTTGTGAGGCAAATTATTTTCAACCAAAACTTTTCTGGCGCTGGCTCCATCACGGCTGGCCACTTCAACACTCCAAGTAACTTGTTGCGATTTTTCATTTCTAATTTTTTTCGCCTCAATATGATTATCTTGGAGTGTCACCAAAATTTCATTAGCTTCACTCTCTGTCAAATCATGGTAAATTGGCATGTTACTGCATGCCGTGTAAGATGCTAAAACAAAAACTAAACTTAAAGTACGTTTTAAGAATTTCATGGATTTTATTTCTCTTTCGAAGATTCTGGAGTCTGAAAACCTTTGCGAATCAACTCTAAAACAGATCGAGCAAAGTCACCTGATTTCCCGTGAGGATCCATTCGTGACGCCTCTTCAAGCATCTGAGTCGCCTCTTTTTTCTGACCATTAAAAAATAAAGATTCTCCTAGATATGCTCTCGCAAATGCGCTCTCTGGAACGATTTCCAAAGCCTTCTTGTAAGTCTTAATGGCATCAGTAAGCTTTGTCTCTACAAAACAGACATTTCCTAACGCTACCCAAGGGACCTCACTATTAGGTGCTAACACCGCAACCCCTTCAAACACTTCTCGCGCTTCTTTATAGCGTTTCATGGCTAAATAAAGGTAACCGGCTTCTAACATTATTCGGAGGTCTTCTGTAGGAACCTGAATCATAATTTCCTCACTTAAAATGGAGATGAGAGTTTACCCTCTAAAATACCTGAACCTGAAAAAAAAGGGTAGCAAAAATCTTGCTACCCTCTTGGTTTTAAACATCTGTTATGATTCACTTAACTATTTAATATTTTGAATCATCGCACGATGAGTATCGGCCTTCTTACTCTCCATCGTGGAAACTAGCTGGAACATGTTCGCTTGCATCTGCATTTTTTGCTGAACGCTAAACAAGGCTAAGGTTTGGTTAAACATACCATCGATCTGATTTTGATAGTCCGATAAGCCACCGCCACCAATACCGAAAGCACCACCACCGCCACTACCACCGCCTACTCCAGGGTATCCAGGAGGAGGAGTTGGGCTACCACCAAAACCAACACCCATAGTGCTTGAAGAGATCGCCGCATTAATCGTTTGACCCGCTAAACCACCCCGTTGAGAAGCAATCGCAGCGCCTGTAGGAGCCACTAAATCGTTCCAAATCATTCCAAAAGCGCCTGAACCGGTAGAAGTCCCTCGGGTACCCGAACGAAGCAATTCACGGTTATCTACTTGGGGGTTTGTATCGACATTAAAATTTGACATAGCCTTTTCCTCCATTTAGGGCCTTTTTAAGGCTCTTATACCACTAACCCTATTATCGCCCTACGCCCCCCCTCAAGTTGCTTATAAACTCATTTTTTTTGTTCTTCTTTTTGGAGGCTTTCAATCAATTGATATTTCAGTTTTAGGAGCTCTTTAAACAATTCCATTACCAGTTCATAGGCCCTCATGGCTTTCTTGGCCTGTTTTGCCTTTCCCAAACCAGCCTTCTGACGAGCAACTTTTTCTAACTCCCCATAACAAGTTGCAAAACTTTTATTCACGGCTTCGAACTCTTCAGAATCAATTAACTTTTCAATACGAGGGTACCCGGTTGTGGTGCCCCCTTCTGTTTTTTTATTACCCGCCATAATGGCCCCTTTCTTACTGGAGTGCCTCTAACTTCACGACAATGGGCTTAAAAGTAGAGATGTTTAGCTGAAATCGACTCTCATACCGCTTGTACCCCGGCTTCTCCACACTCAAGCGATAAGTGCCTAAGGAAAGATCTGATAAGACAATCGGAGTGGTTTGCGAAACAACTTCTCCATTCAACGATACCTGAGCTCCCGGAGGATCCGTATTGATTAACAATACCGATTTCATTGGAGAAACTTTATGGAATAAAGTCTCTGCATCAGACTTCACCTTTTCGCTTTTCTCATTGAGCATCACGTTAATCAAATAGGTAACTGCCACTTCCTTTCGGCCCGCTCCCAAATTGGCTTCGGCAAGCCCCAAATCTGCTTGTCCTTTCAACGATTCATTTGTTTTCGCTTTTTCAAAATAACCGGTGGCCACATCAAAGGCCCCTGTTTTCACATAGGAGTTTCCAAGAAGTAATTGGATATCACCCAACTCCAACGGAGAAGGATTATGTTTTAACGCTTCTGCGAGCTGTTCGATAGCCGGTGAATACTGCGCCTGACGAATATATTCTCGAGCTTTGTTAATAAACTCACCCGCTTCGGAGGTTTTTAAATTTACCTCTGTCACGAAAGGAGCATTCATCGTTAAATCTAGCGACTGCTCATGGGGATAAAAACCATCTTTCTTGAGGATCAGCTGATGTTTTCCAAGTGGCAATGGCCCCTCGTAGGGAGTATCTCCATATTTTTTACCATCTACAATCACTTCAGCACCATTTGGAACGGTTTTAATCTTAGCGGGGAAAGATTGAAGATCTTGATCGCCCAGATTGAGCTCATAAGTTTTGGTATCTGCACTTACCGTAAACTCACGGTGATACTTCACAACGTCTACAGTATTTTGAGAGCCTTCAATCGACTCTGGCTTTTTCATTTCCACTACATACTGACCGTAAGGCAAGTAAATAGGGCGATTATAAACAATATCATTCAACTTTACTGCCTGGCCCTTGTTTTGGCCTGTCGCAAAACTCGCTTCTAAATAAACCTGCACACCTTTAGGCAAACTCTTGATCAATAAAGTACCCACATTGCCTTCAAAATTCACATTCACTAATTCATCTTTGGCATTCGCTGTAAAACTCTTTTTATCGCTAAATTCTTGACCGAGCTCTTCAAAGCGATAAACAGCCACAAGCTCCTGAGGAGTACCAGTCGGCACATTCACGCTAATTTTGAAAGGGGTTAAGCCAAGCTCTTTATTTTGATAAAAAATCTTCGCTTTGAGAGGAGTGGCATTTACATCTAAGAAAATCGGGCTCGTATTTGCAGAATTTTCAGCCACCGGAGCTTGCACTTGAGCTTGAGTTTCGGGAGCTGGAGCAGTTACTGCTTGAGATTCAGGAGCTATCGCAACCGTAGGCACAGTAGGGTTTTCCGGGGCTGGCAATAAAACCTTCGGAGGAGTTGGAGTCGCTACCACATTGATTTTTTTGCGAACATACAAACGATAAATGGTGTAGCTCATTCCGCCCACTAAAAGTAGCGCGATCAAAAAAACTACAACACCTTTTCCTTTACGCGGGGCTGCTCCCGCAACCAAGGCTTGCCCCTCAACTTGTGGGCCAGGATTCACCAAGGCAATGGGTTCACGTCGTGTAAAATCTTCTGTTCCCTCTTTTTTTGCTTCGACTTCTTGTTTTTCAGAGGCATCCAGTTTCTGCAAAGATTCACTGTCCATCAAAGTGCGTTCGTCTACGGGAGGTGCAGCGGGTTTTTCCTCTTCAAACACCTCTTCTTGAGGTTCGAGAAGAAAACGCAGAACATAAATTCCTACTTTAACCCGGTCTCCATGACGAAGCTGAAAATCTTCTTGGATTTTTTTGTCGTTTACATAGGTTCCGTTGCGAGATCCCACGTCTTTGATAAAGAATTTACCATCCACCTCATGGATAACAGAATGAGAACGGGAAACACTGTTATCTTCAAGAACAATACTATTGACGTTTGCCCGCCCCAAAGAAACTTCTTTTTGATGGGTTAAGGTGAACCACGCTCCCTGTTTTGGCCCACTTTGGATTTCTAAAAGGGGGTATGCATCGGTGCCCCGAATACTTTTATTTGATTTTTCAAACTCGTCGTTGTCTTTTATGAGGGTTGCTTCATCAAACGATTTTCGAGATCCATCCATAAATTACTCACTTCATTTGTGCTTAAATTAAAAAGGGTTAAATTACATATTTTTAGCATAAAATGTTGATATTGCAAATAAAATAACCATATTTTGATTGACCTCTCAGGAGCACTCTCTATAATTTGTAGAGTATTTTTACAAAAAAGGCGTTGTCAAAAACATGCAATACTTCTCAAAACTTAACTTCTCTTCATTTTTATTATTCTTACTTTTGTCTTTCTTTTCGGCTTTCCCAGCCTCTGCCAAGTATGTCGTCAGACCTCAAGATCGAGCGGTCTTTCACAACAACCAAGGAGCAGGCTACCTTACCCAACAACAGCTCGATAAAGCAATTTTTGAATTTAAAACCGCTGTAGAAATATCTCCCGAGTATGTAGAGGCCTGGAACAACCTCGGAATCGCTTACAAATACAAACAAGATTACACCAAATCGATTGAGTCGTTTGAAAAAGCTACAAAAATTGATTCGAAATATGCGGGGGCCTGGACAGGACTAGGCTCGGTTTATGCCACTCAAGGCAACTTCAATAAAGCGGTTGATTGTTTTAAAAAAGCAATTAGTGCAAACAAAAAATATGCCGATGCCTATTATAATCTTGGTATCGCCTACCAAAACCTAGGCAAAGAAAAAGAAGCAATCGACAATCTGCGCAAAGCAACCGAAGCCAACCCCAATCATTACCTAGCGTCTGTAAAATTAGGCGAGATTTATATGAGCCAAAATAAACTCGAAGACGCTTTGATTCGCTTTAAGGTTGCCGTTGAAAGTAACCCTAGAAGCCCCGATGCCTGGATTGCCCTTTCTCAGCTTTACCAAAAACAAGGAAACGCCGCCAAAGCACAAGAAGCGATGAATCGTGCAGTGGCCGCGCAACCAGATAATGCCCGCGCTCATTTAAGTTTAGGAGAGCACTACCTCCAAGAAAAAAACTATTCACTCGCCGAAGACGAATTTAAAAAAGCGATTAGTTTAGATGAAAGCAACCCTTCAACTTATTATAATCTCGGGCTCCTCTCTCTTTACAAAAACGACTACCCTCAAGCGATCGCTTACTTTTCAAAAGCACTCGAAAAAGATCCTAAATATGCTGATGCCACCTACAATTTAGGTTACACCTATATTCAAAGTGGAAATCGGGCTCAGGGAAAAACTTATCTCGAAAAAACATTAGAATTAGATCCAGGCTATTATAAAGCAATGTTAGCATTGGGCTTACTCGCACACGAGGATGGCGACACGGCAAAAGCACAAAGTTTGCTTTGTCGATTCATCAAAGGGGCACCTTCGAGTTTTGAGCGAGAAAAACAAAAAGTGAGTTCCTTTGCAGGAAACTGTAAGTAGATCTTCTATAAAATGCCAAAATTTATTGTCAAAAATACAAAGACCCAAGAAGAGCAAATTCATAATTTGCCGCAAGACACCATTACCCTAGGGCGCACCAGTCTTTGTGATGTTGAACTCGCTGACAAAAGCATTTCTCGCAAGCATGCTGAAATTGTTCGAGATGGAGAAGATTTTTTCTTAATCGATCTCAAAAGCGGCAATGGAACTCTCTTAAACAATAAAAAAATTCGCCCACTCGAAAAACACCTACTTCGCCCAAACGATCTTATCAAAATCGAATTTTTTGAGATTTGTTTCCTAGGAATCGAAGACGATATTCAAAAGCCGGTTGAAGAAGATACCGATACCGACATCATCGAAATTAAAATGATTAAAAAAGTGCTTAAAGCGCTTGATAAAGATAATGCTCCAAGTCTTGAAGTATTAAACGGCGTGGCCGCGGGCAAAAAAGTCTTTTTCACTGAAGAATTCCCCGTTTTAGATATTGGTCGCGATCCAAAAAGTAAGCTCTGTATCGATGAGGCAGTGATCTCTCGTAATCACGCCAAACTCACACGCAAATGGGGAGGGGTGGTTTTAGAAGATTTAGACAGCCGCAATGGCTGCTACGTCAACAATGAAAAGATAAAAGAACAAGTTTTAAAAGATGGCGATAAAGTTTTGCTAGGCACCGTAAAGCTTATTTATCGAAACCCACAAGATGTAAATATTGAAGCAATTAGCCAAGAAATTGCCCGAAAGAAAAAAGAAGCGGTCTTGAGAGAAGCGGAACTCATGGAAGCTCAGAAGATTAGTTTAGAAGAATCGAACGAAGAAAACGCAGATGCACCCAATAATGAAGAGGCAAATCCAGAAGCTCAAGATTCTACAGAAGGGGCTCCTGTTCCAGAAACTGCCGTTACCCCACCACCGCCCTCGCCTACACCTCCTACTGAAACAGCTGCGCCCCCCATTCACACACTAGAAGGGCTATCGCTCGCCGAAAAGGCGTTGATTGGCGGCGGACTCTTCATTGTGCTCTTGGCCCTTTTGGGGATTTTTTATCTTTTATTCTAATATACTATTTTAATTTTGTTTGCTGGCCTTCAGAGAAAGAGTCAGTTCAAATCGGGCCATGATTTCATCTCCAGTTTTCGAAGGAGTCATGGCCAATATAGTAACGGTACGATTTACCCGTTGGCCTGTTTTTAAAGTCTCTTCCACTTGCTTTAAAGTTTCTTTTCCATCTTTACAGATAAAATGCACATCAGCTTCGGGGCGTTTTAAAAACTCAGCCTTAAAATCTTTAAACACGAGCGAGATGGGATGCTTTTTTTTTCGAATCGCTTGCATCGCCAATAAACCACCCGCGCAATCCGCGCCAATGGCTAAAACCCCAAAATACATCGAACGCAAATGATTTCGCGTTGCCCAATTTAATGGAATTACAATTTCGCATTCTTGGGTTGTAAGCTTTACCACTCGAGGACGCACGGCCCAGATGGTCCAAATTTTTACATACGACCACGCCCATAAACTTAAAGTTTCTTTCCAAAGTGTTTTCATGAAATCTCCTAAACAAGGAGTTATTTATTTTCTGAAAAGCGTCAATGATTCTTTAGTTGGATATCAAATTTCAGAAATTATTTTAGACAAACTAGAATTTGCTCCAATTTGAAACCTAAAACAGAAATTTCTTTAGACAAGGCGCTCGCGAAGGAGCAACCACAACGTACATAAACGTACGTGAGGATTGCGACTGAGTGAGCAACGCCGTATAAAGGGAATTTATGTTTTGGGTTTAAGCGGCTTGGCGAGGGAGTCCGACCCGGGCAATGGGCTGTATACGCAAGTTCTCAGCCAACTCCTGATAAGAAAGCACTGCCAATTGAGGGAATTCGAGTTCAATAATTTTTCGAAAATAACGCCGAATTTCAGCGGTGGTTAAAATAACCGGTGGGCGAGCGCCCGGCGGAAAAGGATGAGCCGCAATTTCTTTTCCAACAGCTTCTACAATCTCTTGGGTAATCTCGGGCTCGAGAGCCAGATAATTTCCTTTTTCAGTGGTGCGAATTGCATTGCGCACCATGTCTTCAATTTCAGGATCAAGCAAATAAACAGCCAAGGTATTACTGTGCCCCGCATATTTGTGGGTAATATAGCGCTTCAAACCCGCCCGAATATGCTCGGTAAGCATTAAAGTATTACGTTCTACTTCGGCCCATTGAGCGAGCGTTGAAAAGATCGATTTTAAATCACGAATCGCAATTTCTTCTTGAACCAAGCGCTGAAAAATTTCAGAGAGTTGAAGCACTGTAATGACTTTGGGCACCAACTCCTTCACCAAAGCCGGGTGCGATTTTTCGAGCTCATTTAACAGCGTTTGAATTTCTTGAAGCCCCAAAAATTCGTGGGCATGCTTTCTCAAAATATAAGAGAGATGAAGAATTAAATATTCAGCCACATCCCACATTCGAAAACCCGCTTGCACCGCCGTATCTTTATGCTCTTCGGCAATCCAGGTTACAATCGAACCATCGACTGGGTGAATGGTTTCAACGCCTTTAATATTGAAAAGAGAAAGCTGTTCGAGCGGTTCTCCCACCAAAATACAACCGCGGTAAATTCTACCTTTCGCCACCGGAACTTCATTGATGTTAATCACGTAACTTTCAGGCTCCATATCGACGTTTTGCCCACGAACTTGAATACCAGGGAAATTCACGCCCAGCTCATAATACAGGCCGTGCCGCAAAAGTGGAATGAGCTCGTTAATGAAACGCCCGCCATCTTGAGAATCATCCACAAACGGAATGATAGCCTCCCCCACTTCGAGTGAAACAGGAGCCGGCATGATAAAGGGCATCACATCGCCATGTTTCTCAATGGCTTTTTTAACCACTTGTTCTTTGGGAACTTCTGCAATCTCCTGGGTTTCGGTTTTTTTCGATCGGGTCAAAAAATAAGCCAAAGCACCCAAAATACCCGATAAAACCAAAAATGAAAAATGGGGAAGCCCTGGAATCAGGGCCATCACAAAGAGAAGAATGGCCGCAATCACAATCGCTTTTGGATAAGCTGTAATTTGTCCAACGATATCGCGGCCCAGATTCGACTCTTTACTTTCAGAGGCAACCCGTGTCACCACAATACCCGCCGCAACTGAAACCATGAGGGCTGGAATTTGTGCCACCATCCCATCTCCAATGGTGAGCACACTGTAGGTTTCAACGGCGCCTACCGCACCACCCGGCACACTCAAAATAGGCAAACCTCGTTGAGCCACACCAATAATCAATCCTCCAATAATGTTAATTACTGTAATAATAATACCCGCGATCGCATCTCCCTTAACAAACTTCATTGCTCCGTCCATGGCTCCATACATCTGAGCCTCCCGTTGTAAAATCGAGCGCCGTTCCATCGCCTGCTCCATGTTGATAATTCCAGCGCGTAAATCGGCGTCAATACTCATTTGTTTACCGGGCATGGCATCTAAGGTAAAACGGGCTCCCACTTCTGAAACACGCTCCGCACCTTTGGCGATCACGATAAAGTTCACTAAAGTAATAATAAGGAAGAGAATTCCGCCCACCACATAATTACCCCCCACCACAAAACTTCCGAAGGCGTGAATCACTTCTCCGGCCTCACCCTTTGAAAGAATTAATCGAGTGGCGGCAATATTCAGCGATAAACGATACAAAGTTGTAATCAGCAAAATGGTAGGAAAGGAGGCAAGCTTCAAGGCATCTGAAATATAGAGAGCAACCAAAAGAATCAAAATACTAATAGTAATATCAACGGTAAGAAGAATATCGATCAGCCACGGGGGAAGCGGAATAATCACCAGCCCCAGCACCACTACCACCAGGGCAGCAAGCACCAAGTCACTATACTTCGCGATATACTCGTTCAAACTGGATAATTTAAAATTCTTCAGCATGCAGAAAATTTTTCCTTGGCGTCACAAATGCTTAAAGAAGCTAAGCGTTGAAAAGCGTTTTAGGTGCGATATTCAGCGTTGAGTTTAACATAGTCGTAATTCAAGTCGGAAGTCCAAAGTCGAAAGGCAGCCTTCCCTTGCTTTAAAACGACCCTCACCGTGAAATATTTATTTTTCATGATTTCGTGGGCTTTTCTTTCGGAGTCTCCGCCCACGGCTAGGCCCTTCGAAACGAGTTTAACCGGGCCATAGTAAATATCGGTTTTTTGGGGGGTAAAAGTTGCGCCGGAATAGCCTACGGCCGCTAAAACACGGCCCCAATTGGGGTCTTGGCCAAAAAAAGAGGTTTTAACCAGCTGCGAACGCCCAATGCTATAAGCAATTTGACGAGCCTCGCTTGAACTGCGGGCCCCTTCTACTTTAATCTCGACCACTTTCGTGGCCCCTTCTCCATCTTCTACCATCTGTAAAGCCAGGGCCCTCGCCAACTCTTCGAAAAGTTTTTCAAATTCTTTAGCCTCTTTGCTTCCTGCTTTGAGCGGAATATTTCCCGACATTCCATTTGCCAAGGCCAAGGCGGTGTCGTTGGTCGACATGTCGCCATCAACCGTAATGCAATTAAAACTGGCATCAACCACTCGATTGAGAATCGTTTGTAAAAGCGAAGAAGGAAGCGCCAAATCGGTTAAGAAATAACCGAGCATGGTCGCATGTTTTGAATTTGAGGCAGGCCGCATGGCGGGTTCAATCATGCCGGCGCCTTTTGCAAAACCAGCCAAGGTATAGGTTTTACCCTGACACTTGCCTCGCAAAACATGCACTTTAGAAAAAAGATCGGTGGTTAAAATCGCTTGAGCTGCCAGTGCAAGATTATCGGCATGCAATGCCTCACTTGCTTCAATAATTCCTTTTTCAATTTTTTCGATAGGAAGTTGAACTCCGATTTTTCCGGTTGAAGAAATAAAAACTAAATCTTCAGAAATCTGCAAGGCCTTCGCAGCCACCTTCACCATACGTTCTGCATTTTTTAACCCCTGCGCGCCGGTGCAAGCATTGGCATTCCCACTATTAATCACCACGGCCTGAGCCTTGGCTTTCTTCATTCTTTTTTCGCAAAGCACAACGGGAGCGGCCTTCACACGATTCGAAGTAAAAGTGCCCGCTACCGAACAAGGTTTCTCCGAATAAATCAAAGCAAGATCTAATTTTTTGGAATGCTCTTTAATGCCGGAATAAATCCCTGCGAATTGAAAACCTTTGATCTGAACTTTTTCTTTCATCTCTTCTCATTCTCCAATGTATTCAGAGGGATTTATTTTTTTTGTTTTTAAATAAGATGGAACGGACATCTTTAATTCAAGCGATATCTCTTACTACCACCCTCATTTTCGCGGTACGACGAACACTTACATAACACTTAAAAAGTCTCATAAAAAACCATGCGAACTAAATGATGGTTTTAAAAACAAAAAAAATAAACCCCTCTGGATACAAACTCTACGCCCCATGGCACTTTTTGAACTTCTTTCCACTTCCGCAATAACACGGATCATTCCGCCCCACTTTGGGCACATTCCGTTGAGGAGCTGTAGGCGGGGCAGCTTTTGGCCCTCCACCACCTTGTGGTGCTGCCTGTGGATTGTTTTGTAAAAGCCCACGGCCTAACACAATATTTTGAGGCCGACGTTCTAGCCGCAAAGGCGCTGCCGCGGCGGCCGGCTCTTGACCTTCTCCTTGAAGTTGAACTTGAACATGAAAAACTTTAATCAAAACATCTTCGGCCAGCTGATTCATCATTTCTTCAAAAAGGGTAAATCCTTCGCGCTTATACTCTACGATTGGATCTTTTTGCGCATAGCCACGCAAGCCAATACCTTCACGCAAGTGATCCATATTCAGCAAATGATCTTTCCAAAGTGTGTCTAGGGTTTGAAGCAAGATCACACGCTCCACGTGGCGCAAAACTTCGGCACTCACCTTCTTTTCTTTTTCTTCGTAAAAATCCGAAACCTGATTAAATAATTTTTCTCCCACCTCATCTAAATTCGCATTTTCACCCAAAGCTTCTAAACCCTCCGGACGAAAACCAAAGAGCTGGAAAATACGATCTTGCAAGGCTTTCCAGTTCCAACCATTCTCTTTATCGGGCTCAAATCGAAAAACCGCATCTTCTACACGACTATCGATAAAATCGATAATTTTCTCTCGCGTATCGGCACCCATCAAAATTTCGCGACGCATTTTATAAACAGTGCTGCGCTGCTGATTCATCACATCGTCGAACTGAATCACGTTTTTACGAATATCGAAGTTATGTGCTTCAACCTTTTTCTGGGCATTCTCAATTGCCTTGCTAATCCACGGGTGATAAATCGGCTCGTCTTCTTCCATACCTAAGCGCTCCATCATGCCCGCGATACGCTCAGATCCGAAAATACGCATCAAATCATCATCGAGCGAAATGTAAAAACGCGTAGAACCTGGGTCTCCCTGGCGGCCCGAACGCCCTCGGAGCTGATTATCAATTCTTCGCGATTCATGGCGCTCAGTGCCTAAGATGCGCAAGCCCCCCACACTCACCACTTTCTTTTTCTCTTCTTCACAAACTTTTTTAAATTCTTCTAAGGCCTTTCGATGCTCTTCTTCGCTCGCCTCTGGCCCCAGCTTCGCTTTAGCCAAGAATTCGGGATTTCCGCCCAAAAGAATATCGGTTCCTCGCCCTGCCATATTGGTTGAAATCGTCACGGCCCCAAAGCGCCCCGCTTGAGCCACAATCTCGGCCTCTTTTTCGTGCTGTTTCGCATTCAAAACATGATGCTTCACGCCGCGACGCGAAAGCATGCCCGCCAACACTTCGGATTTTTCAATGGAGATAGTTCCAACGAGTATAGGCTGCCCTTTCGCATGACACTCTTCTACTTCTTGCACCACCGCCTTAAATTTACCTTTTTCATTTTTATAGATTCGATCGGCTTCGTCTTCACGAATCATCGAGCGATGCGTGGGAATCACCACCACGTCGAGATTATAAATCTTTCCAAACTCGGCGGCTTCTGTATCGGCCGTTCCCGTCATTCCGGAAAGTTTTTTAAACATTCGAAAATAATTTTGAAAAGTAATCGTCGCCAAGGTTTGATTTTCGTTTTCAACCGTCACTTTTTCTTTGGCTTCAACCGCCTGATGCAGACCATCACTCCATCTGCGGCCTGGCATGAGGCGCCCAGTGAACTCATCCACGATAATCACTTCGCCCTCTTTCACCACGTAATCGACATCGCGCCTAAAAAGGGTATGCGCTTTGAGCGCTTGATTCACGTGATGCAATATTTCAATTTGCCGAGGATCGTAGAGGTTTTCAACATTCAACAATTTTTCAACATGCGCCACGCCGGCTTCAGAAAGCACAGCACTCCGCGCTTTTTCATCGATGGTGTAATCGGTATCTTTTTTAAGATGCGGAATCACCTGATCGATTCGGTAGTATTTATCGGTTGATTCTTCGGAGGGCCCCGAAATAATCAAGGGGGTACGTGCTTCGTCGATCAAAATACTATCGACTTCGTCAACAATCGCATAATGCAAATCGCGCTGCACATAATCGTCGAGCGAAAATTTCATGTTATCGCGCAAATAATCAAAGCCGTATTCGTTATTGGTGCCGTAGGTAATATCGCAGGCATAACTTTGTTTGCGTTCTTCATCGTCCATACCATGTACAATCACGCCCACCGATAAGCCCAAAAATTGATAGATCTTGCCCATCCACTCCGAATCGCGCTTGGCCAAATAATCGTTTACGGTCACCACATGCACGCCTTTGCCTTCGAGCGCATTGAGATAAACTGGCAAGGTAGCCACCAAGGTTTTACCTTCACCGGTTTTCATTTCGGCGATTTTCCCTTGATGCAAAACCATGCCCCCGATGAGCTGCGAATCAAAATGGCGCATACCTAAAGCACGCACCGACGCTTCGCGAACTACCGCAAAGGCCTCGGGCAACAAAGCATCTAAGCTTTCACCGTTTTTTAAGCGTTCTTTAAACTCTTGGGTTTTTGCACGCAGTTGATCATTGGAGAGTGCTTGCAAACCGGGCTCTAGAGCACCGATTTCGGCAACCAAGGGGTGAATTTTTTTGAGCTCACGCTCATTTTTACTTCCAAAAATTTTTTTGAGGGCTGTTCCAAATACCATGGCCATTGGGTAACTTAAAACACCCGGAGAGTCAAAAATGTTTTCGAGAATTTTAAAAAAAATTCTTGGGGCTATTTAGCGGGCCGGAACCAAAACAGGCGCACCGACTCCTGCTGGAGCGGGGCTAAAAATCACAGGCGCTAAAAATTGAATCACGCCGCGGAGTAGCGCAGGATAGCGCTCTTCGAAATGCAAATCTTGCAAATATTGAGACGGTGAAGCAACGAAGGTTTGAGAAGGTGATGGACTGTCTTGAGCCAAGACTTCTTCCATCAAACGGCCAGCACTTGTATCACTTTCGGCCGCAGGAGCAGCTGCTGGCGCCCGTCCTGCCGGAGTCACCGGTGCGCTCGCAGTAGGATCATCGGGAGGGCGCCGATTACTGCGATCTCGAATGTGCTCATACCATTCTTTTAAAATAGGATGCCGTTCTAAAAAAGCTTTCAATCGGGGAGAGTTTTCCACCAATCGCCTCAGCGCAACGCTTCTCAAAAGAGGAGCATCTTCAAAAACTAAACTCGCAACCGCCGAAGCCACAATGGGAATCAGCACAATGGAACCCACGACAAGAAGAAGTGGATGCCGCCTCACCCAACTCGGCAAATAAAGTTCGAACGATTGTTTGGAACTATGGCCAACCTGACTGAGTACTTCATGGACCCCGGCACAATCTTCTTGGACCAAACCTTGCGGACAATGATCTGCATCAAAAGCAGTGAGCAAATCATCAAATGCTTCAACATCAGCGATGCGATTTTGTGAATCGAGAAAAGCAGGACGATAAAAACAAATCTGACCGAGCGCCTCTGCACTTGAAACGGTGCCATTGAGATGAAATTGGGTAATGGGCACCTGAGAATGAGCGGAGCCCGAATGTCCAAGCAACGTATCTCGAATAATATTTAATCGTTCAGAATTAAAAACAATAGGGTGGCCATTTGCATCAACAACACGCAGGCTATTAGAGGCCCAACATTGGCCCAGCATAAAAGAAGAGAAATTAGAATCAGCAGAAAAACTTGCAGGAGTTCTTAAAACCTGAAGATCATCACGGCTCTCTGGCGAAACACAATACCCGGCCGCACGAAAAACAGGATACTGCTCGGGAACTGGTTTAAAATCGGGCAAATTACAACCCATCTCTAACGCCTCCCGCGGCGCTCGGGATCAACCCCTTCTAAAGCCCGGCGTACACTTTCAGGCATACGGTCTTCTACAAACTCGACCCCTTCCCGCCAAATCGACAGGCCATCACTGCGCCCCCCGTTTCCACCGTTGCCCACAGTTGCAGAATGATCTGACTCAGCACCAGCCAAACGATTTAAAGTAGAAGCGCGTTCTTCTCCGCCGAAGCCTGCCAAAACAACCGCATCATCATGCGTAGGCACAGCAGGTCGAGTCGCTCCATTAGGAGGAACAGGCGTTCCATCGGGCTCTGTTCGGAGAGCAGTTCCTCTCACCACTTCGCGTCCATAGGGCGGGGTTCCACGATCCGCCCAATCTCCCGCTCGAGTATGAGGCCCCTGACGCGCTGCCAAAACTTCTTCTTGAACAGTCAGCGCCCGATTCACATAACCAACCGCCGCCCAAAGCTGATGCGTTACCTCTCCTACTCCATAATGAAGTCCTTCGCGGTAAGGGGTATTAGCAGGTCGTAGTCGTTCATTATTTCCATCTTGCACTAAAGATATTTCGGAAATCCCTTCTAAGAGATTGAGAATAGTCCGTTGAATACCAACCGCTTCTTCTAATGCTTCTATCGCTAAATTACTACTCATTCGCTCAAGAGTGAGCCGTTTATTCATCTCATGCACAATCCCCATCAAGGCACGGGCCGCCTGACGCCTTTCTTGGGCACGTCTTTCGTTCGTCGTTTGAAGAGAGCTTGCTAAACGATCAATTTCTAATCTTAGTGCGGTCATGTCGCTTTCGGTCAAAGCCTGGGCACTGCGTAAACCTTCTGCAAAACTCTCTCGGCGAACAGTCGCCAATGCCTCTTGATGTCGAGCTCTTTCTTGCTCTGGAAGTGTTTCTGCCCTCATTGCCCTTAAACGGGCCTCAAAATCTCTTGCGACGGCTTCTAAGCGTGCTTGAAAACGGGTATTCAGTGCATCTAATTCCGATCGAGGAACGACAGGCTCTAAAGGCTCCGATTCGGGAGAACTTATAGTAAGCTCAGGACCTGAATGCTCCGAAAGATCTACGGCACGAGGCATGGCGGTGATTTCTGCTACAGCCGTTTCAGGCTCAGTAGCCCCCTCTCCTCTTCGAGCTGCGGCGACTACCGCACGGCCTTCTAAAGCTAAAAGACTTGCTTCAGTAGGTGTAGTGGGAGGAGGAGCGTTCAATCCACGAAGTCTCTCTTCTAAGAGTCGATCAAATTCTTGTCGAGCTATTTCACGCGTTTCTGCTCGAACGCTTTCATCTCTTGCAACTAACCATCTTCGTCCACCCCAAACGGTAACGCCTGTCGCAACAGCCGCGCCAGCAGCAATCCAACCCCAAGGCGTTGAAGATTCTGGAGGACGACGATCTTCACAATCTCGAAGAGCGCTATTCCAGGCATTATTAATATGGCTGGTCGCATCGACACAAGCCGCTGCACGAAGCCCCCACCCGAGGCTTTCCCCCGCACAAGTGCCCATCACACCGTTGGTGGGCAAATATTGAGAAGGAAAAACGTAAAACCCGCGAGTCACCCGGTTAAAAGCTGCACTCAACTCTGCCTGTTGAGCTGGAAGAGATAAAAGAGGCACAAAACTTTGAATCGCTGGATCTTGATTCAAATAGCGTAGCAGGCTCATGGTCGCCCAAAGCTGGGCAGGAGCAGTAATATTCGCAGGAATTGCGGCCCCAATATCGCGACGACGATGCAAAAAGCCATCCCAGGCCAAAGATGTAAGATCTTGATTGGTAGGCGTCACACGCGGATTATCGCTCGCCCAAAGCCCGTAATTTTGAATGGCTAGAATCGAACGATTGAGATTCGCGCGAGCCGTAGGATTAAGAATATTTTGAAAACGCGGATCAGTAAGACATTGAATGGGATCCGTAGGAGAAGCCGTAAAAGAAGCCTGAGGGCTTACTCCGTTTCTTGTGATATTCACCCTTAGATCAATTCCAGAAGCAGGAATTTCATCTCTTAAGGCCGGTTGGAAAACATTTTCAACGACTTCATAAAGCCCCAAACAACGCGAAATATCCGCAGGCGTTTGAGTTAAACTCTCATCTTGTAAACAAGCCTGTTGAGCAGCAGTTAAAGTGAGGTTACGACAAGTCGACATACAACCCTTTCCTTTTAAAAACTCTTATTTGTGACGTTTCGATGCGGTATGGCCTAGCAAAAACCTTTGTATTTTCATACAGTTTGTTTTTTTAAAACCTTAATGCACCTCTAATGCTTTATTTTTTTAAGAGCTCGTTTTCGTAATTATTTTTTGTTTTTTCGGCAATGCGTCAAAAAAGTTGCGTACTTTTTTAGCCTTTTAGCGATGGGAGCGAGCGGGGTCAATCCGAAAAGAATCTGAGGGTCCTTCAGGTGAACGATCGCCCATCTGCCTTAACCCTTCTTCCACCAAATCAGACAAAGATGGGCCTGCAGCGCGTCGCGCTGCTTCTTCTTCAAGAATACGCCCATAGGCACCAACGGTGCTGGGCATGCGAGCCGGGCCTAAATTTCTTAAAGCCCTCTCTTGAATGGCTATCTCCATTTGGCTTGGATGAACGAGCACAAAATGGGGCCGCCCCCTCTCCTCTCGAAACAGTAACTGGTTCAAAAGCTCCTGCCGATCGCGATCACTGAGTGCATAAGCGTCAAAAAGAGGCGTATAAGTTTGAGAGGCCCAAGCCAAAAGAGAAGAACGGGCCACTTCGAAAGTTTGCATTCCAAAGAAACGTCGATGCTCATCTACAAAACAAAGTGGAACTCTGCCTAAAGCCCTTTCGGCCGCATCTCCATAATAGGTAACCTGAGCGTTTTCAGATAATCGCATCCAATCGATTGTAATTTGTAGGGCATAGGCTTCGCGGGTGGCGGCATCCCACTCCAAGTGGGCTAAATGGCGCTCCACTTCTTCTCGAACGGAAGCCCTATAAAAATAACGCCGACCCATTTGATCTTCGGGAGACTGCGCTGCTACCCAAGCCTGAGCATCTTCATGCCAAAGCCCAGCTAACACATGAAAACAACGCTCTGCTTCGGCATCGTAAAGAGGATCTTGCCTTAGGCGAGCACGAACATTTTCGAGACTAAAAGAAAAAACACGATGAGGTAATCTGTCTCGTGGAGCCGTTTCTAACGACCGACGTAATACTCGAAGATCTTCTACTCCTGCCCTTTGTTCTACTCGATTGATCAAAATATCGAGGGCAGCGAATTGTCCATTCTGCACCATTTCTCCTAAAATCAAAGCTCGATAGAACGAATCGCTCCCCTCTGCCCCCCTTGCATAAAGAAAAGGATCAAGCGCTGCCAAAACACGGCCGCCCGAATGATTGCCATGTTCTTCTATCCAATAAAGAATTCTCCAAAGCCGTTGTGGGTCAGCACGAAGCTCAGCAATAAAATTTTCACAAATACTTAAATCGAGATCGCGTATTTCATCGGGGGGGAGCACCTCAACGAGAGCCTGTAAGGCAAAATAAGGGCTTGTTCCTTCAATAGGCGGAGAAACAGCTTCTCCCCCCCTCAACTCTTGAAGGGCCGCTACCCACCCTGAATTTCCTGCCAAACCCGCTCTCAGAAGCGTTTCTCGCGCTCTCAAAATTAAATTCGGATTTGCAGAAGAAAAAACCGATCGAGCAAAGGCCGGCAAATCGATTTCGCGCAAGGCCTCACCAGCAGAACGATTGTGGCGTTGAAAATAAAGAGTAAGTAACACATCAAAAGCTCGTGGTTCGCTAGAAATAAGCCCAGCAAGAGATCGTGCATCGACTTCCGACAACGCAGCTCCCGCCAGATTTTGAATTCGTGAATCGGGAAAACGCCTCGCATCTTCTAAAGGATAATAATAAGCGACCTCTCCTTGCTCAATATGAGCCCGAGCGCCCTCCACTAAATGTTCTAAAACAGTTCTCGCTTCGGGGTGATGAAACTCATCTGCTAAACGAAACAAATCGCGCATTGGCCATGCTTGAGTTGCATCTAGAGTATAGTTTTCTTGCAGACGTGTTAGATTCAAACTTTGTAAAATCGATCGAATCAATTCTCGCGCTAATAAACTACTACGAGCTTCATAGTAGAAAAGAGTATACAAACCATCAATGTTGCCTTGCTGCTCTACTTGCGATCGAGCCCATTGAATAATTCCTAATAAAAACCCCATGCCTCCCAAACCAAACAGTGTGGATCCTCCCCAATAAACCAAGCCCCCAAAGGCACCCGCTTGCATGGGCGCAGTTTGTGTATTGTTTGAAAATTGAGCACGAGGACAGAGAGAAAAAGAAGAAGGCAAAGAAAAAGGAATTGAAAATGAAAGATGTGAAGTACTGAAAGAAGGCGTAACAACACAATCTCGCACAGGCACATTCGCTACACGATGTGCTTCACTCCTTCTTTCTTGATCAAAAATAGAAAAAGAAAAAGGCCCAAACCGAACCTCTACCATTCCACCCTCCCTTAAATCTAATCTTTCCGAAGGATCAGACTTGAGGCAGAACTATACCTATCTTTCTTAAGAGGAACAAACAGAAACATATGATTTATGTAAAAAAAATTAGCGAAGAATATACTTCATTGGATCGGCAGGAACGCCGTCGACGTGAATCTCGTAATGGAGATGAGGCCCCGTTGAAGAACCTGTGCTACCCACCAAGGCAATCAGCTGGCCCCGTTTCACCTTCTCACCCTCTTTCACGAGAACACTGGAAGTATGCCCATACAAGGTAGAAAGCCCATAGCCATGATCTACAATCAAGGCATTGCCATAGCCACCTTTATAACCACTAAAAGAAGCATAGCCATCTGCAGGAGCGTAAATGGGTGTGCCATAAGGAGCAGCAATATCTAACCCTTCGTGAAACTTAGGTTCTCCGGTCCAGGGAGAAGAGCGTGAACCGAAATCACTCGTCACCCAACCTTTAACCGGCCACAAAGAAGGGGTTGAAGCCCAATACGCAAATTTATCTTGGCTGAGTTCGTAAACCTCATTGACGCGAGTCTCAAGAGAAAGCGCATATTCGGAGAGCTCTTCAAGCTTACCACCTAAGCGTTCATAGAACGTGTGTGACTCACCCGCATCGGAGAGATGAAGGCGACCTTTAGAATTAATTTTTTCAAGATATTTGCTTAAGTCTTCGTGATCTGAAGAACCCACCCCAATCTTTAACTTGCTGGCATCAACCCCCAAACGAGATTCCATACGAGTGGTAAATTGCTGAGTGCGATTGAGCGATTCTTCTAAGGCGTTCATTTTAGATAAAAGCTGAGATTTGAAAATCTCATCGGCAGGAGAAGTGGTTTCGGCGCCCGATAGAACCACTTTTCGATAATGCAAAAAACCCCATGTCATAGTAGCGCTATAACATAAGAACAAAACCACCATCGCAAAGAAGCCATAAACCATCGCCCGCGAAAGGTGAAAGCGCTTAGCTTCGAGGTGATTTTCAGGAATCAAAAGAACACTGTAACGATCCATGCTCGACCTCCTACTTCTAGTAAGGTTCTCGGCAAAAGCCGGAAGAAGTTGCGCCCTTATTTAAAGCTCTCGTTGAAGGTTTTAAGACCTCGCGAAAGATTTAAATAGCCCTGTTAAAAATTGTTTAAGATTATTAATAAGGAATAACAGACGACGCCTGTCAGGTCAACCTTTTATAACTCTTTATTTTTCAACAACTTGAACGATTATGGTCGTAATATTATCATCGCCGCCCATTTGATTGGCAGCTTCGACCAATTTTTCGCAGGCTTGCTTGATTGGGTAGGTTTCGACAATTTTCAAAATTTCGGTTTCTTCGAGCATATTGGAAAGCCCATCGGAACACAGGAGAAGACGATCACCCACTTCGAGAGTGAGAATATCAAGATCACTTTCTGCATCTTCTTGATAGCCCACCGAACGGGTGATGATATTTTTTAAGCGATGCCCTTTTACCTCTTCGGCTGCCAAAATACCGGCTTTGAGCTGCTCGGTTACCAAAGAATGATCTTCGGTGATTTGTTCGATAATTCCTTTTCGAATAAGGTAGGCCCGCGAATCACCCACATGGGCAATGTAGGCTTTTTCTTCGTTAACCATCACAGCCACTGCAGTGGTTCCCATTCCTTTTAAAGATTCATCATAAAGACCTTGTTCGTAGATGCGCCGCGAAGCCTCACTAATCGCGAATCGTAGGCGTTCTCCGTAAATAGCTTCTTCTGAATTAATTCCATGAATCTGAGTGGCATCGGGGTTTTCAAAACGTTCAATCACTTCTTCAATGGTTGAAACAGCCATTCGCGAAGCAAACTCGCCCCCCAGGTGGCCCCCCATTCCATCGGCCACCACATAAAGCTGAATCGCATCATTAATGAGATAGTTATCCTCATTTTGAGAACGCTTCATTCCCACATTTGAAATGCCGTATGCTTCAATCTTCATAGAGTGTGTAAACTTTTTACTAATTAGAAAGCTTAAGTGATTCTGATAGTTTAGATGCTCCCTCTCTGGAGTATAAAAGAGGTTTTAGGCAGGGTCAATGAATTTACCCCCCTGCAATATGCATTTCTTCAATTAATAAGCTCGGGGAACCCATTTTAAAGGCAAATCGTAAATCAGAACCCACCTCTTGCACGCGGGCCATAACCTCTTTTAAATTGCCCGAAACCGCGATTTGCTTCAAAGGACGAGCAATTTCTCCCCCTCTAATCTCAAAACCTTGAGCTCCTACCGAAAAATCACCCGAGATCGGATTCGCCGTGTGTAAGCCCACTAAATCGGTAATGTAAACCCCCTCTCCGATTTTACGAGTCAGCTCTTCAAACGAAAGCTTACCAGGAACCCAATAGCAATTCGAACAGGCAATATGAGGCGGACGCCGAATACCTTCTCGAGAGGCCGATCCTGTCGCAGGCTTTTTCAAACGTTTTGCATATTCTCGATCGAAGAGAGCATTTTGAAACACTCCCTTTTCGAGCAAAATTGTTTTTTGTTTGGGCTGCCCTTCTCCATCAAATGGGAAAGAAGCATAACCTCCTTGGAGTAAACCATCGTCGATCAAGGTCAATTTTTCTGAAAATACCTTCTGCCCCCATTTACCCTCTAAAAGAGAGCGCTGTTTGGCGAGCGCATCTCCACAAAAACTAGAAACTAAAACTTCTAAAATTTCAGCAGCAAGCAAACAATCAAGCAAAACCGGCCCCCGGTAATTTTTTCCGGGAATGCCCCCTAGATAGCGAAGCGCCTTTTCGGCGCCCAACTTTCCAACTTGTTCAGGATTTAAATTTTGAAAAAAGTTTGAAAAAGCAAACTCATAAGAAGATTCGGCTTCTTCTCCTTTTTCGGCAACGGCCATCAGAGAAATTCCATTTTGAGTTTGGGAATGGTTTAAAAAAACCCCTGCCGAATTTGCCAAAAAAATCTCGCTCACACTATTGCTACAAGAAGCCCCTCTCACCTTTCGCACCCGAGGATCATAATCCAATGCCGCCTTTTCAAGCTCAAGCGCTATTTGGGTTTGAGCTTGAGGAGAAATCTGGGCCGACTTTTCATCAAAATCTTTCCAAGCTAAACGAGCCACCGAAGAAACTGAAAACGAAAAAAAATCATTCACATCAGAAAGTAGAGAGGTTGCCTCTGCACGCTCGATCATTTTTTGAATACTCTCATCGGAGAAATCAGTCGTATAGGAAAAACCAATCCGCTTATTTTTGAGAACCCTTAAACTCACCCCCACACTTTCTGCAGAATCAAACGATTCAACGCTTTGATCTTTCACTTCTACTTCATTATTTTTCTCGCGAAGAAAATAAAGCTCAAACTCCTGAACTTGTTTTGCCGCGAGCTGATCTTTGACTTTTTGAAATAACGATTTGAAGTTCATAATAACTTTCTGAAAATTCTAAAAAGGTTCGGAGTAAATTTTGAAAGATTTCAGGCGGCATCTAGGCACGATTTTCCTCAAAGGCAAGGACTAGCGTGTGAAAGCTTGAAAAATTTACTCCGAACCTTTTCTAAAACCTTCTCATCTTTTCAGCATTTCTCGTGCGTTCATTCGCGCCTGTTCCGTAATTTTTAATCCAGCCAGCATTCGTGCGATCTCTTCTTCGCGCCCTTCTTCATCGAGGCGATCGATCTGGGTATTGATGCGCCCCTTTTTCTCTGATTTTGAAATTCGATAATGCACATCGGCCAAAGAAGCCACTTGGGGCAAATGCGTAATACAAATAACCTGAGAAGATTCGGATATTTTTTTCAACTTATTCCCCACCGCCTCGGCCACGGCACCGCCAATACCCGTATCAACTTCATCAAAAAGATAGGCCTTGGTTTGAGAAGCCTGAATACTTTTGAGTGCCAGTAAAATTCGAGAGAGCTCTCCACCTGAGGCAATTTTTTCTAACGGTTTTAATTCTTCACCCGAATTGGGGCTAATCCAAAATGAGATTTGATCAAGCCCCAAAAGTTGCGGCTCCTGAATTTCAAAACGCACTTCAAAGCGCGTTTTAGGCATTGAAAGAAGCCCCAATTCTTTGCTCAGACTTTGAGCGAGTTTTTTTCCGGTTATTTTTCGGGCTTGAGTTAACTTTTCAGCTTCAAGCAAAAGCTCTTCTTGAGCTTCTCGGCTTGCCTTTCTTAACTCTTCGATTTGAAGATCTTGATCTTCTAGGGCACCCAACTGTTCTTCTAAAGTTTTTTGCCATTCCAAAAGCTCAGGGATATTTCTCGAATATTTTTTCTGCAATGAATGCAAAAGATCTAGACGACTTTCAATTTCATCGAGACGATTGGGATCAAACTCAATCTTGCGCGCATAATCTTGGAGAAACCGGGAGAAATCGTCGATTTCACTGCTAATGCCCAGAAGCTGACTCTTACGTTCCGACAAACGAGAATCAATGGCCTCAATCTTTTCAAAAAGATTCTGCCCTCTTCCTAAAAGTTCAATCGCCGAATCATTGGCAGAATATAAAAGCCCCTCTAAAAGATGAAGGGTCTCCGAGAGTTTCCCGGCATGAGCCAAAATGTTTTTTTCTTGAGCCAAATTTTCTTCTTCGCCCTCTTTTAAAGCCGCTTGGGAAATTTCGTTCAGTTGAAAGCGATAGAAATCTTCGCGCTCACGAGTTTGACGAATTTGAGCTTCAACATTTTTTAATTTTTCCTGAGCTTGGCGATAATTTTCAAAGCAGCGCTGATACTCTCTTAAAAGTAAGCCATGGCCCCCGAATTCATCTAAATAACTTAGTGCAGTTCCTTCTTCGCGAAACGATTGAGATTCATGCTGACTCACAATTTCCATCAAAGATTTACTTAATTCTTGCAAACTCGCCACCGATGCAGGCTCTTGGTTAATCCAAACTTTTCCTTTTCCATTACTTTGAATGACACGTTTTATATCGAGTATCCGACCCTTATTTTTTAAATTCGCGCTCAGCCAAGCAGGAAGCTCTGCCTCCGTGGAAATCTGAAAAATCGCTTGAACTTCGCATTCTTCAGCACCGGTCCGAATCAATTCGGAGTAAGCTCGATCTCCCAAAATTAAACCCAAGGCTTGAACCAAAATCGATTTCCCCGCGCCGGTTTCTCCGGAAAGCACATTAAACCCTTCTTCAAATTCAAGATGAAGAGAATCGATAATGGCAAAATTTTGGATTGAAAGAGACTTTAACATGAGAATAAGCTGCTGAATGCGTAAAAAATATAAAGTTTCTACCTATTTACTATGACTGATTTATTTGATTGGCAAACTAAAAGTGATGATCAATCGCCTGCTCCTTTAGCAGAACGTCTTCGCGCAACTCGAATCGACGATTACATTGGGCAGAAACATTTGCTGGGACCTACCGCACCTCTGCGCCGCCTCATTGAGAGCGATAAAATTCCTTCGCTCATTCTTTGGGGGCCTCCGGGTTGTGGAAAAACGACTTTGGCGAATGTGATCGCCTCCCATACAAAGCGCAAATTTCATTTTTTCTCAGCGGTGCTCTCGGGTATTCAAGAAGCGCGTAAACTCATTGAGCAAGCCAAAGAAGATTTTAAATACCAAAAAGTTTCAACCATTCTTTTTATCGATGAAATCCATCGATTCAACAAAGCCCAGCAAGACGCTTTTCTTCCGCATATTGAAAAAGGCACCATCACCTTGATTGGTGCCACGACAGAGAATCCTTCGTTTGAAGTGATTGGCCCCCTTCTTTCACGCTGCCAGGTCTTTGCCCTAAAACCTTTAGAATCTGCCGATCTTCAAGCCCTTCTACACCGTGCTTTGAGCGATACAGAAAAAGGCATTGGTGCCCAAAAATTAAAGATAGAAGCAGAGGCCGAAAAAGAAATGATTGCCGCCTGCCAGGGTGATGCACGGCGTCTCTTAAATTTTTTAGAAAACTCAGCCGCTCTGGTAGGAAAAGAAAAAATCATCACGCCCCAGATTGTTCAGGAGGCCGTGCAAAAAAAGATTTTGCTCTACGATAAAAAGGGAGAAGAGCATTACAACGTTATTTCAACTTTTATTAAAAGTATGCGGGGTTCGGATCCAGATGCGGCAATCTATTGGTTAGCTCGCATGCTCGAAGCCGGTGAAGATCCGCTTTTTGTCGCACGGCGCATGGTGATTTTTGCCTCTGAAGATGTTGGTAATGCCGACCCTCAAGCCATTCAAGTGGCGATCGCGGCCATGCAAGCTTACGATTTTGTGGGAATGCCCGAAGGCTGGATTCCCCTCGCGCAAGCCGCTACCTATCTCGCATCGGCCCCTAAGAGTAATGCCAGCTATAAAGCTTACTTAAGCGCCAAAGAAGATTTGAAAACGCACGGTTCTTTGCCCACTCCGCTTCATTTAAGGAATGCGCCCACAAAATTGATGAAAGAGATGGACTACGGAAAAGGCTATCAATATGCCCACAATAAAGAGGGTCTAGTGCCCGATCAACAGCACCTGCCCGATCTTTTAAAAGAGAAGGTTTACTATCACCCTACTTCGAATGGTTATGAACTTAAGATTCGAGAATGGTTGGAAAAAGCCTCGAATAAAAAAAGATAACGGAGCCGACGAGACTCGAACTCGCGACCTCTCGCGTGACAGGCGAGCGTTCTAACCAACTGAACTACGGCTCCAGCACTCCGTGCTAGGAAAAAGTAAATAGTTTAAAGGAAAACCAAAACCTGCTTACTTGATACTTATTCCTCAACACTAGAAAAAAGCGGTCGCTTTTTTCTATGGGTGATGTAGGGGTCGAACCTACGACATCTGCCTTGTAAGGGCAGCGCTCTACCACTGAGCTAATCACCCTACATCATCCGTAAGGCGAGCTCTCTTAACCCTATTATATTGAGGGAGTCAAGCGGGGGTTTTACTTACTTCTCACATCAGATCACTTTCATCCATGCCGTGTCCTTCAGGGTCGGGATGAATAATCACATGGGCGTTATTAACGGCCCGACGAATATCGGAAACAAGATTTTCAGTAATCTGATGTACTTTCTCAAAAGTTAAATTGTGCTTGATCTCGACGTGAAACTGAATGAAGCGCTTATTTCCTGCACGGCGTGTTTTAAAATTATGCATTCCCACCACTTGGGGGGAATAACTCTGCACAATCTTCTGCACGATTTCTAAAGTTTCAGGAGAGCTTTCACGGTCCATCAATTCATCGATCGCTTCTTTGCCTAAACCAGCACCTTGATAGGCAATATAGAGCGCCAGGGGAAAAGTTAAAATAGGATCCCACAAGGTCCAGCCACTAAACTGAATGAGAGCCAAAGCAATCAAAACCGCACCGTAACTATAAAGATCAATTGCATAGTGGAGTGAGTCGGTTTTCAAAACAATTGATCCGGTTTGATGGGCCGCCTTTCGAAGACGAAAAGTAAGCACCAAACTCACCAATATCGAGAGCACGATCACTCCCATTCCCCAACCTAAATGAGAAAGCTCAAATGGATGATGTAAGCGCTGGTAAGAAGAATAAAAAAGATAGCCCGCCGAAACCAAAATAAAGAAAGATTGAAACAAGCCACCCAGTGCCTCAGCTTTTTCGTGCCCAAACGGGTGATCAGCATCGGGCGCTTTATTGGCCACCACCAAGACAAAAAGATTAAGACTCGAAACCAGAAAATCTAACAAAGAATCGAGTGCTGAAGCCAGCAAAGTTAAGGCGCCTGTATAAAAAGCGGCAGTTCCTTTAATTAAAGCAAGGCCCAACGATAAGATGACTGCCAAAAACTCTTCGCGTATTTTTTTTTGTTGATGCATCAAGCCAACCTCAAAGAATAGAAAAACTTAAAAGACGAATTATTATTCCTGGAAATAAAGCAGAATTATAGAAAAAAATAGAGGAAATTACACAGCAGGAAAACATTCTGTTTTGGAGATAAAAACAAGCTCACAAGAAGAATCGGCCAAACAAGTGCAAGAATAAGGGGTATTCTTTAAGAAAGCCTCTAAACCAATCACTTTTTCTTCTCCCCACAATTCGCAATGAGGCTCCGAACAAAGCCCTTCATCGCACTGAAATAAAACCTGGCCAGCACTTAAAATATAAAATCCATAAGGAAGATGCCCTTCATAAAAAAGCACCTGCCCTTCTTTAAAAGTAAGACGATGCCCTTTGAGTTTTTTTTCATTCCATTTTTCTTTAATTATTTCTGTCTGATTTTTCATAAACAAATCATCCAAGGCACCGCCCTAAAGGGAGACAGAATGAAGAAAAATAAAATAAAAGATATGATCTAAATCAGGTAATGAAAATTTTAAGAATCGAGATTGGCCACCTTAATCAAGGAGGGAATATCGAGTAATACAAATTCTCGATCTTTTACTTCGATGAGTTTTTCTTTCTTAAAATCTGAAATGAGGCGAATGGCACTTTCTTGAGTAACCCCAATCATTTCGGCCATTTCTTCGCGAGTTAACTTTAAATCAATTTCATACCCATTTTTTACCGGTTTCCCGTAGGCTTCTTTCAAAATGAGTAAAAGCTCTGCCATTCGTTCGCGAATGGTTTTTTGGGCAATACTTGTTGCCAAACCTTCCGCTCGCCTCAGTTCTTTGGCTAATTTTTTAATTAGGGCTAAAGAGAGTTCAGGATTTTTGTTTAAGACCGGAAAAAAAGCATCGCGATCAATACAACAAATACTTGCTTCTTCAAGCGCTTCAGCACTGGCATGATAAGGCTCTCCGGCAAAAAGAGCCCGGTATCCTAATAAATCGCCTGGGCCTGCAATTCTTAGAATTTGTTGGCGTCCATCAGAGCCCGTTTTATAAAGCTTCACCCTCCCTGAAAAAATACAATACAGGCCAATTCCTTCGTTGCCTTCATAAAAAACCACCTGGCCCTTGCGATAAATGTTCACCGTTTTTCGAACATTCAGCTCTTCAAGAGCCTGGGCTTCAAGGGCACAAAAAAGGCCTAAGTAACGAGAACTACATGTTTTGCATTCTAATTGGTTCATTGTCTTCTTATTAAAAATGTTTTGAAACCTATGATCTAGATCATACTCAAAATTTCTCTTTTTTCATATTCCTGGCGCAGAATGAAATTACCTGTTCACTCAACCCTTTCGGAGAAGTCGACGGCTCTTTGCCTTCATTGTGGAAACCCGCTCTCCAAAAAACCGCGTGCTTTTCGCCGGGCTCAAGATCTTCGCTTTTGTTGCGCCGGCTGTGAAAGCGTATACCATTTTCTCACTACACAAGGCTTATCCAACTATTACGAACTCAAGAAACAAGGCTGGATCAGGCCCGCAAAGCCGGTGGAAGAATCTCACTCCCCCTACACTTATCTCGAAGACCCTGCAATCCTTAAGCTTTATTTAAGCGCCGAGAAAAATCCAAGCATTGAATTTTACTTAGAAGGGATTCATTGCATCGCTTGTTTGTGGCTTATTGAAAAGTTGCCAGAATTTGCAAAAGGGGTGCAATCGGCAAAGCTTCATTTGGGAAACTCAATTGTAAAAATTACTTTAAATGAAGATGGAAGTTTTGCAGAAGTCGCACGCCTCTTAGGTGAGCTAGGCTACAAGCCGCATCCTCTCCAAAAAAACACAGAGGCCTACGCCCTACAAAAGAAAGAAAATCAACGCGAGCTCATTCGCATGGGAATCGCGGGCGCCTGCACCGGAAACATTATGCTCATGGTCGTTTCTCTCTATGGGGGCGCTTCCGGAAAATTTGGCCAATTATTTTCAATCTTAAGTTTTGTGCTTTTTTTACCCATTCTTTTCTACGCGGCTCTCCCGTTTTATAAAAATGCCTGGGCAGCCTTAAAAACACGAAGCATCAATATTGATGTGCCTATTGTCTTGGCACTCGTCTTGGGTTCTGTGTTGAGCACCTGGAACTTAAGCATTCCAAACGGTCATCTTTACTTCGATTCACTCTCTGCTTTGATTTTCTTACTTTTGGCGAGTCGTTATGTTTTAAAACGGATTCAACAAAACATTTTTAAATCTTCTCAACTTTTGCATTTTCTGACTCCTCAATTTGCAAAACGCTTCAATCCAGAAACTCGAACTTACGAAACCGTTCGCGCAGACTTATTGGAGAGAGGAGATCAGATACAAGTTTTAGAAAATGAACTTTTCCCGGCCGATGGAAAAATTGAAAAAGGAAAAAGTTTAGTAGACTCTTCACTTCTAACAGGTGAAGCACTCCCTCAAAAAATGGTAGAAGGCGATGAAGTTTTTGCGGGCACTCGAAACCAATCGGCACTTCTGATTATTGAAGTGACGGCGACTCGTTGTGAAACTCGACTTGGAAAAATTATCAAAGAAATTGAGAGTGGAAACCTGCAGAAGGCTCCCATTATTGGTTTGGCCGATAAAATTTCTAAGATTTTCGTTTTTTCTATCTTAATCTTAGCAATGGCCAGCTTTGTTTTTTTTGCATTCGAGAATTTAGGCCTCGCCTTTCAACGCGCTTTAGCTCTCTTAATTGTCACCTGCCCTTGCGCTCTGGCTCTGGCCACACCTCTTACCTTGAGTATAAACTTAGGACGAGCTGCACGAGAGGGCTTATTGCTTAAAGGCGCCGAAACCTTAGAACGCTTATCGAATGTAAAGAAAATATACCTCGATAAAACAGGCACCCTTACCGAAGGAAGCTTCGAGGTTTTACAATGGCAAAGCCGTGACTCAAGCCCCTCCCTCAAAGAAGCTGTCTTGGCCTTGGAAAAAAAATCAAAGCACCCCATTGCCCAAGCCATTTGCCGCATGCTCGAAGAAGAATCGATCGCTCCGCAGACAGAGGTATTGAACTTTCAAGAACAACTCGGAATGGGGGTCTCTGGAAATTATCAGGGAGATTTTTACGAAGTTAAATCTCTCCCGTTAAGCGTTGTGCCCAACACAGAATTTGCCGGACTCAAAACCTATATTGGAGTTTGGAAAAACTCTCAGTGCCTGGCTCAAATTCTACTAGGAGATTCTTTACGGGCCGATAGCTCTATGGCCCTTTCTCAACTCAAAAAATTAGGCTTAGAGCCTTACATCCTCTCCGGCGACCAAGAAACTGCAGTGCTCCAGGTGGCCCATGAACTGAAGATACCCCGAGATCATTGCTACAGCCGCACGAGTCCTGAAAAGAAAAAAGAAATTGTGCAAGGCGCTGAATCTCTCATGGTGGGCGATGGAGCCAACGATGCTCTGGCCTTAGCAAATGCTTGGGTGGGTGTTGCAGTGCAGGGAAGCATGGAAGTATCACTACGCGCCGCAGATGTTTATTCAAGCGGAGCAGGGCTTAAGCCAGTGGTTCGAGTTTTAAAGATCGCCCGAGAAAATATCAAAGTCTTAAAACGAAACTTCGTTTTCTCAATCCTCTATAACCTTGTTGGGGCAACGGCTGCACTTCTGGGGCTTATTAATCCTTTAATTGCCGCTGTCTTAATGCCGCTCAGTTCTCTCACTGTTTTTATTTCTGCTCTCATCGGCACGCGCACATTGCGAAAAGGAGAAATTCGATGAACATCGTATTTCTACTCCTACCCTTTGCCCTATTTTTGGCCCTCGGTTTTGTTTTGAGTTTTATTTGGTGTTCTAAAAACGGCCAATACGATGATTTAGAAACCCCTGCCTACCGTATTTTACTTGATGAAGAAAGGAGACGCTAAAATTATGAGCGTTCAATCGATCGATACCATTCAATACGATGATAAAATCGTAAAACAATTTATTTTTGCCACCCTGTTGTGGGGCTTTGTTGCATTGTTACTCGGTGTAGTCATTGCGGCACAGCTTGCAAACTGGAAATTAAACTTCGATCTTTCTTGGTTTACCTTTGGACGCCTAAGGCCTCTCCACACCAATGCGGCCATTTTTGCCTTTGGAGGTAACGCCATTTTTGCGGGGATTTATCATTCGACTCAACGTCTGGTAAAATCGCGTTTGTATTCCGATACACTGAGCAAACTGCATTTTTGGGGCTGGCAGCTCATCATCGTTTCGGCCGCACTCACCCTCCCTCTAGGCTATACCGCCGGAAAAGAATATGCCGAGCTTGAATGGCCCATCGATATTGCCATTGCGGTGGTGTGGGTAATCTTTGCAGTTAATTTTTTTGGTACCCTTCTCAAACGACGCGAAAAACATTTGTATGTGGCCATCTGGTTTTACATCGCCACAATTATTACTGTCGCCTTGTTGCACATTGTAAACTCACTCGAAATTCCCGTTGGATTTTTGAAAAGCTATTCTCTCTATGCCGGAGTTCAAGATGCCCTGGTCCAGTGGTGGTATGGGCACAACGCGGTTGCTTTTTTTCTGACCACCCCCTTCTTGGGCCTCATGTATTATTATGTTCCCAAGGCCGCGGGGCGCCCGATTTACAGTTACCGTCTGTCGATCGTTCACTTTTGGTCGTTGGTATTTATTTACATTTGGGCAGGCCCTCATCATCTTCTCTATTCGGCACTTCCGGATTGGGCACAAACTTTAGGAATGGTTTTTAGCGTAATGCTTTGGGCACCAAGCTGGGGAGGCATGATTAACGGCCTACTCACTCTTCGAGGTGTTTGGGATCGGGTTCGCCAAGATCCCATTTTAAAATTTTTGGCGGCTGCCATTACGTTCTACGGGATGTCTACCTTCGAAGGCCCCCTGCTCTCCATCAAGTCTGTCAATGCCCTCGGCCATTTTACCGATTGGATTATTGGCCATGTGCATGGCGGCACTTTGGGTTGGAACGGGTTTATGATTGCCGGAATGCTTTACTATCTCGTGCCAAAACTGTGGGGCACCAAACTCTATAGCGAAAAATTGGCCAACCTTCATTTCTGGACCGGGCTTTTAGGAATTCTCATCTACATCATTGCGATGTGGGCCTCTGGAATCACACAAGGCCTCATGTGGCGAGGAATCGATGAAAGCGGTCATTTGCTTTACCCCGACTTCGTTGAAACAGTGATTAAAATTGTGCCTCTTTATCATGCGCGCGCACTGGGTGGCGCTCTCTACTTGCTGGGTTACGTGCTCATGCTCTTCAACTTGTTAAAAACCATTCAAGATGCCCCTGAAAAAAATCTCGTTGAAGAAATTCAGGCAGCTCCACTGGCTCAAACCCGCGTAGAAGATATTTTTGAAAGCAAAGAAAAACCCCATCGCTTGCTCGAGGGCTTACCTTTGGTGTTTACCGTGCTCGTTGTGATCTCTGTTTTGGTGGGAACTTTAATCGAAATTGTTCCTGCCTTCTTCGCACCGCAATACGTAGAGATCAATCCCAAGGTGAAACCCTATCGTCCACTCGAACTGGTAGGGCGTGATCTCTACATTCGCGAAGGATGCTACGTGTGTCATTCTCAAATGGTGCGCCCCATGATCTCGGAATATTTACGCTACGGCAAACCTTCTCAAGCCGAAGAATCGATGTATGATCACCCTTTTCAGTGGGGCTCTAAACGCACAGGCCCCGACCTCGCACGACTGGGCGGAAAATACCCCGATCTCTGGCACTACCGCCATATGAACAATCCACGAGAAGTAACGCCTCTCTCGATTATGCCTTCTTACCCGTGGTTACTCACAGCGCCGCTGAATCTTTCGGATCTTTCTAAAAAAGTGAAAGTCTTTCAAAGCTTAGGGGTGCCTTACACTCAACAAGAGGTTCAGGAGGCCGAGCTCGATGCAAAGGCTCAAGCCTTGCAAATTGCCGAAGGCCTGGAGAAACAGGGCGTTGGAGTGGGCATTGAGAAAAAAGAAATCGTTGCCCTTATCGCCTACCTTCAGCGTTTGGGAAAAGATTTGGGAGGAGAAAATAAATGATACGCGAAGTCTTAAGTCATTTTCATTTACCGTTTCTCACCTGCATTGGACTTTTTCTATTTTTGACGGTTTTTGTTTCGTGCGTTTTTTGGGTTTGCCGCAAATCTGGAAAAAAATTCTATCAATATATGGAAACTCTCCCTCTCCAGGAGGATCATTCATGAAAAACAACTCAGAAGAAAAAATAATTCCCAACCATGAATACGATGGGATTCACGAACTCGATAATCCACTTCCTAATTGGTGGTTAGCCACTTTCTATATCACCATTGTTTTTGGAGTTTTTTACTTCGCTTACTATTCTTTGGGGCCTGGCCTTACCCCCTCTGAAGAATTGCAAAACACCTTAACAACCCTGGAGTTTAATCGTTATTCCCAACCCAACAAAGGCCCCGATGCCAAAATTCTTGCAGAGTATAGCAAGAATCCAGAAGAAATAAAAAAGGGAGAGCTCGTTTTTTCGGCGCGCTGTGCAAGCTGCCATGGTGCGAAGGGAGAAGGCCTCATCGGACCCAGCCTGACCGACGCCACCTGGATTCATGGGGGCAGCCTCGAAGATATCGCAAAGACTGCTTATAACGGAGTGAATGATAAAGGCATGCCCGCCTGGGGAAGTATTTTAAAACCCGAAGAATTCTATGCGGTGGTTGCTTATGTGTATTCGCTTTCCTCGCATTAGTTTCCAAGGAGTAATGGGTTAGCGTTTTTGTAGTGAGTGAAAAAGCACCGAATGAATCGATTTTGAAAAAGCGCTTTTTGCATTCATCTACCAAACCTTCCTTGCGGTGCATTTTTTCACGAAAGAAGAAACGCTGACCCATTACAGGAACGTATGAAAGTTTTCAAAGCCAGAGAAATTCCAGATGAGCGACTCAGCACCACCGATGAAAAAGGACGACGTCTTTATATTCACCCTGCCGATGTAAGAGGCCGCTTTCAAAGAATTCGTGTGGGGGTGCATGCGTGTTTGATTATTTTTTTTCTGATTCTTCCCTGGCTCACCTGGAAAGGAAATCCGCTTTTACTCTTAGATATTGCTCATCGCCATTTTGTGTTGGGAGGCGTTTCGTTTTGGGCTCACGATGCGCCTTTGGTCTTGTTTATTTTTTTGGGAGCCGCGCTTGCCCTCGCACTTGTTACAGTGATTTGGGGAAGAATTTGGTGTGGTTGGGCCTGCCCTCAAACCGTGTTTATCGAAAATGTTTTTCGACGCATTGAGCGCTGGATCGAAGGAGATTCGGTTACCCGTCGCCAACGCGATCAATCGCCCTGGACTTTTGAAAAAGTCTCTAAAAAAACATTCAAGTGGAGTATTTTTTTAGCCCTAACCCTTCTCTTGACTCATAGTTTTCTGGCTTATTTTATTCCCAAAGAAATTCTCTGGAAAATGATTCAAAGCTCCCCTTCCGAAAACCCGGGTGCCTTTCTCACGATGGCCCTTAGCACCGCTTTGGTGCTTTTTGATTTTGGATGGTTTCGAGAGCAGTTTTGCACCATAGTTTGTCCGTATGGTCGGTTTCAATCGGTGTTAATGGATGAACATTCTTTATTTATTGCCTACGATTCGAAACGGGGTGAACCCAGGCGAGGCAAAGAATCTTCAGGAAACCCCGAAGGCGATTGTGTAAATTGTTATCGCTGTGTGGATGTTTGCCCAACTGGAATTGATATTCGCCGGGGTTTACAAATGGAGTGTATTGCCTGCACAGCCTGTATCGATGCCTGCGATGAGGTGATGCTTAAACTACAAAAACCCCGAGGGCTCATTCGATACGACTCTGCCGAGGGCTTAAAGGGAAAGCCAAAAAAAATAATCGGTTGGCGAAGTGGTATTTATGCGATTTTGCTCAGCCTGATTTTGGGTTTTTTCTTAATCAGCGTTCGTCACCGTGGAAATTTAGATCTCACTCTTGTGCGCTCTAAAGATGCCCCTTATCAAATTTTAAAACAGGGAGAAAACCAAGAGATTGTGAATCATTTCAAACTCGATTTAAGTAATCAAAGTTCAAATGCACTCGATTTATCTTTTGAGCTCGAAGAAAAAAACTCAGAGTTTCAGCTCATTCTGCCAGCACAACCCATTCATTTAGAGCCCGGCAAAAACTTTCGAGCCGATCTCTTTATTCGTTTTCCGGCCAAACAACTTCGCAATGGGCATTCTGAAATAGAGATGGAAATTTTCGATTTGAGTCAAAGGTTTCATCAAAAGGAGAAAGTGATACTTGTTGGCCCTTTCCAATAATTTATTCTCATTCTTAAAAGAATTTGGGCCCCTACTTCTACCGCTGGTGGTTCTTTTAAGCAGCCTGGCCGGTAGCGCTCATTGTGGGCTTATGTGCGGTCCATTACTGCTTGCGAGCACAAAAAATTCTTCGCAACGTTATCTCTACCATTTTGGAAGGCTCTTTACTTATCTGGCTCTGGGCGCACTGGCGGGAGCTTTTGGGGGAGTTTTATTTCTTGAAACCTATGCCCCTCTCTTAGCTCTCTTTACCGCCCTCTTCTTAAGCTTTCTTTTCATCGGCAGTGGAATTCAAGTTTGGACGGGGCGAAATACGTTTTCTCCCCTTCAAAGAATGCATCGCTGGCTTTGGCAACAAAACTTCATGCAAGCGAGAAATGAGAATATCCGGAGCCTGCTCATTGGAGCTTCTTCTGGATTTTTACCCTGCGGCTGGCTGTATTCCTTCGTCTTGGCCGCTCTGGCCACTCGAAGTCTATTTTTGGGAGCAAGCCTGCTTTTTTTCTTTTGGCTGGGAACTCTCCCAATCTTAAATAGTTTGGGATGGGGATTAGAAAAACTTGTGAAACCTCTACGGGAAAAATTTCCAAAGCTCATTGCAAGTGCCTTAATCTTTACGGGGCTTCTCATCTTGCCAATTAAATTACTTCCTCTATTCTCAAATTCTTCTACCGCTCTTCAGGAATGCCATCTGCCTCTGAAAGCTCACTAGACAAGAACTCCGAAGAGTGTAAGAAACGCCTAGGGCACCTCTAAAAATGTTATGAGAGGTCGGAGTACAAGGCGCGGGGGGTGCCCAAAAAACCGGAATGTATATGGAAATACATGAGGATTTTTTGGGTACGCAACGAAGCAATCCGGACTCGCAGTAATTTTTAGAGGTGCCCTTTATGCATATTGCTCTCTTTGGAGGTTCCTTTAACCCTCCCCACCGCGGCCATGTGGCTGTGGTTCAAGCCTTGCTCGCCTCCAAGCAATTCGACGAAATTTGGATTCTTCCTTGCCTGAATCATGCCTTTGGTAAAATACTGGCCTCGTATGAAGATCGGCTCCACCTCTCTCATTTGGCTTTTGATTTTTTAGGCCCTCAAGTGCAGGTAAGCAAGGCCGAAGAAGAAGCCAAAAATAAAGAAGGATTCACAATCAATCTTCTACGATTTTTAAAGAAAAAATATCCGGAGGCCCACTTTTTTTGGGCGATGGGCTCTGATAATCAAGAAGAGATTTCCCGCTGGAAAGACTTTGATCAAATCAAAGAACTCGCCCAAATTTATCCGATCAGCCGGGCGGGCTTTGAGCCCTCGCCTTTTCCAGAAGTTTCCTCGAGCGAGATTCGTGAAAAAATACAAAAAAGAACTGATCTTAAAAAATTAGAATTGCTAATTCCTTTGGGAGTGTTGAATTATATCCAGAAAAAAAAGCTTTACCAATCTTAGAGTGCAAGTATGAAACCGAAAATTCTTCTCGTCTATAAAACAGAGCCTCCTCATAGCCTTTTTAAAAAAGAGCATCAGCGAGCTTTGCGAAAAATTGAAACAATTCTTCAAGATGCCCAATTACCTTATAAAAAAATTCCGCGCGAACGCTTAAAAAATTTAACGCCTTATTCTTTTATCATCACCGTGGGGGGTGACGGCACTTTCTTACACGCCTCGCACTTTGCCCAAACCAAACATTTACTTTTAGGGGTAAACTCTGTTCCTGAAATGAGCCATGGGGCTTACTGCGCCGCAACACCCAAAACTTTTGCTAGGGTCTTGCGCAACTTTCTAGATCATAAAAGTCAAATCGCCTTGCTTCAGCGCCTTCAAATCAGCATCGGTTCCCGCAAAATTTCAACGCTTGCCTTAAACGACGTTTTATTTAGCAACCCTTCTCCGGCAGGCACGGCCCGATACGAACTCAAATTAATCGAAACACCCTCTGCGCCCGTTGCATTCGAGGCACAAAAATCATCGGGAGTCTGGATTTCAACAGCCTCGGGCTCTACGGCCGCGATTCATTCGGCGGGTGGAAGAGTTTTATCCAAAACATCCCCCCAATTTCAATTTGTGGTTCGAGAACCTTTCTTGCAAGGGAAACATCACTTTAAAAAAACGCGGGGGATTTTGGGCAATACCGCCTGTTTAAAAATTCGTTCACGCATGGCAAAAGCCTGCGTTTTTATTGATGGCGCTCACCAAAAATTTACGATGAAGTTTGGAGAAGAATTAAAAATCGAAATGGCAAAGCATCCGCTGAAGATTCTCCTTAAGTAGCTATTCTTTTTTCCAACTCTTCTAACCTTTGATAAAGCTCTATTACCTGAGATTTTAAATTCTGAATATTTCTCTGAGTTTCTTTTAAATCTTCTAGAGACTGATCAATACGCCTTAACTGCCCTGTAATAATGATATATTCCTGATAGAGAGTTTCAAATTTCTTATAGAGATCGTCAAAGCGTTGGTCAATTTGATCAAATCTTTTATCATGCTCTTCAAGTTTTTTTTCAATTTTCGTAAAACGGGGATCGAGAATATCATTATAAAATCGAATAAAAGCTTGATTCAGATCTTCTACAGTAGCCGCACGATTTAGATTATTTTTTTTTGTTGGCATATTTAACCCCCTATTTTCCTAAGACAAGCAAAATCTCACTCGCGATCTCTTCAATGGCTTTATCGGTCACATCAATCACGGGAATATTTCCTAATTGTTGAAAAATATTTCGGGCATAATTCAACTCTTCATTCACGCGTTCGCGATTGGCATATTCTTCCGAGAGCGGGCGTCCGAGCTTCATTAAGCGCGATTCTCGATATTGCACGAGCTTATCGGCAGAGATGAGCAAGCCCACCATTTTGGCCTTATCCACCAACTTCACTTGTTCGGGAATCGGCACTTCTCGAATAATAGGAATATTGGCCACCTTATAGCCGCGATACGCCAGATAAATCGAAAGTGGTGTTTTCGAGGTTCGGGAAATTCCTAAAATCACAATATCGGCTTGAGCCAATCCCTCAGCTCCCAAACCATCATCGTGCTTTACGGTAAATTCAACGGCCTCTTGGCGTTTAAAATATTCTTTCGTATGACGATATTTCAAACCCGGCTCAGCACTCGGCGTCGCATGAAAGTAAGTCGTCAAAACATTCATCACGGGCCCCATGGTATCGATCGCCACCACGCCTTCATTTTCGGCTTCTTCATGAAAAATATGCCGGAGCTCCGTCGAAACCAGGGTATAAATAATAATTCCGTGATTTTTCTTGGCTTCTAAAATCACCTGACGAATACGGCCTTTGTCGGTTACTTTAGAGCGGCGCTGAATACTCACATTATCAATTTTAAACTGACGCAAGGCCGCAAAAGCAATGCTCATCGCCATTTCCCCGGTTGCATCGGAAACCGCATAAATATAGTAAGAATAATTACTCGCCATTATTTATCCCCCACCCACAACTTGTTTTAAAGGTTCTTGTTCGGCACTGGGTAAAGCAATGCCCTCAATCTTTTCACTGAAGCGATTCAGACGTTTATCGGCCTCTTCATAAGCCGAACGTGCATTCGATAAATGCTTACCCACTTTTCCAAAATCTTCTGCAAATTTTCCAAGATCTTTATGCAAATTTCCAAGAGAGATCTGAATTTCACGGGCACTTTGCTCAATTTTCATTCCTCTTAGCCCTAAAAGAATCGTATTCAAATAGACATAAAAATTATTGGGAGAAACGGGAATAACCCTCTTTGCCATGGCGTGATTCAAAATCGAAAACTCACTATCAAAAGCATCTTCGCGTATCACCATTTCATAATAAACATTTTCAGCAGGAATATACATCAAGGCAAAATCAAAAGTATTTTCGCCAGGCCGAATATATTTACTCGCAATCGAATCTATATGTTTTTTCACATCACTTAAAAAAATCTTGCGATACGCTTTTTTCTCTTCATCGGTTGTGGCAGCCCCATATTTTTTGAAGTTTTCCAAGGGAAATTTCGAATCAATGGGCACTAAATTTCCGGCCAACTTCACCACGGCATCTACTTTTTCTCCATTTTTAAAAGAATACTGCAATTCAAAATGTTCAAGCGGAAGTACTTGAGCGAGTAAATCGCCCAAAAAAAGTTCCCCTAAACTGCCACGCAATTTCGGCGCTCTCAAGATTTCTTGAAGCGAGGCAATGTCTTTGCCTACTTCAAAAATCCGCTGATTCGATTCTTCAAGCTTGCCCAAACGGCCTTGAAGCTCTCCCACCACCCGAGCCGCATTATCTAAACGACTCCCCACTGTTTCATGACTTTTGGCAATCAGCTCTCCCACCGTTTGATGGGTCTTTTGAATATCTACACCCTGGTTTTTTAAGTGTTCGGTAATTTGTTGACTGAGCTCATGCATGCGCTGCGAAAAAATTTGGCTGGATCCATCGAGATTTTGGCGAAGATGCTCACGCAGAGTATCCATTTGCTGTTGAATTAAAAGAAAAGAGCTATCTTTTGTCTGCCCCTCTTGGAACTTTTTCAAGGTTTCGCGCTGAAAAAACCAAAAAAGCAAGCCTAGGGCTGCCACGGCACCCATCAAAATAAAGAGAAAAGTTAAATTCATTGATTATTCAGATATAGTGCAGGAAGGCAAATTGAGCAATTAGAAATCACTCTTGAAAAAGATACTAAATTTTGTAGAGTAATCTTTCCTTCCATTCATTAAGGAGAGTTATGTCTGAGCAAGAAAAACCCTTAACTTTTAAACAATTCATCGAGTTCTATCGAAGTGAAATCGAGCCTCGTTTTCACCGAATAGAAAAAAAACTCGAAACCCATGATCAACGGTTTGATCAAATCGATATTCGAATGGATGAACTCTACAAAAAGTTTGAAGCTCTTTACATGGAATATAAGGTCATGACCCAGCAATTTAAAGAAATTGAAACTGGACTCGACCAGATCCGCGAGCTTCCAAAAACCTTAACAAATCTTAAAGCTCAACTCCTCGATCTATACCGTCGCGTGGAAGAACTCGAAAAACAATACAATACTCATTAAAACCTCCCCCTCTTAAGATTAAGAGGGGGCTGGGGGGCGTTGTGAGTCCCCTGCATATTTTCACAACTCCTCCTAACCTCCTCTTAATCTTAAGAGGAGGAACAATAGATGGAAATCTTATGACTGCTCCCAAAATCCAAGTCTACACCACTCCCTACTGCCCGTATTGCGACGCCGCGAAGCGTTTGCTGAATAAAAAAGGATTAAGCTTCGAAGAGATTGATGTGAGTGACTTCGAAGAAAAACAGGCGCTCAAAGAACGCACGGGCTGGCGCACCGTGCCGCAAATTTTCATCAACGAAAAAATGATTGGGGGCTATCAGGAATTATTGGAGCTCGAGCAAAAGGGTTTGCTGAAATAACTTAAGCTATCGCTGCCTACTCATCTGCTGAGAAACACTTGTGCCCACTTGAAGCATGCCTTGCTGATATTTTTGGCCCATATCAACCAAGGTCTTGAAAAGATCTAACATCATCTTGGCGATTTCTAAAATGGCTTGCTGTTTCATCTGCTCACGTTGTACTTCAGCAGCGATTTCCTGCGCACGCACATAGCCTTCTGATTGTTGCCGTTGAGGGTCAGGAGGAGGTGGAGGAGCAAGACGAGCCGCTCGTTCCCGATTCATTTCAGCTCCATGCCAACCAAAAGGTAGAGTTGCCGAACGACTGGAAGGATCAAAACCTTGAGGCCACGTAGTCGAATTCGGAGCAGGGGAATTTTCAGAAATTAAATGATGTTGTCTCAATCGCTCATAGGCCTGAGCTGGAGTAAGTTGAGGATTCTCTCGCCTTAACGAAACGATTTCATCTAACGCGACGCGATCACCCAACCATCGTCGCACGGCAGCAGAATCACTAACCGGAGGAACCTGTCGATCTGTAGAAGTATTATGCAAATAGTTATCAATTTCACGATTTCGGGCGCTCTGCGCACGCTCGAGAGCGTGCCCTCGTAAAGGGCGTCCATCACGGCCTAAACTGGGCATGGGAAAACGTTCCTGTAAAAAAAGCCTTTTTTCTTCATCAGACAAATCACCCAAACGAGACATAAGTTCTGCTTCTAAAGGAGTATAAGTTGTTCCTTGAGCAGCAGGTCCTCCTCCCCCGCCTACAAAGCCATGTCCTCCAGCTCCAGGACGTCCTCCAGTAGCTGCCGCCATACGTGCTTGATAGGCCGCTGGAAATGCAGTCTCAGTCGCACTCATTGCCCCCGGTAGATGCTGCAGTTCTTCAGATACTTGCCCGCCCGCCGTTGCTCTTCTTCGAACATCAGCTACCGCTGCGGGTGGCAAAGCCCCCGGAGGATTCGGATGTTCTGCATTAGTAATAAGTGATTGATGAACCGCTAAATAACGGCATTGGCCATCTGTACCGCAACGGCCATAATAATAATAACCATCCACGGGTTCTTGTTGCACTTTTAACCAAGGGGGATCAACTGGTGCCCCTTGGCTTCCCTGGGTAGTAGGAGGTGGAGTTGCACCATTTACTTCAGGAGGAGTGTTAGCATTAGGCCCCTGAGGTGCGGGTGGAGGGATACCTGCAACAGGTCCACGGATTTGTAATCTTTTCTGAACTAAACGAGCCATAATTTTTACCTTTTCTAAATCGGAATAAAAACAAACTGACCACTGGCCACTGAAAACTGGCAACTATTCTTATTATCGGTCTTTTCCTAGGCTTTGGTTGCTTAAAAAAGCAGTCAAACTTAACAATTTTAAGCAAAAAACATTAAAATAAGCGATTTTTCTTACTTTTTATTAAAGACTTCCTCTTCGAGGCGCTTTTTAACCTTATTAAAGAGGGTCTGTTCGGGGTCTTTTAAAAAGGCTAAAAACTCTTGGGGGTTGGTGTCAAAGCCGTCAATCGACTGCAAAAACTGAAGATCGGACAGAGGCACTAAGGCCCCCAGCTCTTGACCATTAAATTTAATAATCGTTCTTTCTTTGACAGGTAAATATTTTGAAAGATCGGCAATGTTTTCGAGGGAAAGTTTGTTCATAGATCCTTTCATGTTGCTCATTCTGTAAGTTACATTCTCACTACTTCTACAGAGAGGTGTTCTTTAACGGGATGAGAAACTTTCAAAGTATTATCAATCTCCTCTAAAACTTTCGCATGATAATATCTCTCCCCACATTCTTCACAAACTTCCGCTTCCACATTCTCTAAGAGATAAAGCTTACCCCCATACCAATGGGATTTTTTGACTCTTCTTTTTTTTGTTTTTCCCTCACAAAACTCACAGATCATAAAGATTCCTCCAAAACATAAACAGTAATAATCACTAAACTTCCCTCTTCTTTAAAACGACAGACTATATGCACAATTTTTCCATCAGGAGTAAGTCCCTCTATACGATACCGGGTACCTCGATAATCTTGCGTCATTTTTTTCTGAATCTTACCTTTTAGAATAACATGTTCTATATCGGAGCGTTCTAAAAGGTCTTCATACATCTCTTCTTCGGCATGAGCAGATAAAAAATAATCTTTTTCGCGAATCTTCTGCCTGATGTTTTCAATGATTCCCAACTGCGTTCTCCCGCTTCATTTACAATAGAGTTCAATTGCTTCTTCAATATTTTTCAAAGCCTCTTCTCGAGTGTTACCTTCACTAATACACCCTGGCAAAGCAGGAACTGTTACAGTATAGCCACCATCTTCACTGGACTCTAGGACAATTTTAAATTTCATTTCTATTCCCTTAATTCTTAATTACGCCCTACCCCCAGGACCCTCTTCCGTTAACCCCAAACACGTTCGGTAAAATCGGCTCTCGCGAATGGCTTCGCGGATATCTTCGATCATGCGATACAAGTCGGGGTTGTCTTTAATGAGTTCTTTGAGTTTACGCTCGTCTTCGGGGTTCGCCAATTCAAAACGTTGACCGTTCACAAAGACTGATTCAACGCCTAATTGTCCCATGTCGCGCTCAAAGCCGGCGACCAATTCTTGAGCGCCCATCTCTAAAGCCTCGTCTCCACTCGGGATCGGCAAACCATGATGAGAAGTACCGGAGTAATTGAGGCGCCGCCCTTTCATTCGAATATGAATCGCGGCTCCATAGATGACAGCGCTCGCAAAACTGGCTTCCGAGGCGAGATTGGCAGACTCTGCCGCATCTCCCGTCGAAAAAAGAGCGGTGTGATGCTCGATCGCTTCTCCAAAACTTCGCCAAGGAAGAATATCTTCACTCTTTTCTTGGCCTTCGCCCTTCCCTTTTAAGCGGGAGGATTTTGCGCCCATCGCTCGCTTTAAAGAATCCATCGTCGGATCGGATTCGTCACTGACCTCTTGAGATTCTTCCCCTTCAGCCAGCTCTAAAAACTCTTCGAGCTCTTCGGCATCGCCGACGCCCTCTTTGAAACCCATTTGCTTGGCGAGTTTTTTTTGAGAGGCCAAAGCGCCCTGCGTAAGATTTGCTGTAGAGCGACCCGTTTTGTTGGCTTGCTTCGTATTTTTTTCACCGGTTTTTTGCTGTTGCTCCGCGCCGCCATCTTGCAGATGTTCTAAAGGATCAGGGGTCACCAAAAAGATACTTCGCCCTCGCGGACTATTTTGCATGAAAGCCTGATAACCCGGAGGTAAGCGGCCTTTGAGTTGAAAGCGTTGAAGGTCACCCTTATCTTCGCGCAAGAGCCCTCTGCCCGCTCGCGAAGAAAGACGCAGCATCGGATTTTCGGCCTCGGCCTGAGCCCGGTCACTCGCATGGGTGTCACGCGCAAGCATTTGGGTGCGCGCACGTCGTGCATCATATTGACCGCTCTTTTCTTGGCTGCTCATCAATTGCTGAAAAATCTTTTGACGGGAGGCATTCACGTCATCTTGCTGCATCATGAAATTCCGTCGCGCTGCTTCTCCACGAGAACGCTCGGAATCAGTTCGAGCTTCATTACTTTCACGATTTACTTGGCGTTGATCGTAGCTCGTTTGATCAACGCTATCGAGGAGGATTTGTTCGCCCAAGTTTGATGCAATTTCGGTTTGGGCTTGAGAGTTTTGAACAAAAGCATTCATCACCGAATTACTCGCCTGAGCTCCCGGATTCAAATTGGGCTGAGTTTGCGGAGCCGGAGCTCCATTCAAATTCGGTTGAGAATTAAGCGGCGCATTGTTGGGTTGGGCCGTATTGGGCTGAGTCGCGGGAGTGCGTGGCGTTGTGGGCTCAGCACTGGGCGCACTCGGGGGCGGCGGTGGACTTTGGTTGATCTGGGTTCCCATAACTCCAACATTATCGCATATTTCACAGGGTAATGTTGCTTATTCTTCTTGATTTAACTCAGTTGATGTTAAGCTTTGTTAAAATTCACTAAAGTTTCTGTTTTTTAAGCGAAATAATGCGCTTTAACGATTGTTCAAGTAAATCTTTAGAGAGTTTCTTATCTTTCACCTGTTGCTTCAAATATTCTAGGGTAGTTTGTTGATATTCTTCACTTCTACAAATTAGAGGAATATCGCCCCCCGCTTCTAAGAAAAGCTGGGCGGCTTCAGGAATTCCGTAAGCGGCAATCGCCTTCATTTCCAAATCATCCGAGATTACCACGCCTCGATAATTTAATTCTTGGCGCAGGATTTTACCTAAAATCTTCGGGGAAAGAGTCGCAGGAAATTCTTCATCTAAAGCGGGATAAAGCACGTGGGCCGTCATGAGCATTTCAACCTGAGCCTCAATTGCCTTTCGAAACGGATAAAATTCGATCGTTTTTAAACGCTCTAAATCTTGCTCCACCACAGGAAGCTCGAGATGAGAATCTTTGGAGGTATCTCCATGCCCCGGAAAATGTTTTCCGCACGGAAGCACTTTTTCAGATCTCAAACCTTCCATCAACGCAATCGCACACTGAGCAACGATTTCAGGATCACTCGAAAAAGCACGATCACCAATAATAGGATTCTTCGAATTGGTATCGACATCTAAAACAGGCGCATAATTCAAATTAAAGCCCACTTCTCGTAATTCTCTGCCCATCAAAGCGCCCACTTCGTAAGGATAATTCGAGTTTTCTTGAGTTTTCGCTGCAATTTCACGCGCTGTGGTGATTTGAGTGAAGGGAGGAGGAAGGCGAAAAACTCGCCCACCTTCATGATCAACCGAAAGAAAGAGCGGCACCTCTCCACTCAACGATTTGAGCTCCGCCAATAGGGCCCGAACCTGTTCTTTTGATTCAATATTCCTTTTAAAGAGAATAATTCCACCCAGTTGGTGTTTTGAAATGCATTCTCGAATCCAGGGTGTGGGGCTTGTTCCTTCAAAACCAAAAATACAAAGCGAACTCAAAAGAATTTGCAGATTTTCCATATCTTCCCCTCTAACAGGTCAATGTTTCTGAAGGATGAGAAAAAGCACCGAACTCTCGATCGTTTCATTCTCTCAAACTCAAATTAATCTAAAAAGTCTCCTTGCGGTGCGTTTTTTCGAAGACCAAAGAAATATTGACCTCTCGTCCCTCTTAACAGAGCTTAACAATTTTTAAAAAATAAAGACAAGCACTACCTTCTATTACAATACTGACGCTGATTTGCCGTCACTTCTATTCACTTTTTATCTTGCGTGTTCTTTTTTTTACCTGCTACAATTTCTCTATTCACAGCAAAAAACTTTTCTCTCCGTAAGGGAGAGATTTTATTTTCGGGGGTGGTAAGATGAAAAAAATTTGTTCTGTCTTTTTATGCGCTGTTTTATTGATTCCTACTCTTTCTACTTCGGGATTCAGCAAAAATAAAAACAAAAAAGAGAAAGAAGCAAAAGTAGAAAATCACTTAACCGATCTTGAGGCAAGAAAACTGACCCCTTTTGCCTTTCCTCTTCCCGACTCTTTAAAACCAAATTTTGAATTTTGGAAACTCATTTACTCGAAATACGATAAAAATCAGATTGTCATCCACGATACCGAAAATTTATCTCTGATTTATTCGGTGGTCGATCTGAATCAAAGCTCTGATTTTGATTTAAGCAAAAAAGGCCAAGTGGGTGCCGAAAAAGAACGGATTCGGGGCATTTTATTGAAGCTTGCTTCAGGAATCGATGAAAAAAGTTTAAATGCCGAAGAGCAAAAAATCTTTCACCTCTTCGATAAAATCTCAAACCCCAATAAATTTGCCGAAGCCGCGTCACCCGGACGCATTCGCGGACAAACCGGGCAAAAAGATAAATTTTTAAATGCCATCACTTGGAGTGGTTCTTATCTTCAAGAAATTGAAGAAGTGTTTCGCTCTCAAGGGCTTCCGTTTGAGCTGAGTCGGCTTCCTTTCGTAGAATCGATGTTCAATTTAAAAGCCCGTTCAAAAGTAGGAGCCAGTGGAATTTGGCAATTCATGCCTTCAACCGGCAAGCTCTACATGACCGTAAACGGCACCGTCGATGAGCGCAATGATCCGATTACATCCGCCTATGCTGCTGCACGCTTACTGAAATCGAATTATGATCTTTTAGGAAACTGGCCCTTGGCTATTAATGCCTACAATGCCGGGCCTTTAACTCTGATGCGCGCCAAAGAAGCGATGGGTACCGATGATATCGGCGTGATCGCGAGTAGTTATCGAGGAGGCGCCTATCAATTTGCCTCGCGAAATTTTTACACTGAATTTTTGGCGGCTCTCGAAGTGGCCAACCACTATAAAGATTACTTTGGTGAACTTCCGCGAAACACGCCTTTTCAATATGAAACTTTAGTTTTAGATCGCCCCACTCCACTTCCTACTTTGGCAAGCTTGGCGGGTGCAGACGTTTATCAACTCCAAGACATGAACCCGGCCCTTTCCGATCGTTTTTTCGAAAATCCTAAGGCTTTAGCACCCACGGGCTATACCTTAAGAATTCCCAAGGGAAGCCAAGAAAAGTTTGCGAAAGCCCTCCAAGAAATTGAAAACTTCCGAGTGGCGAGTAAAGGCCGCACGGTCGCTCAAAAAGAGTAGTGCGCAATCTATCTCTTAATCCAGTGATTACAAATTGCTTGACCTCTCTTTGCAGTTCAATACACAAAGAGTAGGTGGAAGATAAAATCGCCAAAGCTCTGCAACATCACGCGAAATTGAGTTTGAGTCTGAAAGATTTCAAACCCTCTGCGGTTTTGGTCCCTCTCTTTAAAAAACAGACGGATTATCACCTCCTTTTTACCCTGCGAAATCAAGAAGTACGGCATCATAAAGGGGAGATTAGTTTTCCGGGCGGCGTCTGCGATCCAGAAGATCCGCATTTGCTGGCCACCGCCTTGCGGGAGGCCCACGAAGAAATGGGAATTCTCGAAAAAGATGTAAAAATCTTGGGTGAAATGGACGATTTAATCACCCCTACTTATTACCGCATTACCCCATTTATCGGAAAAATTCCCCACCCTTACCCTTTTCAAATCAGCCACAAAGAAATCGATACGGTGCTCGAAATTCCGCTGAAACATTTTCAAGACGAAAAAAACATGCAGCTTAAAAAAGTGATGCTCTTTGGAGAAGAATATGAAATTCCCTTCTACAAATGGGAAAATCATACCATCTGGGGAGCTACGGGCAGAATTGTAAGACAGCTCGTTGAACTCTTGAAAAAGCAATTGTGAACTCAAAATGAATCAGCTAGTGGGTATTCTTTGAATGGATAAACACCTTATGAAAAAACTCCTTATACTTCTTTCTTGTTTTACCTTAATCGCTTGTGGAGCTCGCCAACCGGGCCCTCAAACAACCAAAGATATTATCAAACGCTACTTTGGGAAATATGGAAATAAATACAAAGAAACTCCTTTCTATAAAAATAAAGTGAAAGAAGTAAAAATTGTAAAGATGGAAGAACTTCAGAAAAACCTCGTTTTGACACGGGCCGAACTCACTCTCGAACAAGGGCAACAATTCATCATCAACATGAACATACTCTTTAAATACCCCTATGGTTGGAGATATCAGGGTTGGGAAAATCTAACTCCAGGAACAAGCACCCCACTTCCCGAGGAAAAATTACCTCCAATCGAAGAAGATTCCCCTCCGGAACCTAATCCTAAAAGAAAATAACTGGGCGGTATTTTTGCGCGAAAGAAGAAATACTGCCTCTTTACCAAGCAAATAACTTTACAGATCAATATTTTTTCCCAAAAAAGTATTGATCTTCATTTTTTCTTTCTGAAATTCGATGCAAACCTCACCGTCTTGATCAGTCCGCAAAACCTCGGTACCCAAATCTTGATACCGCTCCAGAACTTCTTCACGAGGAAAATGAAACGAATTTTTCTTACCTACTCCAATGAGAGCCACCCGAGGCTTGAGGGCCTTAAGAAAATCAATCGTACTTGAAGTATCACTCCCGTGATGAGGAACTTTGAGAAGGTCAATCTTCTGTAATTTTCCCTCTTGAACCAAACGCACTTCCGTTTCTTTTTGAATATCTCCGGCAAGAAGAATTGTAGATCCTTCATATTCTAGTTCAATCACCAACGAATGATTATTAATCGTCGCAGAATCGGGTTTTTGAGAGAAATAGGTAGCGGCGATGGGAGATAAAACCTGAAATTGAACTCCAGAAATTTCCCAACGAGGAGTTTGTGCATCGATTTTCTGTAAACGGATCCCTTTTTCTTGGGCTTTTTCTAGAAAACCTTGAAAGCCAAAATCCGAAACATTTTCACCATTCCATAAAATTTCTTGGGGGTGGAAAACATCGAGCAAAGCATCCATTCCACCGTAATGATCAGGGTGAGGATGAGTGAGAATAAAGGTTTCAATCTCTCGCACCCCCTCCCCCAAAAGAGCAGGAGCCAAAACGCGTTCTCCAATATCAAAATCGGAATAAGCAAGCCCTCCGGCATCGACTAAAATATTTTTTCCTCTCGGCAAACGGAGCAAAAGTGCATCACCCTGCCCCACATCATAAAAACAAAGACTGAGATTTGAATGAAAAGATTGAAGCAGAGGACGAAAACAACAAAGCATCAAGACGATACAAAAGAAAACTCCCCCTCGAATCAAAAAAGAATACCGTTTAAATCTAAAAAAACACAGATAGAGAAAAACAAAATAGAGAATCAACTCCAGTTTTCTAAAACCACTCATCCAAATAAGACTCCCATCCAAACGAGTTAGGAAATCTAAAATACTAAGTGCAGGTTTTAATAAATGAAGGCTCCACTCCAATAAAAAGTGAGAAAATCTAGGAAGTGGAGTTAAGAGAAGGGCTAAAAAACTAACCGGCATTAAAAGAAAAGTAAAGTAAGGAACCAAAATCGCATTCGCAAGCAAGCTCACGCTGCTCCATTGATGAAAATAATAGGTGGTCAATGGAAATAAAAATATTTGAAGAATAAAAGAAATACCAAAAAACTCGGCGATCCCTTGCAAAAAACGCCACTCCAATCTTTTTGACCACTCCTGCAAACGCGGAAGAGCCCAGAGAATGGAGGCCACCGCAAGAAAAGAAAATTGAAAAGAAAGATCAAACAAAGTGAATGGATTCACGATCAGCAAAATCCAGGCAGCCAGGTTGAGCACACTGAAAAGATCTGCCCTTCTCGAAAAACAAAGAAAAAAAGTGCTTAGAAAAATAGCTAGCACCGAACGAAAAACAGACGGGGAATTTGGAAGAATAAAGGCATAGATTAAAACGGGAACGAGCGAAAAAATCAACGCTAAACGCCGGGTTGAAACATACAGAGCAAGAGAAGGACACAACGAAAATAAAACTCGAAAGAAAAAATAGAAAAATCCAGCCAACATCGCAAAGTGAAGCCCCGAAACAACCAAGAGGTGTAAGGTTCCACTCCGCTGAAAAAGTTTTTGGGTCTTTAAATCAAGCCCCGCTTTCTCTCCCAATAAGAGTGCTTCTAAAATAGCAGTGGTTTGGTTTTGAGAAAGATTTTGAAAATTCTGTTTTAACTTCTTTCGAAAACTACTTAAAAAGTGCCGCCCCATTTGCGAGTTTTCTTCTCGCAGCACCACTTGGTTGGAGTTTTCTAAGGTTGTGAGAGCACTTGCCGACCCACCCCAAAGAGAAAGCGAAGCATCCCAAGAAGAAAAGTTATTAAAACTCTGGGGAATCTTGATTAAAGAATACGATTGGATTTTATCCCCCACTTCAAACTCGCAGTTTCCTTGCAAAAGGTGAACTCTGAGCACTCCAGAAGTCGGGAAAATTTGTTGGGTTTGTCGAATCGCTTGAACAGCCACTAAAAATTCAGAGCCTTTACTTGCTTTTTGGCAGCCTTCTACCACCTCTCCAGCCCAATAACTTTTAACATCATTCGTCCAAGTAAGAAGAGGAGCCTGACGAATTTTTGAGATTTGTTCGGAGCCCCGATAGTTCCCCAAAATTGCAAATAGGATCAGAAGAAGAAAAGGTAAAACACGTAGGCCCTTGAAAAGAGCAAGGAGAGTAAAAATTCCAAAAAATAAGAGGAGTAAAAGAAAAGAAACTCGCGAAAGTTCGTGATAAAGAACACTCGCGATTCCGAGCATAAAACCGCTATTCATCCACAAAAGAGGACGTTGCATCAAGACGATGCGGGGGGAAGGTATAAAACCTCTTCTACAGACTTTGCGAGTTCTTGGTCAATCTCAATCCACAATTCTTCAACAATTGCCCGAATTTTTTCGTAATTCATGTTTCCAAATCGATTCGCAAGAATAATCCCCAAACGATTTTTCAAACCCTTGAGAAAAATTTTGGTCTTTGGATTAGGATTTTTACGGGCCATCTCGATAAAAGCATGCACATTGATGCCATTAATATAAAGCGCTCCCGCCTCTACACGGAACGACATTCCATCGACCGTTTCATCGAGTTTGCGTTTGAGGCGTCGTGCTAAGGCGCCCAACAAACCCTGAATCAGGGCAGCAAATAAAGCGAGTTGTTCGGGATCTCGCGTACGAGACAAAGCCCAACGACGATAAAGCTCCAAACGTTGGGCGATTTGATTCCAATAGGTGGTCGAAAGTTGCGTTAGATTTTCAGCAATGGCCTGGGCCAAATCTTGCTTGTTTAGGTAGATCTTGCCGGCCCGAAAGTTAAAATTTAAATCTCCCGTTTTAAACTCCCAAGTTTCCTGGGCTTCTCCCCCTACTTCACGATCTCCAATATCGGTTTGGGGGACTAACGGGGGCGTACGAATATTTTTGATTTCATCCATGGTTTTATTTTATAGGGATAATTCTAAAAACTCTATGGTTTTATAGGACACCGGGCAAACTTTCAGTTTTGTTTTTTCTTTTTTAAAGTGTTTGAGCGGTCCTTAAAATATTGTCATGACGCTCTTCTTGTGTTTGCGCCAATGAACAAGTATTTACCGCGGCATGACAATTCAACGTTCGCGAGTTTTTAAAAAAGAAAAAACAAAACTGAACGTTTTCCTAAATAAAAAGGGGCTGCCATGAAAGAACTCCAATATTCCGAAATTCCCTCCCCTCAAGGAAAACTCCACGTCGCATTTTTTAAAAATAAACTTGCCTATCTGAATTGGGGAGGGAAATCGGCTTTAAAAAAATGGGCTGACTCTATTTCTTGTTCTCTTTCCGAAGCTCCTGCCCCTGCTCAATTTACCCAAGAGCTAAACAAATACTTTGAGGGAAAACTCACCCACTTCAAAACACCCCTTGTTTTTTTAAAAGGAACCGCGTTCCAAAAGAGCATTTGGAAAAATTTACTCAAAATACCCTATGGCCAAACACGTTCTTATCGATGGCTTGCTGAACAAAGTGCTCGTCCAAAGGCCTTTCGAGCTGCGGGGAGTGCTAATGGCAAAAATGTTATTCCGATTGTCATCCCCTGCCACCGAGTGATAAATTCAAATAACGCTCTGGGGGGCTATTCTTCAGGGTTAGAGCGAAAGAAAGCATTGTTAAAACTTGAAGGGATAAGTCTATAATTTATGGCTCTTACGATTCGAGAAACCGAACAAGGCGCTTTAATTGGCGATGTAGAATTTATCTGGGCTAAAAATGCCAAGGAATTCTTCTTTTCAAACTCCATCGTGGTACACGAGCCAGAAGTGCTTGTGGTTGATCCATCGGCAAATTTTAGTTTCTTCGAAAAACTTGCCGCGCAAAATAAGGTCAGTACGGTTTTGAATACACATTATCATATTGATCACCGCTCTCTAAACCACCTCTTTGATAACGCGCGTTTTTTGTGTCATGAGCAAGATAAACAAGCGATTCTTTCTTTCGATAATTACTTGAAATATGCCGACCAAAACCAAGACTCCTCTTATGTGATGTGGCTCAAGGGAGTTTTTTCTTCGCTCGAAATTCAAAAGCAAGTCGTACATCAAACCGTGAAAGATGCCGAATATCTGCCCACAAAAGGCACAAAAATAAAAGTGCTTCACATTCCAGGACACACCCCCGGGCATATCGGCCTTTATTTTGAAGAGTTAAAGGTTCTTTATATTTCAGATATTGATCTCACCCCCATGGGGCCTTGGTATGCCAATATCTCATCGGATATCGATCAATTCTTAGAATCGATCAAAAAAATACGTGAAACTTCAGCCGATTATTACATTACCTCTCATGGTGAGCGTGTGTATGAACCCGAACGTTTCTTAGAAAAGCTCGACCGCTTCGAAACTGCTTTTCAAAAAAGAGATGAGAGAATTTTAGAAACCCTGCATCAGGGGGCAAAAAATCTAGAGGAGCTTTCTCAGATTGGAATTATTTACAAGTCTTCCCATTTGGGAGACCCGCTCAAAGCCTGCTTTGAAAGACAAATGATTGAGAAACACTTGAATCGTTTTCTGGCCGAACGAAAGATTGTGAGAGATAAGGGGGGCTATTTCAGCCTTGTTTCTTAAGTTACTTTAACAACACTAAAGGCACCACCACTCCCGCTACCGCGATAATACCCGCCAAGGTGCCGATTAAAGCTACATTCAAGCGATCTTCTTTTGTTTCAGGCTGGCCTCGTTGGTCACTCTCGGTTGCAACTGTTTTTACATTTCCATAATATTCAGGTGGAGTGAGTTTACTGTAGAAATCTTGAGTGGTTTTCACCGCCTTGGCGTGAAGTCCACAGGCCTGCAAAGGTAGGCAAAGCAAAAGAAGCAACGCAAATTTTTTAATCACAAATCTCCCCCATCTATTTAAAATATAAGAACTCAATCAAGCTCGCCCAATAGAGATCGTTTTCAGATGAAAAGCAATTGTTTTTGAGATTTGTCTTGGGCTTTTTTCTTAGACTGAGAAACTCGTGCCGCAACCACATTCACTCTTGGCATTCGGGTTATTGAATTTAAAACCCGAGCTCATCAAATCGCTGTGATAATCGATTTCCATACCATTTAAGAATAAATAGCTTTTCTTATCGACAAAAACCTTTACCCCATCTTGTTCAATCACTTTATCATCGGTAGTAGGTTTTTCATCGAACGAAAATTGATAGGAAAGCCCAGCGCATCCCCCGCCCGATATCCCTACACGCAAACCGTAATCGCTCTTACCTTGCTGGGTTAAAAGATTTTTGACCTGCTGAACTGCCTGCGTAGTTAAAGTAATCATGGTTTCTAATTCTCATTTCCAACCATTTGGTCGGCCACCCCGAGAAAACCTCGGGGTACCCGGCCTCGGTCATGAAGACTCCTTAAAGACTTCTACCCCTCTTCGTCAAGAACCCATTTTCTGAACTTCTTCAATCACACGACCCGCCACGTAATCGACCTCTTCTTCCGTGGTGTAGCGGCCCAATCCAAAACGTAAACAAGAGTTCGCTTCTTCTGCACTCAAACCAATCGCTCGGAGCACATGCGAACCCTTTCCGTGCACTGAATGACAAGCAGAGCCCGAAGAAAGGGCAATCTCCCGCAGATTCATCATCAGTTTATCACTCTGAATTCCTGGAAACAAGACGTTGAGATTATGAGCCAGACGTTGAGTAGAGTGCCCTAATACCCTTAAATTAGGAATTTCTTTTAATAAACTTGCTTTAAGCTTTTCACGCAAATGAAGAAGCCGCTCATTTTCAGCTGCTTGGTATTTCCAGGCGAGCTCTAAGGCTTTTCCAAAACCTACAATCCCAGGCACATTCAAGGTGCCCGAGCGCAGTCCTTTTTCGTGCCCTCCCCCATAAATCAAAGGTTTTGCGTTGACTGTTTTTTCAATCCACAAAGCACCCACCCCTTTAGGGCCATAAATTTTATGCGACGAAAGAGAGAGCAAATTAATTTTCAATTTCTTAACCGAGAGTGAAATTTTTCCGGCCGCTTGGGCGGCATCGACATGAAATAAAATTCCTTTTTTTGAAGTAATCTCTCCAATTAGAGAAAGAGGATGTAGAGTTCCGATTTCATTATTGGCCGCCATGAATGAAACCAAAACCGTTTTTGCAGTAAGGGCCTTTTCAAGATCGGAAGGATTTACCTGCCCCGTTGAATCCACCGGAAGGCGCGTGACTTGAAAACCTTCTTTCTCAAGAACACGAGCTGTTTCTAAAATAGAGGAGTGCTCCGTCTCTGCAGTAATGAAATGGCTCCCTTTTTTGTGAGAACGCATCACACCGAGCAAGGCAAGATTATTCGATTCTGTGGCACCACTTGTGAAAATTATTTCTTCGCTTAAAGCTTCTAATACGGCTGCAATTCTTTTTCTTGATAAATCGACCGCGGCCAAAGCCTCAAGCCCCCACCGGTGCTGAGTACTAGCTGGATTACCAAAACGTTCTGAAAAATACGGAAGCATTTCTTTCAACACTTCAGGATCTACGGGAGTCGTCGCATGATAATCCATATAAACAGTTTTTTTGATCATTCTTATTCCTTATCATTCCAATACACTTGTTTTTGCGTCGTTCTAGCCTAGCACGCGATTTTTCAAGCGCCAAGTTAGAGCTTGACACCTCGCATAATTTTACGTTACACCCCCTTGCCTTTTATCTACGACTATGTTAGTCGTATTTGAGGAGGAGTTTGGGATATAACAATACTATCTATTGAATATTATTCAATAAATTATTTTATTTAATCCCGACTCTTTTGATCGATTTGTAAAAAGATATGCTGCACTTTAATCGTAAAACAGAATATGCCCTACTCGCCATTGAGCATATGATGCAAAAAGGCACAGAAAGCCCCTCGCTCACTACTGCTCGCGAAGTCGCTGAGGCTTACAGCATTCCTTACGCCTTGCTCGCAAAGGTTATGCAAAAGCTGGCGAGTAAAGGTTTTATTAAATCCGTTTACGGCAGTAATGGGGGCTATGTTTTGGTGAAGCGCCCAAGCGATATCAGCGTCATGGATATCGTTGAAATATTTGACGGACCTTTTGCGGTGGTCGAGTGTTTTAAAGATGAAAAGATCACCTGCCCTCAATGGGATCATTGCGGAATAAAAAGTCCACTCTACGAACTCAATCATAAAATCTATCACCTTTTAACGAGCACTACTCTTCAAGATTTAAATCGAGAAAAACGTTCACAAGAAGGAGCCGTGTTATGAGCGAACAAAACACTCTCCAAGAATTAACCGACAAAGAATATCAATATGGTTTTGTGACGTCGGTCGAAACCGATACGATCGCAAAAGGATTAAACGAAGACGTCGTTCGTTTAATTTCTCAGAAAAAAAAGGAACCCGCTTTTCTTTTAGAATGGCGCTTAAAAGCTTTTCGACATTGGCTGAAGATGAAAGAACCTACTTGGGCGCACGTGCATTATCCAAAAATTAATTATCAAGAGATTGTTTACTACTCCGCGCCTAAAACAAAAAAACCAGGCCCTAAAAGTTTAAGCGAAGTGGATCCAGAGGTTTTAGAAACTTTCAATAAACTTGGAATTTCTCTGCAAGAACAAGAACGTTTGAGTGGGATTGCGGTCGATGCGGTCTTTGATAGCGTTTCAGTGGCCACCACTTTTAAAGAAAAATTGAAAAGCTTAGGAATTATCTTCTGCTCGTTTTCCGAAGCCGTTCAAGAGCACCCGGAGCTCATTCAAAAATATTTAGGCTCAGTGGTGCCCTACACCGATAACTTCTTTGCCACTTTAAACTCCGCGGTATTTAGCGATGGATCCTTTTGTTATATTCCCAAAGGGGTGCGTTGCCCTATGGAGCTTTCCACCTATTTTCGAATCAATGCTTCCAACACCGGTCAATTCGAACGCACCTTAATTGTAGCCGACGAAGGAAGCACGGTAAGCTATCTCGAAGGTTGCACGGCTCCAATGCGCGATGAAAATCAACTTCATGCGGCTGTGGTTGAACTCGTTGCTCTTGAAGGCTCTCAAATCAAATATTCGACTGTCCAAAACTGGTATCCGGGAGACAAAGAAGGTAAAGGTGGAATCTATAATTTCGTAACCAAACGTGGAAAATGTTTTAAAAATTCCAAGATTTCCTGGACCCAAGTTGAAACCGGCTCTGCGATTACCTGGAAATATCCGAGCTGTATTTTACAAGGCGACAATTCCATCGGCGAGTTTTACTCAGTGGCCGTTGCGAATAATTACCAGCAAGCCGATACCGGCACGAAGATGATTCATATCGGCAAAAATACGCGGAGTACCATCGTTTCAAAAGGGATTTCTGCGGGCCATGGTCAAAACAGCTATCGAGGTTTGGTTAAAATTTCAAAAAGTGCCGAAGGGGCTCGAAATTACTCTCAATGCGATTCTCTTCTCATGGGCGATCAATGCGGAGCACACACCTACCCTTACCTTGAAGTAAAAAACAACAGTGCACAGATCGAACACGAAGCCTCCACTTCGAAAATTGGAGAAGATCAGCTTTTTTACTGTAAGCAACGCGGCCTCTCGAATGAAGATGCCGTCAATATGATTGTAAATGGATTTTGCAAACAAGTTTTTAAAGAGCTTCCCATGGAATTCGCCGTCGAGGCTCAAAAACTCTTAAGCGTGAGCTTAGAAGGCTCAGTCGGCTAGTTCCTTAACTTCCCCTCTTAGATTAAGAGGGGGAAATCCGCCGAAGGTGGATGAGGAAGTTAGAACAAAGGAAACAATATGTTGTTAGAAATTAAAAATCTCCATGCCGAAATCAACGGAAAGAAAATCTTGAAGGGCCTCAACTTAAACGTGGCCAAAGGCGAAGTGCACGCCATTATGGGGCCCAATGGTTCTGGCAAAAGCACTTTAGCTCAGGTTTTGGCGGGTCGAGAAACCTATACCGTCACCTCAGGACAAGTTTTATACGAAGGAAAAGATCTCTTAAAACTTTCTCCCGAAGAACGCGCTCGTGCCGGTATTTTTTTGGCCTTTCAATATCCCGTAGAAATTCCGGGAGTGGCGAATTCTTACTTTTTAAAAGCCGCTTTAAATGCCGTTCGCAAATCACAAGGCTTAGAAGAACTCGATGCACTTGATTTCTTAAATCTCACCAAGGCGCGCATGCAAGAATTGAAAATGGATCAAGTCTTTTTAAATCGCTCAGTGAACGAAGGTTTTTCAGGCGGTGAAAAAAAACGAAATGAAATTTTGCAAATGGCCCTACTCCAACCCAAACTGGCAGTGCTTGATGAAACCGACTCGGGCTTAGATATCGATTCTTTAAAAATTGTGGCCGAGGGAGTCAACGCTCTACGCAGCCCAGAGCGCGCCATGATTTTGGTAACTCATTATCAACGTCTTTTAGATTATATCGAGCCCGATTTTGTGCATGTGCTTTCTGAAGGAAGAATCGTCACATCGGGAGATAAAACTTTAGCCACTCAACTCGAAGCCAAGGGCTATTCGTGGGTGGCCGATCATGAAAAGGCTTTAAACGCTTAATATGAAATCTTTTCTGCAACAAATTGAGAATCAATGGACAAACTCCTCTTTGAGCAAAAAAGGAGCAGAGGCCTACGCGCGTTTTCAAGCTTTAGGTTTGCCTACGGTAAAACAAGAAGATTGGAAATACAGCTCGCTTGATTTTTTAAACCAACAGTCTTTCAATTTGCCTCAAAACACTTCTCACTCTCTCCAAGAAAAAGATATTTCTCCTTGGAAACTCGCCGAAGATGAAATTCGCTTGGTGTTTGTAAATGGTTTTTTTGCCCCGACCCTTTCTCAAGTGAGAGAAAAGGATTTGGAGATCAAATCACTCCGTGCACTTGAAAAATCTTCGGAACTTGCTTCGCTGGGTTCTCTCGCGTCATTCGAAAATCAAGGCTTGATCGCTCTGAACACCGCCTTGTTTCAAGATGGTGCTTTCTTGAAAATCCCCTCAAATTGGAAAAAGAAAACTCCCATTCAGCTGATTTATCTTCAAACTTCTCAAACAGATTCGTTACTCATTCAGCCGCGGAATTTTATTGAGGTGGGCGCTCAAAGCGAAATCGAACTCACTGAACGCTACGTAAGCCTTGGCAAAAATCCAACTCTCTCTAATATCGTCACGGAGATCTCTCTTCAAGAAGGCGCTCAAGTAAAACATTACAAAATCCAAGAAGAAAACCTTTCTTCATCTCATTTGTATTTCTTGGCAAGTCGCCAAGCGCAAAAGAGCTCGCTTCAAACTTATTCAATCTCTTTCGGCGCAAAATTTGCGCGCAACGATATTCAAAGTTTTTTGGCAGAAGAAGGAAGTGAATGCCACTTAAATGGCCTGTATTGGACAAACGGCTCGCAGCATGTCGATCACAGCACAGAAATCATTCATCAAAAGCCCCATTGCAGCAGCTTTGAGCTTTATAAAGGCGTTTTAGATGGAAGCTCTCAAGGGGTGTTTAACGGAAAAATTCGTGTGGAGGCAGAAGCTTCTCAAACGGTGGCACGCCAGCTCAATAAAAACCTCCTTCTTTCGAAAGAGGCGAGCATCAATAGCAAACCCGTTCTCGAAATTTTAAACAACGATGTAAAATGCAATCACGGAGCCACCATCGGCAAGCTCGATGAGAAGCAAATATTCTATCTGCGCTCTCGCGGAATTTCAGAGCAAGAATCAAAATCTTTGCTCACCTATGCCTTTGCGGCGGATGTCTTAGAATCGATTTCTCTTTCTTCGTTGAAAGAACAACTCAAAAAAACACTTTTTCAAAACGCGGGAGGTCTTTAAATGAGAGCCCTTGGAAAAGCAGAATGTTTATCACCTCCCAAATACCGCGGCGATAAACTCAATATCGAAAAAATCCGCGAAGATTTTCCGATTCTTAAGCAAAAAGTTCATGGCAAGGCTTTAATCTATTTTGATAATGCAGCCACCTCTCAAAAACCCAAACAAGTGATTGATGAAATCGATTACTTTTATCGCAACGATAATGCCAACATTCATCGAGGGGTCCACCGCTTAAGCGAAAGAGCCACCGAAGAATTTGAAGGTGCTCGCGAAAAAGTGCGCGGTTTTTTGAATGCCTCAAAAGCCTGCGAAATTATTTTCGTTCGCGGGGCAACCGAGGCGATCAATCTGGTTGCCCAAACCTACGGCCGAAAAAATATAAAAGAAGGCGATGAAATCATTATCAGCACGCTCGAGCACCACTCCAACATTGTGCCCTGGCAAATGCTGTGTGAACAAACCGGCGCCAAGCTCAAAGTGATTCCTATCAATCAACGGGGCGAATTAATTTTTGAAGAGTACGAAAAACTTTTAAGCGCACGCACCAAGCTTGTGGCCGTGGGCCATATTTCGAATTCACTAGGAACAATCAATCCCATTCAAAACATTATTCAAAAGGCTCACGCCCAGGGTACCAAGGTTTTGATTGATGGCGCCCAAGCCGCTCCTCATACAAAAATTGACGTCCAAGCGTTGGATGCCGATTTTTACGCAATCTCGGGGCATAAAATGTATGGCCCCACGGGGATTGGCGTTTTGTATGGAAAAGAAAGCCTGCTTCAAGAAATGCCTCCTTACCAAGGTGGAGGCGATATGATCCGCACAGTGAGTTTTGAGAAAAGCACTTACAATGATCTCCCTTATAAATTTGAAGCAGGTACTCCCGATATCGCGGGAGGAGTTGGATTGGGTGCCGCAGTCGATTACTTAAACGAGCTCGGCTTAGATCGAATCGCAAAATACGAACACGAATTATTAGAATACGCCACGTTGGCCCTCGAAAAAATTTCGGGCTTAACGATTATAGGCCAGGCGCGCGAAAAGGCCTCGGTGATTTCGTTTGTAATGGAAGGCATACATCCGCACGATATTGGAACCATTCTCGATTTAAAAGGTATTGCCATTCGCACCGGACATCATTGCACCATGCCACTCATGAAAGAATTAAAACTTCCTGCCACGGCACGCGCTTCTTTTGCTTTTTACAATACTCCGCGTGAGATTGATGTGTTTGCAAAAGCCTTGCGCGGAATCCGGGAAGTTTTTCATCAATAGGAAAAAAGAATGTCGGATTTAAACGAACTCTATCAAGAAGTCATTTTAGATCATAACCGAAACCCTCGGAACTTTCGCGCCTTAAAAGAGGCCGATTATCAGGCCGAGGGCTACAACCCGCTTTGTGGCGATCACTACACCATTTATGTCAAAATGAATGGCGATAAGGTTGCAGAAGTAGGATTCGAAGGTTCAGGCTGCGCCATCTCGAAAGCCTCAAGCTCTTTGATGAGCGCCGAAGTGAAGGGAAAAAACAAAGAAGAAATCATCGCCCTCTTTGAGAAATTTCATAAAATGGTCACCGGAAAACCGGGTGAAAATGCAGATCCGAGTTTAGGAAAACTGGCGGTATTTTCGGGTGTTTGTGAATTTCCTTCACGTGTGAAATGCGCTTCACTTGGGTGGCACACTTTAAAAGCAGCACTCGAAGGTAAGGGAAAAACTTCAACGGAATAATCATGGATACTCAAACTCTCACAAACAAAATCATTGATGTGCTCAAAACTTGTTACGACCCTGAAATTCCTGTGGATATTTATGAGCTCGGATTAATCTACAAGATCGATGCAAATGAAACTGGAGAAGTGAAACTCGACATGACTCTCACCTCCCCTGCGTGCCCGGTAGCCGGAACTTTACCGGGTGAAGTCGAAGCGAAAGTGAAGGCCGTTGAAGGCGTGAGTGCGGTAAAAGTCGAACTCGTCTGGGAACCGCCCTGGACCCAAGAAAAAATGTCGGAGGCTGCGAAGTTGAAATTAAATTTGATGTAACTTTAATTCTTCCCCCTTTGAAAAAGGGGGATTTGAGGGGGATTTTAAGATAGAAAGCGCCTCTAGATAAATCTATTATAAAATCCCTCCTAGCCTCCCTTTTACAAAGGGAGGAATTAAATTCTATGACCGAAAAAAGACTCCCCAATGTAAAAAATATTATCGCAATTGCCAGCGGCAAGGGCGGTGTTGGAAAATCAACTGTTGCCATCAACTTGGCTTTGGCTCTTCACCAGTTAGGCCACACCACCGGGATTTTAGATGCCGATATTTATGGCCCGAGCATCCCTACTCTCTTGGGTTTAAAAAATAAACAGCCCGTCGTCGATTCTGAAAAGAAAAAGCTTCATCCTTTAGAAAAATTTGGGCTTAAAATTATGTCGATCGGATTTATGATGAAAGAATCCGATGCCGTGATTTGGCGCGGCCCCATGATTCACAAATTGCTCCAGCAATTTTGCGATGACGTTGAATGGGGAAACCTCGATTATTTAATCATCGATCTTCCTCCGGGCACTGGTGATTCTCAAATTTCACTTTCTCAGCTCTTGCCCATGAATGGAGCCGTGATTGTTACCACTCCTCAAGATATTGCCTTGGCTGATGTTGTACGCGGAATTGCCATGTTTCAAAAAGTAGGAATCCCTATTTTAGGCGTAATTGAAAATATGAGCTATTTTGAATGCCCCCACTGCACGAAACGAAGCGAAATTTTCTCGCATGGCGGCGGAAAGAGAAAAGCCGAAGAAATGAAGGTCAACTTTTTGGGTGAGCTCCCCTTAGATTTAGCCACTCGCGAAGGCTCCGATACGGGTAATCCCATCGTGGCCCTGGCTCCCGGAGCCGAACAAGCCAAGCGTTTTAGCCAGATTGCCCGAAATCTGAAAGAAGCATTAAGTAATGCGCCCTCTGCTTCGGTAGAACTCAAACTTTAGATTTTTTTCACGATTTTTTCTAAGGCCTGTAAAAAGCGCGCGTTTTCTTCTGGAGTGCCCACGGTTACTCGCAGAGTATTTTCTAAATCGGGAGAGTGAGAAACGTCTCGGACTAAAACCTTTTCTTTCACTAATTCTTCGAATACTTTTGGAGCATCGTTTACTTGAAAAATAATAAAATTGGTTTGCGAAGGATAAGTTTTGACTCCCGCCAAATTCATTAAACCTTGATAGAGTCTTGCTCGATTAATCTTGATTTCGGTCACCCGTTTTTCAACCAACTCGGGGTGTTCTAAGATCGATTCCGCCAAAATTTCATTCAAACCACTCACACAATAAGGCAAAGTTACCTTTGAAATCTCTTGAATGATTTCGGGATCTCCTGCGGCATACCCCACCCGAATCGCTCCTAAACCTAAAGCCTTGCTGAAAGTTCGTAACAAAATCAGATTTTTGTGATGACGAAGTTGAGAAAAAAGGTGCGTATCGGCAAATTGAAAATAAGCTTCATCCACCACCACCAAACAGGGTGCTTGTTCGATGAGCTCAATAATTTCATTGGCTGGAAAAAGATTAGCCGTCGGCGCATTCGGATTGGCAATAAAAATAACCTGAGGAGGATTTTTCTTAATTTTTTGAAGTAAGACTTCTAACGGAAAGGAAAAATTCTCTCCTAAAGGAACCAAATCCACCTTATTTCCCAAAATCTCAGCCTCAATTTCGTACAAGCTAAAACTCGGAGTTAAAGTAAGCACTCTCGATTTTAAGGCACTGGCCATTAAAATCGCTTGAATCAAAACATTCGAACCATTGGTTAAAAGAAGCCCTTCTTCGGGCCACTGTAAAGTTTGAGCAAGCTTGTTACGCAAAGTATAAGGCTGTGAAAAAGGATAACGATTCCAAGAGATTCGAACCAATTTTTCTAAGACTTTCGCCTTTAATTCGCCGGGAATATCGTACGGAATCTCATTTTGGTTGAGTTTAATCGTATCGGGGTAGCTTTTTAGACGGTATCCTGAGAGGTTTAAAATCTCTTTTCGAATATAAGGGGAGTTCATAGAACCTCCTTCTAAGACCAAAAAAGCCTCTTCCACAATAAAAATGTTAAATTAACACGCAACTTTATAGGAAATAAGACCCGATAATTAGGTAGTCAGTCTTAGGATTGATGCGATAAAATAAGAGTATTCTAAAAGACTTAAAGTAGATTTTTTTGGAGGATTTCATGCCAAGCATTCAAGGATATAACCCCAGTTCGATTGGTAGCTATACTCGAGGCCAACGTCTTGAAGACAATCCCCGTTTTAGCAGACTCACTCCTGAGCAACAGCAATGGGTGCGGAGCACCTACGTTTCGGAGCGTCAAACCTTTCAGCAACAGGGTGCCCAAGAACAATTAGCAACCTTAGATAGTTATTTACGCTGGTTGGGTTTAGATCCGTCAGATGTTCCGGAGGCAGGCGGTGATTGGGATCCTCTCCAAAATCGTGGCGGAGCGCGTGGCCCTGCCCCTTCTCAAGGTCGCGTGACCCAGTTCCCCGATCGCATTATGGTAACAGGTTGCGATAGCTTTGAAGCTGATCGCGAAAATGATTCTCGGGATACCTACATTTATAGCAATGAAGTCGATTTTACGGTTCCTGATTACATGACTGCTCAAGTTACGCTTGTCGATGACCCAAGCAATCCGAGCCGCAAACTCGTAAAAATTGTAACCACCTCCGCTCCGGATGCCAAACGGCATACCTATTACCTCTCGGGCAAAGTAAATTTACATGCTTCGGATTCAAGTCAGATTCGTGTTCCAACTGGCGCTGATGCCATTCCCAATACCCGTCTCAATCAAGTGATTGGTGAAACGGCCGATTCGGGTGAAGATTTAGAAACAAATGCCCGTAGTGAGCAAGATGAATTAGGCAATCGCGTGTATGAATCGACTGGTGGACGCACTCTCAATTTTACCTCGGTACGTGGTGAGAATAGTCGCGATAAAGAAACGCGCACGATTTATGGAAACACCAATATTTCCGTTAGTGCGGCCGATGAGGTGGATATTAGCCCCAGCGAAGCTCCTAATACTGGCTATACAGTAAGCGTCACTCACCGCAATGGCAGTATCGATACTTACATTGTAATGCGTGGACGTGTGAATATTGAAGGCGCTTCAAACGATCAAATTACTTTTGGAGGCCAAGCTTATACGGGCAGCATTCCGAGCGGTTTTTCAGGCAATGTTTTTGTGAATCAAGCAAACGCTCTAGCTACGGGCTCGCCCACTCGCACGACGGGAGCCGATACAACTCCCGATTCTACGAGCAATAATCCCGATGGGACCGTCACTGCGACCTACGGCGCAACGACTGGATCTCGTACTCAAAATGTGTCGGTCAGCGCAGATTTTAACGGCAATACAAATGTTCACAATGTAAGAACTACCGGCACCTTCACCGTCCACGCCAATCAAGGTGATCGTGTCAATGTGGTACGCGCTGGAACTTCGCCGAATTACACTTATTCCATTATCGTCACGAAAAATGGCCCTCCCGCTAAATTCATTAGTTTTAACGTAGAGGGGCCTCCTTCGCGCATTAACATTGATGCGGATCCTCGAAAAATTAATTACCCTGTGAACGAAGCAGAATTATTACGCGACACTCGACTCCAAATTGGCGCCAATGGAACAGGAACTCCTACAGCCACTCCCCAAGCAGCCACTTGGCCCGCTCGAAACGAAGATTTTCTTCAACATATTTCGGGCCCCACTCATGGTGGAGATCTCGATGGCGCCACTCGCAATTTAATTCAAAGAATATTGGGGGCGGTACGTACCAATGACGATACGGCGATTCAAGATGCAGTCAGCACCCTGACTGGCATGTGGCCCTCTCAAACAACCAATCGAAATCCTTCGTTTACCGCAGGCCCTGCATTACGTCGGTTCTTCACTGCGCTTCATCGATCGACCAATGGAAACACGGAACAAATGCGCACCTTGATTGGACAATTACCCGCCAACCTCAGAAATGAAATGGTACGAGCCATGCAATCCTTTGTACGTACTGATTTTGTAGGATTTCCGGGTGTTGCGGATCACACCTATGGCCCTAATGAAAAAGGCATCGATGATCAATTTACGAACCAAGAAGTGTTGGATCTTTTACAAGGCCCCACTACTACTACTGAATCTTAATACTTTAGGAGAGTTTTATGACGGATCGTATTCAAAATAATAATAAAGCTTCTTCCGAACTCAATATCGACGATTGGTTAACCCAAGATGATCTAGAGTTCGAAGATCCAAATCCTCGTGCATCGCGACGCGACGACTATACAACCGGCTCAAACCCCAGCATTCAAGGATTAGGTTCCATGAATATGAGTCCAGCCGAGGCACGAAATTATCTTTTTTCTCTCTTAGATTCAGAAACCGACGCCAGCAAAAGAAATCAGATTCAGGGATTAATTCGCGAATTAGGAACTCAACGCGGTCGTGTGAATCCAGAGCTTATGCGTGAAATTGCCCTTTTAGATGCTGAACAAGTGCATGCCTCCACTCGCACGGGCTCAAATGCCGGTGAAAGTGATGGGAGTGTAAGTGGCCGAGTGAATGCTTTAAAAGCTCAAATCGATGCGAGTGATTTACCCAATAGCCAAAAGACGTCTTTTAAAAATAGACTAGATCGCGCCCTTCACCTTTATGAGCTGAATAGCACCGATCAAAACCTCGAAAGCCTAGAACAAGCCATGAGCGAAATTGAGACTTCTTTTAATGAAGCCAGCACGGTTTCTCCAAGGGTAGTGGCCTTAGCAAACGCAATCAATAAGCCTGTAGAGGAGGTTCAGAGTGCACTTGGAGATTTGGTAGATAGTTTAGATCCGAATGCTCCGCCCTCTCAAGCATTGATGGATGCTTTAAGACAATTAGATATTCCCAAAGACTCTCAGCTCTCGCAAGTTGCCGATGCGTTAGATAAATATGCAGAAAATGTTCGGAGCACCAAAGAAACCGTTAATGGTCAAATGCGAGAATGGATGACAGAATCGGAACATGTGCCCGACTCTAATGAAATGCAGACCGCGATTACTCAATTTAAACGAGAAGACAGCCAATCGGTAAAAGCAAAAAATGCCCTCACCGGTATGCGAACTGATCTGATGCGCGCTTTGAATGCTTTGGGTTACCAAGCCACCGCAGGAACACATCCGAATGAAATGAAAATTCACGGTGCTTCTTTTTATTTCTATGATGAAAATACCAAAAGCTTAACCTCAAGCACCACGCCCACAACCTTAGAGGTGAACCCTTCCGACTTTCCGTCTTTTAGACGAAATACCGAAACTTCAAGCACCGGCGATTGGGAGTGGTTCCGAGATCATGAAGGCTCTTTACCGACAGGTTACCCAAGAGGCGGAAACGTTTCTGTTTGGTAAATCAGCAAAAGGTTTCTTGGATACAAGCTCTGTAATCCTCAGAAAGTGAATCGAAGCTTGAATATTTTTGGGGGTCTAAAAAGGTAGCGGGAGAAAAAAGAATGGTATCTCCTGAAACACTTTTTAGGCTTGCGAGCTTCACTGCGTCACTCAAATCTTCTACCAAGTAGGTTTCAACCAAGCCCTGAAACTGCCGATACATTTCTCTTCGCACCTTCCCCATTAAAATTAAAACTTTCACTTTCTTAGAGATAAATTCTTTGAGATGTCGATAATCCGCGCGGGTATTGATTCCTCCAGAAATTAAAATTACCGGTTTTGAAAACGACATCAAGCCCCAAGCGGTGGCCAAAGGATTTTTGGCTCGGCTATCGTCGTAAAAAATTCTCCCTTCTCTCTCCGCACATTTTTCTAAGCGCTGGGGTAAGCCTTGGAAAGCATCCAGCACCGATTGAATAAACTGGGGATTTATTTTTAAAAATCTTGCGACAGCAATCGCTGCTAACACGTTTAAAACCAGATGTTCTCCCCTAAATTTTTGAATAGCGATTGGATATTCTTCTACAACTCCCCCACTCATAAAGAAAAATTTTTGCCGATCATAATAAGCAGCATTCTGAATTTTTCTGGAGTAGGCACGTGGATTTGAAAAATAAATCGGAAAAGTTTGAGATTGAGCTTCTTTGGCAAACTTCACTAATTCTTCATTTTCGGCATTATAAACGAGTCGATCTTGTGCAGTTTGATACCGAAAGATTTTTTTCTTGGCCTCATAATACCCTTGCACTCCACCGTGTCTTTCAAAATGAGCAGGCGCAAGATTGGTTAAAACAGCGATCTCAGGCCTAAAAGATTGACAAGATTCTAAGAAAGCACTCCCTAATTCTAAAACGGCAATCGATTCTCGGCTGGCAGTTAAATTCTCAAGAGGAGCAAAATTTCCTCCCCCTAAAAAATACCCTTGCTGGGCGGTTTTCAAGATTTCAGCCAGCAAAAGAGCCACGGAGCTTTTACCATTGGTTCCTGTAATTCCAATGATCTGTCCATTAAAACTGGCACGGAGCTTGTCTAAAATATTCTGATTTTTCGATTCATCCATAGAATTAAATTGATTATAATACTCTTCATATGAAAGCTGAAATCAATTCTTGGCCCGGGAAATACCATATTTTAAAGAGTTTAGAGCAAGGTGGCATGTGCGAAATTTTTCTGGCAGAAGATTCAAAAAGCCAGCAAGTGATTCTCAAAAAACTTTTTCCACAATTTTCCTACGACAAAGCATTTATCCATCTTTTAGAATCAGAATATAAAACCCTTCGCTTGTTGAAACACCCCGGCATCCCTCAAGTTTACGATTTTTTCTCAGAAGGAGAAAACCATTACCTGGTTGAAGAATACATCGAAGGCCCCACCCTTCGTAAAATCATTGATACTTTATTTGAAAAGCAAAAAACACTTTCCTTAGCTTTGAGCCTTAACCTTACACTTCAACTTGTTGAAATTTTAACATACGTGCACTCGGCGCAAGATGCCACCGGCATAAATTTAGGGTTAATTCACTCGGACTTAAATCCTCGAAATATGATTTTAACCTCCACAGGCGATTTAAAACTTTTAGATTTCTCGATTGCTCAAACTCGTGAAAATCACATGGGCTCTGCTGAAGGTGTAGGACGCGCCATTATTTCTTATATGTCTCCCGAGCAAGCTAGCAGCAAAGGCATTGATGCGAGATCGGACATTTTCGGTGTAGGCATTCTACTGCATGAGTTTCTCACAGGAGATACGCCGTTTCCGGGAGATTCTCGATTTGAGGTTATGGTCAATTTAATGACAAAAGAATTAAAAGTAGAAACGCTTTCTTCCAAGCTTCTCCCGGTGCAAAACATTTTATTACGATGCCTCGAAAAAAAGCCGTCTGAGCGTTACAGCTCGATGATCGAATTAAAAGCCGATTTAATCGCTTTAATGAAAAGAGAAAAAGTTGAATCTGAAAAAAAAGATTTAGAATTGTTTCTAAAAACCTTCAATACTTAACATTCACCAAAAATAACCCCTGGGCCGGTGCCGCCGGCCCTGCTTTTTTGCGATCTTTGACGGCTAGTATTTTTTTAAATTCCGGAACTGAAATTTTGCCATACCCCACCTCAACCAAAGTTCCGACAATATTTCGAACCATTTGTTTCAAAAAACCATCTCCTTCGAGGGCAATCACATATAAATGCGGATGTTGAATCCAGCGCCACTCCGGTTTTTGAGAGATTTTAATTTGAGCACTCGTCGATTTTAAGATTTGAGCTTTGTATAAAGTTCTCACAGTCGTTTTTACTTCAGTGCCTACCGATTGAAAACTTTTAAAATCGTGTTTACCTTTCAAATAACTCAAAGCCTCTTTCATTTTTTTCCAATCGAGAGGACGAAAAATCTGCCAGCTATAGCGTTTCAAAAACAGCTCAGGAACACGCTGATTATAAATGAAATAGTAATAAGTTTTACGCTGGGCATCGAGCAAGGCATGAAAATCTTCAGATGCTTCACCCAGCTCGCGAATCACCATATCGACCGGCAAATGCACATTTAAAGCTTTTTGAAAGATTTCTAAAGAAAGTTGGGTGTGAGATTCGAAATGAAGCACCTGACCAAAGGCATGCACCCCGGCATCCGTACGCCCGGAGGAATAAACCCGAATATTTTCTTGAGTCACTTCAAAAAGAGCGCGCTCCATTTCGCCTTGAAGGCTGCGTTTGTCTTTTTGGAGTTGCCAACCATGATAGTGGGTTCCATCGTACTCAAGAAGAATCTTAAAATTACGTTTCTTACCTTCTTCTCCCCCTCTTAGATTAAAGCCTGTCCTGAGCCTGTCGAAGGAAGGGGGTCGGGGGGCGTTAGAAGATTTCACAGATATTTCTCGATTAAGATCTGTGCAATCTGAACCGCATTGGTGGCTGCCCCTTTCCGAATATTATCAGATACAATCCAGAAATTAAGGCCATTGGGAACCGATTCATCTTCGCGAATGCGTCCTACAAAGACTTCGTCTTTTCCTACACAATGAACGGCCAGCGGATATTCATTTTTAGAGGGGTTATCGATCACTTTTACCCCTGCCGCTTTTTCTAAAAGATGCCGTGCCTCATGAGCCGATAATTTTTTCGCTGTTTCTACATTCACCGATTCGGAATGTCCGCCAAATACCGGCACACGCACGCAGGTTGCCGTTACGGCAATTTTATCATCGTGCATGATTTTTTTGGTTTCATTCACCATTTTCATTTCTTCTTTGGTGTAACCATTATCTAAAAACACATCGATATGGGGCAAACAGTTAAAGGCAATTTGGTGCGGAAATTTTTGCTTCTTGGGTTCACGTTGATTGAATAAATCAGAGGTTTGACTCGCCAATTCATCCATGGCGCGCTTCCCAGCCCCGCTGGTTGCCTGATAAGTTGAAACCACAATCCGTTTGATTCCTGCTGCCTCTTGAATGGGCTTTAAGGCAACTACCATTTGAATGGTAGAACAATTCGGATTCGCAATAATTCCACGAACTTTATACTGGGCAATATCTTCGGGGTTTACTTCAGGCACCACCAAAGGCACATCGGGCGCCATCCGAAAGGCCGAGGTATTATCAACGACCACCGCACCCGATTTCCAGGCAATCGGGGCAAAACGCTCTGAGATACTTCCTCCCGCCGAAAAAAGAGCGATATCGATTCCTTTAAAAGATTCTTCATTTAAAACTTGAACTGGAATTTCTTTATTTTTGAATGGGAGAGTTTGTCCGGCCGATCGCTCCGAAGCTAATAAACGTAACTCGGCCACCGGAAAATTCTGCTCGGTCAGCACTTTAATCATTTCATTACCCACAGCACCCGTTGCACCCACCACAGCTACATTGTATTTATCTTTTTTCATGTCTTTAAAAATCGTAATTGGTTCGTGTTTCTGAATGAGGGAAAAAGCACCGAATCTATCGATTTTAAAATAACATTTTCCTTCGATGATCTAAAAAAACTTCCTCACGGTGCGTTTTTTCACGAAAGAAGAAACACGAACCAATTACAAAACATCCTTTGTTAAATGATGAAATAAAACAGCTAAAAGCCTAAATACTAAGAGACACGGCGCTAGTCAACGGTTTGCTCAGGCGTCTCCAGGCTCTCATAATAATCCATCACCCGGTGCACATAAGCCCTTTTCTCTGCATAATTGACGGGCATAAACGCGCGTTTAAACCCATAAGAAATGATATCCTTTAACTGCTTTCGACTTAACTGAAAAGCCTGAACAGCCTTTTCAATCTCTTGACTCACAGTAGTATGAGAAACCAAGCGATTATCAGTGCAAAAAGAAATTGAGAGTTTTTCTTTGAGCATTTGTTTGCAAGGATGATTTTTGAGCTCCTGAATTTCTGGATTCGTTTGCAAATTACTACTCAAACAAACCTCAATGGTAATGCGCTGTTCCGCAATAAATTCGATCAAATCTCGCGTATATCTTTCTCGCTCTTTGGGCTCTGTTAAATGTTCAACAAGATGACTCGCAAATAAGTGCAAGCCATGGCCAATTCGTTGAGTATGACAAAGAGTGATGGCCTGAAAAATCGAAGCCGGCCCATAAGCCTCACCCGCATGAATGGTTTTATTTAAAAAATGTTGATGAGCAAACTCAAACGCGCGGCGGTGCGCCGCAGCTGGCCACCCTTTTTCTTCTCCTGCCAAATCGAATCCTACAATCGGGATTCCTTGGCGATCGCGAATTTCCACAAGCGCACGGACCAACTCTAACGAAGCAATGGGATAAACTTGATGCAAAGGCGTGTAAGCGTGAGTTGAAATAAATTTCGCGTAATAGGGTGAGAAAACACCTTCAAACTTTCGTAAAGCACAACCAATGATTCCGTATTCAAAAGGGGGTTCTTTTCCTTCTCGAATTTCTTTTCTCTGATTAATTTCTTTTTTGGCTTTTTCCAAACCACGATTCACCGATTGCAAAACCTCTTGAATCGATAAAGATTCGGTCGCACAAAGCTGCGGATCAAAACGGGGTTCAATGTAACGAACTCCTTCTGCAAAATTATCCATCGCTAATTCATAAGAAATTTGCTCCAAAGCTTGCGGATTACGCATGACCGCACAGGTATAAGCAAAGCCTCGCAGATACTCTCCCAGATCTGCGTAACGCTCTTTAAAAACGAGTTTTTGCAGCCCCTCTTCGGTATAGGAAGGCAACTCAACTTTACAAGTCTTAGCAAGTTCAATCAACGTTGACAGACGTAACGATCCATCCAGATGAACATGCAAATCAGTTTTAGGAATTTTTCGAATCCAGTCGGGAGTAATCCAAGACATCCGCAAATTCTAAACCTTTTCTATCGCAGACTCAACTCCGCGATCATTTTGATTCTCTCCCCCCGAAATTTCTCGTATCTTTATTATTAAAAAAATAATTATAATAGCCTTATAAATATAATATAACTTATTGAAATTATTTATTTTATTATTTTAATATGTATTCTAAAAAGATGCGTTTTCTTACTTTTTAAGGTTTAAGCCTTTTCAAATCGTGGCATAATCTAGGCACGACTTATGAAAAAGCCCAATCTATTCACCTACGAAGATTACCGTCTTTTTTTAAAAGACTGGTTTGCCTGGATGAAAGAAACCAAGCCAGGCTACTCGTATCGACTCTTTTCGCGCATCGCAGGATTTAAATCTCCCAACCAACTACTCCTAGTCATTCAAAACCAAAGAAACATTGCGCTCGCGAGCATCAACAAATATTTCCAAGCCTTAAAACTCAAACACAGTGAACAAAAATATTTCGAATGCTTGGTGAAATTTAACCAGGCCGAAAACATGAGCGCCAAAAAAGCTTATTTTGAAGATCTTTCGACACATTGGGTAAAGCGAGAAAGCTTTTTAGAAAATGAACAACTTCAATATCTCTCCAATTGGTATTATGCGGCGGTCCGTGAAATGGTGAATTTAAAAGATTTTAAAGAAAATGGGGCTTGGATCTCAAAAAAACTGGGCGGACTCATCACCCCCACACAAGCCCAACGCACGATTGAAGAACTTTTAGCCCTCAAACTCATCGAGCGCGATAGCAATCAACGACTCGTTCAAACCAATAACTACGTTACTACCGGAGATGAAATTCAGTCAGTCGCCGCTTTTCTTTATCATGAGCAAATGATCAAACTTGCCTTAGAAGCTTTAAAAGAAAAATCTTCCACCCGAAACACCACTGCCCTCACCTTCACCATGACTCAAAAAGACTACAATTCAGTAGTAGACAAAATTAATAATTTCCGAAAAGAAATAGTTGGGCTAATACAAAATCGCGAAATTCAAAATCAAGATGAGGCGCTCTATCAACTCAATATTCATTTATTTCCGATAACAAAGGATTAATTTATGAAGAAATATTTGGGGCTCGTTGGATTACTCGCATGCCTGTTTTTCTTAAAGTTGCTTGCCTGTGGCAGCAGCAATTCTATTACTGAAGTAGGCAACCCGAGTAGTGGCCCCAGTGGCAGCGTGGCCGCCGCCGCTGACAGCACCGAGGGAGCAACCTCGAGCGTGGCCGGCTCCAACAGTTTAAGCGCAGCCCTTACCACCTCACAATCCGGTTCATCTAAATTCAACTGCACTTACAATCAAAATAACAAAACAAGCACGTGCCAATGTGAAAATGGCGGAACCCTGGTTTATGTATTTGACAAAAGCTTTAGCAGCAATGGCAACAACCTCTTGTTTGATAATACCTTCACCGTCACTCTTACCGATTGCGCCCTCACCAGCTGCAACGCCTCGACAACCCTGAACGGACAATACACAGGCTCAATGCTGGGCAGCATTAGCCTGGCCGACAACAGCGGCGACTTGTCGATTCATGTTCAAACCAACACAAGCTGCTCGGGTTTAACAGCAGGAGATGAAACAATAGGATTCGACTTTCAAATCACCGAAACCAATTTTAGCGTAGAAAATATTTCAGGCAGCATTTGCATTAACGACCAACCCTACACCTTCACCAGCTCAGAAGATCTACAAAACCAAATCGACCCCGAACAAACCTGCACTAATATCTTCCATTAACAAGCCCTGACACCTCTTTCAAATCTGTATCTTTATTTTTATAAAAATAAGTGACTTGTTATTTTTATTAATAAGATAACACACTGTAATTATTATAGTTATTAAATTTATGGTGTATTCTAAAAAGATACAGATTTAGAAAAATTTACTAGATAAAGTTTTTCAAAAACGGTTACACTGAACTTGTCGTTGGAACCGATTGAAAGGAAAAAAGGAGGATCCCATGCAGCTGTTAAAAAACTTCTCACTCGCTTTCTGTTTCTTCTTCCTCTTCTTACTTACGTTCTTGAGCTTTTCCAGTGCGTTTATTACTCCTGTTAAGACAAGTTCGGATCTTTCAAATCAGGTAAGCGCCAACGCACGCACGGATGCTTTCAATACAAATAAGACTCTCTCATCCGTTCATTAATTAGCCCCCTCAAACCTCCTTTATTAGCTCATCGTATTAAAAATGAGCAATAAAGGAGGAATTTTTATCCAATCCAACAAGCTTTTAAATAAGGGTTTTTCTTCTCTGTTTCGGAAAGTTTAAAATCTCTAGGAAGCGCAAATTTTTTCAAAATCTGCAGAGAGCCTCCTTGCAAGGCCTCACTCACCTCTTCTTCAAAAGTTTTCTGGTTTAATTTTAAAGTATTGATCGAAAGAAAGATTTTTCCTGTATTCGACAATAAAGGAAGAATCTGGGCAATTAACTGTTTTAAATCTTTCTCTGTTGAAAAAACCTGCTTTCGATGACGTGAAAAGGTAGGAGGATCTACAATAATCACATCAAACTTTTCTCGCTTCTTTTGGGCAAATTGCAAATAATCAAAAACCTCTCGGGGCCAAACAGGTGCTTGAGAAAGCTTTAAACCATTCAGTTCTACATTGCGCTTGAGCCAATCGAGATAATTTTTAGAGAGATCTACCGAGACAACTTCACTCGCCCCTCCCGATAAAGCAGCAACGGTAAAAGCACCCGTGTAAGAAAAAAGATTAAGCACTCTCTTCTTTTCAGATTGAGAAATAATCCATTGGCGATTTTCGCGTTGATCTAAAAACAAACCTGTATGCAATCCTTCGCCTAAATGAATCTCATACTTTAAATCATTTTCGAGAAGCGCCTTCTTTTGAATGGGTAAAATAACACTTTGCTTACCCGCAAAACATTTGGCCGCCCCTGGATCAGACAGGGCAAAGTTTTTAACTTCAAAAAAGTAGTGCTCTCGGCCATCCGAAATTTCAGAATTAATCTTTAAAAGGGCTTCATGGAGATTGGATTGAAACTCAAAAAGAGAGGGTTCTTTGTAGACAATCTGAAAGGCTCCCGCATAATAATCAACCAGCAAACCAGGACAGTCGTCGCCTGCAGCGTTTAGCAAACGAAAAGCATCAAGATTATTTTTTTTCACATAATCTTTGCGCCATTCCCAGGCTTTTTGAATTTTTGGAAAAAAGTTCACTATTTTTTAAAAAGAGCTTCTAACTGCGATTTAGCATCTTTTTCTCTCGATGAAAGTTTTGATTTTCGATCTAATACAAACTCAAAATAATCACAGAAGTTCGATCGACCCTTCTCTAAAACACGTTCGGCATTCGGCTCGCGACAATCATTATAGGCCGAAGTGTCGTAAAACACACAATTCAAACAACAATGCAAATCGGTTCCGCATAAACAAGTTTCGGTTCGCCCTACACGATCTTGGAACTTTACCTCCACTCCACAGTGATAACAAAAATAAGGCATTTTCTCCCACTAACACTCTCTTTTTAGAGAATCCAATCCTTTTCAAAGCATTTAAAAAAAATCAAACCGATCTTGCAAAGTCAGATCAAGATTGATAACAGCTGGGGCCATGACTCAAACCTACAAAATTGCCGTTTTAGCGGGCGATGGCTCTGCACCCGAATTCATGGCTGCCGCTTTAAAAATACTCGGGGCCAGCGCTCAAAAATTTAACCTTAAGTTCGATTTCAAAGAAGCTTTAGTGGGAGGAGCGGCTTACGATCAATACAAACACCCTCTGCCTCCTGAAACTCTGAAAGTAACAGATTCTTCCGAGGCTATTTTGTTTGGCTCAGTCGGAAGAGACGATCTTCCTCAAGGTTTGGTTGAAAAAGAAGGCTTGCTTGCCATCCGTAAATATTATGGTTTCTTTGCCAATCTTCGGCCTGCAACAATTTACGCGCCCCTAGCCTCTGCCTCTTCTTTAAAGACAGAACGTCTTGCCGATGAAAAAGGAAACACCGGTTTTGAAATTTTAACCGTTCGCGAACTTACGGGGGGTGCTTATTTTGGGGATCGAGTCAAAATGGAAGATACGGGCGGAAAATACGCGTCGGATAACATGAAATACTCTCGCGAAGAAATTACTCGAATTTTAAAGGTAGGGTTCGAAGCCGCTCGAAAACGTAAGAAAATTCTTCATTCGATTGATAAAGCCAATGTCTTAGACTCTTCGCGGCTTTGGCGTTCGATTGCAAACGAACTTGCGAAGGAATATCCAGATGTGAAGCTTATTCATCAATACGTTGATAATGCGGCCATGCAAATTGCCACTTGGCCTCGCCAATTTGATGTGATCGTCACCGAAAATCTTTTTGGAGATATCTTGAGCGATTTATCGGCAGCGATTACGGGTTCTTTAGGCTTACTTCCTTCTGCATCGATCAACGAAAAAGGATTTGGAATGTATGAGCCCTCCGGCGGAACTGCGCCCGATCTGGCAGGCTTAGGTATTGTAAACCCCATCGCTCAAATCCGCTCGGCGGCCATGATGCTCAGCTACAGTTTCAAGTTAGAAAAAGAAGCACAAGCCATTGAAAATGCGGTAGCAAAAGCCTTAGACAAAGGCGCGCGCACCATTGATATCTGTGGAGTGAAAGAAGCGTATCAAGAAATTAAAGCGCCAATTGCTGCAAAAGATAAAGCAGCCACTCAAAAAATCTTACAGAAGTATAAAATTTTGAATACCGAAGAAATTGCCAATACTATCATCCAAGAATTATAAAAGTTGTGACAGATTCTCAATTCACATTGAAGATCTAGCGTTGGCATGACCTCTCAAAACCAGAGGCTACTCACTTTTGCATTTCCCTTGCTCACACCAAATCTTCTTCGGTGGATAACAAGGACGACTGATATAGCAGGAGGGACTGGGAGCTTTAGTTCGATTCGATGCTGGGCAAACCTTGATAGACTGATCGCATTTATCACTTTTCATCACACCACAATAATGAAGACATCCCGAGGCGTATCCTTCTACCGAGCTGATACAATCACTATCTTTTACACAAGATAAATCATCAATAGGCCCAGGTTTACTCTGAGCACAAGCAACAGAAATTAAACTCGAAGTAATCCACAGAAACAAAATTAAAAATCTTATTTTCAGCGATCGTTTTTGCATAAAAACTACCAACTTTGTTGCGGCGAATGCCTTCCTTCGAATTTCGTGATTTCGGTTTCATGCTGAAGCGTTAGGCCAATATCATCTAAGCCCCGAATCAAATGGGTTTTCACGGCGGGATCAATTTCAAAATGAAAGGAGATCTCCTCAACCTCAGGAATATGCAAAGTAATGCGTTGCTCTTCTAAATTTACGGTGGCTTCTAACCCTTTATAGCGGCCCACCATCTGAAAAATTTCATCTACCTCTTTATCGTTCAAACTAATGCAGAGTAATCCGTTTTTGATGCTGTTGTTATAAAAAATATCGGCAAAGGCAGGAATATCGCCCATTTTCGGTGCGATCACGGTTGTAAAACCGTATTGAACCACTGCCCAAACCGCATGCTCTCGCGAAGAACCACAACCAAAATTATTTCGAGTCACTAAAATACTCGCATTATGAAAACGCGGGGCATTCAGCTCAAAATCTGGATTCGAGCTACCATCGGGCAAATAACGCCAATCAAAAAATAAATTTTCACCATAGCCCGTGCGCTTGATCGATTTCAAAAATTGTTTGGCAATGATTTGATCGGTATCAACATTCGCACGATCTACAGTGGCTAAAATTCCTCGATGAGATGTAAATGATTTCATATTAATATTTCCTTATATCTACAAATTTACCTTCGATCGCTGCAGCAGCGGCCATTGCAGGGCTCACAAGATGGGTTCTCCCCCCTTTTCCTTGGCGCCCCTCAAAATTTCGATTACTCGTTGAGGCGCAACGTTGCTGGGGTTTTAACTGATCGGGGTTCATCGCCAAACACATACTGCAGCCCGACTCCCGCCATTCGGCACCCGCTTCCGAGAAAATTTTATCGAGTCCTTCTGCTTCGGCCTGTTTCTTCACTCGCTGAGAACCCGGCACAATCATGGTTTGAACCTTTGACGAAACTTTTCTACCTTTCATCACTTCGGCAGCGGCTCGAAGATCTTCAATACGACCATTCGTGCAACTTCCGATAAACACCACATCAATGGGAGTATCGGTTAATTTTTGTCCGGATTTTAAGCCCATGTATTCAAGAGCAAGTTCGGCATCCCGTTTTGAGAGCCCTGGAATTTTATCTGCTGGAGGAATCGGTTGATCGACATCAATTACCATTCCGGGTGAAGTGCCCCAAGTCACTTGAGGAGAAATTTCTGAAGCATTGATTGTAATCGATTTATCAAAAGAGGCATCCGGATCACTCGGCAAAGTTTTCCAATAGGCAATCGCCTTTTCTAAATCTTTTCCTTGGGGCGCAAACGGACGATTACCCGTTGAAATATAATCAAACGTGGTTTGATCGGGGGCAATCAAGCCCGCTCGAGCTCCCGCTTCAATCGACATATTACAAATCGTCATTCGGGCTTCCATCGAAAGAGTGCGGATTGCCCCACCACAATACTCAAAAACGCTTCCGGTGCCGCCCGCTGTACCAATCAAGCCAATCAATTTCAAAACCATATCTTTGGCAGTTACGCCCTTCTGAAGCTTACCCGTATATTCTACTTTATAATTTTTTGAACGGCGCTGACGCAGGGTTTGAGTTGCTAAGACATGCTCCACTTCAGAGGTACCAATTCCAAAGGCCAAGGCACCAAAAGCGCCGTGGGTGGCCGTATGAGAATCACCGCAAACAATCGTGGTACCCGGCAAGGTTAATCCCAACTCTGGACCAATAATATGAACCACTCCTTGTTTATCACTTTGCAAATCATACAAAGTAATTCCAAATTCTTCACAATTGTGAGTAAGTGCTTCGATCTGGGCTTTGGCAATCTCATCTTTAATATTATAACGATCCACGGTGGGCACGTTGTGATCCATGGTCGCAAAAGTTAAGTTGGGGCGACGCACTTTTCGTTTAGTTAAGCGAAGTCCTTCAAAAGCTTGAGGACTCGTCACTTCATGAATTAAATGCCGATCAATATAGAGAAGAGAATCACCTTCGGGTAGATTTGCTACTAAATGAGATTCCCAAATTTTATCATAGAGTGTTTTAGCCATATTTTCCTCTCTTCACCTTAAACCAAGGTTCCTAGCGAATTTGCTGCTTGGTCTGCAATGAAAATTAAATTCCTTCTTTTTTCTTCGAGTAATGCAACAAGCGGTTTAAAGCATTCACATAGGCCTTGGCGGAGGCTTGCAAAATATCGGCATGCATCCCTACCCCTACCACCTGCTTGGTTTTTTCTTTCAAGGTGACAGAAACTTCCCCTTGAGCATCAGTTCCACCGGTGATCGCCGCCACATTAAATTTCAACAGTTCTCCTTTAAAGCCGGCTAATTTTTTCAGGGCCTTGAAGGTCGCATCAACTGGGCCCGCACCCACGGCCTCACCCACTTTAATTTTCTTTCCATTAATTTTCAATTTTACCTTGGCTTTGGGTTTTGATTTCGTTCCACTTTGTACCCGCAGATCTATCAGCTCATAAACATCGGGGCCCCGACTTAATTCATCACTCACCAAAGCTTCTAAATCGTCATCGAAAACTTCTTTTTTCAAATCGGCCAATTTCTTAAAGGCCATAAAAGCCTTTTCAAAATTTTCGTCTGACAACTCGTGCCCAAGTTCTTGCAAGCGACTCCGAAAAGCATGGCGCCCGGAATGCTTACCTAAAACCAACTTATGACTCGTCCAGCCCACCGAAGAAGGAGTCATAATCTCGTAGGTCATCTGATTTTTTAAAATTCCGTCTTGATGAATGCCAGACTCATGGGCAAAGGCATTGGCCCCCACGATTGCTTTATTGGGCTGAACAGAAACTCCTGTAATCAAAGTTAACAATTTACTGGAATGGTGAATTTGCTCCGTCACAATACGGGTATCGCAATTGAAAATGCTTTGTCGCACTTTCAAAGCCATCACGACTTCTTCCATCGAGGCATTGCCAGCACGCTCGCCGATTCCATTCACCGTACACTCCACTTGTCTGGCTCCTGCTTGAACGGCCGCCAAACTATTAGCCACTGCCAAACCCAAATCATTGTGGCAGTGCACACTAAAAATTACACGATCGGCATTTTTTACATTTTGTTTTAAGTACGCAATCAATTTTCCGTATTCAGCAGGATAGGTATAGCCTACGGTATCGGGCACATTCAAGGTTGTGGCACCCGCTTCGACCGCTGCACTGAATACCTTTGCCAAATATTCTGGATCACTTCGGGTCGCATCTTCTGCCGAAAACTCCACATCGGCCGTATATCGAGAGGCATGCTTCACAGCTTGGTAAGCATCTTCTAAAACCTGTTCACGCGTTTTCTTTAATTTATATTGGAGATGAATATCGGAGGTTGCGATAAAGGTATGAATGCGGGGTTTTGAAGAATGACGAACGGCTTCCCAAGCGCGATCGATATCTTTCACATTGGCCCGAGCCAAACCCGCAATCGAAGGCCCAATAATCTCTTGGGCAATTTTCTTAACCGCTTGAAAATCACCTTCCGAAGCAATTGGAAAACCCGCTTCGATCACATCGACATTCAATTTGGCCAATTGTTTGGCCATTCGTAACTTCTCTTGAATGTCCATGCTACAGCCAGGGGACTGTTCACCATCTCTTAAAGTCGTATCAAAAATTTTTACAAAGTTTTCAGACATATCTTTTCCTTTTTTCTCCTCCAAAAGAAGAGATCAAGAAAAAATCTTCTGATGGAGGCATTAATATTTTAAGAACCGTTTTTTAGGGCTTTGTCGCGAGGCTCTAGCGATAGAGGCACGACATTATCTTGCGCTAGGTTTTTATTACGTCGTAGAGCAAAACGCTTTTCTAAGATTTGCTTACGGTGCACAAAGTGCAAGACTTCTTCGGTAGGACCCGAAATTAAAAAGACAAGAGAAGCTAAAAACATCGTTTCTTGGGGCATGCTCGCAATAATTCCCATCACCACAGCTGCAATCACCAAAAAGAAGAAAGATTTAGGCTTAGAAAAATCAACTTGTTTGAAGCTTCGATAACGCACTCCAGAAACCATGAGTAAGGCAATAACCACCATTAAAGGTAACAAGACATATCCCGAAACCGCGGCACTCATTCCCATTCGAAATTGAAAAATAACAAAAGTTGCCAAAATGTAAGCGGCAGCAGGAATCGGCAAACCTTGAAAATACCGTTTTTCGACATTGCTCGATTGAACATTAAACCGTGCTAAACGCAACGCACCGCAGGCAAAATACAAAAAGGCAGCGGCCCAACCAAAACGATGAAAGCTATGCAAAGTCCAGGTGAAAGCCAAAACCGCAGGAGCCATTCCAAAGCTTCCTACATCAACTAACGAATCATACTGCAAACCAAATTCACTTTGAGATTTTGTTAAACGTGCAACTCTGCCATCTAAACCATCAAAAACTCCGGCAAATAAAATCATCCAAGCGGCAGTCGGAAAATCTCCCATAATCGAACAAATGACGGAGTAGAAGCCACAAAACAAAGACGCCGTTGTAAAAAGGCTGGGCAAAATATAAATGCCTTTTTTCAAACCTTCTCGTTTCACTTTTGAAGAATCGTTCGTTTCCATATTGAACTTATTTTTGCACAACAGATCAGCGTTTTTTCACGAGTGAGGAAACGCTGATGCCTTACATTTTCGCTAACACTGTTTCGCCGGCTCTCACTACCTCCCCCATTTTTACCTGAATGTCCATCGATTCTGGGAGATAAACATCCACCCGTGAACCAAAACGAATAATTCCAAAACGTTCTCCCTTATCGAGCTTGTCGCCGGGCTTCACATAACACAAAATTCGTCGGGCGATAAATCCGGCAATCTGCACAAACGCAATTCGAGCTCCCCCCGCCTCACAATCCATAATCACGGCATTCCGTTCGTTATCTTCTGAAGCTTTCTCTTTCATGGCCATCAAATATTTGCCCGGAAAATAACGAACATCTTTCACAATGCCACGCACCGGAGAACGATTCACATGCACATTAAAAGGCGACATAAAAATCCCAACGCGAGTCACCTTTCCCTCTACAAAAGGGTTCTGGCTTAAAGCCGCAATCTCTACTATCTTACCATCGGCAGGAGAGACTAAAAGTTGCGCATCCAGCGGAGCCGTTCTTTCGGGATCTCGAAAAAAATAGGCCGTAAATAGGGTAAAAAGGCCAAAGGGAACCGCAAGATAGGGCCAAATCCAATAAGCAATAAAAGTAGCAATCAGGCTGGTAAAAAGAAACGGATACCCTTCTTTGGCCATTATTCCCCCTCCATCGCAATAGTGCCCGTACGGATCAGCTCTAGGAGCCCATGAGGTTTTAACTCTTCAATGAATTCTTCAACTTCTCTCTCAGCGCCCGTGTATTGAATAATTTTTATCTTCTTACCTTCTTGCAAAACTTGGGCGCCATAATGATCTAGATATTTCTGGTAGTCGCTGGCTTTGCCCGCTTCTAATTTTACCAAAATCGTCTCGCAGTTAATAAAATTTTCGCCAGTTATATCTTTCACTTTAACGGTATCAACTAAGCGATAGAGTTGTTTCAAGATCTGATCAATGATGGTTTCATTTCCACGAGTAACCAGAGTGATGTGCGAATAGCGGGGATCGAAGGTGGGAGCAACAGATAAAGAATCAATATTATAACCCCGAGCCGCAAACATGCCTGCAACGCGAGCCAAAACGCCAAATTCATTTTCAACTAAAACTGAGATTGTATGCTTATTCATATTTATAATTTTATCAAAACTGGATGAGTTGCAAGACAGCCTGCGAATAAAGGCAACACAGCAAATCGCCAGTTTTGATGAAATTCATGCTAAAACAATATCGCCTACTCCTTTTCCTGCCGGCACCATCGGATACACATTTTCTTCTAAGGCCACTCGAAAATCAATCACCGTGGGCTTATCTCGAGTTGCTAGAGCTTTTTTAATCACGGGAACCACCTCTTTCGGATCTTTCACGCAAAAGCCTTGAGCCCCATAGCTTTCGGCTAACTTCACAAAATCGGGCATACAACCAAAGGTCACTTGCGAAAGTCGGTTATCGTAAAAAAGCTCCTGCCATTGTCGCACCATTCCCAAATAATTATTGTTGAGGATGGCCACAATCACCGGCAATTTCCACTCCACCGCCGTGCCCAATTCTTGAATATTCATTTGAATACTACCATCGCCCGAAACACAAATAACAGTAGCATCCGGAAAAGCAAACTGGGCGCCAATCGCTGCGGGAAAACCAAACCCCATAGTGCCCAATCCACCCGAAGTGCACCAATAACGCGGTTTCGCAAATTTGAAAAATTGGGCGGCCCACATTTGATGTTGCCCCACATCGGTAGTAACAATCGCCTCACCTTGAGTGAGTTGATACAGCTGATCGAGCACATATTGCGGTTTACACTCTTCACTCATCGATTGCTGATAGGTAATCGGCGCTTTTTCTCGCCACGCTTCAATTTGACTCCACCAAGGTTGCATGCGTTTTTTAAATTCGGGCACTCGTGGATCTTTTTTAGCCAAGCTAATCATTTCTTGCAGCACAGTTTTCACATCACCCACAATCGGCGCTTCGGTTTTTACATTTTTACCGATATTTGCTGCATCGACATCGAGATGAATTTTTTTCGATTTCACCGAGAACTCGGAGAGTTTTCCGGTAACACGATCATCAAAACGGCTTCCAATCGCAAACAAAACATCACAATGCGTGATGGCCATATTCGCATAGTAGGTGCCGTGCATGCCCAACATACCCACCGATAAATCATCAGTTCCCGAAAAAGCGCCCAAGCCCATTAAGGTCATTGAAACGGGCACATTGAGTAAATGCGCAAGCTCCGTTACTTCGGCTGCCGCATTGGAAAGCACCGCTCCGCCGCCCACATAGAATAAAGGTTCTTTCGACGATAAAAGCAGATCATAGGCTTTTTGAATTTGAGCGGAATCGGGCTCGCTCACCTGTTTTGGTGAACGCACAGAAATACTTTCCATCGGCACGTATTCAATGGTGTGCTGCTGAACATCTTTGGGAATATCAACTACCACAGGGCCAGGGCGACCTTGGGTGGCCACCGCAAAGGCTTCTTTGAGTACGCGTTGCAAATCTTTAATATCTTTGACTAAGTAATTATGTTTGGTGCACGAGCGCGTAATTCCCACCACATCAGCTTCTTGAAAGGCATCGTTCCCAATCATGGGCACCGGCACTTGCCCTGTAATCACCACCATCGGAATAGAATCCATGTAGGCGGTTGCCAACCCCGTAACAGTATTGGTGGCCCCTGGCCCAGACGTTACAATGCAAACGCCGGGTTTTCCGGTTACCCGAGCATAGCCATCGGCCATATGCACCGCGCCTTGCTCATGGCGTACCAAAATATGACGAATTTCAGGATGTTTATAAATCTCGTCGTAAACGTAAAGAATGGCTCCACCCGGATAACCAAAAACAAGATCCACCCCTAAATCAATCAAGGATTGAATCACAATCTCTGCACCAGTCATTTTCATAAAATTCAAGGTCCTCCAGCCGAAGCCCCAAGGTATAAAAAATTACCCCCTCCTGTAAAGCATTTGGGTAAGTTTTTTTATTCTACATTAAGCTATTGGATTTATTCAAGATTTTTAATTCTTTTCTTTTCCGCCACCGAAAGACGAAGATAGTTCGGCAAAAGATCAATTCCACCTTTTGAGAAATTTCCTTTTTGAAATTGCTGAAAAGCGATCTCCCCTACTTTACTAGCCTGTGGAGCATCAAGAGAAGGGTCTAAAAAAAGAGCTTGGTTTGGAAAATGTTGATGGATGAGTTCCGCATAAACTCGAGCTCCTGAGCCTAAAAAAGAAAGAGAACCTTTGATTTTTTGGGCGGCGAGAAGTTTTAAAAATTCTTTAGGATCATAAGCCGATTCGGGAATTAAGATTTCTAAGTTTTTTTCTTTTCGCTGATAAACGGCCGCATAAACTTCGCTCTGCCGCGCATCGACTAGAGGACAAATCCATTCTTGCTTTTCATCTGCCGCCGCCAAAGCTTCTAAAGTCGAAACACCCATCACGGGTGTTTCACTTAAACAAGCAATGCCCTTGATGAACGATAAACCCACTCGAAGCCCTGTGAAAGATCCCGGGCCAATCGTTAAGGCATAGGCGTCGATCTCTTTTATAGAAAGGGTTGCTTGAGAAAGAATTTTCTCAAATTGAAAGGGAAGCTCGGAAGTATGAGAAGAAGCTGGCACCCAGTTTATTTCTTCTTTCAACTGGCCGTCTTTTAATAAAGCAAGCGAACCCGTTTTACCCGATGTATCCAGAGCGAGGAGCCACATACAAAACTCTTAAAAAATCCCCGAGAGTTTTTCCCAGATCTTCTGAAAGCCCCAGATCGAATCGATATCATTGAAGGTAGCCACGATCATTAAGCACAAAAGCAAAACCATTCCGATTTGTTGAGCCACTAAGCGCGTGCGCACAGAAAGAGGTTTACGCCTTAAGGCTTCAAAAAATAAAAACACCACATGCCCCCCATCTAACACAGGGATGGGAAGCAGATTAAAAATTCCCAACTGCATACTCAAGAAAGCCAAGAAATAGAAAAAATCGCCAAGGCCTGCTTTGGCAGCTTGGGCTGTGGTTTGAGCAATCTGAAGCGGCCCGCCCAGGGCTTTATAAGAGAGTTTGAGGCTGAAAAGTTTTTTCAAAACTTCAAAGGTGAGTTTGAAAAGTTTAACATTCTCTTGGACTCCCTTTTCTACAGCACTTACAAAATCGTAGCGGTGCTTTAAATAGGCTCCCTTCGGAATATCTTTCGTAATTCCCATCACCCATTTTTTGTGCACGTCGCTATATTCGGGCGTCACTTGTAATTGAAGTTTTTGCCCAGCACGGTCGATTTCAAGGTTGAGCGGCTTACCCTGAGCTACACTCACCTGCTCGGTCATTTCATCCCAATTCAAAACAGGCTGAGAGTTGATCGCCACAATTTTATCTTTGGGTTTTAATCCGGCTTTTTCAGCAGGAGAATGAGGATTTACCTGATCAACAATCGATTCGCTTCCAATGAAATAAATCGGCTCAATTCCAAGATACCCCACTCTTCCATCGGGCGTAGTGCTGAGCTTAATCTTTTTTTCTTCGGTGTTTGAAGACGCATGTAAAATCTCAAAGCCTACCTCTTCATTGGGCGAAATCATGATACGCTGAAGCAATTCATCCCAATTCTTAACTGCTTTCCCATTCACCGCCAAAAACTTATCGCCAATCACCAAACCCGCCGCCGCTGCAGGAGAATCTTTCTTCACCCCCAAAACCACCGGTTCTTGTTGAAAGTAAGTGGGCTCCATTCGGCCAATCATAAAAACAATCGGCATCAAAACAAACGCCAAAACCAAATTCATTACCGGCCCTGCCAAAACCACGCTTAAACGCTTAGCCATACTCTGAGAGGCAAAGCTTCGTGGATCGTTGGCCATCTCTTTGCCTTCTTCGGGGTCTTCCCCTGCCATCTTCACATAGCCGCCCAAAGGCAAAAGAGAGAGTCTGTATTCGGTTTCTCCCCAACGGAATCCTAAAATTTTAGGACCAAATCCCAATGAAAATTGTTCCACCCGAATACCAGCGCGCTTGGCCATAATAAAATGACCAAACTCATGGATGAAAACCAATAAACCTAAACCGACTATAAAATAAAAAAGAGTCATGAGGCCTTTCGTTGGGAGTAGAGACGCGCTTTTTCGGAGGCTTTTTGCCGCGCCCACTCATCAATTTTTAAAAGCTCTTCAATTTTTTCAACCGAAGTATCAGGGCGTTCTTCTAAAACCTCTGAAACAATTTGAGGAATATCTAAAAACGCGATCTTTTCTTCGAGAAAACATTGAACAACCACTTCATTCGCTGCATTAAGCACACAGGGAGCTGCCCCGCCCCATTCTAAACATTTTTTTGCCAAACTTAAACTGGGAAAACGCTGAGTATCGGGCTGAAAAAAATTCAAATGAACTAACTTGGCCAAATCAAGTGCCGGAAGCGAATTCGATAAACGCTCCGGAAAGCTTAATGCATACGCAATCGGAATACGCATATCAGGAATTCCAAGCTGAGCCAAAACCGATCCGTCGATATATTCTACCATCGAGTGAATCACACTTTGTGGATGCACCAAGACCTCAATTTTCTCAGGAGCAACATTGAACAGCCAACGTGCCTCGATCACCTCTAGGCCTTTATTCATCAAAGTAGCTGAATCAATCGTAATCTTAGCCCCCATATTCCAATTGGGATGCTTTAAAGCTTGAGAAACCGTGACTTTTTTCAAATCTTCGAAAGAAGTTTCGCGGAAAGGCCCACCGGAAGCTGTAAGAATCAAACGTTTCACTTCTTGAGGATTGTGACCTTGTAAACATTGGAATATAGCACTGTGCTCGCTATCAACAGGCAAAATCTTTACCCCGGCCCGCTCGGCCGCCTTTTGCATTAATTCTCCCGCAATCACCATGGTTTCTTTATTGGCCAAACCGATTGTTTTTTTGGCTTCAATCGCTTTCAAAGTGGGCACTAGACCCGCAGCTCCAACAATCGCAGAAATCACGATATCCACTTCACGATGTGTGGCAATTTGACAGGCGCCTTCAATACCCACAAGAATTTGGGGCCCATGTTTCCCCAAACTTTCTCTTAAAGTTGCTGCATCTTGAGGGCGGAGAACACTCACCCATTGCGGATGAAACTCTTCGATTTGTTGTTTCACCAAAGATAAATTTTTTCCACAAGCCAAACCCAGCACCTCAAAACGCCCTGGGTTTTGACGAACTACATCGAGCGTATTGGTGCCAATAGAACCGGTAGAACCCAAAATGGAAATTTTCTTTTTCATGTAAGTTTATTTTACGAAATACTTTGCATAGTAATAGACTAGAGGCACTGTAAAAAGCAACGCATCCACACGATCGAGCAAGCCCCCGTGCCCCGGAATCAAATTGCCCGAATCTTTCACCCCCACGCTTCTTTTAATCAACGATTCGGAAAGATCGCCAATGGGCCCCACGATTCCAATTAAAATTCCGAGCGTAATACAATGGCCTAAAGCAAAATTCTGCCAAAATAAAAATCGGCAGATTAGGGCCGCCCCCAAACTACCGCAAATTCCCCCGATCAAGCCCTCAATCGTTTTACCCGGAGAAACATCGGGAGCCAATTTGTGTCGACCCAAAGCGTGCCCTACAAAATAAGCAGAAGTATCGGCGAAAAAGGTTGCACCCGCTACAAAAAAAATCCAAAAAACTCCATGTTCAAGCCCCCGAATCAAGCCCGTATAAGAAAAAAAACAACCAATATAAATACAGCCCAAGAGCGTAATCGAAATCTGTGAAAGAACCTGACTCAAATCTTCATGCACGATCAAATAATAACCAAAAATAACAACTAGAATTAAAGCCAGACTTCCCATCCAAAGCTCAGAGCCTTTATCTGCAAAAAGCATCACACCTGAAAAAAAGAGTCCTGATAAAATTCCTAAAAGAGGCGCAGAAGAAGAAAGTTTTGGGAGGGCAAGCCCCATAAATTCTCGAAGACAAAGCCCTGCAACACCTAAAATAAAAAGTTTAAACAACCACAGCGGTGCATAAATAATAAAAAAAATACAAAAAACGGCTAAAAGAACTCCAGATAAAATTCGACTTTTCTCGAGAATCAAACATCCTCCTTCAGAAGTTTCTGAAACAAATTAAAATTCTCTTACCTGATCGCTGGTGAGCCCATACCGTCTTTCTCGGTTTTGGTATTCTGCAATCGCTTTCAGCAATTCTTGATTATCAAAATCAGGCCATAGGGTTTCTGTAAAATAAAATTCCGCGTAAGCGGCTTGCCACAAGAGAAAATTACTAATGCGATGTTCTCCACTGGTGCGAATCAGTAAATCAGGATCCGGAATATCTTGAGTACTCAAATACTGCGCAAACTCTTCGGGGCTCACGGCCGCAAAAGGATTGGGGCCTTCAAACCGTTTTTTAATCAACCGTTCAATCCCCTGCACAATTTCATTTCGAGAGCCATACGAAAGAGCCAAAATCACTCGCATCTCGGTAAATTTTTGGGTCATCTCGATAGTTTTTTGTAGTTCTTGCAAAACAGGATCAGGTAATAAATCGATTTCTCCAATGGTGGTGAGTCGCACTTGATACTCAATCAGTTTCTCACGCTTAGAAGCCAAAAAATCGATTAAAAGATTCATCAAACCCAAAACTTCTTCGGGTGGACGATTCCAATTTTCACGTGAAAAGGCATAGAGGGTGAGATATTTTACTCCAAGCTCTTTGGCGTAAGGAATAATCGCCTCAACCACTTCGGTTCCTTTTTTATGACCTGCAAGACGAGGAAGATTTTGACGAGTCGCCCAACGGCCATTTCCATCCATAATAATGGCGATATGTTGGGGAACTTTTTTAAGGTCAATTTCTATCATGGGATGGGAGACTTAAACTTCAAGCAATTCTTTTTCTTTATGCGCCACCATCTTATCGATTTGTTCAACAAACTGATGAATAATCTTTTCAACTTCTTCGCTTAAGTGTTTGGCTTCATCTTGCGGAAGATGGCTGTCTTTTTCTAATTTCTTGATTTGATCCATTGCTTCTCGACGGCCATGACGAAGCGCCACTTTACTTTCTTCGCCCATTTTTTTCACCATCTTCACTAAATCTTTTCGCCGTTCTTCAGTTAAAGGAGGAATCGGCAAACGGACTAGTTTTCCATCGTTGACAGGACTCACCCCAAGATCAGCCTTCAAGATTGCTTTCTCAATCTCGGGAATTATTTTAGATTCCCAAGGTGCAATCGTAATCAATCGAGGTTCCGGAATATTTAAAGTGGCTACCTGGTTAAGTGGAGTGAGAGTGCCATAGTAATCGACCCGCACATCTTCAAGCATGGCCAAAGAAGCCCGGCCCGTACGCATTTTTTGGAGATCATTTTGAAAAGCTTTAATACATTTTTCAAGTTTGGGCTTGAGTTCGGTCAAAACAGCATGGCTCATAGTTTGCTCCTTCTTGATAAATTCTTTAAGAAACTAAAGTTCCTACTTTTTCACCTAAGATGGCGCGGCGGATATTGCCCCCTTTAAAAAGATTAAATACCAAAATGGGCATTTGGTTATCCATGCAAAGCGAAATGGCGGTTGAATCCATCACCTTCAGATTTTTATTCAAGACCTCGAGAAAGTTGAGTTTCTCAAACATTTGAGCCTTCGGATTTTTAAAGGGATCACTATCATAAACCCCATCTACCTTGGTGGCCTTCATAATGATATCGGCCTTGATTTCCATCGCCCGCAAAGAAGCTGCAGTATCGGTTGAAAAATAAGGGTTCCCCGTACCCGCTGCCAAAATAATAATTCGGCCCTTCTCAAGATGACGCATGGCACGCCGGCGTATGTAGGGCTCAACCACTTTTTGAATTTCAATGGCCGATAAAACTCGGGTGTGTACCCCTAATTTTTCGAGGCTATCTTGAAGGGTCATGGCATTCATGACGGTAGCCAGCATACCAATATAATCGGCGGTGGAGCGATCCATTCCCCCTGCTTCTTCACTGGTACCTCGGAAAATATTTCCGCCACCAATGACTACAGCCAACCCTACTCCCATTTCTTGGATTTCTTTGAGCTCTAAAGAGATGCGTTGAACAACTTCATGATCGATTCCAAACCCCTTAGGACCCATGAGGGATTCGCCAGAAAGCTTCAAGAGAACCCGCTTGTATTTGGATTTCGACATAATCAACGTATGCTGAAGCGCCTAAACAAAACCTTTTTAAACAAGACCTTTGTTTATCGCTGAAGCAATGATTTAAGAGTGTGCTGCTTTTGCAACTTCAGCCGCGAAATCTTCATTCTTTTTGGCCAAGCCTTCGCCTACTTGATAGCGTACAAACTCCACCACCGAAATTTCGGGATGGATTTGTTTTAAATGCTGAGAAACAGAGAGCTTCCCTGTAGGATCTTTCACATACACCTGATTAATCAAGCACACTTCATCTGCAAATTTCGCCAGCTTCCCTTCGAGAATTTTTTCTAAAACTTGAGGAGGCTTATTCACTTCTTTCATCTGCTCTTTATAAATTCCCTTCTCGCGCTCTAAAATCTCTGCAGGAATCGCTTCTCGGTTTAAATATTGAGGTGAAGCTGCCGCCACGTGCATGGCCACATCGCGCATTATTTCGGGGCTCAACTGATCGGCAGGCCCTTTCATTCTCACCACAACGCCAATTTTATTTCCCATGTGCACGTAAGATCCCAACTTTTCTCCTGCCTGAGCTTGCACAAGAGCAAAGCGCCTTACGGTGGTATTTTCTCCGCTCTTCGCCACAAAATTTCGAACCACTTCACTCATCTTTTGCCCATTGAGTGATGTTTCTAAAAGAGCTTCAACATTCGCAGGCTTGCTGCTCAAAATCTGATCGGCAATTCCGGCCACGATCTTTTGAAAATCTTCGTTCTTGGCCACAAAGTCGGTTTCACAGTTTACTTCAACCAGCGCCGCTTCGCTGCCTTTTACCAAAACTTCCACACGGCCTTCGGCAGTAATCCGGCCCGTTTTCTTTTCGGCTTTTGCAGCTCCCGTTTTTCTCAAGACTTCAATTGCCGCTTCGAGATTTCCACCGCTTTCCAAAAGCGCTTTCTTGCAATCAAGCACTCCGGCGCCCGTCTTTTCACGAATTTCTTTAATTAAGTTTGCTGAAATTTCTACCATAAAAATTCTCCTTCTAAACGCTTTATTCTTTTTCCGATGGGGTTTCGGCTTGATCTGCACTCGCTGAAAAACTATCGAGACCAGACGCTTCAAAACTTTCGGGTTTATTTACATAAGCAGCACCTTTGCTCCCGGCTTTTACCTCGCGGCTTGATGCTTTTTTCTCAGACTTTTCATTCTCTCCGGCCGCACGGGCTCGAATTTCACGCTCGGTCATTCCGGCCAAAACAGCATCGGCAACCTTCGCTAAAATCAGGCGAATGGCACGAATGGAATCATCGTTACACGGAATCAAATGATCGATGTGATCCGGGTCACAATTGGTATCGGCCATTGCCACGATAGGAATATGTAAAACATTCGATTCGTGAAGTGCGATTTTTTCTTTTTTAGGATCTACCAAAACCACCAAGCCTGCAGGGCGCACCATGTTTTTGATTCCGCCCAAAGATTTCTCTAATTTAATAATATCGCGATCGATATCGAGATTTTCTTTTTTGGTAAGAACGGCAAAAGTTCCATCGGCTTTTTTGTTTTGCAAATCATGCAAACGATCGATCGAAGATTTAATGGTTTTGAAATTGGTGAGAGTTCCCCCCAACCAACGTTCGTTCACATAAAACATTCCGCAACGTTCGGCCTCTTCTCGGACAATATCTTGAGCTTGACGTTTGGTGCCCACGAAAAGAACATCTTCTCCGTTGGCAACAACTTCTTGAATGAATTGAAAAGCCTGTTCGGCTAAAGGAACCGTTTTGGAAAGGTCGATAATATGAATTCCATTGCGAACCCCATAAATAAACGGTTTCATTTTAGGGTTCCAGCGCTTGGTTTGGTGGCCAAAGTGGGCACCGGCCTCAAGCAGGGCCTTCATTTCGAGAGCGGACATAAAGATCTCCTTTTGGTTATTCCGCCGATCTTTCTTCTAAGGCGATCCACCTCAGGCGGACACCGAGCCTTAAAAAATCACGAAAGACCGTGAGTGTTAAAAAAACGAGTTTTGCAGGTAACATAAAGGGATGCTACAATGCAATATCATTCTCTCATAAAGGATATTCATGAAAACCCTTATCTTTTTACTTCTTTTTACAGCCTTTAGCCTCCACGCAAGGGCCCAAAGTTTCCCCACTTCCCTACCCACCAGCGCCCCTGCCAACTCCTTTTCAACACCGGCACCCGCTCCCCAGGCCACACCTTCTCCGATGGCCGCCGAAGACTTTAACTATTATAAGCGCTATGGAAAAACCTCAAAAGCCTGGAACGACTTAGTAAAAAATGGATTTGATTCTTACGATATTCAAGATTGTGAAAAGGCAATCTCTTACTTCAAAGAAGCTCTCAAGGCCGGCTGCGACGACCCCATCATGCTTTTTAAACTTGCGGCTTGCACCGAGCTCTTAGGCAGTTATTATTCTGCGGCTCAATATTATAAGCAGGCCGAAGATGGTTTGAAAATTCTCAAAGCCCCTCATCGTTACTCTACTGATTTTTACGAGGCCTATGGTCGAACCTTGTTGCTCAATAAAAAACCCGACGAGGCCCTCCCCTACCTTTTAAAGGGAGCTGATCTTGGGAGCAATAGTTTCACTCTCTACTACCTTTTAGGCGAGCTCTTCATCGCTAAAAAAGAGCCTGCCACCGCTCTGGCTTATTATCAAAAAGCACTCGAGCAACCCATCGTGGGAATTCCACCCCCGCAACTCGCCCGGGTTTATGGAGCCATCGGCAAAGCCTATCTTGAAAATAAAAATTGGGATAAAGCCGTTGAATATTTAGATCTCGCGGTGAAAAATGCACCCAACGATACTCAGCTCCAACAATTCCGCTACAGTGCTTCGGCCCTCAAACGCCAAGAAGAAATCTTTAAAATGATGTTTCCGCAGGTCGCTCCTTCTGTGAGCGCACCCCTCCCTACTTCTCTTCCAACGAGTCAGCCTCAAAGCCTGCCCAGTTCTTTGCCAAGCTCTCAGCCCAGCTCTGCTATTCCTTTGATTACACCAGCAGGGCCTTCGGTAAAATAACAGAGTTCTTGCGAATCGGGCCTGGTTCAGGCAAATAAAGCCCATGCAAGCCATTCCATTCGGACGCTATCTCTTGCTTGAACGCCTAGCCCTAGGAGGAACTGCCGAGATTTTTAAGGCGAAGCTTTTAGGGATCGAAGGGTTTGAAAAAACCGTCGTGATTAAGCGCATTCTGCCTCATTGGTCGGCCAATGCTAATTTCATTTCGATGCTCATCGATGAAGCCAAAATCATGGTGAGGCTTTCTCACGAGCGTATTGTTCAAGTTTACGAGCTGGGGCGCGAAGGAGAAAATTATTACATTGCGATGGAATATATTGCCGGCACCGACTTACGAAAGCTCACCGACTCTCTTGCGCAAAATCAAAAGAAGCTCAAAACAGAAGAAGCCCTTTATATTGTGAGCGAAATTTTAAGAGGCCTCGAATACATTCACAAACAAAGTGATGAACAAGGTAATAAGTTAAAAATCGTGCACCGTGATATTTCTCCGCAAAACATTTTAATTTCCACCGAAGGCGCTATCAAAATTGCGGACTTCGGAATTGCCCATGCGGCCTCTCGTTCTTACGAAACAGCAACGGGCGTACTGAAGGGAAAATTCGCGTATATGTCGCCCGAGCAAGCACGTGGCGACTCGCTCGATGCCAGAACCGATATCTTTGCCACCGGCATTATTCTTTTCGAGCTTCTTACTGCCCAACGTCTTTTTGCAGGGGGGTCTGATCTAAACATTCTAGAAAGAGTCAAAAATTTTTCTCTGAATGAAATCGAAAAAACAAATCTTGCACCCGAACTCAAAACCATTCTTCGCAAAGCACTCTCCCCCCATTTGAAAGAACGTTATTTCAGCGCTCAAGATTTTTTAGAAGACATTTTGCGCGTTCAAAAATCTTTAAATCTTTTCGCAGAGCCAAACGCCTTGGGAGCTGAAGTTTATCAAAGCTTGAAAAGTCACTCGTCTCCAAGTCAGCAGTTCGATACTCTGGCTGCAAGACCTCCTCAAAAAATGTCCTCGGCGCAAACCTTCTCTTTTAACACTTCCTCAGACCCGCTCGAAAACACCCGCTCCATGAGCCAGATTCCTCAAAATATTTTAGAGCCAAATAACTCCGTTTCCAGATCCCGAAAACGAATTTATCTTTCGCTTTCTTTTCTTTTCTTAATTGGCTTTCTGCTTTTTATTTATAAAATTTATTTTACTTCAGAACCTCCACCGAAAGAATTTCAACTTCAGGCTCGGGCACCTGAATCTTCAAGCTTGACTCCCCTTGCGGAGTCCGCACCGCTTTCAGCTCCGATCTCGGAAAAAAATATTCCAAAAGAAAATCCTAAAACACCTCCAACAAATGCTCCAGAAATCTCTAAAGGGTTACTTTCTGTACGGGCACTGCCCTGGGGAAAAATTTCAGTCTCAGGCCAAGCCACAAAAATGGAAAAACCTTTCTCAAAGCAAGTGCCTTACGGCAATTATCAGATTCAGGTTTCTTATAAAGGACTCCAAGGAGACCGTATCCTTTCGAAATCGGTACGTGTAGCCAAAGCCTCGACTGCTTGTTTGGCTCTTTTTCATCCCGATGGAACAGGGGCACTCACTTGCCGATAAGTTCTTTGACGCTTTTGCCCAAACGTTTACTGAGCAGCGCTGGCTTTTGCATGTTGAGCGCCTGCTTCTTTTTTGCACTCATGGGGGCTTCGGTGAAAGAAGCTCTCAAAGAAGTCCCCGTTTACGAGGCTGTATTTTTTCGATCTTTAGTTTCAGTTTTACTCAGCACTTTTTTAATCATTCAGCAACGTGTCTCGTTTATCGGAAACCGTCCTCTTCTTTTATTAGGACGAGGGTTATCAGGATTCATTGCTCTTGTTTTTATTTTTTATGCAATTGCGAATATTCCACTCGGTGATGCCGCCATTCTTTCGCAAACTTCTCCTCTCTTTGTCGTTTTGTTTTCTGTTTTATTTTTGGGTGAAAAATTCTCGCTGCAAATTTTTATTTTAACCCTTCTCTCGCTTGGCGGCGTGGCACTGGTCGTCCACCCTACTTTTCATCAGTTTAATCTGGCAACCTGGGCAGCTCTAGCGAGCGGGCTTTTGGCCGCCTGCGCCTATATTGCCATTCGCCAACTCCACGCCACCGAATCATTTCTCACCATGGTTTTTTATTTTTCTTTCATTTCGATGTTTTTCACCTTTCCCCTTGTGATTTTTAAAGGAGTCATTCCACGTCCTTTCATCTTATTTCTTCTCCTTTTTGGGGGGCTCGTGGGCACATTTGCTCAACTTCTATTAACGCACGCCTATAAGCTTCAAGAGGCGTCTAAAATAGCGCCCTTTGCTTATACGGCCGTTGTTTTTTCATTTTTGATGGGTATTTTATTTTTTAATGAGATTCCGAACAAAAGCTCTATCTTTGGATCTATCTTGATTATCTTGTCGTGTATTCTTCTCACCCGTTATCAGCGAGAGGCTGGAATTAAAAACAGTGAAGAGGTGGTTTTGGAAGAGTTCGATCGTTAAATCGATTCTCAAAAATGCGACTAAATTTTGCCTCGATACACCTGGATTCCAATCCAAGTATATTGCAAACCGCTCAACACGGTAAACAAGGCCGCAAAAACGATAGTAAGCTCAAAAGCTCTCTCACTCCAATAAAGCCAAGCAAGGGGGGGATTTGCCCAATTCTTTTCTAGAATGGCGTGGAGGGTACAAAAAAACAGCAAACTGAGCTGAAAAAAAGTATTGAGCTTAGAAAGCAAGGTGGGCTCTACGTAAAGTCGCTTACAAATCCATTTTAAGAGTAAAACTCCCAAAACAATATAAACATCACGTCCCAAAACCAAAACAAAAAGCCAAAAAGGAATTTTACCAATCCAGGCTAAGGTAAAAAAAGAAACGGCCATTAAAAGCTTATCGCCCGCAGGATCGAGTAAAGTACCAAGCTTTGTTTTTTGTTTGAGATAGCGAGCTAAGGCTCCATCTAAGATATCCGAAATACCCGCCACCACTAAAACCGCCATCGCCCAATCAAAGCGCCCTTCTATATAACAATAGGCCAAGACCGGAACTAAGAATAAACGGGTTAAGGTAATATAATTTGGAATGCCCATAATTGTTGAGGGCAGCTCTAAACTCCCACGCAGTAATTTTTAGAACTGCCCTTAAACCATAAAACGCTATTTCCCGTTAGTCAAACTCCATTACGAAGGCTTGACAAACGATAAGCCTTCATGAAGAAAGAGTGCTTATTCATTAAAAAACCCAAGGAGGGTAAATTCATGGAAAAGAGTTTTAAGTATCTTGCGCTAGCCCTTGTTCTCAGTGTTTTAGGCGCTGGTGCACTTCAAGCCGCAAGCAAATCAACAACGAGCGATGAGCCCGTAGCTCCCCGCTCAGGCAGAATTCCAGTAGCTGTCGATCGTTTCAAAACCGAAAATATTTCGGTGGGTTGGTGGAACGATGATATTGCTTTAAACTCCCGCGAAGTGGCCGTTGAGGAATTGGTCAATAATGGAAAATGTGTAACGGTGCTCGAGCGCGAAGAAGGTTCGATGGCTCCTGTGGGTGTGATGAATGAAAAAGCTCTGGCTCGCTCAGACGAAGCTAGGCCCGGTGCAAAGGCAGCCAAAAAACGCCAAATGAAAGTTGCAGACAATTTAGTTTCTTATGCTCTAACAGGTTACAGCCGAGGCAATGAAGGCTTTAATGCAGGAGGCTTAGGCGGTGCAGGCGGCGGATTCGGCGGCTTAGGCGGCGGATTCAAAAAAGATGAGCTCACCTTAAGTTGTAAAGTAATCGATACCACCACCAGTGAAATCTTAGCTTCTTCACGAGTAAAAGCCGGTGGAACAAGCTTTAACATTGATGCAGGCGGCGGCGGATTCGGCGGCGGTGCTTTCGGAGTGGGTGGCTTAGGCTACTTCAAAAAATCGAAAGTTGGCCAAATGATGAGCAAAGCCATTCATGAATGTACTGAGAAAATGGTAAGCACCATCTGTAGCCGATAATTTGATTCGATTAAGATCAAAGAAGGCGTCCATTTCGGGCGCCTTTTTTTATTCTATATTGTTTAACCTTGTCTAAATGCTTACTATAAATCTCCACTTCCATACTTACTCCCTTGGAATGGTATTCTTTTTCAATAATGCGCGCATAGTCATGTAAAAAAGCAATCAAGGCCCCCTCATGATAAGGAATATCCACTTTCGCTTTTTTAAATCCCTTCGAAAGAGCAGTATCCAGCTTTTCTAAAAAAACTTCGAAATTCATTTCTCGAAAAGCAGAGATGTAGATTCGCTTCGTTTCCTGGCGCTGATGAGGCTCGATCAGATCGGCTTTATTGTAAATCTCCAAGCGAGGTTTATGATGAAGTTCAAGCTCTTTTAAAACCTGCAATACTGTTTTATTTTGCGCTTCGGAATTGGGGTGAGAGGCATCAATCAAATGCACCAACAAATCTGCCCCTCGAATTTCTTCGAAGGTTGCTTTAAACGAATCAATCAAGCTATGAGGAAGTTTTCGAATAAATCCCACGGTATCACTGAGTAAAACCTGACGCCCACTGGGCAATTTCAACCGTCTGACGGTAGGATCAAGCGTGGCAAAAAGTTTATCTTCTACCAAAACTTCGGCCTCAGTCAGAGCCTTCATCAGAGTCGACTTACCCGCATTGGTATACCCTACTAATGAGATCGTCGGAATCGGCACCGAAAGGCGTCTGGCGCGGTGAATCTCACGGGCAGACTCCACCCGCTTCAACTCCTTTCGAATCTGCGAAATTTTTTCGCGAACTCGACGTCGATCCACTTCAAGCTGAGTTTCTCCAGGCCCACGAGTGCCGATTCCACCTGCCTGCCGAGAAAAGTGCCCCCACTGCCCCACCAAACGCGGCAACAAATAGAGCGCTTGAGCAAGCTCGACCTGAAGCTTACCTTCTCGCGTTCGCGCACGTTGAGCAAAAATATCTAAAATCAAACCCGTGCGGTCGATTACTTTAATTTTTAATTTTTCTTCAAGATTTCGGTTTTGAGTAGGATTTAAATCTTCATCGAAAATAACCACATCAGCGTTGAGGGTTTTCACCTGCTGGGCCAACTCTTCAACTTTACCTTTTCCAATCAGTGTGGCCGGATCAATTTCTCGCAGCTCTTGCCACAAACGCCCAACCACTTGAGCTCCTGCAGTATAAGTGAGGCTTTCTAATTCTTCCAAAACTTCTAAGGCTTGTTTGCGCGAAGCCGGAGGAATTCGCAACCCCACTAGGATGGCTCTTTCTTTTTCACGTTTGAAGGGGGAGGTAAAACTCAAGGGGCATTTACTCCTTGTATAATTTTCACTCCGCTTAAGAGTGCGGTGAGTTCCGATTCGAGCTCCGAATTCCACTCGGCTTCCAGCTCACGAGGCAATTTTAAAACAGTTTCTTCAAGACCAAATCCCGTTAAATGAAGATAAACCGGAGAGTTGCCCGGATACCGAGAGAGTAAAAGACGAAAATCTTTCAGTTTGTTCTCATTTAGCTCCTCAGACGAAACTTGAATGCGTACCGCCTGAGATCGAATTTGCCGCATTGATTTTAAAGGAACAATCTGAGTGGCCAATAATTTTGCGCTCTCTTCGCCCAAATCTACTTGCCCTTTCACGCACAAGGGCTCTTCACTTTTGAGTAAAGGTTGCGATTGACGATACAGATCTGAAAAAACAACCATCTCAATCGAGCCTTGCAAATCTTCGAGAGTCACAAAAGCCATCAAATCACCTTTTTTGGTTTTAATTTCCTTCAGCGCACTCACCATTCCTACCATCGTGACTTCGGCTTTATCGGTTGCCGTTTTCAAATTACCCGTATGAAAACTGGTGATTTTCTGAATCTGGGTCTCATACCCTTTTAGGGGATGCCCCGTAATGTAAAAACCAATGGCCTCTTTTTCAAATTTCAACTTTTGAGCATCAGGCCATTCCGGAATATCGGGCAGCAAGGGCCGAATCGGCCCCGAAGAGAGTTGATCAAACAAGCCATTTTGACCCCGTTCACGATCCCGTTGCCGGCGATTCCCATGCTCAAGGGTTGCATCCATCAGCTCAAAGGCCTGAGAACGACGAATACCCAAATTATCAAAAGCACCGCACTTGATTAAAAACTCCAAGACTTTTCGATTAATCCGGCGGGTATCAATTTCTTCACAAAAGTGGAAATAAGATTCGAACTTCCCAACTTTTTTGCGGGCTTCAATAATCGCCTCAATCGCGGCCTCCCCCACATTTTTGACTGCCGCGAGTCCGAAGCGGATTTCTTTATCCGTTAATACTGAAAAATAACGATACGACTCATTCACATCGGGTGGAAGCACCGAAACATCATGATTATCGAGATCACTAATATATTGAAGAATTTTATCGGTATCCCCCATTTCGTGGGTAAGTAAGCTCGCCATGTATTCGGCCGTGTAATGGGCTTTGAGATAAGCTGTTTGATAAGAAACAAGGGCGTAAGCCGCGCTATGCGATTTATTAAAACCGTATTCTGCAAACTTCGCCATCAAATCAAAAATCTTTTCGGCCTTCTTTTGAGGGATTTTATTCGATTGAGCACCCATCAAAAACTTTTCGCGCTGCTTAGCCATTTCTTCGGGCTTTTTCTTTCCCATGGCGCGCCTTAAAAGATCGGCATCTCCCAACGAAAAACCGGCTAAGGCCGAGGCGATTTGCATCACTTGCTCTTGGTAGACAATCACCCCGTAAGTATCTTTTAAGATCGGCTCAAGCTGGGGGAGCTCATAAGAGATCGAAGTTTTTCCATGTTTCCGATTAATAAAATCATCGACCATTCCACTGCCCAAAGGTCCGGGACGATAAAGGGCTACCAAGGCCACAATATCTTCAAAGCAGTTGGGTTTGAGCTTTACCAATAAGTCTCGCATCCCCGAAGATTCCAACTGGAAGATTCCTAAACCATCCCCTTGGCAGAAAATTTTATAAACCGCCGGATCATTTAAAGGGATACGATTGATGTTAAGCTCGATATCCCGCGTTCGCTTGATAATCTTCAAAGCATTATCGATCACCGTCAGCGTTTTGAGTCCTAAGAAGTCGAATTTCACCAAGCCAATTTTTTCAACCGACTTCATATCGAATTGACTCACCACTTCTTCTTCAGACCCCCGATAAAGCGGCATAAAATTCGAAAGGGGTCGATCGGAGATCACCACCCCTGCAGCATGAGTTGAAGCATGACGATTTAACCCCTCTAAAGCCCTAGCAATTTTTAAAAGTTTTCGGATTTGCGCACTCGAATTTTCAAGCTCTTTGAGCCGAGGCTCCACCTTGAGGGCTTCTTCTAAAGTAATATTCAAACTATTTGGGATTAACTTCGCGATTTTATCGACTTCTCCATAAGGCATATCTAAAACGCGCCCGACGTCTCGAATCACTGCCTTTGCTTTCATTTTTCCAAAAGTAATAATCTGCGAAACATTGCCGTATTTTTGAGAAACGTAATCAATCACTTCATCGCGCCGATTCATGCAAAAATCGATATCCATATCGGGCATGCTAATTCGCTCAGGGTTCAAGAATCTTTCGAAAAGTAAATGATAAGGAATAGGATCTAAATCTGTGATTTTCAATGAATAAGCAACCAAACTTCCAGCGGCTGATCCACGCCCTGGCCCCACGGGAATATTTTTCGATTTGGCGTAATTAATAAAATCGGCCACCACTAAAAAATAACTGGCAAAGCCCATGGGGATAATGGTTTTTAATTCTTCTTCGAGACGCTCAAGATAACGGGGCCGTTGTTGATCGGCCTTTTCTCCCCAAAATAAAGCAATTTCGGGCCAACGCTCTTCGAAGCCGGCATAAACACATTCTTTTAAGTAATCTTCTAACTTTTTAGATTCAGGTGCTGAATATTTCGGAAAATAATAGGTTTTAAAATCAAAATCAAATTCACAAGAATTGGCAATCTGAGTCGTGTTTTGAAGAGCCTCCGGATATTCATGAAAGAGAGCAACCATTTCTTCTGGAGACTTCAGGTAAAACTCATCGCCTTCATAAGAAACCCGATCTTCATCCACCAACAAACGACCACTCTGAATACAGAGCAACGACTCATGCGCTTCACGATCTTCACGCAAAAGATAGTGAGCATTATTGGTAGCAACTAAAGGTAAATTTTGTTTTTTTGAAATATCAAGAAGACTCTCAATCAAAAGCTTTTCATGAGTGAGCCCATGATCTTGTAATTCCAAGTAAAAACGCCCTGGATAAATTTGACTCAACTCTTGAGCCGCTTTTAAAGCACCCGAGGGGTTGCCTTCAATGATACGGCGCGGGATTTCTCCTTTTGAACAGCAGGAAAGCGCGATCACTCCCTCAGAATGTTTTAATAAAAAATCTTTATCTAATCGTGGCTTATAATAAAATCCTTCAAGATATGCTGTGGAGAGAAGCTGACATAAATTTAGATAACCCTGGGCGTTTTGGGCGAGCAAGAGCAAATGGGCCAAATGATGCTCTTTAAATTTTGAATCTTTAACCTTACAACTTCCTTCGGGCAGATAGTAAACTTCACAACCCAAGATGGGTTTAATCCCCTCTTTTTTGGCCTTTTCATAAAACTCAACGGCCCCAAACAGATTGGCATGATCGGTGATGGCCACCGCCTTCATCCCAAAATCTTTCACCTTATTCACGAGCCGATCGACAAAGATTGCCCCTTGCAGCAAGCTGTATTGGGTATGCACATGGAGATGGACAAAATCTTTGGGGTTCATAAATGAGGTCTATATAAATTTATTGCCGAGATAAAGAGAGAAACTACCTTAAAAGCTTCTTAAGAAAAATAATTGTCTTCTAATTTTAAAACTCATAAAAGTTTACAATGCTCAACCCCCTTCAAATCTGTTCCAGGCCCGAGGCAATATCCTTTTATTGGTTCGTTACTAAAAGCCAAAAAAGACATGTTGAGCTTTCTACTTCAAACCTCTATTCAATATGGAAGCATTGCCTATTTTCGCTTAGGGCCCCTGCGAATCTATCTCCTTACCCATCCAGAATACATTCGACAGGTTTTAGTCGACACTAAAAACATTTATATTAAAAGCCCTTTTTATCAAAAAATAAAATATCTCGTTGGAAATGGCTTACTCACGAGTGAAGGGGATTTTTGGAAACGCCAACGCAAACTCGCCCAACCCGCTTTCCATCATGAGCATTTAGCAAAGCTCTCCGACACAATGGTGCAAAACACCGAAGACTTTGCACTAAAATGGAAAGAAAACCTTGCTAAGAATCCAATCGATATCTTTAGCGAAATGACTCACCTAACGCTCAATATTGTGCTCGAAACTCTGTTTGGGACAAGCCTGCGGGAGAGTCTTTCCGAGATTCAAGAGGCCATGCAAATCTTTCTTGAAGATGGGGTTTACCGTACACTCTCCCCTCTTCCTATTCCTCTAAAAATTCCCACTCCTCGTAATCGAAAGGTGTTGAAAGCTAAAAAATTATTGGATGAGATTGTCTACCGAATCATCCAAGAGCGACGTCAGGAAAAGTCGGAAAGAAGCGATTTACTTTCGATGTTCTTAAAAGTGCGCGACGAAGAAACTGGCCAAGGAATGACCGACGAGCAACTCCATAATGAGATCATGACCATCTTTTTAGCGGGCCACGAAACGACGGCAACCGCTTTATCCTGGACTTGGTATTTACTCGACCAAAACCCTCAAGTGCTCGAGAAACTTCGACAAGAACTTCAAACAATCTTAGGAGGACACTCTCCCACTTTAGCGGACTTTCCCAAATTGGTTTATACGCGGATGGTGCTTGAAGAAGTGATGCGCCTATATCCTCCCATTTGGGCCATTTCTCGTACAGCCACGCAAGAAGATGTAATTGATGGACATCGCATCCCCAAAGGTTCGATGGTTATGCTCGGCATCTACCCCATGCATCACCACCCTCGTTATTGGGAAAACCCTGAAAAATTTGACCCCGAACGTTTTCAAGGAGACGCTATTCATAAAGAAAAGAAATATATTTATTTTCCCTTTGGGGGTGGAAGTAGAACTTGCATCGGAAATAACTTTGCAATGATGGAAGGTGTTTTTGTTTTGGCCATTCTTGCCCAAAAATTTCGCTTAGAACTTATTCCAAACCACCCCATAGTTCCCGAAGCTTTGCTGACGCTGAAGGCAAAACATGGAATTAAAATGAAAGTGAGTCCTTATTTATGATTGTTTGGCTGAGACTTCTGATTACCTTTATTAAATCGCTTTTCAAAGAACCCATTCGAGACCTCCAAAATGTGCTCAGTGGCCAGCACTCTGTTTCTTTTCGTGTCTGGCTTACGGAATGTGAGGGTTCTATCATGAATAACGCCCGCTATTGCACATTTGGAGAGGCGTGCCGACTCGACTTGATGAGCCGAACGGGCCATTTAAAATACCTTTTGAAAAACAAAATTCAAACGGTGGTTGCTTCTCAATATATTCGTTATCTCAAGCCTCTTAAAAGATTTCAGAAGATCGAAGTCAGTACCCAGCTCTTTTTTTGGGATGAGCGCTATTTTTACTTCAAGCACGTCTTTACACGCGCAGGAAAAGAAATGGCCGTGATCTATGTCAAAGTGATTGGAATTAAAAAAGGAGGCAGCGTAAAACCTCAAGAGATTTTAGAAGCTAGGGGATTTCAAATCTCCTCCCCTGCTCCATCCTCTCTTATTCAAAAATGGGGAGAGTTTGAAGGAACTCTCCGAGACTAATTCAATTGCTATTTGCGTTATAAATCACATAGCATAATAAATTTAATAATATTAAATAGTTATAAACAATAATAATTGTATAACCTATTTAAATAGAGTCTTGACTAAAATTGCGAGCACATTTAACATAGCATCATGTTAACTATTGATTTTAATAGGGAAATTAATGACAAAAGAATCGATTCTTACCTCTTAATCTTAGAGCAGTTTACTCTCCACTCTTCCTCACACATTGAATTAAGCTTTCTCCCTCATACCTTGTTTAGTCCCGCAGGTTTAGCAATCTTATGCTGTTTAATTGATAGGGCCTGCGAAGCAAACGTGCATCTTCATTGGCACATTCCTTCCGGATTACAAAAACGATATCCATTTCTCAAACAGCTTCACGAAATCCCATTTTGCCCCCCTGCCTTACCACCCGCACGAAATTATTTCTATGAAGACAAAGAATATTTGCTAAGCGTTGGAGAAAATACCTTTGATTTTACTTTTATCGAGAAATTCAGCTCCAAGTTTAATCTCAGCGAAGATCTCCAATTTGATTGTAAACTAATCCTACAAGAACTGATTCAAAATACAGTTTCTCATTCGGGCGGCGAACGCTATTATGCCTATGCGGGTTTCTGGAAAAAAGAAATTCACTTAGGAATACTGGACATGGGAGTGAGCATTCCTTCAAAACTACAACAAAAATACCAATGTAAGAATGATCTCGAGTATATTTTACTCGCTCTAGAAGAAGGAATTACAACACGAAGGCAAAGAGTGGGTGGACTGGGTCTCACTCATTTCAAAGATGTACTCAAAAACAATGCGGGCAAACTCACACTGATCAGCGGTAATGCACAGGTAAGATATTATTTCCAAACCCGTCAATCTCAGAAAAGCTTTTTAAAACACCGCCTACCGGGCACTTGGTGCTGCGCGAGGATTCCTTTATGAAAATCTCCATCTTACAAAAATTTAAACAAGACCACGTGACCCGTGAGGCCGGAGAAAAACTTCGACACCTCATCCTACAAAGATTAGAGACCGATCAAGAACTTGAACTTGATTTCTCAGAAACCATGATCGCAAGCACCTCTTTTTTGGATGAAGGAATCGCAAAACTTGGCTTAGAAGCAAAAGAGATTACTCAAAAAATAAGCCTGTTGAAAATTCATCACATGCATCGGAGAGATCGAGAATTGCTCTCAGACTTATGCAAAAAAAGGAAATGGAAAAGCGATCCCAACTCCCTTTTTTATAAATGATGCGACGCTCAACGCCTCACCCCACTATTCCCACTCAATCGTTGCCGGAGGCTTTGAGGAGATATCGTAAACCACCCGATTCACACCCTTTACCTCATTGATAATCCGATTCGAGATTTTGCCGAGCAATTCGGGAGGGAGGGCTACCCAATCAGCAGTCATGCCATCGACACTACTCACACAGCGAACCGCAATCACGTTTTCGTAAGTGCGCTCATCGCCCATCACCCCAACGGTCTTGACCGGAAGCAAAACTGCAAACGATTGCCAAATTTGGTAATACAAGCCCGCATTTTTAATTTCTTGAACAACGATATCATCGGCCTCACGTAAAATCGAAAGTGCAGCGGAATTCACTTCTCCCAAGATACGAATAGCCAAACCCGGCCCCGGGAAAGGCTGCCTGCCAATCATTTCTTCAGGGATACCCATTTGCCGGCCGAGCTCTCGCACTTCATCTTTAAAAAGCTCGCGAAGAGGTTCGATCAATTTCAAACCCATTTTCTCCGGAAGCCCTCCCACATTGTGATGGGTTTTAATGGTGGCCGAAGGGCCTTTAAAACTCACGCTCTCAATCACATCGGGGTATAGAGTGCCCTGAACCAGCCATTTAATATTTGTAAGCTTCGCTGCTTCTTCTTCAAAGAGATAAATGAATTCATTGCCAATGGTTTTTCGCTTTTTTTCCGGATCTTCCACCCCTTTTAACTTCGATAAAAACCGTTCAGTCGCATTCACGTGAATCAGCTTAATCTTTAAATGATCGCGAAATACTTTTTGAACCTTCTCGGCTTCATTTTTACGAAGCACCCCATTATCGATAAATATACAGGTGAGGCGATCGCCAACGGCCTTGTGGACCAAAACGGCAGCCACCGTAGAATCAACCCCTCCCGAAACCGCGCAAAGCACTGAATCATCCCCAACCTGTTTTTTAATTCTTTCAACTTCAGATTCAATGAAGCCCGACATTGTCCAATCGGCCTTGCAGCCCGCAATTTTAAATATAAAGTTTTGAAGGATTTTTTTACCGTCTAAGCTGTGCACCACTTCGGGATGAAACTGCACTCCGTAACGTTTTTGAGAGGCGTTTTCAACGGCTGCAAATTGGCAATTTTCGGAGGAAGCAGTTTCGGAGAAACCTGCAGGAATTTTTACCACCTTATCGCCGTGGCTCATCCAAACCTGTTTTTCGTTCACCCCTTCAAGCAAAGCGCCGGGCTTCGCAATAGATAAAAGGGCTTTTCCATACTCCCGATGACTACTCGCCTGCACTTCTCCTCCCAAAACCTTCGACATCAATTGCATTCCATAACAAACTCCCAGCATGGGGTAAGGCAAATCAAAAAAATTCTTTTCTAACTGCGGAGCTCCTGAATCGTAGACGCTCGAAGGCCCGCCCGATAAAACAATCGCCTTGGGTTGAAATGCTTTAATTTTATCGAGGGAGATATTAAAAGGATGAATTTCGCAATAAACGTGATTTTCGCGAATACGACGCGCAATGAGCTGAGTGTATTGGGAACCAAAATCTAAAACGAGGATTTTATCCATAACTCTAAGATTCAAGAGCTCGGTTAATTTTGAAAAACTTTAAGGCGGGAAACTCACGCAGCAAAAAGAAAATAACAAGAGTAGCGTTTAAAGTTTTGAAAAATTCGACCGGGTTCTTGAATTTCTTATTTCTCCACATGATAATTGGGTGCTTCTTTGGTGATCATCACATCGTGCACATGAGATTCGCGAAGGCCCGAAGAAGTAATTCTCACAAAGCGGGCTTTAGTTTTCAAAGTGGGAATATTTTCACAACCCGCATAACCCATCCCCGAACGCAAGCCTCCAACCAACTGGTAAACATTCTCCGCGAGTTTGCCACGATAAGGAACCATTCCTTCAATTCCTTCAGGCACAAACTTCGAAGGGGCAGCGTCTTTATCTTGAAAATATCGATCGGCAGACCCGGCTTTCATGGCTCCAATCGAACCCATTCCTCGATAAACTTTATAACTTCGCCCCTGATAGAGCACCATCTCACCGGGCGACTCACTCGTTCCCGCAAACAAACTCCCCACCATCACGGTATCGGCTCCTGCAACAATCGCCTTAGTCACATCTCCCGAAAACTTAACCCCACCATCGGCAATCACGGGCACTTTGGCTTCTTGAGCAACTTTGGCCACGTTCATCACGGCTGTGAGTTGAGGCACGCCTACTCCGGCAATCACCCGCGTGGTACAAATCGAGCCTGGCCCAACCCCTACCTTTACAGCATCAGCCCCACGCTTAATCAAATCTTTGGCCGCTTCACCGGTAGCGATATTTCCTGCAATCACTTGAACTTCTGGGTGTTGTTTTTTCAAGGTTTCAACTGTTTCTAAAACTGATTGAGAATGACCATGTGCAGTATCGACAATGACCACATCAACCTCAGCCTGAATCAGAGCCTTTGCTCTCTCAATTGCTTTATCTCCGGAGCCTACCGCCGCCCCTACTAACAAACGGCCTTGATGATCTTTCACGGCATTCGGATTCTTTTCTGTTTTCTCAATATCTTTGATTGTGATCAAACCTTTGAGCTCTCCATTTTTTCCTACCACCAGAAGCTTTTCGATACGGTGGCGATGGAGCAGCTCTTTCGCTTCTTCGGAGGTTACTTTTTCACTGACCGTCACCACTTTTTTAGTCATGAGTTCAGAAACTTTAAGATTAAGATTGGTTTCGAATCGAAGATCACGATTCGTGAGAATTCCAACCAAACGATTATTTTCAACGATGGGAAGTCCGGAGATATTATTTCTCTTCATCACTTCAATTGCCGTATTAATTTTTTCTTCAGGCCCCATCGTAATGGGCTTCAAAATCATTCCACTTTCGCTCTTTTTTACTTTTTGCACTTCGAGTGCCTGCTCTTCGATCGAAAGATTACGATGGATAATGCCAATTCCTCCGCATTGAGCCATCGTGATGGCCGCTTTTGCTTCGGTGACTGTATCCATTGCTGCAGAAATCAGCGGAATATTGAGTTGGATTTTGCGTGTGAGTTGGGTTTGAACATTCACTTGGTTGGGCAAGACATGACTTAAACCCGGAACCACTAAAACATCATCGAAGGTCAAACCTTCTTCTAAAATGAGGTCTTTCATTTTAGGACATTATCTGCTGGCCCAAGGGCCTGTCAAGGTGTATAAGCCCGTAAATCAAAGAAATTATTGAAGATAAATGCCCTTATTTTTTGTTTAAGATTAAGCAACCTATTTCGATTTTTGCCGAGAATAGTCCTATTCGAGGGACCTATGAAACACTATTGGCTCAATAGACTTATTCTATTCGGGGTGGCCTTTTTTGGGCTAAATTCGGCTATCCAAGCGACCGAACCTACCCGTATTTTGATTCAATGGAAAAATCAGGGTTTCTCTGCACAAGCTCCTCGAGGAGCTGAATTTGCCCGCTACCGTTCGGCTTATATTCCCTTAACGCATACCCAAATTTTCTCAGTTTCATCGAATCAAAACCCCAATCAAGTTTTAGAGGCCTTACGTTTGAATCCTCAGGTAGAGCATGCAGAAATTGATTCTCCCATTCATGTGAATGCAACTCCAAATGATCCTCGTTATTCTCAGCAATGGGAGTTTGAGGGAACTGGAGTAAATATAGGAATTGAAGAAGCCTGGGATCACCTCACGCAATCTGAAATTATTGTAGCCATCATTGATTCAGGAGCCGATCTCAATCATGAAGACTTGAGCGAAAATTTATGGACTAACCCCGATGAAATCCCCGGAAATGGTCAAGATGACGATCACAATGGTTACGTAGATGATCTACACGGCTACAATTTTTTTAATCATGCTTCAGCTCCTCAAGATGATTACGGCCACGGAAGCCAAGTAACAGGAGTTATTGGCGCAGTAGGAAATAATGCCCGAGGGATCACCGGCACTGCTTGGAGAAGCAGACTGATGATTTTAAAAGTTTTAGATTCCGAAGGAAACTCAAACGTCTCTCAGGCCGTCGAAGCGATTCAATATGCGATGGAAAAACGGGCTAAAATCATCAATATGAGTTGGGGCTATTCTCCAGAAGGGGGCGCACCTTCTGGAATTTTGCAAGATGCCATTAACGCCGCAGAGGCTGCAGGAATTCTCGTGGTGGCCAGCGCCGGAAATCATTCTCCAGGTTTAAGTAACGATACCGATCCACGCCAGGCAAATTACCCTTCAAGTTATCCAGCACCCAATATTATTGCCGTTGCCGCAACCGACACCCGCGATACCTTGGCGAATTTTAGTGATTATGGCCCAAATACCGTCGATATTGGTGCGCCCGGGGTCGATATTTTTTCAACTCTTCCGGGAAATCGATATGGATTTTTCACAGGAAGCTCTGCTGCAGCACCTCACGTAACAGGGGCCGCAGCGCTACTTTGGGCATTGAACCCCAATTTGCGTTATGATCAAATCAAACAACTTCTTCTTCAAAGCGTAGACCCCATCCCTTCACTTCAAGGAAAAATTTTAAGTGGTGGGCGTGTAAACCTGATCAGCGCCATGAAAGGCTCTCCAGCGCTTGGGGGACACGTTCTCGACAACCCTCCCCTCCTTCCTCAATCGGACCCGGAAATTCCAAGCGAAGGGGGCTGCTCGCTCTCGCTGAACTCGAGTCACAGCACTTTCTCGGGCTCTCTTGTTTTCTTGAGTTTAGTGTTTCTTGAAGTGTGGAAAAGAAATCGTTTTAAATCGTAATGAACAGTCGATGTTCAAAAATGCCCAAGATACAAGGCACCGGTAAACGAGCACGGAGCGTACTTTAAATATACGTGAGGATTGCGAGTACAACGACAACACAGTAGATTGACATTTTTCAGTATCGACTAAGTCACTCTCCAAGTCTCTCCACTATTGAGCAACTTTTCTAAATCCCCTTTTCCTTGGGTCACCATCGCCTCATCAATTTGATGCTGAAGCATGTCTTCGTAAGTTGCTTTCTCAATCGCCCGGAAAACACCCAGCGGCACAGGAAAAGCCGGTGATTCCATACGCGACAAGAAAGTCGCATAGGTAGGATCTTCTAATTTCGACGCGTGAACCATCAAATCACTGGGAGGATTGGCCGGATCAAACTCTACCACTTCGGGTTTAAAGCCTTTCAGACGAATGCCTTTATTGCGATTTTTTCCAAAAATTAAGGGCTGTCCTTCAACAAGTTTTAAAGAATGATCGTCCCGAATGTCTCTTTCATTCACCTCGGAAAAAGCACCATCGTTAAAAATCACACAGTTTTGCAAAATCTCAACAAACGCCGTACCTTTGTGCCGCCCAGCCGCTTCAAAAACTTCAGCCATATGCTTCACATCGGTATCGACCGTACGTGCCACAAAACTGGCTTCCACTCCCAAAGCTAAAGTGAGGGGATTCAACGGATAATCGATGCTACCTTGTGGGGTTGATTTCGTTTTCTTACCCAACTCGGAGGTGGGGCTATACTGCCCCTTGGTTAAGCCGTAAATCCGGTTATTAAAAAGTAAGATTTTAAAATCAACATTTCGGCGCAACGCGTGAATAAGGTGATTACCGCCAATGCTTAGCCCATCTCCATCTCCCGTCACTACCCATATTGAAAGATCGGGGCGATGCGCTTTTAAACCCGTGGCAATTGCGGGCGCTCGACCATGGATTGTGTGAAAACCATAGGTATTCATGTAATAAGGAAAACGGCTTGAGCAACCAATCCCTGAAACAAAAACATAATTTTCGAGCGGAATATTCAATTTTGGCAAAACATTTTGCATTTGAGCCAAGATTGCGTAGTCGCCGCATCCGGGGCACCAACGGACTTCTTGATCGGAAATAAAATCTTTACGGGTTAAATTTAAACTCACAGCAGGTTCTGCCATAAAATTATCCTCGATTGACCTTTTTAGATTTTGAACTCTCACCCTTCAAATGATTTCGAACTCCATCGACAATTTCTTGAATTCGAAAAGGCTTGCCTTGCACTTTACTCAAAGATTTCGCATCGACCAAATATTTCGCGCGAATTAAAAGAGCAAGTTGACCTAAATTAAGTTCGGGAACGATCACTTGTTTAAACCGAGAGAGCACTTCTCCCAAATTTTTTGGAAAAGGATTCAAATAACGCAAATGAGCAGCGCTCACCGCACAACCCTCTTTTTGCAAGGTTTCTGCTGCCGAGACAATGGCACCAAAAGTGCCGCCCCAACCGAGCAACAACACATCTCCGCTTGCAGGGCCAAACACTTCAAGATCAGGCACATCTTGCACCATGCCCGCCACTTTTGCCGCACGAAGCTTCACCATCTTCTCATGGTTTTGAGGATCATAACTCACATTCCCCGTTACATCTTCTTTTTCTAACCCACCGATGCGATGTTCTAAGCCTTTATTTCCGGGAATCGCCCAAGGTCTCGATAAAGTTTTTTCGCTCCGAAGATAGGGCTGAAATTTTCCATTCCAAGTTTTGGGATGTTCGATTGAAAAAGCTTGGAGAGAAGAAATTTCAGGAATCAACCAGGGCTCACTTCCATTGGCCAAATAACCATCGGTAAGTAATAAAACAGGAGTCATATATTTCGTGGCTAAACGCACGGCCTCATAAGCCAAAGTAAAACACTCCGAAGGAGAAGCCGGTGCTAAAACAGGAACTGGGCTCTCGCCATTTCGGCCAAATAACGCCTGCAACAAATCAGCCTGTTCCGTTTTGGTAGGAAGCCCAGTCGAAGGCCCCCCGCGCTGCACATTAATGACGAGCAAAGGAAGCTCGCCCATGACTGCCAAATTAATCGCTTCGCTCTTCAACGCCAAGCCAGGGCCACTCGTACCCGTCACCGCCAAAGCACCACCAAACGAGGCGCCAATCGTCGCACCAATGGCCGCAATTTCATCTTCGACTTGAAGGGTTTTCACCCCAAAACGTTTGTGCTTGGAGAGCTCATGTAAAATATCGGAGGCAGGTGTAATCGGATAACTGCAATAAACCAATTCTTTGCCCGCCATTTGACCTGCAGCAACCAAACCCAAGGCAGTTGCCTCGTTTCCCATGATGTTTCGATATTTACCGGGTTTTAATTTCGCAGCGGGAATTCTATAATGAACCGAAATTACCTCAGCGGTTTCCGCAAAATGATAGCCAGCCTTAAGCGCCAAGAGATTCGCTTTCACGATATCCGGATTTTTTTGGAAACGCTTTTCGATCCATTGAACGGTTACATCCATCGGACGATCGTACATCCAATACATCATGCCTAAGGCAAAAAAATTGCGGCAACGATCTTTTTCTTTTCCGGTAATCTGAAGTTCCGTCAGGGCATTTTGATTTAAAGTGGTAATCGGAACCTTAAACACCCGAAAATCTTTGAGAGAGGCATCTTCGAGAGGGTTTGATTTATAGCCCGCGCGCTCTAAATTGCGGGCATTAAAGGCATCTTCATTCACAATAATAATCGCACCGGCAGGAACATCTTTTAAGTTTGCTTTGAGAGCCGCAGGATTCATGGCCACTAAAACATCGGGTTGATCGCCCGGAGTGCGAATCTCTCGGCTTGAAAAATTGAGTTGGTAGGCACTCACCCCCGCCAAAGTACCAGCAGGAGCTCGAATCTCGGCCGGATAATCGGGAAGTGTGCTGATATCATTCCCTAAAATAGCTGCCGTTTTAGTAAATTGAGTTCCCGTTAACTGCATTCCATCGCCAGAATCTCCGGCGAATCGAATCACCACATCATCGCATTCTTGGATCGGCTTCTCTAGGGCTCCCGAAGAGCTCGCATCGTGGGACATAGCTTTATTTTCTCCTCATTCTTGAACATTTCACGCCCTCTCTCGAAGGCGTGAATCCATAACATATCGAAAATCTTTTGCAATCCCCTCTTTTCAAGGGAATTACTCAAAAATAAAAACCCCTTTTCTTTGAAGAAAAGGGGTTTCTGATCAGATCTAAATCAAAACAAACAATCTACTTTTTTCTTCTTACTCGCCAAATTGCGGTAAAAGGAATTAAGCTAATCAGCGCAAGTTGAATCAAATAACTCGATAAATTCAACTGAGCCGAAGGATCAAAGCTACATTTGAAAGTACC
>CAYLKF010000003.1:0-2541 GCA_964384365.1 uncultured Pseudomonadota bacterium | reverse complement strand
CCATCGCCGCAAATGGCTTGGGGCTGTTTCACAGGAGGAATACATCGGCAATCCCGACAAGTTGAACCAGATGTAGGACAAGAATCTGCCGAACCCTCACACTCCTCTCCAACTTCCGGGGCGCCTCCATTGCCACAAACCGGATTAGGAACAATGCATTTACATAAATCAGGACTATAAGTGGCACGAGGGTTGGTATAGCGAGCAATACAGAACGCATTTGTATTACAAGTAGGATCCGCTCGGTCACATTCCTCGCCACTATCGAGCGTCCCATTCCCACAGGTTGGGGTAACACATTGGCAGCTTTCACAACGAGAACCTGTGCCCGTGCAAGTGCCACGATCGGCACCATCACAAACTTCGGAACCTTCGCGTACCCCATTTCCGCAAACAGGAGCGATACAACGACAACCTTCACACCGCGATCCTGCTATGGGACATACACCGGGATCCCCATCGCAAATCTCACCCGCGGCGGTTTCTAAAATACTATTTCCGCATTGAGGGGCTATACAATTACATCGCTCACAACGAGATCCTGCAACGGGACAAGAGCTTGCATCCGTGCCTTCACAGGCTTCGCTGGCGACACGCACTCCATCCCCACATTGGGGAACGCAAATACATCCCGCACAATACAAGCCCGGACCTCGCAAGCCCGGACCTGGCAAAGCACAATCTGCATTCACTTCACATTGATCGGTTCCATTCACTCTTCCATCACCACAAATGGGAGGAGGAGGATTACATTGGCAAGTTCCTAAGTTACAGGTGGCTCCTGTGCCTAGCACTCCGCCACCTGCAGCTGGAAAAGCTGCGCATTGGGCATTCGCGGCCGTGGGGCTCGAAGGAGCTCCGCCATCGCATTGATCCGTCCCATTCACTCGCCCATCGTTACAAGCAGGAGGAGGAGGATTACATTGGCAAGTTCCTAAGTTACAGGTGGCTCCTCGACCGAGCACTCCACCTCCAGCAGCCGGAAAAGCTTCACATTGAGCATTGGCCATCATTGGACTTGAGGGAGCTCCGCCATCGCATTGATCCGTCCCATTCACTCGCCCATCGTTACAAGCAGGAGGAGGAGGATTACATTGGCAAGTCATTAAATTACAGGTGGCTCCTGTGCCTAGCACTCCGCCACCTGCAGCTGGAAAAGCTGCACATTGGGCATTCGCGGCCGTGGGGCTCGAAGGAGCTCCGCCATCACATTGATCCGTACCGTTCACTCGTCCATCGTTACAAGCAGGAGGGGGCGCAACACAGCGACAATCCGAGGTACAAGCTGTCAATCCGCCTGCACAGCGAACCGGATCAAAAATAGGTCGGCCACTTACCACATCACATTGTTCGTCGCTTGAATAAGCTCCATCACCACATTCGGACACGCAACGGCATCCCCTACAATGCAAACCCGTACCTATTGAAAGACAATGGGAATCACTTCCATCGCACTGATCCGTACCATTCACTCGTCCATCCCCACAAATAGGAGGAGGTTCATTACATCGACAACTGCCTAAATCACAAATTGTTCGGTGATCTCCAACTGTAATGGAGCGGCTCAAACACTGAGCATTTCCAACTTCCATGCTTGCTGAATCGCGCCCATCACCTGCATCGCATTGTTCTCCAACCCCAGTATCCACGCGTGTGTCCCCGCAACGCGGAGGAGGCACACAAACACAACTTGAGCAAGTAGAGCCGGGCACAGAACACCTACTCGTATCCGCTCCGTCACATTGTTCCGTTCCTTCAGCGACTCCGTCACCACACACAGGCGGAGGAGTAAAGCATTTACAGTTTCTAGTGCACGTATCTCTTGGACCACACTCGGGTCCTAAAATAGGACGTCCACGCGCATCGGTATCACATTGTTCACCCCCCGCTCGAATTCCATCACCGCATTGAGTCACACAACGGCAAGACCGACAATGAAATCCGGGACCACGCGTACTACACTGGCCAATATCATCTCGACTATCGCACTCTTCACCTGGATCCTGAATTCCATTAGGGCAACCGGGGATATAAACGCATCCAGGACTGGTTGTATCCGCACCTGCATCGACGCAGACTCCCACCCTATTCGTATTCCTAACGGTGATTTCACAGCGTTGATGCCGACAAACGAGAGGCGTTCCATTCGTATTAGTAGGGTCAGCCACGCAAAAGGCGGTTCCTTCTCTCTGTTGACAAACGGCAGGATCTTCAGCGGGGTTACAGCCTAGAAGTTCTGGTGAAAATAAACAACCCGCCCCTATTCTCGACTCCGCTTGCTTCGAAACTAAACTCACCCCCGCCACACTTGAAATTAAAATGAGCAGTGGCAGCACTACCCATAAAAAAAAGTTACCGTTGTTCTTGAGGATGAGTTTCATAGAGGCTCCTTAAAATTACTAAAAAAAAGACCCCAGTAAAAACTGGGGTCATTATACAAAATTATTTCTTTTTTCGGCTGCGACAACAGGCAATGACAAAAGGCACTAAACCAATGAGACTAAGCTCGGTAAGAATGCCAGATAAACTAAAAAACGCAGC
>CAYLKF010000002.1:0-295307 GCA_964384365.1 uncultured Pseudomonadota bacterium | reverse complement strand
CCCTATGAGTCCACCCGGCAAAGCCGGGGGTTTTCCTAAAGGCAATAAAAAAGCCATTCTTGAAAGTTCAAGAATGGCTTTCTAATAAGGAGTGCTCCAATAAAATTAATCGGTTGGTAAAAAGGTGATGTTATAGTTTGGCGTTACAGCATTTGCAGTACCCACCGCGCTAGCGCCATCACAAGTAAAGGTGCTGGTTGCATCGTCAAAAGGATAGGTATAAGCCGTGGGGCAAGCCTGTTTTAAGAAGACAATCCACGGTTGGGCAACAGTAAACCAGCTACTATTATATCCATAACACCCCCCATCACTTCCTCCGAAGCCTGGATTTAAAACATCCGGCCAGTTACTCGCGTAAGGAGAAGAGCTGCTGGTCGCACAGCCGCAACAATTTCCAGCCGGTGTCGCCTGGTCGTTGTAACAAGATTGGGCATTCGTATTGATGCAGGCATAAAGATTATCATTGGTCGTACCACAACTAAATGCTGCAATATCGGGCGAAGTGTTGTTTGAAGAAAGACAAATATCATCTGCTGTCCACCAACCAATCGGAGAACCACAAACTTTAGCGTATTGGACTCCACTGGCTGCATTCGTCGCCAAGCCGCAATAAAGCCCCGCTGAGCTACAATTCGAGTCGGCAGTGCAAGCACAATACCCTAAACTATTTGGATTGCCTCCGTTAGGGCAGGAACCCACACCGCTATAAGCAGTCGGGTAGACATCACGAAGTAAGGTGGTTTGGTTCGTTGGAGAAGCAGTCGGTACTGTAGGCGTCACGGTCCAGGAACACGCTGAAAGCTCACCTTGCGCCGTTGTGCCACCCGCTATCTTGCAGGAGTAAGGATCATTCGCTTCGGCCGCAAAAGTTCCAGCAACAGGCCCCATCGAAATACCCACATTGATTCCGTTGATAATACTCACATCATAGAAATCGGGCCCTGTAGTCGAAAGGGTTTGGTTTGCCAAGGTGAATTCTGCCAAAGAAATAGGAGGATCTCCACCGGTGCCTGTCGGACAAATTCCGTCAGAGCCCGCTCCACAATCGCCGGTTCTGCAACTTTGTCCATGGCTATTACAACCGGTACGGGGAAAAATGTTGCCGCTCCATTGAAAAGGCTCATCTGCAATCGGGGCAGGCATACAAATTGTAGAATGAGCACCCGCCGCTAAGCTCACCTGCTCGGTGGTGAGATCGGGCAAATACATAAAGCAAATATTATTATTCGTATTGCAGGCAGCCTGAGAGCCACAATTACTGTTACTGGTGCAGGTGCAATGCCCGGCTTTTTGAGTTGAAGGAGATGCGCCCGCGCAAGATCCCACTCCATCGTTTGGGCAATCATTATCGGTGAAACAGGGGAGCGAGCCACCCGTAACGCCGATCCAAATTTGTTCATCAGTATTATTGGTAATTACGAAGGTGCGCTCTCCGCTTGCACATGTTGGATTTGCGGGGTCAGGGGTCGGGCTCGGATTCGGATTAACTCCTGAATTACCTCCATTACAAGAAGCCACGCCTAGGATCAAAAGCACGCCCACACAACGGAGAAGTTTCATTTCGCCACCTTTCCCTTCAAAAATAAAATTTATTTTTTTGGAAATACTAGCGGAAATACTAACAAATTTGAAAAAACTTTCAAAAGAAATAAAAAGGAGTAAATGATTTTTAAAAAATAAATAAAGAGGATTACCTTTTGTGAAAGCAAGATAAGATATCGTTTTTCAGTGCTTTTCGTAAAAATGAAAGGCCCCGTAACCCACCACTCTTTTTTTATCACCTGCCGTGTCACCGGAGTTTCTCAAATCTAAAACTTTCACTTCTAAAGCTTTTTTCTGAGCTTCAAGAAGCAGGCCACGCACTGGAAAAAAACCACAGGCCTTTTGATCGGCAAGATTTTGCCAATCGAGAGTTTCAATTTGCCTAGCCGTCTCTTCATCTGTTTTTTGGGCATTTCCATAGCTCAAGTAATGACTCAAATCGGAGCTCACAATAATGAGGGTTTCTTTTCCACCCCAAAGTTTCTCTAAAACTTCGGCGACGAGCTCAGGCTCGGTCCAGCCCACTACCAAAGGAATCAACTGAAAATCACCTAAACTCATTTGCAAAAAAGGCAGCTGCACCTCTAAGCTATGCTCTTCGGCATGGGCTTCATCGAATTCAATCACCTGGGGAAGAAGCGATATTTCTTCGATGGCACGACGATCTAAAGGAATTTTTCCAAGGGGCGTCTCAAAAAAATCTACACTGGGCACCGCAATTCCTTCAAAACCCACCTGATGAGCCGGACCCAACAAAATCACGCGATGCACAAAATCTTTCATCTTTTTTAAACAAGCATAGGCAGACGCCGCAATAGGGCCAGAATAAATAGTTCCTGCATGGGGAGCTATAATCGCTTTCGGAAAATTAAGGCTCGTCTGGGTTAAAGAAAAATATTCTTCGAGCTCTTTTTTAAGCTCCCGCGCATCTGCCGGGTAAAAGGCCCCTGCAACCGCTGGTTTTCGAACTTTATTCATAAGTACTCTTGTTTTTAGATGTAAGAAGCCTATCTTTATTACATGGCAACTTTGGGTCTAAAATCAAGCGAACTCTACCCAACTCATTATTGGCATGCAGTGGAAGACGGCCGAGTTCAATGTGATGTTTGTCCGCGAGCCTGCAAATTACAAAATGGGCAACGCGGCCTGTGCTTTGTGCGAGGAGCAGAAGATAATCAAATCGTACTTACCACTTATGGGCGCTCGAGTGGTTTTTGCATCGATCCAATCGAAAAAAAACCACTCAATCATTTTTTGCCGGGCACACCGGTGCTTTCTTTTGGCACCGCCGGCTGCAATCTTTCTTGTCAATTTTGCCAAAACTGGGACATCAGCAAATCACGCGACTGGGATAAACTTTCTGACCAAGCTTCACCCGAAAAAATTGCGCAAGTCGCTCAAGAACTCAACTGCAGATCCGTCGCCTTCACTTACAACGATCCCACTATTTTTATGGAATATGCAATAGATGTGGCCCAAGCCTGCCATGAAAAAGGAATTAAAACCGTGGCGGTAACAGCCGGGTATATTTGTCCTGAGCCCCGCAAAGAATTTTACAAATATATAGATGCCGCCAATGTCGATTTAAAGGGATTCACCGAGCGCTTCTATAAAGAAATCACCAAAGGAAACTTGCAACCCGTTTTGGATACGTTGGTCTATCTAAAAAAAGAAACGAAGGTTTGGTTTGAAATCACCAACTTGGTGATCCCGGGAGAAAATGATTCCGAAAAAGAAATTGAAGAGATGACTCAATGGATTTATTCGAATCTAGGGCCCGATGTCCCCCTCCATTTCACAGCCTTTCACCCCGATTATAAAATGTTAAACTACGCTTCAACTCCTCATACCACCTTGTCTAGAGCTCGAGCGATTGCTCTAAAAAATGGACTTCATTATGTTTATACCGGAAACGTGCATGATGAGACAGGCTCTTCAACTTACTGTTCCAATTGTAAAACAAAACTTATCGGAAGAGATTGGTATGAAATCACAGAATGGAAATTAAGCAACAACGGGAAATGTTTAGTTTGCAGACAAACTTGTCCGGGTGTTTTTGCAGGACCCGCAGGAGATTGGGGAAGAAAAAGAATTCCCGTCTCACTTACAAATTCTGGAAAGGAGCAAATTCAATTCTAAGCACCTTGCTTTGATTCCCGGCATGAGCCCTCACAAAATTAGCCAGGCTCACTAATATTCCTTCTCCCATATCTCCCTCTAAATCCACATTCATAGGATAAGTCACATAAAGCACCGGCCCGCGTTGACCTATCGGAGGCATCAGATAAAAAGTATTTTGGGAAGAAGGCATATAACGCAGTAAATCATCGTAACGATCGTGCACGCCTTGATTACCATTCGCATAACTGGCTGTCCAACAATCGACTTGAAAGGTACCAGAACCTCCTCGAATGGTCCGGAGCCCGCACATAAAAAAATCACGCTGATCTTGGGGATGATGTAGCCAATCAACAAACGCATATTGGGTGTCTGCTTGATAGGGAAATCTGAAGTAAGCACCGGGTTGATTAGGATTATTCAAGGCAAGATTATAATAAATGATTTCTTTGTTCCCGCTGCCTCGGTAAAAAAGAGAATTCATCAAGGTGAAGCCATGATTTTCGAAACGCATCTGAACGTTATAGTAAAAAAATTGGGAGCGCTCCCGGGTATCGAGTAATCCCCCTTCTCTCATAATTTCCCGACGCACGCAGTTACTGCTAATGATTCCATTTTGTTCATTGCAAATATATAAGCTCACTCCATACGAAAGTCCTGTTGAATCTGCCGCTCGTTTTTGAAAAAAGGCAAAATAAAAACGCCCATTCTCTTTGAAAAGCTTCGCATCATAAAGATTTTCCAGTTCAAAAGAACCCTGAATCGACTCTCCATTTAATTGCGCACCATTCTGCCCTAAAACCTGCACGGTGGTTTGTTGTGTGGCGTAATTGTAATGAAACACTCGGACAAAGGGATCGTCCGCATTATTCTTACGGCCGAGCACACTTAAATTTCGTTGGTCATCAATAATCAAATCGGAAATATCATCATTAAATTCAACTTGTCGAAGCTCAGGCCGGGCGGGGAGCATGGCATTGATTTGACATTTCGTTGAAGCCCGTTGGAAATCTTGCCCCAGCACACGACGCACACACTGAGCATAAAAACTCCCGTTCGGAGAAACGCTCACACCGCGCAGTATCGCCTGATCACGATGATAATCCATCACATCTCGAGAAATATCGGTCGCATTCGATACTGTTAAAAAATTATCGGTTCGTGGGGAAAAATCTGCCGCATAGGTCATTACATTCAAAACCCCCGAACTTGCTTTGGAATCTCCCATCAACAGCGAAGCATTTTCTCCATCTCGAATAGGCAAGAGGCTTATGTTCGCAATGGCTTCCTGACGTTGGGCTTCTATCACCTCTCCAAGACTCCCAGGGCTTGCTGGCTGAATTCCTCCTGGATGAATTCCGCCGGGTATTTGACTTGGGCTTGGATTTGCATTACCAAAACGATTCCAGGCATTCCCATTATTATTCCCCGCAAGATTTGGAATATCAATTTGAGCATCTTCACGAATCCCACCCCCCGGAATTTGACCAGGATTAGGTGGCACATTCCAGATGGGACGATTTCCTGCATTGTTATTTCCATCATTATCTTGATTAGGAATACCCAGAGGAGGAATTTGAGGATCACGAATTCGAGGATCATTCGGAAATTGCCCCACACCCTGACCTTGAGGATTTGCGCCCGCCGGATTTTGCGGATTATTTGGATTTTGTGCACCCGGATTTTGAGGAAGAGGATTTGGACTTGCAGGAGGCGCGGCTGGATTTTGAGCTGGGCTGTCTTCACTACCGCAGGCCAAAATCGAAGCTGCAAGTGGAATTGCCAAAACAACCAAAAACCGAAGAAGCCTCATAACCCCTCCTTCAAAACTTCTATTGTACTAGAAGAGGTATCGGGCCCGAAGATCTTTTAAGTTGCGAAGATGAAAAAGGTGCTGAGAGAAAGCAAAGGGTGCTTAAATTTGTAGGAGCATTTCAGAAATTTCTTTAGACGCAAAATCGGTTTAATTTCTTAGATAACCGTTATGAGCGGATCAAGGGCAAGGCGGATGAGAAAAGAAACCGGAGCGTATAAGAATATACGTGAGGATTTCTTGCCGAAACCAACGCAGTCATTGATTCGCGTAGTAGGCTATATAAGAAATTATCGTTTGCTGTATTGAGGACGACGACGCGCTCCATGCAAACCGTATTTTTTACGTTCTTTCTTACGGCTATCGCGCGTTAAAAAATCACCTTTACGAAGAGGCTTGCGGTAATCAGGGTTCAAAGCCAGAAGAGCTCGAGAAATTCCATGGCGAAGGGCGCCGGCTTGTCCACTCAATCCACCCCCTTGAAGGGTAGCCATCACATCAAACTTACCCACATTGCCGGTCACTTCAAACGGTTGTAACACGATCATGCGCAAAGTCGGGCGGCCGAAATAGTTTTCTAAACCTTCGCGACCATTAATCGCAAACTTTCCATTTCCGGGAGTTAAAAAAACGCGTGCGTCTGAAGTTTTGCGACGACCTGTTCCAATAAACCGTTTTACCGATGCCATACAATTTCCTTAAATTTAGATTTCTAAAGCTTGAGGTTGCTGTGAAGTATGAGGATGAATCTCACCCGCATAGACTTTTAATTTTTTCAAAAGTTGCCGTGAAAGACGATTGGGAGGCAACATTCTCTTAACTGCAATTGTAATTAAATCTTCGGGGTGTTTCTTCAACATCACTTCGGCAGGAATTTCTTTCATTCCTCCAATATAGCCCGAATGCTGATAATACTTCTTTTCTTTGAGTTTATTACCCGTCAACTTAACTTGAGCCGCATTAATCACCACCACAAAATCGCCGGTATCAACGTGAGGTGTATAAGTGGGCTTGGTTTTGCCACGAAGAATATTCACGATTTGGGTAGCCGCACGCCCTAAAACTTTATCTTTTAAGTCGATTAATACCCATTTTCTTTCGATTTCACCGGGCTTGGCGCTAAATGTTTTCATAAATAGAAGACCTTCAGTTTGTAATTTCAAGGAGGCGCACCTTAGATAAAAGGTAAAAGCTTTGTCAAGGAGGAAAAATAGAGTTTTCTGTCTTTAAAAAGACCCCATTTAGGGATGTTTCACCAAAAAATAAACGAGCACAACCACCACTGAAAATAGAAAGCGATAGACTACAAACACACGGTAGCTATACTTTTGCAGGTAGGCGAGCATGTATTTGATGCTTAAAAAACCGATAATAGCCGAAACCGCCACGCCCACCAAGGCTTCAAAATTGAGCCCGTGATGAATAAACTCTTTGGCCTTCAGCAAGGCCGCCCCCGCGGTAATCGGGGTCGCGAGTAAAAACGAAAACCGAGCGGCAGCCGTGCGGGTGAGCCCCAAGCCCAAGCCAGTAGTGATGGTGATTCCTGAGCGCGAAACACCGGGAATAATGGCCAAGGCCTGAGAAAGCCCCACTAAAAAAGCATCTTTAAAGTTTAAAGTTTGAAGATCTTTATTTTTCTTCGACGTGCTATCGATGATCAAAAGTAAAATTCCCATCACAGTCATCATGCCCGCAATGAGAAGCGGAGATCGAAAAGTGCTCTCAGCATGCTTTTCTAAAACATAGCCAATCGCAGCACCCGGAATTGAAGCAAAAACCAGATACCAAAAAAGCTTTTCATCGTGGGTATAAGCGGCTCGTTTTTTACCAAGCGAACTAAAAGCAGCCCTAAAAAGCCTGAGCCAGTCTTTGTAAAAATAAACTAAAAGCGCGAAGAGGGTGCCGAAGTGAAGGGCCACATCAAAGGTAAGGCCTGGATCGGGAAAATCAAACAACCAAGGCACAATTACTAAATGGGCAGAGCTTGAAATAGGAAGAAACTCGCCTAAACCTTGCACAATGCCTAAAAGAATCGACTGCCAAAGCTCCATAACTTATTCCTTTCGAATCTTGACAAATTGTCAGGGTGCAGTATCCCTTACACGGAACAAAAAAAACTGACTACTTAAAAAGCTTTGCAGGGAGTTGCAAATGGAAAAAAAGATTCTTTGGCACGAAATTTTAGAAGAAAATTTGAGTAACGCACACCGACATCACGCCTGGCTAAAAACTTTGAGCTACTTAGAATTTATTGGCTACCGTAAAATGGTGAAGTCGCTCAATTATCACGATGTAAATAACGGCGTTTTTCACCACCTCACCGACGAAATTCAACACAGCTTCATGTTGCGCGAAATTGCCGAAAAAAATTTTAAAGAGTCTCCTCTCTCTGCGGCAGAAACTGAAGAGTGTATTCGAATGGCTGAAGATTATTTTCAAACACTTGATCGCTTCTTGCACGAAGAAGTTCAAAAATTTACCGGAAAAACAAATTCTTACTTGGCTTACCTCTGGGTGAGTTACATCATTGAGAAAAGGGCCATGCAGGTTTATCCTCACTACTATAGTCTTTTAAAAGATACCTCTCTGAAAATGGTGCTTCAAAAAATTGTGCAAGATGAAAGCCATCACTTAAGTTATTTAGAAAATGTCATTAGACATCTCAATGTAAAAGAAAAGTTTGAAGCACGAGAAGTTTTTGAAGAAGAAGAAAGACTCTTCGATCATTTAACAAAAACTTTCCGAGCCTATTTTGCTTCGGAGTCTTTAGAAAAAGCCTGTGGGTAATGCATGAATCGGCCCGATTCGATCAAAACTTTATCTAAAATTGCTCAAATTCTTCAGAAGTCTCATCCAAATGAAAATCCTTTAGCCCATATCGTGCAGATGGTGCGTGAGCAAACCAATGTAGACGTTTGTTCTCTATATCTTTTACAAAATAAAACTCTGGTTTTAATTGCCAGCGACGGGCTTTTGCCTTCGTCAATCGGGCATGTCCGGATGAAGATTGATGAAGGATTAACCGGCTTAGCCATCGAAAAACTCCAACCCGTGATTGTAAACGAAGCCAGTGAACACCCTCGTTTTAAATATTTTCCAGAAACCGGAGAAGAGAAGTTTCATTCTTTTGCGGCAGTCCCCCTGCTCGATCGCGAAAAAGTAGTAGGCGCACTCACCCTTCAAACCATTACTCCGCGTAATTTTACGCCCCATGAAATCGAGGTTTTAAAACTCATCGCATTCCAGTTAGCTGGTGTTATTCATAACCTGGTTACTTTAGAAATTTTACAGGTTGAAGAAACGAGTCATGGAAAATCGAATCATTTTAAAGGAATTCCAGTCGCTCCCGGATTCGGGATAGGTCCTGCCCTATTTTTGAAATCGGGCAACTCGGCTTTTGTTCCTTCTCGGAGTTCCGAAAAAATTCAACCCACAAAAGAATGGGAAAAACTCAAAAAAGCTCTGAAAGAAGCAATCAAAGAGCTCAAACAACTCGAAAAGAAATTAAGAAAAAGATTTTCAAAAGCAGAAACCGATATTTTTTCGAGTCACCGCATGATTTTGGCGGACAAAAGTTTTTTAAAGAAACTAAAAACTGAAATCGAAAAAGGAAAAAGCGCAGCAGACGCCACCCACTCTGTTTTCGGAGAATATATTACGGCCTTTCAAAAAATTGAAAATGCCCATTTTCGCGAAAAAACAGCCGACCTACTAGATTTGCGAGAACGAATTCTCAACCATTTAATGGAAAAGAAAACGCGCAAAAACCAAGGAGATTGGGAGGGAGTCTTGGTCTCGGAAACTTTGGCTCCCTCCGACACCAGCCAATTAAATCCCGAGAGGATTGTTGGAATTATTACCGAAAAATGTGGAGCCACCTCGCACGCTGCAATTCTTGCCCGCTCCTTGGGAATCCCGGCCGTCATGGGAATTAGCGAGATTGCAAAACAGATCAATACCGGCGATTTGGTGATTGTCGATGGAAATTCGGGAGAAGTTCATTTAAATCCTGACCGCGCCACATTGCAACGCTATGAAAAAATCCAAGAAAACTACGCCGATCAACTCGTGCATGTTCAACAATACGCCTCAGAGGCCGCGCGCACTCGAGATGGAAAAATTATTCGAATCGAAGCCAACATTGGTTTCATGAATGATCTGAAAAAGATTCGTTATTTCGGTGCCGAAGGAGTTGGGCTTTATCGTACCGAATTTCCTTTCATGCATCGTAAGCATCTGCCTTCAGAAGAAGAACAATTCGAGCACTATCAAGAAATCTTAAAAGAAGCGGGCGAGCTCCCAGTTACTTTTCGTATTTTAGATGCGGGGGGAGATAAGCCACTTCAAAGCTTAAATCTTCACGAAGAACCCAATCCTTTTTTGGGTTATCGTTCCATTCGCTTAAGCCTTTCAAAGCCTGAAATCTTGCGAACTCAATTCAAAGCCTTGCTGCGTGCCTCGGTGCTTGGAAAAATGCGTGTTTTGGTTCCGATGATTTCGGGCTTAGAAGAACTACGGGCCGTTAAAAAAATTTGGGTTGATTGCCAAGAACAACTCAAAAAAGAAGGTATTCCGTATGCGAGCTCTATTCCTTTTGGGATTATGATCGAAGTTCCCTCCGCCGTTCAGCTTGTTCATTTACTGGCCAAAGAGGCCGATTTCTTGAGTGTGGGAACAAACGATCTCATTCAATACACTTTGGCGGTCGATCGAAATAATGAAAAAGTAGCTGCTTTTTTTGAGCCTCTGCATCCCGCCGTGCTTGCCTCGTTACACCAAATTATTCAAGCCGCTCATGCCGCCCAAAAACCTGTGGGAATTTGTGGTGAAGTGGCGGGAGATCCTCAATTGGTGCCATTACTGATTGGTTTAGGGATCGACCAACTCTCGATGATCCCTTCAAATATTCCCGTCATTAAAAATTTGATTCGGACTTTGTCTTATCAAAAAACTCAAGAGACAGTTCAAAAAATTCTAGAGGCGGGGACTATTCAAGAGGTGAAGGAAATCATTAGTGGACAATGGTGAAAATTTTCCTATTTGGCTCCTCCCTTTGAAAAAGGGAGGTTGGGAGGGATTTTCTTATAGAGAAGCACATTTTTAAAAGGAACTTTCTATCCTAAAATCCCCCTGAATCCCCCTTTTTCAAAGGGGGAAGAACTCTAAAAGGCTCAGTCTACAACCCCAACTTCCCAGGATTCAAAATGCCGTGCGGATCAAACACTTCTTTGCTTTTTCTTAACCAAGTATGCAAAGGCCCTAATTCACGCACAAAAGATTTCGCTTTTAAAAAACCCACTCCATGGTGATGGCTCGTCGTTCCCCCCGCTTCCAAACAAGCCTCGAGAGCTTTATCCCAAATCAAGCGATGCAGTTTTAGATTTTTCTCGGTATTGGAAGAATGTCCTGCGAAGGTGAAATAAATCGAGCCTCCATCGGCATAAACATGGGAAAAATGGGCCATCACCAAGGCATGCGGAGAAATGGCTTTTCTCACCGCCGCATAAAGCCCTTCGAGTTTATTCCAGGGGGCTGCTACTTCCATAGTATCGGCAAAACAATCATCTTCAATTAAGGGTGAAAGTTTATAACCCATCGCATAACGCCGTTTTACCCATTGCTTGCCGGGCTCCTCACCCAAATATTTTCCTTGTTTGGCTTCGCAAATTTCTAAAACCTCTCTTACTTCAGCACCCACTTTCCAGGCCGCGCCTTCAAATCCCAAAATCAAAAGCGTTTTAGAAAGAGACGTATCAATCAAATAATTGGCCCATTTACTCTGAGAAAGTATTGCGCGGATGGCTCCTATCTTGATTTGTTTTACCAAGGGTTTAATCGCTGAAACCAGAGGCCAATCTTTTTTATGTTTTTCTCCACCGCCATGACTTGAAAACATTAATGAATCGAGAGGATCATAAAGACGCACAATAGCGGGGCGAAGCCCACTCTGCATAAAACTGCGAATCGCAAGTAATCCTGCTTGAACCGATGGAAACTGCACGCCTGCATAACGCTCTTCTTCGGCTTTAGGATGAATCGCCAAAGTGGCCTCGGTGATAATACCTAAGGTTCCTTCGCTTCCTACCCAAAGATCTAAGAGATTGGTTGTGGCATCATTCACCTCTACAATACGGCCATCGGGCAGACAAACCGTGAACGAGCGCACCATATCTTCAATTTTTCCATATTTGGTGGAAAGCTGCCCCGCCGAACGGCAAGCGAGATACCCACCCAAAGTGGCTGAATAAATCGAAGAGGGAAAATGCCCCAGCGTATAGCCTGCGTATTGGAGTTTTCTTTCTAAAATTTCACCGATGATTCCACACTGAATGCGTGCCGTAAGAGTTGCAGAATCAATCTTTAAGATTTGATCGAGTTTCTTAAGATCGAGCACAATGCCTGCTTTTAAGGGAATCGCTGCGCCGCAAACTCCCGATCCTGCCCCGTAAGGCACAAGCGGAATATGCTTTTCGTGGGCAAGCTTCAGCACTCGAGACACTTCTTGCGTATTGCGCGGCCAAACAACGACATCGGGCGGAGTGGGCACTACGTGATCGTGAATCAATAATAAAGACGACGTTGAACAATCGCGCGCATATGAAATGCGATCTTGTTCGGTGTAAGAAACACCCTCTTCTCCACAAATTCTTTTTAATTGTTCGACTATATTTCGAGGAATCGCTTGTTTCGATAACATTCTTTATCTCCACATCATCTTTTCTTATAGATGAATTCAAGAGTTCTATTTCTGAAACGGCTTTAGATGAGGCAAGCACCTTACTGCTTTTAAATTTCTTGCTTCATCTAGCTTCCCAAATGGCGGCAGTGGAGCCATTTGGGGAAAAGTGAAAGAAATAGAACTCTCGAATTCATCTCCTCACCCCACCATCCTTATCTCCTCCGCAATTTTTTCCTGAATAAATAAAATACCCTCAGTAATCGGAATTTGATTCGGACAGACTTTTTCACATTCATTGCACTCGCTACACAAACTCAAATCGAGTTGAATGGCCCAAAAATCAGGGGCCGAACGCGCATAAGTATTCACAATATAGCTGGGGCCCGGAAAACGCTCGCGTGGGAGCTTAAACAATGAAGGGCAAGCCACATCACAGAGTTTGCAATTAATACATTCAGAATATTTGATGAGAGAATTTTTATCGGCCTTGCTTAAAGGCAGAATGCGATCTTGACGATAATTTTCAAAAAAAAGCTCTAAGCCATTTTTTCGGACAAAGGGTTTTTTAAGAAAATGCCAAAGAAAGGCGAGACCTAAATTTGCGATCGCGAGGATTTTTTTCACGAGCAGAAACTACTTGTGTGGGCCAACGCTGTCAAACGCTTAGTGCTAAAAAAATCCAGAACCCGACGCACGATCAAAATCGACATGAGTTCTTAAGAAAACATTTGCCCCTAAAGTGAATAATTCTGAGCATTGTCCAGTCTCACAGGCAAAAGCAGCGGGGGTATCGTGATAAGCACCCGTAATATCTCCCACTCGAGCCCTGCCTCCTTGAGTATCGAGTCTTCCCTCAACCCGTGCTCCAAGATCTAAGGCAAGCGAACCAATATGAAAAGGCACCACCACCCCAACGCTTGCTAGCATTGAAAAATTATTGCCTTGAACAATGTTAAAAATATTCTGGGAATCGTAATAATCTTCAATTGTCAAAGCGCCTCTAAAAATACCTTGCCGAATACCCATTGTAGCTTGAGCACCAAAAGCCTGAGATTCTCGCGCACCAAGACTTGCCGGAGCATTCGCAAAATTCAGGTTTCCTTGAATCAAAAACCATCCTCCCAAAACCGCTCGGGCCCAAAGATCGGTTAAAGTGCGCATTCCTCCATTGTGTGGCCCCACTGAAAAATTGGCGCCCACCTGTGCTCCCTCAGTGGGACTTACGGTGAGTCCGCCGAGTACTGTTAAACCATTGGCGCCCTCGGGTAAACGCGGGGTATCCCAACCCAAGGCCGTCGCTAAAAAAAAGCTGAGTTCGGGCAAAATATTCAAGGTTAATTTTAAAGCATAAACTTCAAAGGGTTGGCGCTGATAAATTGCCGGAATCGAATAATGAGGGTTATTGGCCGGTTGTGCTGAAAATAATCCAACGGGAGCCGGTTGTGCGCCCAACGCCACTTCAACAAGTCGAGTGCTCCCCACCTCAGAACCAAACCTTGCGTAGGCGTAGGCATCTTGAAGCGTGAGCTCGGCGGTTCCAAATACATCCACGTGAGGCGCATCGGCCGGGCGAACTCGCCTCGCCGTATAACCATACTGAGGGCGAAAAACCGCACCCAACTGCCAATTGGGCCCATTGTAATTACACTCCAAGCGCCCTTCAAAAGTATCTAAAACAAAGCGATCGGAATACGCATCGCTAAGGCGCCCTGCCAATTCCACATCGGAAGAAGGGTTTCCAAAACTATGAACAGCAGCCAGTGAAAAACTCGCGGTGGGTGTACATTGAAAAGGAGAAGGTGGAGCTGCAGCCGGTTCAGGCTGAGCAGCTGCTACAGCGGGATGAGGCGTCACTCGTCGCCCATGAGGCGCACTAGGATGATGTCGTCGATGATGTTGTGCCAATAAATAGGGACTATGGGTGCCCATACAAAGACTCCTTTAAAAATGCCCCCTTAAAAAAAGAACTGACGCCTCTACTAAAAGCTTGCGTCGTTGGAGAGATAAAGAGCAAGAGCTGTGCCAAACTAAAAAAAAGCTCTTCTCAAAGATAAAAGGCGTATAAGGCTCGATGGGCGCGATTTTGCGGCAGATCAGTGCTTAGAAAATAGGCAGATGAACAAAAAAAAACGGGGCGTAAAAAACGCCCCGTCTGGGAATGCATTTTCCTCCCTTTTATAAAGGGAGGTCAGGAGGGATTTTATATTTTAAATCCCCCTTAATCCCCCTTTTCAAAGGGGGAATTAAATTCACTAAATATCAAAATACAGTGCGAACTCATAAGGAACCGGTCTTAAGCGGATCGGATTGAGTTCGTTTTCGGTTTTATACTCTAACCATTTATGAATGACGTCTTCGGTGAAAACATCGCCTTTGAGTAAGAAGGCATGATCATTACGAAGGGCATTCAACGACTCTTCTAAACCACCGGGCATTTGAGGCACATTTTTAAGCTCTTCGGGAGAAAGAGAATAAATATCTTTCTCAAGCGCTTCACCCGGATCAATGCGGTTTTGCACCCCATCTAAACCGGCCATACACATGGCTGCGAAAGCCAAGTAGCCATTGGCTGAAGGGTCAGGGAATCGCACTTCAATTCGTTTTGCCTTGGGAGAAGTCACAATCGGAATACGGATTGCGGCTGAACGATTTCGTGCAGAGTAAGCTAGGTTGACAGGTGCTTCGAAGCCCGGCACCAATCGACGATAAGAATTGGTGGTGGGGTTGGTGAAAGCGGCCAAGGTACGGGCATGCTTTAAAATTCCACCAATGTAATGGAGTCCCATTTCAGAGAGCCCGCCGTATTTATCGCCGGCGAAAAGGGGTTTTCCTTCTTTCCAAATCGATTGGTGGCAATGCATTCCAGAACCATTATCGTTGAAAAGAGGTTTAGGCATGAAAGTTACGGTTTTGCCATAACGACGCGCCACATTTTTAATGATGTATTTAAACCACATTAAGTTATCGGCAGTGGCGGTTAGGCTTGAAAACTTGAAATCGATTTCACATTGTCCGCCGGTGGCTACTTCGTGATGTTGCGCCTCAACGATGATACCGATTTTCTCAAGTTCCATCGCCATTTCAGCACGCACATCTACCAAAGTATCGGTAGGAGCAACCGGATAATAGCCTCCTTTATATTGGGGTTGGTATCCCAAGTTGGTGGAGCCATCGGGTAAAATTTCTTGGCCCGAGTTCCAACGGCCTTCAACCGAGTCTACAAAATGATAAGCGCTATTCGGGGTTTGATCGAAACGCACAGAATCAAAAATAAAGAATTCGGCTTCGGGTCCGAAGTTAATGGTATCGCCTGCACCACTCGACTTTACATAAGATTCGGCTTTGCGGGCGACATAGCGAGGATCACGTGAATAAGGTTGTTTGGTAATTGGATCAACAATATCAGCGATCATGGTTAAGGTTGGAACTTTGGTGAAAGGATCCATCACTGCGGTCGTCGGATCGGGGATCATGCACATATCGGAAGCATTGATCGGCTGCCAACCTCGAATGGAAGATCCATCGAAAGCAAAACCTGTTTCAAAGACGCTTTCTGAAAATTGCGAAACAGGACAAGTCCAGTGCTGCCAAGTGCCTGGAAAATCGGTGAACTTAATATCGACCATTGCAGCCTTATTCTCTTTGGCAAAGGCTACAACATCTTTTGCGGTTTTAACCATGAACGACTCCTTCGGTTAATAATTGTTTATTGTTTGTATCTTACAGAATTTATTTCTTTCACTTTTGAATATCTTTTAAAATGATCCAGATGCTAGGCACCTGAAAATTTAAGACCGGAGCGTACTTAAATGTACGTGAGGATCTGAAATTTTTAGGCAACAACGCAGATGGATTATTTTTAAAGATATTCCCTTATATTGCAGCAGGCCCCGATTCACCCGTTCGTATACGAATGACCTCTTCTACCGGCAGCACAAAAATTTTCCCATCTCCAATACGGCCCGTTTTTGCGGACTTCTGAAGGGTTTCAATAACTTTTTGAACTTCTTCTTCTTTGACTAAAATTTCGAGTTTAATTTTGGGAAGAAAATCGACCACATATTCAGCCCCACGATAAAGCTCGGTATGACCCTTTTGGCGACCAAAGCCCTTTACTTCGGATACAGTTAAACCTTGCACCCCCGCTTCTTGAAGGGCAGTTTTCACTTCATCGAGCTTAAAAGGCTTTATGAGAGCAACTACGAGTTTCATAAGTTTTAAGTGTTGAGTTTTAAATAGTGAGTTAAGGTTTTAAATTCAAAACTCAAAATCAAAAGCTCAAAACCGATTTCTGCGCTTAGCACAGGGTAAAAAATCCTGGCAAACAAAATCCCCTTCTCTCGTATTTTTTTACCAAGGCGCGCCCTTTAAAATTAGCAATCAATATGCCAAAGATTTTGTTTGAATTTTTCCATGAATCTTCGATACTTATTTTTTTTCAAAGCTAATTTAGCCTTCATTTTCTGCTTAAATTTTAACCGCTTGCTTAAAAAAAAGCCGTTTTATGCCTTCACTTTGGATCATCGATGGGTTCAATTTCTTACGCCAATCTCGGGATTTTGTGCTTTTGGAGGCTCAAAGCTTCGAAAAAGCCAAACAAGTCTTGGCCCAACGCTTAAAAAACTTTGCCGAATTTTCAGGTGAACCCGTCCTTTGCGTGTTTGATGCAACAGGAAGCGTAGAATTTCATCGGCGCGAAGAAGGGGGCGGAAAAGTGCGCTTTCTTTTTACGCGCGGAGGCGAAACGGCCGATGAAGTGATTATCGAAATTGCCTCTCAAAAAAAACAAGGCGCCATTGTGGTAAGCTCCGATCGCGAAGTAGTTCAGAATTCTGAAAAATCGGGGGCTTCAACCATGAGCTCTCAAGATTTCGATCGTCTCTTGCGGCGTCTTCTCAATGGGCCGGGCGAAGCCGAAGATGAAGAAAGTTTTGATCCAAAAAAAGGCACACAGAAAAAAGGCCCCGCCCACCGCCGGCCCAAAAAAGAGAGAAAAGTTGCTGCGAAGATTAAGAAGTGGATTTAAGCAAGATCTTTCGCGCTCGCCACATACATCGGTCTTCCAAACAAGCGGTTGAAAGAAGTCCAACTTGATTCGGGATTCTCTTTGGCCACTAAATCCATCAAGCCCTGAAGTTTTGAATCCATATCATCTAAATAGTGCACCATAATTGCTTCCATCGTCATCGGAAGTTTCGGTGAGCCAAATTCGAGTCTTCCATGATGGGCTAAAATTAAATGGACGATATGCGTTTTGATTTTCTCCGGAAAATTCGGGATCTTCCGAATCTTTTCGTAAACCATTTCCACACCCTGAATTAAATGCCCCACAAGCTGCCCTTCATCGGTATAACCAAACGATCGATCATAACTCATCTCATAAATCTTACCGATATCGTGGAGCATGAGTCCGGTATAGACCAAGTCTGCGTTGACCTGCGGATAATGTTTGAGCACGTCTTTTCCGAGCTCACACAAATACAAAACGTGCTCGAGTAATCCCCCTACCCAGGCGTGGTGATTGGTTTTTGCGGCGGGAGCTCTTTTAAATTTCTTGAAAATTTCAGGATCTTCAAAAATCGAGAGCAGAAATTGCTGAACCCAAGTGTTTTTGATGTCGCTGCGGATGAATTGCAAAAGTTGGCTGGCCATCTCTTCGATATTGCGCTTACTCACGGGCAAATAATCTGCGGCATCAATGGTTTCGGGATTGAGTTTTTTAATTTTAATGAGACTCAACTGCATCTTTTCTTGATAAAGTGCGGCGCGCCCTGCAGTTTGAATAAAATCATCTTTCTCAAAACAGGCTGCCAAAACCTCGACATTATCCCAAACCTTGGCTTCAACTTCACCGGTTTTATCAGCCAGCTTTAAATTGAGATAAGGCCTCCCCGCCTTCGAAATATGTTGGGATTTATGCGTCACTAAAAAACTCGATTCAAAATTTTCGTTTTCTTTGAGATCTTTAATTAGAATTTTGGGCATGGTTTCCTCATTCGATTGAAAATCAAACTCTAAACCGGTCGCAAATTGCGACCAGTCAAATCCTCAAGGCGCAAAACTGCTTCGATTCGTCTCATGAATTTTACTTCCTTCAATCACGCCTTCAACCAACTCATAACCCATCAAAGCCAAAATTCGTCCGCTTAAGAAAATGGGGCGAGAATTGCCGTACCAATCGATGCAAGAAACTTTACAATTGTCTTTGATATTTTCAGAAGCCTTCGAAACCAGAGTGCCCAAATCGGTAAAAATCAATTCGGGGCTCACTTTTAAGAAAACCACTTCGGCCGACTCACGCTCTAAATGATCCGAAGCCTTTCCTTCACGCCGAATGGGCAGACCCAATATTCCACCCCCGGCAGGAGACGGTTTAAAGAAAAATCCATGGCTGCGCAACTCGCCTTGCGAGGCTTCTCCAATACTATAGGTATTTTTAATCTGAGAATTGGGCCCCAAAGCCACCGAACTCAATTTAAGATTTTTTCGATCTGTGCCCACAATCACCGCATTGTTTCCTAAAGCCTCGATGCGATCCACTCCATGCGAGAGAGAGAGCGATTGAGGGCTTTGGTTATTGCGAATATTTTTCACATAAACTTTTTTCTCATAACGATCGGGGTCATACCAGCCCGTTCCGCTTCCATAGAGCAAGTAATCGCCGACATAACGATTTTGCAACGTGGGCCCTTGAGGCTTCGGAAGTTTTAGATAATCGGTAGGCTTCACTTCTTGAGGCATCTGGCCAAAACGGGAGAGAGAAACACGAAGCAAGGCTAAATCTTCTTTCGTAAATTCTGCGCCCCACATCGCATCGCCCCAACCTCGGCTCTTCAGCAGAACATTCAGGCTCCCATCAGTTTCTTTGAATGAAAATTGATCGATCGGGCTACCAGAGGCTTGGAGCGCTGAAACCGTTTTATCATTCAAAGGTAGGCGATAAACCATCGAGTTGGGCTCGCGAAGTTCTTTGGGCAGGGATTTTTGCCAATATTCGCGCGAGGCCGTTACCCAAAGATAAACCGCATTCGGAGAAACATAAAAGTTTCGAGAATAAGGCCCTAAAATAGCTTTACCTGAACAATTCAAACCTTGTGCAATCTCGCAAGTGACCACCATGTGAATCGACGGATACATCGTAGCTTGCACCGGTTTATAGATATCGGTTTTTGCGATTAACGATTTTCCCGCGCTCGTGGTATCCCCTTTCACCCAACGCCGAATTTCAGGAAGCTTCGCCTTCGGTGTTTCGCCGTAAGCCCCATCAAATAAATAATAAGGCATGTAGAAAATTAAACGATTCCCTTGAAGCCTACTCGCGTAATTGCGCGACGAATAATAATCATTCGAATCTACAAAATAAGTCGCATCGTGATGAATGCCACCCGCATTATCTAAAGAAAACAAACCAATCTCGGAGGCCTTCATTTTATAACTGTAGCCCAAGACCACGATTTTATTTTGAGAGATGAGCATCTCGTCATACCAACCTGCGCCATTGTAGCTGGCAGGGGCCACATCGATCCGAGAAATAGGCTTCAGCATTTTTTGATCTTTGTCTTTATAACGAATGGTAAAAATGCGCCCTCGACGCAAAACCACTAAATAATCATTCCAAACTTTTACAATATCGCCTTCATCCACCCCTTGTTCTTGCACATTAGTGATGGATTCTTGTTGATCTCGACTTGTATCGGCAGAGGACTTTGCTTGGGCGGTAATTCCTTGAGGAGAAGCCGGAGCCGCTTCCATCATTTTTGCAGCCCCCATTACTTTTTTCGATTTATATTCGGCCTCCTGTTTTTTTCGCTGCTCCACAATAAGTTGGGCCAAACGTTGAGTATACGAATCAAAATCTTGATCGGAGGCAAACGGTTTTAAATTTTGAGATTCCAATTTTTGAAGTGATTCCGCTTCTTGCGCTCCAGCGGATAAACTAAAAAATAAACTGAGAAGTAAAAGTATTAAAAATTTTCTTTTCATAAATATCCTCTTATTTTTTACAACTCCCCGCCCCCTTCTTCATCCGAAGAGGGGGAATCTTACTCCTCCTCTTAAGACTAAGAGGAGGTTGGGAGGAGTTGTGAAGCATTACTATTCATACCTCAACGCCTCAATTGGATTTAAACGCGAAGCTTTACGCGCCGGCCAAAGCCCAAAGATAATTCCAACACCCGCCGAAAAAACAAAAGCGAGTAAAATTGCCAAGGGTGAAACCACCGCCGCCCAACCCGCAATGGCCGACATAAGTAAAGTGGCTGTCCATCCAAGTAAAATTCCGAAGCTTCCACCCAAAGCACTCACCACCAACGCCTCGATCAGAAATTGGGTTAAAATATCTCGGCGTTTGGCACCGATGGCTTTTCGAAGACCAATCTCTCGCGTTCGTTCGGTTACTGAAACCAACATAATATTCATAATTCCAATTCCTCCCACGATGAGAGAAATAGTGGCAATCGAGGCCAGTAACCATGAAAGTGTTTTACTCGTTTCCGAAAGAGCTGCCTGCACATCGGCCATATTTCTTACCTCAAAGGCATCTTGCAACGAAGGTGGCATACGATGGCGTTTGGTTACCAGATTTTTAATTTCATCCTGAGCCTGAACCATCAGAGCGGGGTCTGACACTTCAATATCTACCGAATCAACATAATCTTTTCCTAATAGCCGGCGCATGGCAGTATTGAGCGGAATCACAATCACATCATCTTGATCTCTCCAAGTCGTCGAACCTTTTTCGGGCAAAACACCAATCACCTGAAAAATGACTTTATTGATTTTGATGAACTCTCCCACCGGATCTTGATTTCCAAAGAGCTCTCGCACAATCGTTTTTCCGAGCAAAGCCACTCGCGATCTCAGCTGATCTTCAGCTTCGCTGAAAAATCGTCCGCTCACCGGCTCAGAAGCCCGCATCGAGGCATAATCTGCCGTTACTCCCATGATTTGGGTATTCCAGTTTTTATCTTGATAAACCACTTGCCCCCGCCCCGAAACGGAGGGTGCAACCCGCTCTACATAAGGAAGTGCATTTTTGACTTCGTGCGCATCGTCTTCACTTAGCCGTGTAACGGAGCCCGCTCCCAACGAAACACCCTGAGAACGGCCTGGCCCCGGACGCAATACCAATAAATTTGAACCGAGCGAGGCCAACTGAGCCTCTACCGATTCTCGCGCTCCGCTGCCTAAAGCCAGCATCGCAATCACTGCAGCTACTCCGATGAGAATTCCCAGCATAGAAAGAAAAGAACGAACTTTGTTGGCGAACAAAGAGCTGATGGCTTGTCTAAAATGTTCCCAAGATTCTTGAATGGAAAAAAAACTTTGTTTTGAACTGCCTTTTTGATCACTGTAGGTGCGCTGCTCGCTGCGCCTAATTTGGGGCACGCCAACAGATTTTCTCTCATCCGATTGAATTTTCCCATCACGCATTCGAATCACGCGTTCCGCTTTCTCAGCAATTTCGGGTTCGTGAGTTACCAAAATAACGGTAATCCCTGCCTCATTCAGCTGATGCAACAACCGAATAATTTCTTCTTCACTCGTTGAGTCGAGATTGCCAGTCGGTTCATCCGCAAAAATAAGCGGCGGATCATTCATGAGAGATCGAGCAATGGCCACCCGCTGCTGTTGGCCTCCTGAAAGTTCGCTGGGTTTGTGATAAAACCTTTTTCCGAGCCCAACTTTTTCCAATAATTCTTTCGCGCGGTCTAAATGAAATTTATTTTGAGAATAAATCGAAGGAAGCGCCACATTTTCAAGTGCTGTGCGCCGAGCCATCAAATTGAATTGCTGAAAAACGAACCCCACCGTTTTGCTACGAAGGCCTGCCAATTCATCTTCACTCAAACCCGAAACTTCTTGGCCTAATAATTGATAAGAACCAGAGCTCGGCACATCTAAGAGCCCCAAAATATGCATGAGGGTCGATTTACCCGAACCCGAAGGGCCCATGATCGCCACAAACTCACCCTTCTCGATGGTGAGCGAAACACCATCCAGAGCCTTCACTTCCATTTCTCCCATCTGGTAAATTTTGGTGAGGTTTTGAATTTCAATCATAAAAGAGTTTTAACGCCTTGGCGCCGGACTCGACGAAAAAGGATTTTTTCCCGTTTGCTTACGCTCGGGGCGAGGGCCATTCGCTCGAATAATCACTTTATCTCCTTCTTGAAGACCCGAGAGAATTTCTACTTTTTTCCCATCGCTTAAACCCACCTCTATTTCTTTCTGAATGGGTTTGATGCCGTCGGGATTCACCAGCATCACAAAATTTTTTCCTTTTTCCCCCCGAATTGCCTCGGTGGGAAGGGTCAAAACATTTTCTTTTTCGCCCACGATAAAATTTACATTGGCCGTCATACCACTGCGCATAAAAGGCGGAATATTTTTGATCACTACAAATACTTCGTAAACCGTCACGTTGTTTAAAACTTTCGCTTCGTAAGCAATGTGATCTACAAAACCTTCAATTTTGTTTTGGGGATAGGCATCGAGCGTGATTTCGGCGAGCTGCTTGAGTTTCACTTCGCCAATATCGGTTTCATCGACTTGGGCTTTTACAATCAAGCGATCGGACATCACCAAGACGGGATCCGCCTGAGCCACGGTTTGACCAGGTTGGACGTTCTTCGCAATAATCACTCCATCTAAAGGAGCAATAAGAGGCGTGGTTTTATAAAGAGTCTCCCAATATTTTAAAACATCGGGCCCGCGCGCTCGGGCGGCATCTAAAAGAACTGCGCGTTCACTCGAGCTCATCCAAGTAAGCACTTGGCCTTTGTGCACCGTATCGCCCTCAGCAATTAAAATTTCTTCAACCCTGCCACCAATGGGCGGTTTGATTTCAAGGCGATTATAGGGCTGCACCAAACCGGTAGTTAAAATTGTTTTTCGAATATTTCCGCGTTCTACTGAAACAATACGAAGTAATCGCCCACTCTCTGTTTTTTGCCGCGTGAAATACCAAGCTAAACCGACACCCACGGCCACAATAAGAATCAAAAATGCTATCCATTTCTTCTTCACGGAATTACCCCCTTACCCTGAACCCGTTGCCATTCGGCTTCAGCAATCACCGATTGATAAACGCTCTCGAGCATTGTTTTCTGGCTACTAATCCAATCGCTTTCGATTAAATCCCAATCTTGGAAAGAAACCAGCCCATTTGCATATTGACTGCGTGCGATTTCCGCTCGCACTTGGGTGGCTTCGAGCAAAGTTTCTTGAACATGAATGGCCTCCGATGCATTTTTATATGCGGAATGTGCTCGCTTCAAATCAAGCAACACTTGGTTATTCGCGCTCCGAAAGGCATCTTCGCTGCGGCGATATTCCGCTTGGGCACTGCGAACATCATAATAAGTTCTTCCACCCACTAAAAAAGGATAATTCAGATTTAAGCCCGCCGTCCAACGATTGATATCGGTTTGCCAATCGTTTCGAATGCGAAGAAAAGAGGCCGTGCCATCGATCGAAGGATAAAGCTCACTTTTCGCAATTTTCACTGACGATTTAGCCGAACGGCTCTGCGCTTTGGCTTGGATGTAAATCGGAGTATTTTTGGCTTTTTGTTCGAAATCTTGCACTTCTTCCGGCGCATGCGGTTTCAAATCACCTTGAATCGCAATGAGAGTGCCTTCGGGTAATCCCAAAACCTTGAGCAACTCGCCTTGAGCCACTTTAATATTTTCTTGGGTTTGAAAAACATCGAACTGAGCTTGCTTGAGAGAGGCACCACTCTTTAAATAAGAACCTTTATTTTCTCGGCCCACATCGTAACGAAGCTCAACCAACTTCAAATTTTGATCGCGACGTTGGGCGATGCTCCGATTCAGCGCAAGCTGCTTCTGATTGAACAAGAGCTTTGAAAAAGCCGATTTAAGATCAAAGCTCACCTGATTTTTTACCACCTGCAAATTCGCTTCGGCCGCTTCAAGCTCGGCACTTCCTTTTTCGATTTCACCGGCATGTCGAAAACCCGAAAAAATATTGGTTTGAATACTAGGCCCCGCCGAGAATTGCTGCTGGGTGCCTTGATTGCTCGTCGAATCAACGGAGGATCCACTCACAATCGCCGAATTGGCCGCATTATAACCCACACTCGCATTTACTTGAGGCAAAAAACCCGTGAAGGCTGCCTTACGATCTGCCCTGGTCCGATTCACCTGTTCGTGGGCGGCCGCCAACTCGGGATTATGAATCACAGTCAGATGAATACAATCTTCCCAGCTGAGTTTTTCATCGGCAAAAGCAAATTCAGGAATAATAAAAACGATAAAAAATAGGATGGTAATCGCAGAAAATAGTTTCACGTCAGGCCCTTCATTCTATTTTTAAACAGACGAGGTATTAACTCGAAAAGTTCATAATTTAAAGCAAAGAAACACTAAAATCTGCGAAGACAGCGAACGACTGGCCCTCGGTAACTACTAATTGACAGTTTTTTTAATCTTGGTTATTCGAGCGCACTCCTAGAAAAGCAACTTGTACTATTCAGGGGAAACGGCATTTTCTTTTTTTGACTAAATAAAGTTCTTTTAAAATGACCGAAGCCGGGTGCCCCCTTCGGGGGCGGCTGAGGGAATGGTTGGAAACGGAGTTGGAAACCATGGCTAGAAAAATAGGCATTAACGGTTTTGGACGCATTGGACGCACCGTCCTTCGTCGCTTTTTCGAAAGTAAATCAGCGCTTGAAATCGTTGTCATCAACGACATCGCATCACCTCAAACTTTAGCTCATCTCTTCAAATACGATTCAGTTCACGGGATCTTCAATGGCGAGGTTCGGGCCGAAGAGAGTGCTTTGGTCATTAACGGCAAAAAAATTCCGGTTCAGGGCTGGAAAGACCCCACGAGTTCCGATTGGAGCAAATTCGGCACCGAGATTGTTTTAGAATGTAGCGGAATCTTCACCGATAAAGAAAAATGCCAAGGCCACCTCAAAGGCTCTGTTAAAAAGGTGATCGTTTCAGCCCCGGCCAAAGGGGTTGATCTCACCGTAGTGATGGGAGTCAATCACACGAGCTATAAACCCGCCGAACATCATTTTGTTTCGAACGCCAGCTGCACAACCAATTGCTTAGCGCCCGTCGTGAAAGTGCTGCATGAAAATTTCAAAGTACGAAAAGGTTTAATGACCACCGTTCATTCTTACACGAATGATCAACGCATCTTAGATGTTTCGCACAAAGATTTGCGCCGCGCCCGAGCCGGTGCTCTTTCGCAAATTCCAACCACCACCGGAGCTGCAAAGGCAATCGGATTGGTCATCCCAGAATTAAAAGGAAAAATCGATGGCTTCTCAGTGCGGGTGCCCACTCCCAATGTTTCGTTGGTAGATTTCGTTTGCGAAACCGAAAAGAATACAACGGTAGATGAAGTCAATCAGGCACTCCAAAAAGCCTCCGAAACTTCTCTGAAAGGAATTTTGGCCTACTCCACCGAGCCCTTGGTTTCGATTGATTACAACGGCAACCCTTTTTCTTCGACAATCGATTCGCTCTGCACCACCGTGGTTGAAGGAAACCTCATCAAAGCAGTTTCATGGTATGACAACGAAACCGGTTTTTCTCAACGCATGGTCGAACTCAGCGAATTTATGGCTGAGAAGTTATAATTCTTATGATCAAAACGATTGCCGAACTTCCCATTGCAAAAAAGAAGGTTTTTTTAAGGGTCGATTTCAATGTCTCATTGGTAGACGGGCATATTATTGACGATACGCGCATTAAGGCCGTTCTCCCCACCATTCAATATGCCCTCTCTCAAAATGCAAAATTGATTTTAGCTTCGCACCTCGGGCGCCCCAAAGGCACTCGAAACTCGAAATACTCTCTCTTGCCCGTAGCCGAGCACCTCTCAAAGATTTTAGGCAAAGATGTAATTTTGCCCGAAGATTGTGTGGGCGACGCCGTAAAAAAACTCTGCGCCGAAATGCGCGAGGGCGATGTGATTCTTTTAGAAAATCTGCGTTTTCATGCCGAAGAAGAAAAAAACGATGCCGTTTTCTCTGAAAAGTTGGCGAGCTTGGCCGAAGTATATATTAATGATGCATTTGGAACCCTTCATCGCGCCCATGCCTCTACCGTTGGCATGGTAAAGCACTTCAAACTCAAAGGCGCCGGATTTTTGGTAAAAAAAGAGGTGGATTATCTCTCGCGTGTTTTGCAAAGCCCCGAGCACCCCTTCGTTGCGATTTTAGGCGGCTCGAAAGTGAGCGATAAATTGGGAGTGGTCGAATATCTTTTGAATAAGGCTGACGCTCTCTTGATCGGTGGCGCCATGGCCTATACTTTTTTGAAGGCCAGCGGGGTTGAAGTCGGGAAATCACTCGTTGAAGACGCAAAACTCCACCTAGCCGCCAAATTTTTAGAACGTGCCAAGGTGAAAGGAATCCCCATTTTACTGCCGGTCGATCACCGCGTAGCCTTAAAAGTAGAAAAACAGATTAGCCCCAGCATTGTTGAGGGCGCAATCCCTACCGATATGATGGGCTTAGATATTGGGCCCAAAACCATTGAGAATTTCGGCCGCAAAATTATCGAAGCCAAAACCATTGTGTGGAATGGCCCCATGGGCGTTTATGAAATTCCTCCTTTTAATGAAGGCACCTTAGAAATTGCGAAAGCAATAGCCAAAGCCAATGCTTTAAGCGTAGTAGGAGGAGGCGATTCGGCTTCAGCTGTGATGGAATCGGGAGTTGCTGATAAGATTTCTCATATTTCTACCGGCGGCGGCGCTACTCTCGCCTGTTTAGAAGGTAAGGTCTTACCGGGCTTAAAAGCCCTGGAAGGGGGATGAAATGGATTCTCGAAAACCGCTCATCGTCGGAAACTGGAAGATGTTCAATACCGTGGGAGATGCCATTAAGCTCGTCACCTCCTTAAAAAATTTAGTGGGCGAAAATCCAAGCGCCGAGGTGGTTTTGGCCCCTCCCCACACTTCTCTTTATTCCGTTTGGGTTTTAACCCAAGATACCCCCTTAAAACTCGCTGGCCAAAATTGCTTTTGGGAAGAAGAAGGCCCCTACACTGGCGAAGTTTCAGCCTCTTTCTTAAAAGATGTGGGCTGTGAATACGTGATTTTAGGGCATTCGGAGCGTCGAAAAATCTTTGGCGAAACCGATGAAATTATTAACAAAAAATTGCAAGCGGCCTTGAATGCCGATCTTAAGCCCATCTTCTGTATTGGCGAAAACGAAGCCGAGCGCCGCGAAAACAAAACCTTTCAGGTGCTCGAAAACCAGCTTCGAAAGGGTTTGCGCGAGTTGGGAATGCACGATTTAGAAAACTTTGTGATTGCCTATGAGCCGGTTTGGGCCATTGGCACGGGAAACACCGCCACCCCAGCCCAGGCGGGTGAGGTTCACTCGTTTATTCGCAATTTCTTGGCAAAAATGTACGATGCCCCCACTGCAAATAATATTCGACTTCTATATGGAGGATCCGTTAAGGCTGAAAATACCGCTTCACTACTCGAGGCTTCCCATATTGATGGACTTCTGGTAGGAGGGGCCTCCCTTCAAGCCGATCAATTCGCAAGAATCGCCCGGCTCGGAATAACGGAATAATTAGACGGAAGGAACTATGGCATCACTTATTTTGGCAATTCATTTCTTGGTTTGTATTTTCATGATCATCGTCATTTTACTCCAAGCGGGTAAAGGGGCCGATATCGGCGCGACGTTTGGTGGATCTTCTCAAACCGTTTTCGGCGCACGCGGCGCAGCCACTTTTCTTTCGAAATTAACGACGGCCGCCGCAATTATTTTTTTGCTTACAAGTATTTACTTGGCCAACTTCTCAAAAAATCGGGCTTCGTCTTCGGTGCTCGAAGGCGTAAAAATTCCGTTTAAGGCGCCCACCACCCAACCCGCCGAATCGCAAGCGGAGAGTAAGGCTGCCGGAGCTGAATCAACCCCGACTTCTCAACCTGAATCGAAGAAAAAATAACGCGAAAAGTTTTTAAGAAGTTGAAGTTTGTTCTTTGTAATATTTTTGTAGCGGTTATTTGAAAATTTAAAGGTGCTTGAGAAAGTATCAGATGCAAGGCGGCGAGGAGGAGGTAAGCGGAGCATACTGGAAAGTATGTGAGCATTGCCGACGAGTTGCCAACGCCGCAGATGATGCTTTATCAAGCACCGTGGACAGAGCGCGGGTGGTGGAACTGGCAGACACGCTAGTTTGAGGGGCTAGTGGGGCAACCCGTGCGGGTTCGATTCCCGCCCCGCGCATAAGAAAGAGAAAGGAAATTTTTCCTTTCTCTTTTTTGTTTTTTTAAACAGTTTTCAAAAACACTTTGCCTTGCTTTGCCGAAAAAATTAAAATGGGGCTTCCATGAAAAATAAGCCCCTCCTTTTCTTATTGCTGTTCTCCCTTTCTTTTAGTCCCTTTTTGATGGGAGCCAATGAGCTGGATGGAGGCGGCTGTGCAAAAAATAACTCCACGTTAGCCACCGCAACCGTGAATGTACCGACTTACAGCCCCGGTACCACAACCCAAATCATCGTCACGAATAACTCGACCTATGTTCTCGTGAATCCAAAAGTCACTTTGGTAGAATGGCTTGCCAATATTGCAACCAATCAAAATCTCACACTCAACGATTCTCTCTCACCGGGAGCCAGTTATACTTTTAGTTTTACAGTACCCGGCTCTGCGGCGGATGTTTTAATCTCTCGAGCCAATTACCAATATCTCGTTTCAAACCCAAGCTCCGCGCAGATTCAGGTATCGGCAGATAATTTAGCAACCCCGATTAATCCAGAACTCAATGTGATTGTCCCTCCCGATCCACTCTCTTTAGTCCTCTGGGAAGACATCATTACGAATGCCGATTTATGGAGCGATACGCCTGAAATGATGTCGGCTGGATACGGCTTTGAAGGCATTGAAGGCGTACAACAAGGCGAAAGTTATGTGATCGCGGCAGGTGGCGCGTGGGAGACGGTGTTAACTGCGGATCCTCCCTATACCGCGCTCACTTCCGCCAAAACACCGATGGCCGTCTCGATCGCATGGGGCTACCCCACCTATTTTGCCGATGCGATGCCCATCTGTTTTAGCTGGCCGGTGCTCCCCAGCACGGTAGCGGCAAGCGATTTCGCGGTCACCTTAAATACTGGAGAAGTGACCACTCCTTATGTGGCATCGATCACCCCGAATCTCGAATATAACGAACGCAGCTGTGTGGTGATTTTTGGAGAGTTTGGAAATCGCCTAAGCCCGGGCACCGCAGGCGCCATTTATCCGGCGAGTGTGACGATTGTCGAAGGTTTGAAATTGGTCGGGCCTGCGGGGCCAGTCAGCGCAGTCGGCTTAAGTAAAGAAAGCACCAATCCTTATACGCCCAATGGCGGACCAACCTTAAACGCCGCCAAATTGAGTGTGATGTCGATTGCGGGTGAAGGCGTAGGCTCCGACAATGCGTTCTCCAGCGGTTACCCCAATAATGCAGTTTCTTATTATGGGAGTGATGCCCAATACCGTTTGCGAATCTATACCACCGGTGGTTTTTCGCCGGATGGCGTCGCCGCCGTATTACCCACCGATTTTTCGAATTTTTTCCAGGTTGAAGTGGTGGAGAGCAGTGTAAGCACCCTTATGAAAGACGTCGGTGTTCCTTACACTTTTGTGGCAGGAACCATCACCATTGTGGGCTTAGCCGATTTGGGGCTCTATACGGATCCACTCAATGATGCCTATACCGAAGACAACGATAACTATATTGATATCGTCTTAAAAGGCGATCTCGACGCCATGCGTTTGATCACTGCCGTGATTATTCCGGCAACTACAGAGGCCGGCTACCAGCCTTTTTATAACCCCGGCGGCCCTGGCAATAATCCTACTCCGGGCGTGACTTACACTTCCCCCGGACCCTCGCTCTCGCAACCCGTCATCCAGGCATTGGATGATCCGCTCACCGTCACCTATCCCTAACAATGGTATCGATCGATTAAGGGTTGTTTTCCCTACGCTAAGCATTATAGCAAGCTTCTTATGAACAAACCCGAACTTCTCATGCCTGCGGGCGACTTGAATAAATTAAAATTTGCCTTCGCCTATGGGGCCGATGCCGTGTATGCCGGCATTCCGCATTTTTCTCTTCGCGCGCGAGAAAATGGATTCCGCGATGCCTCCATTTTCGAAGGGGCAGAATACGCCCACAAATTAAATAGAAAATTTTATCTCACGGCCAATATTTTGGGCCACAACCTCAAGATTGATCTTTTTTTAAGAAAAATTGATGAAATGATGGCGGCCAAGCCCGATGCGCTAATTATGGCCGACCCGGGCTTGATTCATTTAGTGAAAGAAAAACATCCGCAAGTGCCGATTCACCTTTCGGTGCAGGCCAACGTGATGAATTGGGCGGCGGTGAAGTTTTGGCATAAGGTGGGCGTGGAGCGCATCATTCTTTCGCGCGAGCTTTCCATTATGGAAATCAAAGATATTAAAGACCGGGTACCTGAAATGGAACTCGAAGCCTTTGTGCACGGTGCCATTTGCATTGCGCACTCCGGCCGTTGCCTGCTTTCCAATTATTTCGGCCACCGCGACGCCAACCAAGGGCTTTGCACCAACTCTTGCCGTTGGCCTTATAAACTCTATGCAAAGCCCAATCTCGAAGAAGAGAGCAGCAGTAATCGTTTAGAAATGTTGGCCGATTTTTATCTCGAAGAAAAAGAGCGACCCGGCGAAATGATGCGGATTGATGAAGATGAACATGGCACATACATCATGAATGCCCGCGATTTGATGGCAATTGAGCATTTGAAAGACATGTGGGAAGCAGGTTTGGATTCCTTTAAAATCGAGGGCAGAACGAAATCGGTTTATTATTTAGCCGTCACCACCAAAACGTATCGCCAAGCGATTGATGATATGCTCGCCGGCAAACCCTTCAACCCTCAACTCGTCAAAGATTTAAACAAAATCCACAACCGCGGCTACACCCCCGGATTCTTGGTGGGCAAGACTGATAGTTCTCTGCAACGTTACGAAGAAGGCACCACCAATATTTTTTCCCAAGAATTTGGCGGGATGATTTTAGAAAGTAAGCCCGGCAGTTTGTTTGTGAATCCTAAAAACAAACTCAGTGTGGGCGATAAGCTCGAGATCATGACGCCAGAGAAAAGTTTTGATTTTGAAATCAAAGCGATTCAAAGCGAAAAAGGTGAAAAGCTTGAATCGCTGCATGGTGGGCATTTCCCAGGGTGGATACAGGGCGAACTTCCTCAAGTTCCGGATTATTCTATTATTTCTAAGGTTGTTTAATGCGGATTTTTAGATGCAGTAATCTGTATTTTTTGTTTTTGAAAAACAAAAAATAACTGGTAGTTAATTGTAGAAACTCAAACGATCATAACAATCAAACATATTAAAAATATGCCTACAAAAAAATTTCAAGATATTTTACCTAGAATGACTCGAGAAGAAGCTATTCCTTTAATTAAAAAACAAATCCAAAAATTAGATGAAATAACAAAACTCACATTTAATGACCCTAAAGTGGATGCTTGGGAATCCTATACGAGAAATTTACTCGATGGGTTCTATGGAAAACCAAACGGTGAAATGCACCAAAATACTTATGAAATAATACATGCTGATCAAGGACCATTGTGGGTCGGCATGAGTCATCCTCAGTTACAAGAGAATCATGTGCGACAGCAAAAAAACAGAAAAGCCCTTTTAGAAGGACAATTAGAACAACTCGAAGATTTACATGCTACCACCACACCAAAAAAAGAACCTACGACAGAAGGAATGAACATGGCTGAATCTTGTGTGTTTTTAGTTCATGGAAGAAACGATGGTATTAAGTCAGAAGTTGCTCGCCTTATAGAAAAGCTTAGTCTTCCAGTGATTATTCTTCACGAACAACCTAACGAAGGCCAAACCATTGTAGAAAAGTTTGAAAAACATGCTGCTAGATCTAATTTTGCTGTCGTACTTCTAACAGCAGATGACCAAGGAGGCTTAAAAGATAGTCCTACTTTTTCATTACGCGCCCGCCAAAATGTTGTTTTAGAATTAGGCTATTTCATGGGTAAATTTACTCGTAAGAATGTGTGTGCTCTATATGAAAACGGTGTTGAGCTACCCAGTGATTATGCAGGAATATTATACATTCCTTTCGACTCAAATGGAGCTTGGAAACTTCAACTAGCTAAAGAAATGAAAACAGCTGGACTACCTGTAGATATCACAAAAGTATAAATAAAAAAAATCGGTCTTCGGCCAACGACAAGGTATTGAAAAATATAATTCTTTGAGAAGAATTTAAAGAAGTTTCCTCTATTTCTTCCCTCTTTTTTGTAAACACTCTCCGAATTTTACAGAACCAATGAAAAATCCGTACCAGGTACGCACACAACACATTAAAAAGTAAGACCTCGAATACCGAAATTCATTTTACCTCTTCATAAAACTCTTCACTTCTCTCCGAATAAATTTGCTCCACCACCATTCGAGCATGCAGGAGCAACTTGATGCGCGGGCCAATAAAATCGATCAGCATTTCTTTCACTAAAGCTTTAAAAGATTCATAAGAATAATTTGTTTTTTCGAGAATGCTGTAAATATCTTCAGGGTCTTGTTTCTGAAATCTTTCCAATTTCGATTTGATCAACTCTTCAGGGCTAATCGATTGCACCGTAAGGAATTTTCCTTCGAAGACGATTGCCTTTTCGCAATGAGCAAAATCTACCGTTGAAACAAGCCCGCCCACATATTGAATAGGAATTCCATTTTTGTTTCCGGCTTCAAGCAGAAGAGAATTAATGGGCGGAGCAACATCGATATCGTGAGTCGCTCGATCTTTGAAACCCAGCAAAACAATCGAAGCACCCCCTAAAATAGTAATCGATAATTTTTTACTCAGTTCTTCATCTATTTTTTTGAATAAATCCAGAAAGTCGTTTTTTGTAAAAGCTTCAGGCAACCTTTGTTTTTTCAAGAAGGCCTCTCATTTCGTAATAACGATATTTAGAAAGTTCCAATTGGGTAGGCACCACCGAACGCTTGAGTTGCCAGTCGCTCAAGAAAAGAAAATCTTCGGCTTCGGGATGTTTCAAATCGGCAAAGCGCACATCTTCGAGAAGCGCAGAGTAAAATTTCGACCAAGGAGAAAGAAGCGATTTTAGACGAAGTTCTTCGAGCAAAACCTTGCGATGACTTTCTAAAAGCTCTAAAGATTTTTCGGTAAGCTCGTAAAAAACCTGGCCTCTTTTATAAACTTTCGCGGCATATCCTAAATGCAGCAATCGGTTCAAAAGCTCTTTATCATTCTTCACCTCCTCACAATGAAGAACTCCATATCTCGCCCATTTTGAGAATAAGTATAAATTCATAACCACTTGATTATAATAATTTAATTATAAAATACAACTTAAAAAAGTCGTATATTAATATTAAATTAATAATATCAATTAGTTATTTTAAAATATTATTAAAATATACCTACCAAAAAAACCGTACATCTCAGACACCTATCGTCTTCTTTTACTGAATAGGCTCGGCCAAACAGCAAGACAAAAAATCAAGAATTAATTCTTGCTCCAATTCCAATCACTCCTTAAAATTATTTTGTGCTCAAAAACCGCTTATTTTATTTCCTCATCTTTTTTCCCCTCTTTTTTGTTTTAACAGGAGCCTCGGACTTAGGCGGAGGGGGCTGCGGAGAATTTAAGGACCCAACTCCGAACGTAACGCTCACTTCAATTGCAGTCACGCCAGCTGATCAAACTATTCTCATTAATAGCACCGAGCAATATACGGCCACCGCTACTTATTCCGATGCCTCCACGGCAGACATCACAAATTTAGTGACTTGGTCTTCTTCGAATGAAAATTTCGTGACTATCAATAGCGCGGGCCTCGCCAGCGCAAGCGACTCCGAAACGGCTTCGCCCGTCACCATTAGCGCCAGCTTAGATTCTATTGTTGGATCGACGACCCTTTCGGTGGTGGATGAAACCCCAGCCGTGAATAACCTTTCGGTTTCGACGGGCCCTACCAGCGGCGGAACGAGTGTGGTTCTCACGGGTCTTAACTTGACGGGCGCTACGGCCGTGCAATTTGGAAGCGCGGATGCGAGCAGTTTCACGGTGGACAGCGCCACCCAAATCACCGCAGTTTCTCCTTCGGCCTCTGCTGGAAATGTAAATATTCGGGTGACCACTCCCTTCGGAATCAGTGCAACAAGCTCTGCTAATCAATTCACCTTTATCGCCCCACCGACAGTGAGTGGGATCTCTCCGAATCTGGGCCTCACTTCGGGCGGCACTAGCGTGATCGTCACCGGTACGAATTTTTCTACCGCGACGAATGTTAACTTTGGCTTAAGCTCCGCAAGCTTTATCATAGATAGCAACACCCAGATCACCGCGACTTCACCCGCAAACTCCGCGGGCACCGTCGACATCACCATCACCACTCCTTATGGCACCAGTACCACCAGCTCAGCGGATGAATTCACTTATGGGAATTCACCCACCGTGACCGGAGTCTCTCCCAGCTTCGGCCCCACTTTCGGTGGAACGAGCGTCACGATCACCGGCACGGATTTCTCCGACGCCACCGATGTTCATTTTGGCAGCAGCTCCGCAAGCTTCATCGTAGATAACAACAACCAGATCACCGCGACTTCACCCGCAAACTCCGTGGGCACGATCAACATCACTGTCACGACGCCTTATGGCACCAGCACTATCAGCTCGGCGGACGAATTCACTTATCTATGATCCTTTCCAAAAGGCCATTGGGTACCAGGTGTTATCCCGCAAGCTATTGAAAAATAAAAAGACTGGAAAATTTGCATCATAGAAATGAAATGGGGGAAAAAACTGCTGCCTGACACGTGTCGGAGAGAGCGAGAAAGCATATCGATCTAAAGGCTCAAGATTTTTGAATAAGATCCTTCTTGGCCTGGAGGATAATCTCCACAATCTCTTCGAACTTGAAGTTCCAAAACGAACCGTCTTGTTTGGGATAAAATTCGATACGAATCTGACCTTCATCCTGTGAAATCATAGCGAACTGTTCGTTGCCTACCATAATCTCTGCGACCACTTCTTCGAAATCAGGATAAGAAGCGATATTTATTTCAAATTCTTTTTCCATGGTTCTAAAAATCCTATGAATTTCCCCTGTTGATTAAACTGAAGTCCTTTACCATTTGATAAACGGACTTCTATCACTTTACCATCAAATCTTTTTTTGTAAGTTGTTGTTATTTTCATATCTGAGCTTCCAAATATTTCCTCCACAATTTTCTTTCCCATTTGATTAAGAGTCTGAGGATTCCCCATAGGCCTTGGGAAAGCAGTCGGAATCCGATTGCCATGTTTTTGTAGCGCACGACCTGCACGGGTTAGCTCTCCGCCTTTATCTAAAACTTGAGTGGCTTCCCTCAATTCTCCCAAGGAAGGCAAGACTTCCCCCATCTGGGCTATTTTACCCGCCGCAGAGAAGGCAAGACCCGGAGCAAGTTCTCCCCAACTTCTTGCTTGAGTAGCGGAGTTCGAAAGAAAAAGATCAATTGTTTGCTGAGTAAGTTCGTCTTTTATAGATTCGGATATATAGCGAAGAGTTCTTCGAGGATTTTTTAAAGCACCTCTTCCTTGCTGAGCCTGCGTTTCCTGTTTTTGGATAAATTCTTTTGGATTTCTTGCAAGTTCATAGAGATTTTTTACAGCATTTTCTTGAGGACTGACTCCAAGTTCTAAAAGTTTAAAACTTCCTTCTCCTAATCCTTCTAAAAAATGAGGGAGTGCCAGAACTTGCTCACTAAGATGTTCCCGCAAGCTTTGATGAGCTTGTGTTTGAAGTTTATCGTGGAAGGCATTTTTAATCTTATTCCACCGCAACTGATCATTTTCTTTTACGGAAAGAGGATTCATGCATTCAACAATAAGCAGAAATTATGCCAAGCCTTTGAAAGGAGAAAAAAGAAGGATTGAATAAAATTTTTGTGAGAAGCGTCCGAAAATCGGACGATAGTCCAGTCGAGAGCATCCGAAATTTGTAAAATTGGTCTCCGGCACGTGCCGGAGAGAACGACAAGGTATTAACACATTCTCTCACCTGGTACCAAAAGGCCATTGGGTACCAGGTATCGTTTTCCACACCAACCCCATAAAAAATTTTTCTTGTTATTTTTTAATTGTTTAGCTCTATTGCACTCGAGGAGAAAGAGATTATGAAAATTAATGCTTCTGCTTCGCAAAATAAAATTCCTGAAACTTTTGCACAACGTAGTGCTCAAACACCACCGCGCCCTGCCCCTCAATGTGGGGGTTCTTTTTATGAGCCGCCTCGGGTTACACTTCCGCGTCAACTCAATCTTCCCAGCTGGGCGCGCACCGGCACACGCGAAAGGCCTTCTACTCCTTCAATCTTACCTTTTCGAATGAATCACGGTTTTTTTCGATTCGGTTATGAGATTCCCGCCGATCGCGGAAATTTTGAAAATGTTTATGCAGGCCGAACGATCTTGCACGAATCATTTTTAGAAAATAACGATGGCCCACGCGTAGTGAGAGTAGGCATTCGCTACGAAACAGATCGCCGTGTTGTGATTGAACTCCAAACCGGTGGAGGCTTACCCGGAACAGCACGCTTACTCACCCAATTAGATTCGATTTTAAATCGTTTAGCCTGCCAACTCCGCTCTTTGCCCCCAGGCACTCAATTTACTTTCGATATCCCTTATCCCCGTTAAAAAAACTGGGGCCTGAAACATATCGGACACGCGTGGAACACCTCAAAAGAAAAACATCATCCGCAAAGTGCTCGCCACCGCACCATGCGCAGTGGCACTGGCTCCAGGGTTTGGAATATAGGTAATCACCGGCTGAAGGTAGAGATCATAAATAAGGTGCGCTTGGTAGTAAGCCTGAAACATAAACTCGTTGCTTCGCGGCACCACATCTTCGTTCAACCACGAGAAGGCCATACCGATACCAAACGAATCGAGCGAGCGTTTGGGAATCAATTGAAAAGCGGTCAAACCGCCGCCCACGTAATGACTGGCCGAAAGTGTTTTGGAATCGTTCGCGCCCGCTTGATAGAAAAAAGAAAGCCCGCTATCGTCTTCACCCGGATTTTTATACCAAAGCCGCTGCGAGCCGAAGAGATAAAAACCATAAGTGCCATCTTGGGAGATGCCCGCCCTTTCGAGCGTTCCAGTTTGATACCACCCGCCCATCGCAACATTGCCTGGTTTTTCTTCTTGCCCCATTAGCCAACTGACTCCGGCCTCACCAATCGCAAAGTAGTAGCCGTTGAACTCCGGTAAAACTGCAATTCCCGTTTGCTTGCCGCGCGCCATATTTCCATCGAAAACACCCGCGTTGAAATAAAATTGTTTAACAGGAGCCGCGGTTAACACCACGCCGTAAGCCGAATTGTAATAACCGGGCAAAACGCCCAACATCGTGGGGTTCACGAAGATCGGAGTATAAATAACGCTAGTAACCGATGGAATATTCGTTTTCTTATTCGTATTCGAAGTGGGCCTTAAAACATTTCCAAAGTGGAAAGTGGGAACCACTTTTCCAATACGGAGAATCAATCTGCTATCTAAAAATTCTTGCCGATACCAAAGTTGATAGAGCTCCGAACGGTTGAGAGGGGGGTCTCCCGGAAAGCTGTTGTATCCTTGCACCGTACCCGCATCGGTGTTGGTGGGTGAACCATTAAACTGCATAAATTCCGCGCCAAAACTGGCACCTTTCCAATGCAAAAGTTTTTCGCCATCGATATGCAAATCGAGAATCAAGAGACTATTGGCACTCCAATCACCAGGCTTCACCCCACCCGACATCAGCCAATCCACATCGCTGATCCACATCCCTCCGAATCGAACTCCGTAATCGTTCTTCACTCCCGCTTTTTCCATGAAGAAGCTTTGAGCCCTTCCGGAACCGACTGAAATATCTACAGCGCCTGGGTTTGCGCTGATACCCAGCTTTTCCTTGATTTCCTGAGGATTATCAGCCTGCCCTGAAATTTGCGCGTGCTCTCGACTCTTGGCGGGTTGCGATTCTGAAGCGAGGCCTTGCATCGCGAAAGAGGAAAACAAAATAAGAAAAAAAACTTTTTGAAAAATTTTTTTCATGAATGAGTGCGATTGCACATGACCACTTAAATTATCTTTTTATTTTTTTGGGAAGCTGAGGAAAAAAACTAACACAAAGCGTGAAGGCGAGCAATTTTTAAAGTGAGGTGAAATTGTGTTCGACACGTGTCGCACAGGTAATATTCCAAGTAAAAATATCTTCCCCTTTCTTAAAAAATCCCTCACAATTTCAGATTCTACCCACCCAAAAAGTATTTCTAATTCTCTCCGGCACGTGCCGGAGACCAATTTTTCCTCACCTGGTACCAAAAGGCCGTTTAGTACCAGGTATCATTTTTCGACGACCCTCACCGCGATCGATCTATCAGGCGCACCATCCGGGAATAAAATTTTATTTGTAAGTAATTAGTCATCCACCAAACTCACCTTCACCCAACACTCTTTCACCCGACACAAATTGTCTTTACGCAAAGCCTCGGTGGGTCGGAAGGTTTTCAAATAAAGAAGATTTTCGTTTTCAAGAAAATAAGACTCACTCCAGGTATCCAAGAGAGAAACAGAACCTGACCCACCCTCTGACAAAAGAAGGCCCTGAATACTTTGGTATTCTTCATGAGGATAAGGAAAAAAATCTAAGGGGTTTAAAGATAAATCTACTAATACTCGGTCACTGTTAGGAGAATAAACCTGTAAACGAGGAAAGTAATTCCTATCTTGAATCGATTGAGCGAGGATTAAAACTTTTTCGCTCTTCTTAAAAAAAGAAGCAACGTTTATGTAATCTGCAGAAAGATCAAATTGCTGAATGATCTTTATTTTTTCCTCTACGTTAAAAAAATGCGCCTTTTGATCCGCAACTGCGAAAGCAATAGGAAATTTCAAAGAAGGTAAAAGCACGAAACTATAGCCTTGAATAGGAAACAGTTCGGTTGTCTTTTTCTGGAGATTGATTCTGAGCGGAAAAGTCAGGGAATGATAAGCAACGCGGTCTACCACTTCTAGCAAAAGAGAATTTCCATCCCAGGTCCAGGGTTGACTCGCCCGGGTCACCATTAATTTATCCGGAATATTCGGAAAGCCTAATCGAGTATATTCTTCAACAGATTGAGATTTCTCCCCCAACCACACTGAATACGAGGGCGTCCCCATCCGTATTTCTCCTTCAGGTCGAAAAGAAACAATCTGGTTTTGATCCGGAGAAAGAAAAGACAACTTTTCTTGGTAACAGGAGACCGGTGGCCCACTGACGATTTGTGCTTCAGAAATTTTAAGGGAAAAACTCATTGAAAAACACCTAACCAATTCTCCGAGGGCATTAAAGGGAAAAAACCCTTCCCCTTTCTTAAAAAATCCCTCACAATTTCAGATTCTACCCACCCAAAAAGGAGATTGTATGAAAAGGCTTGCAGCTTTTATTTTGGCTTTTTTCGTTTCACTGCCTCAATTGAGTTTCGCCTGCGGCGATTTTCTCATCCAAGGCCCCGGCAATACCTGGGTAAATGGCCGCTCCATGGAATTTGCCGTCGACATGAAATCACGGATTGTGTTGCATCCGCGGGGTGAAAAACACAGTAGCCCTTCTCCTCAAGGAACCGGACTTCAATGGGTTTCAAAATATGGGTTTGTAGGATTAAATTCCTTTGGCTTGGATGTCACTGCCGATGGGTTGAATGAAAAAGGTCTTTCGATCGGAGCCTTATGGCTACCCGGAACTCAATATCCAGAACCCAAAGCCAGTGAGCAGGCTCAAGCGCTCCTCCTCAACGATTTTCCAAATTGGATTCTGGGGAATTTTGAAAACATCGATCAAGTGAAGCAAGCTTTAAATCGTATTATTGTTTGGGCAAAACTGGTTCCTGAAATGGGGATGATTCCCCCTCTTCATTTTGCGATCCATGATGCCAATGGGAAAAGTTTGGTGATCGAATTCGTCCGCGGGAAAATGGTGGTATCCGATAATCCTTTAGGTGTTTTAACCAATGCGCCCACTCTAGATAAACAACTCAAGAATTTGGAAAAATATAAAAATTTGAGCAATGTGAATCAGCCCAAAATAGTCGACAATCAGACTATTAACGGAAGCGGCATGCTAGGCCTACCCGGCGATTGGACTCCCCCTTCCCGTTTTGTGCGCTTAGCCCTGTTGGTAAAATATGTGCTAATGCCCCAAGATTCGCTTCAAGCGGCCAATCTTGCGTTCCATATTTTAGATACGGTAGATATCCCTCGCGGGATTATTAAGGCTGTCGAAGATGGAAAAACGATTTACGAATATACGCAGTGGGCAGTGGTGAAAGATTTATCCAAACAACAATTTTATATTCGTCCTTACGAAAATCTAAAAATTTCTTACATCGATTTGAAACAGATTCCTTGGGATAAGCTCAAAAAACAGAAATCGATGGGGTTAAATGCCCAAAGCCCGATTCCGAATGTGACTGCGGAGTTGTTGAAAAATTATTAAATGATATAACATGCTGTCATCCCCGACTTGATCGGGGATCCATTTAAAATAGATTCCCGCCTTCGCGGGAATGACACGCAGGGAATATTATGAAAAAATCCTTTCCCAAACTTAAAAGTAAAAAAGCATTTAAAGAATTTGTAGAGAAAAATGATTTAGGAGATTATCTAGAGGCAAAAGATTTAAAACTCGCAAATATCCAATTAGAAAACAAATCTCTACCTATAATGCATCCCAATCCAAGTAGCGCAAACGTTACTCAAGGCATGAAAAAGAATCGGTGCGACTAATCCATTCGTCTTTTCGCGCAACCAACCAAAAACCAAGGCCGGAAAAAAGATCGAAAAATGCCACCAACGCAAAACCACCAAACTGTGAGAAAAAGCAAAGAGCAGTGCTGTTAAAAAAAAGGCCAGCCCCACTTTCACGCCCAAAAAAGTTTTTTGATCGTTAAAAATCTGCTGAAAATTTCTCAAGAGATAACCACGAAAAAAGAATTCTTCGGGCAAGGCCACCAGTAACAAATGATAAATAAAAAAAGTCCAGACGGGTGCAGAGTGGAGAGGAATGGAGTGATAGTGCACTTTAAAAACTAACAGAAGAAAATAATGGCTTCCCAATAAATAGAGAGGAAAAATCAGCAGACTGGCTAAAACAAAATATTTCAGCGAGCGCAAAAGTTCCGCGTAAGATTTCTCAAAAAAATCGTAAGATTGTTTTTTTAAACGTAAAACAAAAACCGGTAAATAGAGAAAAATCAGGGCGGTGCATAACGCCGAATACTCATGAATAAGAGGCAAACTATTCAAGCGATAAAGAAGATGGGCCAGAAAAATGGCTAGGGCCCAAACACTGAAGCTTTCGATGAGAAGCTTTTTTCTAGCGGACATTCAATTCGCTCAGTTTTTTACAGTGATAATAAAGAAAGATTCCAAAACTAATCGAAACGATCCCTGTAATTTGCGCGGTGGAGATGATTCCTCCATACACGCCCCGATCCAGATCGCCTCGTAAAAACTCAATCATTCCTCTAAAAAATCCATAAATGATGAAAAAAGAAGCTATGACTTGGCCCTTAAATTTTCGGTGGGCATCGATCCAGTTGAGAATCAAAAAGAGCAAAACTCCATTCACGAGCATATCGTAGACTTGAGTGGCATGCAGGGGAATTCCATAAAACTTATACCCTGCATCGCTCGAGCGATTGGTAAAAGTAAGATGAATAAAAAAATCGGTGGGCTTACCGTAACAGCAGCCTGCCCCCAAACAACCAATCCGCACACAGAAGTTAAGAATAGGAATAATCAAGGCCGCCAAATCGCCATAGTTCCAAATATCGAGCTTTTTAATTTTAAGATAACTATAAAAGGCAATCGTGATTCCTATGACCGCCCCATAAGAGACAAACCCTCCTCGCCAGATTTGATACACATAACTGGGATGCTCCCAATAAAAGCGCGGTTCTTCAACAAACACATGGAAAAGACGGCCGCCAATGATTCCGGCTAGCGTACCAATGATTCCTAAATCTAAAACGGCAACCTGAGATAGACCTTTTCCAGGCGCTCGAAAATAGGCATAAAAAGTAGCCGCAAGTGAAGCAACCATGAGCATGAAACTAAAAGTGGGAATAACGATTGCGCCATGATTGACTAAAAATGGAAACATCTATGCTCCTTGTTGGGCTTTTTTCAAACGCCGATACATAAAGCTGCCCAGTATTAAGATGCAAATTCCTACAATTTGGGCCGTTGAAATTCGGCCATTCCAATATAAACCGCGCTCCACATCGCCTCGAAAAAATTCCATCCAACCCCGCAAAACACCATAGAGCATGAATCCCAACCAAAAAATTTGGCCATCAAACTTTTTCTTTCGATCAACCCAGTTTAAGATGAAAAAAATCACAAGCGCATTGAACATGTCATACATCTGGGTCGCATGAAGTGGAATCCCCCCAAAACGGCGCCCCGCTTCGCCAATCGGATTGGTAAAAATTAAATGAAAAGGCAAATCGGTAGGCTTGCCATAACAGCACCCCGCACATAAGCAGCCGAGCCTCACAAAAAAGATCACAATCGGAAAGCTCAAAGTCATCAAATCGAGATAGCGATAGACTGGAATTTTTCTCCAGCGCAGATAAACAACCCACGAGAGAATAATGCTGATCAAGGCCCCATAAGAAACATAGCCGCCCCGCCTAAAATTGAAGATTTCTTTCCAGTTTTCCCAATAATAATGAGGATTTTCAAAAAAAACATGAAAGAGACGAGCTCCAATCAACGAAATCACAATTGCAATCATAGCCAAATCGAGCACTACTGCCGTTGAAAGTTTTTTTTGTTTGGCGTTGTAATAATTATAAAGGGTGGCCAAAAAGGCGCCCATCATGATCATAAAACTGAAAGAGGTGAGAACGAAGGAACCTTTTTGGTAGAGATAAGGGAACATAAAAGAGACTATAAGGGCCACTCACCTGCCCGCCGGCAGACGCGGTGAATTGCCTCTACTTTTTAAACAACGTGGTCCATAAAAGCAAAAAAACTCCCACGGTAATTGCCGAATCGGCCACATTAAACGCAGGCCAATTTAAATCTATAAAATAATGTTTCCCAAAAACCGAAAACTGACTCACCTGATTTTGCCAGTGAAAGGAAAGAAAGTCGACCACATTTCCCCGCGTAATACGATCAATCACATTCCCTAGGGCTCCAGAGAGAATAAGAACCAAAGAAACAAGCAGGCTCTTGCGCGTGGTGGTGGTTTCATAAAAGTGATAGAGAAAAAGGGCTAGAGCAACCAAGCTTACTGCAAAGAAAAAAATTTCTCGAGCAGGAGAAGCCCAATCGGCCCAGAGCCCAAACGCGGCACCCGAATTTCGAAAATGCACCAAATCAAAATAGCCCGGCAATACAGGACGTATGCTACCCATAGGAATGTAGTGCACAATCAAGGCTTTGGTGATTTGATCGAGGACAACAATGAATAAACCGAGTTTGAGGAGGAGATGATTCTTTTGAGGATCTTTAAAATTAATCAAGGAGTTCCTCTTTTTTCCATGACCTTAACGCACCGATCGCAAAGCTCCGGATGAGTCGCGTTTTTCTTTACCGTGGTTGAAAAATTCCAACAACGCTCACATTTTTCGCCTTCAGCCGGTAAAACTAAAATCTGCAAGCCCGCAACATTTTCACTTTTGTAAGTGGGCTCTTCCATTTCGTAAACAAGGAGAACTTGAGAAACAATAAAAAGAGTGGGGAGTTGTTTTTCGTGTTCTTTGAGAACTTTGAGCGCTTCTCCTTCGGTAAATAACCGAACTTGCGCGGCCAACGAAGAACCAATCACTTTATTCTTTCGAGAAATTTCCAAAGCTTTTAACACTTCTTCTCGCAAGATTCGAATCTTCTCATATTTTTCTACCAAGGCATCGCTTTTCCATTCGCTCGGTGGAAGTGGCAAAGAATTAATAAAAATACTTTCTGTTTTTCCAGGAAGATTTAAATATTGCCAAACTTCTTCGGCGGTAAAAGAGAGAATCGGGCTCATCCACAACGCCAAGCCTTGCGCTAATTCAAATAAAACCGTTTGAGCGGAGCGCCGCTCCACACCTGTGGGCGAAAAAGTGTAAAGACGATCTTTGAGAATATCGAGATAAAAAGAAGAAAGCTCTACCGTGCAAAATTGATTGAGCAAATGATAGATCTGATGAAACTCGTAAGTTTCATACGCCTTCTGCAGGCGTTCAATCAAGCGGGCATAAGCATCTAAGGCCCAACGATCGAGCTCTAAAAGCTCAGAATAAGCCACCTTATCTTTTGAAGGATCAAAATCGTAGAGATTCCCCAACAAATAGCGAAAGGTATTTCGAATTTTTCGGTAAGTTTCGCTCAGGCGAGAAAGAATTTCATCAGACACTCGAATATCGTTCCGATAATCTTCGGCGGCCACCCAAAGCCGCAAAATTTCGGCACCCATTTTTTTTAAAACATTCTCAGGCGGAACATAATTTTTCGCCGATTTCGAATATTTTCGACCTTGTCCATCCACCACAAAACCATGCGTGAGCACTGCCTTGTAAGGCGCTTTCCCGCGGGTGCCTACGGCTGCAAGCAAAGAAGAATGAAACCAACCTCGGTGCTGATCCGAACCTTCTAAATAAATATCGGCCGGAAATTGAAGCTCAGGATTTTTTTCGAGCACGGCTGCAAACGAAACCCCTGAATCAAACCACACATCTAAAATATCGGAATTCTTTACAAACTCTGCCCCACCGCATTTTTCACAAACTGTCCCGGGAGGTAAAAGCTCTTTTTCAGTTTTTGAAAAATAGGCATCGGCCCCTTCTTTTTCAAAAAGACTCGCAATGTGATTGATGATCGCTTGGCTGATTTGATCGTGCGAGCAAGATTTGCAAGAAAAACTCATAATGGGCACGCCCCATTTACGTTGGCGGCTAATGCACCAATCGGGGCGATTTTCGACCATCCCGTAAATGCGCTCACGCCCCCAGGCCGGAATCCATTGAGTACGCCGAATCAAATCAAGGGCTTTATGCCGCAAATCATTTTTCTCCATCGAAACAAACCACTGCGGCGTAGAGCGAAAAATGACCGGTTTTTTACAACGCCAACAATGCGGGTAGGAATGTTCGATGGCTTCTTGCTTGAGTAAGGCGTCTTTCGATTTCAAAATCTCGATAATTTTTGGATTGGCCTCTAAAACACGCTCTCCCACTAGCTCGGCAACCCCTACTTCGCTTGTAAACTTTCCTTGGTGATCAACCGGATTCAAAACCTCGAGCTTGTATTTTAAACCCACTTCGTAATCTTCTTGACCATGCCCCGGGGCAATATGCACGCAACCGGTTCCGGCATCTAAAGTTACATGTTCACCCATGACCACTTGGGATTGCCGATTTAAAAAAGGATGCTGATACTGAAGCCCTTCTAATTTCTTGGCCGGAATTCTCTCGAGAACTTTTGCCTCTTCTAAATTCAAATTTTTGCGCGAGGCTTCGAGCAAGCCCTCAGCAACAATATAAACTTCTTCGCCTTGCTGGAGCAAAACGTAAGTATAGTTTTTATTGAGTGCAATTGCGTTATTGGCGGGCAAGGTCCAGGGAGTAGTGGTCCAGATCAAGAAAAATGTTTTTTGATTTTTAAGCGCGGGAAAAAGCTCTTCGAGCCCCTGAGTTTTAAATTTAACATATACCGAAGGCGAACTATGATTTTCGTATTCCACTTCGGCTTCGGCAAGCGCCGTTTGGCAATGCATGCACCAATAAACCGGTTTTCTCCCTCGATACACCGAACCTAAAGCTACTAAATTTCCGAGTTCGCGGGCAATGGCGGCCTCATAAGAATAATTCATCGTGAGATAAGGCTCTTCCCACTTGCCTAAAATACCCAAACGCCGAAACTCTTCGCGTTGAATATCGACAAACTTCTGGGCATATTCACGGCAGGCCTTGCGGATTTGCACCACGCTCATTTCTTTTTTCTTGGGGCCTAAATCTTTATCCACCTGATGCTCAATGGGCAGCCCATGGCAATCCCAACCCGGCACATAATCGCTCTGAAAACCTGCCAAATTTCGATATTTGACGATGAAATCTTTTAAAATCTTATTGAGAATGTGCCCGAAATGAATGTGTCCATTGGCATAAGGGGGGCCATCGTGGAGCACAAACTTCGGCTGATTTGCGTTTTTCTCTAAGAGTTTTGAATAAATCTTTTTTTCTTCCCAAAACCCCACCCGCTTGGGCTCGTTGGTGGGAAGATCGGCCTTCATCGGAAAATCAGTTTTAGGAAGATTAAGCGTGTTTTTATAATCAACCCTTCGACTCTCCGGCTTGAAAGCCGAAGTATGCTCAGGGTTGATACTGAGCGACGCATCACCCCCACCCTTCAGGGTGGGGGTTGGCGAAGTCGAAGTATCAATTTTTTCTTTAGTCATAAGGATCTTATGAATAACATAGGCGAAAAGGCTGTCAACGTTACAATCGGACTTCGCGTCCCGAACGTAAAGTTCGGGACTTGACCAAAGGGCGAGCACTACGTTGCTCCCCTTTGGAAACCCCATTGTAAGAGGCTGTCAACGTTACAATAGGCCACGAAAGAAATCTAATGAAGGCTTTACAGGGCAAACTCAATTGGTTAGGAAAATAGAATATGAAAATTCGTAAAGCCGTTATTCCAGTTGCGGGCCTAGGCACTCGTTTTTTGCCCGCCACAAAGGTGGTTCCCAAAGAACTACTTCCCATCGTCGATAAGCCGGCGATTCAATATATTGTCGAAGAGATCGTAGCAGCCGGCATCCAAGAAATCATTTTGATTACAGGCCGAGGCAAACAAGGAATTTTAGACTATTTCGATCGCTCTCCAGAGCTCGAAGACGAGCTCGAAAAGCGGAATAAACCCGAACAACTCCATTCAGTTCGCGCTTTAGCCTCGATGGCTGAATTTGTTACAGTTTGGCAATCGCAGCCCTTAGGCTTAGGCCATGCCATTTTATGCGCAAAAGATGTGGTTGAAAACGAACCCTTTATCGTTTGCCTGCCAGATGATCTAATTGACTCTCAAACATCTTGCGTTCAACAAATGTTGAAAGTTTACGAGACTCATCAAGCACCACTCGTTGCCGTTGAAAAAGTGCCCCTTTCTGAAGTGGAGCAATATGGAATTATCCAGGGCACATCTGCGGGCCCCAAGCTCCACCAAATCACAAAATTGCTTGAAAAACCCAAACCCGAAGAAACCCCTTCTCAACTCGGAATCGTTGGGCGCTACTTACTTCCCCCAGAAATTTTTTCGATTTTGAGTGACTTAAAACCGGGCAAAGCGGGCGAATACCAACTAACAGACGCCTTAAATCAACTGAGCAAAGTGCAAAAAATTTATGCTTACGAATTTGAAGGTACGCGCTATGATACGGGTGATAAACTGGGCTTCGTGAAGGCCAATTTAGGCTACGGAATAAAACGAGGCTACTTTAACGGAAATCTTAAGAGCTTTCTAAAAGAGCTTCTAAACGAGGTTAAATAATATGAAATCGTTTTCCTCGGCATTAAGACTTTTTGGAATCTTAACGAGTTCCCTTTTCTTAGGAACCTTTGCCTTCGCCGATTCAGTGAATTTAGATGATTTTAGTAAAAGCACTGTGGGTGATTTTCCAAAAGGCTGGAGCACCTACCCTTTTCAGGGGGGGAAAGTAAAAAAAGTTTACAAAGTTGCCGAAGAAAACTCCGAGCGCTTCATTCGTGCAAAAGATGATCAAGATATCTCAATGCCTATTTTTAAAGAATTTCCTTGGTCGCTCAGTGAAAACCCAACTTTAAGTTGGAAATGGAGAGCCCAAGAATTGCCAAAAGGCGCTCGCGAAGATAGCCGCGCCACTAACGATAGCGCCTGTGGTGTGTATGTCGTGTTCGGAAAAACAAGCGGTGTGGCGCTCAAATATGTTTGGAGCTCGAGTTTACCGGTGGGTTATGTTTGGGAAAAAGAACCGGGTAAATTTTATATTATCGTAGTCGCTTCAGGCACTGAAAATGTGGGCAAATGGGAAAACGAAAAAGTAAACGTGCTTGAAGATTATAAAAAACATTTCAAGAAAGATCCTAAAAAAGACCCCTCAGGTGTTGGAATTATGAGTGACGCCAATGCTACACATTCGGTCGCTGCCTGTGATTATACGGGTTTTACGGTATCGAATTAAACCACCCCTTTCTTCGGACAAAGCATATTTAACTCACATTTCTCACACAAAGGCCTTCGCGCTCCGCAAACTGCCCGGCCGTGTAAAATGAGCTCATGTGAAAAATTCGTCCAATCTTTTTGAGGAATCACCTTCATTAAATCTTGCTCTATTTTTTCAGGATCCGTATTTTTACTCAAACCCAAACGATAAGAAAGCCGCTTCACATGCGTATCTACCACCACTCCCGGCACTCCAAAGCATTCTCCCAAAACCACGTTCGCGGTTTTACGCCCTACTCCCCTCAGCTGAGTCAGCTCTTCTAAAGTAGCCGGAACTTTTCCTCCAAATTTTTCTAGCAAACTTCGACAAGCCCCTTGAATCGATAAAGCCTTGTTTCTAAAAAAACCTGTGGTGCGGATCATGGCTTCAAGCTCAGTAAGATTCGCTTCGGCAAAATCTTTGGCCGTGGAATATTTTTTGAAAAGGGCCGGAGTGACTTGATTAACACGCGCATCCGTACATTGAGCCGATAAAATCGTTGAAATTAAAAGCTGTAATGCATTTTTGTGATGGAGTGCCGTCTTAGGCTTGGGATAGAGTCGATTTAAGGTTTTAGTGATTTGATTCACTCTTAATTTTTCATTCATATGTCATCTTCAAATTCCATACGCGTTGCAGTTTTTGCCCCTCTTAAAGAAGCGCTCACTTATTCGGTGCCCGATCATTTTGTAAAACTTGGGGCTGGCCATCGGGTTTTGGTCCCTCTCGGTCGAAGAAAAGTCGTTGGAATTGTTTTGGGCACCGAAACTGAAATTCCCAAGCATTCTTTAAAACCAGTCGAAGCCCTTTTAGATGAACAACCTTTATTTTCTTCAACCCAACTCAAATTTCTTCAATGGGCAGCGGATTACTATCTTTGCCCTCTCGGAGAAATTTTAAAAACAGCCTTACCCGCCCCGCTAGGAAAAATAAAAGACAAAAAACGAGAAACAAAAAAAAGGAATTTAAAAACCCTTGAGAATGAAGTGTTCGAAGAGGCTCCAAAATTAGAACTTTCTCGAGCTCAAGAAGAAATAGCCCAGAAAATAATGGGTTCTCCCGGTTTTCAAACCCACTTGCTCCACGGCATCACCGGTTCGGGCAAAACCGAGATCTATTTTTACCTCATGGAAAAAATCCTCTCTCAGGGAAAATCGATTTTGAGTTTAGTGCCCGAAATTTCTCTCACACCCCAGCTCTATCAACGTTATCAAAAAAGATTTGGAAAAGAAGTCACCCTTTATCATTCGGCTTTAAATGACACCGAACGCCTAAAGGCCTGGAAATCTTGCCAAGAAGGCAGCTGTAGAATTCTGCTTGGCACACGCTCGGCGCTTTTTGCCCCTTTCCAAAACTTAGGTCTTTTGATTGTAGACGAAGAACAAGACTCTTCTTACAAACAAGAAGAGCGCGTGCGTTATCATGCCCGCGATTTAAGTATTCTACGGGCCAAGCTCGAAAATATTCCCATTGTGCTGGGCTCTGCCACGCCTTCAGTTGAAAGCTATCACAAAGCTCAGACTGGAAAATTTGTTTATCATGCTCTCAACGAACGTTTTGGAGAAGCACAACTCCCCCTCATTGAAATAGTCGATTTGTGTTTGGCAAAAAAATCACCGCAAGCCGTTGAAGAAAAGAGAGGGAGTTTAAACTCCTCTCTTCTCTCCCCCCGTCTCTTAGACGAAATCGAAAAAAATCTCACAAACCAAGAGCAAACCCTCTTGCTTTTAAACCGGCGTGGCTTTTCTCATTTTATTCTTTGTGAAGATTGCGGGCATACACCCCTTTGCCCGAACTGCGAAATCACCCTCACTTTTCATAAAAAACCGCCACAACTCACCTGTCATTATTGCGATCACACAATTTCTCCTCCCAATCATTGTCCGATTTGCTTGGGGCTTAATTTTAAAGAACGAGGCACAGGCACTGAAAAAATTGAAGAAGAACTCGAAAATCTTTTTCCGAATGCAAAAATTTGCCGAATGGACCGCGATAGCACTCAACGCAAGGGCAGCCACGGCGCCATTCTTCAAAAACTCTCCGAAGGAAAAATCGATATTTTGGTGGGCACTCAAATGATCGCCAAGGGTCATGATTATCCGAATGTAACGCTTGTGGGTATTTTAAACGCCGATTCCTCGTTACATCTGCCCGATTTCCGAGCGGCCGAAGAGACCTTTCAAATGCTCACCCAGATGTCGGGACGCGCAGGAAGAGCTCAAAAACCCGGGCGGGTACTTCTTCAAACTTTTTCACCCGAGCATTACAGCATTCAATTTGCGGCCCTGCATCAGGTGAAAGAATTTTACAAAGAAGAACTTTCAAATCGCGAAGAGCTTTCTTATCCGCCTTATTCCCGGCTCATCGTCTTACGTATTCAAGGCACTCAACTCCATAAAGTAAAAAAAGGAATCGAGACCCTTCACCGCCGCTTAGAAAAACTTCAACGTGAAGAACAGCTACAAGCCCATATTTTAGGGCCCTCGCCTTGTTTGCTTGAAAAATTACGTAATTATTACCGTTGGCAAATTCTCTTGAAATCGAAAACCTCCACTCCCCTCCAAAACCTCCTGAAACATCATTTACTTTTCTCAGAGAAAGAATGGTTAGACAGTAGTTTACGCCTGATTATCGATGTAGATCCCCTGCATGTGGTGTAAAGACGCTGGCTTGACAGTTTATCCTTTCATTCCGTATGATCAAACTCCATGTTGCTCGAAATTCTTAAATATCCCGATAAAAAGCTACGCGAAAAATGCAGCGTTGTTACTGATTTTGGTGAAGAGCTTCAAACTCAAATCGAAAACATGTTTGAAACCATGTATGCCGCACCCGGCTTGGGGTTGGCTGCCATTCAAGTGGGTATTTTCAAGCGTTTTTTAGTAATGGATGTGGGCACCAACGAAGGCGAAGTCATCAAACGTACCCCGTTGATTTTGATTAATCCCAAACTCCTCAGCAAAGAGGGAGAAATCGAATGGGAAGAAGGCTGCCTCTCTTGCCCCGATCTGATTGTTCCCATGACTCGGGCCCAGAAAATCGAAGTAGAATATCAAGATCGCGATGGAAAAAAAAATAAGCTGACTGCTCAAGATTTAAGTGCCGTTTGCATTCAGCATGAAATCGATCATTTAGATGGAATCTTAATTTTCGATAAACTCAGCCGAATCAAACAAGATCTCTACAAACAGAAACTCAAGAAACAAGCTCAAGAACCCCCTTCAAAACGTCCGGTCGTGCGATGAATAAAATTCCCTTAATCTTTATGGGCTCGCCTGCGGTGGCCGTTACCATTCTTCAAAGTTTACTCGATGCTGATTATGAGATTACCGCCGTGGTCACTCAGCCGGACAAACCTGCAGGACGCGGGCAAAAACTCAGCCCACCGCCTGTAAAAGTTTTTGCCGAAGAAAAGGGCTTAAAAGTTTTACAGCCCACAAAAATTAAAACACCTGAATTTTTCGAAGAAATTAAAAAATATCCGGCAAAAGCCTTGATCGTTGCGGCCTACGGAAAAATTCTGCCCCAAGAAATTCTAGAGCTCACTCCGCACCCTTTAAATGTGCACTTTTCATTGCTCCCCAAATACCGAGGGGCCTCGTGTGTGGCGCAAGCGATCTTGAATGGAGATGCAAAAACAGGTGTTACAATCATGAAAGTGGTTGAGAAATTAGATGCGGGCCCTATCCTGAAACAAATTTCTACTCCCATTGAAGCCAATGAAACAACCGGCCTACTTGAGACACGACTTGCAAAGATGGGAGCCAATCTTCTTCTCACTGTTCTCTCGGAAATTGAAAATGAAAAGATTCAATATGAAGAACAAGATGAAACCAAAATGACATATGCCCCTCTGATTAAAAAAGAAGAAGCAAAGATTGATTGGCAAAATTCTGCCGAAAAAATTTATAATCAAGTGCGGGCTCTGAATCCGTGGCCCATCGCGTATACTTTTGTAGATGGAAAAAGAATAAAAATTTATGCAGGGCATGTAACGGGAAATGAACCTTCCACTCAGCCCGGAGAAATTGGAAAGATCACAAACGAAGGGATACAAATCACTTGTGGGCAAAAAGGTTTTTTGATTACCGAAATTCAACTCGAAGGGAAAAACAGAATGCCTGCAAGTGAAGCCCGAAAAGGTTACCCCAATTTATTTACTTCTGGAAAAATATTGGGAAAATAATTTTAACTTAAGAAAGATAATTATGACTAAACTCATTGCCGCCTCCATTCTCTCTGCAGATTTTTCAAAATTGGGCGAAGAAATTCGAGCGGTCGAAGCCGCGGGTACTGATTGGTTGCACTTAGATGTAATGGATGGTCACTTCGTGCCGAATTTAACCTTTGGCCCTCCCCTGATTGAAAAAATTCGCCAAATCACGACCTTGCCACTGGATGTGCATCTCATGATTACGAATGCGGATCAAACTTACCAAGACTATCTCAAGGCCGGTGCAAACTCGCTTTCCGTTCATGTAGAAGCCTGCCCTCAGATCGCAAAAACTCTTTCAAGCATTCGTAAACAAGGCGTAAAAGCTTCTGTTACCTTAAATCCAGAAACCCCCTTAGAAAAAATTACTCCTTATCTTTCTGAAATCGATATGGTGCTGGTGATGAGTGTTTCTCCGGGTTTTGGCGGGCAAGGTTTTATTCCGGCTTCTCTAGAAAAAGTGCGCAAACTCAAAGAAATTCGTGAAAAGCAAAACCTTTCTTTTTTGATTGAGATTGATGGCGGAATTAAAACCGAAAACATTGCAGAAGCTTCTCAAGCAGGCACCGATGTTTTTGTGGTGGGGAGTGGAATTTTCAAAACACCCAGCTACGCAACGACAATTCGCGAAATGAAAGAACGTTTGTAAAGATCAACGTTTCTTCGTGAACGGAAGAAAGGCAGATCTTTACATCTAAAGCAGAGTCCCGTGCAAAATACTGCTCGCCACTGTAAAGTAAATCACCAAACCCGAAACATCGACCAGTGTGGCCACCAAAGGCGCCGAAGCACTGGCCGGGTCGAACCCTAACCTCTTCAAGATGAAGGGCAAAAAAGAACCCATCAAAGTTCCAAAGCTCACTACCCCCACCAAACTAAAAAAGACGGTGAGCGCGACTAATAAATAGTGCTCACCATAAACCGGCCGAATCCACTGCCAAAAAATAACACGCAGAAATCCAATACTCCCCAGGGTGATACCCAAAGAAAGGCCGGTCACGAGTTCACGCCGGATCACTCTCCACCAATCGCGCAGGCGCACTTCTCCCAGTGCCAAGGCGCGAATGATCAAGGTAGTGGCTTGAGAGCCCGAATTTCCTCCACTAGAAATAATGAGGGGAATGAAAAGGGTTAAAATTAAAGCCCGGGCAATTTCATCTTCAAAATAAGTCATGGCGGTTGCGGTTAACATTTCTCCCAAAAACAAAATGACCAACCACCCAGCCCTCTTCTTAATCATCTCGCGCAAACTCACGCGGAAATAAGGCGCATCGAGAGCTTCCATACCGCCCAACTTCTGAATATCTTCGGTGGCTTCTTGTTGAACCACTTGAACGATGTCGTCTACCGTCACAATCCCCTTCATATGACCCGCGCGATCCACAACCGGAATCGCAATCAAACCCGATTCCGAAAAAAGCCGACTCACCGCCTCTTGATCTTGAGTTTCTTCGGCCTTTACAACCTCCGTCCACATCACATCGCGCACGGTTTTTTCAGGGCTAGCCTTGATTAACTCCCAGAGCGACACCACGCCCAAAAGATGCTGCTGCTCATCCAAAACATAAATATAATAGAGCGAATGGAGATATTCTCGGGTTTGCCGGCGAATATAAGCCACGGCTTCATCCACCGTTACATCGGGTCTTACCCGCGCAAAACGCGGATTCATCAAGCCCCCCGCCTGATCTTCGGCATAGGCCAGCAGGGCGCGCACCTCTCTTAAAGTTGCTAAATCCAAAAGTGCTAAAAGTTCTTCTTGCTGATTAGGAACATGCTGCACCAAATCGGCCACATCATCCGGGGCCAAAGTTCTGAGCCAAATTCGCCGCTCTTCAAACGGAAGGGTAATAATCAACTCAGCTTGATCTTGAGAACTGAGAGAAAAGAAAAATTCTTCGGCATCGTGCTGCGAGAGAATGCGAAAGCCCTCGAGCCTTTCTTGAGAAGAAAGAAAAGGCCAGGCATCTTGCAAATCTTCTTGAACGGTATGAGAAACCGCGGCCCGAGCATTCATGAATAATTTGTGAAGGAGAGATTTCGAAAAGTCAACGACTTAAGCTTAAAACTTGCTTATTTTTTAAAACTGAACGAGCCTAGAAAACGAGTTGAGTATTCTTAGTTTTGCAAAGGAGAGTTTATGAAATATTTTTTTCAATCGATTTTGATTGGATCTTTCATTTTGGCGGCTTCTCTTACGATGGCTGACCCTCCCCCTTGGGCGCCGGCTCATGGTTGGCGGGCTAAGCACGCTTACTATTATTACCCCTCTCAACAAGTCTATTTTAGTCCGGAACAACAACGCTATTTTTGGTTGGAGGGCTCTGCCTGGAGAGTAGGAATTCAATTACCCAACTGGATTATTCTCGGGCCTAAAGTGACCGTCGATCTCGATACGACCAAGCCTTATACTCAGCATTCTTATATAAAAGGGCAGTATCCGCCAAAATAAATTAGAAAAATAAAACGTTAGACTCCACGCCCTCATTACGTGAACGATACAAACTCATAAAGTTATCGGAGTTTCCATCATTCACTCGAATAAAGATCAAACCTGAAGAAGTAGTAGTTAAGAGTTCCCAATTTTGTCGGTTACTTCGTTCTCGAATAGGGAAACCCTGATCACGCGGAACAAACATCGCATCCACACTTGATTGTTCACTCACTTCAGAACCATCAGCTCCTCGACGGGTAACCGAAATTTGTAAATGACCATAACGAGCTCGAGAATCATTTGGAACACCGGTCAGTGTATGCCGATTTACCGGAGGAGCGCTCGCCTCTCCCGCTCCCGAAGGTGTCACTGCGGCGGGAGCAACGGGCTGAACTCTTGGAGCAATGGGTTGTGGGGTCCCTGTCCGCGCGGCCACACGCGCTGGGGTTCTAGCCTCCTCACCATTCGAATGACGAGCAGGACGTCGCTCTACATGACGTACAGTGTAGCCACCCATCTCTGCAGATGCCACAATTCGTCGCTTTAAATCTCCTATTCTTGTTCCTGATAAAGCACTTACAAATCGCCCTTCAGCGTGTATTCGAGTGTTGGGTCGTCCTGCGATACGACCTGCTACACGCCCATCCGTTCCAGAAGCAACAACTCTGTTTTTTAATTCTCTTAAACTGAGAGTCGGCGTGGCGGGAGATGCTCCGGCGTTCTGCTCTGGATTTCTTGCTTGAACTAAACCAGCTAGGCGACGACTGGAGTTAAAACGAGCTTGAAAATTATCGGTGATAAGCTGTCTTAGGTGAGGTTCTCGACTTGCCGCCGCATTTGCTTCTCGGATCGCTGTGCGCAAATGCGGTGGTAAATTTCGCCCTAAAGCTTGGGCTCTTCCATTTAACTCTTTGAGCACGGCATGGGTAATACGGGTTTCAAGGGCTAAATTAGGAGTTTCTCCTTGACGCGCTAAATTTCTAACATTTCGAAGCCGATGGCGATATTCCAAAAGCAAACTACCCAAACGGTCGGCAGCACTCACCCTACCTCGTCCGGTATGTCCATTTTCGGTGACTCGAATCCACCCGCCCGGGTGAGCTAAAACCCCCACTCCCGTATTATAGGTTCGAAATCCATTGCCATTATCATTCAACAAACGTGGTTTCATAAAAACTCCTAGGTAAAGAGAAATTAAGTAAAGCAAATTAGAAGCCAAGTTCTCAAAAAAATAATAATTATTTTAACTGTTGATAATTATTGTATTTTTAAAAACCCCTTCTAAGAAGAAAACAAAAACATGAGGTGTTGGCTCCTCAAAGGCAATCAAGGGCCTTAGGACTTAACTCCCCTCGATATAAATTAGCAATTTTTACCAAGGCTTCCAAAAAATCTTCGTTTAGAGTGGGGGAATGAAAACTCAAACACCCCCTAGCCCTCCGGGCCCTCCTCTTTTTGGCAATCTCCTTCAATTTCGGCGAGACCCGCTCCGATTCTTAATTCAAACCCGCTCAAATTTGGGCGATGTTTTTCGCTTAAAGCTCGGACCCGAAAACTTATATGTGATCAGCCATCCGGAACACATCAAACATGTCTTCATTGATAATTATAAAAACTACGAAAAAAAATCGCGCATGTGGACCAAACTCATGCCGCTTTTCGGCTTCAGTTTGGTCACGACCGACGGCGAAACTTGGAAACGGCGCCGGCGTTTGGCTCAACCTTCTTTTCATCATGAGAGGATTTCTGCTTTCGCCAAACAAATGACTCAAACAACCCAGGAACTTTTACAACGCTGGGAAAATAATCCAAATTCCAATATCGATTTCTCTTCTGAAATGATGCAATTGACCTTGCAGATTTTAGGAAGAACTCTACTGAATACCGAACTTACTGAAGAGACACAAACCATTCAAAAATCGATTCATACGATTTTAGTCCATGCCAATAAACAAGGCAGACAATTACTGAGTATTCCCTATTCGATACCCACTCCTGCCAATCGACGCTTCTTAAAGGCGGTGAATACTTTAGATGAACTGGTCTATGGAATTATCAAGAGCCGCCGGGAAAACCAAAAATCAGCATTCGATCTTTTATCAATGCTTATGGATTCTCGTGACGAAGAGACTCAACAAGGGTTAAACGACCGCGAACTGCGCGATGAACTAGTCACCTTTATCTTCGCCGGACACGAAACCAGCGCCAATGCCTTGACGTGGACTTTTTACTTGCTCGCAAAACATCCGAGAATCCAAGAACAACTCTATCTCGAAATTTCAAAATTGCTTCAAGGCCCCCCGCGGCTAAAAGATTTAAAACAACTCTCTATTGTAGAGCGCATTATCAAAGAGTCGATGCGACTCTATCCCCCCGTGTGGTTTACTGGACGTACATTAGTGAAGGATGACCAAATCGGCGATTTTTTCATTCCGGCAAAATCGGTGATCATGCCGTCAATTTATTTAACTCACCATCATCCTGATATTTGGGAAAATCCTGAAGTTTTCGATCCCGATCGATTTTTACCGGAGCGAATCGAGAAGATGCATCGCCAGGCCTATATTCCTTTTGGTGCGGGCCCTCGCCAATGCATTGGAAATATGTTCGCCCTGATGGAAATGCAGATTATCGTTATTCTGCTTTGCCAACATTATCAATTCGAACTCGCCCCAAATTTTGAAGCAGAACTTGAACCGAGCATCACTTTAAGGCCGAAGAATGGAATGCGATTGCGGCTCATCCCGAGGGCAAAATGAGCACGGGAATTGAAAAAACAAAAGCAGACCTTCACCTTGCACGAAAAATCTGGCATATGTGCGCAGGCTGCGGAATACTTTTTCCTTACCTTTTCTTCTTCGATAAAAAAGGGATGTTCATTTATTTAAGCCTTCTGCTCTCGCTCTATCTCAGCATTGAATGTTTAAGAATTTATCGCCCCTCTTTTCATTTACGGCTGGTTCAAAATTGGAGATGGGTTCTCCGAAAATCGGAGATGCAATCGATGAACACGGGAATTCCCTTCGTTTTCTCAAGCCTCGTCACCTTGCTTATTTTTCCGAAAACAATCGCGCTTCTCGCAATGTCGTATCTTTTCTTTGGAGACCCGATCGCCTCATTTTTTGGTGTTTTATATGGGCGCAAAAAACTCCAGATCTTGCCCGGCAAAACTTGGCCAGGACTGCTTGCCAATTTTCTTGCTTGCGCCATTTTGAGCTTTATTTTTTTGAGAGGAAATTTAAGCCCTCAACAGCTTTTCTATATCGTGCCTCTTGGAGGATTTATTGGCATGAGCGCCGAAGCCTTACCCTTAAAACTCGACGATAACTTCACAATCCCTTTATTTTCGGCCTTTTGCTTAAATCTAACATTCTTTAGCTTCTCTATTGCTCCACACTAAAGCTTTGTTTAAGTAGAGCGTCCGAGTTAAAATATCGCTATGCCCAAAAACCCCGAAAAACTGCAACGCCCTGTTTTTGAATGTCCGCGGGTAAATGCCATTTTTGAGGCCATAAAAAAGAATCAAGGAAGCCCGCTCCTTTTAAGGGAGGCTCCCCAACCTCGCGAACTCACCGAAATCTTCAATGCCATTTCTTTTGAAGGCTTGAAGCAAATCCCAAACACGATGATCCACGCCGAAATCGCGCCTGAAACTTACTATCCCCAAAGCCCTATGCCACTGACCTTTGGCTACATTGTGCACGGAAAAATGGTGATTCAAAAAGATAAACAACGCTTAACCCTTCGCGATCATTCTTATCATTTAACGAATGCAAGCGTTTTTAGCACCGAGGCCGAGGAAGCCAGCGAAGTCTTTCGTATTTCGTTTCAACCGGATTTTATAGAAAAGGTGTTTACGGATTGGACAAGCGCTCCAGAAAATTTACTGGATGATCCCGAATATAATGGATCTTCCCCAATTCATTTTGTTGAAAAATTTTATGCGGCGGATGAAACACTTCAAGGTTTTTTACTCAAACTCCGAGACGAATTGGAAAATCAAGAACTTCACCCTCTTCGCTTAGAAGAACGTTTTCATGAGCTGGGTGAACACCTCCTTTGGGTCCACCACGATGTGAAAAAAGAACTCGCGAGAGTATCGGCTCTTAAAACTTCCACTCGAAATGAGATTTATCGTCGATTGAACCAGGCTCGCGATTTTATGGAGGCTTCGCTCGAGCAAACCCTTAATTTGGATTCTATTTGTAAGAAAGCGGCGCTTTCAAAGCATCATTTTCTAAGATTGTTTAAACAGGTGTTCCGAAAAACACCTTACCAATATCTTCTTGGCAGACGTTTAGAAGTTTTTAAAAATCGCCTCCGAACAAGCTCAAAAAACATCACCGAGCTTTGTTACAGTCTTGGATTCCAAGACCTCAGCAATCTAAATCGCCTTTTCAGGCGAGAATTTGGCCTTTCTCCTCAACAATATCGACAATCGAGGAAATAAACTTATACCTTGTTTTTCCTTTTAGAGCTGGCTAAACACTCTACCTTCAAGATTTTAAATTTCGGGGTGTAGCTCAGCCCGGTGGAGCGCTTGCTTCGGGAGCAAGAGGCCGCGAGTTCAAATCTCGCCACCCCGATTTATGATGAGAAAAAGGCAAGCTCAGAAATCTGGGGCTTATTTCCCATCTTGACTTCAGGCTCAGAGAGCACTAGTTCTGCAAGACTAAAAAAATCCCACAAAAAGGAATGTATGGCTCAAACGGATAGTTTAATTCGAAAAGCCGAGATCAAAACGCCCACCATTCGCGGGCAAAAAAGAAAGTTTTGGAAAGACTACGTGCTTCCCAAAGTGGCTTTTTTTGTGCGCGGCTTTCCCGATCGCGCGGTAGTTTCGATCGATGTCACCAACAAATGCAATATCCGCTGCAAGCACTGCTACTTCTTTGCCTACGAACAAGATAAAGAACTCAAACCCGATCAATGGCTTGCCAAGCTTGAAGAACTGAAACAAGGCGGTTTTCCTTTTCGCTCGGCCACCTGGATTGGCGGTGAGCCCCTCCTTCGCAAAGATTTGATCGAAAAAGGCCGAAAATATTTCATGTTTAATATTGTGGTAACCAATGGCACCCATGGTTTTCCCAATTGGCCCGATGTGATGTTCCATGTTTCGGTGGATGGCACCGAGGCTTACCACGATGATATCCGCGGAAAAGACGTTTATAAAAAATTGAAAAAAAGTATCGCCGAAGCGCCCGACGGTTTAAATATTTCTCTCGCCACTTGCCTCAATAAACGAAATCTCTTTTGTTTCGAAGATCTGCTCGCAGAGTGGTATCCAAATCCTAAGGTGAAACACATCTTGTTTGATTTTTATACGCCGGTGAAAGGTGTAAAACACGATCTCTTCATTCCGTTTGAAGAGCAAGATCAGATCATCGATCGCATCATCGAGCTCAAACGCACCAAATACGGTGATTTTATTGGTGTGAGCGAGCGCGTTTTAAACCTCATGCGCAAAAAAGAGCGCCACAAAGCCATTGGAGACAACTGCATTTTCCTTCAAAAAGGCCATGCCCTAGATCCATTAGGCAATAAAAAGGCCCAATGTATGATGGGAGCCGATGCCGATTGTGATCGCTGCGGTTGTGTAGTGCCCTTCTACTTAAAACAGCGCACCGAACGAAAATATATTCTTCAAGAAGTTTGGGGCGATATTAAAGACTTGGCCCTACGCCGAAATAAAGCCACTCACATCCCCCCTCCCATGACGGTTGAAGAACAAGCCGAAGCCATTCAAGAAGCCTTCAATTCTCAAAGCCCTGCGGTTTAAAAATTAGGCCCCTTGCTTATTTCCTGTCAATTCGCATATATTTGGCTTCTGTATTCTGTTTTTTGAAATGTGAACAACCCTAGAAAACTTTCAGAAATTGCTCAACTGCAAGGCGCAGTTGAAGCAACAAGATAAGATTCTTGCAGAAATTTCTGAAAGACTATGTACCCCTCCGATGGGGGTAGTCAGGGGGAGAAAGGATTCTCCCCCTGACTTTAGCGAACCTTGGCTTTGCTAAGGTGAGTGAATAGGGGGCGAACTAGATTCGACGGAATGTAGGAGACGCCACGTGGCAGGCCGAGCAAGCTTGACGCTCGTCAAACGCAAGCAAACTATAAACGCAACAGATAGCGTACCTTACGCTCTCGCTGCTTAGTTCAGCGGGCGTCTGATTCTTTTTCTCCCGCGAGAAGAATTAGACGTAACACAGTGGGATAGCCTCAGTGATGCCTAATAAACTGAAGCGAATTTTTTTAGGCTGGCTGTTTGAAAATCGTGCCGATGCGAGGTTTAAACAGTAAGACTTAAAATATCGGATACGCCTGTAGAAGCTGACGCCAAATCATTTCGGACGGGGGTGCGATCCCCCCCGCCTCCATAAAAATATGAAGCCAGCAAAATTGCTGGCTTTTTTATTCTAGTGAACTCAAAAGCTATTTCAGACAAATCTTTACATTTTCTTTACACTTCTACCCTATCTTTTTACACCTAATTTATCTTCAAAAACATAACCTCCATCTTGGAGGTTTCTTCTATGACTGACTTTCCCTTGGCAGGTTTCGTTGCAATCGGCGTCATCCTTTATTTGAGCTACGCCCTCTTTCATCCCGAAAAATTTTAGGAGCGTTTGTGAATAGCTACGATTGGATTCAGATTTTATTTTTTGTGGGAATGTTAATACTTTTCACACCCCTTTTGGGCCGCTTCATGGCTCAAGTCTTTGAGGGTAAAAAGCATCTCTTTTCAACTCCTTTAGGATGGCTAGAAAAAGGAACCTATCGATTATCTGGAATTGACCCGCAATCCGAAATGACCTGGAAAGGCTACGCACTCGCTCTTCTCATATTCAATACGATTGGATTCTTTACAGTTTTTCTTTTACAAATCTCTCAAGCTTCTCTCCCTCTGAATCCTCAAGGCTTATCCAATGTTTCGTGGCATTCGGCTTTCAATACCGCCGTGAGTTTCATGACCAACACAAACTGGCAAGGCTATGCTGGCGAAACGACGATGAGTTATTTGACTCAAATGCTCGGGCTCACCGTTCAAAATTTCTTAAGTGCTGCAAGCGGAATCGCTGTCATGCTGGCATTTATCCGAGGACTTACGAAACACTCTTCCAATACCTTAGGCAATTTTTGGGTCGATCTTACTCGATCAACAATCTACGTTTTACTCCCTTTCTCTGTCTTGCTCGCTTTGATTTTAGTAAGTCAGGGGGTTGTTCAAAGTTTTACTCATTATGTGACCGCTCATACTTTAGAGGGTATCGATCAGATTATTCCTTTAGGTCCTGCTGCCTCTCAAATTGCCATCAAACAATTAGGGACAAACGGTGGTGGATTTTTCAACGTCAACAGTGCCCATCCATTTGAAAACCCGACCCCCTTGACGAATTGGCTACAGATGTTTGCCATTCTCATTATTCCGGCTGCGCTGATTTATACTTATGGTTTGATGGTTAAATCCACACGCCAAGGTTGGGTCATTTATGCAGCAATGATGATTTTATTTCTCATGGGTCTCGGCTTCTCTCTTTACGGGGAATTCTCTCATAATCCTGTCTTAGCGCAGGCCCATTTTATCGAAGGAAAAGAAACAAGACTGGGAATCGTCAATAGCATCTTATGGTCTACGTCGACAACCGCTGCCTCAAATGGCTCTGTGAATGCGATGCATTCAAGTCTTTCCCCGATTGCAGGAGGCATTGCCCTCTTCAATATTATGCTGGGTGAAATTATTTTCGGAGGGGTCGGAGCAGGTTTTTACGGCATGATCGTATTCGTGATTCTCACGGTCTTCTTAGCCGGCCTGATGGTGGGGCGCACACCCGAATACCTCGGTAAAAAAATACAAACCAATGAGGTAGCCTTACTAATCATTACCATTCTTCTTCCCAGTGCAGTCATCTTGATTGGAAGTAGTCTGGCTTGTGTTCTTCCGGTTGGACTCTCAAGCCTTCTCAATAAGGGGCCTCATGGTTTGACTGAAATTCTTTATGCTTTCAGCTCAGCCTCTCAAAACAACGGAAGCGCCTTTGCTGGACTCAACGCCAACACCGTATTCTATAATATCTCCCTCGGTATTTGTATGCTGGTTGGCCGCTTTGCGGTTATTCTCCCGGTGCTTGCAGTTGCAGGCAGTCTCGCAAAAAAGAATGTTTCTCCCCCTTCTGCGGGCACCTTTCAAACAGACAACAGTGTGTTTTTAATACTTTTGATCGCCGTCATTTTAATCGTGGGTGCCCTGACTCATTTACCTTCTTTAGCATTAGGACCCATTGCAGAGCACTTTCTCATGCTCAAAGGCATGACATTTTAGAGCTTGTTAGCAACGCATGAGCTTACAAGCTCTTATCCCCGTAGGGGGTTAAGATTAAGGAAAAATTTATGAACACCCATAAGAAAAAAAATGCGCTCGTTTCAAAAGAAATCTTTTTTGCTGCACTAAAAAATGCCGTGTTCAAGTTTAATCCTCGTCAGCAATTGAGAAATCCAGTGATCTTTGTCACTTTGATCGGTGCACTTTTAACAACTTACTGCGCGATCAAAACCCTTATTCTTGGAGGGGAGGCCTCTTTTGAAATGCAAATCGCGGCCTGGCTTTGGTTTACGGTTTATTTCGCCAATTTTTCCGAAGCGCTTGCAGAAGGACGAGGAAAAGCACAAGCGGAGAGCTTAAGAAAATCTAGAAATATCGTCATGGCTCGCCTCTTAGCTTCAGGGAACGAAAAAAATATTTCCGCTACCCAACTTCAAGTTGGAGATACAGTGATCTGCGAGGCGGGTGATATTATTCCGGGAGATGGTGAAGTAATTGAAGGCATTGCGAGTGTCGATGAATCTGCCATTACGGGTGAATCCGCGCCGGTCATTCGCGAAAGCGGTGGAGATCGCTCGGCAGTTACGGGCGGCACACGCGTTATGAGTGATAGAATCTTGATTAAAATTACTCGTAAGCCAGGTGAATCTTTTATCGATCGTATTATCCATCTCGTCGAAAATGCTTCTCGGCAAAAAACCCCTAATGAAATTGCCCTAAGCGTGTTGCTCTCCGGACTCACACTTCTTTTTGTTTTCTCCGTTGCAGCACTCAAATTTTATGCAGACTACAGCGGGAATGCCTCCCGAATGAATCTTTCTCAGTTAGTGAATGTGCCCATTCTTGTCGCATTATTAGTTTGTCTCATTCCCACCACCATTGGAGGTTTACTTTCAGCCATTGGTATTAGTGGCATGGATCGACTCATCCGAAAAAATGTAATCGCCACCAGTGGCCGTGCGGTAGAAGCAGCAGGTGATATTGATGTGCTTCTTTTAGATAAAACCGGCACCATCACTCTCGGAAACCGCATGGCAACGGAGTTTTTTCCAGCACCCGGAGTAACAGCTGAAAAACTCGCCCACGTCGCTCAAGATGCTTCTCTTGCCGACGAAACCCCCGAAGGCCGTTCCATCGTAATTTTAAGCAAAGAACGTTTTGGATTCCGAGGCGAAAATTTAAAGCCTCATCAATCACATTTTATTCCTTTCTCTGCACAAACACGAATGAGTGGAGTGGATGAAGAACAAGAAAATGGCTCTTTGAGAATTTTGAGAAAAGGAGCGGTGGATGCAATTCGAAAGCATATCGAAAGCGCGGGCGGAAATTATCCTAATGCTGTTCAACAGATAGTTGAAGAAATCGCGAGAAAAGGCGGCACACCCGTTGTAGTATCCGAAAATAATCAAGTGCTCGGCACAATTTATCTAAAAGATGTCGTGAAAGGAGGCATTCGCGAACGATTCGCTGAGCTCCGAAAAATGGGAATCAAAACAGTCATGATTACAGGAGATAATCCCATGACCGCAGCGGCCATTGCTGCAGAAGCGGGTGTCGACGATTTTATTGCTGAGGCCACTCCCGAATCAAAACTCGCTCGTATTCGTGCAGAGCAAAAGGGAGGTCATTTAATCGCAATGACGGGTGATGGCACAAATGATGCCCCAGCCCTTGCCCAAGCAGATGTGGGTGTTGCTATGAATACGGGCACTCAAGCTGCACGAGAAGCAGGGAACATGGTAGATCTCGATAGTAATCCCACTAAGCTTATCGAAATCGTCGAAACCGGAAAACAACTCTTAATCACACGCGGCGCACTTACCACCTTTAGTATTTCAAACGACGTGGCCAAATATTTTGCAATTCTTCCTGCCATGTTTGGTAGCCTCTATGCTGTTCAAGGTTCAACGGGTCCCCTCGCCGCACTCAACATCATGAATCTTCATTCTCCACAAAGCGCCATCTTAAGTGCAGTGATTTTCAATGCTCTCATTATCATCGCCCTGGTACCTCTTGCTCTAAAAGGTGTCGCTTATCATGCAACCGGTGCGTCTGCGCTTTTGAAAAGAAATATTTTACTCTACGGAGTTGGGGGGCTTGCTTTGCCTTTTTTAGGAATCAAAATTATCGATCTCATTCTCGTCGCGCTGAAGATTATTTCGTAAGAAAGGAGAATTATGAAAACCCTCTGGATTGCCATTCGACTTTTTCTAGTAATGACCCTATTAACCGGAGTGGCTTACCCCTTGCTTGTTACAGGAGCTAGCCAAGTTCTTTTTCCTTATGAAGCTAATGGAAGTCTAATTTTATCAAGCCCGAGAGGAAATGAGGGGGCGAAGCAAGCCCCTGCGATAGGCTCTGAACTTCTGGGGCAAAACTTTAAAGATCAAAAATACTTTTGGTCACGCCCTTCTGCAGTAGACTATAATCCTCTCCCTTCTGGGGGAAGTAACTTGGGGCCTACTTCTGCCGAGCTCTTAGCAAAATTTAACGAAAGAAAACAAAACCTAGAAAAAGCTTCTTTCCAGTCTGGTAATACAGCAATCCCCGAAGATTTGCTGTTCGCTTCAAGTAGCGGCTTAGATCCCCATATCAGCCCAGCAGCCGCCTATTATCAAATCAACCGTGTCGCGTCGATTCGTGGCCTAACAAACACTCAAAAACAGGAGCTTAAATCCTTAATCGATACAATGACAGAAGATCGCAGTTTTGGCATACTAGGGGAGAAGAGGGTCAATGTATTGAAATTAAACATGGAACTGGAAAAAAAATTTCCAAAACCCTCTACCACGAAGACATTGGCGGACACGTAAATGGAAGAAATTAGGCCAAATCCAGATATTCTTCTCACACGCATTACCCGCGAGGAAAATAAAATTAAAAGGGGAAGCTTGCGCCTGTTTTTTGGCATGGCGGCGGGTGTGGGAAAAACTTATTCCATGCTTCGAGCGGCCCAAGAACGATTGAAAGATGGTGCAAATGTTTGCATCGGTGTTCTTGAAACGCACGGAAGAATCGAGACCCAAAAACTGACAGAAGGAATTCCCGTGATTCCCCGAAAAAAAATGGAATATCGTGGAACGTTTCAAGAAGAAATGGATCTCGATGCCATTCTTGCCAAAAAACCTCGCCTTGTCTTGGTAGATGAATTGGCCCATACCAATATTCCAGGATCGCGACACGAAAAACGTTATCAAGATGTAGTGGAAATTTTAGAAGCAGGCATTGATGTCTATTCCACTTTGAATGTGCAGCATTTAGAAAGTCGTGCAGATATTGTAGGCTTAATCACGGCAGCACAGGTACGCGAGACAATCCCAGACTCTATCCTCGATCTTGTCGATCAAATCGAGCTCATCGATATTACCCCTCACCAACTTTTAGAAAGATTGAAAGAAGGTAAAATTTATCCGGGCAGAAAAACCGAACAAGCGCTTCAATATTTTTTTCAAGAATCTAATTTAAATATCTTAAGAGAAATTGCTCTCCGAGTAACTGCAGATAAAGTGGAGCGAGATACACGCGACAAACACAAAAGCGATTCATCATTCAACAAGGCCCCTTCGAGAACTTTACTGGTGGCAGTAAGCTCCAGCCCTTTTTCTGAGCGGCTCATCCGTACTGCACGACGACTCGTGGAAGATTTAGAAATCCCTTGGATAGTGGCACATGTCGATACGGGAAAAGTTTTAGCTCCTGAAGATCAAAATCAATTGGTAAAAAATCTTAATTTGGCTGCCGAACTCGGTGCAGAGGCTGTTACCCTTCATGGAAGCAATGTAGGAGAAGCTTTAAACGACTATGTGCATACGCGTCAGGTAGTTCAAATCATCTTGGGAAGGCCCACTCAAAAAGGAAAATGGTGGAATTTTTTCAAACCCTCCCGTTTTATCGAAGAATTAATTCGAAAAAATCCAGAAGTTGATATTACCATTCTTCAACAACCCAGCTCTAAACTTAAAAAGCGCAGGCAAAAAACAGAGCGGCAAGGTGAATTTGCATGGATGGAGTTTGTAAAAGCTGTGTGTTGGATCACTCTAACGGGAATCCTCGCTTACTTCTTGAATCCTTACGTTGGTTATCGGGCCGTAGGATTTATCTTTTTGTTACTCGTGGTAGGGCTTAGTATTTTCTTCCGATTCAGTGTTGTTCTAGTTTCGGCAAGTTTTTCTGCTTTAATTTGGAATTATTATTTTATTCCACCCCAAGGCACCTTCTCGATTCAGGCGCCTGAAGATGTCATGATGTTTTTAGCCTATTTTGTGATTGCTTGCGCCAGTGGGTTTCTGACTTTTCAAATCAAAAAAAATCAAAAAATATTGAAAGATCGCGAAGAAAAAACCCGCGCCCTTTATGAAATTTTAAAATCGATGACTTTAGTTCAAGAAACTTCGGCACTCGTCAACTTAGCACTTTCAAAAATAGAGAGTTTATTCAATGCGGAATGCTGCATCTTACTTTCGGAAGATCAGAGGCTCGAAGAGAAGCCAAGTTTTGGAAGCCTAAAACCTACCGAAAACGACCGAGCAGTGGCCACTTGGAGCTATGATCACGGGCGTATGGCGGGTTGGTCAACCGATACCTTGCCTTTATCTCGCGTTTTTTGTCTTTCCTTAAAATCCCGTGAAAAGAAATTTGGCGTTCTGATCTTTCAACCGAAAATGGATAAGAAATTGAACCCCGATCAGCAAAACTTGCTTATTAGCATCGCCAATCAAATTGGAGTCATCTTAGCCAAAGCGAAACAGGAGAAAGAAGAACAAGAAGCAAGCTTGCTGAAAGAATCGGAAAAGCTACATCAAACTTTACTCAACTGCATCTCTCATGAATTGCGTACTCCTCTAACTACAATCATGGGAGCCGCCACCGCTCTGCAAAAACAATTACAGAACCAATCGCTTGGCTCACAAATTCTTTCGGAAGAAATTGTAGCCGCTTCAGAGAAACTCAATCACATTTTTGAAAATTTACTCGATCTGACTCGATTAGAATCTGGAGTAGTAAAACCCAAACAAGAATGGTTTGATGTTTCTGAATTGGTGCAAGAAACTATTAATCGTCAAAAGAAACTTCTCGCTCAACACCAAATTGTCTTTCATCCACCCACTTCCTCTTATTTTTTCTTCGGAGACTTTAATCTTTTAGAACATGCCCTTTCCAATCTTCTACTCAACGCGGCCCACTATTCGCCTTCAAACACAGCCATTACTGTGAAGATTCAAGAAAAAGATTCGGAAATAAATATTGAAGTATCCGATCAAGGGCCAGGCGTTCCTCAAGAATCGATTCCACAACTCTTTGAAAAGTTTTATCGTTTACCTCATACACCTACGGGTGGGCTAGGATTAGGCCTTTCGATTACCCAAAATTTTGTCGAATTACATGGCGGTAAAATCGAAGTACGGAGCGGTCCTGGAGAAGGCGCCACATTCACAATTGTGCTTCCCAAACAGGAAGTGCCTGAAAAATTAAGGAGTACAAAGAGTGAAATTGGATAAAAAAATTTTAGTGGTGGATGATGAAGCTGCTATTCGAAAATTTCTAAGAGTAAGCTTAGAAAGCGAAGGCTACCAAGTTGTAGAGGCCGCAAATGCTGCCGATGGGATTCGCGAATTGATTGGCACAAGAGCAGATCTCATGATTCTCGATTTAGGACTACCCGATCGCGAAGGTTTTGAAGTGATTCAAAAGGTTCGAGAATGGTCGAAGATCCCTATTCTTATCTTGACGGTGAAAGAAGACGAAGAGAGCAAAGTGAAGGCTCTCGATTTAGGAGCCGATGATTATTTGACAAAGCCTTTCAGTATTCCAGAGCTCCTGGCAAGGATTCGAGTTGCGGAACGGCATGCAAGTGCTCCGAGCACCACTTCTTCTGTTTTTAAATCAGGCTCTCTTGAAGTTGATTTAATAGGCCATTGGGTTAAAACCAATGGCAAAGAAATTCACCTCACCGCGACCGAGTATGATATTTTAAAGCTATTAATCAAATACGCGGGAAAGGTCGTGACTCACCGCCAAATCCTCCAAGAAATCTGGGGCCCCAACTCGGTGGAGCATACTCAATATCTACGAGTTTATGTGGGGCAGCTTCGAAAGAAGATAGAAACAAACGATAAAAAACTCATTCTTACTGAACCCGGGGTGGGCTATCGTTTGGCGATTTTATAGAGGAGTAGTACAATCTTCACGTCTATTTTTATTCTCAAACCCATTTTTTACCCTTCCCGTTAGGGCAAAACCAAGTCAAAAAATCGGATTGTTTCTTGATCAATAATTTTTTAGGAACAGGTTTAAAAATAGGAGATACATTTATGATGAAACGTTTTCTACTAACCACTACCCTCATGCTAGCAACTGCCGTTCCAGCCTTGGCGGGTGTTTCGATTACCGTGGGTGAACCCGGATTTTATGGAAGTTTAGATATTGGCAATTTTCCACGCCCCATGCTCGTGAGCCCCGAGCCCGTGATCATTCAACCCGTTCCCACCGTAGTTTATGAGCCTATCTATATGCGCGTTCCCCCAGGGCAAATCAAGAATTGGGGCCGATACTGCGGAGCTTACAACGCCTGTGGTCGCCCAGTTTATTTCGTAAAAGAGAGTTGGTATGAAGATGTTTACGCGCCCCGTTATCGTGAGATTCATTGGAAAAAAGACAAGCATCATCATAAACACAAAGACCACGGCCATGGCCACGGGCATGATCACGACTAAGCCACTGTTTTCAGGAAAGTGCGCCCTCGCAGAATGACGCTACCGGTGTTTCAGTAAAGTTTTTTCGTAAAAAACAAAAAAATAATTTTTTTATATTTTTCCAGGGTGTTTAAAGAATAAAAAAGAATACACGATCCGTAATAAACTGAAACGAAGGCAAAATTTTTTCATAGCAATCGTCCTACTAAGGCGTCAAAGCTCGCACGCAGCGCACTCCCATCGGATAATTCTTAGCGACGGATGTTTGATTGCTACTACTTCCTGTAATAAAGTCCTCCCCCCAAACGTCTGCTTGTTGATCACCGCCGAATTCTGTAGAGCTCCAATAATAGCCCGCCAGACATTCCGTATTCGAAGGTGGACCGCAGGAACTGCTAGGAGCGGATGCACCAGGATTTCCTAGCAAAAAAGAAAGGCTCCCTACCATACTTTGTATGCCAGAAGGGCAAGTGGTGATACCTGAGTCAACAGCATCCATCTCACAAATAGCGGGAAGATACCAATCCGAGTATCCACCAATCGTACGAGTGCATAGCCCTGCCGAATAAAAAGTGGAGTTTGTGGGGCCAGCAGAAAGCGCATACGGAGCACCCCCGATACCGTAATTTGTAACATAGGTATTGTAGAGCGCTAAAATGTTGTTTGTGTTACACGCTCCATCGGAATCTCCTTTACAACTAGAAAATAAAGCAGAACCAGGAAATGGAAAAGAAGCTGTGTTCGAGTAAGTGGTATTGAAAAGTGTTTGGGACGAACTGTAAGTGGGCGAAGCACTGAGGGAGGTAGATTCTTCATCGATTCCAGGAATTTGATCATAACTTATATCTGCGCTTGCTCCACCCGTCCCATTGGAACTCCAAATAATACTCGAAGCTTGCGAGCCTGAATTGAGCGCTGGGGCTGCTTGATCAACCAGAGAAACTACCTTGCCGCCCATGCTACCCGTATCGGAAGTAGTATCATCCACTGAAAAAAGGAAACCGCCTTGATAAATACAACCATAGGTAAGTACCACTCCAGTCACTGTTACGGTGCTCGCATTCTCTGCACTCACCGAAATTTCTCCCAGTGTGGGGGCAATGCCGGTTCCGCAATTGGAACTCGCATTCGCTCCCGGTGTGATCGTCACGCTACAACTTGAACTCGGAGAAAGTGTGCCGCTACAGGTATTGGAGCTGAGAGTAGTGCCGGCAGGAAATCCAGAAATTACCGCCTCCACACCGTTTGCATCTTCGGACCCTGTATTGGTAATCGTCACCCTCCTCGGCGTTCCCGTGAGCGCTGCATCCAGGGCAGTATTGTTTACAGAAAGCACGAGAACAGAAATACTCGCGCTCAAAGTGGAACTCTCGGAAAAAACTTTGCCACACCCTCCCCCGCGCACATGAGAAGCCCCCATGAGAAAAGGAATAAAAAAAGAATAAGCGATCAGCAATAAACCAAAACGAGTATAAAATTTTTTCATGAAGAGTTTATTATAGCGGCAAGAAAGAAAGATGGGAAAGGGATTTCAATTTTTTACTTATTGTTTATCAGTTGACTTGCCCTTCTGCTCATCGATGCACAAAAAATTGTATTATTGTTCCTCGGCCTAAGGCGTATCAGCAGGGTGGGGTGGCGTGTAAGGCTTGTGGGGGATGAAATATAATAAGATTTATGTTTTTCAGTGGCTTGTAGTTCTCTCCGGCACGTGCCGGAGACCGGTTTTTGTGCCCACACACCTTCCCACGAAGAATTTTGTAGCAAAGCCCGAGGAAGTTAATGGGAAAGGGGAGATTAAGCCGCTTTCAGTTCCACTTTCATTTTCAAGCCCGCTTTCTTTAGTTGATCTTCCAAGCTCAAAGCTACAAATTGATGCACAGAATATCCCATCACTTTTGCGAACTTTGCAGCCAAAGTAGGTGTGACGACGCGCCTGCCTTTTTCAATATCACAAAGATTAGCTCGAGAGATTCCCACCTTTGTGGCAAGTTCTGATTGGGAAAATTCATCGCATATCCTCAGTGATTGAATCATCTGACCAAAAGTAAGAGGACCTTTTCGTAAGTGTTGAAGATACGCTTCAGCATCGGTGTATCCTTTTGGATATTTAGATTTAGTACTCATGTTTATTCACCTCTTCAATGCTGACAAATTCAATCGATCCATTTTGCATGATTGCATAAATAGCTCTATAGGCACGGTTGAGTCGGATAGATCTCTGACCCTTTCTTTTCCCTTTGAGTGCTTCATCGTGATAAGCAGGGACTTTTCTTACTTCTTCCAATCCTATTTCTTTCACCGCTTGAACCCAGCTTTCAAGTTTGTCGCGAATGAAACTTGGAACTCTCTGAAGATCTTTTTGAGCTCTTTTGCTCAGTAAAACTCTAAAAATCACACAATCTCCTCAGCGTACCCAAATTTAGGGTACAACACAAGATTTAAATATGAAAACCTTGCTCAAGATAAAGCAATCTGAATGCCAATCCTGAAATCGATTTAAAAAGGGGAAGGAGAAAAATTTAGATTAAAAGTATTCGGAAAGCGGACGGTATTTCCCGGAAAATGGACAGTACGGAGCCGACTATGATTAAAGATGGGTGCCAGGCACGTGCCGGGTACGCGTACAATAGATTAAAAAACAAAGCTTCCCACGAAGAATTTTGTAGCAAAGCCCGAGGAAGTCAATGGGAAAGGGGAGCCTATTCTAAGAAGCCTTCTTAAGCTTTTCCACTTCGACCGATAGTTTCAACCCCAAAGCTTTCAAAACATTTTCAAGACTATAAAGCGCGGGGTTTCCTTTTTTGGAAAGCATTTTGTAAAGATTTTCTCGATTGAGTTTCGTTTTTTTGGAAACTGCACCAATACCACCCCAAGCCTCCACCACATTTCTCAAGGCAAGCAGAAATACCTTGGGTGTTTCTTCCAAAGCCGCATTCAAGTAAGCAGCAGCTTCTTTAGGGTTTTTGAGGCTCTTGATAAGATATTCTTGGTAATCTTTTGTTTTAGTCATTTTTTGTTTCCTTGTACTGGTTCCAATACTTTTTGGCATTTTGTATGTCTTTCGCTTGGCTTTTTTTATTTCCGCCCAAAAGTAAAATGACCAAGTTTTCTCCATCTTTTCCAAAATAGACTCGATAACCCGGACCAAAATCGATTTTCAATTCTGAAACTCCGTTACCCACAGATCGACAATCTCCAAAATTTCCAAGTCTAAGGCGATCTATTCTCACCTTTATCTTAGCTCTTGCTTGCCTATCTTTAAGATTTTCTAACCAATGAGTAAAAAGGGGTTCTCCTTTTTCATTGAGATAATGTCTGACCTCCAACATGCAAACCTCTTCTAGAGTAGTTTATAAACTACATATTTACAATAGGATTTTAAAATTCATTTTCAAGGATAAGGGCAAATCGAATGCCAAGGCTCAGATAGATTGAAATGGGAGAAGAAGTGTCTTTTCCCAAGAAAACGTCCGGAAAATGGACGAGTGAGTGTTCGAAAATCAGAAACAAAAAAACTTTTATTTTTTTAATAAGCTAGCGAAAGCGCCAGGCACTTATTTTGTCTTTTACTTTTCTTAACATTTTTAAACTCCTCTTTTAAAACCACCCCACAAAATTCATAATCAAAACTAAAAGAACATGTTACCATTTAGCTTTCTATGGATTCTTCCTCGCAAAAACTTTCTACTCGGCAAAGAGTTACAGCCTTCTTTTGCGCAGGGCTCGTCGCGTGCATTTCTTTATTAGTAATGTGGGGATGGATAAGCCAAAACTCTCTACTCATACGAGGCCTATTTGATTCTGTTCCCATGCAGTTTAATACCGCTCTGGGCTTACTCATAGGGGCTATTGGATTACTAGCCTACACTCTACAATGGCGAAAATTGACCTATGTATTAAGTGGCATACTTCTTTTAGAAGGAAGCCTTATTCTTGTTGAATATATCTGCAATCTCGATTTGAAGATTGATACTCTCCTTCTTATACCTTTCGATAGTACCTATACGATCTACCCGGGCAGACCTGCCCCTAATACGGCACTTTGCCTGCTCTTCTTGGGAGTAGCTCTCTTGGCGGGCCTAAAACAACCCAACCCCTTCGCTCTACAACTTCACCGTTTCAGCTATAACATCCTCTATATCTTTTCGTTCATTGCGCTTGTCGGATACACGTTTGATCTGAGTGTTTCATACGCCTGGGGAAAATACACTCACATGGCCTTACACACAGCCTTTTGTTTATTTCTCCTTAGCATCGGGTTCAACATTATTTCATGGCTCAGACACTCCGTCGATCTTCCCGAAAAAATTACCCTGATTTTGGGCACACTCCTTGCTTTTACGCTGCTCACTTTTCTGAGTCATCACGAAGAATTCTTACTCAAACAACAATTCAAATATGATTCTGAAGATCGTTTTAAAGAAGTGGAACAACAATTTTCTTTAGATTCACAAATACTTCATGCCTTTGAGGGTTTCTATCAAGGCTCACAATTTGTCGATCGCCAAGAATTCGAGAATTTTGCAACTTACGCTACGAAAGATGTGAAAAACATTTTATCGATTGATTGGATCGAACGTGTTTCTTCTGCTGAACGCGAAAACTTCGAGAAAGAGCACAGAAAAGAAATTCCTGAGTTTTATATTAAGGAATTAGGAAATACCAAACAGGAATTCAAGCCAGCTCAAAAGCGCGAATATTACTACCCCATCGTTTATAGCTTTCCTACCGAAGAAAATAAGTTTGCCTTGGGCTTTGACCATGGCTCCGATTTTCCGAGGCGGGTGGCATTAGAACATCTGCTACAAACAAAGAAAACAGAAGCCACAAGCCCTCTTCATCTCTTTCGAGTAAACTCTAAGCTAGATACTGGTCTCTTATTGATTAGCCCAATCTTCAAAGAAGATCGACTAGAAGGTTATTTAAGCACGGTTATTTCGGTCGATCTTTTTATGAAAAGCGTACTCCGAAATGTCTCGGTTCAAAACCTCTACCTCGACCTTTACGATATAACAAATGACGAGAAAATTCCTTTATACTCTGAAGAAAGAAAGCAAGAAATCGAAACAAAGAAAATTTTTATAACCGAAAAAAAGATTACGTTTGCCGGTAGAGATTATCTCATTATCTGCACCGCCGGTCTTCAATACATCTACTCCATTCAAAGTTTTACCCCTTGGGGAGTCTTCATTTTCTTTATTCTAATGACCCTCGCAATGTCTTATTTCATCTTGCGCCTTCGCACAGAAAAAGTTCGTCTCGTTAGAGAAATGACTGAACGAAAAAAGGCCCAGCAACTTGCCGAAGCAGCAGCACAAGAATTAGAAAAAGTGGCTTCATTAAGGCAGGCTATTTTAAATGGAAGCAACTACAGCATTATCTCTACCAACCCCCAAGGAATCATCCAATCTTTTAATGCCGCGGCAGAGCGTATGTTGGGCTATAGTGCAGAAGAAATGGTGGGAAGAAAAACTCCAGAAATCATCCACGATTTCAATGAAGTTGTAAAACATGCTCAAGAACTGAGCGAAGAATTGGGAGAAGAAATCAAACCTGGATTTGAAGTATTCGTAGCAAAAGCAAAACGGGGAAGTTCCGAAGAACGGGAATGGACGTATATCCGAAAGAATGGAAGCCGTTTTCCCGTTTTACTTTCAGTCACTCCCATCTTAGATCTTCGCACAAGAATCACAGGGTTTTTAGGCATTGGGTCTGATATTACCGAACGAAAAAAGAGTGAAAATATTAAAAATGAATTTGTATCGGTAGTAAGCCACGAATTGCGAACCCCCTTAACCTCGATTCGAGGAGCCTTAGGATTAATCGCCGGTGGGAAAGGGGGCGAAATTTCCGAAGAAACCAAACCACTCATCGAAATTGCTCTGCGGAATTGTGAACACTTAATTGAATTGGTGAATGATATTTTAGATCTCAGCAAAATAGAATCAGGAAAAATGGAATACAATCTAGCAACACTTCTTCTCTACCCTCTTTTAGAAGAAGCATTAAAAACGAATCAGGCGTTTGCCGATAAATATGAAATTTCTTTGCAAATCAAAGATCATACTTCGCAACCTGTTTATGTTTCTGCAGATTCCAGGCGCTTACTACAAGTGCTTACTAACTTTATTTCAAATGCAGTGAAATTCTCTCCTCCCAAATCAACGGTTACTCTCGAGCTAGAAATAAAAGGAAATAAGGCTCATGTTGCGGTAATTGATCAGGGGCCAGGAATTCCTGAGGATTTCTACCCCAAAATTTTCAAAAAATTTAACCAAGCCGCCTCTGCAAATACACGCTCTCAGGGTGGCACAGGGCTTGGATTAGCCATTAGTAAATCAATCATCGAGAGCATGGGAGGAGAAATAGGTTTTCGAAGTAAACTGGGAGAAGGCAGTACTTTTTTCTTTGAGCTCCCCTTGGTAAACCCTGAAAATTCTCAAGCTAAAATAAAAAAATAGTTACAGCTTAATGTGCCATACATTCGGTGTCCGACACACTCACAAACATTTGAAACAAAAAAAGTTTCCAGCTTTCATTCACAAAAATTTTCACCCCCCACACACCTTACACGCTACCCCACCCTGTTGATACGCTTTGGTTCGAGGGACGATAATACAATTCTTTGTGCACTTCTGGCCCCAAGGGCAAGTGAGTTTATGAACTTTGTGATTAGAAACATTATAGTAAACCGCTTCGTCGGTCTGGGCGGGCGAGGCGGAAACGAAGAGGAGTAAGAAGAGAAAAGTAAAACGGAGCCGTGGCCTGAAAAAGTGACGCATAAGGGAGAGTGGGTTAGAAAACGAAGTGAAGTCAACTTTAAATTCTTACACCCCCTCAAACGCCTTCGGATAAACAACTTTCCATTTCTCAGCCTGTGAAATTTTATTTTCTTGAAGCTCAAGTGCCATAAAGTGCTCACCCGCATAAGGCGAATCAAAGTGGCGACCGAGCTCTTGAGAAAATCCGAAGCGTTGGTAATAAGCAGGCTCTCCCAGCACAGTCACGGCTTCAAAACCTTTCACGCACATCCAGGCCAAGCCTTTTTGAATGAGCTGCGAGCCCACTCCTCTTTTTTGAAATTCAGGAACCACGGCCACCGGGCCTAAAGAAACCGCTAAAAGCTTTTGCCCGTTCACCTCCACTTGCAAGGAGCAAAATAAAAGATGTGCAATCGGATAATCTTTCCACCAAGCCACAAGCGACATTCCTTCTTGAAGCAACTGCGCTTCGCGCAACGCTTTCACGAGCAAGGCTTCATCCTGCCGCCCAAAAGCGGCCTCTTCAATCGCGTGAATGATCGAATAATCCTGCTCCGATTCGGGGCAAATCAAAAGTTTCATGGATTGAATGAGAGGAGACGTCTTAAATAAAAGGTTCCGAAAGGAATGAGCGAAAGCAGAAAAGAAATGAAGGAATTTTTAAAGCTCAATCGCTTCGAAAAAAACATGCCTGCCAAAAGCAGCATGAACGCGATAAATAAAATTCCGTGCAGCATCCCTACTACTCTCACCGATTCTGGTTTTTCGAAAAAATATTTGAGAGGCATGGCGATGAACAACAAAATCAAATAACTATAGCCTTCGATTTTTCCGATTTTCAAAAAATAAGAGGTCAGCGAATTAAAGCGGGACGAAGTCTTCATGGTGAGAGAGATCTAGCTGAAAAACAGAAGATGTCAATGCGAGGAAATGGTCAACACTTCGTTACTGGGTAACATTCAATTTTCAGCGCACCCACAAACTCTTCGGCATCGCACAATTCACTTCTTTATCACCCGAGGTATAGGGGGCAATGCGGCAATCGAGGGTAAAACTGGCAAGGGCATAAACGTCTTCGAGCTGCATTTTTTTAGCGGCCGATACTTTTTTAAGCATCGCCATACTGGCTTTTTTCATGGCTTGTTCGAGATCACCATCCTTCGCTCGCGTTACGAAAAACTCGGCATTATCCGCTTCAAGCAAAACGTGTTTGGGGGCATTGGCTTGTTTAGGGAGCATACAATACGTGCCCTGCACACCGTTCACCACTTCGGCAATCGGGCAGTTCCAAGTATCCATCATAATTTTCTTGGCTTCTTCGGGAGAAACTTTTTTCTGTTCGACAATCAATTTCACGGTTTCTTCTTTCAAAATGTCGAAGGCTTTATTCAAGTTTCGGTCATAGCCTACGGCGATCCAAGCAGTCGGTGTTTCGACGCGAGGCCAAACCAAGGTTTTCTTTTTAATCACATTCACCGTGATATCAAATTCTTGGAAAGCTGTTTCAACCGCCGTGAGATTGATTTCACCGTTCCCCTGCGCCGCATGCGAATCGCCCGTCCAGAGCAAAGCACCCTTCACGAAAACCGGCAGATAAAGCGTAGCGCCTTCGGTCATTTCGCGAAGATCCAAATTTCCGCCAAATCGGCCTGGCTGAGCCGTATCGAATTTTCCAGGTTCTGCCGGTGCGACAGCAACCACACCCGGAAAAGGAGCAAGCGGCACAATAATACCGGGCAGAAATTCCATCTGCTTTTTCTCGACATCCAGGTAAAAATATCGCACACGCGGATGAGGAAACACGTCTGGAAAAAGTCCTTTACCCGGAGCTGTGTTATTCGAAGCGTAAGGCCGCGGTACAATTTTATTGAAGTGGATTTGCAGGGTATCGCCGGGCTCGGCGCCTTCAATATAGATAGGGCCCGTGACGGTGTGAGGCCCTCGGCCCGGAACTTCATTTTGGATCTTGATAATCTGTTCGATGGTGGCACCGGGAATCACCTGATTATCCGAGGCAGCCATCGTTTCGATCACCACCGAATCCCCCGATTTGATTTTCAAGACCGGGGCTTGTTTATTGTCAAAAAAACCCCACTGTGAAGTAGCAGGAGTCGCCGGAAGAACGTAAGTCTTCGCATTGCGATTTCGATTCTTGGAGGGAATCCGTAATAGAGGTTGCTCGGGAAATTTCGAAAGAAAAGGCATCTTATAACTTTCATCGGCCGGAGGCGCTGCAGCAGTTTGAGCAGATGCAGTTGCTTCAAAAAGTTGAAGACCCATTAAAGTGAAGAGGAATACGCCAAGTAACTTCCCGGCTTTTTTCATAAGATCTCCCTTTCAAATTTTAAGGATTGTGAGGGAATTATAAATTTTAAAGATAAAATGTAAACAAATTTACAATTGCTATTTCATTTTTGATTAGCGAAGAGATTAATTTTATAGAAAAGAGCCAACAATGATCAAAGCCACTCAAATTCGCGTGGGAAATATTTTAGAGCTCGAAGGCGCACTTTACCGCGTGCTCAAAGTCCATCACATCACGCCCGGCAAAGGGAATGCCCAAATTCAGGCCGATATCCGCAATCTAAAAACAGGCATCAAACACAACAAACGTTTTGCCTCCACCGAATCGGTTCGAGAAGTGGAGCTCGAAGCGCGAAATATTAATTTCTTATATCAAGATGGGGATAATTTTCATTTCATGGACCCCGCTTCATTCGAGCAATTTGAACTCTCCAAAACCTTTTTAGAAGACGCCCTTCCCTATTTAAGGCCCGAAGTTCAAATCATGCTCTTAAGCCACGAGGGCGCCAATATCAGCTATAGCCTTCCTAATCGTGTGAGTCTAACGGTCACCGAATGCGATCCTCCATCCAAAGGATTCCCAAATTCTCAGAAAGATGCAAAAGTTGAAAACGAAGCCGTGTTTAAAGTGCCGCTTTTTATTAAACCCGGCGATGTGATTGTGATTGATACGGAAACAGGAGAATATATCGAAAAGGGTTGAAACACTTCCAACTAAAAAATAAAAATCACACTTTATAAGTTGATTTTCATTTTAGAAATTTTATTCTCATCGACGATGAAAAAAATAAAAATTTTATTTACTTCAGCAGTTTTGCTTTTGATTGGCATCGCTTGCAATGCTTGTTCTTCCGCAAGCGGCCAAGCTTCTTTTGCCTGGCTCGGAGAAAATGGCGGAACTTACTGGTATGTACCTCCGCAATATTTAACCGCGATTCAATGGCCCACCTCAAACCCCAGTGGCTATACCGCGGTCAGCGATCAAACCGTTTGGCACATTGAGCGCTATGAAAATGGCTATATTTTTGGCCCCGTAACTGCGCAATTTACAGGTTATCCGCCCACTTGCCAATATTTGATCGGCTCCATTACGCCGTCGGGGCAAGTTTATATTTCTTTCACCAGCACCCAAGATATTCCTATTGGGAATCCTTCGATCACCACCGGGCTTGGTATTTTTGCGCAGCAGGCAGGACTATACGCCTTTACCATGCAAATGGCTTCGGGAAGTTCCTCCACACAAATCTCCCATTGGGCTTCAATGCTGCAATGTAGCCCCGGAGACCCTTGCTGGGGCAACTTACCGGGCGTAAACGAATCGATTCCTGATTTCTTGGCTAATTGTAATTAAAATACTTTCGAATCACCATTCCCTAATGCTGAATACCACAGAGAGTTCCATTGATATCGCATTGGGGCGTGCTACCCACTGCACGCTGCGCGGCGTTGAGCGTGCTAATTTTCACGCTTGTTGCGCCATCCGGGCTGCAACCACAAAGTTGGCTTGCACAACAACTGCATTGAGCTGCCGATTCTGCTTTAAAGATTTCACTCAAATCACAGTTTTGTAAACCATTACAGGCATCGGCCACTAAAGCGCTATTTTCAGTGGTGCAAAGTGTTGCATCACAGGTGTAACCAAGTTCAATACTACCACTTCGACAAGTATCGTATTCTTCACAAACCTTATTACAATCAATGTCGCTCCCCGGAGGAATTGCCGTCGTGCCAGGCACATAAAGACCACAGCCACAATGATCGGCAGGGGCATCGGGCACGCAACCATCAATTCGCTCACAAAAATCTTCATTTCCAGAAGGAGGAGTAATCAAATTGTAGGCTGCCGAATAAACATTGGGTGAAACATCACAAGAAAGATTATCTTTTCCAAGCTGATGAGGGCCCACATAGGTGGGGCACAAACATTCAATCATGGTGGTGCCCGATTGAGAACCCGGAGTGGTTGGGCCATAGCAAGGAGCCGTCATGCAGCCCCCATAAACAATGGCAGGATCCAGGCAATCGGTATTCCCAATCGGCTCTTCGGTAGCATTATAAAAACTAAACGTTGAAAAAGTGGTAGCCCCTTGCATGAAACTGCCTGAATTCAACGATTGGCAAACAGGTGCTTCGTTTGGAATTCTGCAGGAATCCGGATTGGCCGTGCAAAATGTTTTGGTCTCATTATAAACATCGTTATTTAAGATTGCATTAATATCAACATAGTTTGTTCCGAAGGCACTAAAGCACGGACAGTTTACCAATTCTCCCCCAGAGCCTTCATCGGGAGTACACTCGGCGTAGAAACAAAGAGCGTAAGGGCCAAAACAAGGAATCCAATCTGAAGTGGTTAAAACTACATCGGCCCAGGCAGGCCCATACGGAGTGGTTTCTTGAGTATTGAGCGGAAAAGACCCACCGCAAAACGGAAAAGGTAAAGGACAATCGGAGTTTCCACAGCTCAAAAGCTGAAAAGAGAGTAACGAAAAACCAAGCAACAAAAGTAAAAAAGGTTTTTTAAAAAAAGTTTTCCTACTTTTCATGAATGCCCCTTTAAATTTTAGGTGAGTTTGGCTTATCTTTTAGCATTTTCGCCGGAAGTCAAATCTTTTTCAAAGCTTGAGCACATTTTTTAAAAAAATTCAGAAGCTAGACAATATTTTAAATTTTTCTTATCCTCGATCCTTAGCGAAAAGCAGTTGGCTAGAAGAAAACTTCTTCGCGTTTCAAAGCGCTTCATTATATTTAAAATTATGAATTGGATTTTTCTTCTCATTGCCGGTTTATTTGAAGTGGCTTTCACCAGTTGTTTAAAACTGGCGGAGAACTTCACTAAAATTTCGTGGACGATTGCGTTTTGCCTTTGCGCTATTTTTAGTTTTTACTTTCTCAGTAAAGCTACACAAAGTATTCCTCTGGGCACTTCCTATGCAGTCTGGACCGGGATCGGCGCCGCAGGCACCGTGATCATGGGTATTCTTTTTTTCAACGAACCCTCATCTTTCGCCCGACTCTTTTTTATCTTCACCCTCATTGCTTCGATTATCGGGCTCAAATTCATTTCTCCTCATTAAACCCAATGAAGAAACAATGGATTCTCTATATTTTAGCATGTGCCGACCAAACCTATTACACCGGCATCACCAACAATCTCAAACGTCGCTTCGAACAACACAATGCCAAAAAGGCCTCGCGTTATACCCGAGCGCGAATACCAGTGCGTTTGGTTTATCAAGAAAATTGCAAAAGTCACTCCAAAGCACTGAAGCGAGAATGTGAAGTAAAAGCTTTCACCCGAAAAGAAAAAGAATTGCTGATCAAACAAAAAAATAAGCTGTTTTTGTAGCACCAACTATTTTGTAATCTCGTGTTTGAAAGATTTTCCACCTTCTTTAAAAGCTCGACCCGTTTTTTTAGCGCCTTTTTTGATTCCTCTCCCTGTCTTTTGAAACCCCGTCTTCATCGAATGTCCGGCCTCTTTGAAATCTTCTTTAATCTCCGACTTCGCAAAGCTCGGATGCAAAATTAAACTCTGAGTGATGATTATCAGCATAAATATTTTGCACCATTTCATAAAATCTCCTCTCATTTCTGTTTAGCGCATTCAGACTTTCAAACTTGGCACACGGAAAATACGAACCATTCAAAAATTAACAAACCCCCATAAAAAAACGCAGTATCTTTTTCGATACTGCGTTTAAAAAATAAACTTCTCTCAACATTACTGGCAATTGCCAACGTTTGCCGTAAAACTACCCGAAGCACCGCCCGTGGCTGTCCAGGTACCGTTAACGGTATTTCCGCTAATCGTTCCGGTAGCGCTCGAACCACTGGTGCTACTCAAAGTAATACTGTTTCCTGAAACACTCCCACTATAGAGAGTGCTACTCGAAGCACTGGCTGCCGTTGCCGCGGCGGTATGGCCCGATGAGGTTTCCATATTCCAAGTTCCTGAGCTCGTTCCGGTGAATGTGCCACAATAAGTCGTAATCGTATTTTCGGTAGAATCTAAAGCGGTAAAACCACCGGTTGTGGAGCTCGGCCCTGTGAAAGTTCCAAGCAACACGCCACTGGTTGCAGTGCCTGTAAAAGTATAACCCCCTCCCGAAGCAGTTAAAGCACCCGTTGTGGTTAAACTTCCCACCAAATTAATACTTTCACCGCCACCGGCTGGGTCCAAAACACCGGTTACATTTTCAGAGCTGTAATCGGTATTTACCGGAAGCGTAATCACCGCGGTAAAACCCGTATTGCCAGCCACCGTGCCTTGATAACTACTGTTTGGAAGATAACTATTTCCTCCGCAGGCAATGACCCCTTGAATGAGTACAAAACTTAAAGCCAGAAAGAAAAAGCCTTTTCGATAGTATGATTTTAAATTCATCTGATCTCCTTAAATTAAAATGCCCCTTTCCTCCTAACCCCTCAAAACCCAGAAAGATCTGTAAAATTTTGCCCAAAAACCCTATCTAAAAGTTTTTGCTGAATTTTTAAAAACTTTGTCTTATATGGTTTTCATGAATAAAAAACTTTTGATGCTCCTCATTTTGGTGTTTGTGGGTCTCATCACTCGTTTTGTAGAGGTAAAAGCGCCTCAAACCCTAGCTCCCCCTCCTAACCCTTGTCTAAACCCTGCCGCGCCACAAGACGCTTCTCTCAGCTGCGAGGCCTTCAAAAAAATCAATGAAACCTATATCGCCCAAATTAAGCCTATTTTTCAGGCCAAATGCTTGGCCTGCCATGGAAATGTAGAAAAAATACCCCTTTATTCGAAAATTCCCCCTGTGTCTTGGCTAGTCCTTCACGATATTGAAGAAGCCAGAGAACATTTCAACATGAGCCATGATTATCCTTTTTACTCAAAACGCCGCGGGGTAAGCCCTGCAAAGCAATTTCAGGAGCTTCAAGAAACGATTGAAGAGAATGAAATGCCTCCGTGGTATTATTTACTCACGCATTGGCAATCGAATTTAAGCGCTCAAGAAAAAGAGAAAATTCTAAATTGGATTCAAGAAAGTAAGAAAACTCTCTCAATCCAATAAAATCTAGGCCAAAAATTTCAAAGAAGCGTGTGTTGGGTCATGAAAACCGCACTTTTTATTCTCAGTATTTTTGTAACTCTCGGCATTAGCAATTTAAGCTACGCCCTTCGCTGCGGCAATGAAGTAGTTTCTGAAGGTTTAAAAACTTCCGAAGTGCTTGGAAAATGCGGCGAGCCCCGCTTCAGAAACACCGAGCAAAAAGAATGGGTTCAAAATATCGGGCAAGATTTGCGCAAAACCTATACCCCTCTTGAATATTGGGTTTACGATTTTGGCCCCAGTAAACTCGTTCAGATTCTTCAATTTGAAAACGACCGTTTAACCAAAATTCAATCGGCAGGATACAGCCCTTACGAAGCCAAACCGGAGCTTTGCCAAGCCACCCCCAACCCCATTTCAATGAGCACGAATCGATCTCAATTACTCATTCAATGTGGCCCACCGAGCTCAAAAACCTACCAAGAAGAAATGCTCAAACAAAATGATGGGTCTTTCCTCAATTCTCGTTTGGAGTTTTGGACTTATCAAACCGAGGCAAAAAAGCCTTCTCGCACTTTTCGTTTTCGCGATGGAAATTTAGATCAAATCACTTCGCCCTAGCGACTTAGCGGTTGTGGACTGAGGTCAAAGATTGATCTCCGTGTTGGAGTAACTGGAAGAAGAGAAGGATCAAGCTCTAAGTCCGGCGTTAAAGGATGTGGGGACTGAGAAGTATTGAGATCTAAAGCAGGAGTTAAACGATAGCGTCGCTCTTCAATTTGTTGAAACAATCTTCTTATATCCCGAGTGCGTTGTCGCAGCTCACGCGCTTGGCTAGCCTCTCCAAGATACTCTAAATAGGTCGCTTTCAATTCTAAAAGATTTACAAAAGAAGGAAAACCGTAATAATTTGGCAGCATTCGGCTTCTCTCCCAAAAATATCGAACTTCAATCTCTTGAGCGTTGGCCCCTTCTCCGTATTCAAAGGCATAGCGACCTTCATTCCAGTGGGGCTGCAAAATACGAATCATTGCATCCAAGTTGTCTAAACCTTCTCGTGCGATTCGAAGATTTTCTTCATTTCTTTCGCGATGCACCACCGCTGAATGACTCAGGATTCTATCGAGAAATGCTCCCAATTCATTAGGGTTTAGGGCGAATCTCTCCTCGTTATTCCCCCGCAAATATCGCAAATGAATCATGGAGGCTGAAGAACGATATACTTCCATTCCCCTTTGCAACATATCCCAACACTCATTACCCGTATACCCAGGCAAAAGGTGCCGAGTGCAAGTAACAAGCATGTCATCGTAAGAGAAGGCCTGCATTTGATTTAAAGGAATCGATCGCAAAAATAGCCCATTCTGTTCCGCCTCGGGGGCAATCATGAAAAAATGGCGATAAAAATCATCCGGAATAGGAATCGCTAAACGAGGGTCTAAACTTCTAAACATCGCATAATCAAAATTAAAGGAACGCCCCGCTTCTTCCCATCTTACAAAAGCATGGTTCGGCACTAAAACAAAAGAAACCGGCCACTGCATTTCAAACGAAACAAAAGAAATGAGATAACTCATCATATCGCAATCGAATTTTCTTTGAAGCATCGCCTGAATAAAATCTTCTGAAATCTCGGCTTGAAAATTTAGCCCTCTCAAAATCTGAAAGAGTGCTCCCATTTTTTCTTCGGGTCTCATTCCAGGGCGAACTCTCCGTCGCAGTTGATTCACAAGCTCACGAATTAATTGATAAACCGAATCAATCTCTCTTGGGCTATAAAAGGCTAATTGCGAGGCCATGAACTCATGAAGTGGATTATTGTCGCGTAAAGAAGCTCGATTTCGAAAAAGGGTTGGATTACTGGTAAAAAGGCTAGAGCCTAACCGAGTCATTTCAGGAAGATTCCGAATCCAATATCTTTGCCACTGAGCAGCATCAATGTAGCCATCGGAGTCTCTGTCTCTTAAGTCTTGAAACGATTCCGCCTCCGAAATGCTGCCATTTTGATCTAAATCAATTCCGGCAGCGCCTGGGCTCCAGTCTTGGATTTGCGGAAATCGAGCCCTTAAAATATGTTCAAGCGGAGATTGAGCCATGTTTTATTCCTTCATTTAAATAAATCGGTTTGGGGTATTATCGCAGACCTCTTTAAAAGGTTGCTTTTTAATTAAATAGGGCCAAGCCGTTCTCACGCAACCTTTTTGAATTTGAGACGAAGATGCTGTTATTAAGGAGATTCTATGGCTTATGATTTTTTAGTTGGGAATACGTATTTTACGATTATTGATCGCAGTCCGGGCGCTGACCCTCAACACCCCTCCGCTGAAGAAAATGGCGTTTATGATCCAGGAGTGGATGAAATCCAAGTCAATGATCGCAGTCGAACGATCGGCGGCACCCCCTTAGATTTAACGAATGCCGAACATGCTTTAGCATTTCAATATGTTTCTCAGGCATTAGGAGTAAGCTACCCCCCCTCTTTTACCCTTTCTCAACGGTGGGATCTCTTTAACCACCTGCTACAAGGTCGTAGCTTGAGATATGCCCAAGCCATTTTTCAACGCCGAGATAACGCCCGTGAAGCAGCCCGAATGGGCAATTGCACTTCGTCTTTTCGCATGTTTACCGAAGCAAATCGTATTGCGACTTTTAATGTTTCGGATGCCCATCTCTTTCCACGCGTGAGTCCTCAAGTTTTAATCAGCTTACAAACTTTTTTTAGCCCCAACGGAATCTCTCAAAACCCAATTGCGGCTTGCTACGGGGAAAATCATGGGAACTATTATAGATGGGTGAATACTCCCCCTCCTCCGCCCGCTACCCATCAGCCTAGCCCGCAACCCGCAGCGGAACCACGCTTTGGAGGAGCTGATGAATCGGGGCTTGATAATCTACCAGCCAGCGGCAATATGAATGGTGATAGGCCTGGAGCTTGGGGTAGTCCGGGCGCCGCCTCTGATCGTCCCATTGGTATGGGAACCCTAGGACCAGGAGGTTACGGAACCGGAACAGGAGCCGGACAAGGTTATGGAAGTGGTGCAGGACGAGGGTTACAAGGCAGAGGCACCCCCGGCCCAACTGTTCGAGCCGCCCCTTGGTGGCTTGAACGTTAGAAGTTTCGAGACTTGCGATACAACTCTAAAACCCATTTAAAAAACGGATCGGCCGCGTGTGCTTTTCGAAATTCTTGGAGGGCTGGAGGCATCTGAGAAACAGCAGGCCAGGGGAATTCGTGTTCGGGCGGCATGCAAAGAGGTGAAAGAAGTGAGGCCGCCGTGATATCGGCACGGCTTAAACGATCACCGATGAGAAACCGCTTTCCCATCACACCTTTATTCAACCCCTCTAAAGCCTCTTCTAAAAGCTTTCTCGATTTCTCCGCATGCGCGGCATCAATGCGCATATTGATTCGCATCATCTTTCGCACCAGCGGGAAAGCGATTGTATAAAGGGGTTTTCCATAACTGGGCGCTCGTTGAAGCAATAAAGAAATTGCCAATTTTGAATCGGGAAGAATGTAAAAATAAAAAAATCGCCGCAGTTGCACCCCAATTTCTTGATCGAAATATTCTTCAAGTGCCAAGGCCTCTTTTTTTAAATGGGCATCGCGAGGAGTCAGCGATTTTTCAGGATAACGTTGATCGAGATAATCTAAAATCTTTGTGGAGTCTTGAATCACTTTACCTTCATCTACCAAAACAGGCACCGAAGTTTGCGGAGCCATCTTTTTAATCGTTAAAAGATGAGGGCCAGGCACTAAATTGATTTTCTCATACTTAAGCCCTTTATAATCTAAGGCCCACCGCACTTTCTCACAGTAGTGCGAAAGCGCAAATTGATAGAGCTTCATGAAGCCCCTCCTTCGCAACAATGCGTCATCCAGCCGCAAAAATCACATTTGAAATGGGCGCCCTCGGGCCTAACGATTTGACCACAACGCTCACAATTTTGAGGACGAGTGGGGTTTTCGCAACTTTTATCTTGAGATTTTTTTTCGATTTCGGCCATTATCTTTTCATTAAGGGAAATAGAATCCGTCTCATAAATATCTTCTGTTATCCTCCGATTCAATCGGGGAATGACACGGTTGAACTTCTGACATTTGTGAGATGAATTTTAAATAATAGGGATACAAAAGAGCAATGAAAATTCTTCTCTCAGGCGCATCGGGTTTAGTAGGAAGCGCTCTTCAAATTCATCTCCGCGCAGAAGGCCACAAAATCTATCGCCTTGTTCGAAATCCTCCCCGCAGTGCCCAAGAAATTTTCTGGAACCCCGAATCGGGTCTTTTAGATACTCCTTCGATTGAAGGCTTTGATGCGTGCATTCACCTTTCTGGAGAAAATATAGGAGAGGGCCGCTGGACTGCTGAAAAAAAGAAACGTCTTCGAGAAAGCCGTATTTTAAGCACTCAGACTCTGGTAAAAAAATTCCTCTCTCTTAAAACCCCCCCCTCTCATTTTTTATGCGCGTCTGCGGTTGGATTTTATGGCGATCGCGGCGACGAAACTCTCGATGAACAAAGTATTGCAGGCCAAGGATTTTTGCCTCAACTCTGTGAAGAATGGGAGCAAACGAGTCATCCTCTTTCTACTCAAGGAATCCGAGTGGCTCATCTCCGATTCGGAATTATTTTAAGTTCTAAAGGAGGAGCACTCTCAAAAATGCTTACTCCTTTCAAACTTGGCTTAGGGGGAGTAATCGGCAGCGGCAAACAATGGATGAGCTGGATTGCACTTGAAGATACCATTCGTGCAATTGATTTCGTGCTCGAGCACTCCTTAAACGGTGCAATCAACCTGGTTTCTCCTCAAGCAGTAACCAACGAAGAATTTACCAAAACCCTGGGGAAATGCTTGCATCGCCCTACCTTGTTTAAGGTACCCACTTTTGCCGCCAAATTGGCGTTTGGAGAAATGGCGGAGGGCTTACTTCTTGCCAGCACAAAAGTGGTTCCGAAAAAACTCGAAAAAGCAAAATTTCAATTTTTACACCCGAGTTTATTAGAAGCCATTCGTTCAATACTCAAAAAAAATCGTTAAGAAAATTACTTACGCTGCAGACTTCGCGCCATTTCTCGATCTTGTTCGCGGCGTTTGATGGTCTCGCGCTTGTCAAAAAGTTTTTTTCCTTTTCCCAAACCAAGTTCCACTTTCGCTTTGCCCCGTTTGAAATAAAGTTTCATGGGAATCAATGTTAGGCCTTTTTCTTGAATCTTCCCCTGCAACTTATCGAGTTCCCGAGCATGAAGTAAAAGTTTGCGCGAGCGCAAAGGCTCATGGGTAAAAGGCCCTGCATGAACATAAGGACTAATGTGGCAATGATATAAAAACAGCTCACCCCGATGAAACGTGGCATAGGCATCGTTTAAATTGGCCTTACCTTCGCGGAGTGATTTAACTTCTGAGCCTTGCAAAACAAGACCCGCCTCAAATTTTTCGAGAATTTGATATTGAAAATTCGCTTTACGATTGGTGGCGATTATTTTTTCAGCGTCAGCCATGGAAGGAAAGCTTACCCTTCGTTGGTGGTATTTTTAGAAGGAATTTTAAGGACTATGCCAGGCTGCAAAATTCTTCGTTTACCCAAGCCATTAATATTCTGAATCTGGTTGGGGCTTACATCGTATTTCTTGGCAATTTTGATCAAAGTATCGCCACGCTTCACCTTATAGGCAATCACTTTATGAGTCTTTGCTTGCTTCGAAATCGAAGAAGTTTTTGCGGTATTGACCAATTCTTCTTTTGCAGAGCGAATCACAATCTTTTGCCCAGCCACCAAACCTTTTCTCACACTCGGGTTCCACTCTTTGAGTTGCGCCACACTCACCTCTTCGCGTTCTGCAATACGGGCTAAACTTTCACCTTTTTTTACCCGATAGACTTTCTCAGAAACTTTTTTCTTTTCATCCGCATAAGCCGAACGAACCAGCGTAAGATCGGTTCCTGAAGATTTAACCCTTACCGCAGCATTCGAATCGGAAGGAGTGGCATCCACCTTATTTAAAGCTTCTGCAATTTTTTCATCCGGATTACTCGGTGCTGCCTCCTCGGCGGTGGGGGCTGCGGCTCCATTTTCAGCTACTGGAGGATTCGAATTCACAAGCACAGGAAGATCGTGGCTATTATCTGCCGGAGCTGCCTCCGCCTTCACGGCAGGGCTCGCTGCAGTGGGCGCAGGTGCGGCATTTTCTTCTTTCCACGCAACCTTCATTTCTCCATCAGATTGTGCATCATAGGCTTTAATTTCTTCTTGTTTCTTTTTCTTCTTCGATTGTTTTTTATCTTTCTCGCTTGAATCGCTATTATCGGCAATCAAATCAACCAAGCGACTTTTAGAAGAGGCAACCAGTGGCGCCGTGGGAGCAGAATCAAACGTTCTAGGCACTAAAATCACGGTACCTGCAGGAATTTTACTTCTGCCTTCAAGTTGGGGATTAGCCGCAACCAAACCGGCCACACTCACCCCATTAGCACTCGCAATCGAACGAAGAGAATCTCCTCGCTCGGCAACATAGCGCACATTTTTTAAACGATCTTTCGCTTCTAATCGTGCAAACTGACGCTCAAAACTACTGCGAGTACCCCGAGGCACATGAATTGTGTAATTCGAACGATTCAAAGGGGTGATATTTCGAATAAGCTCGGGGTTGATCAAACGAATGAGCTCAGAATCCACACCTGCACACTCTGCAATAACTCCCATATCGGCAGGACTCGAAATCGAGACGGTTTCGGTATCAATCGGATCTTGAAATTCGATATCTCGAAAATCATATTTCTCAGGCGATTTTGCAACGATTGCTGCCGCTAGAATTTTAGGCACATAATCTTTAGTTTCTTGGCGAATATAACTCGTTGCTGCGATATCCCAAAAATTACGTGATCCACTCGCTTCAATTGCCCGACGAATTTTACCCGCTCCCGCATTGTAAGCGGCGAAGGCTAAATACCAATCACCAAACTCTTCATACAAATCTTTCAAGTGGCGGGCCGCAGCAAGGGTTGCCTTTTCAGGATCTCGGCGTTCATCAATCCAGTAATCGGATTCTAAACCATACAAACGCCCGGTAGAGCGGATAAACTGCCAAAGTCCGGAGGCCGCAGCGCTAGAATAAGCGTGGGTATTGAATCCACTTTCAATCATCGAGAGAAAGATAATATCGTTCGGAAGTTTTTGTTCTTTCAAAATTCGAAGCTGAGTAGGCACAAACCGTGTAGAACGCGCGAGATAGCGAGAAAAGTGTTTTCGACCAGGCCCTGTAAAATAATCAACCCAATTTCTCACACGATCATTCATGGTCATGGGAATATCAAACTTCATTCCCGACAAAGTATAGTGCCCCGCCGAAACACGGTATTTTCTGAGTAGAGATTGCTGACGCTTAGAAAGTTCGGAATAAATCAGATCTTCAATGGAATCGTCGGCCACACCACTTTCGCGATCACGATAAGAATATTTCTTTTTCTTAGTTTGAGAATGCTCGGCTGTTTTGGAGCCTCCACAGCCAATAAGGAGAACCAATAAGAAAAGAATGAAAATTCTGGAATAACGCACTAATCACCTGTTTTTGGATGCTAATTTTGCTTAAAATTAAAAGCCCCTCGATTGATTTTTTCGAAAATGCCGGTAACGAAAAGTATATTGAAAAACCCTTCTCAAAGTCAAACAAGGACTCACTTTTTTATAAAAAAAATAACAATTCTAAACTCGTTCATTTTTTTTTAGTTTTTTATTTTGTAATTTCAAGTGCTTGAAAAACTCCTTTCTTCATTTCATTTTTCACCTCCAATTTTCTTCTAAAAATCACTTTTCCCAAATTTTCTTCAACCCATTAATAATATTCAGCTTTTAAAGACAGGCCCTTAAGACCCTCTGTTTCTTACTTGACGCTGAACATTTAACACACAATATAATGTGTGTCTAAACAACACACCCACTATATATTGTGGATTAACTGTGAAAATCTGTGAATAGGCTGGGGAAAGAGAAAGAAATAAAGTTTATAAGCAATTAAATTTTAAAAGCTTTTTTATCCACAGGTCTAAAAGAGGGGGTTTTTCACATGATGTCAGAAAGCTCTTCATCCGAAGCTCTTCAGTTAAACGATTTTGATCCAAGTCGCTTAAAAGAAGAACTCTTGAGTTTAGGAAATCCTAAAATTACTCAACACCTCGCCCAAAAAATTTCACTCGAAGTAGAGCGAGAACTCGAAGGCAAAAAACTCCCCTTTTTAACTGCAGAAATTATCTCGAATCATGTTCGATTCAAACTCGAAGAATTAGGCTTACTTGAACTTCGCTCTCCAAAGGCCCGCTTGAAAAAATCTCCTGCCGAAAAAATTGAGCGCACCCACGCACGCAACGCGCCTGTTCGTTTAGAAATTAAAAAACCGGGCCCTCTTCCGAGCCCCATAAAACTTCAGTGGAGTAACGAGAGCCTTGAACATTTCTCGACTCTTAAAATAGGCCCGGCGCAAGAGTATCTTGAAAACTTAAGTAAAACGATTGCGGCCTTTGATGTTCAATACGAACCCGAAATCAATACTGAGAATACCTCTATTTTATTTTTCAACGCCCTCGCAAATCTTGATTTCCTTCCGGGCACTGCCATTTTCAAGACTCAACTTAAATCGGGCCAGATTCAATCGAGCGCAGTGGGCTTGAAAGTTCCTTTGGAAGAACACCAAATCTACGAAACGCTCAAAAAAATTGAAGAGCACCACAAGGCTGGCTTTAAACTTTCTTTGGGATTGAAACTAACCGAAGAAACAGAAGCAACTTCAATTAATAGCCCAGAGCTTTTTCTAAAGCTCTTAAAAACCACTCTAGAATATGATTCGGAATCAAACTTTCAAAAACAAGATTTGTTTTTGGAGTTTAGCCCCGAACAAAAATTGAACGATCTTGAAAATACACATCAGCTCATTGATTGGCTTTCGAAAGAAGAAAATCATCAGTTTTTCTCCCTCTCCTTTGGGGTTCCAGGAAGAGTGTTTGAACGTCCCGCTGAAAATTCGAGTTTTCAAATAGCCCTCCAAGGCTTACTCAAACGAAGTTTTAAGGCTTACCCTGCCTTAAGACTTTTTTTTCAAAAACGCTCGACCGATTCAGCGGTGCGTCCAAACCTGAAAAATGAATGGATTCCCAATCTCACAAGCCCAAGTCCTATGGCAGAGGGTGAATTGAGCCCTTGGGGTTTTCTCAATCTTGCCAACATGATTGAAAATGAAGAAATTAACTGGGATAAATTTCGCCGCACCATTCGCTTAAGTATACACTTTTTAGATAACGTGCTCGATTGCTGGGGCACCAGCGCTCAAGCGTTTGCCCGTGTCAATCTCACCACCCGCCCCATTGGGTTGGGCGTAATGGGATTGGCCGATCTTTTCTTCAAGCTTCGCATTCCTTACGATAGCGAAGAAGCGGTTTATTTAAGTTCGCAGATTGCAGAATTTTTAAGCACTGAAGCCATTAAAGCCTCTCGCGATCTGGCCAAAATTCGCGGCGTGTTTCCAAGCTATATCGGCAGCCTTTGGCAAAAACGGGAAATCCCCATTCGCAATTCGAAACTCACAGCCCTTTTTTGGGATCCTTTCCCCGCAAGTATCGCACAAGTTGCTCCGGGCCTTGAAACACACCCTGTTTTGGTGGCCCGAAATACTGAAGCCTCTTTACACTCCCGTTTTTTGATTCACCCCTTGTTTGCAGAGGCCGCTGCACCCCGCGGTTTTTTATCAGAAGAAGTGCTCGAAAATATTGCTCGAGAAGAATCGGTAAGAAAAGTCGAAGAAGTGCCACAAGATTTAAGAAAAGTTTTCGTGTGCACTTCAGATATTTCCTGGATCTCTCATTTAGCGGTTGCCGAAGCCTTTCAAAAAAATTTCGATGGATCTGTGGCAAAACTCTGCCCAGTGCCTGCCAAAGTGATCGAAGAAAATTTCGATCATTTCTTAAGTTTGGCCTATCATTCTGGGCTCGAAGGCATTTGGCTTAAACGCATTGGCGAATTTACCCCGCACGAAGAAATTGTTACTCCAGAGATTGTTGAAGAACCTGAAGCTCAAGAGATACTTCCCGAGATCGAAGAAACAGTGATCGTTGAACCCGAAATTTTCGAAGAAGAGGAATATACACCCGGGATTGCAGGCCATCTCCTCGAAATTGAAGAAGAGCTTAGCTTGCTGCATCAGCCTGAAAAACCCGAAGAAGATTTTCCACCGCTTCGCTTGGTGGATCAGGCCTTTGTGAATCATTGGAAAGAAGAACCTGTTTCTGACACCGCTTTGAATCCGGTTTCTTTTGATCCGATGATGAATGAGGAAATTCTTGAAGAACCTGAAGAAGATCTCACCGAGATTGTTCCCTCAGAAGAATTTTTAAAACCGAGCCTTGAAGTTGAAGAACAAACTGAAATTTTAAATTTGGCTTCCACAGAAGAGGCCGATTTTTCAGACGACGCCACCGTGATTGTGCAACCCCACACCTTCGAATCGCTGGAAGAAGAAAGAGAAGAAGAAGAAGAAGAAGAACTCACCGTGATTGAAGCCCGCCCCAGCTGGATTCTGGTTCGAGAACGCCCTGAAGTTTTAACAGGAATCACCCGTCGCTACCTCACCGCTTGTGGTCCACTTTCGATTACCTTAAATGAAGACGATCGGGGGCTTTTTGAAGTACTTCTTCACTCAAAACCCAGCAGTGGTTGCAACAGCCATTATCTCGAAAGTTTGAGTCGTTTAACGAGCTTAAGCCTTCGCGCCGGGATTGATCCTTCTGCAATTCAAGAAGAACTTCGCCACTTAAGCTGCACAGAACATGGTTCAAAAAATGAAGCTTATCCTTCTTATGCCCATGCTCTGGCGCACGCCCTGGAATTATACTTCCAAAATAAAGTGAACTGAAATAGGGCACCGGCATGGACTTTAGCCTGGAATCGGTTTTATCTTCGTTACAAGAAGGGGTAATTCTCTTCGATGTTGCGGGTAAAATCACATTTTTGAATTCGGCAGCTGAACGAATTATCGGGAGTTCTGCTGCAATGATCTCCCACCGAAATCTTTCGGAAATCTTCACTCAAAATAAAAACCTCCTCCAGCGTGTGGAACAAACCTTAAAAACGGGCCATTCTTTTACAATTCGCGAAGATGAGCTGAAAAATCGTTCGGGCGAAATTTTTGTGGTGGAAATGCACCTTGAACCCATCCATTCGAATGAAGGGCAAATCGTGGGCGCTTGTTTAGCGCTTCATGATCGTTCGATGGTGAAAAAAATGGAAGATGAACTTCGCCACGCCGATCGCTTGGCGATTATGGGCACCATTGCCTCGGGGCTCGCCCATGAAATTAAAAATCCTTTGGGGGGCATCAAGGGCGCGGCTCAAATGCTGGCCCGAGAGATTAATAGTTTACTCCCTTCAAAAACTCCCAGTTCTAGCCAAGATTTAAGAAATAAAGAGCTTCAAGAATACCTGCAAATCATTACCTTTGAAGCCAACCGAGTCAATGAGCTAATTGGTGAATTGCTCAACTTTGCGAAACCTAAAAAAATCAAATCGAGCTCGGTGAATCTTCACAAAGTTCTCGATGAAATTATTCAGCTTGAAGAACAAGCTTCTCAAAAACCAATCCATTATCTGCGCCATTACGACCCAAGCCTACCCCGAGTGAAGGGAGATGAAAACCAGCTCAAACAAGTTTTTCTAAATTTAATCAAAAATGCCCGCGAAGTACTGAAAGAGGGTGGAAAAATTGAAATTTCCACACGATTGGTAACCGATTATCAACTCAAAACCCAAAAAGGTGGCACTTCTCGCTTCGTTTCAATCTCGATCAAAGACAACGGGCCGGGTATGGATGAAGAAGCACTTGCTCATTTGTTCGCGCCCTTCTATACCACGAAAAGGGCAGGCACCGGCTTAGGCCTTGCGATTTCTCATCGAATTATCAACGAGCATCAAGGTTTTATTCAGGTGGAATCTAAGCTTAAAAAAGGAAGCACCTTTAGCGTTTATTTAAGAGCTCCAAAATCATTATGACTCCCTCTCAACCCATTCGAATTCTGATTGCCGAAGATGAAACTTCTCTTCGTACCATTTTAAAAAAGCTTTTCTTAAAAAAAGGCTACGAAGTTGAAACTGTGCCCGATGGCGAAATGGCAATTACCAAATTGAGGCAACAAGCTTTTGAGGTTGCCCTTCTCGATATCAACATGCCCAATCGTTCGGGTTTTGAAGTTTTATCTATCGCTAAACAAGAGTTTCCTCAGCTTGCCGTCATCATGATCACCGCACAAGACACCATGAAAAATGCGGTGGAGGCCATGAAACGAGGGGCTTTTGATTATGTGAGCAAGCCTTTTGAGCTCGATGAAATTGAACTCTTGGTTGAGCGCGCACTCGAAACACACCGTTTAACGCGAGAAGTAGAGCAACTCAAAAAAGAACTTTCTTCACGCGCTTACGATACCCAAGCCAAAATCATCGGAAAATCGAAACCGATCAAAGAAATTTATAAATTGATTGGGCGCGTTGCCGCATCCGATGTGCCTGTTTTAATCACGGGAGAATCGGGCACAGGCAAAGAGTTGATTGCCCGAGCGATTCATCAATCGAGCAATCGTGTGGGCCGCCCTTTCATTGCAGTGAATTGTGCAGCGATTCCGCGCGAACTTTTAGAAAGTGAATTATTCGGTACCAAGAAAGGCGCTTATACCGGAGCTGAAGAATCGCGAGCCGGTTATTTTGAAGCCGCCAATAAAGGTACTCTTTTCTTAGATGAAATTGGCGATATGCCTTACGCCCTGCAATCGAAGCTACTCCGGGTTTTACAAGAAAAAGAAATTTCCAGATTAGGAAGCACTGAAACCAAATCAATCGACGTGCGCATTATTTCAGCCACCAATCAAGATCTCTCACAACTCACAAGCCAAAAAAAATTCCGCGAAGATCTCTATTTTCGCCTCAATGTGGTGCCAATTCGCGTTCCTCCTTTGCGAGAACGTACTGAAGATTTCGATGTGCTGGTTGAACATTTCTTAACAAAATTTGAACAAGAATTTTCGCTGCCCCACAAAAAAATGGCCTCGGACGTTTTGCAACTTCTCCAAACTTATTCTTGGCCCGGAAACGTGCGAGAGCTTGAAAATGTCATTAAACGGGCCTTGGTTTTGAGTCACGGGAACTTGATTCAGAAAAAAGATATTCAAAGTATTTTGCAAGAAAATCCGCAAGTTTTAGGCCAGAGCGAAATTGAATCGCTCTCTCTCGAAGAAATCATTCGGAACAAACTGAAACATTTTCTCGATAAATTTGATCAAATGGATGCCATGGATTTGTATCAGACCATTATCCAAATGGTAGAAAAACCTCTCGTGACCCTTGTTTTACAAAAAACCAAATGGAATCAAATTCAAGCCGCGAAAGTTTTGGGCATTAATCGCAACACACTTCGAAAAATGATTCGCACTTTAAAAATTCCCATTCTCAAAACTCCCGAGGAAGAAGAATGAGTTTTTTTTCAGAAACTTTACTCTATTTTACCTTCATTCTCTTGGCCATTGTGGTGGGAGGGCTTTTTCCGATCTTAACCCGCGGAAAAAATTCCCATCATCCGCTTTTGCTCTCTTTCTCGGCAGGCTTGATGCTGGGCTCGGCTTTTCTTCACCTAATCCCCCAATCTTTTGAGCTCATTGGCGCGCAAGCAAGCCTCTTTATTTTATTAGGACTCCTCACGCTCTACGGCTTCGAACGTTTCATTACGATTCATGCGTGTGAAGCCGATCATTGCGAAGTTCATACTTTAGGGCTCTCTGCCTTTATAGGGCTTTTTTTGCATTCTTTCACCGATGGAATTGCACTCGGTGCGGGTTTGCTGATTCCCCGTCTTGGCCTCATTGTCTTTCTAGCTATTTTTGCTCATAAAGCGATGGAGGCCTTGGCGCTTAGCTCAATTTTGGTGCATGCCCAGAAAAAAAATATTTCTATTTTTTTGGCCAATTTTTGTTTGGCCCTCGCCATTCCGTTGGGGGCGTTGATTCCTTGGTTTTTTGCAAAGACAGCTCACCCCCACACCGCGGGCATTGCCCTGGCATTTTCAGCCGGCACCTTTCTCCATATTTCATTATCAGACCTGCTTCCCGAAGTGCATCGGCATTCCACTTTAAAAACTCGCGCCGTCTTGTTTTTTGTTTTGGGCTTGCTGGTGATGTTGGGCATTGAACATTGGGTTTAAATTTATGCAAGGTCTCTACGCCATCTGCGATACTTCTTTTTCTCCTCAATACTCTCACGAAACTTTGGCAGAGCTTCTTCTCGAGGGTGGCGTCAAAATTGTTCAACTGCGCATGAAAGACCAAAATCCGAAATCAATCGAAGAAAAAGCCAAAAAAATTTTAGATCTGAAAAAAAAATACGAATTCACTTTTATTTTAAATGATGCGGTTGAACTGGCGGCCAATCTTCCTGTAGATGGAATCCATGTGGGTGAAAATGATCTACCCGTGGCTAAAGTCCGAGAACAAGTGGGAACCCACAAGCTTATTGGATACTCCTCGCATAGCCTTGCTGAGGCGCTGCAGGCGGAGCAAGCCGGAGCAGACTATGTAGCCTTTGGCGCAATTTTTCCCACAAAAACAAAAGGTCCCGGACACCCTGTTCAAGGGCTCAAAAAACTCCAAGATTTAGTAAAAGCAATTCGGGTGCCCGTGGTTGCGATCGGGGGAATTCAGAAAAACAATATTCAAGAGGTGCTTCAAACCGGAGTAGCCTGTGTTGCAATGATCACAGCACTTACCCAAGCCCCAAACGTAAAACGTGCAACCCAAGAGTTTGTCCAATGCTTTACTCATCTGTCATTTTAATCGGAGGAACCGATCCTTCAGGCGGTGCGGGTTTACCCGCCGACTCTGCAATCTTGCAAAGCTTACGGGTACGCAGTCGCACCGTTGTTACCGCAGTGACGGCTCAAAATGAAAAAAGGTTTTTTTCTTATCAAACGATCTCTCCTAAAGTTTTTTCCGATCAACTCAAAGCCGTTACCCCTTTCGCCAAAAAGGCAATCATCAAAATTGGAATGCTCGCGAATGGTAATCTTGTAGAAATTTTGGGCCGTTGGTTTCAAAAAAATAAAACGCCGCTTGTTATTTTAGATCCTGTTTTACGATCTTCAACAGGGGCTCTTCTTCTCGATAAAGCAGGCATTCAAAAACTTCTTCAAAAACTTCTGCCTCAAGTTCAAATTTTAACGCCCAATCTTCCGGAACTTGAAATCTTAAGTGGCCGTAAAATTTTAAATGCTCACCAAGCCATCAATGCAGCTTATTTTTTATTCAAAAAATATCCGAAGCTCTCGGTGATTCTCCTCAAAGGAGGGCACTTTCCAGGAAAGCCTGTGGACTATTTAATAGAAAGAAAATCAAACGATACGTTTTTGATTAAAACTTTTAGCGCTTCACGAATTGAAAAAGGCTATTTTCACGGAACAGGCTGTGCGCTTGCCTCAGCCCTGGCTGGAAATTTGGTATTAGGATTAAAACTTTCAGAGGCGGTTCGAGAAGCACGAAAATGGGTGAGAAAAAAGATCCGCCACTCTTTCTGAGCTGGTCAGCGTTTTTTTCGCGAACGAAAGAAACGCCACCCTTTGTAAAATTAATCTTGAATGGAAACTTTATCCGACAAATACTCTTCCATTTTCCACTGCAACTCTTCGCGGTAGCGAATCAAAACTCTTTGGGTGATTGGGAAAACTTCTTGCCAAGATTGAATTCCCTTAATTTCGCGGATGGGCATCACTTCTTTTAAACTACTGGTTAGAAAAACTTCTTGAGCCCGTTTCAAATCTTCTAAACAAACTTCTCTCTCTGCAAAAAAAATTCCTTCTTTTTGCAACAATTCAATCACTTTTTGCCGGGTAACCCCCAATAAAATTCCTTCACTCGCCGGGGGAGTAAAAACCTTCTCACCCTCAACCCAAAATAAATTTCCACCCGAGAGTTCTGCCACCCGCCCTTGTGCATTTAAAATAAGAGCCTCGAGTGCATTGTTTGCCTTCGCAAAACGTCTGGCCATCACATTTCTTAAATAGCTACTCGATTTAACCTGGGCTAAAGGCCCTTGTTCGGCCCGAACTAAATCGGCCACCACACAATCTACTCCTTGTTCGTAAAGGTTTTCAGAATACGGATGAAAAGGTTTACAAGAAATAAGAAGATTCACGCGTTTTACGGGGCTTTCCCACTCGCCAATTTCTTCTCCCTCAGGGCTCAAATGAATTCGCACAACAGCCTGACTCAAACCATTGAGCTTCAAAGTCTCTTGAATTAAAAATTGCAAGCGCTGAGAAGAAACTGGAATTTTGAGTTTTAAAAATTCCGCGCCCTGCCAAAGCCGCTCCAGATGTTCTTCTAAGAAAGCGATATAGCCTTGATAAACACGGAGCGTCTCAAACAAACCTTCGCCACTCCATAAAGCGCGATTGGTCACCGAAATTTGCGCTTTTTTTTCATCTAAAAATAATCCATTAAGATAAATTTGCTGAGCCATAAAAATTATCCAAAAACTTTTGCCTTCACCAAACATTCTTCATATTCTTTTTGGGGATCACTTTCGACAACGATTCCTCCCCCCACACCAAAAATTCCTTTTTCGCCATAAAGCTCTAGGGTGCGTATGGCAATATTAAATTGCGCTAAATTTTCGCTCATAAAACCGATGATGCCGGTATAAACTCCACGAGGGAAAAGTTCTAAGTCAGAAATAATCTCCATCGCTCTTTTCTTAGGCGCTCCTGTAATGGATCCTCCGGGAAACAATGATCTCACCAAATCAAACGGGTGCAAGCTAGATTTTAAAACTCCTTCGAGGGTCGCAACCCGATGATGCACATAATCATAGCTTTCTAATTCTCCCAAAGAAGAGGTTTTAACCGAACCATACTCGCACGATTTCCCTAGGTCGTTTCGGAGTAAATCGACAATCATCAAAAGCTCCGATTTATCTTTGGGCGAATTTAAAAGTTCCTGAACATTTTTTTGATCGGCAACAGGATCCGCGCCGCGAGCTCGACTCCCCTTGATTGGCCGAGTGCGAACCTTGCGGCCTGAAAGATTCAAATATTCTTCGGGAGAAAAAGAAAGAATCTGCTTCACGCCACAATCTAAAAAAGCCGAAAAAGGGGCAGGATGTTTTTGGGCAAGAGCACGAAAACACGTAAATGGAGAGAGATCAGGAAATAACTCCACTTCAAAAGATTGTGTGTAATTAACCTGATAACAATCTCCTGCTTTGAGATAATCTAAAATTTTTTGGAGGGCTAATTGATAGCTTTCGAAATTTTGACGCGCTTGAGAAGTTTTGAAAATCTTATCAGGAAGAAAAGAAGAGCCCGAAAAGCCTTTTATGAACTCTTGAATTTCTTGGGCAGACGAATCTTCTAAAAAACTCAAATAGGCTTGTTTCTCTTGATGATCAAAAATAAGAACCGAATCATAGTAAGACCAAGATCCAAGCAACGTGTTTGAAGAAACTGTTTTAGTTTTTAAAGATTCCTCAGCAAAGCCCGCCATTTCATAAGAAAAAAAACCCAACCATCCTCTTTGAAAATAAGGGGAAGAAGTTTTAGGAGTATACGGGGTATATTCTTTCAAAAGCTCAAAAGGATTTTGGCGAAACTCTTCTACCTTTCCTGCTTGTGAAACCTTTTGCGAATCGGGATAAATTTCGATTTGAATTTTTGGACGAAACCCCACATAAGAAAATCGCCCGTGCAGCCCGGAATAAAAACAAAAAAGGTGCTCTACTTTCTTCTCAAAGCAAGCAGCATAAGAAAGAGGGCCACCGGCCCAAGGCAAAGGTTGAATTCGTGAAGAAAGCATGGTTTATGTTTAGCAGTATTTTTGTGAAGGCCAGCGTTTCTGTAATGAGCGAAAACTGCCGAGCTGCAAAGGCTATATCAATTGAAATAAGGCAATTTTCCAAATCGATTACTAGCTTTTGTTCCTTACGGCGAGTTTTTTCTTGTCCGACTCTGGAGGACGCGATTGCAAGAAACGCTGGCCTTCACAAATTCTTTAAGGATTCTCAATGCTCCGTTTTTTTTTCCATCGCGATAGTTTGATCATGAAAGGCCTACTTTTGGCCTCTTTCTTAGGAACTATTTTTATTATTTATCAAGGGGCTTTTCAGCGCCTCGCTCCCCTTCAAGCCGGCTTCGCCCTAGCCTTTCTCATACAAGTGGCTTTTGCTTACGGAGTTAAGATCTACCCTTGGTACCCCAAAAAGGCCGCGGGCCCTGGAATTGGGCTACAATTTCAAAAAGCCTTGGTGCCCATTGCCTATCTTTGGCCCCTATTTTTAGTGAGTTTGATCTGTGCTCCCTCCGCGTTTTTACTCGGTTTTTTTGCCTTCATTCTCCTCCCCATCACCGCAGTAGCCTTTATTTTGATCTATTTTCATTGGAAAGACCCCGATCCTTCTCAGCCCAATACATTGAGTGGTCACTCTTAAGACAGCCTTTGCTCTGTTTCTGGAACGGCTTTAGGAGAAGCAATCTCATTACTGCTTCAAAGACATTGTTTCTTCTAGCTTCCCAAATAGCGGCAGAGGAGCCCTTTGGGGAAAAGTGAAAGAAATAGAGCGGAGGCTGTCTTTTAAATGAGTTTAATCTAGACAAATTGTGTTCACACTGCTACCTCATAAGTATATGAAACATCTCCTTTTAGGCATTGGCGGGCTGGGCACTTGGGAGCTCATCTTGATCTTGGTGGTTGTTTTGATTGTTTTTGGAGTGGGTCGACTCCCTGAAATTGGCACCGGCTTAGGAAAAGGAATCCGTAATTTTAAGAAAAGTATTAATGGAGATTCTTCGCAAGAAGATTCCCATGACGATGATTCTAAAAAATTATGAAATCCGAACACCCTACTTCTCTTGTTTTTCTCTTATCCTTACTGAAAGGCGCCGGCCAAAGTAAGGAGCATCTTCAACGCGCAGCACACGAAACTTTATTAGCCACAAAATCTATTTCGAGCACTCTTGCTTCGGTGGTAGACGATCTAGACCTTGGCAAACGCTACCCCTGGCTTACTTCTACTTTTCGAAAATCGAATGATTTTCTCAATGATTTAGTGGAGCGAACAGGTTCAGAATCAGAATCTGAAAAAGCAGCAGACGAAAAAACTCAAGCAGTCAATTCAAAGGTCACACAGATTCAGTCAAAACGAAAAACTCCACGACGAATTCACCCCTGAAACGGATAAGAACTTATGAATTTGGATGAGATGCTAGGCAAATTCTTAGAAAATACCCGGAGCGTATGTGAATACGTGAGGATTTTTTCTAAGAATTGAACACCGCAGATCGCCAAATGCAAAAGTTCAATGAAACTTATGGAGAAAGATAAAAAACCCCGCACCATTAAACGCTATCAAAACCGTAAGCTCTACGATACCCAGAATAGCTGCTACGTAACGCTCGAAGATATCGCTGGCTTTATTCAAAAAGGCGAAGATGTGGTGGTGATCGATAACAAAACTCGCGATGATTTAACCTCGCTTACTCTCACTCAAATTATTCTTGAAGAAGAAAAACGCAAAAAAAACATCTTACCTCTTTCGGCACTCAAAAATATTATTCAGAGTGGCGGCGAACAACTTGCCCACCTGGTGCAAAAATCAATTCAAAGCGTTTCTTCGATTTCACATGTGAAAGAAGCCTCTGAGAAAGTGCTCGATAAAATCAAAGATGAAATTGAAGATGGTGGTAGTTTTATTCGGGATTTTTTAACCCATTCCCACAAAGGCATTGATGAATTAAGCCATAAACTCGAAAGCAAAGTTAAATCACTCGGCAAGCTCACGAATGCTCCTTTTCTACGTGGAGAAATTCGCGCTTTTCGCAAAAAAGTAGCCCAGCTCGAACGAAAAATCCGCCAGTTCGAAAAATAATCTCAATCTCTTTTCAAGTTACTCCATGAAACTTCACGATATTCTGGATAAAAAACTTCTTATTGTTTCAGGCAAAGGAGGAGTGGGAAAAACAAGTGTCGCGACGGCCCTTGGTTTACTTGCTGCTCAAGAAGGTAAAAAAACCCTCATTGCCGAAATTAATGCCTCCGAACGCATTGCAGAAATCTTTGATATCAAACCCGTCGGATACCAAGAAACTCCTCTGCTTAAAAATCTCTTCGCGATCAATATCGATCCCAAAACCGCTTTTGAAGAATACATTCTCGAACAAATTCACAGCAAAAGAATATTCAATCTTGTTTTTGAAAATCGTTTTGTTCGAAGTTTTTTAGATGCGACCCCGGGCTTGAATGAGCTCCTTGAAATCGGAAAAATCTGGTCGCTTGCCGATCGCGAAAACAAGGCAAAAGATTCGCAAAATGTTTATGATTTAATCATCGTCGATGCTCCCTCAACAGGGCATGGCCTGGCTTTCTTAGAAGTGCCTCGTGTCGTAGCCGAGGCCGTCCGGGTGGGCCCCCTGAAAACAAAATCCGAACTCATCTTAAAACTGATTCAAGATCCTGAAAAAACGCTCCTCCTTTTGGTGAGCTTGGCCGAAGAAATGCCCGTAAATGAAACTCTAGAGATGTTTGAAAAAGCAAAGTCTTCGGCAGGAATTTCCACTGGGCCTGTGTTTGTAAATAGCCTGTTTCCTAAATTTTTAACCGAGAAAGAAAATAAAGAAGCGGAAGAGTTTTTCAAAAAAAACGAAGGGGAAGTTTCTCTCAAAAATCTTTACTCGGTGGTGCACTTATTTCAAAAACGGGTGGAACTTCAGAATTTTTATTTCAATAAATTAAAATCAAACTTGAAAGCGCCTGTGATTCCGCTTCCTTTTATTTTTAAAGAAAATTTTGGGCAGGAAGCTATTGAAGAATTGGCAGTCACCTTACGAGAAAATTTAGAACTGAAAGCAAAATGAATATCGAAGAACTGATCGAAAAAAAGAAACTGATTATTTGCTGTGGCTCTGGCGGAGTAGGAAAAACAACTACAGCAGCCTCTATCGCGCTTAAGGCCTGTTTTTTAGGAAAAACAGTGGCGGTTTTGACGATTGACCCTGCAAAACGTTTAGCAAACTCGCTGGGGCTCGAAACTTTATCGAACGATGAAAAAGAAATTTCTCAAACGGAGCTTAAAAAAGCGGGCCTAAAAACCAACGGACGACTTTTTGCGCTCATGCTCGATACCAAACGCACCTTCGATAAAATCATCGAAAAATATGCCCCCAGCGCAGAATCAAAAGAGGCGATCTTCAGCAACAAGCTCTATCAACATCTCTCGGGAATGATTGCAGGTTCTCAAGAATACATGGCGATGGAAAAAGTTTATGAGCTTTTGAAAAAAGACACCTACGATTTACTAGTTTTAGACACCCCGCCCACTCAGCATGCCTTAGATTTTTTGGACGCACCGCAGAAAATGACCCAAGCTGTGAGCGATAGTATTTTAAAATGGTTTCTCAAACCTTCAATTTTTCTAGGCCGCACTTCTTTAAAATTTATCGAGAAAACCACACGAACCATTTTTAAAAGCTTCGATCACGTTTTGGGTTTTGAATTCATGCAAGATCTTTCGGCCATGCTTATTTCAACAGCAGGCTTGCTTGAGGGTTTCAAAGAACGTGCCCAAGAAGTGGCAACCCTACTTCATAATTCTGAAACGGCCTTTCTCCTCGTCACTGCTCCTCAAGGCATGGTGGTACCCGAAGCGGTATTCTTTCACGAAAAAATCAAGGAATATAAACTTCCTTTCGCGGGCTTCATTGTTAACCGCGTACACGGGAAAATAGATTTTCCAAAAAACTTCACCACTTTTTCAAAACTCTTTCAAAAAGAGCTGAGTGACTCTCTGATTCAAAAACTCTTCGAAATGTTTTCGAGCTACGATTCTTTAGTAAAGCAAGATCAACGCCTTTTAGATCTTTTAGAAAACAAACTGAAAAAACGCGAAAGTTTGACTCTCATTCCTTATTTTGAAACCGACGTGCACGATTTGGCGGGCCTGGCAAAGATTGGGGAATATTTATAATGGAGGGGAAAAAATTTGTCTTTCCAGTTCGTTAAAAACTCAACCATAAAGCTCGGGCCGTCTTGCCTGGAAAATAGGAAAGTTCCTGCGGGTTTCTCGAACTTGTTTCAAATCAATCTTTACTTCTAAAACTCCGGCTTTCGTTTGAAGCTCTCCCAAAACTTTTCCCCACGGATCAATCACCACGCTATGCCCTCCGTAAACAACTCCTTCGCTGTTTTTCCCAACCTTATTGGCGCTTACTACAAAACAAAGATTTTCAATCGCTCGAGCCCGCAATAAAGTTCGGTAGTGCTCAATGCGCACCTTCGGCCAAGCCGAAGGAAAAATCAAAAGTTCGGCTCCGGCTAAAACTCCTTTGCGCACAAACTCCGGAAAACGGATATCGTAACAAATGCCTAAGCCAATTTTTCCAATGGGGGTCGATAAAACCCGCGTAAATTCACCAGCCGCAAATTTTCTATCTTCTCCTCCCAACTGAAAGAGATGGATTTTATGGTATTCTCCCAATTTATTTCCGGTGGGCCCAATTAAGGAGGCCGTGTTATAAAAACCACTCGGGGCACGGCTCAAATGTGAATTCAAAATAAAACAGCTATGGGCCTTGGCATAAGCCCGCAACCATTGTGAAGTTTCTTCGGTGATTTTCAAGAGAGCTTCTGCCTGCCGAAGATCAAAGCCTGAGAGCCACATTTCGGGTAAAACAATCAAACTCACCGGCTTTTTTAGTTTTTTCAATATTTTTTGCAGGCGAACAAAGCTTTGCTCGGGCTTTGCTTCTTGGGTTTCAAACTGCAAAACAGCAAGATTTAAAAAACTCATAAAAATTCCTTGACTCTTGGCGCTATTAGAACAAAAATTATACGTTAATTAAGCATAATTTTGCTATTTCTGCACAAAATTTTATTAAAAAGTTAAAACTCGTTAAGGAGGGTTTATGTCTAAGATGAAATTACTAGGAGTGCTGGCCTTGGCTTTTATTGCCAGCAGCTTGAATAGTGCTTGCTCAGGCAGCAAGACTTCTAATGATGTACGAACTGAGGCTACCAACGCTTTAGAGCGTATTCACTTCGATTTCGATAAATATAATATTCGCGCCGATGCGGTTCCTATTATGCAAAAAAATGCCAGCTGGCTCAAAGCCAACCCTGGCACTCGCACTATCGTTGAAGGAAACTGCGATGAGCGCGGAACCAACGAATACAATATGGCTTTAGGAGAACGCCGTGCCAAAGCGGGTAAAGATTATTTGGTGAACTTGGGTGTTGAATCCTCTCGGATTGATACAGTGAGTTACGGTGAAGAGCGCCCCTTAGATCCTGCTCATAATGAAGCAGCTTGGGCCATGAATCGCCGCGACGACTTCGTAATCCGAAAATAAGCTTTGAAAGATTCTGTAGAGTTTTTTAAAACCACAGAAGAGCAACTTGACGTTGTTTATTCTGTGGTTTTTTTTTTAGACTCTTGTCACTCGTCAATGTTTTCACGCGCACTGAAAATACTGACCCGTTACAAATTCTTTACTTAAGGAGAATTTATGAAAATTCGATCTCTTATCGTTGGAATCAGCTTATTTGGATTAGGATTTTCTTCCCTCTCTTATGCTCAAAGTAACGAGCAACTTCGTCAAGATGTAGCCCTACTCAAATCGAGCAATGAAAATGCAAATGCCAAACTGGCCGAAGCCATGAATCGCCTCACAGCACTTGAACAGGAAGTAGCAAGCATGAAAGGGGTAACCGAAAGCGGCGGACATTTTTACGAAGAACAAACCAAAGCACTTCGTAGCTACGACCAACGCTTAGCCGCCATGGAAGATAAAATCACCACGCTCACCACCCTTCTCAAAGAGATTAAAGATAGCCGGAATGCGAGCACCGATAAACCGAGCGGTACTACAGAGGGTGGCCCAAACCAAGAATTTCAACGCTTACTGGATTACGTCAATACCGAAGACTGGAACCAGGCCTTGAGTGGTTTTCAGGGTTTTATCCGCAAATATCCCAAGAGCCCCTTGGCAGAAAATGCCCAATTTTGGATTGCCGAATCTTATTATGGTTTAGGAAATTACAAAAAAGCGATTGGAGAGTATCAAGTACTCATTCAAAAATATCCTCGTTCCTCGAAGGTCAAGACGGCTCTCTTAAAACAAGGCTATTCATTTGCAAGTTTGAATATGAATAGCGATGCCAAACCCTTTTTAGAAAAGGTAACGAGAGATTATCCCAACACACCCGAAGCAGCCAAAGCGAGTGCAAAAATCAAAGAGCTTGGGAAAGCTCCCGTAGCAAACGCAACTCCCGCACCGAGCACCGAAACTCCACCGCCTCCTGCTGTAGCCCCTGAAGCAAACCCCGTTCCGAATGTGAGCACAACTACAAATCCGAGCCCGGCACCCTCGACCCCTTCACCTGTTCCCCAATCACCTCCTGCGAATCGTCATGTCCCGTCGAGTGGTCTTTACGATTAAAACCCATGAGAATTCTTGCTCTAGAATCTTCCTGTGATGACTTAGCGGCTTGCCTATTCGAAGGACCTCGCAAAATCTTAGCCTCTCGAAAATCGTCTCAAGAAAAAATTCATTCTTTATACGGTGGCATTGTTCCTGAAATCGCTTCGCGGGAACATATTCAAACCATTTCATCGTTGATCACCCATCTTTTCGAAGAAGTCTCCGCGTCTGAGCGCCAAGTTGAGGGTGTTGCCGTCACTTCTTCACCCGGATTAATCGGCTCCCTGCTTGTTGGAGTAAACTTTGCGAAGGGCTTTGCACTGGCCCATCAAATTCCATTCATTGGAATCAATCACCTCGAAGCCCACCTACTCAGCGCTTTTTTAGAAAACCCGGGTCTTCAATTTCCTTTTTTGGGCTTGGTCGTTTCCGGTGGACACACCAATTTTTATCTCGCCAAAGATTTTGGCGATTACCAATTACTCGGTAATACCGTGGACGATGCCGCAGGTGAGGCTTACGATAAATTCGCAAAATATTTAGGATTAGCTTATCCCGGCGGCCCAATTTTAGATCAACTCGCCTCGCTCGGAAGCCCTAAAAAAAATCCGTTCACTCGCGCCCGTGTAAAGCGCGGAAAATATTACAGCAGTTTTTCAGGGTTAAAAACCGCTGCAGTCGAAGAAGTGAACGCTCAGAAAATTCTAGAAAAACTTCAGAATAAAAAATTAGAAGAAGTGCCAGAGGCTTTAAATTTAATTGCTTGTTTTCAAAAAACAATCATCGATTCTCTCGAAAGACTTTTTCTCAACGCTTTTGAAGAATTTGAATGCAAGAATTGGGTGATAGCCGGTGGAGTTGCTTGTAACCAAGGTTTGCGTAAACGCCTAAAAGAAAGTGCTCAAAAAAATGGGGCTAAACTTTATATTCCCAGTCCAAAATTTTGCACCGATAATGCCGAGATGATTGCGTATGTGGGGCATGAATATCTGAGGCGAGGAATTCATTCAGACATCTCACTCAATCCTCAGGCAAGTGGGAAATCTGAAAGCCTTTAATACGTCGCCATCGCCGCATCCACTTCTTGTGCCCACGCATCCACCCCACCCTCTAAATTAATCACTTGGGTGAACCCCTGCCTTTCAAGAAAGGCCGCCACCTGCCAGCTTCTCATGCCGTGATGGCAAATACAGACGATGGATTGATTTTTATCCAGCTCCGAAAACTTTTCAGGAATGCTATTCATGGGCATCAACCGCGAGCCTTCAATATGACAAACCTCAAACTCCCAAGGCTCTCGCACATCAAGTAAAATGGGTTTTTCTCGGGCTGAATCGACTAACCAGTCTGCCAATTCTGAAGGACGTAAACTTTGCATAGAGATTAGAGTAATTGACTCAACTCCTCTTGGGCTTGCTCAAAATTTTCGGCGTTAACCCAAATGGGTTTTTGATAGATCACCGTGATTGTTGAAAAAGGAAAAGGGATTCTTTTTTTATCCCAGGTTTTTAGACTAAAAAAATGAGAGAGATGAATCTGCATCGGTACAATGGGTAACCCCGATTGCTGGGCAATATGCAAGACTCCTTTATTTAAAACGCGAGGCGGCCCTTTCGGGCCATCGGGCCACATTGTGGTGGAAGCGCCTTCTTTCAAAGCCTCTACTAATTTTTGAGCACCTTCTCTGCCCGAATTCCCACTCGAGCCCAAAATAATTTCGCTCACCCCTAAAATTCGCGCCCAAACATGGACTGCTTTCATATACCAAAGCGGATGATTGAGTAAAACATGACGATTGGGGTAACGCAGAAAAACCACAAAATAACTCAAGGTCGTGTAGTGCCAAAGGCAGAGAATAAAGTGAGGGAGATCTTGGATTTTTTCTTTTCCTTCGAAACGAATGCGGCAAGTAAAATGGAGAAAAAAACAAAGAAGCGACAGAAATAGCCCACCTAGATAGGCATACAAATAAAAGAAAGGCTTGAGAAGTATCGGAACGTTTTTAACGGTGTAAGCCATATTTTTTTCAAAAAAAGGATCCCATTGACTCTCACCTGAATCTTGCTTAGGCCCTTTCTTTAAAGTAAACCTTATCAATTCTTAAAAGAGAAATCTATGAATCGAAATGACGACATAATCGAAATGCCCCGCCGCCCAAAAGATGTAATTACAATGAATAAAAACAAATTGATCATCGGTTTATTTTTAGCGGGGCTTTTGATTCTTTTCAAAGCCATTACCATTATCCCCGCCGGGCACGTCGGATTAAAAGACTTTTTCGGAAAAGTTTCGGATGACACGCTGCCGGCCGGAATACATCTGGTTAATCCTCTCCTCAAAATCCATAAACTGACCATCCGTACCCAAGAAATTACCGAAGAGGCTAATGTTCCTTCAAAAGAGGGTTTGAGCGTTCATCTTGCGGTCTCTTTACTTTTTAGTCTAAATCCTCAAAGAGCTGCTCAAATTTACAAGACTATTGGGCCCGATTATACTCAGGTAGTAATCGTCCCACAATTACGCTCGGTTGTGCGCGGGGTAACTGCAAGTTATGAAGCAAAAGCGCTCTATACGGCCGAACGCGAAACTATTTCAAACGAGATGTATGCCCATTTACAGCAACCCCTCTTAGAGCGTGGCATTACGGTAGAGAAAGTTCTTCTACGAAGTGCAACACTTCCTCCGATTTTGGCCACTGCCATCGAAAAAAAGCTCGAGGCGGAGCAGCAATCCGAACAAATGAAATTTGTGCTAAATAAAGAAACCCAAGAAGCAGATCGAAAAAGAATCGAAGCCCAAGGCATTGCGGATTTCCAAAAGATTGTGACCATCGGCCTAACGGATTCCTTTTTAAAATGGAAAGGGATCGAAGCCACTTCTAATCTCGCAGGCAGTCAAAATACTAAAGTAGTGGTGATAGGCAGTGGTAAAGATGGATTGCCCATTATTTTGGGTGGAAACTAAACGCTTTAGACTCCTCAACGGATCCGCTTTTTTCTTTGTATCTCCCAAACCAAAACTCCTACACTCAAGAAAATCAAGGTTCTTAAGAAGGCTTGAGCAGGAAATTGTAGAATCAAGCCCAAACAGCCGAGGATTCCCAAAAGAGGAACCACTAAAGGAAATTGAAACCCCGTGTGTTTGTCTTTCTTCAGTTTAATTTTGATTAAGCTTAGATGTACTAGGGTGAAAACAAGCAAAACTAAAAGACTCGTTGTTTGAGCTAATATCTTTACCCCTCCGGTGAGGACTAAAAAGAGCGCGATTCCAAACGCGACGATGATCGCCAACCAAGGAGTTTGGCGGGAGGCATGGACTTGGCGCAGACTCGAGGGAATTAATCCTTCTTTACTCATTCCATAAAGCAAGCGAGAGGACATGATTAAATTCGCGAGCCCCGTATTCGCAATGGCAAGCATCGCAACCACTGAGAAATAACGTAAGATCCAGTTCAAATTCGCCTTTTCAAAAACCAAAAACAAGGGAGTCTTCGCTTGGGTAATCTGGTCTACGGGAAAATAAAGCTGTAAAGTGAGAGTTACTAAAAGATAAAGAACACTGGCAAGACCTAACGCAATGAGGATGGCACGCGGAATATCCCGGCCAGGATTTTTTGCTTCGTCGGCCAAATTGCAAAGGTCTTCGAAACCCACGAAAGCAAAATAGGCAATGGTCATCCCCGCAAAAACGGGCTTAAGCTCCAGTTGATCACGATTGAGCTCCCAAAATCTCTCAAGCGCCCCCACCTCGAAAAAGGAAAGCCCCACGCCAACCACCAACAATAAGCCTGAGAACTCAATCAAGGTCAGCACAATATTAACGCGCGAGGAGTGAAGAATACCCCAAAAACTTAAACCCGAAAGCAACAATAGGAGAATCACTTGGGCAACTAAATCCGGAACCGTTATGAGTTCTTGTAAATACCCGCTAAACGCAGCCGTCACGGTTGCCGTTGAGGAAAGCCCGGTTCCTAATACAAACACACCGGTCAGCGTCGCCATAAAGCGGCCGGGAAAAGCTCGCTTCACAAAGGCGGCAGCTCCCGCGGCCGCCGGAATTCTCGAACTGAGCTCCGCATAACTCAGAGCAGTAAAAGCAGCAATGAGCCCAGCCAAGGCAAAGCTCAAATAAGCTCCTACGCCGGCTAGGGCTACAACCTTTCCCACCAAGGCATAAATTCCAGCGCCCAAAATATCGCCCACTCCATAAAAGATCAAAGCGGTGAAGCCTAATTTTCGCGCGAGATTTGTCATACTGAAAGGAAAACTCTTAACAAAACACTCTTACTTTTAGATTGAAAGGAGTCTTTATCATCCATTAGACTGAAAAAATGGAAGTTTTTCTCCAAGAATTCGAAGCTTACTTTCAACCCGTTGCTAAAGAGATCGAAAATTTTGCACAGCAACATCATCTTCTCATTCAAAAGTATGTCCAGGATGCTCCCATATGGAGTTTATGCTTTGAGCATTCCGAGGGAGGCTTTGCCAAGGTCGATATTTATAAAATTGATGATAATAAATTAGCAATACAAGGAGTATGGTGGCTCGACTCCTACGAGGAGTTCTCACGCAGTATAAAATGGACTGCAAAAATGGAACTACTCAAACAAATAGAGAGTATAAACTCTTGTCTTGAAAAATCCTTTCAAGAGATTTTATCTTGGACCAAACAAGATCTTGAACGGGTATCGATCGATTATAAGCCTTATTGGAGCAAATATTCAAAAGAGGAATTCGAAAACATGAATCCACGTTGGCCTAAGGCCAATTAACTCAAGATTTTTTGGATTCAACGACTTCTTTCATCCGAATCAAGCCCTTATCAAACATATTCCCCACCATTTTATCGCAATCCACAAAAAGACCGATCACTTTTGCAATGAAATTATTTTTTCCGTACATCGTCCAAGTCACCAAAGTACCGTTCACTTGAGGAACAAATGTAAATTCTGCAGTATTTGTGGCCACAAAGGGTTTTACAAAATCTAATTTGATTTGAATAAAACTATTCGGATTAGTTTCAAGAATGGTCATTTTTCCTTCACCCACTTCATGATTGCCTGCCCAAGCGAAAATAGCGCCCTTACCCGACTCCGGACCTTCAAAAAAATTTTTTGCTTTCGGATCAAGCTTGGCCCAGGGCGACCAGGCCTCCCATTGGTGAAAATCATTCACATGCTGAAAAATTGCTTCAGGCGGTGCTGAAATTTCGATCGATCGCGTAATTCGGAAATCAGAGGGTTGTAGGGCAGCAAGACACAAAAACACCAAAACGAATAAAATCAAACCGATAAATATTTTCTTAACCATACTTTCTCCTAAAATTTATTGTTCTCCAAAAATTTTTTGATCGGCCGAAATTTTTCCGGGGCCCAAAACCAAAAAGAAAAGTGAAATTCCCAAATAAACCAAGGCCAACTCATAAGACATCCCCCCTTTTTGACTCACGAATGGATCCCCTCGAACCACCGCATGCATGAAAACCGCAACCAGCATGGTGAAAAAAATCCCTAAAGAGGCCAAGCGCGTGAGCAAGCCTAAAATCAAAGCGATTCCTCCTCCAAATTCGGAAAAAGCGGCTAAAAATTGGAGAAAGCCCGGAACCGGAGCTTCAGGAGGCATCCAAGAAAAAGGATGCTGAATTTTTCCCCAACCGTGATGCATAAAGGCAATACCTACAATCAAGCGCAAAGCGAGTAAAACCAATGAAGGTAATTTGGGCAAAGCCAAAGGCTGAAATAAACTCTTAATGTTCATTTTTAATTCTCCTTAACTTGTAACCAGGCCAGCAAGCTCTGTAAGGAGCGAAAACTGCCGAGCCGCAAAGGTTATTTCTATTGGATAAAACAATTTCACAAATCGACTGCTATTTTTATTCCTTACGGCGAGTTTTTTCGCGACTGGAAGAGCTTGCTAGCCTGGTTAGCTTAATTTTTCAATTTATAGCCGGTCTTAAAAATCAACCAAACCGCAATTAAACAAAGAAACAGAAAAACCAAGGTGAGGCTTAAGCTAAGCCCTAAACTCACATCTGCCACCCCAAAAAAACTCCAGCGAAAACCATTCACCAAATAAACCACTGGGTTAAAAAGCGAAACCTTTTGCCAAAAAGAAGGAAGCATATTGATCGAATAAAAACTCCCACCCAAAAAAGTAAGAGGCGTAATAATCATGAGCGGAATCACCTGCAGCTTTTCAAAGCCATCGGCCCAAAGCCCGATGATGAATCCAAATAAACTGAACGAAACCGAGATTAAAACGAGAAAAGTAAGCATCCAAAACGGATGGGCAACCGAATACGAAACGAAAAATTTCGAAGTAATGAAAATCGTGGCCCCCAGAATAATCGATTTCGTCGCCGCAGCCCCCACGTAGCCCAGCACAATTTCAAAAGCCGAGAGGGGCGCCGATAAAATTTCATAAATGGTGCCCGAATATTTCGGAAAATAAATTCCAAACGAGGCATTTGAGATGCTTTCGGTGAGCACCGAAAGTAAAATCAAGCCAGGCACAATGAAGGCACCGTATTTCACCCCATCCATCTCGCTCACCCGCGAACCAATCGCCGCGCCAAACACAATAAAATAAAGCGAAGTGGAGAGCACCGGAGAGGCAATGCTCTGAAAAAGAGTGCGAAAAAATCGCGCAAGCTCGAAACGATAAATGGCCTTCACTCCATAAAAATTCATGCACGCCTCACGAGTTTAACAAAGATTTCTTCAAGGGAACTCTCGGACGATTTCAAATCTTTAAAATCGATTCCATGATCGCCTAGTTTTTTGAATAAAGCAGAGATCCCAGTCTGCTCGGCATGTGAATCAAAGGTATAAATCAATTGAGTTCCATCTTGGGAAAGCTCTAAAGGATAAGCGCTTAACTCACTGGGAATCGTCGTGAGGGGATTTTGAAGATGGAGATTAAGCTGTTTTTTCCCTAGTTTTTTCATCAAAACCGATTTCTCTTCAACCACAATAATTTCACCGTGATTAATCACGCCAATACGATCGGCCATTTCTTCGGCTTCTTCAATATAATGCGTCGTTAAAATAATTGTGACTCCACTTTCACGCAGCTTGCGCACCATCGCCCACATATCGTGACGAAGCTCCACATCAACCCCAGCCGTGGGTTCATCTAAAAAAAGAATTTCGGGTTCATGCGCAAGGGCTTTGGCAATCATGACCCGGCGCTTCATTCCACCCGAAAGAGTCATGATCTGGGTATTGCGTTTTTCCCAAAGCGAAAGATCTTTCAAAACTTTTTCAAGGTGAGCTGAATTGGCCGGTTTTCCAAAAACACCGCGGCTAAACTCGAGGGTATTCCAAACTTTTTCAAACATGTCGCTGGTGAGCTCTTGAGGTACTAAGCCAATCTTAGCTCGTGCCGCGCGATAATCGCGGAGAATATCATGCCCATCGGCCGTAATCTTACCTTGTGAAGGCGTCACGATTCCGCAGATGATATTAATGAGAGTGGTTTTGCCGGCCCCATTGGGGCCGAGCAGCGCAAAAATCTCACCGCGGCGAATTTCAAGATTCACATTCTTTAAGGCACGGTAGCCTGAAGCATAAGTTTTGCTTAAATTTTCAACGGAAATGATTTTTGAAGAATCCAACATAATGATTATTTCTGAGAAGAAGCGTTCAGCCACTTTTCAAATCGCTTCACATATTTTCCGCTCCAATCTTGGGTTAAATCGGGCGATTGAAGCATCTGATAAATTTCAGGCGAGAAATTTTCTTTTCCGATCTTAAGAATAATTTCATCGATTTCTTGGCGCCATTCTTTGCGAAGTTGATCGGACTTCTCAGGTGAATCGTTCTGCCAGGCATAGCCTTTATCGTTATAGAAAGCCATAGAATGCAGTAAGCTCAACAATTGTTCTTTTAAAGAATCCATTTTTAAACACATCGCTTCTATTTCATTGAATGCAAGCCAATTAAATTTCCTTCCGGATCATGAGCATGGGCAATAAATCCGTAAGGACCAATCGAAAACTTTTCGCGCTCTAATTTTCCTCCGGCTTTCACAACCCGCGAAGCTTCAACGGCACAATCTTCACAAGCAAAATAGACAATCGTGCTATTTTTACCCGAAGGAAAACCTTCCATTCGCACCAAAGCCCCTCCGCTTCCATGTTTTTCTTTATCGGCTGGAAAAGCCCAAATTTCGGTATCGGATGGCAAGCGCATCAACTTCACCTGAAAAACTTCTTCGTAAAATTTTTTCGCCTTCTCAAGGTCTTGCACATAAATTTCAAACCAGCGGATGGGGTTACCTTGCATAATCACTTCCTCTCATTTTCAAGACAGTGGCTTTTTATCACTTAGAATCATTGACGCCTCAAATTCAAGTGGTTTAGCTAGCTTCAATGGATTTCATTCACCCCACCGAACTCAAAAAACGCTACAGTTTTTTAGCCAAAAAATGGCTGGGCCAGAATTTTTTGGTGCATCGCCCTACTTTAGAAACCCTCACGAAAAAGATTCTGGCTTCTTCTCCACACACGCTTTTAGAAATCGGCCCTGGCCCCGCCTCTTTAAGTCAGCTCCTCGCTCCTCACGTGAAGCGTCTTGTTTTAGCCGAGAAAGACTTACAATTTCAGCCGGTGTTAGAAGAAATTTTTGCCACACAACCACAGGTTGAAATTCTTTGGGGCGATTTCCTAAAAACTCCTCTGGAGGGAATCATTACAAGAGCCGATGCCCCTTGCCTGGCCGTGGGAAACCTCCCCTATAATGTTTCGGTCGCCATTCTCCAAAAACTCTTTCAAAATCGCAGCCTCTTCTCGGGATTTTTCCTCATGTTTCAACGGGAAGTTGCAGAGAGGCTCACCGCAAAACCCAATACTAAGGCCTATGGTTCTTTAAGCCTTTATTGCCAGATGTTGGCGGATTGTAAGATTATTCTCCCGATTCCCCCTTCGGCTTTTGACCCCCGCCCAAAAATAGACTCTGCCGTTGTCGAATTTAAACTTTTACCCCAAACACGAGTTCCTGGTGTGGATTTCGATTTTTACGAAAGCCTGATCCAGGCTTCCTTTCGTGCTCGCCGGAAAACTTTGTTAAATAACCTGCAGAATTTTTTACCCCAATATTCGAAAAACGATTTAGAGCTCTTCATGAAACAAGCGGGTATTGAAGCCAAACAAAGAGCCGAGTCTATTGCACTCGAAAACTTTGCCCAATTGGCTCAAATTCTTGAATGTAGACGAGATTAATTTGGCTGTGTTAGAAAGAATTGTAGGAAAACTTTAGGGTGAATTTTTGTTTTTCAAAGTATTTGAGCATCCCTTAAATAATCGTCATCGAATAGTGCCGCTTTAAGACACGTTGAAGCGTAACCGATGACGATCCAAATTCCGCGAGTTTTTAAAAAACAAAAACTCACCCTAAAGTTTCCAGTAAAACAATGATAAAAAATCTACAATACATTGCGATCGAAGGCCCCATCGGTGTGGGAAAAACAACCCTTACCACCTTGCTTGCCGAGGAGTTTAAGTTTCGCCGGGTTCTAGAAGAGCCCGAAAATAATCCTTTTCTGGCCGATTTTTACAAAAACAAAAAACAATACGCCTTTCAAACCCAGCTTTTCTTCTTACTCTCGCGCTACCAACAACAAAAAGAACTCGCCCAACAAGAACTCTTTCAGCAAGGCATTGTCTCCGATTATATTTTTGCGAAAGATCGCGTCTTTGCAACCTTGAATCTCTCAGATGAAGAACTCAATCTTTATGAATCGATCTATAATCTTCTCGATGCACGAATTCTAAAACCCGATCTGGTGATTTTTTTGCAAGCGTCTGTCGATGTGCTGAAAGAACGCATCAAAAAACGTAAAATCAATTACGAAAAAAATATCGATCTCGATTATCTCGAAAACTTGGCCCAAGCTTATAATCACTTTTTCTTTAACTATACTGAAACCCCGCTTTTAGTCGTGAATTGCTCCGAGATCGATTTTGTGGAGCAAAACGACGATTACAAAAATTTGCTCAATGAGATTCTTTTGATGAAAAAACAAAAACTTCAGAAACATTATGTTTCGATAAGCAGTAAATAATTATGAAAATCACCATCCCCACTCTGCTCAAAAAGAAAAAACAGGGCCAAAAAATTTCGATGCTTACAGCCTACGATTACACCTTCGCACGCCTGGCCGATCAAGCCGGCATCGATGTGGTGCTCGTGGGCGATTCTTTGGGCATGGTGGTTCAGGGAAGAAAAAATACTTTAGGCGTGACGCTCGATCACATGATTTATCATAGCCATTGTGTTTCGCGAGGGCTTGGGTCTGCCCATTTAGTTTGTGACATGCCTTTTATGAGCTACCAAGCGTCGATCGATGAAGCGGTAAAAAATTGCGGAAAAGTTCTCAAACAAGGAAAAGCAGAGGCCGTTAAAGTAGAAGGTGGTGAAGAAATCGCACCCACCGTGAAACGCTTGACCGATCTGGGTATCCCGGTAATGGGTCATGTGGGCCTAAAACCCATGCATGTGCATTTGATGGGAGGCTATAAAATTCAAGGTCGAGAGCCCCAAAGTGAAAAGCAAATTCTAAAAGATGCAAAAGCACTCGAAAAAGCCGGCGCCTACGCGATTGTTCTGGAGGGGATCCCCGCCCTCCTCGCCGAAAAAATCACCCGTAGCTTAAAAATTCCAACGATCGGCATTGGTTCGGGCAAACACTGCGATGGCCAGGTTTTGGTGATTTACGATTTGTTGGGCGCCTATCAAGATTTAAAACCCAAGTTTGTGCGCCGCTATGCAAACTTGGCGGAGCTTGGCACCAATGCAATCCGCAATTACATTCAAGATTTAGAAAACGGAAATTTCCCCAGCGACGAAGAAAGTTTTTAAATGCAAATTCTCCACTCGCCCCAAGACATGCAGGCCTTCCGTTTAAAGCTCAAGCAAAAAGGCAAACGCACTGGCTTCGTGCCCACCATGGGTTATTTACACGAAGGGCATCTCTCCTTAATTGAACTCGCGCAAAAAAAAGCAGACGTAGTGGGCGCCAGTATTTTTGTAAATCCCACGCAGTTTGGCCCAAAAGAAGATTTTTCGCGTTACCCACGCGATGAAAAGGGCGATCTGGAAAAACTTCAAAAAGCAGGGTGTGATTTTGTTTTTCTACCCACACCCGAGCAGATGTATCCTGAGGGGTTCCAAACCAGCGTTCACCTTTCTCAAATCACTCAAGGTTTGTGCGGCAAACAGCGCCCGGGCCATTTTGATGGAGTAGCCACCGTCGTTTTGAAACTTTTTAATATCGTGCAGCCCGACGTAAGCATTTTTGGCGAAAAAGATTATCAACAACTCGCGATGATTCGCCAAATGGCACTCGATCTTAACCTTCCTGTTGAAATTGTGGGTGCCCCCATTATGCGAAGCCCCGAGGGCTTGGCCCTTTCTTCTCGGAATGTTTATTTAAGCGAATCTGAAAAAAATCGCGCTTTGGTGCTTTGGAAATCGATTCAACTTCTTCAAAGTTTAAGCCAAAAAGAAAAGAGTGTTTCGCTTTTACTCAAAGAAGCTTGCAAACTGGTTGAAGCCCAAGTCGATGAAATCGATTATCTAGAAATTGTAGAGGCAGTCTCTCTAAAAAAACTTGATCTCTTAAACGTGCCTGCACGATACTTAATGGCAGTCAAAATTGGTAAGACGCGACTCATTGATAATAGTCCATTAAATCCCCCCTCTTAAGATAAGAGGGGGTTAGGGGGCGTTATGATTTCTTTCACAACTCCTCCTGACCTCCTCTTAATCTTAAGAGGAGGAACTGCTAATGAAGATTTACCTCGCAAAACATTTACTCCCCATTAGTTCTGATCCCCTTCAAGATTCGGCGCTCCTGGTTCACAAAGATCGAATTCGTGAGATTGGAAAAAAAGAAAAACTCTTAGAAAAATATCCCAAAGCTGAAGTGATTGATTGCGGAGAAGCGGTTCTCCTGCCTGGCCTTGTTAATTCCCATGTTCATTTAGAGCTTTCTCACGCGCCTACTTATAATCCGCTTGATTTTGAAGATCTCTCCGGTGAGCCCAATTTTATTCGTTGGCTGATCGATCTTTCGCAATATCAAGAAAGTTTAAAACCCGAAGAAAAAAGAGCCGCCTTGCAAGAAGGTTTGAAATCGATTCAAAAAACTGGAATCACCGCCATTGGCGATTTTACCAGCTACGAAGGGGCCTTCACGGCCTACGAAGCCTCAAAATTGAGAGTCATGACTTATCCTGAAGTGATGAATGTGAGCCGCAAAACCTCTCAAGAACGCTTTGAACTCGCCTTAGCCTTTGTGGATGAAGTCTTGGCCGCCGATCACCCAAAAATTCGCGCCGGCTTAGGGCCTTTTGCGCCTTACACCTTATCGAAAAATCTCTTGAAAATTTTCTTCCAGCACTTGAAGCAACTTGGCACTTCACTGCAAATCCATTGCAGTCAAAGCTTTGCAGAGATGGAGTTTTTCTACGATTCGAAAGGCGATATCGCCAATCTCTTGTTTCCTTATGTGGGATGGGGCGATTCTCTACCACCCCCTCACCAAAAAACTCCCATTCAATATTTGCACTCGATCGAATTTCTTCAAATCAAGCCCGCACTCGTTGGCTGCGTGCACTTGGGCCCAACCGATTTAGCTCTTATTGCAAAATCGGGCTCCAGCATCGTCTATACCCCCATTGCAAACCAGACTTTGCGACTAGGCGCTTTCCCGCTTCGTAAGATTCTCTCTCATAAAATTCCGGTGGGCTTTGGCAGCGAAATGAAGGCCTGTAACTCAAATTTTTCAATCTGGGATGAAATGCGAGAAACCTTAAAACTTCACTCGAATGAAGAACCAATCGAAGCCGAAGAAATTTTCAAAATGGCAACCCTTGGGGGCGCTTATAATTTGGGTTTGAGCAAAGAGATTGGCTCTTTAGAAAAAGGAAAACTCGCCGACTTTATCGTAATCAAACTCGAAGGAACCCCTTCAGAAAATCTTTATTCTCATTTACTGAAAAATTCAGGCCCGCAGCAGATTGAAAAAATTGTGGTGGGGGGAGAAGAAATTTAATTTTCTACTTCTTTCAACATTTGCAACACGACATACCGAATCACTTCTTCCGAAACCTTATAAACCGGGCCATCATAGCGCTGTTTAATCACCTCAACTAAACGATCAAACTCTCCCTCGGTATACTCGAGATCCGAATCGGTTAGCCGATTCCATTCTTTTAAGATACGGGGGTTTAAGGTTTTCCAATGAGTTTGCAGGCGGTTTAGGGTTGACATAGCAGGGAGGCTTATAGTGAAAGGTGGCTTCCTTAATCAAGAGAATTCGAAATAAGATCTCTTATTGAATAGGTGAAGAAACAGTTTGAAAATTTTGTTTAAAACATAAAATGCATGGGCGCCTCTAAAAACGTCACGAGCGGCCTGAGTGCGAGGCGCAGGGGCCCCAAAAAACCGGAATGTATATGGAAATACATGAGGATTTTTTGGGTATGCAACGAAGAAATCAGGTCGCGTAGTAGTTTTTAGAGATGCCCTTATGAGAATTATCACATTAGGAACCAGTGCTGGCCGCCCTACCCTCGAACGCTCTGCCTCTGCAGTCGCGTTGGACTACGAAGGAGAGGTGTTTCTATTCGATTGCGGTGAAGGCACGCAAGTTCAACTCGCTCGCTCCCCTTTGCGCTGGATGAATCTTTCCGTGATCTGCATTGGGCATCTTCATGGCGATCATGTCAATGGTCTTCCGGGCTTAATTGGCACCATGGCCCTTTCCGGACGAACAGAAGCTCTTAAAGTCTTTGGCCCCCGCGGTATTCGTAAATATCTTCGTGCCCTTCAAGAAGTGCGAAATCTCTGGGTTCCGTTTCCTTTCGAAATTATTGAAATTCAGCAATCTGGAATTCTCTATGAAACGCCTCTCTACACCATTGAAACGCGGCCGCTCGATCATGTGATCGAATGTTGGGGTTACGTTTTCCGCGAAAAAAATAAGCCAGGCCATTTTGATGAGAAAAAAGCTCAAGAATTAAGAATCCCTTTCGGGCCGCTTCGCGGAAAATTAGTCAAAGGTGAAGATGTGATTCTTCCCGATGGAAAAAAGGTATGTGCAGCAGAGGTTGTAGGCCCAAAGCGACGCGGAAGATCGGTCGCTTATTGTTTAGACACCAAACCTTGTGCGGGAGATATCGAGCTGGCAACCGAAGTTGATCTTTTAATTCATGAAGCGACTTTTGATAAAACCTTAGAGCACGAAATGGATCAATGGGGGCACTCCACCACCAATCAAGCCGCCATGGTGGCTTTGGCCGCTCGCGCCAAAAAACTACTCCTCACGCATATTAGCCCGCGTTATCAAAGTTCGAAATTTCTTCTGAAAGAAGCTCAAGAGGTATTTAAAAATACTGAGCTTGCCTGGGATCTCGATGAATTCATCATCAAGATGGAAGATTGAAAATCGGTGTCATTCCCCGATTAAATCGGGGAATCTAATTTGCATCCAATCAGATCCTCCGATCAAGCCGGAGGATGACAGAATCATTAAATAATTTCAGGTTTTTTAAACTGACGCAATGCCATCAACGGCAGAATCAATAAAATTGCCAATTCCCAAGGATTATTGCTTCCATCATTAAGGTTGCACCCTCCAGAGCTACCTCCACCTGTCGATGTATCACTGGCGGTCACTAAAACTTCTCCGGTGCTTTCATTGTGTCCATCGCTTACTGTTAAACTTACCGTATAAGTGCCATTCACCGTTGGAGTAAAACTTGCCTGACTTTGATTGGCATTTGAAATACTCGCCGAAGAACCCGCGGGTTGAGAAACCAAAACCCATTCATAAGTTAAAGTCACCGAGGCGGTTACCGCATCATCGCTACTCGAACCCGCATCTAAAACCACCGCTTGCCCGGTGCTCACTGTTCCTCCATTACTTACCCCGCCTCCTCCTGTTGCCACATGAATCACCACAACCGGCGCAGTCACATCTTCGGTTACTGTAATCACAGCCGATTTGGGCACCGAAGAATGATACGGATCACTCACCGTTAGGGTTGCCGTATAGGTTCCCACCACATCGGGAGTAAAAGTGGGTGCTTGCGCACTCGCACTACTCAAGCTTGCAGAGCTCCCACCTGGTTTGGAAAGCGACCAACTGTAAGTGAGTGTATCACCTTCATTGTCACTCGCGCTCCCCTGCAAGGTAACCAAATGATTCACATCGATCGTTTGATTTCCACCCGCACTGGCAATGGGCGCTTGATTCAAGGCTGGGTCTCCTAAATAAAGAGAAGCTGCCACATCTAAAATTCCCCCAGTTACCGATTTACCGCTCAAATAGGATTTAGAAGTTACTCCCTGCAAAACCAGATCAATCACTTGCCGATGGGTTAAAGAAGGATATTGGGCCCACAAGAGCGCACAAGCGCCAGTTACATGGGGAGTGGCCATCGAGGTGCCCGAAAGAGAAGCATACGTTGCCCCCGGATAAGTACTCAAAATCGAAGAACCGGGTGCACCCAAATCCACACTACTCGCCCCATAATTTGAATAATAAGCCAAGCCATCGTCGCGCGTGATTGCTGCAACCGAAATAATATTTCCTACCGAATAAGCGGCAGGATACATCGGGTTTACATCGGCGTTCACTCCGCTATTTCCTGCGGCGGCCACAAAGATCGCTCCAGCGTTATCTGAAGCAGTAATCGAAGAGAGTAAGCCGGCATCACTACTTCCTCCGCCCCAACTATTATTCAAAACTCGCGCGCCATTCGCGACGGCATAATTAATCGCACTCACGGCATCGGAATAATAACCCGAACCATTCGCATCTAAAAATTTCACGGCCATGATTTGAGCGGTCCAGGCAACACCCGTCACACCCACACCATTATTACCCACGGCACCAATCGTTCCAGCCACATGCGTGCCATGATAATGATCATCCATTGGATCGCCATCGTTGTTCACAAAATCATAACCATGAATATCATCCACGTAACCGTTGCCATCATCATCGATGTTATTGCTGGCGATTTCTCCGGAGTTCGTCCATATATTCGCCGCCAAATCGGGGTGCGTATAGTCAATCCCCGTATCGATCACGGCCACTAAAATCGACGAGGCATCGGTAAGGGTATCCCAAACATTTTCAACGCCAATATCAACACCTGCAACGCCTCCCGATTGTCCGGTATTTCTTAAGCCCCACAAATCTCCAAAGTAAGGATCATTCGGTAAAGCATCCGCCGTCACCCGTGAATTGCGAGAAGCCATCACCACATTAGGTTGATTTCGAAGTTCGGCAATTTGCGTTAAGGTATCGGGTGAGCTTTTTTGAAATTGAATGTAGTAAACGCGGATATTTTCAAAATATTGAAGAGGCACCGCATCTACATTTTGAAATACGTTTTGGATTTGCGCTTCGTCTGCTCGCTTATCGAATTTTACCAGAGCTTGCTGACAAGTGAATTCAACGCCGCAATCGTCGGCAAAAGCTAAAGCAGGAAAAAGAAGAGAGCTGAGCAGAACAACTGCTTTCAAGAAAACACGTATGTGATGCATATCCAACTCCTTGCCCCAGCGATTGGAGATGCAAGTCGTGTTCCGAGAGACTAAAAACAGCTAAACCTTTAAATATCAATAAGTTAGAAGTGTAAAAATTGTTATAACTTGTTGAAAAGAGGCAGATTTTTGACGAAGAAAGGGTGGAAAGCTACTTAGGGCAATCTTTCATCGATTACGTAAGGCTCATTTTCTCGAGCAAGCCTCAAGGTAGTGGTGCGAGCATCAGATGAAAATCCAATATCCATAATGGTATCGTTTTGCGTGAAACTCAAAATACGAAATCCGGAATGATGATTTTCTCTTAAGAATCGGGCTTCTGAATTCGCAAAATTATTAGGGTCGTTTTCTTCCCCCATTCCATTGGAACAGCTGTCGTTGATGATTTCAATATTGGGTGCCAAATAACGAAGAATCCGGGTATAAGCGGGGCCAAAATCACGGGTGTCGAAAAGATCTCTGTCGCTATTTCCCCTTCCATAACGCTGAGAAGTGGCGGTACCATGAGCTGCACGAACCCATTTATCAACTCGATGTCTGAAGCTTCGACGTCCTACTTCGTCGACTGAATTCAACATCTCTTCATCGTTTGAAACTGGAATATAAACCACATCAAACAATCCCGAATAATAAAAGTTTGGAACTAACTGAACTTGGGAGCCTGCCTGAAATGCGCGATTGTGATCGGCCCTGCGAGTAATGTTAATTAACACAAGAGGCCGATCTCGCCCTAAATTTTCTAAATTTTCGCGTTGATACGCCATACGCGCCAGCAAACTGAAAGATTGTACATGCAAATTTTCTTCTTCAAAACCATTTCGTCGCAATAAATCGGTATAAGCCTCGTAGGTTTCTAAATAACGTTCTGGAATATCTAAATCTTGCATCCACTCGCTATGGCGGAGAAGATCCCATAATTCACGCTGAGCCGCTGGACTTAAATCTCGAAACACTCTACGAGCAAGTGGCCACTGGTGGGCCAACACCCGAACCACTTCAGGATCTTGACGTGCGAGCAATAACATAGGCTCCACTTGAAAATGAATATCGGGGCCCGATTCTAAAAACAGCTGCATCACTTCCTCCCACCCTCGAGACATCGGGTGTGCTTCGGAATTGGAGTGATGAAGGGTATAAACCATGAGCAGGGATCCAGAAAAATAAGGATTGTTCGTAAGCCATTGCGGCAACATGAAGGTAGAATGAGGAAGATCAGAACCAGTCATCACCTGCAATACTCTTAAAAAGCCGGCGAAAAAATCTCTCGCGTTCGGTAAAGAGCTTCGTGCTTCAATAAAGGCTTTTGCTTGTTGAATTTCTCGGGAAAGCTCGGCCAAGTCTGTCAAAAATTCAGAACGATTCGCATCAGTCAATCTAAGAAAATTACGGCCGGGGCCACCCGCAATCGAACGACGCACTTCTTGCAAAGCTTGATCGAGCAGCTCAATAGCCCCACGCTTATTGTCCTGAGCAAAAATGAAATAGCTCACTTGAATAGAAAATCGCAACATACTTAAGCGCATGCGAACTAATTGAGACGGATTAAAATCAAAAGAAGCCGGTGTAAATAAAACTTCAGGGGGAGTAAGAGCACTTCGAATTTGATCGGGAAGTTCGCTTGCACTCCCGAGTTGGTCGTAGAGATTTTGAATCTGAGTTTGCAAAGCACTTCCCGAATGAAGAGTTCTCTCAAACAAACAGGCTCTTTCATAATAGCGAAAAGCCTGCAAATACAACTGCCTCTTCTCGGTAGTGCTTGAAGAACTCTGAGCTTGCGCGAAAAGTTCTTGGGCCCGAGTGAGCGCCTGAAGTGAAAATCCCCTTAATAAATTTCGATTCTGGGTGGTTTGAAACGCTTCTAATGATACTGCTCGACCATGAGTTAATGAGCGAAAAAGCTCTAAAGAATTAGTTCCATTATAGTTAAAGGAAAAATGAGTTTGATGAAACCGGGTTAACGCGGCTTCCGCCTCAGGTCGCAAATCCGCCGGGCAATTTTCACTTTCCAGAATAGCCGATAAATAATTTTCAATTTCATAAAGCGAAAAACGTTCGGTAAGAGATAGCCTGTTTTGATGCGCCGCCGCTTCATCTAAACGAAAAACAAAATCCGCTACTAATGCACGAAAGTTATCGACATTCGAGAATGCGGGTAAATCTTCAATATGGCCTTCCGGATTGGTCGTAATCCGAACCCCATTTTCGTAGAGATGCACTCCGTTTTCATTTGAAATAAGGCGTAAAGTCATAAGTCAGCGGCTTACCCGCTAAACTTATTATCGCCATTTTGGAGAGAAAGTTGCGCGATGGAGAAAATGAACCTAAACCGCTTTGGCCATCTGCACCATTTTTCCCACACTCGATAAACCATCACTCACGGCCGTGGGCTCATAACCACAGTGGGTCATACAATTGGCGCATTTCGGGTTTCCGGAGCCGGTGCCAAACTTTTCAAATTCGGTATGCTCCATGTATTCTTTAAATGTTTTGGCATAACCTTCGTTGGTGAGAAGATAGCAGGGCTTCTGCCAACCAAACACGTTGTAGGCGGGCATTCCCCACGGGGTGCATTCGTAATCGCGTTTGCCTTCTAAGAAATCCATGTAGAAAGGGCTATTATTGAAATTCCATTTCTTTTTATGCGTGCGCTTGTAATCGAGTAAGGTCTTAAAAAAGGCATGGGTGCGTTTGCGCGAAAGAAAATGATCTTGATCGGGCGCTTTTTCATAACTGTAACCCGGTGCGATGCTAAATCCTTCAACTCCTAATTCCGTCATTTGATCAAACAGAGCACTTAAATTCTCGAGAGTCGCCCCCTCAAAAACGGTGGTATTTGTAATCACCCGGAACCCCTTATCCACTGCTGCTTTAATCGCCTTTACTGCAACTTCGTAAGTGCCGGGGCGATCTACGCATTTATCGTGATGCTCTCCGTGACCATCCATGTGCACACTAAAAGTAAGGCGTTTATCGGGTTTAAATTTATGTAAACTTCTTTCAAGCAAAAGCGCATTGGTGCACAAAATCACATAGCGTTTTTGGGCCAGCAAGCCCTCCACAATTTTTTCGATTTGCGGATGAATCAGCGGTTCGCCTCCCGGAATCGTCACCATCGGCGCTCCGCACTCTTCGGCCGCTTTCAAAGCCTGCTCCACTGAAAGATGCTTTTTTAAGATTTCATCGGGGTATTGAATTTTTCCGCAGCCCGGGCAGGCAAGATTACAGCGAAAAAGCGGCTCGAGCATGAGATTCAACGGATAACGCTTTCGTCCTAAAATCTTTTGTTTGAATAAATATTTACCAATCGCAAAGGCCTGATGGGCGGGCACAGCCATAAAATCTCCTTTAAATTGAATAGAACCCAAACTTATACGCTTATTTTTTTTCTAAAAACAATGGCTTTTTTAAGAGAGGTTTCTTACAAAACCCAATCTTTTGTTACGAAGAGGAGATCTAGCTTGCCGGAACTCTTATCTATTCTTTGTTTCCCTTGTCTCTGGCAATTTGACACATCTTGTCATTTCTTAACAATTTTGTCGCTTTCTCCTAAAGTTTTTCACTTTGTATTACGAAACTTTACTACTCAAAGTGCCGATAATGCTAACATAGGGCGGGGTTTATCCAAATTAAGGGGTTTTTATGACTTTTCGATTAACCGGAACACACCAAGTTGATGTAAACCATGACGGTATTCCTGATCAACTTACGAGAACTTACGCCGATTCGGCTCATCCCGATCGAAAAATTACCCTAAATATTGATGCCGAAGGTCATGTGCGTCTTTCTTACCCTACCCAGGTTGCGGAAGGGTCTCGTAACCGCAGACACACAGTACCGGTTGAAACACGCCGTGAAGCCGTTCAAATTCTAATTCAAGAACTCCAGCAACGCCGTGCTGCTCTCACCCGAGCCGCAGGCCGCGGCGAAATTCCTGATGCACGACGCACCGAATTTCAACGCCAGGCTACTACTTGCCAACAATTGCTCGATCATATTGAATCTTTACAAAGAGAACTCTCGGGCTCTAATCCTCCTATTCATCTTTCTCATGGAACTGAACAACGCATTGCCCAGTTAAGCCACGATCGAAATTTTCAGCGTGTGCACAATCGGGTGTTTGGCCTAGATCATTTCGGCGCAGCGGTGCCCGATCGAGGGCTTCAAGCGTTAGGAGCAACCAATGCCTCCGATCGGAATCGAGCCAGAGCAACCGCTCACCAAAACATTGAAGCCGATTTAGGGGATGCAAATAGAATTCTAGACGAATTAAGCAGGACCAATCCTCAAACTGATGCTGAAAGAAGAACTTTTAGAACCCAGCTCACTCAAGCAATTGCTCACTACAACAATGCAGCTGCAGCGGCCGAAACACTCGGCAATCACCCTTCAGAACCCACTCACGCACGGGCTGTTTCACAAACTCATGATCGTATTGTTCAGCAAGCCAATGCAGGTATTGCTCCACGACACGTTCGTGCTTTGATGGCAAGTGTGCATCCATTACCCGCTACCCCTTCCACTCCGGCAAACCCACGAGCTTTAGTTTCAGAAATTCAAGATCACCTTCTCCACGGCTACCGAGCCCGAGATGCTCATGAAACACGCCCCGATCGAAACCCTGAACATTATTTTGCTTTAGCACGACAAGGATTGGCTCAATTACGCGCTCGCCGCGATGTTGATGCGAATATGCTCCATGGTGTTGAACATCAATTCGATCTCGAAGCCCGAGAAGGCCCCCGAATGCAGCGTTTGGCTCATCTGATCAATGAAGCAAACAACCCCCATACGCCTCGCACAAGAGCCACCCGACTTTTTCGCCAAGCTCGAGAAGAATATTTTGCGCTTCAAAACGCCGCTCGGCCTCATGAGCAACGAGTAGTAGATGCACATCGTTATGGTTTTGGGATGTCTTATATGGGCCGCTTTCATAACGATCGCCAACTGGCACAACTTGACCTCTTAGCTCCCATTTCAGTGAGTCACTCTTCTGCAGTTGCCGATGTTCGTCGTACTTTCACAGAAGCAGCGGATGCCGCGTCAGAAGGTCATCCAGAGCGGGCACGCACCCAAATCCAACAAGGACGCCGTGCCTATATGGCTTTAGGACGAGAAGCTTCCCAAAATAATCGAGCCGATCAACAAACGCTTGCAGAACTCCGCAGTTTATACGCCCGCGCTAACACTTATTACCGTGCTTTTTCTTTAATCGCTCGCGCACAGCGTGAACGAAATGCTACCCGAGCCGAGGCCCTTTTTGCCCAAGCTCTACGTCTTCAAGATCGTTTAACTGGGGCCGGTGATACTGCAGGTAGAGGTCGCTTAGCCCAAGCTTATGCCGATGCGCACAACGCACGTTTCCCAACGCGGCCCGTTGCACCGCCTCAACCCTTACGAACTCCGCCGCCTCCTCCAGCCGCTGTAGCTGCTCGACCCACACCCACTCGTGAACAGATTTTTGCCCAACGCCAAGCTCCTCGTATTCAAAGATTTGAAGGGCACTTAGCCGATGCAAGACGCGCTCTTGCCTCAACATCTTCTAATCTTCATCAAGCAGAACAAGCTCTTCACGCCGCAGATGCAGAATATGGCCGGCTCACACGAGCAGCACGCGGAACCGAAAGTTTGGTCGCAGCACAACACAGCAATTATTTAGAAGTTCGAAGAGATTTTCTTGTTGCACGAATCAATCATGCCTTAAGCCATTCTCCTGCAAGCAGTGCCGGAAGGCGAGCTGCAGAACAATGGCATAACGGGATTTCTCACGATTTAGCTGCTTTACAAGGGTATGGATCAACAGTTGCTGCGCAACACGCCGATTTATCGCGACGCACAGAAGACCTCTACGCTTCTTTAACTCCCGCTACTCCTGCACGTCCTGCAACGCCTCCTCCTGCGCCCAACCATCAACACGATATTGCACTAGCAACTCGAGATTTTAACACTGCACTCACTACTGCAAGAAGCTCTTTAACCACGCGTCATCCCGATCAAGCCCAAGCCGCATTAACCCGAGCAGACGCTGCTTTAGAAAGGTTAGGTAGGTTGGGAGAAGATGTTCAGGCAAGAACTGCACAACTTACACCGCTTCGAGAAAGAACTTTGCGCCAATATGAAAGACAATTTACCACTGCCCTTGGAAGAGTGCGGGCCAGCGATACCCCCTCTATCACTCGGGCAGGAGATCTTATTACCGATCACATTGCTCCCTTATTAAATTCTCTGGGACGCGGAGATACAGTAGAGCATTTCTCCGCTCGCTTGGCAGAGGCGACAGGCAATGGCACTGTTGAGGGTACCGCCGTTGCAACTCGAGATAATCCTCCTCCTGCACCCGCTCCCGCACCGGAAGCTCCTCCAGCACCTCCGCCCGCAGTTCCCAGTGGACCTGGCGTTATTGCTGAGGGCCCCGGAGCAGCTCGCGTAGCAGTGGCCCCACCCGCTCAACCTACAAATACGATTACAGTGCCGCCGAATGCCGATCCTGCGCAAGTCGTTACATTCGTGGAACAACATTTGGTTTACCAAGCGGAACACGCACAACGAAGTGGAAATCTGGATAGAGCCTTGGCCTATGCCAATGCCGCTCGCGATGTTTTGAGCCATTTGAGATGGCCAAACCCTCAAGAGCGTGGTCGACTCACTGGGCCCTTACATACACGCTTACAACAAGTAAGATCGCATATTCCGGCAGGAACCGAAGTCGCGCAAATTCAACTCCCACAATTACCCGCTTCGGTGGTGAGAACGCCCGCTGCAGCACCCACAATGGTTGCTCAAGCACCGGGAGGAGTTCAAACTCCCGTTGGGGCAGCTCCAACACCTCCGCCCGCTCGGCCAGGTGCTGAGCCAGCAAGAGTTGCGGTTGCAGCACGCCCTGCCGCTCCAGCTCCTGCTGCACAACCCACTAGACCCGGATCAATTGACGATTTACTACAAAGAGTTGGCGGTGGCACTCCGCCTCCGCCTCTGAGCCAAAGAGATGCAGAGCTCTTGGCAACGGTAGGGAGAATACGGCCAACACCGCCTCCCCCCCCTACACCGCCCGTGGCTCCTGCAGCGGTAGCAGTAGCAGCACCAGCAACACCCACTGACGCTCAAAGGCCTACTGAACCCACTCGGCCCGCTCAACCTGCTGGCGCGCCGCCGTCTCCGACTCCACGTGATGGAAGAGTTGCCGCAGCAGCTACTCCAGCACCCAGACCACAACCTGCACCCCCACCGGTTGCACCACCAACGCCTCCTCAACCGGATCGAGCCGACGGCTTGGGAGATATTGATACAGATCTTGCTCCGGGAGAAGATTATTCCGATACGGGACCAACTTTATCTACTCGTGAATTAGCCTCACTGAGAAGCTCTCTTCTACAAACTAGCCTTGGTGCTGAACAAGCAATCGTAGGAATTCAAGCCCCTACTCTACAACCCACTCTGAGGCGCGCTCTTAGTTTGAGTCATCAAGCCGCTGCAACTTTAGCACAGGCTTATGCCCATTCAGGCTCCCCTTCTCGTAGATTATTAGCAAACGCCGAACGATTATTTCGGCAAGCGGAAACCGCTCGAATTCAAGGTGCAAATCGTGCGCCCGCAAGTGCACAAGGCGTTTTTGAAAGCTTGGGGAGACCTTGGATGGGTTTTCTTCGTCAGGCTTTTCCAAATGTAACTTCAGAAGTGCGAGCTGCAAACCCTGCACCGCAGGCACCAGCGCCTCAACCACCTTCACCACCCGCTCCCGAAGCACCTCAACCGGTTCGACCTCAGGCAGTAGCGCCTGCGCCACCGGCAGACCCAAACGCGCAGTCATCTGGAGTAGCAGCTTCTTCCATTCAGAGAAACACTGCAGCAGTCAATCTCGGGGGATTCGGCTCATCTTCTCCTGAACCAAGACGAGATGCTCAGGGTCGTATCGACGTGGGAGGAACGGGCGCAGTAGTAGGAGGAGGCGGTCCTGCAAATGTAACTCTCCGAAGTGCGGGACAACTTCCCCCTTCTTTGAACCAAAACCTTGGCGCCAATAGTGCTGCAACAGCCATGGGCAGACAGATCTCCAATTTTAATGGTGGTGCTCTCGCTCCACTTCATGGCGAAATTGGACGGATCATCCACACCCCCGGCTCAGGGCTTATGAGTGCCCGTATTGGCATTCATTATGAACCCGGCACCACAAATCGCGTTAGAATTGTGGTGCTGCAGGCAACCGTTTCAGAAACTGTAAACGGAAGAAGCGTAACTCGCCCCGCCCGTGAGGGCGATCGGGGAGTGAGAGACCTTTTGCGGCAACTCAACACCCCTAGCACTCTTAATCTTGTACCTACTCTTGCTAACCCTGCGCCTAGTGAAACAGGCGAAGTGACAGAGTTTAACGTGGAATAATATTAAAGGCATCTGTTTGAGGCAGGTGCCTTTTAAAGTAAGCATATTTTTCAATAAATAAATATGTCTTGTTTTTAGTGATTCATGCATATATTATTTCATCGTGCGTACCTCCATGAATCTTCCGAAAGACTTACTGAATGAAGCCATCAAGGCGAGTGGTGCTTCCACTCAAACGGATGCCGTCGTACTCGGATTAAAAGAACTCATTCGAAAGAAAAAACTACGTCGCCTCGTAGAACTCAAGAAATCCAATATCTTTAAACTCACTCAGAGCCAGCTCAAGGAAATGAGAAAAAGATGAAGGTATTGGTTGATACGTCCGTTTGGATTGAATACTTTCGTTCACCCTCCAAACTTTCCCCAGAATCTTTTCAACTCTTAGATTCACTTATTCTCGAAGACCGAGTCTCGATTATTCGAGCCATCGAAGCAGAACTCTTGCCCGGTCAACTTTCCTCTTCTCTTGAAAAAGAAGTTCGAAGTATTTTTGCAACGCTCTCTCACCTCGACCCCAAGTGGGAAGAAGAGAGTTTTTGGGAAGATTTAATTGAACTTGGAAGAAAAGCGCGTAAAGAATCTTTGGGAATACCGGGTGTAATTGATCGCATTCTGATTTTAGTGGCATTAAAGAACAAAGTGTCTCTTTGGACACTGGATAAAAAGCTTAAGAAATTGGCTTCTGCTTTAAAAATAGAAACAATTTAAATACGAAAACTCCTATGAAAAAACTTGTCTTAGCATGTCTTATACTTTCTCTCACTGCTTGCAGCAAACCCAATCCCTCGAACACCCTCGCTCATTCTGAAACGGCTCAAGGCAAACCCGCCAAAGATGCCCCTTTCATTAAGGTGCCTCTCGGGCTCTCCGAAGATTTGAAAATTCCGGCAGAAAATCCGCTCACGCCTGAGAAGGTCATGCTCGGTCATTTACTTTATTTCGATAAACGCATTTCGCTCGATGGCACCGTTTCTTGCGCCACTTGCCATAATCCCAAAACGGGTTGGAGCGACGAAGGCCCCGTCTCCACTGGAATCAAAGGCCAAAAAGGCACGCGCCGGGCTCCTAGCGTTATCAATTCTACCTATTTCATTTCTCAGTTTTGGGATGGCCGCGCAAAAAATCTAGAGGAACAAGCCTTAGGCCCCATGATTAATCCAATCGAAATGGGAAACCCCAATCACGATGTGGTGGTTGAACGCATTCGAAAAATCCCCGCCTATGTCGACTTATTTCAAAAGGCATTTGGTGCACCGCCCAATAAAGAAAATATTGCCCAAGCGATTGGAAGTTTTGAACGCACGGTGCTTTCCGGAAATTCAAAGTATGATCAGTTTGTGGCGGGAAATCAAAATGCTTTGAATGAATCGGAAAAACGCGGAAAAGATTTATTCTTTGGCAAAGCGATGTGCGTCACTTGCCACAACGGCCCCACTTTTTCGGATAGCCAATTTCACAACTTAGGCGTGGGAATGAATAAGCCTAATCCCGATCTCGGCCGCTACACCCAAACCAAACAAGAAAAAGATAAAGGCGCTTTCAAAACCCCGGGCCTCCGCGATGTAGCCTTGCGTGCCCCTTACATGCACGATGGTTCTCAAAAAACTCTCGAAGAAGTGATTGAATTTTACGATCAAGGGGGAGAAGCGAATCCGCAGTTAGATCCTCTCGTGCGAAAGCTTAATTTAACGCCTCAAGAAAAAACCGATCTGGTGAATTTTATGAAAGCCTTGAACGGGAGCCCTTATCCTACGATTGCCGAGCCTAAACTTCCGTAATTAAAGCCTCTTGACCTCTTGATATCAATAAAGGTATCTTTAAAGGGCTTTTAAAAGGAGCCTTTATGATACCCTCTAAGAACATTTTACCCGTTACCACCGTAAAAAAAAATCTGATGAAACTCTTAAAAAGGGTTCAGAACGAAAGAGATCCTTTGATTATTACAAAAGATGGATTTGCAGCAGGAGTCTTGCTCAGTAGCGAAGAATACGAAGGTTTAATCGAAACTTTAGAGATTTTAAGTGACCAAAATCTAATCAAGAGTCTAAAAAAATCTTCGGAAGATTTTAAAGCAGGCCGCACCTTCACTCATAAAGAGGTCTTCGGCGAATGACCTTGGTCTATTCCAAAGAAGCAAAGACTCGAATCTCTAAACTTCATCCTTCCATAAAATCTGCTTTAAAATTGGCTGTTGAATCTTTAAAAGAGAATCCTTGGGCAGGTAAGGCTCTTCAACGCGAGTTAGTTGGTTTTTATTCTCTTCGTGTCAAAAAGCATCGCGTACTTTACAAAGTTGAAAATTCTTCCAAAAAAATTTACATTCACACGCTAGGTCTGCGAAAAACAATTTATGAAGAGTTTACCAATTCCTTAAAGAATTAGATTACTCCACCTCATGAAACGGATCGAGATCCACCTCAATGCCGCGCTCAGAAGGAATCAGCACATCTTTAAATTGTTTATTCCACAGAATATCGCTGCCCGCATAAGAATAACGCGCATGGATGGTTTGTGAAAAAACTTCATCGATTCCGGTAACCGAAACAAAAATCTCGGCGCTGCCTTTTTCGAAATCTTCTGCATTTAATCCGTAAATGGGGCTATCGGGAGTAATGGGATGCACCACCGTCCAGCTCAATGCAAAAATGGGCGTGGTTTCCCGAAGGAGCTTCATATTATAGACTTTGCGGAAAACTTTTCCATCTTCGGCTGCTTCATCTTTCACCACAATCACCGAAACTTTTGCCTCGATGATTTGATTCATGCGTTCGTTGGCAATTCGAAACATCCAAGCGGGTTGATTTTGATAATGGGTCATTAAGGCCACGCGGCTAAAAATCACGCGCGAATTAGGCCTCGAAAAACGGGCAAAGAGGAGCCCTGTCATGAGTGCGAGGCCAAAAAGCCCTAAAAACGATTCGAAAGTAACCAGTATATTGGGCCAAAAACCGCGCGGGGCAATATGGCCATAACCAATGGTGGCCAAGGTTTGCACACTAAAGAAAAAACAATCGAGATAAAAACCTAGGCCCTGCTCTGCGCCCAAACCTTGCAAGCTCGAAGGCCCACAAAGATAATACAGAGAAGCAAAGAAAAAATGGGTAATCAAAAAAACACCCACCAAAACCAAAATGAGGCGGGGCCACGAAAGAGAAAGAAGAAAATGATATAAATCAGAAAACACAAGCCCGGGGCGCTTTTTATGGTAAATATTAAAACTGCCATCGGGATTGAGTAAACGTTGAGACATACCTTTCCCCTTCACCCTCTCCCCTCTGGGGAGACGGCGTGGTGAGCCTGTCGAACCAGGGGTAGGGTGAGGGGTTCATTAAAAAAATTAAGAACTTTGCAACGCTCGATCTCGAATTTTTTGAAAAGAAGAAGACAGGCCTTGAAGTTTTTCTTCCCAAGCGGGGTCTGCAATCTTTCCTTCGGTCGCTTCTAAATAGGTCAAAATTAAAATCGTCATTGCCCAAGGATCAAAAAAAGCGAGCTTTAAGACGCCTGCAAAAACAAAGGCCGCCAAAATAAATACCCACTGATAATGCGGATACGCCGTTGAAATACCCCAAAGAGGAATCAAAAATAAAATCACCAAAAAAACATAAGAGAAAAAAGCAACAGCCCCTAAAAAAAGAGCCGTCTTTAAAATTTCTTGCCAACTCTGCGCATAAAGCACCAAACCTTTTTTGGCCGATTCCCAAACCGATTCATTTTTCATTTTAAAATTTCGGGCCAAGATCGCTTCATCGACATACGTGAGTGAAAAACGCAAAACTAATCCTGCAAATTTCGCAATCGTCTCCATACCGGGAATGGCAGAAAACATGCTACCCACCCGCTGCATCATGGCATTAATACTTCGAATCACCCCCACCACGAGACGATCCATTACAAATAAAACCGAAACTTCTTTAAAGGTTTTTGTAACTTGATCTTTCCCCCAGCTAATTTGACTCTGCCCTTCGGGCAAACGCCCCACGGTAGCAAGCTCGGTAATCACTGCCACATGCCCAGCCTTAATGATGTAAATGACATATTCTCGGAGCAAGCGGGTAATTGGGAAAGAAAGGATAAAGCCTAAAATCCAAACGATCACGCGTGCATTTTCGTGAAGGTGGGCCGCAGCCTGCCCAATCCAATAGACAAAAAGGCCATAAAACAAAATTCCTAAACCAAACAAAAAATAAACAAAGAAACGCAAAAAAATGTAGGGAATTGTTTTAAAGGTAATGGCTGTGGCTTTTCCAATGGGAAGTGACATAAACCCTCCTCGATAAGGCTAGAGCGCTAGCTTATTTTGCGTTTTTCTCAAAATGAAAAAGCCGTTGAATTGACCCTTATTATTGAATAGGGTCCAGAATTTGTGTCATTCCCGTCCGCCTGAGGCGGAGGAATCTATTTATTCAAACTGGATCCCCCGATCAAGTCGGAGGATGACAAAGTTATTTTTAAACAGGAACTTCATATGTCTGACAAAACCAAAGAAGCCTTCAAAAAATGGGAAGAAACCACTTTAGCAAAATCGTTAGCACGCGATCCGGAAAGTAAAAAACAGTTTACGAATTCTTCGGGAATCGAGCTTGAAAGACTGTATCTTCCTGAAAATCCTGATCCGAGCTATCTTGAAGAACTGAATTTTCCCGGCCAATTTCCCTTCACCCGCGGCGTTCAACCCACCATGTATCGTGGGCGCTACTGGACCATGCGCATGTATGCCGGTTTTGCGACCGCTGAAGAATCGAACAAACGTTACCGCTATCTGATTGAAAATGGTGGAACAGGGCTTTCGGTCGCTTTCGATCTGCCCACTCAAATGGGTTACGATTCCGATTCGCCGCGTTCAAAGGGCGAAGTGGGAAAGGCCGGAGTTGCCATCGATTCGCTCGAAGATATGGAAATTTTGTTTAACCAAATCCCCCTCGATAAAGTTTCGACTTCGATGACGATTAATTCCACCGCTTCTATTCTTTTGGCTCTCTACATGGCTGTTGCCGAAAAACAGGGCGTCACTGCCGATAAAATTTCGGGCACCGTTCAAAACGATTTACTCAAAGAATACATCGCCCGGGGTACCTATATCTACCCGCCCGAACACTCGATGCGAATCATTACCGATATGTTTGCCTTCTGCAAAGATTCTGTTCCCAAATGGAATACGATTTCAATCTCGGGCTATCATATTCGCGAAGCCGGATCGACGGCCGTGCAAGAAGTTGCGTTCACTTTGGCAAATGGCTTGGCTTACGTGAAAGCCGCGGTTGATAAAGGCTTGAAGGTGGATGACTTCGCCTCGCGCCTCTCTTTCTTTTTTAATTCGCACAATAATTTTCTTGAAGAAGTGGCAAAGTTTCGCGCGGCTCGGCGTCTTTGGGCAAAATTGATGAAGCAGCGCTTCAACGCGACCGATCGCAGCTGCATGCTTCGTTTTCATACCCAAACCGGGGGCTCTACACTCACCGCGCAGCAGATCGATAACAATGGAATTCGCGTGGCTTTCCAGGCGCTTTCTGCGGTTTTTGGTGGAACTCAAAGTCTTCACACCAATGGACGCGACGAAGCCCTAGCCCTCCCCACCGAAGCCTCGGCAACCCTGGCGCTGCGCACTCAACAATTGATTGCTTATGAAACGGGCGTAACCGATACGATTGATCCTTTCGCCGGATCTTACGTGGTGGAATCGTTGACGGACGAAATCGAAAAACGCGCCTTAGAATACATTGAGAAAATCGATAAACTGGGCGGCGCCGTAAAAGGAATTGAAGCCGGCTTTCAACAACGCGAAATCCAAGAAGCGGCGTATCAATATCAAAAAGCGATCGAAGAGGAAAAAATTATTATTGTGGGCGTGAATAAATTTCAAAAGAAGGAAGAAGCCGTAAAAGATATTTTACGGGTCGACCCCTCGATTGAAATTAAGCAGTGCGAGCGCTTGAAAAAACTTCGTGAAAAACGCGATAACGGGGCTGTAAAAGCGGCGCGAGAAAGACTCACTCAAGCCGCCAAAGGAAACGAAAATTTGATGCCGCATATTTTGAATGCGGTTCGTTGCTACACCACTCTCGGAGAAATTAGCGATACGATGCGTGAGGTTTTTGGGCTGTATCGCGAGCGGATTGTGGTGTAGATTAGGGCTCCGGTGAATAAAAACCCACACCTCAAATATTTAGCCTTCGCCCACTTCACACTTGGGCTAGCATTGCTATTCTTCGCTTACTTTTTTCAACACTTCATCAACGTCTACCCGCAAGATCAAGAAATTCAAGTTTCTACTGGCTTCTCTTTATCTCCCGCAACAATTGGAATTCTCATTTTTTTAAGCTTAACCGGAGTTTTGCTACTCCTCCAATCGCCTACAAGTCTCAAACTTGCCAAGATTCTTCATTCTCTCTTTCTTCTTCTGTATGTTTTGGCGGCACTGAGTGCTCTCTTAACCTTATTTCTCCCCTTCGCTTTTGCTTTGGGGCTTTTTTATCTGATCGCCCTTGCCCCTCTTCTGTTTTTAAGCCTTCTTACTTTAGGAAAATTGCGGAAAATGAGTTAGACTTCAATTCCGGAAATCGGACCCTCAAATGTCCGAAAACCAGACCCCACGCCTTTCATCTCCCATTAAATAGAATAAAAATATTGGCCTCTCTTTTGCTTCATAGGTTTCCAATCGCCACCCCTCATTGACATCGTACATTAATTTATGTATACTTATGAAGTATAAAGAGCTTATCTACAAATTAAAATCAAAAGGATGGTATCTTCTTCGCCAGGGATCCAAACACGAAATTTGGTCGAATGGAGAATTAGAAGAACCCATTCCAAGGCACAAAGAAATCAATGAGCTCTTGGCAAAAAAAATTCTGAAAAAAGCTAAATATCACTCGAGGGGAATTTTATGATTTTGGAAGGCAAAATTCGTAAACACAAAAAGTGGTGGTTAATTGAAATCCCTGTATTAGACTTACTCACCCAAGCAAAATCTAAGAAAGAAGCCTATTTCATGCTCGGGAATGCTCTCGAACTCCTTTTAAATGACAAAGGATTGAGAATTAAAATCATCCCACACAGTAAAAACACATTCTTCTTAAGCTCTAACAATCCGATTTCTCTCCTGTCTTTAATGCTAAAACGCCAGCGAGCCCTGAAAAATATCAGCTTGAGTGAAATGGCAAAAAAACTCAAAACAAAATCAAAAAATGCCTACGCTCAATACGAACAAGGGCGCTCCGAGCCCAGCCTCTCTAAGCTACAAGAATTTATTTCGGTGCTCGCCCCCCAACAAGATATTGAAATTCGTCTCGTCAGCACCCGTTAAGGCTATTTCAACGCCCAGGCCCATATTTTCTGAAAAATTTCTTTCCCATTATTGGGGATGATTGTTCCGTGAGAGAGAATGATTCGGTCAAAATCCCAACTGAGAATTTTTTCTAAAGATTGTTTTAGAGCTTTGGCATCGCTCACCGCGAAGCGATGATAGAAAGGTAAACTCGGCTTGCCATAAGCACCAACTATTTTAAAAAAAGTCCTTCCTAAGAAACCCTGCTCCATCCCCGGGTTATAGCAAAGATCCGCCACAATGAGGGTGCGAGTTGAAGGATGAAAAAAAGCTGTTTCTTCGGAACGATGCCCGGCAAGCAAGATCTGCTCGAGATGAGGAGCAGCAAAGCGTGGATGATCTTCTAAATAAGAAAAACTCTCTAAATCTCGCCGTTTCTTTTTTAAATTTTGAGGCATGAGACATAAGGCTTTTTTATAATTTTGGGCATAAGACAAAACATTCACATGATGAAGTAGACTCGGCGCCACCACAAAAGCAACTTCTCCTAAAGAATCCAGTTCTTGTTTTACCTCTTCCGTGAGGGGAACAGGAGAATGTAAAAACAATTTCTTCTCGGGAAGCTCAACAACGGTCATCCGAATAGGCATTTGCTCAATCCAGGCAGGTAACGGAGGCACAAAAACAGAAGGGATGCCCTGGATTTGCATCAAGCTTTCGAGGGTCCAAAGATGAGGTGCCTGTAATTGAAATGTGATCTGAGTTTTTTTCACCGCTAACCAATTTTTCAAAATTATAGAAATGTATTTAGCCTCTCACACCCTGCAAAGATATTTCAAGTTGCTCAGCGAACCCATCATAAAACTTGTTTTCTGAGCGAACTTATGCCCATTTCAAGACCTTATGAAATCCAATAAAATTCTTTTTGCTCTCGTGGGGCTTTTTATCATTCTCCTCGGATTTGGTGCAGCACTTTTATTTCTCTATAAAACAAATTCTAAAAAAATCACCGGCCCAGACACAACGATTCCTGTTCTTTATAATCTCTATCGAGAAAAGGAATTATCCGGAACCTGGGACGAAAAAACTCTCATTATCGAAAACCTGAAAATTTTTGCCGGAGAAAAAACTCCAGAACAAGTTTATGGCATCAAAAAAATCAGGGCCCGAGAGCTTACCCCTCTTCAGCGTCGTGCCCAACACTACCTTCAGTATGGTGACGATGAAGCAGCCAAAAAAGAAATCCAACGCTTGATCGATAAAGTATTTCCAGATTTGAATAAAATTTTAAAAAAATCGAGCTCTGCGAATTCATCAACACCTCCTTCTCTTTCTCTCCAAAATATCTTAGTTCCCCCTGCATCTGCACAAGAACGACGTTGCATCGATTCGGATTGCTATCTGGAATACAATATTCCCTCTCAAGGTTTTGAAAACAAACTCCTCATCCACACCCTTGTGAATGCAGAAGACAATTTTCGTTCTGCCGTGAGCGAGGCAGTCAGCGATTCTCTACGCACTTACAGAGGCTTGGGGCTTCGAACTCGCAAAACCTATGTTTTAGTGATTCCCATGTCAAACCCTGCGGCTCTCGGTGCAGACGCCAGTGCCGTAAACGCCAATGTTTTAGGAGAAGAGGTCTGTCGGGTTCAGGTGTGGTATGCGGGAATCCAAAGTTTCATCGAAAATCCGGCGGTCTTCAAACAAATTCTTGCCCACGAAGTTTTTCATTGTGTCGAAGATGATAATTATATGATGCAAAACCGGGGTCCTTCAGTGGCTGCCACCGAATGGTGGGCCGAAGGCGGTGCAGAATATTTCAGCAACGTGGTTTATCCTTCTACCAATGAAGAAGATTACTACAACAGCGATTTTGATTCTGAATCTCCCACAACGCCCATTCATCGCATGAGCTATGAGGCGAATGTTTTTCTCCAATATCTCGCCAACGAAACAGGAAATGCGGGTGTCTTAAGCTTGTTTGCTTCACTCCCTACGAGCGGATCTTTCGACGAGCAAGAAGCCGCGCTCTCGGCTTATTCCAACATGAATGATCTCTTTCACCGTTTTGGAGAGCATTATTTAGATAATCAAATTCACGATACCGGCGGGGGAAATCGCCCTCTCAATCCAACTTTTTCGGATGTGGATCGAGTAACCGATACTCACACTTATCGCTACAGCTCCCAACCTTTCGTGATCACCCGCAAAAAAATGGTTTTTGATCCTGATAACAAACAATTTCACATTCAGACTCGCGACGAAAATCCTGGGAAATATAGTGCAGAAAAAGAAGGTGAAACCACCTGGGGAAATTTACCCGAAACAATCGGTAATTTTTCTTGTGACGGAGATTCCGAATCCTCAACCTATAAAGTATTGCTGACGAATACCCGATCCGGACATACAGAATATCAACTGACGGTGGATGTAAGAGCAGAAAACGCAGGAGGGGGTACTGAAAGCGCTCCGGCAGGGGTCGATGCAAGCTCTCGCGACAACTGTCTGATTGGCCGATGGCATATCGACCCTGCAAGTGATCGGAGTGCTTTGCAAGCCCTCTTCTCAGGGCATCAGGCGACTCAACGAACTCAAATCACGAATTTTTCGATCAACGCGGATCTCTGCATGAAACGGAATGGAATCGCAAATGGCACACTCGATTATAGCGTGGGCACAAATACGCCCATGGATCGAGGAATGAATATGATCATGAACATCAACATGCAAATGAATGCACAGGGAAATTATGCAGCGGGTGGTTCCACCTTAAATATTTGGAATTTTGCAGTAAACTCAAGTGGTCAGGCTACCATCTCTATTGCGGGAAGAACTCGAAGTACAAATCTTCCAACTCCGCCATCAACCCATCCAGCCCAACTTCACTATACTTGTAGAGGAGATAATTTAGAGATTCAAATTCCGATGGAACCTTTTCCGATGGTGCATCTCTCAAAGGTGCGGAGCCATTAGTCTCTTATCCAGTTTATCTGGGTTAGTGCAGCGAAGAAAAAATTAGATTTCTCCAAAAACTTGGCGATAAGCCATAAAATTAGCGGCCAGGGTAATCGGAAGAATAAAGATTGCACCTACATAACAGCAACAAACACCAATCACTCCCAAAAACATATTTAAAAACACCAAACCCAAAACTCCCCCTAAATTCGCTAAGGCAGATCGGGCGCTGGTTTGAATGGCTTCCCAAGCCGAGAGTTTTTTATCGACGATCAAAGGATAACTAAACATGAAAAGGGCTGTCGCGATTAACATCAGAAGCATCATAATTCCTACTCCAGGAATCATCTTCAGGAAAAAACTAACGAGCCAAGCTTGAGCAAAGGCCGGGTCGGAATTTTGTTGAAGCATTTGAATGTCTTGCATCATCACGAAGATGAAATAAAAATTCATCGGGACAATGAGAATAATAACCGGAATCATTTGAATCAGCGTTGCGATAAAGCTCGGCAAAAAGAAATCAAAGCCTTTTAAGAGCTTATCAAAAGTAATTTTTTCTTGATTGAGTTTTCCGAACAAACAAAGATAGATCCCGCACATCATGGGCCCCATCAAAATACCTAAAGGCGCCAAACTCCCTAAGACTAGGCCCACCAGAGCAATAAGCAAAAAAGTCCAATAGTCATCTTTAATGAATTGCCACGCTAAACGATAACAAACGAGAGGCTGAATCGCCCCTTTTCGGTAAGAAATTTCTGGCATGATCCCTCCTAAGAAGCTGAAACGGGCCTTACGGGGCTTCCGCCCCAACGAGACTGTGAAGGAAGATTTTCACCCTTCATCACCAAAGACAAAGGCTCCAAAACCGTTTCGTTGCCCACTTTACTCTCGTATAAAACCACAGTTCGAGCCCCGACACTAGCTCTTTCACCAATATCCACCGATCCTATTTTCATCACACGATCTTCAAACAAATGAGTTTGGGGGCCACTATCTTCATTGAGAGCCGCATCGTCTCCAATACTTACCAAATCAAATTCGGTGATATCCGTCGTATTCAGCCAAACCCGTTTTCCAGCTTTAACTCCCAGCAAACGCAAGGCAAGAGGCAGCCAGAGGGTCCCCTTTAAATATTCAAGGAGAAAAGGCACCGAAAGCGCCTCGTAGATGGCAGTAATGGCTTCTGTTCGCCAGACTTTTGAAGTCCACATGGGGGTTTGAAGCACTTTATATTTTCCAATCAAAATCCATTTAAGAAGCACCACAACCAAGAAACAAGGAAGCCCCACGAAACCAATATAGTAAAAAGGAAATTGTAAAAATAATTCCAACCAGCTCCCATCAACAACCAAATCATGCACATACGCAATAAAAACCACACTCAAACACATCAAGACCGTTGAAGGAACCAAAAGCCGTAGAAACTCAATCACTCCACGAACAATTTTTCTTTTGTGAGAAGGATGCGTCGTTAAACTTGCCGGATAATTTCCGCTCTCCTGGCGCCTCGGAAGCGGAATCGCCGGAGAACCAAACCAATTTTTTGCCGAAGAGTTGCGAAGTTGCTCTGGCGTGGGCGGTACCGATAAAACTCCCACCAACATATCGCTGGGTAAATGATAGCCTTGGGGAATCAGCGCACTATTTCCTACAAAGCTATTGCTTCCAATCGTTGTTTGGCTGAGGGTAAATTGCTGAGCTCGCACATCATCTTCACCCAAAGTAACCGCATCGGCCACAAAAGCTCCTTCTCCAACCTCTAAAAGACAATGAGTCACTTCACTGGCCGTTGAAATCTCGGTGCGCTTTCCAATCTTCGCACGCAGGGCTCGGTAAAAGCTCGAAACATAGACCGTCGCGTAGGCAGGATGCAGCACATAGAGCGATAAAGTGATTAACTGATCTACAAACCACTTACGAATATAAAGCTTGCTATAGAGAGAATAGGTTCCTGGTTTTAAGTCTTTGAGAATGATCCGCGAAAAAATCACCACCTCCAAAGCAAAGAGCAAAACGTAGCTCGCTGCTAAGAGAGGCGTAATCACCAAATAATTGAAATTATAATCGGGAGCTGCAGTATCGAGTTCATTCAAAATAATGATGCTCGGCAAAAGGGGAAGCAAAACATTGAAAGGAAACAAAAGAAGAAGAAGCAAAAAAATGGCGCTATATTTCAGACGTGTTTGAAAAGAAACTTCTAAAGGCTGAGGCAATTCTTCAAGCGTTTTCGTGCATTCCCGTTCTGCCGGACTTCCTCCCCAAACTTCACAAGTTTTTACCCGAGTACCCGGACGCAAAAAACTTAAATCTTTGAGCTCTCCCCATTCTTCAATTTTGCAGTCTCCGCCAATCACTGAACTGGTTCCAATATAGGCATGGTCGGCAAGATGAACGGAGCGCAGTTTTAAAAGCCCGCCTTCAACCACCGCATTATTTAAAACAACTCCTGAGCTAATACTCACATCTTTTCCAAGGGTAACCAAATCTTCTGCGCCAATGATAAACGCACTTAATTGGGCATCGGATGCCACCTTCACTCCAAGCAAACGCAAATACAGGGGATAGATCGGCGTTCCATTAATATACTCAACTGGTGTGAGTTTTTGGACGGCTTTGAAAAGCCACCAGCGAAAATAATACCAGCCCCAAAGCGGATAATCTCCAGGGCGAATTCGGCCAATTACTAGCCACTTTGTTAGAATGGTAATGGTAATAAAAATCGGAGGGACCAAGCAAAAAGAGCAAAGTGCAGCAACAATGCCCCACACATGACTCGAAGTATCTTGCAAAACATAATAATAAGAAACATAAGGTAAGAAAATTTGAAAAGCGAAGAGCCCATAAACAAAAAGCAAGGCAAAAGTTTGAGCGATGCTGCAAAAAAGATAACGCCCATTCGAAATTTTCTGGTAAGCGGCACCTGAGATTTTAGAATCTGTTTTTTTCGTCTCCCATTCTTTCAAAAGATTCGACAGAGGGCGGTGGAGATAAACATCTTTAATCGAAGCATAATTCAGTTTCGCCTCACGAAGCCGAGAAACAAATTCGGCCGCCAAAAGGGAGTGTCCGCCTAAATCATCGAAAAAATCTTCTTCTAACTCTATAGGCCGATTTGGAAACATTTGATTTAAAACCCACAGCACCCGTTCTTGAACAGAAGCATTCGCCTCAAAATTTTTCGTCTTCTCTTGGGCTTGATTAAGCACTTCGGGAGCCGGAAGCGATTTACGATCGATTTTTCCGCTGGGCAAATAAGGCATCTTGCTCAGCGTCACAAACAAATTGGGAATCATATAAACCGGCAAATGCTCGGCAAGTAGATGACGGGCCTGAATTTCATCAAAAGTTTTTCCCGTTTCCAAAACAAGATAGGCCACCAAATGATCGGTCGATTCTTTATCTTTTTTTACGGCGACCGCTGCACTTGAAACAAAAGGGAGTTGATTTAAACAGACTTCTATCTCACCGAGTTCAATTCGATAGCCACGAAGCTTAATCTGATCATCAAAGCGCCCCTGCACAAAAATATCGCCTTGTTCATTGATGAAAGCTGCATCGCCGGTTCGATAAATTTTATTTCCAGGAAGTAAATGAAGCGCCTCCGGTTTTGGGAGAAAACAATTTCGAGTAAGCTCGGGCCTGTTGATATAGCCCCCCCCCACTCCTGGGCCCGAAATGACTAATTCTCCGCGCTCTCCACAAGGAAGAAGATTCAGTTGTTCGTCCACCACGGCCAAACCATAATTGGGCAAGGGTTTGCCGATGGTAATTTCATCTCCCCTTTTCAAGGGCGCAAGAGTCGCCGTAACTGTTGTTTCGGTGGGGCCATATGTATTAAAAAATTGACGCGACGATTTGGCCCATTTTGCCAAAACCTGTGGAGTGCAGGCCTCCCCTCCCGCATTGACTAAACGAATCGAAGGAATTTGATCGTCAATGATCGCCAATAAACTTGGAACCGCATGAAGCACGGTAATCTGATTTTTACGGAGAATTTCGCCCAGCTCATCTAGCGATTTGGCTGTGGTTGAATCGGCCACCCAAAGTGTAGCTCCCACCAAAAAACTGATCCAGGTTTCTTCGCACCACATATCGAAAGAAACCGAAAAACCCTGGTAAACCTTATCTTGGTTTTGAATATTTAAAATACTTTGTTCGGAACGAACGAGATGACAAATTTGCCGTTGAGTAATGGGAATCCCTTTGGGCTTGCCCGTACTCCCCGACGTATAAAGGACATAAGCCCAATCTTCTGGAGAAGGTCCTACAGGAAGCTCTGCTTTCGTAATTTGAGGAGACGGCTCAGGCACTTTCAAAACCGGGCAAACACTCTCTAGAATTTCATCGCTAAAACATGCGGCGGCCCCCACTTCGGCCAGCACGGTCAAAACGCGGTCAGCGGGCATTTCACGATCAAGAGGCACATAAGCCGCTCCTGACTTGACGATTCCCAAAATCGCCACGTGGAGCTCTAAGCTCCGAGGCCACCACACCCCTACTGTCGCACCCCGACCAACCCCTCGCCTCGCAAGCTCCAACGCAACCGTATCGCTCCAACGATCGAGCTCTTCATAAGTTAAAGATTTCTCCTGAAAAAAAAGGGCGGTCTTGGCAGGATAAGCCTGGGCTGTCTCTCGGAAGATTTGGGCAAGGGTTTCTTCTCGCAACAAATCGGGCCGAGAATCTCCCAGCACCCAACTCAACCGCTTTTCAGTTTTTGGAATTCCAATATTCACAAATTCACAAGGTGTCCTCAAGGACGAAACGGGGATTACACTAGATTTTAGACTCGTTTCAAGTATTTCCCCAAAAACAACCTTTATCTCTGAAACTTCTTTGGTGTACTATGGGTTCTAAGATTTTTTATCTTTTATGGTTTATTAACTTCCAATTAGGACAACTTTACATTCACAAACCACCCCATAAAGAGGGGCCGCTCTTTATGCGGTAAGTATTTCTAACTTTTAATGAGCACATTCGTACTCATTAAAAGTTGAAACGCTATAGGAGATCCAAATGCACACTTCTTTTCCACAAAATCTTTCCACTCAGGCCATCGCCGAAGAAAATGCACGATTTATGTCGAAGGTGTATTCTTGGATGACGCTGGGGATTCTCCTCACGGCGCTGATCAGCTATTTCATCGGAAATAACCAAGACTTAGCTGTAAAAATTGTTCAAAATAAGGTTCTGTTTTACGGATTACTCTTCGCCGAATTTGGAATGGTCTTGGCTTTCTCGTTTCTTCTCCCGAAAATTAATTCACTCACTGCCTTGGCCTTATTTATGACTTACTCCGCGCTCAATGGAGTAACTTTTTCTATCATTTTTCTTATTTTTACTCAGGATAGTATCGCCTCTATTTTCTTACTCACCGCTTTCTCTTTTGCGGGCTTAGGAGCCATCGGATATTTTACCAAAAAAGATTTAGGGCCCATCGGTACTTTTTGCACCATGGGACTTTTTGGTTTGGTAGGCTTTGGACTTTTAAGCCTTTTCTTTTCGAGCTTGTGGACCGAGACAAGCAGCAAAGTCTATGCGATTGTAGGAGTGATTGTTTTTGCAGGGTTAACGGCCTACGATACCCAAAAAATCAAGCAGATGAATATTATTGGAAATGAAGGAACCGATGAAAATCAAAAAGAAGCGATTAGCGGCGCGTTAACGCTTTATCTTGATTTCATTAATCTGTTTTTAAGTTTATTGCGTCTTTTTGGCCGCAGAAGATAAGGCTCTTAAGAAATAGGAAATTTTAAGAGAATATCTAACCCCTCTTCTCGGTTTTTTGCCTCAATGCTTGCCCTCATAGACTCCATCGTCATTTTTGCAATGGCTAGCCCAATACCAGTCCCTTTGGTTTTGCGGGTAAGCTCATTTTCAATTCGATAAAACTTCTCGAAAATCTTTCGGAGTTCAGCCTCGGGCACTCCAGGGCCATAATCTCTCCACACAAAATTCAGAAAAGATCCATCTACCTTCACAATCAATTCTAATAATTTCTTCGAAGCATTTTTAGAAAATTTAATACTATTCTCCATGAAGATTAGAAAAATTTCTTTCAGGGCATCCGGATCATATTCAATAGAAGGAAGAGAATCCGGAAGTTTCAAAACAAATTCAAAACCTTCTTTTTGGGCGAGAGTCTCAAATTGTAGAGCCCAATGTTTTAAATCAGCTTCTGGGTTTTGTTTAATGAGATGAACGGGGTGGTTTTGTTTTTCGAGCCTTGCCATTTGCAAAACATTTTCAATCAAGCGTGATAAGCGCTCACTTTCTTGATGAATGTTTTGATAATATTCTTTTTTCTTCGCTTCATCTTTTACCCAATCATCTTCGAGCATTTCGCTATACATACGGATGGAGGTGAGTGGTGTTTTCAATTCATGGCTCACCGCTGCCACAAAATCTTGGCGCTTTTGAGAGAGCCGAATCTGAGCAGCCGACGAACGGTAAATCCAAAACAAGCCAAGAGTTGAAAATAAGAAGAGCCCGGCAGAGAGAATATTTAAATACAAACGCGTTGAGACTTGCGGCCAAGCCTCCCCCACTACTTTCCAACGAATCGAATTTAAAGGATAGGCCATCCAGCGCCAAAACAAGGTATTTTGTTTATTGGAAGCCGACTGAACTTGCCCATATTGCGCAATCAATTCGTCTTCCCAGACCCAACGCACCCAAGAAAATTTTGGCAACTCCGAATTTTCAAAACTATTCTGCATCAGGGCTTCAAAAAATTTCTGAGTCTCTAAAACAAAGCCCTGCAAATACATTTTTTGATCAACCGAAACTCGTCTAAAAAAAATCAAAAACTGCCCCGAGACTTTTGCCTGAAAAGGATCGAGCCAAACAATCGAAGTGGTTTTATTGAGCTCAGAGCTTTGAGCGAAAGAAGAGGGTTTTGGAGCGCCTGCGGGCACCGGCTCTATCGGCCTCTGCGAAGATTCTTTGAGAGGAGCAGCTCTTGATTTCTTAAGGGTGGGGCCCGCTGCAGAAGAAGCAGAAGACTGAGTTTGTCGGAAATTTTGTATAGAACCTTCTTGCACCGTTTCTTCTCGTCGGCCGAGCTGAGAAGAATAATCGGCCGCAGGAGCTGCCATTTTTGGGCTTTCCATTTCTCCCGATTTAGCTTCCTGCTTTTTTTCGGCAATGGGGTTTGGATAAACATTCGGTGCCGATTTAGCCTTTTCTTTTGCATCAAAAACTTTGGCGGGCGCAGGGGGCGGCTTTAAGTGGGGAATAGAAACATCTTTTGGAGACACGCGCTCGGCCAAAGCACCTTGCATCTCTTTTCGAAAACGAAGGGTACTTTTCTCTAATTCTGTTTGCTTGCGAAAACGCTCGGAATAATCACTTAAAGATTTCGGATTTTCGGGAGGAAGATAGGGAGTCGAAAAACCTCCATCGGGCTCAACTTGAAAATATCCTAGCCACCCTTTGGGCAAACCCACGGGAGAAATCTCCGAGAGCGGAGAGCGTGTGGTAAAAGCCTCTCCTTCTTTTGATTGGGAAAAACGGTAATCTTTAAAAGAACGTGCATCTTCTAAATTTAGAAAATCACTAATCTGCGCCTGCATTTGATTATAAACTTTGGCGCTTTCGCCTTCCCACAAACTTTTTTCTTCAATTCTCATCTGCCGATAAGAATTCCCCAAAAGAAAAATCACCCCTAATTGGAGCAAGATAAAGAAAGCTAAAAATTGAAGGCGAAGTTTTGTCATAAAAATCAAAACGAAACGATTTTGTAGCCTTCTCCTCGAATCGTCAGAATCATTTTTGGATTTTCCGCATCTTCTTCAATTTTTCGTCGCAGCTTCGTCATGTGAATATCGACCGTGCGGGTATCCATCTGTGGATTTTGGTAACCCCAAACTTCTTTTAATAATTCCTGCCGCGAAACCGGCCGTTCAGAATTTTGAATAAGATAACGGAGCAAATCAACCTCCCGACGCGTAAGCTCGATATTTCCCTGGGGCCCTTCAAAAATCAGATTGAGTGGATCGATCACAAATTTCCCCCATTCAATCTTTTGCTTGGCTACTTGAAGCTTTGGGCTTCGCCGCAAAACACTCTCACATCGGGCTAAAAGCTCTCGAATTGAAAAAGGCTTGGTTACATAATCATCGGCACCTAATTTTAAACCCTGAATAATATCTTCTTCATCGCCTTTTGCAGTGAGAAGAATAATGGGTTGCGCACGATCTTTTTTTCGAATGGCATCGCAAATTTTAAAGCCATCTAATTCGGGCAACATCACATCTAAAATAATCAAATGATACGTTCCGGTAAGAGCTTCTTTTAATGCCGCAGACCCCGTTTCTACGGCATTCACTTGATAGCCATGATAAACAAAAACATCGACCAAACCTTTTCGAATGCTCTCTTCGTCTTCAGCAATTAGAATTTTACTTTTTCCAGCATCCATAATTTCCTCTCTTACTTTAAGGTTTCTGGTGAACTTTGAGAAGATTTCAAGTGGGGCACAGGCTTTAACTCCCTTTGAAAGAAAATGTAACGTTTGTCCGCCTTAGGCGGAGAAAAACTTACCCGAGACCTCAGTCATTCCTCTCACTATACCGAATTCCAAACACAAATTCTGTAAAACATTTGTAAAAGATCTCCCCCATTTTTTTACAGACTAAGGCCTCTTTTTCAAAGGAGATTTCCAGCATTGTGGGAGCAGATGGAGCATTTGTGCTTCATCCATGAAAGGAAAATTTATGAAAAATTTAAAACATCAAATCACAATACTCGTGCTCTTAACGCTTCAAATCTTAGCCCCCGCTTGCAGCGCGGGCGCAAAGTCGGGTTCTCCTATCTTAAAGAAGCAAACACCTCAAATTCGAGTTCAGGCCTCGCTTTCACAAGGCAAGATTTTACAAGGTTCCGATGGCCTGGTTTATTTACAGATGGATATCGAAGCCCCACGCCAAACTGATTCGGTTGAAACACGCAAACCCACCGATTTAATTGTGGTGCTCGATCGCAGTGGCAGCATGTCGGCCGCGCAAAAAATGGAGTATGCGCATCAAGGTTTAAGAACCCTGATCCAACAGCTTTCTCCGCAAGATCGTTTCGGCTTGGTTTCTTTTGACGATAAGGCCGAGATTAATCATTATTTGAGTTATGTTTCTTCTCAAGATAAAAATTATCTTCAGCAAAAAATATCGGGCATCCAACCGCGTGGAAGCACCAATATTTCCAGTGGCCTTCAAACTGCCATTCAAATGATGCGTGAGAATAATTCCGTTGCTCGTTCTGAAAGAATTATTTTGATCTCAGACGGCTTGGCCAATCAAGGCATTACCGACCCCGCTGCTTTGAGCAATATGGTAATCGCCGCTTCTCAAAACTACGGAATGGGCAAAGCCTCTTCACCCTTTGCACTCTCAACCATCGGGGTGGGCTTAGATTTTAATGAAAATCTTCTTTCTAATTTAGCAGACCGTGGTCAAGGAAGTTATTATTACCTCCAAAATCCAAATGGAATGTTTAGTATTTTGGCTCAAGAATTCCGGGGCGCGAGTGAAATTTATGCGTCAAATACAGAAATCAATTTCGACCTTCCCCCGGATATTACTCTCACGGATGCCTCGGGCTACCCGATTCAACGTCAAGGCAATCATTATATTGTTCAACCAGGGCACATTTACCAAAATCAAAAGAAAGTCGTTTATTTAACGCTCGCACTCCCCAGCACCTACACCTATTCTGCGCGGCCTTTAGGTCAGCTCGATTTATCATTCTATGTTCAAGGAAACTTCTATCGAGTACCCGTCATTAATTCCGATCTCTATGTGTCGTGTCTCCCCGCCTCGCAGCGTTATGAGGTGAGCGATTCGATCAATCAAAAGGTCTATGAAGAAGCCTGGACAAAAAATAATTACGGAAAAGCCCTAAAAGAAAGTGCTCGTAAAGTGGCCAGTGGCGATCCGGCCGGTGCTGCAAAGGTGATGAATGATTACCGAGAAAAAGTAGGAGAAGCCAACGCCATGGCTCCCTCCTCTGCACTTTCTGGGCAAGTAGCAGAAGCCAAAAAGGCAGAAGGCGCCATGCAACGAGCCTTTAGTAGTCCGAATAAAGAGGAAAGCTTAAAAAGCCTAGGCAAAGACTTTCATTACAAAGGAATTCAAGAACAACGATAACTCATCTACCCTCCCTACCCTAAAAACCTCCTGCGTCATCCGACCAGGAGGTTTTTGTTTTACCGGTTGAATGCAAGCCCAAAGCCCGCTAGAGGGAGCTATGCTCAATTCTTACAACATTGCGCTCGATTGCATCGATAAAAACGCGCAGTCGCCCCACAACAAACATAAGCCTGCATTGATTTATGTGAAAGATCTCTCTCCCCCTTTGGAAAAGGGGGATACAGGGGGATTTCTCGATCAAAAAATTCCTCCTGACCTCCCTTTACAAAAGGGAGGAAGCTTGGAAATCAAAAAATTCACATTTTCAAATCTTGAAGGCCTGACCAATCGAATTGCGAATGCCTTAAAAAATTTAGGGCTTCAAAAAGGAGAAAGGCTTGTTTTGCGACTTCCGAATTCTCCCGAATTTCCCATCACTTTTTTAGGAGCAATCAAAGCAGGCATCATTCCGATTCCAAGTTCCGTTCAAGCGACAGAAGATGAATTAAAATTTATTTTGGAAGATAGTGAAGCGAGTGTGCTGGTTACAACGGAAGAATTATTCCCCAAAGAAATTCTGAAAAATTCTCTCCCTTCTTTAAAATACATTCTTTGCATTACTCCGGCGTCTCTCCTCCCCCTCCTTACCAAGAAGGGGGACGGGGGGCGGTCTGTCCTCCGTTTCCAAGATCTCTTAAAAAATTCTTCTTCTCAATTTCAAACGGAACCCACTCAGGCAAACGACCCTGCCTTTTGGCTTTATACGAGCGGCACCGAAGGAAAACCCAAAGCAGTGATTCATGCGCACCGCAGTATTCCCGCTCACGATACACGCGCAAAGCTTTGGAACGATTTCCGTTTCAATGATGTAATTTTTAACACCAGTACCCTCAATTGGAGCTACGCCCTCACCGCAGGCCTGCTCGATGTTTGGCGGCACGGGCTCCCCACCTTAATTTACAATGGCCCTTTAAACGCCGAAAAAATTTGCCAACTCATCAAACAATTTGGAATCACAACCTTCATGAGCGTGCCCGGAATTTATCGACGCTTGGTCGAATATTTTGAGCTAAACCCCTCCCCACCTCCCCTTGAGATCAAGGGGAGGATAAAGGTGGGGTTTGATGGAGTTCGCATTTGCAATTCCGCCGGCGAAAAACTGCCCGAAGAAATTCGTGAAAAATTTAAAAATTACACCGAACTTGAGATTTACGAAGGCTTAGGCATGAGTGAACATAGTGTTTATCTGGTACAGCGCGTGGGCGAAGAAATTGTGAAAGGCTCCTGTGGTAAAGCCTTGCCCGATCAGAAAATAGAGATTGTGGATGAAGAAGGAAAAGAACTACCTCCCCATACTCCTGGGATTCTCGCTACGCATGTTTCCTGCACGGGCTTGATGTTAGGATATTATCGAAAAAATCCCCCTGAATCCCCCTTTACAAAAGGAGGAAACACTTCCCCCCCTCCCTTTGTAAAGGGAGGTGTGGAGGGATTTAAAAATGATTACTTCCTCAGCGGCGATCTCGCCCAAAAAGACGAGAGCGGAAATTTCTTTTTCTTAGGCCGGCGCGATGAGGTGATTACGGCAGGCGGCTATCGCATCTCTCCCCTCGAAGTCGAAACGGTTTTGAATGCAATGCCCGAAATTGAAGAATCCGCCGTGATTGGAAAAGAAATCGAAGCAGGCAAAACTTTAGTCACGGCTTTTTTAGTTTTGAAATCCGATTTTGAAGCCGATGAAAATTTAGAAATACAAATCAAAAAAGAATGCGAAAAAAAACTCTCGGCCTATAAATGCCCGAAACAGATTTATTTCGTAAAAAGTCTCCCTAAAACGGCGAATGGGAAACTCCAACGGCATAAAATTCTAGAAAAACAGCCGTAAAATTGCCCTAAAAAATAAAGCAACTTTGTCAAAACATAACCGAAAAGCAGACACTCTCCATGGTTACTTTACGTCAAATTTTGACCCATCGTGTGGAAGCTCTACAGCACGAATTACAGGGATTAGAAGAACTTGAAGCGCGTTACGTCGCTCATCCATCTTTTGTTCAACAAGTCTCTGATTTTTTCACGTTTGGAGAAAATGCAGATAATGCCGCTGCATTACGGCATCTACTTGATCAAAGCAGGCGAGAAATTAGATCACTTCAAGCTGATCTAGCAGGAAACCACCTCAACGAAGTGGCCCTCCATTTAAACACAAGCTATCAACACCTTTTGGAAGCCCAAAAGCTTTGGAATCGTTACACCGAGCTCACTCAAAATGGTGCCGAGCGTGCACAAGTGGGCATCGCCCTCACTTGCGCAACGGGAGGGGTGGGAGGAGGATTTGCCGTTGCTCTCGAAGTCGGAGTCGGAATCTTAGCCGCTTTTGTAGGGGGAGCAGGCACCGTGGCATTGGCTTCGGGAGGACTTCAGCCCGAAGAAACAGCTCCGAGTCCTTCCCGTTATGCAAGGCAAATTGAACAAGCGAGACGATTACTTATCAATTACAGTCGTCATCGACGAGATCCCTCTTTTGATTATGGTCGATTTTTTTTAGAGACCCAATATCTAGCCAATTTGCCACAACTCCCTGCAGGCCAAAACTTCACTTTCTCCAGCGACTTTGATCAAATTTTGGCTAGAATTCGCCCCGCTCCGGGATTAACTTCTTTAGAGCGCCGCAATCAAATCATCATTCAACTTTTCTTGAATTCTTCGATTGATTCTTACGAGCGCGATAATCCTTATATGCGGGGTTTTCTATTTCCTCCCGCTTTGGGGATTCCAATCGGGGGAGCTTGTCAGGCCAATAGCCAATTCATGGTGGCTACACTCCACCGGCAACACGCAGACGTTCCCGGAGAAACACGCGCCTTAAATCTTTTCGCCGATCATATTCAGCCGGTAAGTTTACAAGGCGATACTTCTTTCAATACCAATTTAATGAGTGGAGAAGAAAATACAGAAATTCAAGCACCCACCTACGCAGAAGAAATTTTTGCCTATGCTTTTTTACTTTCTCAGGGGATCGTTCCTCCGATTGAAGAAGAAGCACTTCTACTTGCGCCTTGCCGGCTTCCTCATCAAGGCGATGTTCCTTTAGAAGTAAGCCACACTCCGCGAGGGGAATTATTCTGGCTCCCATATTCCGCGCGACTTTTTAACCCCACGGGAAGATTACCGCCTGAGAGAACTCGTCTATCGATTCCTGATTTTATAAATGGAGCTGGAAACTCGGAGGCACCTGAAACACCTCCCTATCCTACCCTGCTCGTCTCGGAACTTGAGGAAAATGGAAATCTTTATAGAAAAATCATGGAGAAGCTCTCTTTTCCCATCTTGCCTCTTCTCGATGAACAAAGAAGGCCAATTCAGGGCTGGGTTTTCCTGAATAAGGGAGAACGGAGAACTTTTCTTGGATTATATAACCCCAGAAGCCAAGAACATAGTCTTCTGATTCGACACCGAACAGAACAGGCGCTTCAGGGTTTATTCAGCCCGGGTTTTCAGACCTTTCTGCGAATTCTCCAAAATCCAGAACAATTAAGACACCTGAGCCAAGAAAATTATATGGATTTATGGAACACAATGGATTTTCTAACGACAGACTCTCATCAATATCCTTTTCAAGGATCTATTTTAGGAATGATGGCACGATGGTCCGATCAAAATTTTAGAAATCTCCCGCCCCTATACCCCATCTATGAACAACGCTTAAGAGAAATCAAACAAGCGATCGATTCTTTTTATTCTCACTTCCGTCAAAATCCTGGAGAATTTTTTAGGATTCTCGATAGCATTCCGCTCCGAGAAAAAAATAGAATCTTGGGTTTTTTCCTTGAAGATATGAGCTCCCTGGCTAGGCATCACTTGAACGAATTTAGATCGGCTTTAGAAATCTATTTTAACGGATTAGATTATAGACGACCTTTAAGAAACCCGCCGCCCCTTACAAATCATTTTCCTACAGAACCGTCGCCTTCGGGTTTACAGGTTTTTTTAGTGGATGGCTCTCGTTTGAATGATCCCCGTTTTGTGCGAATGGAAACCTATGTCGTGTATCTGCTCTTTTCTCATGGCTCTCACTGGAGAGATTGGACACCTGCCTTAGCAGAAAAGTTACGGCAGCTTTGCCGCGAATACCCGCGTTTAGAAGATTCGTTTATAAATTTTTGGAATCCACTCGTGAGCACGATCCAATTAGAGCTTCAAGAAAATGGGGCAGACCCCGATAAAGTTTATGCGTATCGACTCTTGCTACCGCTTGCACGAGAAATTGCTGCGCGTGAAGGTCGTGAACCTTTCGTGGTACCTAATCTTTAGGGCTTCTTTAACTTCAAACTATTCCCCGAATATTCATAAACCGCATCGGAAAGCACTTTGCCATCTTTGCTGAATTGAACCTTAATTTCTCGAGGAGATTTGATTTCTAATTTTCCTTTGGCAAACATTTCATCCACTTTTATAAAATCGGGAGACTTTACTTCCTGGCAAGAAGCCTGACCCGCCTTATACAAACAAGCACTTAAGCCAAATCCTTCGAATATATCGCGATTTAAAATCACGATGTCTTTATTTCCATCACCATTCAAATCATAAAATTCATAAGCCGCATCGAAATCGGTTTTAGGAAGCTGAAAAAGAACAGGCTCCGCTTTCGGAGGATTTGCAATCGAGTTTTGTTCCACCGGTTTTCCCGAAACCTTCAAAACCGAAAAATAGGGGGTATAGTGTTTTTGAGGAGAAGCGGTAATGCAAAAATAAGTGGCAAAAGAAACCTCTCGCTTGGCCCCAGCCTCTTCGCGCGATTGGTGATCATAAACATAGCTCCCATGAATCGTGCTGTTATTGGCTCCACTGGTACTCGATAAAGCCCCCACTCCTTTTTTAGCGAGCGCTGCTTCTCTTAAAGTTTTGTTATAGTATTGGAGTAGGGCCTTTTGATCTAAATCCATCTCCCAATCGGGATTTGGATCACCTTCTTTCGCCAAACAAGCTTCCACACTTCGCTGCGAAGCGATTGCCCGACTAATCACCAAACGGCACAAAACACCCAAATCTTCATCAAAATCACCGGGCGATTTTTTTCCGTCTAACGCTTTACAAGACTCCACAGAGGGCGGTGTTTTTGAGTTGTAAGGCACCGCAGCCCTCAAACAACTTTCATCTTTGCAATTTTGCAAAGGGGTTTGAGCAAAAACAGAAAAAACAAACAGAAGATTGAAAAGCAGGGTAAAAAATGCGATCATAATTCATTCCTCAATATTTCAGAATTTGTGAATACTTCTGAAGTAAGAGAAAAAGCACCGAGTTCTTAATTATTGAATTCTATAATTTTTTAATTTCTCTGAAAAATTTTCCCTACGGTGCGTTTTTTCTCGAACTGAAGAAGTGCTCACAAATTCCAGTTTTCGACAAAAGAAAGGATTTTAAATGGCCTATTTACTTCGCGCCATGGGACTTTTTTTCCTACTTTATTCCGGTAAGCCCGTTGCTGAAAAACTTCTTATCATCGTCCAAACAAAGTTTCAAACCTCCATCACTTTGGCCGATGGAACCAATCTCATCTTCTTCATTGGCGGTTTAGGCCTTTTATTACTTCAAGAATGGGCTCGCCGCGTTTTACGATTTGCCTGCATTGGAATGATCGTGATTCAAGTGATTCAACCCTTATTGCAACTTCGGTTTAACTGGGGAGTAGTCACTCCCATTGCTTATTACGGAATCTTCTTGGCCATCTTGAGCATGCCGCATGCCGAAGCCTCCACTCGGGAATAAAGCTACACCACCCGATTCCTTTTCTTCCCTTTTAAAAAAGCCTCAATATTTTTTGTAACTTCATCCATCAAACGTTGCCGTGCCTCACGGCTGGCCCAGGCGATGTGCGGAGTCAAAATCAGTTTATCTTTCAATTTTGAATTCCAAAAAGGATGTTTTAGCGGAGGGGGCTCTTGCTCCATTACATCACTCGCATAACCCGCCAACTTGTTTCGAAGCAAAGCTTTCGCAATTGCTTTTTCATCTACAAGCGGACCTCGACTCAAATTCAAGAGATAAGCGCTGGGTTTCAGAAAACGTAAGCTTTTTTCATTGATGATTTTGTGAGTATTCGCATGCAAGGCTGTATGCAAACTCACATAATCGCTTTTTTCCAAAACCTCTCGAAGGGAATGACGCCTCAACGAAGAAGAATATTTGCGCCCAGGTAACCTCGCAATCAAAACCCGCATTCCTAAAGCTTGAGCAAGCCCTGCAAGCTTTCGTCCAATCGTTCCGTAGCCGATAATTCCCAAAGTTTTTCCATCGAGCTCCGAGTAAGAATAATCGAGAATGGCATAGAGCTTTGAACGATTCCAGCGGCCGAAGGCGGCTTCACGATGCTCGAGAAAACGATGAGAAAAGGCGAGCAAAAAAAGGAGGGCCTGTTCAACAACTGTCGAAGTAGAATAACCCGCCACATTGCTTAGCCCAATTCCCTTCTTTTTTGCTGCAATCCCATCGATATTATTGTAGCCTGTCGCGGTTACGGCGATGAATCGAAGATTAGGTAAAGCGCCCAGTTCTTTTTCACTCAAAATACATTTATTGGTAACGATGATATCGGCTTTTTTGCACCGAGAGATAATCTGAGAAGGAATTGTTTGTGGGTAACAAGTCACCTGTCCTAATGAAAGAAAATCTCCAAGCTCAAGGTCCTGGCGATCTACAGTCGCGGTATCCAAAAAAACGATTTTGGGTTGTTTTTGCATTTTCGTTAATCTTATTAGCTTGGTTTTATTTTCAAGAAAAGGAGCAATTTATGAGTGAATTATTAGAAGGAAGTCCCGCCCCTGAATTTAGCGCAAAAGACGAATTAGGAAATACCGTGCAGCTTTCGGATTTTAAAGGAAAGAAAAACGTAATTCTCTATTTTTATCCAAAAGACGACACACCCGGCTGCACCATCGAGGCCTGTAATTTTCGCGACAATTTAAATCAATTCCAGAATGCCGAAACCCAAATCTTAGGCGTAAGTTTCGATGATGCGAAAAGTCATCAAGCGTTCAAAGAAAAGTTTCACTTAAATTTTCCGCTCCTCGTCGATTCCGATAAGAAAATTGCGGCGGCTTATGGGGTAAGCGGTGCACAATATGCCGCCCGTGACACCATCGTGATCGATAAAGAAGGAAAAATAAAAAAAGTATTGCGCAAAGTTGATCCTAAAACCCATTCGGAGCAACTGCTTCAACTCTTAAAATAATAAAGGAGACCCTTATGGCAAAACCCTTTTTAACCGATATCAAAGCTCTTCGCGCCCGCGCCCGCAAACATATTGAAAATGGAGCTGTTACCGAAGCTTATCAAGGCGATCGCAAAACTGTGATTAAACTTTTAAACGAAGCCTTGGCCACCGAGATTGTTTGCGTGTTACGCTACAAACGCCATTTCTACATGGCGCAAGGCATTCACGCCGAGCCCGTGGCCCAAGAATTTTTACAACACGCTAATGAAGAACAAGGCCATGCCGATCTTATCGCCGAACGCATCACCCAACTCGACGGAGAACCCAATTTTAATCCAGAAGGACTCTTAAGCCGCAGCCACTCCGAATATGTCGAAGGAGAAAGCCTGGTTGATATGATCAAAGAAGATTTGGTTGCAGAACGCGTGGCGATCGATTCTTACAGTGAAATGATCCGCTATGTGGGGAACAACGATCCCACAACCAGACGCATGCTCGAAGGAATTTTAGCCATGGAAGAAGAACATGCCGACGATTTGGCCAATTTTCTAAAAACACTTGATCCTACCAAAGCCTAAAATGAAAAACCTCTTCGAATCTTACAAAGGCGTTTTCAACCACCCCGACAACTTTGGAATGTTGGTTGGTTATCGGGTCGATGAAATAGGCTCGGGGCGTGCAAAAACTTCTCTCACTATTGAAGAAAAACACATTAGCCCTTCGGGAATGACTCATGGGGGGGTACTTTCGACGTTTGTGGATTTTTCGATGGGAGCTGCCTTATTTAAAAGCCTTAAAAAAGGCGATCGATGCTCGACCATTGAATTCAAGATCAACTATATCTCGCCCGTGAAACTTGGAGAAACCATTTTTGGAGAAGCCAAGATTAAATACCTCGGAAAATCTCATGCGGTGATGGAATGCCACGTATTTCGTGAAAAAGAGAAAGATAAAAAAGATATCGCCGTGGCACTCGGAACTTACAATATTTACTCTCAAAAGAAGTGATAAGAGCCTCTGAACAAGGTTTCTGAAGTGAAAGAAAAAGCGCCGAACTATCGATTCTAGACAAGTGCCGGTTAACACTTTTCCTGAACGGTTTCCTTACGGCGCGTTTTTTCGCAAACGGAAGAAACCCTGTTCAGAACTATATCTTCTCCAAATCCACCAAACCTTTAAAATTCCCCTTCGGCTCTTTAATCTCTTCTTTTTCCAACGCGAGTGCAAATTGGAGGGCTGGATCTTGCTCGAGATTTTTTTGGTGCCGGGCAATGGCCGGAAACTCTTCGGACATCTTCAAAAAACCATTGGCCCAACGGCTCATGGCATACAAACACGGATCAAGCGCCGTTTTCGAATCACCTAAAACCCATTTGTTCTTCGAAAGATGCACGTTTACATATTGAAGATGATTTTTAATTTGCTCCACCGCCGCTTCTTTCACAGGTTTATAGAGTTCTGCATCTTGGATATATCGAAACGGGGCATAATAAGGATAAAACGCCGCATGAAAACCACTCGCTAAATAAGAAAACCACTGATTCATTTCATCCCATTTAACTTCTCCAGCCTGAGGGGCAAAATTTGATTTCGGTTTTTGCTGAAGCAGATGTAAAACAATGGCACTGCTTTCGGCAATCAACTGCCCACGGTGTTGTAAGGCAGGAACTTTTCCCCAAGGATTAATTTTTTTAAAGGCTTTTGTGGCCCTCAAAGGACGATCGACCTTACAAAGGTGATACGGCAAGCCCAGCCACTCTAAAACCACCATGCCTCCCAAAGCGCAGGTACCAGGACTATAAAAATAGAGAAGATCCATAAAAATATCCTTTTCTAAAAACGAGAGCGACAGCGTTCATTCTCCCATTTCGTAATCCCGTATTGGATTTCGTAAAATACACAATCACTCTTTTGCAAGAGCTCCGATCGCAAGCGACAACCTACCGTCGGACAATTGCTCGCAAATCCCCTTTCATCTTTTTGACAGGTTACCATGGATTCGCCGCGATAAGGCAGTGCCTCGCACTGAAAATCACCTTGGCAAGATCTTTTATCTCGATACTTTCCACAAATATCTCCCGGTGCAGACCGACACCAATCTTGAGGGCTTAAGCCACAACTGCTGGCAGAAAAAGAAATTTGAGGAAGAAAGAACATTAAAGCAAAAAGGAAGAGGGGAATTTTTTTCATAAAGAGAGTCTCTGCAATTACAATAAAAAAGGCAGCGTTTCGCTGCCTTTTTTTGTTTGAACTGATTTGTTTTTTTAAGCCTTCCTTGATTCTTCGAGGTTTTTCAGGCCTTTTTTCTTGGCATTCACCAAGATCGACATATTTCCGTGCGGATGTTTATTTTCGCGCATAAGTTGATGGGCATCGCCCGTTTCTTTAAATTCCCATACCCGAGAAAGGCAAGGATCAATCTTTCCTTCGAGAACGAGATTATTCACGCCAATAGCTTGATCATCGTTGGCAAAATGAGAACCTTGTAAACGTTTTTGACGCATCCAGAGATAGCGCAAGTCCACGGTAGCATTATAGCCCGTGGTTCCTGCACAAATCACCACCATACCGCCGGTATCGCAAACAAAGATCGAGGTTGGAACGGTATCTTCACCGGGATGTTCGAAAACAATGCGAGGACTTTTCTTCTCACCCAAAACATCCCAAATCGCTTTCCCAAAATCGCGGGCGCCTTTTAACCAAGCATTATACTTTTCGTTATCTTTCCAGTGCGGGAGCATTCCCCAATGGTTGAATTTTCGGCGATCAATGCAACCGACCGCGCCTAATTTTTTGCAATATTCCACTTTATCTTCGCCTGAAACCACCGCGATCGCTTTTGCACCAAAGGCTTTACAGATTTGAATGGCCATCGAACCCAAACCACCGGCGCCTCCCCAAACAAGCACCACATCATCTTTGCGCACTTCGTGCTCTCTCCAACGTGTGAGCATGCGATAAGCCGTGGCCGCCACCAACATATATGCAGCGGATTCTTCCCAACTTAAATGCTTAGGTTTGGGTACGCATTGGTGGGCCTGAACTTTGGTAAACTGGGCAAAACTTCCCCAGTTACTTTCGTAACCCCAAATTCGGTAAGAAGGAAGATACATGGGATCGGTGCCATTCTTAATCGCAGGATCATGAATATCCCACATTCCACAGTGGATGACCACCTCATCGCCCACTTTCACATTTTTTACATTTTTTCCGATTTTATAAATCACACCACTCGCATCGGAGCCACCAATGTGAAATTCTTCTTTTTCGCCGGCTTTATTTCGGGCTCCAATCACATTCACCGGGATTCCTAAAGCAGCCCAAACGTTATTGTAGTTGATTCCGGCAGCCATCACGTAAACCAAAACTTCGTCATCGCCAATTTCAGGCACATCGATTACTTCTGCTTGAAAAGCAGTTTTAGGTTCACCGAAACGCGAAGGGCGAATCACTTGCGCGTGCATCTTTTTAGGAACTTCTCCTAAAGGGGGAATTTCCCCGAGTTCATAAAGTTCTTTTGACATATATCTCTCCTTTATTTTGAGTCACTTGGCCTATTAAAAGATTTTTTATCCGTCAAGTCTGGATTATTTAAAATCACTTCAAAAACAGCAACTTACTCACAGCTTCCTCATCGAAGAACCAAGGCCTCACTTAAACCACGCGCCTTGCTAGTGGCCGATCTTCTCCAGCCCTGACCCTAAGCCCCTTTGGGGGTATAGCCTCTGGCCTCTAAATTTAGCAAATCACTTTTTATTTTTTATTCTAGGTTGGGGCATCTGCTAAACAACTATGCCATCACACACTCTTTTAACAAAATCAGGATCATCCACCACAAAAACCAATGAAATAACAAACATAGGCTTTTAATTAACAACTCGACCTAATGAGTTTCTTTTTTAGGAATAAGTAAAGAGGCGATCACCGATACTCCTATAACTGAACCAATAATCATCAACGACCAATGGATTGGAAACTTTCCGCCGAACCAGTCATTTAACCATGCCATTTTCAGCCCCACGAAAATGAGCACAAGAGCCAAACCATATTTCAACAAATAAAATTTATCTATAATGCCAGCTAGCATGAAATAGAGGGATCTTAAGCCCAACATAGCAAATATGTTCGAGGTAAAAACAATGAAAGGTTCTTTGGTTAAGGCGAATATCGCGGGAACAGAATCAACGGCAAAAATGATATCGGTAATCTCAATAAAAACCAAACAAACGAATAAGGGGGTAGCGAATAACAAACCATTTTTTCTAATGAAGAATTTTTCACCTTCAATTTGGGGCGTTATTCGAACAACTTTTTTCAGAAACCGGACCGCAAAATTTTTCTCAGGATCTATTTTCTGATTATTTGTGAAGAACATTTTCAACCCTGTGAGAATCAGAAATACTCCGAATAGAATTATAATTGCCTGATACTGCATCAGCACAGAACCCATCGCGATAAAAATTGTCCTGAATAAGAGTGCACCAACAATCCCATAAAATAGAATGCGATGTTGATATTGAGGGGGTATTGCAAAGTAGGAGAATACAATCACGAAAATGAATATATTATCTACCGCAAGTGATTTTTCGACAATAAACCCAGTGAGAAATTCGAGGCTTACTTTGCGAGCGGCTTCCACAGAGTCAAACCCAGGAATCGCAATTAAATGTTCCTTTTGAGGAAACTCCCACAAAGCATATTGGTAGAGAAGATAATTAAAAGTTAACGCCAACCCCACCCATACAACTGACCACAATGCCGATTCTCTTATACCAACCACATGCGCTTTGCGGTGGAATACACCAAGATCTAACACGAGCATTCCTACAACAAACAAAATAAATCCTAGATAAAACCACCAATACTGTTCAAAAGGGAAAAAATATATTTGTTCCATTAATTATCTCTCTCAATCTTCAAATGGTTATTATTTTATGCCTTAGACTTACTCTTTTCCTCATTTCCCGAGAAATCACATTTCTCACTCTCTCAACTCCCCTATCGACTGCTCTATAAAAATCTTCTTCAACACTTTCCAGCACAAGAACCCTGTCCTTTAATAGGATAATAAACTTGCAACTTTTATCTATACCTCCTTTAGGACCATTTAAATCCCTCAGACTAATTTTTACTTCTCGCAGAACTTGCGCGAAACGACCCAACGCAAACCTAACTCTTTTTTCAATATATTCGGAAAGGTGATTTGAATATTGATTAAACTGCTTTATATTTATTCTCATAAACTCTCCTTTTAAATTTATTGGTTTCATTAGTAAATAATATACTTTCTATTTATTTTAAAAATAAGATAATTAATCAATAACACTTCGATTAAATCGAACAATTATGGAATGGCAAAACTATAATCATCTCTTTTATTTTTACCTTGTTGCTACAGAAGGAGGCATTTCAAGAGCAGCAGAAAAAATGCGCCTTTCACAATCAACGATCAGCTTTCAAATCAAATGCCTCGAAAAAAATATCGGTGAAAAGCTGTTTGAAAAAGTGGGGAGAAATATCCGCCTAACCGAATCTGGAAAGATTGCATTAAAATATTGCGAGGAGATTTTTCTTTTAGGAAAAGAAATGAAAGAAACACTCAGGGGCAAGCCCAGTGGGAGAAATCTTAATTTGATCGTAGGAATCACAAACTCCTTGCCAAAACTCATTGCCCATCAACTGATCGAACCTGCATTCAGAAAAATCGAGTTTCTTTATCTTGTTTCTAAAGAAGATCATTTTAATAATTTAATTGATTCGCTTATAAAACATGAGATTGATCTTGTTCTTTCGGAGATTCCCCTACCCCCCAATTTTCCGATGAAAGCTTTTAATCATCTTTTAGGTGAGTGTGGAGTCAGTTTTTTCTGCTCAAAAAAAATTCGTAAGAATTATTCTTCAAAATTTCCAAAATGCCTACACCAAGCCCCCTTTCTACTCCCCGGAAAAATGAATTTGCTTAGAAAAAATCTAGAACAATGGTTTGAAGAAAAAAAAATTTATCCGCAATTCACTGCAGAGTTTGACGACAGCGCTCTAATGAAGGTGTTTGGCCAAAGCAGCAAAGGTTTTTTTGCAGCGCCCTCTGTTTTAGAAAGAGAAATTATCAACCAATATGATTTAGTACTCGTAGGGAAAACCAAAGAAATAAGCGAAAAATTCTATGCCGTTACAATGGATAGAAAAATTAAACACCCAGGAGTGCTTGCGATCACCGAATCTGCCCGCGAGAAATTATTCTAAAAATGAAATCTCGATTTCGCACGATTCTATAGAAAACTCTTTCATTCTATAAAACCCCATCACCTAGCCTGCTAAATCTACCATTTCACTCATGATACGATTGAGCTCAAAATCCTTAGGCGTGTAAACCCGTGCAACACCTTGCTGGACAAGCATTTTGGCATCGGAATCAGGGATAATCCCACCCACAACCACAGGCACATTCGAAAGCCCTTTTTCTTTTAAAAGCCGTAACACTTCGGGAATCAATTCTAGATGCGACCCTGAAAGAATCGAAAGCCCCACCAAGTGCACCCCCTCTTGCAAGGCCGACTCTGCAATTTGCTCAGGCGTTAAGCGAATCCCTTGATAAATGACTTCCATACCTACATCGCGAGCCCGCACAGCAATTTGTTCGGCCCCATTACTATGCCCATCTAAACCGGGTTTACCGACGAGAATACGCAGTTTTTCGCCCGTCTTTTTTTCAAACTCTTTTACTTTTTCTCGCACTTTCTCAATCGCTTCGGTGGTGCTGGCCAGCTTCACGCCCGAAACGCCGGTGGGTGCACGAAATTCTCCAAACACTTCACGAAGGGCCGTGCCCCATTCACCGGTGGTCACCCCGGCATGGGCACAGGCAATCGAAGGAGGCATGATATTCTCATTTCCTTTTGCCGCTTTTTTCAAAGCCTCTAAAGCTTTTTTCACGGTTTCTTCATTTCGCGAGGCCTTAAATTTTTTAAGACTTTCGATCTGATCTTTTTCAGCGCGCGCATCGACTTTTAAAATGCCTTCGTCTTCTCCAGCCATCAAGGGAGAAGGGGCTGCTTCTTGAAAACAATTCACACCAATCACTTTTAAATTTCCCGCTTCAATGCGGCGAACCCGTTCGGCATGCGAAGTCACCAAGGCCTGCTTCATCATCTCAATCGCCTTAATGGCACCCCCTGCTTGTTGCACTTTTTCAATCTCTTTTTTGGCACCTTCTATCAGCTCATTCACCTTCGCTTCAATCACCGTGGAGCCATTAAAAATATCTCCGCATTCTAAAAGATCGGTTTCATAGGCTAAAATTTGCTGCATGCGCAGTGAGAGTTGTTGATCCCAGGGACGAGGCAAACCTAAAGCTTCGTTCCAGGCCGGAAGCTGAATCGCCCGCGCGCGCGCATCTTTCGATAAAGTCACCGCCAACATTTCATAAATAATTCGGGCAATATTATTCTCGGGCTGGCGTTCGGTTAAGCCCAAAGAATTGACTTGGACTCCATAGCGGAAAATTCGATATTTCGGATCTTCTACCCCATAGCGCGTACGCGTGAGCTCATCCCAAAGCTTCACAAAAGCGCGCATCTTGCACATTTCTTCAACAAAACGAATCCCCGCATTCACGAAAAAGGAAATACGCCCCACCACTTTAGGAAAAACATCGGCCGGAACTTTTCCGGAGGCCTTTACCGCATCGAGCACGGCCATGGCATTGCAAATCGAGTAGGCAATTTCTTGAACCGGCGTGGCACCTGCTTCTTGAAGATGGTAGCTACAAATATTGATGGGATTCCATTTCGGGACTTCATTCACCGTATACGAAATCATGTCGACAATCAAACGCAGCGAATGTTCAGGCGGAAACACGTAAGTGCCGCGTGAAAGATATTCTTTGATGATGTCATTCTGAGTCGTGCCTTGAAGAAGCTTGGTATTGGCGCCCTGGTCTTCAGCCGTGGCGATATAAAGCGCTAGCAACCAAGCAGCCGTGGCATTAATCGTCATGGAGGTATTCATCTTCTCCAAAGGAATATCTTGGAAAAGCATCTTCATATCGCCAATATTCGAAATCGGAACTCCCACTTTGCCCACTTCTCCACGGGCCAAAATATGATCGGAATCATAGCCCGTTTGGGTGGGTAAATCGAAGGCAACCGATAAACCCGTTTGGCCTTTCGAAAGGTTGGTTTTGTAGAGTTCGTTCGAGGCTTTCGCGGAGCTATGCCCGGAGTAGGTACGCATCAGCCAAGGATCATCACGTTTAGTTTGCATGATCGTGTTCTAGAAATTTTTACGCAGTGGGTCAAGAGCGGAATAATGGGTAGTAAAAACGCTAGCCTATCCAAGCCTCTTTTCCCAAACCCCAAAGGCGAGTCTTATTGCGGGTCATCCACCATTCATTTGAAAAGTCGAGTGGACTTTGATCGAGGCGTTTCTTAAAGAGGTGTTTTTGCAAATCATCCAGCGCTAAAAAATGTTCAAAAATTAAGTACCGGCTCGTTCGAGGGAAATCGGCCATGCGCCGCACACACTCCAAGGCCTGTTTTTCTTCTTTGCCCAAAAGAAGTTGCATATATACATCGCAAAAGCGTTTGTCTTGAAGGCGCGCTAAACCTAAGCAAGCCATTAAGCGAAATGACGCATCAGGCGAATGTAAAAAACCCAGCATCATTTTTCGGTAAGATTTTAACTTTAAATAAGCAGCCGCATACAACGCTGCTAACTGCGCATTTTTTTCAGACGATGCAGAAAGTTCTCGAAGCGCTTGCAGTGCCTTTCTTCGCGTAGATCGAAACGGATATAGCGCAATCAAGGCATTCGCTTTTAAACGATGATTTGGGTTTTTCAAATAAGCCACCAAAATCGGAATAGTTTTCACATCGTGGAGCAAGCCAATCGATTCAACGGCATTGGCACGTATACGCAAATCTTGATTTTCATCTAAGGCTTCCATCAAAAAGGGAATCATCTTGTTACCAATCAAACGTGTTAAAATCTGAGTGGCATTCATCCGCACCTGCAAACTCACACTCTCTTTTGATTTTAAAAGTCGCAGTAACGCAAACATGCTTTCGTAATTTTGATAATTTCCAAGGGATTCCACGACGGCCAGCTGCAACGATTCTTGACGCGTTGAAAATAAAGAGAGAATTTCGCGAAAGGCCTCTCGGCTTTGAATTTGCCCCAAACTCAAAACCAAACTTTTTTGGAGATGAATCTCTTTTGTATGATGAAGTAACTCGAGTAAAGCAGGCACAGCTTGAACATTGTGAGTACCCCCTAAGGCCTGAATCGCATTCACCACCAGCAAGGTGTCATCCGAGTGAAGACACTCAATCAAATACTGCCGATAAACGCGCTGAAACCAAAAAGGATAAACCAATAAAATCAAGGAGCTCAAAAATAAAATCAAAGTGAGAACTTCAAGTGGAATATTCAAACCATAAAAAAGTGCTAGTAAAAGGAGAATGACGGTGCCGATAGGCTGGGCAATCGCTTCGGTGAAAAGTTTAAATGCTTTTTTACGTGCCGGGGGAATCGCATTCAAGACCGGTTGCATGAAGTTGGCGGTTCCATACTCCACAAAGTAATGCAGCAAAGCTTGAGTGAGCGTTAAAGTCATGAGAGACGGGCTAAAATAAATCCAACTAAAAAATCCGAATAAGAGAAATGAAATTAAATAGATTGTTTTTTCAGAGGCAAAACGTCTACCTATTGGGCTAAGCAAAAAGATCTGATATCCTAAAATTCCTAAACTCGCCCAAAAAGAAAGTTTGCCCAAATAAGAAATAATTTTATCTTGGGTGGCAAAGTGTTTCAAAATTTCAACGTTAAACAAGTAATCAACACTATAAGAAGAGAAAGAGTAGAAACACCAAAATAAAGAGAGCGTAAAACCTAAAACCAATAAAGTTTTTCGGCTCTTTAAGAAATTAAATGAAGTAGTCTCGGTTTTGAGTTTGTCTGGAGGAAGCACCGTATCTTGTTTGGGTACCCCGGCAATCAAAAAAGGAATAATGAGAAGAACCACAGCACAAAAAAGCACGAAGGTGCTGGGCTGAAAGTAATTGGCAAATAAACTGGCAAAGGCACCCGCAGCGATATCTCCCAATAAACCCGCAATCAGTAAAATAGGGTATTTGCGTTGCGCTTCAAAACTACTGAAGCATTCACTCGCCGAAATCCAAAATCTCAAATTCGCAAGCAAATAAATCCCGTAAAAAAATCCATTAAAAATCACATAAAAATGCGAATTAATATTGGGCAAGGTAAGGAGAAACCATCCGCCAAAGAGCCAAATGCTGAGTGATAAAAAGTAAGAATCGATTTTTTTCGAACTACTTCCGTCTTGCTTAAAGAAATAAAAGATAAAACTTAAGACGAGCGAAAAAAGGCTGCCACCAAAGTAGACATAAAAAAGGAAAGAAGGGCCCGCTTGAGTAATGAGCAAGGCATCAGTCGCGAAAAAAACCAGATTGAGACTTAAAGAAAGGAAAAAATAGATGAAAGAAAAAATTCCCAATCGAAAGGTAGAGCGATGTCGAAACATTTTAAGTTTGTCCTGTTGAAAAAAGGTCGATCCGAAATTTTAACGGGGATTCAAGCCGAAGGCCAATCTTTATTAATTCGAGCGGATTATTTTTGAAAAGGCTGAAAAAATTGAAAAGAAAAGTTAAGGATTGTTTAAGTTTTTTTAAGTCGCAGGGTTATTCGCAAACACGGGCGGGCAAAGGTCTAAAGAATTCCCAAGCCCCCGGTGTAAAATTAGGGCTGAGATAATGATGCCCATCTTCGGGATGGCGAGGGTCAACCCCACTCGTGATCTGGGTTATCACCTCTCTATAACCGAGCTGACGAGCCCGACGATCTAAAGCGCAAGTGTAATACACAGAAATTTTTGGATCTTCATGATCGGAAACTGAATAAAGTGCAGGCGGGCAACTAGCCGAGAAATCACCAATTGGGCGAGGTGCCGGGAAAAGAGCATTGAGATCATTTACAGCAAAATAAGGAAAATTTTCTTCTCTTCTTATGTCGTAGCGATCCCAATTATTGAAGGGCTCTTGCATTCTACCTTCCCCCTCTCTCAAAATTTCATCACAATTCACCGAGAGGGAAGTAAAAAAACGTTTGGGAGGATGTTCTACCCATCCACCCGCGCTCATTGCAATCCCCCGCACTCCCAATGCCATTCCATAACTTAAGGCGGCAAAGGCCCCATTCGAATGACCCATAAAAAAAATTCGACCCGGGTCTGCTTGATATTGCTGAATGGCACTGCGCACTAAAGCCCTTACGAAAAGCATATCCCGGTTAGAATGATCATCGGTTGTATTCCAAAAAGCACGACTCTGGGTGCCATAATGTTCCCAATCTTCAGGGCTCATAAGATCTCTTGCCTGCAGAATAAAAACGATCACCCGCCCCTGAAACACTCTGTCAATTTCATGCTGGTCAAATAAATCGTGCCTCACACTGCCCGAATCACCATCGGTGCCGTGAAAAATAACCACTACCGGATAACGAAAATCAGCGTCCTGACAGCGGCCTCGAGAATCAGGGCGATAAGTAAGAAAGACACGACTTACTCCCGGAGAAACCGGCTGGCTCGACTCAAACCACCCAAATTGCTGAAACAATTTTAGAGTGCCACAATCTTCGGCAGGGGCGCTCGGAGCTCCATTGCGATTCGCCGCTCCGAAGTCAAATCGCTCTCGGGGTAGTCTACAAAAAATTCCTTCTTTTTCAGGGGAATAATGAGGATCAAAAAAAACGCGTAGAGAATTCCATTGAAAGTCATTTTGAACAGGATAAATTCGAACAGAATAATCTCCGATTCTTCTTTGATATGCAGGATTAAAAACTTGAGAAGTTCTAAAAAGTGAATCGCCCAACGGCTCAAAAGAAGACACGAGGTCTTCTCGAACAAAAAAAGAATCTGCAGGAGCAGCCGCATCGACCTCAGTCAATGTAACGGCACCACTGGATATAACCCGCGGTTGATAAGCTAATAAACCAATAGACCACATGCCTTGCACTATCGGCAAGGGGCCGAAAAGGTTGCGTTTAATCCGTATTTTTATTAGAAAAAAAGAATGAGCCCAAAAATCATCATTCTCGGCAAAGAATACACTTCATTAGAAGAAGTCCCTGTGGAATTACGCGAGCTTTATCAAGAAATGAATCAAGTATTAGGAGATAAAAATGGAGATGGCCTGCCGGATATTTTTGAAGGCAAACTGGGAAAACTAAATCCGGAAAAAATCGAACAACTTCGAGAAATTGCTCAACGCATTCAGGGTAAGCAGCCCAGTTCCGAGACTAATCGGCCTCAAACCACCCCAAATCCCCCTCAACACGCTCCGCTACCCCTTGTTACCCCTTCTGAATCCAGTAGTAGCTTACTCTTCACACTCGGAGTATTGATAATAGGAATCTTCCTCTTAGTAGGAGTGATTTACTTATATCGATCCGGATATTTTCATTAAACAATTATGAGTCAAGAAACTTGCAAAAAATTAGTTGCCCTCTTTAATCGGGCGCCCATCCAAGCTTCAACGGGCATGATCCTCTCTTATAACGAAAAAACAGAGGCCATTTTCGATATGCCTTATCAAGAGAAATTCAATCATGGGATGGGGGATGTGCACGGAGGAATCATCGCCACCTTGCTAGATAATGCCGGTTGGTTTACCGCCGCCGCCCACGCGGGGAAATGGGTGGTCACCTCCGATCTCAATATTCGAATCTTAGAAGGGGCACTCACTCAAGATCTAAAAGCAATTGGGCATCTCGTACGCTTAGAAAAACGCCTGATCGTTTGCCAAATGGAAGTGTATTCCAAAGATTCGCGATTGATCGCGAATGGTTCGGGTTCTTTTATGATAAGTTCAAAAGAGATTAGTTAAAGATTATCTCTTTTTAATCAGGATTCTTCGTTCAATCTCAAAAATTTTCTCGGGAATTTTTTCTTTACCCAATTTCTTTTTATCATTTTCTTTAATGAACAAATCTGCGCCAAACTTTTCAAGCGCTTGAGCAGCACGGATATTTTTCACGCCAATGAGTTGAAAGGTGACGATGCCGGCAGGGATTCCGTCAGGGCCTTCTTCTACGGAGAGTACCCGAGAAATCGCGCCCACGGTATCGCCACTCACGGCAGGTTGAGTGTGATAACCTTCGGTGTAACCGAAATCGATTAGCGCATTCTCCGTTGTATCTCTACTCGCGAGACCAGCCAACCAAGCAAAAACAAGCCCTCCATACACAATGGGCTCACCACTCATGGCACCCGTCCGGGCAGTGGAATACAAACGATCGTAATGAAGCGGATGCGTATTCATTACTTTATAAGTCCAGGCATAGTGCTCATCGGTAATGGTGCGGCCGTTGGCATGCACTAAAATATCGCCCACTTTGAAATCTTCAAAATAGGTACGAACACCGGTTAAATTTTTAGGAAACGATTTGGGGAAATTCGGCAACTCCATGCTGAGTTCTGCCATTTCCGGGAAAGGCTGATTCGCAATTGTGGACGCCTCTGTTTTCTTACCCGCTGGCGCCACCATGATTTTTCGATCGTATTGAAGCACAAGCTCCTCATTTTGATTGAGAGCAATGGTGCGAATCGTGGCAATGCCCGGTTTACCCCCCTCTTTCATCTCGCGCTTTAAAACTTTGGTCATCGCGCGAAGGGTGTCTCCTGGATAAGTCGGCTTCACAAAACACACATTATAATAACCCAAATTGGCCACAGCCTTTTCGGAATCGTTTTGAACTCCGAGGGAGAGCGCAATATTCATGACCATGAGCGGGGAAACAACGAGATCTTTAAAACCATGGGCTTTCGCGTAGACTTCATTTAAGTAAAGCGGATTTGTTTCCATGAAAGTGGTCGCGAAATCGATGGCAAAGGCCTTGGTAATGGTGATTCCGCGAGGATGACAAAACACTTCACCTTCGTCGAGATCTTCTAAAACGCGGCCGTATTCAAGTTTTTTCACCTGATTTAAATTGGCGGCCATTCCAGGCGCTTTTTCAATGAATTTAGGGTAAGGAATTTTTGGAGACATATTTAAGCCTTTCTGAATCAATCACTACTGATCTTGGGCTACTATACTTTAAAGATACTGCTTCAACAAGGCGGGCGCAATCACGCGAAGGGCTAAAACTTCCTCCGCCCCTTCAAAAATCGAAAACACGCGGGCATCCACAAAATAGCGGCTCACCGCATACTCTTCGGCATAACCGTAGCCCCCATGAATTTGAAGCGCTTCTCGGGTTACCCATTCGCTCACTTTGGAGGCGTAGAATTTCACCAGAGAGGCTTCCATGGCGCCTTTATGTTCATCCATGAGTTGGCAGGCATGGTAAGTGGCTTGACGGCACGCTTGAATAAGGGCCGCCATGCGGGCAATTTTATATTGAGTCATGCCATATTCGAAAATGGGTTTAGCAAAAACTTTTCGCTCATTCGAATAACGAACGGCGGCTTCAAGTGCCGCTTGCATCACACCAATCGCGCGAGCGGCAGTTTGCAAACGTCCACCGGCGAACCCTTCCATCTGAAGATAGAAACCTTTTCCAAGCCCGGCTTCTCCACCCACCAGATTTTCTTCAGGCACCCAATAATTTTCAAAGGCAACTTCATACGAATGCATGCCCCGGTAACCAATGGTGGCAATCGCTTTTCCTTCGATGTGCCCACCTTCAGGTTGATCGTATTTAAATTCATGGCCATCGAAACTTGGTTTTTCAGCGATGAGAATCGACATCCCTTTGTGTTTCAAACTCATATCCGGATTTGTTCGGCACAATACCATCAAGGTATCGGCATAACCCGCAAAGGTGCACCAAGTCTTCACGCCATTAATTACATAACCTTTTTTGCCATTGTGCTCTTGCGGCTTGGCAGTCACTTTCATACCGGCAACGTCTGAACCAAAATCGGGTTCGGTAACGGCAACCGCAGCCATTTTTTCACCCGTGGCGAGTAACGGAAGCCACTTTGCTTTTTGTTCTTCGGTTCCTCCTTTTAAAATCGCCTTCGATAAAATTTCGGGGCGAGTAATGAGTGAGCCCGCAATTCCTAAGCCTCCGCGAGAAAGCTCTTCGGTGACCACGCACATTCCAGTATTATCGGGCTTGGCATCATCTTGAAAGCCCCCAAACTTTTGGGGAATCGAGAGCCCGAAACAGCCCATTTCTTTTAAGCCATCCATAATTTGAGCCGGAATTAAATCATCGTGACGATGCACCTTTTCAGCCAAGGGCATCACCACATCTTCGGCAAATTTTTTGAAGCTTTCGCGAAACATCGAATGGTTTTCATCCAAACCATAGGTGCCAGCGCCTTGATCGTGCACCAGTTTTGCCACGCGAGAATAGTTTTGTGAACTGAGGGCGGTTTCAATATCTTTGGTCACTTCGGGTTTCCAGATTGTTTCGTGAAGAATGTTTTGATCAACCCCAAAATCGTGAAAGCGATAGCTCACTTTATTGGAAAAATTGCTCACCATTTCTGCCGTAAAAATTTCAGCCAAAGCTTTTTCAACTTCTCCTGAATTTTTTTCGGCATACGCGATCAATTCGCCGGCTGCATATACTTCAGAAGCGATCCAGGCCAAATCGTAGGCTACATTTTGAAAGGTATCGAGCTTCGCGGTAGAAATATCTTTTCCATCGGAGGCTTTTTGAGCCAAGTGTTTTCCAACATGATTGAGAAGCTTTTTCGCTGCTTCAAGCGCTTGAGTGGTATTCATGATTTTCAACTCCGTTTTTAACCATTTCTTCATCCGCCCCGCATACGGGGTAGCCGGATTCAGTCATAAGGTTCCAGGCTTTTAGCGAGATTAAAGGGGGGCTGTCAACCAAGGTTTAAAGGAAAAAACTTAAAGAGAAGGTAAAGAACGGATGCTCCAAATAGAGGAATCGTCACATTATCATCAAGATTAGGGAATAGTCCTTCAATCACTGTCATGAGTAAAGATGCAATGACCGCAAAAACAAAAACAGCAGAATGGAGTGGAAAGTGAAAGATAAAAAAGAAGGCAAAAAGAGAACTTAAAAAAGCGATAATGAAAAACGCTGAGCTTCCTTCAACACTGGCATGACGATTCAAGCGATGCCGCCCCCACAGACTTCCCACAATTCCAGCCGCCGCATCGGCATAGGTCATGTAAAGCATAATTAAAATTCCTACTTTTTCGGGGAAAAGAACTAAAACGAAAAAGGCCAGGCTCAAGCCCTTCGTCATCGATGTAAGGCGATTGGATTCTTCTTGCCGAATCACACCCGCTGTTTTTTGGCTCAGCCAAGCATTAAAAACGGGCGAGCAAAAACGAATTACATCTAAGATCAAGCACACCAGCGCACAAAAACCTAAAATCGAAAGAACAACGGTATGCGAGAGCCCCGAATACACATACAAACAAAAACCTAGAGTTCCATTGAAGAGATGGAAAAGTTTTCGCTGCCACTGAAAATCTTTTCGAGAAGCAGAAAGCATATGAAAAGAATCAGAATGGCTTAGCATTTCTGATGTTCGCAAAAAAAAACGCACCGTAAGGAAATATTGGGAGACAAATTTAAAGTTACTGATTTTAAGATCGAGAGTTCGGTGCTTTTTTGCTCAGCTTCAGAAACGCTAAGCCAATCCAAAAAATTTGGATAAAACTTTACCCACTTGTGCAATCATTCCACACAGAAAAACACCCCAAAGCACATCAGCCACCAAAACCTTGAAGGTCCAATCTTTTAAAATAGCGTAATTGGTAAAATCATAAACCCCGTAAACCACTAAACCCAAGAGGGCCCCTTTTAGAAAAACTCCGGAAGAAGCCGCAGGAGAAAGAACAATAAAATATAAAATTCCGCTGATCATGAGCAAATAAACCATCACAATCGAGGCCAAGATTTTGGGGTCGGATAAAGGAGAACTGCGCATAATCACACCAATTTCTTGGCGGTAAAATTTATTCGCTACAACTCCTAGCCAAATTCCATCCATCAAAAAACAAAATAGGAGCAAAACAAAAGTAAGAAGAATTATTTTGACCATAGCCCTTCCTTTCATAGAATGCAGACATGAAACAAAAAATCATTGAGATTAAACACCTAAAACTCTGGCGAGAACAAGCAATTCTTCAAGATTTGAATTGGATTTTTCATGCCGGAGAGCATTGGGTAATCTTGGGCCCCAATGGCTCCGGTAAAAGCACTCTTTTGGGGGCCTTAACAGGTTACGTCACTCCGAGCTCCGGCAAACTTACTGTTTTAGATCAAACGTATGGTCAAAGTGATTGGCGGGAACTTCGCAAAAAAGTGGGGTTAGTCAGCACGGTGATTCATTCGATGATTCAGGCCGATGAAACAGCCCTCAAACTCGTGCTCAGCGGCAAAGAGGCGATGATCAATCACTGGGGCAAAATTTCGAAAGAAGATTTAAAAAAAGCAAAGAGCATTCTCAAAAAAATTAAGGCCACACATCTTGCTGAAAGAACCTGGATTCAACTCTCTCAAGGAGAACGCCAGCGCATTTTGATTGGCCGTGCCCTCATGGCAGATTACAAAATTTTGATATTGGATGAACCCTGCGCGGGCCTAGATTTGGTGGCTCGAGAAGAATTTTTGAATTTCTTAAACGAGCTCGTTTCTTCGCAAAAACCACCCACTTTGATTTTAGTCACTCACCATGTAGAAGAAATTCCAAAAAACTTTACTCATATTCTTTTACTGAGCAAAGGAAAAGTCGCGGCGGCAGGAAAAAAGAGAGAGATCTTAACCACAAAAAATCTTTCGAAGGCGTTTGGGCATTCCATTCGAGTGAAAGAAAAAAACAAACGCTACACGGCCAGCCTCAATGCAAAAGGAAAATCTAATTCTTATTTTTAGCGGGATTTTTGAACTTTCGCCGCACCCCTACCAAGCTTCTTCTCAAGCCCCTTCCAAAAGAAGTTTGATAAAATTCTTTTAGAGCGAGATGCAGACCCGGCGAGCGAATGGAAAAAAATCGCCCTTCGAGAGGAGTGAGCACCACATCTTGCTGTTGCACCCAATGTGGAGTGTTTTTGGTTTTGGCTAAGCCTTCAAAGAGATGCGCATAAAGTGAAGTGAGTTCTTTGGGTTCTACTTTCCAAACTTTTACTAAATCGGAAGTTGAATCGGGTGGAAAATACGCCAGCACCGGCACCACCCCGCGCTGCAATAAAAGATCAACCTTTTTTTTGGTTTCTTTCACCGGCTCCAAGCCCACCACCACGTGCGAAAGCACAGCGCCTTTCGGAAAAATCTTGGCGGCATAAGCTAAAGCTTCTAGGTGCCGTTCTTCTTGAAGATGAAATTGCCGGGTCGATTCCATTTCTAATGGGTTAAAAAAATCGAGATCATAATAAAGCGCATCAACTCCCATGGCATAAGTTTGATCAATCCAATCATTGGTTTTGGGCGGAACTAAATCGAGTGAAATCAAAAGATCTAAGTGACGTCGAATCTCTTCAACCCAAGGTTTAAGCCAGAGTACTCCGCCATCTTCGGTTTCGACACGACCCGATGAAAAATTCAAAAATTCACATTTCTTTTCTTTCAAGACAATTTCAACAGCTTCGATGAGATCTTTTTTCGTAAAGGGAGGATGCTTATAAAGCTCACGCGTAGAACCGCAGTAACGGCAGGAGAGTCCGCTCATTCCAAATCGGCAGGCCCCTTTAGGATGCACGGCGATATAGCCTCCGTGAACAGTTAAAATATCGGAAACCAAAACCCCAGAAGAAGTTTTTTTCTGATAACTCTGAAGCGGGGGCGTCCACGAAATCGAAATCTCTTTTTTATTTCGGCTATCTCTTAAATAAAACCGATCTTTTTTCTTAAAAAGAGTAAAAGGCGTTTCGCTTTTCACTTCGTGCACACTCACTGCAGTAGTCTCGGGCAAAACAAGATGAACCAAGCCAAACGGATTCGCCAAAGGCCGCGGAACCTCGCCTTCGGTATGAATTCCATACGCAATGAGCTCAAGCTTGAGTAGTGCGGGGTTAAGCATGAAAACTTCACAACGCTGCACATCCTTCCTCTTAAGATTAAGAGGAGGTGGGGAGGAGTTGTGACTATTTCCCCCCAGCTATCGCAGGAACGATAGACACTTCATCCCCTGCTTTAAGAGCAGTCGCATCTCCTTGAAGAAAACGAATATCTTCTTCGTTCACATAAAAATTCACGAAGCGTCGTAAACTTCCTTTTTCATCACACAAACGTTCTTGGATTCCCGGAAAGTTTTTTTCGAGATTTTGAATCACTTCACGAACAGTTTTGGCCTCCACCGATACTTCCGATTGATTTTGAGTGAGTTTTTGTAAGGGGGTGGGGATTCTCACTTTGATTGACATAAGGTTCTCCTTTTCATTCTCCAACAAGCCTTAAGATGCCCCGATTGGGCACGGCGATCTTGTCGAAGCATTCAAATTTTTAATTTCTTCTCCACATATTCTTTTTTTTCTTCTTCCCAAAAAAATTCACTGGCGGCCTGAGCTCTTCCATTCTGAACTGAAATGACAATCCAAGAAACTCCCGGATGATTGGGTTCTCCCCAAGGGGCAGCCATTAATTTATCTTCATCTGAAAAATAAACTTCATGATCGGGGTGCGAATGATAAATCACTTTGGTATCGAAGTTTTTACTCTTCGCTTCTTTTTCCACGATTTTTAATTGGCCAGGATCCATATAATAAGCGGTTTTGGCAGTACGCGGATATTTTTGAGGATCTTTCTGATGCAACTCCTCTTGAATATTGCGAATCGGAAAAACTCCAATCGCGTTTTCTTTATGCTCGGGGCCAATAATCATTCCGCAAGCTTCATTGGGATATTCGCGTTCGGCATGCAGACAAATTTGTTTTAAAACGTACTCCGAAATTTGAATCATAAATATCTTTCCCCAGAATCACAAAAAACAGTCACCACAATTCCTTCTTGAATTTGTTTTGCAACTTCAACGGCCCCCAATAAATTAGCGCCCGAAGAATGGCCCACTAAAATACCCTCTTCTTTTGCCAAACGCTCGCAAACTTCCCACGCAGGCTCGGTGGGAATCGAAAAAAGCCCGTCGACCGTTTCGCGTTTATAAATTCCGGGCACTATGGAGCTGGGCATATGCTTCAAACCTTCTAAGCCATGGAGCGCATCGGCGGGCTCCACCGCATAGGTTTGAATTTTTGGATTGAACCCTTTTAAACCCCGCGAAGTGCCCATTAGAGTTCCGCTCGTTCCGATCCCCGTTACAAAATGAGTAACTTTCCCATCGGTTTGTTTCCAGATTTCAACGGCCGTGGTTTCGGCATGCGCTTGAGGATTCAACGGATTATTATATTGATCGGGGCAAAAATATTTTTCAGAGTTTTCTTTTTTGAGTTTTTGCGCCAAGCGAATGGCACCATCGGAGCCTTCCATCTCGGATGAAAAAGTAAGCTTCGCCCCAAAACTTTGAGCAACGGCCTTACGCCGCGGGCTCACGTTTTTAGGCACTACCAATTCGACCGGATAACCGAGCGCCGCACCAATCATTGCAAGAGCAATGCCCGTGTTTCCGCTGGTCGGATCCATGATGATTTTTCCTGGTTTCAAGTCGCCCCGCTTGATTCCTTCTAAAACCATACGCGCAGCCGGACGATCTTTTACCGAACCACCGGGATTATTGAATTCGAGCTTCGCGAAAATTTTTACTTTCGGAAATTCTTTTTCAAACATCCTCACTTGGTAAAGGGGCGTATTGCCAATATGATCGAGAATTGTTTTTTGCATATGTAAGAGGATTAACCCGCTATAACATCCATCTCCACCGGCTCCACTAAAACGCCCCGACTTTCAAAATATTTGAGCGCTTCATTCATCTTATCTTCCGGCGCTTCGAGTTCTAGTGCAATGATCCCAACTTCTTGAGTCACCGAAGAATTGCGAATGTTAAATCGTACTTTATATTTATCGTACATATCGCAAATAATCGCTTCTTTGGTTTTGGTAGCCGGAAAGGTTAAATAAACTTTTCGTCGAATGTTGTGAGACATTTTATCTCCTTCTAATCTCCCTCTCCTTACAAAAGAGAGGGTTGGGGTGAGGTCTATTTCATCGTTTCTACAACCGCATCGAAATCTGCAAGCTTGGCATTAATGATCGTCGTCTTACCCACTTTATCGGCAATCGCTTCTTGGGTTTTAAGTCCGTTACCGGTAATGCAAATCACGATAGACTCATTTTTAGGGATTTTCCCTTGTTCAATCAATTTTTTAGTCACCCCTAAAGTGACTCCACCCGCGGTTTCGGTAAAGATCCCTTCAGTCGAAGCTAAAAGTTTAATGGCGTCAACTATTTCATCATCCGACACATCTTCGCTCCAGCCGCCAGTCTCTTTCATCGAGAGCATGGCATAAAACCCATCAGCCGGATTTCCGATCGCTAAAGATTTCGCGATTGTATTCGGGCGAACCGGTTTAAACAAATCCCATCCACTTTTTAAAGCCGTTGCAATGGGCGAGCAACCGGTAGCCTGGGCACCATAGATTTTACACTCGCTGGAGTCAATCAAACCTACTTTTTGAAATTCTTTAATGGCTTTGTGCACCTTCGTAAGCAAAGAACCACTCGCCATCGGCACCACCACATGTTTGGGCACTTTCCAACCCAATTGCTCAATCACTTCAAAAAATAAGCTCTTCGAACCTTCGGCATAGAAAGGTCGAACGTTAATATTCACAAACGCCCATTTATATTTGGCGGCAATTTCACTGCAGAGGCGATTCACTTCATCGTAAGTACCCCGAATACCCACCACGTGGGAGCCAAACACGAGAGTTCCTAAAACCTTACCCGCTTCTAAATCATGGGGAATAAATACATAGCTTTCTAAGCCCGCACTGGCTGCATTGGCCGCCACAGAATTTGCAAGATTACCTGTAGAGGCGCAAGCCACTACCTTAAAACCGAACTCCTTCGCTTTCGAAAGTGCGACTGAAACCACCCGATCTTTAAAAGAAAGGGTGGGGTAACAGACCGCATCGTTTTTAATATAAAGTTCTTGCACCCCCAAAGCCTTGGCCAAGCGATCGGCCTTCACTAAAGGAGTAAAGCCCGCTAAGCGGCCTACCGTCGGCTCTTGATCAATGGGAAGCAGTTCTTTATAACGCCACATGGTTTTGGGGCGAGAGAGAATTTTCTCCCGAGAAATAGCATTCTTGATTTCATCGTAATTATAATCGACTTCAAGCGGACCAAAGCAAAACTCACACACATGGGTAGGAGTGACTGGATAACCGTGGCCACATTCCCGACATTTTAAACCTTTAACCAGTGTCATAAATACTTTTTCCTTTTACTTCCCCCTCTTGAGATCAAGAGGGGGTCAGGGGGAGTTGTGAAAACTCATTGATCACAACTCCTCCCAACCTCCTCTTAATCTTAAGAGGAGGAGATAATGGTAAAAAAAAACCTCTTCTTATTCCGAAGATTTCTTTCCAGAATCTCCGTAGAACAAGAAGAGGTTTTCTCCTTATCTTCCCCTTCAACTCAACGTCGAAGAGATGGATTTAGCACCTTCCTTTACAGGCGGTTGCTGTGGGGTCATCGGGCCATTCCCTCACCCACTCTGGATAAGACAACAAATTGTGTAATGGGTATAAAATTTCTTTGTTAATCTTGTCAAGGGTACAGTTTCGATGCGGGAGGCTAAAAAAAACTCATACCAAGTTAATTTCTTAACACTACTCCCCTTGCTTCAAAAGCCGATAACGCAGGACATTGAGCACCTGATATGGGTAAAGTAAGAATTGGTCCTGCTCCAAGCAATCGAATACTGTGGATTTGACCATTGCAAATTTGTGAATAAGAAACAGGAAATTCGGAACGTGGCATAATGAGCCAATAAGAATGGCCCAACACTGTATGGCGGAATGCAATCATTGGAGTACTTTCGCAAACTTGTAATTGTCGCAACACATCTTCTGCGGTCCTCATATCGACTTCAGTCACAATCAGAGGATGACTTTGTCCATCGACCTGCAAATCTCCGTGCCAAAACCCGGCTGGCAATCCCTCTGGACATTGAGTTTCAGAAGGACCTGGGACAGGTGTTGGTGCGGGTACGGGACGAGGAATTCGAGGATGAGGCCTAGGAGCAGGCCTAAGACGCGCGGAAAAATCAGCACGTTGTTCGGACAAAACGTAAGAATCTTTTGACCCTATAGTAGATGCAGGCGTGGGAGGAGAAGCAGCCACATTCATTGAGTTTGGAATTTTTGAAATAAGGGAATTATCATTCACTTTCATTGAAATCTCCGAATATTTTAAGTATGCCCTTAATCTATTATCGGAATGAGAATGAATAAGTTGCCTCTAAAATCTATTGGGAAACTATGACCAATCTTAGCATTGCCTTTGAAAAATTCGATGAAGCAAACTCACAAGATCCCCATTTAGAACTCGTTCAGGGGAAAAAATATCCGCGTGAACTGCTTTATGCCCAGCGGCTGACGGAATGGGTGAAAAAATTGAATCCGCAAGCCTCGGAAGCCCTCCTTTTAGCCTCGCGCTGTCAGCACCTTAAACGTTGGGAGATTCCGCGTACGGATTTTGAAGAAGGAAAAATAGGGTATTTAAAATGGCGTAAATATCTTTACCAATTTCATGCGGACGAAGCCGAAAAAATTTTGAAGAGTTTAAACTACAATTCAGAGATCATCGAAAAAGTAAAAGCGATCAATCTCAAGAAAAACTTAAAAGATCCGGACACCCAAACCATGGAAGATGCCCTCTGCTTGGTCTTCTTAGAATACCAATTCTCGGATTTTGTGAAAAAAACTCCTCCTGAAAAAATGCCCGCGATTATTCAAAAAACTTGGGCCAAGATGAGCGAAAAAGCACGCCTATTGGCTCTAAAACTCCCTTTTTCGGCAGAAGAAGCAAATCTTTTGAAGACGACCTTGACGCCGGCTTCTTAATTGGCTTAAACAGCGCCCTCAAAATAAAGGAGCAAATATGACTCAACCCAAATCAAAAAATCTCACCTGGCACCATGGCAAACTTACCGCGGCCCAACGTCAAGAATGTTTAGGGCAACAAGGCGCAGTGATCTGGTTCACCGGACTTTCCGCTTCGGGAAAATCCACCGTCGCTCGCGAAGTAGAGCTGGCCCTCGTTGAAAATGGCCTCTATTCTTATGTGCTCGATGGCGATAATATCCGCCAAGGCTTAAATTCAAATCTTGGATTTTCTCCCGAAGATCGAAAAGAAAATATTAGGCGCATTGGCGAAGTAGCAAAACTTTTCTGCGAGTCAAATGTGGTGACTCTCACCGCTTTCATCTCCCCTTATAAGGCAGACCGCGATTTAGCCCGCAAATTAGTACCCGAAGGACAATTCTTCGAAATTTATTGTGCGGCGAGTGTTGAAGAATGCGAAGCCCGCGACCCCAAAGGCTTATACAAAAAAGCACGTGCCGGGCAGATTCCTGAATTTACGGGCATTTCCGCTCCTTATGAAGCCCCCGATAAGCCCGAGCTCGTCCTCGAAACCGGCAAGGAAACATTAGAACAAAGCACCCAAAAAGTGCTAAACTTGCTTCAGGAAAAAGGGATTATTTAATTATTATTCCCTCTCCTTACAAAGGAGAGGGTGAGGGAGAGGTCCTATTGGAGACCTCCCCTTAAATCCCCTCCTTTGTAAGGAGGGGAGGTAAATCATGCAAATTACCCCCTCTCTCATCACCGATCTTGAAAAATTCTCAGACCCTAAAGATCTGATGAAGGAAATTTTTACCCGTTTCGGAAATCGAGCGGCAATTGGAACCAGTGGCCAACTCACCGGTTCGGTGATGATTGATCTGGCCTGCTCAACGGGTGTTAAGCCTCGCATATTCACGATCGATACCCTACGGCTTTTCAAAGAAACTTACGAACTCTTCGACGCGATCGAAAAAAAATATCATCTAAAAGTCGAGCGCATCCAGCCCGATGCTCATAAGCTTAATCAGATGGTTTCAGAGCACGGTGAATATCTTTTTTTTGATAGCAAAGAAAAACAAGAATTCTGCTGCCATCTTCGTAAAGTCGAACCGAACGAGCGTGTTTTAGAGACTGTGGATGTTTGGCTCACGGGCCTGCGCGCCGATCAATCGAAGGCACGGGCAAATACCTCGCGTTTTGAAATTATCGAGCACGGCAAAGACAAACGCCCCATTTTGAAAGTGGCTCCTTTGGTAAGCTGGACCGAAAAACAACTGCGAGAATACGCGAAAGATCACCAAGTGCCCATTCACGCTTTGCTCAACTGGAATCAAAACGGTTGGTATTATGAATCACTCGGTTGCATTTTATGCACCACACCCATTGGCCCAAATGAGCCTAGGCGGGCTGGCCGTTGGCGCTGGTTTAATGCGCTAGATCCCGATGCCAATAAAGAATGCGGTTTACATGCTCCGAAAAAGGAAGACTAATGACCTTAGCCGATGAAACCTTACTTTTAGAAAAAGCAATTGAGCTCGCCGAATTAGCCAGCGAAAAAATTCTCGAAATTTTAAAAACCGATTTTAAGACCGAAAAAAAAGAAGATAGTAGCCCGGTAACCGTGGCCGATCTTCAAGCCGATCAAATCTTAAGAGACGGCTTGTTACAACGCTTCTCCACCCATGCAATTCTTACCGAAGAAAATGGACTGATCGGAAATGAAAAATCAGAATACACCTGGTTGATTGATCCGTTAGATGGCACCAAAGCCTTTGCCAAAAAAATTCCGGGCTTTTGTGTGATGATCGGCCTTCTTCGTGGCGGAATACCGCATCTGGGCGTGGTCGCCGATCCTCTCGAAAAAAGCATTTATTTTGCCTTGAAAGGCGAAGGCACTCAAAAAATTCAGGGGCCGTTTCGAAAAACCCTTCACGTTTCTTCGCGCACCCAAGCCAGCGAAATGCCCCTCATTACTTCTCCAGGTTTTCCAAAAGATCTCTTAGAAAAAATTAACACTCAATTTTCTTCGCCGATTTGCACTCCCATCAATAGCGTGGGCATCAAAGTTGCGGCCTTAGTTCAAAAAAATGCCGATCTTTATATTAATCATCACGATGTAAGCCTTTGGGATACCTGTGCTCCACAAATTATCTTAGAAGAAGCGGGCGGAATTTTCACGCGCTTGGATGGACAAGCTCTGAACTATTCGGAGCTCAAAGCCCCCTATTCTCACGGCACCAAAACATTCGCCAGCAATGGCCAGAAACACAGCGAATGGGTGGAGTGGTTGAGCCAACAAAATTTCTGATACTCTATCTCCCAAACAATAATTCTTGAATTGGATTACGCTGCGGCGGCGGGTTTTGCGCCGGAGGGGGTGGAGGCGCGTTTGGATCTTGTTTCTTGAAGATTTTTCCCAAGGGGCTATTTTGAATCGCCGAATCAATTAATTTTTGAGGACGAACACCGCCTAGCAAAACATCTTTTACGGTAAGCAAAGTCGCCCGATGAATAATCTGTTTTAAGGCTTCTTGATCCACCAACACTTCTGGATCGGGTAAATTCCCAGTCACGCGAAAAGGCACCGAGAAACTTCCTTTGCCCTCAGTTAAGGCATTTCGAAATGGAGCATCCGGAAAAAGCTCGGCCGTAACCGCCGAGCTCAAAACCGCTACTCCCGAAGCGTTGATTCGTTTTTGTTGAACCAAAGTGCCAGAACCTGAGGCCGTAAAATGAGAATTTCCGAGATTAAAAGAAGTAATATTCACTGTATCGCCTGCAAAATTAATGTTCGCACGGATTTGATCGATTTGAGTTCCCACCACATTCGAACTCGATTTAAGCATTCCAATATTAATTTTCTGATCGAGACTGGTGGCCATGGCCAAAATTTCGGCCACTCGCACTTTTTGGCTTAAATCGGTGGCCGGAATCGGAAAAGGGCCTAAATTCACCGCGCCCGCGCCCGTCCAACCCGATTCATTCTTCAAATTTTTATTTTCAAGATTCAGATTCGCACTCAATCGTGCCCGCTGGGTTTTATCGCCCGAAATTTCGGCTAAGCTTAAATTATTTGCTTGTACCTTGAGCTGGGCAGAAGGCGCTTTTAAAAGAACTGTGCCGCTACTTTGAATATCTCCTCCCAAAATATGAAAGGAGGCTTTTTCAATTTCAAAGGGTTCTTCTTTCTTCTGGGCCATGAGCTTTATATTGGTGAGCTTTTTTTCTTTAATCTTTAATTGAGGGGAATCTACTTCAAAGGAAATTACTGGAGCAAAAACCGAACCCTTTAAATGCACCGATAAATTTAAATTTCCCTCTCCCGGAGGTAAACCCGCCAAACTGGCAAGGGTTTTAAAATCGGGCGAGCTCTTCAATTCAATATTTAAACTCGGATCTTTTTGATCGGAATCCGGAAGCCCAATCTGCCCTTGAAATTCGGCTTTAAGCTCATCCCACCGAATATTTCCGGCCGCCACCTTTAGGGTTTTTTCTTTTTCTAAAAGGAGGGGGAACTCCAGTGATAAGTCTTTAGATCCCCAACGCGGCACCAAAAACTGAGCTTGTATCTGTGCGGGCTTATTTTTTTCAAACTGAATTTGATCGGCTTTGAGCTGAATATTTTTAATCTCTGTTTCTTCGCCCTGCGATTCGATTAAAAATTTTCCCTGTTTAATTCGAATGCCGTCTACTTCTAATTTTCCCCGCCAAAACTTAGAAAAAAATGAAGAAGATTGACCTGCCCCTTTTAACAAAGGCGCAAAAATTTGCTCCATATTACTCTGCCCATTGGCCTGTTTATAAAAAATCACCTCGGGCTTATTAATATAGAGCGTGATTTGAATTTTATCTTGAAGCCAGGGAATGTAATGAAACCGAAGCTTGCCGCTTTGGGCAGTCACAGAAGGTTTTTCTTCACCCGGGGCAAACACAGAAATATTTTGCAAATCGATTCCGGGAGGAAAAAACGAAACTTTGGCTTCTTGAATAACTAAATTTCCAGCGATCTGGCTTTTCAAGAAAGTAATTAAAGGTTCTTTGATATTCTCGATCTTGTTTGAAATGTAGAAAAGTAGGGCAAAAATGCTAAAGAGCCCTAAAAAACCAAATAAAAAAATTAGATTCTTGCGATTAAGGCGCATTGTATGCTTTTCTTATAAGCCTACGGGACAATTTTGAAAAGATTTCGAGTGGTAAATCGCCTATTTAGTTTTATGAAGCACAACGCAACGTTCGAAAGCTTTAAAAAATTTGTCCCGTAGGCTTTTCTTAAATTATCTTCATGCTCAAAAAAATTTTTTTCTTTTTTTGCCTCTGCCTTTTTCTCACAAGCAGCTTCAACTTACAAGCTGCCTTCACTGACCCTCGTTTAAAATGGAAAACTTTAAAAACTGAGCACTTTAATATCCATTTCTACGAAGCCGAAGAAGAAATCGCCCTCAAACTGGCTCCTATTGCCGAACAAAAATATCAGGTACTCACCAAAAAATTAAATTGGAAGCCCTGGGGCCGCACCGAAATCGTAGTAACCGATCAAGTCGATAAAGCCAACGGCTTAGCCACAATTTTGCCCTACAATTACATGATTTTTTTCGTGGCCCCGCCCGATGGAAACTCCGCACTCAGTTATTATGATAACTGGCTCGAAATTCTTTTTACCCATGAATTCACCCACATTCTTCACATGGATCAACACGGAAGCATTACCAATCCTTTCCATTGGATATTCGGAAAACTTATTGCCCCCAATGCCTTAAGCCCCAAATGGATCCAAGAAGGCATCGCCGTTTTTGAAGAAAGCCAGGGTGGCAAAGGCCGAAATCATAGCAGCTATGCCGATATGATTCTCAGGACCGACATCCTCAACGATCAATTCTTAAAAGTCGACATGCTTTCGGGAGAACGCATTGAATGGCCTTCGGGCACCGCTGCTTACGTGTATGGTGGATCCTTCTGGCAATATATGGCTACTACCTACGGCGAAGAAAAAATCACCGAATTCATTAATCGTTATGGCGACTCGATGTGGTTTTTTTCTTTGAATAACAAAGCACGCAAAACCTACGACGATAAAAATTTTTTCAAGCTCTGGGCCGAATGGAAAAGTTTTCTTCAAACTCAGTATCAAGCGGTGGCCCAAAAAGTTTCTGCCGCCGGGCTAACCCCCTTAACACCCATTCTTCATAAAAAAGATGTGGTGAAGGCCGCAATACTTTCGCCCGATCAAACAAAAATCGCCTATGTAACCACCGGCATTGATGGCCCTGCTGAAATTCGTTTACTCGATTTAGCGTCTTCGAAAGATGAACTCTTGCTTCGCAAAGAAGATAGCCAACAGTTAAGCTTTTCTCCCGATGGCACACAGCTCTTATTTAGCATCCCGAAATTCCATAAGTTTTTCTATTACTACAACGATCTTTTTGAAGTGGATCTCGCAAGCAAGAAAAAAACAAGGCTTACTCATGGCAAACGAGCCTCCGATGCCGATTATTCTCCCGATGGAAAATCTATTCTTTATGTAGGAGATTTAACTGGTAGCACCGAGCTTTTTCTCTTTGATCGTGCGAGCAAAGAGGCTCGGCAAATTACCCATTCTCCGGCTTATACCCAATTCTCAAACCCTCGGTTTTCACCCGATGGAAAACAAATTGCCGTTTCTGTTTGGATAAACGGCACGCGCGATTTGTATCTTTACGATCTCGAAGGCAAGGTTTTGGCCCAACTCACAAACAATGTAGCCCTCGAAAACAACCCCGTTTGGAGCAAAGATTCAAAATGGATTTATTACTCTTCAGATGAATCGGGGATTACCAATATTTATCGTATCGATCTTGAAAACAAAAATTCTTACCGAGCAGAAAAACTTTCCAATGTGTTGAGCGGACTTTTTCAACCGCAACTCGATTCCAACGGAAATATTTATGCCCAGCATTATTTCGGCAGAGGCTACGAGCTCATCAAATTTGAAAATCCTCCTTCAAAAATAAAAGACATTCAAAAAACAAAAAAGAAGAATAAAAAAACTAAGAAAACAAAAATAGCCCGCAAAGCTTCAACGGGGGCAACTTGCCCAGCGCCTTGCGTTCACTCCCCTTTATATTCTGAAAATAACTTATCCGAAAAACAGAATGCAGCAGCACTCGAAGCCCCTCCCCCAATCGATTACAAGATTCAAAAATACAACCCTTTCGAAAAACTCTTTCTCCCACGTTATCTCATGCCCGGTTTTGTTTTTGGTCAGGGAGGCGCAATCTTATCGTTAGGAATCAACAATGCCGATCCGTTGGGCCGTCATATTTGGTCGGGCGATGTTACTTATCGAACCGATGCCAATTTTTTGGGAGGCGATTTTCTCTACACCTATAATCGTTGGTGGACCCCCTTCTACGTAAGTTTTAATGATCTTGTGGTAAACTACGGAAACATCTTCGGCGTAGGGCAAAATTACTACGAAGAATGGCGACGCGCTTCGGCTGGGGTTCTTCTTCCACTCCGCAAACACCGTTTCAACCTTTACTATTCTTTTTTACATCGCGATGATGAATCGGGCCTTTTAGGCGGTTTTGAACCCCTTTTAAACCTCGGAAACTTTTCAGGCTTCGGTCTTACTTACAATTATCGGAGCGCTGAGCGCTACCCGGCCTCGATTAGCCCCGAAGAAGGCATGCGTTTCCGTTTCACTTTGCAAATCAACGATCAAGCCTTGGGCTCGAGTCCACGAAACGAAACAAAGATTGCCGAAGTTGATGTTCGAAAATATACCGAGCTTCCGTGGGCCGATCATCACGTGCTGGCCTTTCGCTTCATGGGTGGCGTGAATTTTGGCGATAAACTCTTTCAGGGTGTTTTCCGAATGGGAAGTGATTTAGGAGAAGGAGTTTTCTCCGAAGATACGCCCCTGCTCTACCCTCTTCGAGGCTTGCCCGAAATTACTTTTTCAGGAGAAAGGGCGATGCTTTTCTCAACCGAATATCGTTTACCCTTGCTCTTGGTTGATCGAGGCTTAGGTACGGGCCCCATCTTTTTGAAAAATTTCTACACCGTCTTTTTTAGTGATTTAGGAACCATTTTCAATAATGCACCCAACTGGGATGAATTCTTATGGGGTGTGGGGTTTGAACTTCGAGGCGATTTTACCATTGGCTACGGTTTACCTTTAACAGCACGCTTGGGTTATGGAATCATCGTGAAGGGTCGCGAATTCCTTTCAGGGCTTCATGATCCGATTACCCAAGCAAGCCTGAAATATGGGACACTCATTTTACAGGTAGGAAGTTCTTTTTAGAAAAATATCTATTTTCACATCTCAGACTTGATCTGGGATCCATTTTAAACCAAAATTTAGATTCCCCAATCAAACTGGGGAACAGCATTTATCGGAAATGTTTATGAGAAAAACTTTTACTGTTTTGGGTGTTGTTCTATTAATTCTCAGTTTTCATTCTGCAAGCTTTGCCAAAACCAAGAAAAAAAAATCAAACCCAGCGCCTGTGATTGAACAGCCCATTCCTTCTTCTGAAGCTGAAAGAACTATTTTTAGTTTAAGAAAACAAGAACGATGGATTAAAGCTGCTTTAGAATACAAAAAATTTCTAGAAACTCTCTCTCCCGATGAGCAACGCCGACGCGAAGCAGAAGCCGCCGAAATCTTTTTTAAGGCCCGCCTTTATACTGATGCGGCTACTTATTATGCAAAATTGGCAGAGCGCTCCCCCAATGCCGAAGTTTTAGATAAGCTCGTTTCATCGTATGTGCGCTCCAATCAATTTGATGCGGCCTTGGCTGCACTCGATCAACTCGAAGGTGTTTCGAGCAAAAGTGCACCGAGCCTAGAATATCGCCGTATATTTATTTTGGTCGATGCCAACCGTTGCGAAACGGCAATCCCCCTTATTGATCGATATTTAGATGCTTATCCCAAAAGCCAAAAAGCAGATGAAGCCCTTTGGCAAAAACTGTGGTGTGAGTATCAACTCAAAAAACCCGAGCGGGCCTTGGCCACACTCAATAGCTACGAAGCAATGTATGGAGCAAAAACAAACCCAGGAAGAGTTTCTTATTGGAGAATGCGATTTTTAGAAGCAGCCGGTAAAAAAAATGAAGCCGAAAGAGAAAGACAAAACTTAATCAACCAAGATCATTTTTATGCCGAATGGCTTAAACAACAAAAAGGCAAGAGTGAATGCCCATCGAAAAATCTGATCGACCACAGTTCTTACGCGGGGCTCACTTCGTCAGATCCGGGAGTTCAAGAACTCGTCCAACGTTTTTCGAAAAAGGAAAAAGTTCCCGAAAAATTAATCTGGGCGATCATGTATCAAGAAAGTCGTTTTAGAGCCGAAGCGAAATCGCCAGTGGGGGCTTCAGGCCTTCTACAACTCATGCCCGAAACTGGTTACGATATGGCCGAAGCGCTTGAAATTAGTCCGTTCGATCCGGATGATTTAACCAACCCCTCTTTGAATATTCATTTGGGTGTGCATTATTTGGCAGTACTTCTCGAAAAATTCTCGGGCAATCTTCCTTATACCATTGCCGCTTACAATGCCGGCCCCGATGCGGTAGATCGCTGGACCAAGCTCCGCGATAAAAACAACTGCGATGAATTTATTGAAATGATTCCTTACCGCGAAACCAATAATTATGTGCGGAAGGTATTGGGATATTATTGGAATTAAGAAAACACCACATGATCAATTTTGTGGAAAGGGATAAAAATTTCTTTCCATGGAGGAGAACGATCTAAGGCACGTTCGGAACCGATAGTTTTAACTTCAATGAGAATGCCAGCCGTATTTTCATGAGCGATTTTCCCAATCACGCGGATTACATGTTCTAAAACAGGTTTTTGTTTTAAGACTTCCCGGTCACTAATCACGAGCAACGGTGTTTGAAGAAGAATCTCAACTTGTCGATCTTTCATACATTTCCTCTCTACACTTTCGAATGCGGGTTAAACAGCTTCTCATGTTCTTCTAAAGCAAATCGATCGGTCATACCAGCAATATAATCGCAGATCGCACGGTGTTTATCGGCTTCGGTAGATTTTTCAAAAACCTCAGGAGAGAGAATTTTTGGATTATTCAAATAAGTGTTAAACAGATCGGTTAAAATTCGCCCAGCCTTCACGGCCATGCGTTCTACACGATATTGACGATAAAGATTCGAAAATAAAAAGCGCTTGAGTTGGGTGGTTTGTTTTTTCACCTTTTCGCTAAAACCAATAAGCTGGGCTCCTTTTTCACGCACGTCCTTTAAATTTTGAATGTTTTTCTCGGCAATGTTTTTCTCACTCTGAATTAATAAGTCGGTAACCAATAAATTAATCAATTCTTTAATCGTTGCACGGGCTTTCAGTTCGTCGGAAATATTTGGAAATTTTTTGCAGACTTTCTCAAAGTGAGTCTGCCAAATCTCGATTTCTTGGAGCTGTTCAAAGCTGATCATCTGAGAACGCAAGCCGTCATCGAGATCGTGATTATTATAGGCAATCTCATCGGCTAAATTCACAAGTTGCGCCTCTAAGCTAGGCGCTCCTTCGCGGATGAACCCACGTCCTTCAGGCAAATCATATTCAGTAAAATGTTTGGAAATTCCCTCGAGCACCTCGTAAGTGAGATTCAATCCCGGAAAATTCACGTAAGGCTTTTCGAGTAAGGTGACCACTCGAAGCGATTGTCGATTATGCTCAAACCCGCCGTGGCCCTGCATGAGCTCGTTCATCACATCTTGGCCGGAATGTCCAAACGGCGGATGCCCCAGATCGTGGGCCAGTGCAATGGTTTCAGACAAATCTTCGTTCAAGCGCAAAGCTCGGGCAATGGTACGCGAAATCTGAGCCACTTCGAGGCTATGCGTCAGACGCGTACGGTAATGATCGCCTTCATGATTTACAAAAACCTGGGTTTTGTATTCTAAACGACGAAAGGCTTTACTGTGGATAATACGATCGCGATCGCGTTGAAAACGGGTGCGAAAAGGGTGCTCTTCTTCCTCATACTCCCGCCCTGCAGAAGTTCCCGAATGGCAAGCATAGGGCGCTAAATTTTTTTCTTCGAGAAGTTCAAACTCTTCACGATTACGCATACAATAAACCCTAGCCTTTATCTCCCCTTCTCAAATAAGAGGGCGAATTATAAAACTCCCAAAACCTTATGCGTTTGTGGAATCACTCTTAAACGTGCACAAAGACCGGACGAAAGTTTCTCAAATTGTGAAAGCTTACTCAACGACAACTCTTGTTTAAAATCGGATGTGGGGCTCACCGGTTGAAGAATGACGGCAATACCAGAATCGATTTCACGAATACAATGCAAGGCTTCTTCGAGTTCTTCTTCTTCCGTATCTTGAGTAAGTACTATTTTCACATAACATTCCGGGGCCTTTTTCGCGATCTTTAAAAATTCGGTGTGCAACTTTTCAAATCGCCCCGTGTGGGCAGAGCTTTCGAGTTTAAAATCCATACTCACGGTATGAATCCAGGGTAAAACTTGCTCTAAGGCTTGGGGTAAGACTCCATTGGTCTCCAGAAAAATATGAAAATTACCATTCAAGCTCGGTAACCATTCCTTTAAAAACTCCACCTGTTGCAAAGGCTCTCCACCGGTTAAACTCACTGTTTTATTTTTAAAAAAACAGAGCCATTCTCTTAATTTTTCTGGGCTAACAGGATTTTGATGCTTGGTCCAAACTCCACTCCAGGCTTCTTCTTCAACCCGATACTGAGGCTTTGCTGAAAAATTTTCAGGCGTATCACACCAACAACACCGTAAAGCACAGCCCTGAAAGCGCACAAAGGTCTGTTTTTCTCCTACCCTTAAACCTTCGCCTTGAATCGATGAAAAAATTTCAACCAAGCGTGCCGTCATGGAACTCCCCTCACTTTGGCAAGGGCTTTTGAGGTTCCCAAAAATTCTTCTTCGAATCGCTTTAAAATCTTTTGCGCAAAAGGAACGACCGAAACTTTATAATCTTCTAGGCCGCGCGTTAGAACGGGAGTACCCCGAGAAGAAATATTGATGCCTGCATGAATCAAGGTAGAAACAGAGCTTACCGTGGCAATTGAAACACTCAGTTTATAGTTTTCGTCGTAAAGATCGTCACCCTGCCTAAAAATTTTGAGCGAACCAGTTTGATTTCTTAATTCTTCAAGCATTAAGGCGATCAAAATTCGCTGATATAAAACTGTGGTTTCTAAAGAAATTTGATAAAACTCCCCTAAAAAGTGCAGCATATTCTCAGAAAAAATAGGGCTTTTGCGTTTTACATCTTCTAAATCCACCATTTGAGAAAGATCCACACGGCAAGGGCCTTGAAAAGCCACTAAAGAATCTCCCAAAAGATCAAATTGGTCATAAATAAAATGAGACCGAAGCTCCGATCCGGTATAGGGAATTTCTCTCTCAATAAATTGTATTCTAATATTTTTCATGATTTCTAATTCTCATTTTTGCTTTCCCGGCTCAGCCCTACACTTCGAAAAAGCAACTGACACTTTTCTGTTAAACCATTGGCCAGATAAGCCCGCTTCGAGCGCAGGCAAGACTCACACTTACCACACATTTTTTCTCCAGCTTCGTAACAACTCCAGAGCTTTTCAAAAGGGAGATTTAACTTTAAAGCCTCTTTCACAATTCGAGTTTTATCCCATTCGATGGTGGGCGATTCCACTCGACACTGATTCGCCGTCGAAAAACTCAAAGCTTGGTTTGCAGCCTGCACATAATCTTTTGAATTGTCGGGAAAAGTGGCTGCCTCTTCGGCATTAAAACCCGTAATCAAAACTTTTACATTTTGAGCTTCTGCAAAAGATGCCGCAATATTAATAAAAACCCCATTTCGATTCGGAACCCAAACCGCTTTTGCCGACTCAAGCCCTAGAGTTGAATTATCGAGTTCAGTGAGGGTAAGAGCCGGAAGCAAAGAGCTAGAATCAACCAAAGCCGTTTTTGTAATTTTCCCTAACCACTTCAAATCTAAAAACTGATGCTCAATGTCCAGTAAGCCACAAAGCGCTTGAGCTGCTTTTTTTTCCTGTTCTACCGCCCTTTGTCCATAGTCAAAAGTAAGGGCGAGCGGAATTTCATATTTTTCCCGTGCCAAATACAAAGCCGTGGCCGAATCTAAACCCCCAGATAGAATGACGATTGCTCGCTCTTTTGCCATGCTCAAGCTCTAGCCCAGGGCCTAAAAAGAAATCAATGCTAGTCTTTAACAGGGTTTCAGAAAGTAGTCAGATGCAAGGCGTACTTTGAAAAGGCTTTAAGAAAAGCCCAAATACGAGGCGCCTCGAAATGAATGAGCGGAGCGTACCTATGAGGGTACGTGAGCATCATGAATGAGGGGCAACGAAGTAGTTGGGGTTTTATTGAAGCCGACAAAAAAAATAAAAGGGCCGCCCCTTGCGAGGCAAGCCCTTTTCGAGGGAGGTAAGCTCTTTGAATTATGCTGCTTTTTGAGAAATCGTGTGTAAGCGTTTTTCGAGATTATGAATCTTCTTTTCTAATTTCTCGACTTCCGCTTGGGTTGGAATATTCAAAACAGAGAGCAGGTTCACACGGGTGTTTTGAGCTGTATTTTTTGCCTTTTCAAACCACTCACTTTTCTCAAAGTTTGCAACGAACTTTTCTACGTTTTTACGGGCATCTTTCAAAACTTTTTTGGCAGAAAAACCACTGGGAGCAATTTCTAAACTTTTTAACTTGCCAATAATTTCATCGGCCAACTTACGCACTTCTTTTTCCAAATCGCCGGTTTTTGCTTGGGCTTTGGAATAAAGATTAATCTTTTTTACTTTCTTCAAAATTTCATCGAAGTTTTTGCGAATTTCTTTACTTGAACGCTCGCCTCTTTTAACCAATTTCTTGAAAATCCCTTCAACTTCGTCTTCTAAACGACCTAAAATAGCATTCACCTTTTCTAGGCGTTGTTTCAGGAAAACCACATTGTTCCCTGAATTTTTCTTTGTTTTCTTTGCGACCATACCCAATCCTCCTCAAAAAAACGATGTTTCCCCAAAATTTATGAAAATCGGTTAACACTCTGCGTCATGAGTGTCAACGATAATTCTGCAATGCGTTATTTTTTATGATTTGTAACTAGCCAGTCACCATGATTTTTACGAAATCGGCCGGGGCAAATCTAAAAGCTTAAGCTGAATACTCCGTTTTCCGTTCCATTCATTCCACTCACAGCTGAAAACTCCCTGTAGATACTGGGATTCCAATAAAACAGACGAGTCGGCCATTCCAAAGCCAATGGCATCCCAAAACCGTTTGCCCGTTTTAAAGCTACATTTTAAGTGTTTTTCGCCCACACAGCGCTGCCCACTTAACCACAAGGCCTTTGAAAAAAAACTGGGGCTTGGATTAGCCATTCCAAAGGGTTCAAGAGATTCAAATTCTTGCATCCAAGCTTCTTCAAAATTTTCAAGATCGAGTTCCCCATCCACCCAAAGAGGGGGAGTAAAATCTTCGGCCTTGAGTTGATGCGAAACTTCAGCATCAAAAGTTTTCCAAAAGTTTTGGTAATCTTGAGCTTGAAAATGGAGACCCGCAGCCTGTTTGTGCCCTCCAAACTTTTGAAGATAAGCCGAACTTTTCTGTAACCCTTCGAATAAATTAAAGCCCGAGATAGACCGCCCCGAACAGCGCACTTGTCCGCCTTCTTCAACCCCTAAAAGGGTAGGAAGATAGTAACGCTCAACCAAACGCGAAGCCACAATCCCTAAAACCCCTATATGCCAATGCGGTTCAAATAAAATGATTGAGCGATGTTGGCCCGTGACCTCTTCCTTTTCAACTCGCTTCGAGGCTTCTTCTAGAATTTCTTGTTCAATCTGTTGACGCTCGGTATTGGCTTGATCGAGTTTTTTGGCCAAGTCTTGCGCTTGTTCAACATTCGAAGTGGTCAGCAAATCAAAACCCAATTTTGCGCTATGAAGTCTTCCGGCTGCATTGATGCGTGGCCCTAGGCGAAAGCCCACTTGCCCCGGACCCACCTCGCCTGAAATTCCAGCCACTTGCTTTAAAGCTTGAATCCCCACTTTATTGCTTTGACTTAAAACTTTTAAGCCTTCTTTCACTAAAATTCGGTTTTGTCCTGTTAAAGGCACCAAATCGGCAATCGTGCCTAAGCTCACTAAATCAAGGTGCTGTTTTAAAACTGGCTCAGATCTGCCCTCAAAAAAACCCTGCTCGCGCAGGTGTTTACGGAGAGCCAGTGCAAAAAAGAAGCTCAAACCCACCGCAGCCAATTCTTTATAAGGATACTCACAACCCTTTTGCTTGGGATTGATAATAGCAAGGGCAAAGGGAATATCGGGAGGCACTTGGTGATGATCGATAATCACTAAATCGATTTGTAAATCGCGTGCGCGCTTGGCTTCTTCAACCGAGCTGATTCCATTATCAATCGTCACCACTAAATTCGCACCTTGAGATTTTAACTCCTCCAGGGCTTTGATATTTAAGCCATACCCCTCTTTCAAGCGATGAGGAATGTAGGCACTCACTTTTGCACCGAGTTCCTTTAAAAAAAGATAGAGTAGTGAGGTGCCGGTAGTTCCATCTACATCATAATCGCCGTAAAGGACGATCGACTCTTGGCTTTGAATCGCTTTTTGCAAGCGTTCCACCGCTTTTTGCATATCTTTCATCAAAAAAGGATCGGCGAGTTGCTCGAGAGAAGGACGCAAAAAGGTATTGGCTTCTGAAAGTTCTTGGATTCCACGATTGAGTAAAATTTGCGCGGTTAAAGGATGAATCGAAAGTTCTTGAGCAAAAATCTTCGATTTCTCGAGCTGAGGCGGGTGAAAACACCATCGTTTAGGGCGAAAATGCTGCATTAGAATTTCCCACAAATTGTAAAGTCAGTATTTCTGAAATGAAGACAAAGCACCAAATTATCTAAATCACACAGTGCAATGCCTGAAAACGAAAACAAAGGCACTGAATAATATCTATTTCGAGTATCTCACTATTTTTGAAAGATTTACTCAGGATTATTCCTTGCGGTGCCGTTTTGTTGAGTCTGAAGGCGTTGTGCTGTGTGATTGTCTCTGTATTACGGCAAAAAGGGCGCCTTTATTTTACCGCCCCGCCCCCAACCCAAAACGATGACCATGTTTTTTTAGGAAGATATAACACGGAGAGGCAATAAAAATAGAAGAATAGGTTCCGGTGATAACCCCCACAATCATTGCAAAGGCGAAATCACGAATCTCTCCTTCGGCCATTAAGAAAAGGACAAACACCACGAAGAAAACTACCACCGAGGTAACAATGGTACGAGAAAGCGTTTCGTTGATGCTGAGATTTACCAACTGTTCAATGGGCATCGCCTTATATTTTTTGGTATTTTCCCGGATGCGATCGTAAACAATGATCGTATCGTTAACAGAATAACCAATAATAGTGAGGAAAGCAGCCAAGGCCGTTAAACTAATTTCTCGGCCTGTGATAGCAAAAGCCCCCAGCGTGATGATTAAATCGTGCAAAAGGCCAACGATGGCCCCAGGAGAAAAATAAAAATCAAAACGAAAACCAAGATAAATCAGAATCAAGACCCAAGCGACAATAACGGCAAGCAGACCCTTACGACGCAACTCTTGCCCGGCCTTTGGCCCTACCGCCTCTTCTTTTAAAAGCTGAGCGCTTCCATCTCCTAAAGATTTATTTAAAGCTTGGGTCACTGAAGATGAAAAATTTTCAATATTTTCTCGGGGTTTTTCAATATTGAGAGAAAAGAGATTATCACTCGCATTCCCTAATTGCTGGACCACAAACTTTTCAGGCAAACTAGCCGATAAAATTTCGGTGATTTTAGAAGAATCAACAGTTTGAGAGAACTTGTATTGAAGTTTAATCCCTCCCTTGAAATCAATTCCGAAATGGAGTCCATGAAACGCGATCAGCACAATTGAGCCCACAGTGAGAATAATTGAGAGGGCAATCAAATAACTTTGATTCGCCATGAAAGGAATTTCTCTTTGTGAAATTTTCATAAATTATATACTCAGCTTCTGAATTCTCACTTCAGTGGTTAAATATTCAAAGACTAACTTACTCACCCAATAAGCAGTAAATAAGGTAGTAACAACCCCAATCATTAAGGTAACTGCAAAACCCCGGATGGGGCCTGTTCCAAATTGATAAAGCACAGCACCCGAAAGAAAAGTAGTGAGATGGGTATCAAGAACGGCCGACCAAGCATTTGAAAAGCCCGCCTCAACTGCCGCCTTTACCGCTTTTCCCGATTTCAACTCTTCGCGGATACGCTCAAAAATGATAATACTCGCATCGAGTGCCATTCCCATAGTGAGCACAATTCCCGCGATACCGGGCAAAGTAAGAGTGGCTTGGAAAAGTGCTAACATTCCCATAATCAACAAAACGTTTAACACTAAAGCCAAGTCGGCAATCAAACCAGAGGCCTTGTAGTAAAGAATCATAAACACAACTACAGTAAGCCCAGCCAAAAGTGCCGCCATCAAACTTTTATGAATGGCTTCTTGCCCTAACGAGGGTCCAATCACTGTTTTGGTGATTTCTTTCAAAGAGGCCGGCAAAGCACCTTCTCGCAAAACCAAAGAAAGATCTTCGGCTTCGCGGATCAAAGAATCATAAGAACCATAACCCATTGTAATTTGGGCCTCACCCGATGGAATCGCCGATTTAATGACAGGCGCTTTACTCACACTGCCATCTAAAAGAATTGCCAAGCGCTTACCCACATTGGATGCGGTTAAATCGCCAAAGGCCTTAGTGCCAATATTGTTGAAGGAAAGGCTCACATAAGGTTCGTTATTATTCACGCTCACTTGAGCCGCACGAAGCATTTCTCCGGTAACTTCGGCTTTACGCTTCAACAAATAAGGCGTGCCACCTACGATTTTTTTAGAAATCGGATCGTATTGAACCTCAAAAGCAAGCTCAGAATCGGCTGGAATTTTTCCTTTTGCAGCTTCATTTAAGCGCACCACAATTTCTTCGGTATAGCCTTCGGGAATGGTATTTTCTTTTCGAAGGTTTGCCACCAAAGCCCGCAACGCTTCGTCGTTCATTGAATCATCCACCATCTTAAATTCAAGCTTGCCGGATTTTTTCACAATATTAATTGCCCGATCCGGATCTGTTACTCCCGGAAGCTCCACCGCAATGCGGTTATCGCCCAATTGACGAATTGAAGGCTCCGAAACCCCGTAACGGTCAATTCGGTTCCGAATGGTTTCAACTGCTTGTTTTACGGTATCGCTCCGAAGCTTCGCCAAGTAAGTATCGGTGATTTTAAAAATCATTTTTCCGGCTTCGTTCACTACTTCAAGATGAGAATCTTTCGATTTGATCAAATCGGTGGCTGAGGTCAAATCGGAACCCTCTTTTAAAATAAAAACAAAATGATTTTGCTTGCGCTCCACTTCCACAATGCCTTGTTGGCCTACCAAAGCACTCAGCTGAGAATAAGTATTTTGAAGTTGGCTTTCTTCTTTCTCGGAACTTTGAAAAATAATTTCTCCCATCTCTCGCTGTTCAGCCAAAGCCCCGCGGTAATAATCTTTCACAATGCTTAAAAGCTTCTTCTGGGCATTTTCATCCGGCGCGATCGCTCTTAAACGATAGGTCTTAGGAACTCGCTCAATACTTACATTTTCAACACCGTCGGTTTTCAGCTGACGGCTGATTTCTCCGGCCATCAGATCGAGGCGATTTTGAATGGCCTCTTCCACAGAAACTTCGAGCTCGAGATAAATTCCGCCGCGAAGATCGAGCCCCAGATTTAAAACTTTCTCAGGAAAAATTTTTACATACCAGGGGAGCGGCTGGGATTTTTTCTCGGCTTCTTCTCGCAATTTTCCAAAGCCAGCCAAGGTCGGAACAAGGGCATAAATTGAAACCAACGCCGTAAAAACAACCAAATAGATTTTCCATTTCCAATTTTGATTCATAGAAAACGATGCTTTCTCTTCTAGCGTGTTCATCCCCCGACTCGCGCGGGGCGAACGTTCATTATATTCTCAGAGCCTAAGCTTTTGTATCTGCGGTAGTAAGAGCCGCAATTCCCTCTCGGGCTAATTTAATTCGAACATTATTCGCAATCTCGACGAGTAAAGTTTTCTCGTTGATCTCCACGATTTTTCCGTAAATTCCAGCACTCGTTAAAACCGCATCGCCTTTTTTGAGTTCGTTCAACATTCTTTGGCGCTCTTTTTGCTGTTTTTGTTGAGGCCTAAAAATCAACATGTAAAAAATCAAAAACAAAGGCAGCATTAAAACAATCGGGGAATTCAGATAAGCACCCAAACCGGTGGGAGCAGCGGCTGGAGTTTGAGTTTGAGCCTGAGCTAAAGCAGAAGAAATAAATAGATTGGATAAAGACATCTTGAAACCTTTCCATTAAGACCTCACCCGTCCGCCTACGGCAGACACCCTCTCCTTACTAAGGAGAGGGTTGGGAAGAGGTCTGACAATTTGATCTTTTAGAAAAAAATTCTTTCTTAAATTGCGCGAAACGCCCTTCTGAAATCGAAAGGCGCACTTGGGCTAGCAAATTGAGATAATAATGTAAATTATGAATTGTATTGAGAATCGAAGATAAAATTTCTCGAGAAAGGTGGAGATAGCGCAGATAGGCACGGGTAAAATGCTGACAAGTATAGCACAAGCATCCTTCTTCGATAGGCAAGCTCGATTCTTTATGTTCGGCATGGGCAATATCTAGTCTGCCGGTGGCAGTAAAAAGAATGCCCGTACGGCCCGAACGCGTCGGCAGTATACAATCGAACATGTCGATTCCCCGATCGATGCACTCGATCAGATCTTCGGGGTAGCCCACCCCCATTAAATACCGCGGTTTCTCCTGAGGCATTAAGTTTGTACAGGAATCGGCGATTTCGTAAGCAAGCGCCATCGGCTCGCCTACCGAGACTCCCCCAATCGCAAACCCATCAAAAGGACGAGGGGCTTTCTCTGAAATTGCTTTTAAACTTTCAACGCATTCTTTGCGCAGGTCTGGAAACATCCCTCCCTGGATAATGGCAAAGAGGGCATTAGCAGATTTTCGAGCACTCAAGCTTTGTTCGGCCCATTTTAAGGTAAGCTCCATCGATTCACGCGCTTGTTCTTCGGTAGCCGGATAGCCTAAGCATTCATCCAAAACCATCATGATATCGGAGCCTAACGATTCTTGGATTTCAATCGCGAGTTCAGGCGTAAGAAAATGTTTGGATCCATCTAAATGGGACTGAAACTCCACCCCCTCGGGCTTCACTTTTCTCAATTGGGCCAAAGAAAAAACCTGAAAACCACCACTATCGGTGAGAATGGGCCGATCCCAATTCATAAATTGATGCAAACCTCCCAATTTTTGGATGAGTTTATGGCCAGGCCGCAAATAAAGATGGTAGGTATTCCCAAGAATAATAGAAGCATTGAGCTCATTTTTGAGTTGGTCGGGGCGAATAGCTTTCACGGTGGCGTAAGTGCCCACGGGCATAAAAACTGGGGTTTGGATATTTCCATGCGCCGTTTTCATCTCTCCCAGACGGGCTTTGGAATCGGATAAAGTTTTATGAAGTTCAAAAGAAAACATGCTGGCTGCAGATAGACAAGTTTCTGGCCGGAGGCAATGAGTTTGTTTTACCCCTTCAAACTATAGAACCAAGACACAATCTCCGTAACTAAAAAGCCTATACTTTTTCTCAATCGCTTCTGCATAGGCCCGAAATAAAAAATCCTTTCCGGCAAAAGCACTCGTCAAAATCAGCGGCGTAGAACAAGGTTGATGAAAATTCGTAAGAAAGCGATCGATCATTTTGAAAGAATAACCGGGGGTGATGAAGAGATTGGTGGAAGAAAATCCCCCTGCATCCCCCTTTACTAAAGGGGGAATAAATTCATTTTGTGGGCCCCCTCCTTTTGTAAAAGAGGGTTGGGGAGGATTTTGAAAATACGATTCCAAGGCCCGCACCACCGTCGTACCCACTGCCGTAATCCTTCGTTTTTCTTTCTTAGCCTCTAAGAGGGCTTCTTCAACTTGCTTCGAAATTTCATAATACTCGGTTTGCATGCGGTGATCTTCTATTGTTTCGACTTCGATCGGTTGAAAAGTGCCAAGCCCCACGTGAAGCGTAATAAAATAAATCTCCACTCCCTTACTACGAAGCTTTTGAAAAACCTCTTCGGTAAAATGAAGGCTCGCCGTGGGTGCAGCAATCGCGCCTTCTTTCTCGGCAAAAATGCTTTGATAACGCAGCAAATCTTCGGCCTTTGGGAATTTTCTCCGAATATAAGGGGGTAGAGGAGCAGCTCCTTCTTTTTTCATTAAATCTTGGACGGAAAATTCTGCAGGAAATTCCAAAACCTTCATCTTCCCCAAATCTTCGACTACTTGGGCTTCAATATTCTCTTTCTGATACTGAAAAAAAAGTGAGGAGCCTGGATTCAAACCCTTGCCCGGTGAAATTAAGCAACGCCAACGAGACGAATGAGGAACTGCCCCTACAAGAAATACCTCGAGCAGCCCTCCTGTTTTTTTCTTCGCAGAAAGGCGGGCGGGCAAAACTTTGGTATTATTCAAAACTAAAACATCTCCCTTTTTAAAATAATCGGAAAGATTTTTAAAAAAAGAATGGGAAATCTGCTGGGAGAGTCGATCTAAAACCAGCATTCGAGAAGCATCTCGAGGCTCTAGAGCTTCTTGGGCAATTAAATCTGACGAATATTCAAAATTAAATTCAGAAAGTTTCATCTTTTCGTATTACCCTCAACCTGCTAATAAATTTAATCTCTAATGGATAATTTTTTCTTACAATATTTAAGCCAATTTCATTACCCAGGTTTTTATCTGCTTCTCCTTCTCTGTGGAATGGGCCTACCTATTCCAGAAGACCTGGTCATTTTGGTGGGCGGATACTTCGCTTATCTCGGCGAATTTCATCTCCCAACCACAATTTTGGTGCTTTATCTCGGAGCGATTAGCGGTGATTTTGCTCTTTACTGGATCGGACGACGTTTTGGAAAAGACATTATCGCACACAAACGACTCACCTGGTTTTTCACCCCTCACCGAATTAAAGCCATTAATTACTATTTCCATCGTTACGGCAATCGAACCTTATTTTTCGCACGCTTTTTGGTGGGGCTTCGCTCCACGATTTTCTTAAGCTCGGGCGCTTTTCGAATTTCATTTTGGAAAGTTCTACTTTTCAATGGAATTGCCGCCAGCATTACCGTGCCCCTGGTCACTTTTCTGGGGTATCACTTCGGAAGCCAGTTCGATCAACTCGTTCATTGGATGCAGAAAGTCGAGCATATTTTGGTTTTTGCAGTCGGAATTATTATTGGAATTGTAATTGTGGTAATTCACCGAATCATCCAAAAGAAGACCGCAGAGTTTGAGGCAGAATCATCTGAAATTAGGGTCTTGGCTAATGAAATTGCAAAGGCTGAGGAAGAACCGATTTCCAAACCCTAAGAAGGGCTTCAAGCTTTTCGATATAATTCTTCTGCTTTTTGAGTTGAGCCAATTGAAGCGCTTTTTCGGCATAGACATACGCTTCACTCAAACCCACTTTTTTTCGAATCAAGGCCTCAAACAAAGTAAAATCAATCTGCTCCACTCCGGTTAAACCCTGAAAATCATCTTTCATCGATTTTACCAAATATTCGATCGCCTGTTTCTTATCGCCTTTTTTCAAATAGGCCAAGCCCTGCACAATCGAGGCATGGTGAAAATAAAGAGGATTATCACTCTCTTTCTCTAAAACTTTCTTCATTTTTTTAAGCGCAGAATCAGACTCTGAAAAAACTTCAACCAAGAGCTTGGCTATTAAAATAGTGAGCGCCGGATTTTCGGGCAAAAACTTTTCGGCCTTTTCATAAAAACGCCAAGCCTCTTTGGCATTATTCGATGCTTTGGAAAGTAACCCTTCAAACGAAAGATAAAGGGCTTGCAATTCTTTCTGCCCCTGAGCCTGCGCCTCTTCAAAACCTTTTTTCATCTCTTCGCGCGCAGCAGCTAAATCGCCCGCTTCTAAAAAATCGAAGAGCTTTTTTAAGGGGTCTTCTTTTTTGGGTTTTCGAGAGGACATAATTTAAATTCCTCCCTTTGAAAAAGGGAGGTTGGAAGGGATTTTCTGATAGAAAAACACCTTTGTACTTTTCATTACAAAATCCGCCTTAATCCCCCTTTTTCAAAGGGGGAGAAAATCACATTCCGTGCATCAAAACTTTAATCATCGAAGAATGAACTTTCGCATTCGATGCCAGAATTTCTTTCATGTAAATACTAAAGGGCTTTCCGGAAAAATCAGTCACCACCCCACCTGCCTCTTGAATCATCAGAAAACCGGCGGCCACATCCCAAGGAAAAAGATTGAGCTCCCAAAACCCATCGTAGCGCCCCATCGCCACATAACACAAATCAACCGCCGCTACACCATCTCGCCTCACCGCCCGGGCATTTAAAATAAAATTATGAAAGTGATTTAAGTTATTATTTTTAACTTCACCCACGTTGTAGGCAAAACCCGTAGAAAGTAATGATTGTCGAAGTTGAGAGCTTGAAGAAACCGAAATTTTATTACCATTCCAAAAAGCCCCACCCCCCTTCTCGGCAACAAAAAGCTGCTTGAGATTGGGCTCGTAAACCACCCCCACAACCACTTCCCCTTTGTGTTCTAAGGCAATCGAGGTGCAAAACAAAGGGTAGCCATGCGCATAATTGGTAGTTCCATCGAGAGGATCAATCACCCACTTATATTCAGAATCACGGCGTAATCCGGAACCTTCTTCAGCTAAAATATCGTGATTCGGATACTGCCCTTGAATTAAGTTTACGATTTCCTTTTCGCAGAGTTTATCGACATGAGTCACCAAGTTGATCTCGCCCTTCATCTCAACTTGCTTCTCACGGTAAAGATGCTCCATTTGGATTTCGCCCGAGAGCAAGGCGGCTTTTTTAGCAATTTCAACAAAATCTTTAATCAAAGTTTCTCCTAACCAACCCCCTCCTTTATCCTCCCCTTGAGCTCAAGGGGAGATTGGGAGGGGTTAGAAAACTTATCTCAACAAAGGTGTGCGAGCAACTGTTAATGCACAAACGTTTGCGCCTGCTTTTTTGAGAACCTTTGCACATTCTCGAAGCGTAGAACCCGTCGTATACACATCATCTAAAAGAAGAATATTTTTTCCTTCAAATTTTTCGGGATTTTTCAAGTAAAACGCCCCTTTTAATTGAGTAAGACGCTTTGCTCGGCTGAGTTTCGATTGAGGTTTTAACAAAGAGCGCCGTTTTAAATTTTTAAACTCAACAGAAACTTGAATACCCGCCGAGAGAGCCCGCGCAATTTGTAACGATTGATTAAAACCACGCTTCACTAAACGCCAAGGATGTAACGGAACTGGCAGAAGATAATCCCAATTTTGATCGAGCCCTCTCTCCCTCAAAAATTGCTGCATCTCTTGGGCAAACCATTTCACGCTCACCGAGCTCCCTTGATATTTATGGGCGTGAATGAGTTTTAAAAGGGTGGGCTCGAGTTCAAACACCGAATGAGCCCATTCAAAATCAGGAGGATTTCGCAAACAGTCGCCACAACGATGGGTAGGCACTTCTGCTGGAAAAGAACTTCCACAGCACTCACAAAAAGAACCGGCTCTTTTTTTAATCTGACTTTGGCACGTTTCGCAGAGAAAATGACCTTCTCCAAATTTCAGACAAGTGCCACAGGCGCCACAAGCAAAAGGAATAAAAAACGACAAGATTTGTGCAGCGAGATTCATAAAATCAACTCTTCGACTACGATTTAAATGCTCAGAGTTGATACTGAGCGTACACTAAGTCACAGCCTTCAGACTGTGACTTAGTGTTGTCGAAGTATCAAACTCTGGCCCGTCATTTCTGGGGGCTGAGGCAATTGCAAAATTTTGAGCAAAGTAGGAGCAATGTCCGGAAGTCCTCCATCCTTTCTCAACTGGGCAGATTTGACAGAATCTCCGATCAACAAGAAAGGAACCAGCTCAATGGTGTGCGCCGTGTGAGCGCCTCCTTTTTCGTCTTTCATCTTCTCGCAATTTCCATGATCGGCTGTAATAATCACCGTACCTTGGCGCTGCAAAACTTCCTGCACAATTTTTCCTAAACATTGATCAACCACTTCAACAGCACGAATCGCAGCTTCAAGATTTCCGGTATGCCCCACCATATCGGGGTTTGCAAAATTGCAGAGAATGAAATCGTATTTATTTTTTTCAAGCTCGCGAATTAAACCATCGGCAATACCAAAAGCACTCATCTCGGGCTTTAAATCGTATGTGGGCACCTCACGAGAAGAAGGCACCAAAATTCGATCTTCGCCGAGATATTCTGCTTCAACGCCTCCACTAAAAAAGAAAGTAACGTGGGCATATTTTTCGGTTTCGGCAATACGCAACTGCTTCAAATCTTTTTTACTCAGAATCTCCGGAAAAGTCTGATGGATGTCGATCTTCGGAAAAGCCACCGGCAATTTTAATTTTTGATCGTATTCCGAAAAACAGGCAAAATAAGAAAGCTTTGGAAACACTTTTCGACCAAAGCCCGAAAATTTTTCTTGAGTGAGCGCTTCGGAAAGCTCGCGCGCACGATCGCCACGGAAATTGAAGAAAATGACGGAATCTTGATCTTGAATCAAGTGGAGTGGGCCAATACGGGTGGGTTGAATAAACTCATCGGTTTCACCGCGCCGGTAAGCTTCTTCAATCGCTTGACTAGCAGAGCTCGCTTCAAGGCCCTTCGCTTCAGTTAAAACCTCATACGCTTTTTCAACTCTCTCCCAGCGCTTATCGCGGTCCATGGCAAAATACCGCCCTGAAACACTCGCAATTTGGCCTATTCCAATCTCTCGAATTTGAGCTTCGAGCTGCTCAATATAATTCAACCCCTCTTTGGGCGCAGTATCGCGGCCATCCATAAAACAATGGATAAAAACTTTTTTAAGGCCTTTTTGTTTGGCCATTTTGAGCAAGGCATACAAATGATCTTGATGCGAATGAACGGCACCATCCGAAACCAAGCCCATTAAATGAAGGGTCGATTGATTTTTCAAAGCAGCATCCATCGCCGCCACCAAAACCGAATTCGAAAAAAAACTTTTATCGGCAATCGCTGCATAAATACGCGTAAGGCCCAAAAGCACAATACGGCCCGCACCCATGGTTAAATGACCCACCTCCGAATTTCCCATTAACCCCTTGGGTAAACCCACGGCAGTACCCGATGCATCAATTAAAGTATGGGGGTAATCTTGATAAAACGAATCGAGATGAGGAGTTTTGGCGAGCTTCACCGCATTATCTTTTTTTTCGGCCCGCTCTCCAAAACCATCTAAAACAATTAGAACTAACGGTTTTTTACTCATGCCTAATCTTCTAAGACGTTTGATTTTTTTCTCAAAGGATTTTCTTAAGGAAACAAAGAGGGTATTTTACTTATCACGCAAACCTTTAAAATCCAGATTTTGAATACGAAATAGCCCTTTCAATTCTTTAAAAGGTAGGTCCGGAATAAGATGAATAATACCACCTATTTCTCTAATAATGATTCTTTGGCCAGGTTTAATTTTCTCTCGGAGCTTTTTTGGAATCACAATTTGATATTTAGAATTTAAAGTAACAAAAGTCATAGAGAGTCCATTTTAATTCAGATCGTGAGGAGTTAAACAAAATATCATTTCCAGAATTTATCTCGTAAATTTCAAAAACTCAACTAGGTGTCATTCCCCGACCCGCGATCAGAGTCGAGGGCAAGTTTAATCGGGGAATCCATTATAAAAATAGATCCCCCGGGCAAGCCGGAGGATGACAAAAGGCCATTCATGTCACGCATGATGATAAGGAATTTTTCGGAGGATGGTATAAACTCGGTAAATTTGCTCGAGCAAAATCACGCGCGCCATTTCGTGGGTAAAGGTCAATTTCGATAAAGCAAAACGCTCTTTGGCTCCGCGTTTTAACTCTTCCGAAAGCCCGTAAGGCCCACCAATAATAAAAGTAATTTCTTTGCGCGATTCATTTTCAAAACGCTGAAAAAGCTCCGCCCATTCTTCGGTGGCTTTTTGTTTGCCACGTTCGTCTAAAACAAAATAAAAAAAAGGATCGCTAATATGCTCTTGAATAAAAGGGGTTTCTTGATTGGCGGCCACTTCTAAAGAAAAACCTTTGCGCACCGGAAAATCGCGCACTTCTTGAATGTGAACTTGAACAAGCGGCCTCAATTTTTGCATGTATTCTTGAGTGAGTTTAAGAAGGGCAGGATTTTTGGGTTTTCCAACGACAATGATTTTGATTTTCACGTTAAATCCTGAGCCTGATCACTACTTCTTCTTGGCTTTCGAAACTCTCTTTGCAGGTTTCTTGGTAATTTTCTTTTTAGAGGGTTTTTTCTTACGAGGCTTAGAACTGGCAAGTCGTAAGCGCAAGCGGGGAACTTGATCCCAAAATCCTTCAAGATCGTAGCGTTTGCGGCTTTCTTCATCAAATACATGTAAAACCACTTCGCCGTAATCAACCAAAACCCAGTGTCCTTCTTCACGACCTTCAATGGAAAGAGGTCGGCGCCCCTCTTTTTTCAATTCATCAACCACACGCTCGGCAATCGCACGCACTTGACGATCGGAGTTTCCATGGCAAACCACAAAAAAATCAGCGACACTGGAAATTCCTTGGAGCTCTAAAACTTTTATATTTTCGGCTTTTAAGGCAGAGGCATGTTTCGAAATGAGTTTAACGAGTTCTTGAGATTCCATTTTATTCCCTCACTTGCCCTTCCCCACGAACTACATATTTGAGCGCGGTTAATTCTTCGAGACCCATCGGGCCAAAAGCATGAAGCTTGGTGGTTGAAATACCAATTTCAGCACCGAGGCCGAGCTGCCCACCATCATTAAACCGGGTTGAAGCATTCACCAAAACAACAGAAGATCCCACTTCGCGCAAAAAGCGTTCGGTATGTTTTTCATCATTAGTAATGATCGCTTCGGTATGAAGTGAACTATAACGATGAATATGCTCTAAAGCCTCGTCTAAATCTTTCACGACGCGCACCGAAAGAATCAAATCAAGATATTCGGTATTCCAATCTTCTTCGGTGGCAGCCTTCACGTTCGAGCCCAAACTCTGGGTCTTTGGGCAACCTCGAATTTCAACACCTTGTTTTTGAAAAGCCTCAATCATTCGCGGCAAAAAGGCATGGGAAATGCGTTCATCCACAAGCAAAGTTTCCATCGCGTTGCAAACGCCCGGACGTTGCACTTTTGCATTCAGACTAATTTTTTCGGCAGCTTCTAGATCAGCATTATAATCCACAAAAATATGGCAAACGCCCTTATCGTGACGAATCACCGGAATTTTAGAATATTCCCGAATGAATTTCATGAGCGATTCTCCGCCGCGCGGAATAATCAGATCGATGAATTGATCTTGAGTGAGCAAAAACTGCACGGCTTCACGCTCGGTAAAGGGAACGATCTGGATTAAATCTTCCGAAAGACCATTACGCTTCAATTCTTCTCGAAGAATCTGACCTAAGATTTGATTCGAATGAAAAGCCTCGCTGCCCCCCCGTAAAACCACTGCATTTCCTGATTTTAAACAAAGCCCCGCAGCATCAACCGTTACGTTCGGACGCGATTCGTAAATAATTCCGATCACACCGAGAGGAATTCTTACCTTCTCAATACGAAGCCCGTTGGGCCTCACCCAACCCTTGGTGACTAAACCAACCGGGTCTTCTAAAACTGCCACATCTCTTAAACCCTGTGCCATTTCTTGGATTCGTTTTGGATTTAAAGTGAGGCGATCGATCATTGCCGACGAAAGAGCTTTTTCGCGCGCAGCCTTCAAATCTTTTTCATTGGCTTCTTGAATACGGCTCACTTGGCTAAGCAAGGCTTGAGCCATAAGATTTAAGGTTTTATTTTTTTGATTGGTAGTGAGTTTTGCCCCTGCTTGAGCGGCAAGCTTGGCTCTTTGAGCAATTTCTAAAATGGAGTTTTCAAATTTTTGCATACAATCTCTTCTTGTGAGAGGCTAAAACCAGGCTACCTTCTTCTTGCCCCTTCGCCAGATTCAATAGTACTCCCGATTTCTTGCCCGAGGCAATCACTGTTGCCACCCCGGCCTCACCTGCCCGTTCGGCCGCTTGAAGTTTGGTAATCATTCCCCCCGTGGTTCCGCGGCCTTGGGTATCTTTTGCAATTTTTTTGATCTGCGGACTTAGCTTCTCAACGAGAGGAATTCTCTTTGCCTTCTTATCCTGCCTTGGATCGGCGGTGTAAAGCCCATTTTGATCGGTTAAAATAACGAGTAAATCGGCCCCTACAACGGCGGTTACCCAAGCCGACAGGTTATCGTTATCCCCTACTTTAATTTCTTCAACAGCCACCGTATCGTTTTCGTTGATAATCGGCACATATCCCCAAAGTAAAAGCTCGTGAATGGCGTGCCGAGTATTCAGAGAGCGTTCACGGTGATTCAAATCGGCTCGCGTGAGTAGAATTTGGGCAATGTGTAAGCCTTGTTTGGCAAAAACCTTTTCATAATGATTCATCAGGGCAATCTGACCCGCCGCTGCAATTGCCTGCTTTTGGGCAATCTTCTCTGGCTTTTTGCGTAAGCCCATCTTGTGCATACCGCACGCGATCGCGCCCGAAGAAACTAGAATAATCTTTTTTCCCGATTTTCTTAAGTGAGAAATTTCAAGAGCCAAACGCTTAAAAGCCGCAAAATCGGGTGCCCCATTTTCGCGAGTTAAGATCGAACTCCCTACTTTTACAACCCAGAGCTTTGATTTTTGAATGAGATTCCGTTGATTTTTCATGGAATAGCCTTCGCTAATTCTTTTTTACAAATTCTGCTAGCTTTTGAACGAGTTCTTTTAACCCTTCACCCGTCGCCGAAGAAATTAAAAAAACCTTTTTCTTTTTTTTCTCAAACTTCTGACGGATTTTTTCTAAATTTTCCTTCTCATGCACCACTTCGATCTTCGTAAGTAGAATCCATTCTGGGCGTTTGGTAAACGCTTTATTATAAGCCTCTAATTCTTTTCGAATTTCTTGATAAGCCTCCCAAGCATCTTGGGTTTCATCCGAAACATCAATTAAATGCAAAAAAACTTTCGTGCGCGAAAGATGTTTTAAAAACTGGTGGCCCAAGCCTGCCCCTTCGTGGGCGCCTTCGATCAAGCCCGGAATATCGGCCACCGTAAACGACGGAAATTCTTTCCAAACTTTTGAGGCATGAGGAACATTTTCTACCACTCCTAAAACGGGCGTTAAAGTGGTAAAAGGATAATCGGCAATTTTAGGCCGCGCATGAGAAATTTTAGAAAGCAAAGTCGATTTTCCGGCATTCGGTTTTCCGATCAACGCCACATCGGCCAAGAGTTTGAGTTCTAAAATTAAATACCGTTCTTCTCCTTCGGTACCTGGGTCGGCCCGCCGGGGAGCGCGATTGGTCGAGCTTTTAAAATGGATATTCCCTCGTCCTCCCAAACCGCCCTTCGCCGCCACAAATTCCTGATCGGGCGCATTAAAATCCATTAAAACTTCGCCCTCAAGATCTTTTACCAAGGTTCCTACCGGAACTTGAATAATTAAATCTGCACCTGATTTTCCGTACTGATCTTTTCCACGCCCATGCTCACCGCGGCCAGCCTTAAACTCACGACGATATCGAAAATCGGCCAGTGTCGAAAGTTGGGGATTCGATTTCAAAAGAATGCTCCCCCCTTTTCCACCATCACCTCCATCAGGCCCGCCTCGCGGCTCATGAGCCTCCCGGCGAAAAGAGGCGCAACCATTACCACCGTCGCCTGCTTTCAAATAAATTTTGGCTTCATCAATAAAACGCATAAACTTTTAGTCTCTTACAGATAAAATCTTGAGCAGAATGATCAAGATTTTAGGGATAAGAGACTTATCCCGTTTATCGGGGTTAGCTCTTAAACAAAAAAAGCGTCTGCCTAGGGCGGACGCTTTTATAAATTCTGCCATTTCCAAAAAACTATGCCGGATTTGCAAGTGGAAGAATACTCACTTTTTTACGATCTTTTCCCAAACGTTCATATTTCACAACGCCGGTAATTTTTGCGAAAAGGGTCCAATCTTTACCAACACCCACATTCACACCCGGGTGAATTTTGGTGCCCACCTGACGGACTATAATTGTTCCCGCAGGAATGGTTTGCCCGCCATAACGTTTCACGCCACGACGCTGACCATTTGAATCACGACCATTTCGGGAGGAGCCTCCCGCTTTCTTGTGTGCCATAAAATTCCGTACGGGCGACCCGCCGGGTCGCCCCTACCCTTATAATGATCCCTGAATTTTCAAAATCTTCACTTCGGTAAAAGCTTGGCGATGTCCTTGTTTCTTTGCAAAACCTTTGCGGCGTTTCTTTTTGAAAACCAAAACTTTTTTATCGCGAGCATTTCGAAGAATTTCAGCCTCCACACTGGCTTCTAAAAGAGGAGTGCCTACTTTAACATCTTTTTCATTACTTAAGAAAAGAACATGATTAAAGGTAACGGCTTGACCTTCTTCGCCAGGGAGTTTTTCAATCTTTAAAACTTCCCCTTCTTTTACCTTATATTGTTTTCCGCCTGTGCGAATGACTGCGTACATAAATTTACCTCGACAAATTACAGAACCCTGAAAGTCTGTAAGACAAATTTTGAAAAGATTTCAAGCGGCCATTCAATTTCTCAGTTTGCAGAGTAAGAAAGAGAAGCGTTTGAAAGCTTTGAAAAATTTGTCTTGCAGACTCTAGAGTCCCTTCTAAAGAGTTTGCGCTTGTATACTGCCCTGAAAATGAAGTCAAGCTTCAATCCATACAGGCTATTTTTCCCCCAGGGAGATATGAAACTGCTCAAGATGGGTATTTTCTTGGGCCTTCACTTCAATCTTTTTACCGAGTTTCTTCTCCATTTTCTCTAAATTTTCACGCTCTTCGCCATGAAGAAGGTTAAAAACCTCTTGGTGAACATTCAAAAAGACCTTTCGATCGGCAAGAAAGGCTGCCTCACGTCTAAGCTCCCGAAAAATCTCGTAAACCATGGTTCGAGCACTCTTTACGTAACTCTTTCCTTCGCAATAAGGGCAACTTTCACACAAAGTGCGGGTTAGGCTCTCGCGGCTCCTTTTTCGAGTCATTTCAATCAAGCCTAATTCACTGATTTTGGTAATCGTGGTACGGGCTCGATCGGTTTTTAGGGCTTCGGCCAAGGCATTTTGCACCTTATCACGGCTTGAGCGCCGCTCCATATCGATCAAATCGAGAATAACGATACCGCCCAAGTTTCGAAGTTTGAGCTGATAGGCAATTTCATCAACCGCCTCGAGATTGGTTTTGAGAATCGTTTCTTCCAGATTTTTCTTACCCGTAAAGCGCCCTGTATTCACATCGATAGTGGTTAAGGCCTCGGTTTGTTCAATAATCAGATAGCCCCCACTTTTGAGCCAAATTTTCTTCCCTAGAGCCCGGTTAATCTCCGATTCAATTCCATAACGATCAAAGATAGGTTCTGCATCGGGATACAATTCGATGGCATCGGCAAGCTCGGGCATAAAATTTTGGGTGAAGTCGCGGAGTCGTTCGTACTCTTCTGGATCATCTAAAATAACGCGATCGATCTTTGCGCCATACAAATCTCGCAACGCGCGATGAACGACATCAAGCTCAGTTTGAATAAGGCTGGGAGCTGGCGCGTTTTCTTTACGCCGCAAAATATCCTGCCAACGGCGAGTAAGATAATTCACGTCTTGTGCAAGCTGCTCTTCACTCACCCCTTCGGCCGCCGTGCGAACAATAAAGCCACCTTGCGCAGGGCGCAGTTTTCTTAAAATCTGCCTTAGGCGCCGCCGTTCTTCATAAGAACCCACTTTTTTTGAAACTCCCAGCTTGCCCCAGGTGGGCATATAAACCAAATAGCGCCCGGGCAAGGAGATGTGAGAGGTGATTCGCGCCCCTTTGGTACTAATCGAATCACGGGTGACTTGAACTAAAATTTCTTGGTTTGCCTTGAGCAGCTTATGAATACCCTGGCGACCCGCCCAACGATAACTTCGGCGGAGCTCCGGCTTTTCTTCAGATTCCTCAGATTCGGCTAAGTCTTCAGATTCACCGGGAACAATCCCCGGATCAGAAGCTTCAAACGAATCATCTTCATCTTCTTCAACATCTTTAATCTCTTCGCTGAAATCGGTCGCATAGAGAAAGGCGGCTTTATTGACCCCAATCTCGACAAAGGCGGCATTCATCCCGGGTAAAACGCGCTGAACTTTGCCTTTATAGATATTCCCTACAATACCCACCTCAGCACTGCGCTCAATCAGGAGTTCAGATAAAACCCCATTTTCTAAAAATGCCACCCGCGTTTCGTCGGCGGTGACATTCACAATCAAATCATTGGCCATGAATTTTTAAAGAAGGGAATCGACTTTTGTGATGCGCAATATTCCTAGCATCTCTTCTGGCGTCTCTAAAAGATAACGAAGTACTTCTTGCGGTTTCGCAGAACCCGTTTCTAAATGGCGCGTGGTCAAACGCAAGGTTTGGTCGGAATTCGCCTCCACTTCTCCAATAAAAGGACGAATCTCGATTTTTTTATCGCCACTCGGTTTTTTCCGGGTCACCCATAATTCGGATTGGCTTTTGAGCCAGGTAATTCTTTCATTCAATCGCTCTTTCCCGCCGGGGTAGGGTTTTCCTAAATCAATTTCCCAAACCGTACCGGTTTGAAGAGCGCCAATCGAACGTGCTAAGGCTTTAAGTTTTTCACACGACTGAATTTGCAAGCCTTGAGGGAGCAGAGCATTCATTTGTTTTACAAATTGATCTTCTTGAAGCTCTTCTTCAACCTCAATATCGAAAAACTCAGCCTTACTCTCAATCCCTAAAGCCAACGCATGACCTAAACTCAAACGAGGCTGGGGATGATAACCTTCCGAAAAACGGAGTTTTACTTCCGCTCGGCTTAAGGCCCTTTTTAAAACCCCCATCACTTCAAGATGAGAGAGATAAGCCACATCACCAAGCTTCATAAAACGACACCGATAAGAACTGTAAATCTTTTGAAGAGACGGACGATCCTCTTCTTTCTCCTCTATAAAATTTTTATTTGTAAAATTCCTTTCAAATTCTTTTAACTTTCGACCCCGAGTCGAAAATTCCAAAATCTTCTCGTTGTTGACGCGGTAATTAATATTTTTAACATCTTTAAAATCGCAAACTCCACAATAGGTGCAGCGATTCGTAGAACAATCTTCAACAAAGGCCTCTTTGTGAGCCGCTTCGCGCTCTTTCCAGAGAAAATCTTTTCTTAGATCAATGAACAAATGATCCCAAGGCAATATTTCATCATAATTACGGACCCGGGTCACGTAAAAATCTGGATTGAGTCCACAAAGCTTGAAGGCCTCCCTCCATTTAGAGAGAGAAAAATGCTCTTTCCAACCATCGAATCGAGCGCCTAATTCCCAAGCTTTTTCAATCACTTGTGCTAAACGCCGATCGCCCCGGGCAAAAATTCCCTCCAGATAAGTTTCTTCCGGATTATGCCACTTAAATTCCAAGGCTTTATCTTTGGTTAAACTCTTTAAAAAGCGAATTTTCGCTTGGGTCTCTTCTAAAGAATCTTGCTTCTCCCACTGAAAAGGAGTGTGAGGTTTGGGCACATGGGGAGAAACACTTAAATGAATACGCACCCGATTTGAATATTTTCGGCCAATTTCCAGAGCCCCTAAACCTTCTTCGATAATTCCTTTTAAATCGTCTTCGGTTTCAAAGGGGAGCCCGCACATATAATAAAATTTAATGAGTTGCCAATCTTGAGAAAAAATATTTTCAACCGTGCGGTATAAATCTTCGCGAGAATTCCCCTTATTGATCACCCGTCGCATTCGGGGAGTTCCGGCCTCCGGTGCAATCGTAAAACCAGTTTTACGGCCACGCCGCACTTCTTGAATCACCTCGGGAGAAAACGTATCGGTTCGAGTGGCCGGAAGCGAAACCGAAACTTTTTTCTTTTCATAACGATCAAATAATTCGCGCACCAGTGGAAGCAAACAGCCGTAATCTCCTACCGAAAGAGAGAGCAGCGAAATTTCTTGATCGCCCGTTTTGGGTAAAGATTCTTCAATCAGTTTCAATACCGTTTCGGGAGAACGTTGGCGCTCGGGCCGATAAATATAACCGGCCTGGCAAAAGCGGCAGCCCCGCACACAGCCGCGTTGAACTTCAACTGCCAAACGATCGTGCACAATTTTGATCGAGGGAACTACCGGGCTCACCGGAAAAGTCGCAGCATCTAAATTTTGAACGGTTGCTTTTTTAACACCGGGATAATCCGGGTATTTCGCATGGATTTTTTCAAGACGGCCATCTTCTTTATAATCGATTTTGAAAAAAGCCGGGATATAAACTCCTTGAATTTTGGAGAGTTCGCGTAAAATCTCCTCTTTCCCCCCTTTAGTAAAGGGGGGTTGGGGGGATTTTTTGAATCTTTGAATCAGCTCAATCATTCGAACTAAGGCTTCTTCGCCATCTCCCACCACAAAGGCATCGAAAAAATCGGCAATGGGCTCGGGGTTAAAGGCCTGGTTTCCACCTCCAATAATTAAAGGATGCCGCTCATCTCGATCTGCCGCACGAAAAGGAATTTTCGCAAGATCCAGCAAGGTTAAAATATTGGTGTAAGAAAGCTCGTAGGGCAAGCTCATGCCAATCAGATCAAACTCATTTAAGGGAATTTTATTTTCGAGTGAAAACGGCGCTAAACCTTGAGTGCGAAGCTCTTGCTCCATATCAACCCAAGGCGAATAAACACGTTCTGCCGCCACACCGGGTATTTGGTTGGCAATTTCATAGAGAATTTTCAACCCCACATTCGATTGCGCAATTTCGTAAGTTTCGGGCATGACCAAGGCCACTTTCAACTCGACTTGGCTTAAGTCTTTCACGATCGCATTCACCTCACCGCCCACGTAGCGTGCGGGTTTCTCGACGCGGCGTAAAACTCCATGAATTTTTTCTTGATCTTGCATGTAAGAAGATTATCGGTTTTCTTGTTTAAAAGTTGTGGGGCTAATCTCTAAAGTTGGTAAACTGGAACGGAAGCCCAAAATTCCCGTTGCGCACCAAGGCCATTACGGCTTGAAGATCGTCTTTACTTTTTCCGGTCACTCGTAGCTGCTCCCCTTGAATTTGGCTATTGACCTTCAACTTACTATCTTTAATCGCTTTATTAATTTCTTTGGCTTTTTCGGAAGAAATACCACTCACGAGTTTCACTTCACAACGCAGAGTCATGCCGCTCGCGGGCTCTACCTTTCCAAATTCCAAAGCCTTAATATCCACACCCCGCTTCGTAAGTTTACTCATCAAAATCTCTTTTAAGGCATTCATTTTATAATCGTCATCGGCCAAAATCTTAACCACGTCTTTTTCGAGCTTAATTTCCGATTTTGAATTCTTAAAATCGTAGCGATTGGCAATCTCTTTGGTGGCATTATTAATGGCGTTATCCACTTCTTGTAGGTTGAGTTCCGAAACAATATCAAAGCTGGGCATAAGACCTCCTCGATTGGAGTGATTTAGGTCTTTCTCACCGAAAAGGGCAAGAGGGAATTTTAGGCTAGTTCTGCAGCTCTTTTACACCTTGCTTCTTGGCAAACACGAATTGATCATTCGGAATTTGAGAATTTAGGGTCACATTCTTGAAAAAATAATGGCTGGTGTTTCCACTTTCGTTCTTCAAAAAACCTTCGCTCACAAGATGGGTATTTTTATCAAATCCTAGAATTAAGGCATCGAGCTGGCTTTCAGGGTTTTTAGGAATCAAAAGAAGCCAATCAAGATTATCTTGCACCCCTAAATTTTTGCGTTCTTCTCCAGAAACCGCACTCACTCGAAATTGCTCGCGAATATTTCCAAGCCCGCCCAGAAAAGCCAAGGCCTCTTCGGGTAAGGTGCTCGGGCTTACTTTATACACATTCACCTGAGTATCGCCCTTATCGTATACCCAAAGTTTTTTTCCGTCGGACACATAGATTCGCCCCTCATCGGTGCCGTATTCCACATAAAGTTTGCCTGGCTTTTTGAAGAGCGCTTTGCCCGTTTTCTCAACTTGGCGTTGCAAGGCCTTGAGTTCGACACGCTGAATGAATTCGCTCGAGACTTCTTGCGCCTTTTCATAAGTCGATTGAACGGCCTGGACTATTTTTTCAACCGAATCTGCTGCAACTCCATGAACGGGAAAAAGAATAAGAATAAAAAGAAGGAAATATTTTTTCATAAAATAATTAAACGGAATCTTTTAAAAAGGATCTGTTCTGAAAAACTCACGTGGGATTCTCCGAAAAGCTCGAAACTAACACTTCTCGGCCTTTTGCACCATTCGAAGCACTCACAATTCCTTCGGCTTCCATGCGCTCGATCATTCGAGCAGCCCGGTTATAACCAATACGGAGCCTGCGCTGAACCATAGAAATTGAGGCTTGGCGGGTTTCGGTAACAATGGATACGGCTTGATCGTAGAGTTCATCATCCATATCTTCGGTTTCGATCGCTTCTTTCGTTTCTTTAAATTGAAGAATACTTTCATCGTAGATGGGTTTACCCTGCTTCTTTAAATGATCGACTACACGAGTGACTTCGGTATCGGAAACATAGGCACCATGCACACGCAGAAGATTTGACATCCCGGGCGCCAAGAAGAGCATATCACCCATTCCCAACAAATGCTCTGCACCCCGACCATCGATAATAGTTCGCGAATCGTGAGTCGAAGAAACTTTGAAAGAAACACGGGCCGGAAAATTGGCTTTGATAATTCCGGTGATCACATCAACAGAAGGACGTTGCGTTGCTAAAATTAGGTGGATGCCCGCCGCGCGCGCCATCTGAGCCAAACGAGTAATATATTCTTCAACTTCGCGGCCCGCAACCAACATCAAATCGGCCAATTCGTCGATGATGATTACAATGAAGGGTAATTTTTGATCGTGGCGAAGCACATCGGCATCGCTCCCATCGGGTACCGGAATCACCTGATCTTTCAGCAAGCCTTTTTCGATTTTCTTATTGTAGCCCGCAATGTTTCGAACTTGAGCATCCGATAAAAGTTTATAACGGCGCTCCATTTCGGCCACCGCCCAACGCAGTGCAATCGCCGCTTTCTTGGGTTCGGTTACCACCGGGAGCAAAAGATGGGGAATTCCTTGATAAATCGAAAGCTCAAGCATTTTGGGATCAACGAAAATAAACCGTACTTCTTCGGGAGTAGCCCGGTAAAGCATCGAGAGAATCATCGCGTTCAAACCTACTGATTTACCGGTTCCGGTGGCACCCGCCACAAGAAGGTGGGGCATTTTTTGAAGATCGGCAATATAGGGTAAACCTTCAATATCTTTTCCGAGAGCTAGGGTAAGCTTTGAATCGGCTCTTTGAAACTTCGTGTCGGCCAAGAGCTCTTTAAAATAAACCGTCTCGCGATTATGGTTGGGGATTTCAATACCCACCGCCGCTTTACCTTGCAGGTGAGAAACGATACGAACAGAACGCCCTCCCATCGAAAGTGAAAGATCATCTTCAAGATTCACAATGCGCGAAACTTTCACTCCAGCCGCGGGTTCAAATTCATACATGGTCACAACAGGGCCAGGGTGAATTTCGGTAACGCGGCCTTCCACCCCGTAATCTAAAAGTTTTTTCTCGAGAATACGCGAATTCATCTTGAGGGATTCTTCATCAACCACCGCCGGGGGTTTCTCAGGATTATCAAGCAAACTCAGCAACGGAAGTACAAAGCCCTTCATCATTTGCGTGAACGACATCTGATCTTCCATTTTTTTGCTTTCGCGCACCAAATCAACACGCGCAAAAACTTTGGGCTCACCGTCTTCAGGTTTTCGAAACAATTCTTTAGGCTCTTCTGTTTTCTCTTTGGGTAAAACTTTCAAAGCCTGCTCGGGAATATTTTCCGAAAGGGGTGCTTTAGGAATATTAATCTTAACAGGCTGGGCCTTTTTGCGCGCAAGCTCTGCTTCTTTGGCCTTGCGCGCATTTTCTTGCGCTAGGCGGTGTTGCTCCCGGGCAATCTTAAATCGCGCCGCATAAATGGTAATCCAAGAATTAAGTTTCAGTAGGCAGGCCACGAAGAAGCGCTTCAAGAAAACCGCAATTCGGGCAATCGAAACGCCTGTTCCCCAAACAAAAGTGAGCAGCCCCAGCGAAATCACCACCAAGTAAGCTCCGACGGGGTTTAAATAATAGCGAAGGGGTTGGGCAATCAAACTTCCTACCCAGCCTCCCGCATTCATTTCTTTTCCAGAAAAATGAAAGGTTTCCCAGCGAAGTTGGAGCAAAACCGAAGCCATGGTTAGGAAAAAAAGGAGAAGAAGCAAATGAATAACCCGCACCGGCGGGCGGGTTTCTAAAAACGAAGAAACCCCCACAATAAATAAAACACCTAAAACAAAGTAGGAACCCCCACCCAAGAGGCGTAGTAGACCATCGGCCGTATAAGCGCCGATAATACCGCCCATATTATGAACTGTTTCAACGGTTTGATAAGAATCAAACGAAGGATCACTCGCCGCATAAGAAAAAAGGGCTAAGGTAAAAAAACTGGCCAAGGCCAGAAACACAATCCCTAAAATTTCACTTAAATGCGCAAAAGGACTCTCGGTATTTTTTGATTTTTTCTTTGAACGTTCGCGTGCAGCCATAGATGAGCTCATCCTAACAAATCATAAGTTGAAGGCAAGAGGGTTTATAGAAAGATAAGGAGAAAGGATTAAAACAGACTCTGCTTTTTCTTCGACAAACTAAATCCGTGCCCTTCGGTATTGGTGCAACGCAGTCCGACTTTTTCAGCCGAACAAGAGAAGCCATTTTTCTGCCAGACTTGTCCGTACGGAAGTTCAGGCACTTGAATTGCGCCAATGCTATCACCCACACATTCGGGTTTGGCTTTTCCTTGGGGTTCTAGGGAAAAGGCCTGACCCCAAACTTGATAGCAATCTTTGGGCTTCGGAAGGCTGATCTTCTCGGTAACTCCCAAATCACAGCGGATGCCAGAGCCTTCGCTCCATTGCACACAAGTGATATTACCCGAGGGGGTTTTGAAGCCGATCGGTTTTGTTTGGGCGAAGAGGGAAATAGGAAAAATAAGAGAAATGAAAATTAAAACAAATTTCTTCATATACCCCTATGCATTTGCAAAAAATTTTTAGATGCTAGGCGCCCTGAAATGAATGAGCGCAGCGTACTTATGATGGTACGTGAGCATCATGAATGAAGGGCAACAACGCAGATGAATGTTTTTTGCAAATGCCTCAGTCTGCGTGCTTTCTTAAGAAGGTAGGGACGTCATACTCATCTTGATCGCCCTCAATCATCCCAATCTCCGCCACCAATTTTTTAATATCGCTGTATTCTTTTTTTTCGACACCAAATTCAAACTCGTCTTGATTCGGCAAAGAAGCCTGAATGGTAGAAGCAGTGAGCGGACGCATATTCGGAAGCGAAGAACTGCTAATCTCCATTCCTTCGGAACTTTGAGAGCCCATACTAAAAGAGGGTTTATAGCTCATGGGGTTTTGAGAAGGTGAAGGTTGCTGCACAGGCGACTGCGCGGGAGCCGAAACCGGTGCAGAAGGAGCCGCCGCCGAATTGGTATTTAAAGTGTTTCCACTATTGGAATAGACGGCTGGGATATTCTTATATTTAGGAAGCGAAGTGGCAGGAGCAAAAACATTTTTCTTGGCACCCTTCGAAAAGCCAGTCGCAATTACGGTAACACGGATATCTTCTTTCACTTTATCATCGATCACAGCACCAAAAATGATGTTCGCATCTTCGTGGGCTTCTTGTTGCACAAGTTTGGAGGCTTCATTCACTTCGAAGAGGGTCATGTTTGAAGGGCCCGTGATATTAATGATGATTCCTGTTGCGCCGTTGATCGAAACATTTTCTAAAAGCGGAGACGAAATGGCTTTTTGAGCTGCTTCAATCGCTCGGTTTTCACCGGAGCCCATGCCAGTTCCCATGAGGGCCATTCCCATTTCACCCATAATGGTTTTTACATCGGCGAAATCGAGATTGATCAAACCCGGAATCGTGATCAAATCGGAAATTCCTTTAACGGCCTGAAGCAAAATTTCATCGGCCATTTTAAAGGTATCGACCATCGGTGTATCTTTGCCCGCCACCTGCAAAAGCTTTTCATTCGGAATCACAATGAGCGTATCGACATTTTCTTTCAAGGCTTCAATTCCGAGCTCGGCTTGACGTGCTCTTTTCTTTCCTTCAAACGCAAAGGGTTTGGTAACCACACCCACGGTAAGAGCACCTAATTCTTTGGCAACTTTTGCAATTACGGGTGCAGCACCCGTTCCGGTTCCACCGCCCATACCTGCCGTAATGAAAACCATGTCGGAACCTGAAATCACTTCGGCTACCGCTTGCTGATCTTCCATCGCAGCGCCTCGGCCCACATCGGGATTCGCGCCGGCGCCCAAACCTTTGGTGAGCTCGCGTCCAATCTGCACTTTGATTGGGGCTTGATGCGACTTCAAGGCCTGCATATCGGTATTTGCGGCAATAAATTCAACCCCATCAAGCTTCGAGCGGATCATCGTATTGACTGCATTTGATCCACCACCGCCAATTCCAATCACTTTAATTTTTGCGTTTTGAGCTAAATCTTCTTCGAATTCGAACATAAACAAATCTCCTCAATCAATTCCCCAAAGGGGATAAATTAAAAAATTTCTCCAAACCATTCTTTCATACGATCTTTAACCTTCGCGTAAATATTTGCCTCTCTTACTTTGAATCGGCTCTGGGCATGGGTTTTCGAACCCCAAATCACCAAGCCCACACCGGTTGCATACATCGGGCTTTTCACCACATCCACCAAGCCGCCAATTCCGCGGGGTGCACCGCGACGAACCGGCATATTGAAAACTTGCTCGGCAAGCTCGGGCATACCTTCTAAAATCACGCTTCCACCGGTTAAAACTATTCCCGAAGAAATTCGATCTTCGTAGCCCGATTTTAAAATCTCTTGCTGCACGAGAGTAAAAATTTCTTCAACACGTGGCTCGATAATTTCGGCTAAAATCTGACGCGAGAGAACCCGTGGTTTTCTTCCGCCCACACTCGGCACTTCAATCGTTTCATCTTTTTGAACCATAGAAGATAAAGCGCAACCATATTTTTGCTTGATCCGCTCCGCCTCAGCAGCCGGGGTTCTTAAGCCCACCGCTACATCGTTGGTTACGTGATTACCGCCAATCGTGATCACGGAGGTATGAACCACCGCACCCTCGGAATAAATCACAAGATCACTGGTTCCACCGCCCACATCGACTAAAGCCACGCCCAATTCTTTTTCTTCATTCGTGAGAATCGATTCACCCGAGGCAAGAGGTTGAAGAATAATATCATTCACATTAAGGCCACATCGGTTGGCACATTTCACAATATTTTGAGCGCTGGTTACCGCCGCCGTCACGATATGAACTTTCGCTTCTAAGCGCACGCCTGACATTCCAATCGGTTCTTTAATTCCATCTTGTCCATCCACCACATATTCTTGCGGAATCACATGAATCACTTCGCGATCGAGAGGAATCGCAACCGCTTGGGCGGCATCGATTACGCGAATCACATCGGCATCACGCACTTCTTTATCTTTAATCGCAACAATTCCGTGGCTATTAATTCCTTTGATATGGCCACCGGCGATTCCGGCATAAACAGAAGTAATATCGCAGCCAGCCATGAGCTCGGCCTCGGAAATGGCTTTTTTAATCGATTCAACCGTCGATTCGATATTAATCACCACCCCTTTTCGTAATCCTCGTGAAGGATGAGAGCCAATTCCGATAATATCGATCCCATCATCGGTCATTTCGCCAACAATCGCGGCGACTTTGGTGGTACCAATATCTAAGCCAACAATGAGTTCACCTTTTTTAGACATCCTTCTTTTCTCCCTTATAAAGTTAAAATGATCTTTCCGTCGTAATTCAAATCAATCGATGCAAAAGAACGCGGCAAACTCTTAATTTTTTCGTAAGCCGCCTGTAATCTCTCCAGCTTCGTATCAAAACTTTCAAAACCTACAAGAATTTTCAGCCGTTTTTTTTCAGGAATTAAACTAAAGCCAACGGCACGATCATAATGAATCTCCGAAAGACCCAAATTTTCATACACTGCTTGTTGTTCATAACTTGATAAAAGTTTCAAGGCCTGTTGTAAAATTTCTCGCGTTTGAGGTGGATTTTCTTCCATCTCATCGATCGAAAGTCCGGTTAAGATCGGAAAATCTTTTGAGTCGGATGAATTCAGCTCCTTAAAAATCTCTCCATTCCTTCCAACATAATAAAATCGTCCAACGCTGAGCATAAGGCGAGGCTCATGGGGAGTGACTTGGATCACGAACGTGTGCGGGAAACGGCGACTCACCTTTACAAAATCAATCCAGGCATTTTTTTGTAATTTTTCAACGACGGTTCGGAGATCGACCAAAAAAAGAGGCATACCCACTTTTACTCCGGCCTGCGTCAAAATGGATTCTCGGCTGAACTGTTTGGAACTTCCTTCAACGATAACATTACGAATTTGAAGCTTTTCAAGATGAAGCGAAAAGTGACGAAGGACAAGGGCTAAAACAAAGGAGAAACTCAAGAAAACCAGACTGCGAAGAATAAAACGAATCCTTCGTTTGCGACTCGCCACCTTCACGTTGGATTTGCGGAAGAGTCTCATGAAAACACCTAGGATACTTGGCGTATCTTATTTAATTTTTTGTATCGATTTAAGGGACCCCAAAAACTCTCAGATCAAATTGGGGTTTCTGAAGAGAAAACTTTCTTTACGGTGCGTTTTTTACCTGAACTGAAGAAACCCAGACTTGATCTACGAATTACTCTACACTTGTAGAAAGTTTGAGTCGAGCAGAATCTAGTATTTTCTCCACTAAATTTTCAAAATCTACACCGATTGCGGCGGCGGCTTTGGGAATGAGTGAAGTTTCGGTCATACCAGGGATGGTATTGATCTCTAAAAAGAAGAAACGGCCTTCGGAATCGATGATGTAATCGGCTCGTGCACAGCCTTCACAACCAAGCTCCGCGTAAATCTCAGAGGTGGTCTGCTGAATTTCTTTGGCCAAGCTGGGCTCCACGCGGGCAGGCAAAATATAATCGGTTGCACCTTTGGTATATTTAGAATGGAAATCGTAAAAACCGCTCTTGGGCGCCACTTCGATTAAGGGAAGCGCCTCACCATTCAAAATGCCCGAAGTCACTTCGGTTCCTTGGATAAATTCTTCGATTAAAATCTGCGAATCAAACTTCAAGGCTTCGTCTAAAGCAGCGGGCAAATCTTTTTTCTCTTTTACAATCCCAATTCCAATCGTGGAGCCTTCGCGAGCGGGTTTCACCACCAAAGGATACGGAAAAGAAAGCTCTTCTAAAAAAATGGCTTTATCTGTTTTACCCCGCTGAAACTGGGTAAACGCCGGGGTTAAAAAACCGCGCTCTTGAAGCACGCGTTTCGTTAAAGTTTTATCCATCGATAAAGCTGAAGCCAAAATGCCCGACCCCGTATAAGGAATTTTCGAAACTTCGAGCAGCCCCTGCACCGCACCATCTTCTCCGTAACGGCCATGGAGAGCGATAAAGGCAACTTCTATTTTTTCGGTGCTTAATTTTTGAGCTAAATCGGTACCCACATCAATCTCAACCACCGAATAGCCTTTTTTACGCAATCCTTCAGCAATCGCTTTGCCAGATCGCAAAGAAACTTCGCGCTCACTGGACATTCCTCCCAGTAAAACCCCAATTTTTTTCTCTTTAAATTTTGCCATAGTAAAATCCTCTAGTTTTAGGCCACCCGCACATTGGAGCTTTCTTTCAACTCTTCTCCCACCACCTTCACCTCAACTTCTAGACGAATGCCCGTTAACTCTTTTACTTTATCGCGAATCAGGCCGATTAAAATCCAAACATCTTTTGCACTGGCCCCGCCCTCATTCACAATCCAATTGGCATGTTTTTCCGATAGCCGGGCTTTTCCAACCCGAATTCCTTTGAGGTTCAATTCTTCGATGAGCTCCGCCGCAAATTTTTTGGGTGGATTTTTAAAAACAGAGCCCATGTTGGGTTGATCTAAAGGTTGGGTTTCATGCCGCCGTTTCTGAAAAAAGGAGATTTTCTCGGCCACTTTCTCGGGCTCTTGCTTGCTGAGTTTGATCAAGGCCTCTAAAAGCACTTCAGAGCGCGGAATTTCTAAATCTCGATATTCAAACTTAAGTTTTTTGCGGGGATAAACTTTTAACTCGCCACTCGAATCGAGCACTTGAATTTCTTCGACACAATCACCAATTTCTCCTTCACGAGTGCCGGCATTCATAATTAAAGCGCCCCCTAGAGTTCCGGGAATTCCGTAAAGACTCTCAATGCCCGAAAAACCCTTTTGCTTGCAAAACTCAACCAGTTTGGGCGTTGGGACTCCCGCCTCAGCGCGAATCCACACGGCTTCTTCGTCTTCTTTTTCAATCTTAAATTGCCCGAGTAAACGGTGAAGCCGAATCACAATACCGCGAATCCCGCCATCGCGAACGAGAAGATTACTTCCGTTACCTAAAATGAAGCAGCCGAGCTTCTCAGCTTTGCAAAAACGCAAAGCAGTTTTAAGATCTTCAAGATCGGCCGGATAAAAAAGCACATCCGCGGGCCCACCGGTTTTAATTGTGGTGTAGCGTGCTAAAGGTTCTTCCCAAAGTAGATCGCCCTTAAGCTGACTCTTAATTTTTTCGCGTAAAGAAAAAGAAATCATGCGGCAATGGGTGCGGGTTTGAATTTTTTCTTGAGACAGTGGGCAACTTTCCGGCCCACTTTCACAATATCTCCTGCGCCCAAGGTTAAAATAACATCGCCAGGTTGTGTCACTTTCAGGAGTTCTTCTACCAGAAGATCTTTATCAACGGAATAAGAAACACTTCCATTGCGCTTCACATGCAAGGCATCCACCAATTTTTGGGTAGTAATCCCTTCGATTGGATCTTCTCCAGCGGCATAAATATCGGTTAAGAATAAAAGATCGGTTTGATCGAAAGCCTGAACAAATTCATCAAATAAATCACGCGTGCGGGTATAGCGATGCGGCTGAAAGAGGGTAACTAAACGCCGATCAGGAAAAGCATTGCGCAAAGCTTTTAAAGTAGCCTTCACTTCTTCGGGATGATGCCCGTAATCATCCATCACCAACAAATCTTTACCTCGATAAAGAGTTTCTAAACGCCTCTCGATTCCTTTAAAATTCTCCAAGCCCTTTCGGATTTGCGTAAACGGGATTTCAAGTTCGCAGCCAATGGCAATCGAGGCCAAGGCATTATAAACATTGTGCAAACCCGCGAGCTTTAATTTCACCCGCCCCAAATTTTCGCCTCGGCGATACACATCAAAATGACTCTGCAAACCTTCAAAAGAAATATTCTTTGCACAAAAATCGGCATTTTCTCCTAAACCATAAGTAACTGTTCTTCTTTTAATGCGGGGAGTGATTTCCTGCAAAGTAGGATGATCGGCACAAACAACTACCACTCCATAAAAAGGAACTTTATTCGCAAAATCAACAAAGGCTTTCTTGAGTTCATCAAAATGATGAAAATGATCGAGATGCTCCGGATCAATATTCGTAATCACGGCCAAAGTGGGCGTGAGCTTCATGAAAGAGCCATCCGATTCATCGGCTTCGGCCACCAAAAACTCCCCTTTCCCAAGCTTCGCATTGCTGCGAAAACTTTTCACACGCCCTCCAATAATGAGCGTGGGGTCGAGTTTTCCATTATAGAGTACATTGGCAATCAGCGAGGTGGTGGTTGTTTTTCCATGGCTTCCCGCAACGGCCACTGCATATTTAAGACGCATCAATTCGGCTAACATCTCAGCCCGCGGCACAACGGGGATTCCTTTTTCGAGCGCGGCCACCCACTCGGGGTTTCCTACGCGCACGGCGGACGACATCACCACCACGTGGGCCCCCTCAATATGCGAGGCTTTGTGCCCGTAATGAATGCGCGCCCCTTTTTTCGCCAAGCGCTGAGTAATGGGGCTTCGCTTTTGATCAGAGCCCGAAACTTTATAGCCCAAATTCAAAAGCACTTCGGCGATTCCGCTCATTCCAATTCCGCCGATGCCAATAAAGTGGATGTGTTGGATTTTTTTGAACATAGATTAAGAGAGAAGCCTTCTGACAAATTCGTTATGGCTTTTCAAGCTGGAAATACTTTCCCCCTCTTAAGATTAAGAGGGGGTTGGGGGAGTTGTGAATTTTGCAGGATTAACTCAGTTTTCTTCACAGAGTTCTCACAACCCCTCCTAACCTCCCCTTAATCTTAAGGGGAGGGATTTAACGAAGCCCTTACTTTTTCAAGATCTTTTCGCAGACTTCTACAATTTGAGCCCGGGCATTGGGTTTGGCCAAATGCCTCGCCTTATCTCCCATTTCTTGAAGAGCAGTAGGAGAAGAAAGCAAGTTTTTAACATCGGCTGCCAGACGTTCGGCACTCAGTTCACGATTTAAAATAATTCGGCCAGCACCCTGCTCAACCAATTCTAAAGCATTCCAGCGCTGATGATCATCGGCCGCATACGGAAAAGGAATAAACAACGCAGGTTTTCCTAAAAGTTCGATCTCGGTAATCGTGCCGGCCCCCGAGCGACAAATAATCAAATCGGCTTGCAGATAAAGCTCATGGATGTGATGCACAAAATCATAAACCTCGGCATTCACTTTATTACTTTGGTAAGCCTTTTGAACCTCTTCAAAATCGGCCTTGCCCGTTTGGTGTAAAATTTTCAAATTGGGAAATTCTTTTGCAAGCAAAGGCGCTGCTCCCACCATGGCTTGATTAATGGAACGTGCCCCCTGAGAGCCTCCCAAGATCAAAAGTGTAGGAAAAGTCGAAGAGGCTTGATCTAAGCCCCGCTCCACTTCGTTTACCAAAGAAGCATTCATCGAAACAAAAAAATCTTTTCGAATGGGGTTGCCGCTAAACACTGTTTTGCGCGGCTTAAAAAACTTCCGGGCGTGTTCAAAACAAATAAAAATGCGATCGACGAATTTTCCCAAGATGCGATTGGTAACTCCAGGAATCGAATTTTGCTCGAGCACCGCTGTGGGAATCCCCAAAAAACTCGCCATCAAAACCACCGGCCCGGAGGCATAGCCCCCAATGCCAAATACCAAACTCGGTTTTTCGCGGCGCAAGAGTTGAAACGATTTCAAAAGAGAAGAAGGAATTTGAAATAAGGTTTTTAAACGAAAGGTAATGCCTTTTCCTTTGAGGGGTTTTACGGGAATATACTCTAGACGATAGCCATTTTTTGGCACAATTTCTTTTTCTAAACCGTATTCAGTACCCACAAATACAATATCAGCAGGGCTTAAACCTCGCGCTTGATACTCTTCGGCCAAGGCGACTCCTGTATATAGATGACCGCCTGTACCCCCTCCGGCAAACAAAATTTTCATGATTTTCTCCCCTCTAAACTCTTTTCGGCTCCAATCGTTATCTCAAATATTTCACGCAACTTCCTAGCGCTCCGACCGATATTATGCACACTCGCCGCCTGAAAGTGCAGTGAAAATTATGAAGGAAATTCTATGACCACTTATGCTTTTAGAAATATTGAAGTTTGTAATATAAGTGCAACCACTCTCTATCCAAACAGTAGCGAACATCCCCCCGTTTGTCAGATTCACGATATTACCATTCAACCCGGCGATACCAACACTAGGCTAGATCCTGCAGATGGTATCATTATAAATGGGTCTTCTCTGCCCGAACAACCAAGCAACTTACACACCTTTACCCGGGCCGATGCCGTAGCAGCCATTACAGGATTAGGGCTCGGTAACCCCGATTTAAACCGCGTAAACCTTCAAGCGGCCATTGATTACTCTTACGTAAAAACCCATGCCGAACGGGCCCTAAGTTTTTTAAGCCGAAATCCGCGAAGCCAAGAAATTCTCTTAGCCCTCGATCGACGGACAATGGTTTTTAACCGGCTTTATCCAAGCCAGAGGCAACATTTAGATATTCGTCCTATTTATTTTACCCGCCCTGAAAATAATTTAGCGCTGGCTGATTCTGCCGCAGTCAATTCTGCCTTAGAGCTTGTCGCAGAGATTTTAAGCCACCCCACTTCTGCGGAAGATGCTTATATTCCAAGCACCGAAGAAATTTCGCTTGTTTATTTTCTTCTCGAAGAAACGAAATCTTGGGCAAATGCAAATTCAAATGATTCACAACGCGAAGGCCTTTTAAATCGTCGTACTCAGCTCATGGGCCGGCTTCTTGACCAACTTTTCCGAGATCCCTTTCCGAACATGGATACCTACATTCAAACCGCTTTAAGAGACCAATTTCCCAGCACCGCCGGCTTGAATCAGCTGATTAACCTTCTCACTCAAATCGGTTCTACAAGCTCGGATTACCGTAATCTTGTAAATTATACTGCTTACGAGTCTATTCGCTCGGGAAGCATCGAAGTCTTAAAACAAGCCTTGGTCGCACAGCCTTTACGACAAGCGCGAGAAATTTCTGGTACACGCATCAATCCGGGTCAAGAACTTCGAGCGATTCCACAAGTTTTAGCACAATTGCACATCGCCCTTGATCAAGCCCAAACGAACGCCTCTCAAGGAGTAGCGCTACGAGCCGATCAAAAACAATTCATTCGCCAGATGTTGACTTATTGCCGAACCAGTTTGAATGCACTTCTCAGACGCACTGCAAGTGCTCGAACTATAGATGCAGGAGCTTCTGGACAAACAGACGCCAGCTATAGCTCTGATGTTGACGCTACTCCGGTAGATGTCATCAACTACCCTATTCAAACTCCACAACAATTATTAGATGAGATTACGGCGCTCACAGGGCGCTTAGCAGAACTTGAGGCTCCACAGGGCCAACCTGCTCGCTAGAGATATTCAGATACAATACTAATACTCTCCAGGAGAAGTTTTCCCTTGGGACGCAATATTCAGCACAATCCCCATACAACTCGCCATCACAATGAGTGAAGTTCCACCATGGCTGATGAAGGGAAGCGGCAAACCCTTGGTGGGAAGTAGCCCCATCACCACACCAAAATTGATGAGGGACTGGACCGCAATCAGGGAGATAATTCCTAAAGCAAGATAAGTTCCAAATAAATCCGGCGCGCGGAGAGAAGCCCGGATTCCGCGAATGATTAAAATCAAGAAAATCCCAATCACAAACAAAACCCCAAAAAGACCAATTTCTTCACCCACCACCGAAAAAATAAAATCGGTGTGTGCGGCCGGCAAATAAAAAAGCTTTTGCTTACCTTGGCCTAAGCCCATGCCCCAAATGCCACCGCGATTAAAACCCATGTAAGATTGAATAATCTGAAATCCGGTATCGCTCATGTGAGTCCAGGGGTCTAAGAAGGCGAGAATGCGCTGACGACGATAGTCCACCGAAAAAATTAGAAAATAAAGAGCTGGAATCGAAAGTAAGGCGGCTCCTGCCAAATAAGAAATTCGAGTGCCCCCTACAAAAAGAAGAATCATCATCACTACACCTAAGGTAAAGGTGGTGCCCAAATCTTTTTGAAGAAGAATAAGCCCCATAATCAGGCCCGCCACGATGACATTGGGTAAAATACCGATGGTGAATTTTTCCATCTTCTCTTTTTTCTTGGCGAGCGAATAGGCCAAAAAAAGAATGAGCGAAAACTTCGCCATTTCGGAGGGCTGAAAAGTGAAACCACCCAGCGCAATCCAACGCCTGGCTCCCCCCGCTTTCACGCCGATCCCCGGAATCGCCACCAAAATACAAAGAAACAAACTCGCAAAAAGAAGCGGATAAACCCACTTCCAGTAAATATGATAATCGACATTCATTAAGGTAAAGAGAAAACCCAAGGCAATGAGGGCAAATACTATTTCTTTTTTGAGGTAATAATAACTATCTTGAAAACGCTCTTGAGCAAGAATTGCCGAAGCCGAATAGACCATGAGCACCCCAATAAAAATCAGGAGCAAGGTGCAGAGTAAAATTCCGTAATCGGTGCGACGAGTTTCCATAAAATTTAGAGCGCGGAGTGTTTCTGAAATGAAGACAAAGGCGCCGAACCTCTCGATTGTTTAATGTCACTGAACTTTTTGTAAAAAATACGCTCCCTACGGCGCGTGTTTGTCTGAATTGAAGAAATACTCCGCGCTCGAAAATATATTCACAGACTCCGAACATATTTCTGAAATTCATCTCCACGATGTTTATAATCTCGAAACATATCAAAACTCGAGCACGCCGGCGAGAGCAAAACCACATCCCCCTCTTGAGCCAAGCGTGATGCCTCTTCAACAGCAGCTCGCATTGAATTTACTTCAACAATAGGAACAGTATCTTGCAAGGCCTTTCGAATTTTTTCTTTGGCTTCTCCCAACAAAACGAGCGCCCTTGCTTTATTTTTTATCAAAGCACGCAGCACCGAATAATCGCCGCCCTTATCTTTTCCACCTAAAATCAGCACGACCGGTTTTTCAAAACTCGCAAGCGACATCACCACAGCCCCCACATTGGTGCCTTTTGAATCGTCGTAATAATCAACCTCTTTCACCTCACGAACCCACTCTAAACGATGTGGAAGCGCCTTAAAATTTTCTAAAGTGGATTGAATAACGGGCGAAGGAATTTTTGCGAGCTCCGCGAGCGCAATCGCGGCCATCATGTTTTCGATATTATGCAGGCCGTGAAGAGACGCATTTTTTAAAGAATAGACGACTTCTTTACCCGAAAGCTCTGAGGCGATCTCTTTTTCACTTTTCCAATAAATTCCTTTTACGGTTTGCGTGGAACTAAAAGGAATTTTTTGTGCCTTCTGCCCTTCTAACGCCTTTAAAACATGCACATCGTTGGCATTATAAATTAAAAAATCATTCTCATTTTGATTGAAACCAATCTTTGCCTTCGCCGCCACATAACCGGCCATATTATGATGCCGCTCAAAATGATCATCCGTAATGTTTAAAAGCGCTGCGAGATGCGGATGAAAATTCTGGATGGTTTCTAATTGATAGCTACTCACTTCGAGCACAAACCAATCGGGCTTAGGGTTTCGATCAATCATCGAAATCCAAGGCTCTCCTAAATTTCCCCCCACTTCAACTTGAAGCCCTGAATTTTTTAAGATTTGACCAACAAGCTCAGTCGTTGTCGATTTTCCATTCGTTCCGGTGATGGCCAGAATCGGGGCTTGGGTAAATTGACTTGCAAACTCAAGCTCTCCCGTAATTTTTACTGAAAAAGACTGAGCCAAACTCACCACAGGATGTTCTAACGAAAGCCCTGGGCTTAAAATACAGAGCTGAATTTCTTTCCAGGGTATAAAATGAGCATCGTCGGTGGTGAAAAACTCAACGCCGCGATCAAACAAGACTTGCCAATTCGGGCCCATCATCTCGCGCGGAAGATCGTCCACCGCAAAAACCCGGGCCTTATTTTTAAGCAAAAACTCACACAGGGCATAACCGGTTTTGCCTAGCCCCACGACCACGATATTTTGGGAATGAAGATTCATGAAATAACAAAATTTATCTTACCTGTAACTGGCCAACGAGTTCTGAAATGAGCGAAAACTGCCGAGCCGCAAAGGCTATTTCAACTGGCCATGAAACAATTTCTCAAATCGATTGCCATCTTTTATTCCTTACGGCGAGTTTTTTCGCGATTGGAAGTACTCGCTGGCCAGTTACTCTTATCTTAATTTGCAGTGGAAGAAATACTGACCTTTACCTTAATTTCAAAGTGGAAAGAGATAAAATCGCCAAAACTAAACTAATAATCCAAAAACGCACAATAACTTTTGGCTCTGCCCATCCTTTGAGCTCAAAGTGGTGATGAATGGGAGCCATTTTGAAAATTCGTTTTCCGGTGAGTTGAAAAGAAGCCACTTGAGTAATCACCGATAAAGCCTCAATCACAAAAATTCCGCCCACCAAAATTAAAAGGATTTCATTCTTGGTAATCACCGCCACCAAGCCCAAAGCTGCACCCAGTGAAAGCGAGCCAACATCTCCCATGAAAATTTCGGCAGGATAGGTGTTAAACCATAAAAATCCGATCAAGGCGCCCATGATTGCTCCACAAAACACCGAAACCTCTCCAGCCCCAGAAATTGAGGCAACCTGCAAATAACTGGCGATTTTCAAATTTCCGGCAACATAGGCAAAAATCGCATAAGTTCCAAAGGCCATGATGCTGGGCATAGCTGCTAAACCATCTAATCCATCGGTTAAATTAACGGCATTCGACGAACCCACAATCACCAAAGCGATAAATCCTAAGTAAAACCAGCCCAAATTAGGATGAAACTGTTTTAAGAAAGGAAATTGCAACTCCCGATCAAAATTCAAATAATGTAAAAGAATAAAACCCGCAACAAAGGCGAAAAGAAATTGAAGCAAAAGTTTATAGCGGCCTTTCAAACCTTCGTTGTGTTTGCGAAGAAGTTTACGTGAATCATCAATAAAACCGATTGCCCCGAATGCAATGAAAACGCCTAAGCAAACCCAAACCAAGGGTGCCATCAAATTTCCCCATATTAAGGTAGAAATCACAGCCGCTCCCAAAATCAACACGCCTCCCATGGTGGGAGTGCCTTTTTTTCCTTGATGACTTTGAGGCCCCTCTTCTCGAATCACCTGCCCCAAGTGTTTCTCGGTGAGGTATTCAATGAGTTTTCGCCCAAAAAGAAGATAGATTAAGAGGCTGGTGAGCAAGGCTGCAAAAGTTCGAAAAGTAATATATTTAAAAACATTGAAAGCCTGAAAACGCTCATGCAACGGATAAAGAAATTGATAGAACATATTTTTTTTCGTAACTAGTCAGCGAGTTCTGTAATGAGCGAAAACTGCCGAGCCGTAAAGGTTATTCCAATTAAAATGAGACAATTTCCAAAATCGACTGTTCTATTTTGTTCCTTACGGCGAGTTTTTTCGCGATTGGAAGAACTCGCTGACTAGTTACTTTTTTCCTTACTCAAGGAATAAATTTTTCTTTCAGTTTTTCGGTTATTTTTTCCATCTGAGCTCCCCTCGAACCTTTTACTAACAAATACTGAGCAAGAGGAGTCCACTCAAAAATTTTTTCTAATACTTCTTCTTGCGAAAAAGCCGATTGCACATGCAAAGTGGGCATTCCAGCCTCTAAGGCCCCTTTTTTTATTTCTTCGGCATAAGGCCCCACGGCCACCAAAAACCCAATTTTATTTTTCGCAACAGCCTGGCCTACTTGATAATGCCCTTCTGCCACAAAATTTCCCAACTCTTTCATTTCACCCAAAATGGCCAAACCCGGAGCTTTGGCTTTCATATTTGCTAAAGTTTCTAAGGCAAGCTCCATCGAAGAAGGGTTGGCATTATAACAATCATTCAAAATCACCATTCGATTTTTAAGCAGAATTTTTTCCATGCGCAAGGCCCGAGCCTTAAAATTTTGCAATCCTTTTTGAATTTCTTTGGCATCTAACCCCAAACCAAAACCCGCCGCTACCGCCGCTAAAACATTGCGCACAGCTGTTTTACCCAAAGCCGGACAAGTAAAAGAGTAATTTTTTCCTAGATAACTGATTTCAAGCTCCACTCCTTTTTCGGTGAGCTTGTAATTCATACAAGAAACATTGGCCGGATTTTCACAAGCAAACGTAAAACGAAAAGCCCGTGTGGGAATTTTACAAATAGAAGGATCATCGCTATTCACCAAAGCCAAAGCCCCGGGCGGAAGTTTTTCAAACAACTCGCCTTCCGCACGCGCAACACCTTCTAAATCTTTTAATTTTTCTAGGTGCTCAAAACCAATATTGGTAAGAAGCCCTGCCGTGGGCTCTACGATTTCGGTGAGGCGCGCCAATTCTCCAAAATCATTCATTCCCATTTCAATTACAGCGGCTTCATGATCGTCGAGCCGTAATAACATTTTGGGAACCCCAATCAAATTATTCAAATTTCCTTCGGTGACTAAAGTTTTATAGCGAACGCCCAAAACCAAGCCCGCCATATCTTTAGTGGTGGTTTTTCCGTTACTCCCTCCAATTCCAAGTAAAGGAATTTTAAACTTGCGCCGCCAAGCCCGGGCAATATCTCCATAAGCTTTTAAAGTATCTGCCACCTCAATCAATGCGATTGAAGAGGCAAGTGTGCCTTGCCAATGCCCTTTTTGAAAAAAAATCGCAGAGGGATTTTGAGAGGCCACTTCTTCAATAAATTGATGCCCATCAAATTTTTCTCCAATCAAACAGAGAAAGGCTTCGCCCGCTTTAAAACTGCGGCTATCGGTTGAGATCGTGTGGATGAGACTTTGTGGATTCCCTTGAAGGATTTTTCCTTGAGTGGCCTCTAAAATTTCTTGAATAGTAAGTTTCAAGCGATTTTCTCCAAATGCTTCTCTATCACCTCAACATCATCAAAATGATGTTTTTCTTTTCCAATGATTTGATAATCTTCGTGCCCCTTACCTGCAACCAATAAAACATCGCCTTTTTGCAATCGATTGAGTGCAAAGGCAATGGCCTTTTCACGATCGGCTTCTACCCAAAAATCTTTTTCTTGTTTCCATTTCGATTTTTGAAATCCGGGCAAGATTTGTTGGATGATATCATAAGGATTTTCGGTACGAGGATTATCACTAGTGACCACGACAAAATCGGCGTGTTGAGCCACTTCTTGGGCCATTAACGGGCGCTTGGTTTTGTCGCGATCTCCGCCACAACCAAACACAACCCCCAAACGCCCCTTTCCTTTCAAATGAGTGAGGGCAATCGTCACTTGCTTGAGCGCATCGGGAGTATGCGCATAATCCACAAACGCAAAAACACCTCGCGTATTGACTACCCGCTGCAAACGACCAGGCACTTGCTTAAAATGAGAGAAGGCCTGGCTCACCACTGAAAGATCTATTCCACAAGCGCCTGCAACCGCCAAAGCGGCCAATAAATTTTGGAGATTATGAGTGCCAATCAACGGACTATGAAATGAACAAACACCCCAAGGGGTTTGCACGCACGCTTGAATTCCGCCCAAATCAAAATCGGCTGTCGTTGGAAAAACTTCGGCCCCCGTTTCGGAAGAAAGGCTAAATCGGTAAGGAGCAATATCCGAGTTTAAAATAATTCGCCTCACCCAAGCATCATCTGCATTTAAAACAGCAAATTTCTTTTTCTTTTTACTCTGTGCCAACAATTCTGCAAATAACCTAGTCTTCGCTTTAAAATACTCTTCCATATTTCGGTGATAATCCAGATGCTCCGAGCTTAAATTCGTAAAAACGGCCCCGTCAAATGCCAGGCCATCGACTCGTTTTAGATCAAGCGCATGAGAAGAAACTTCGAGAAGAGCCACTTCTGCTTTTTGTTGATAGGCCCGATTCAAAAAAGATTCGATTTCGTAAGATTCGGGAGTGGTATGCGACGCCAATTGTTCAAAACCCGGATAACGATAATTCACCGTACCCAAAACAGCGCAAGAAAGGCTCGCTTGGGTAAAAATGGCTTCTAAAAGATAGGTTAAGGTTGTTTTTCCATTGGTTCCTGTTACTCCGATCACTTTCATTTTTTCAGAAACATTCCCAAAGAAACGGGCACTGATCTTTGCCAAAGCCGAGCGACTCTCTTTCACGAGAATTTCCCGATCTTTGTTTTTTCCATCGGCCTTTTCGCAAACAACTGCCACTGCACCTTGCTCGAAGGCTTGAGCAATAAAGCGATGCCCATCTACCACAAGCCCTTGAATTGCTACAAAAAGACTCCCCGGCCCTACCGCGCGCGAATCATAGGCAATACTCTCGATTTCGAGCTCGGCCTGCTCAGAAGAAAGAGAAATTGGCAAATCTTGTAACAGATAAGAAAGTTTCATTGGTTTTTCATTTCAAGATAAAATCGCGCGGCGGTGTTTTGAAGTGAACGGAAAACAAGCCGAACTTCCACGATTTTGAAAATCGCAGTTTCATCATCTAGAAATAGCGCTTTCCTTACGGCGGATTTTTCCGTGAACTGAAAAATACTGCTGCGCGGTTTATTTTTTTATTCTTCAAGAGGGGGGTTTGAAAGAGAGCCGAACTTCCGATCCTCTCTTCACCCACTGCCCCGCCGGCGGATCTTGCCCTACACAAACCCCTGAACCCTCAACCACCACTTTTAAATCTTCGGCTTCCCATTCTTTCAGTACGGTACGCAGAGCCATTCCATCGCAATCGGGTAATCGAACATTTCCGGCACTACCCGAAGAATATTGAATGGGAATAGTCTCTTCAACAGAGCTCATGGTAACTTCTTCTTGTTCAGGCGAGAAAGGCGCTTTCGGATTTATTTTTTTATTCTTCTGCGCCTGAGATTCGGGGCTCTTCTGATCTTGCTTGGTCAAAATCGTAGGCCCCTTTGTATAAAGGGGTTTCACTCCCATATAAGGAAGCACTTGCCTTACAATTTCTCGGAAGGCGGGTGCCGCCACAACTCCCCCAAAATGACTCCCTTGCGGTTCGTTGATCGAAACCAACACCACGATATGCGGATTATCGGCAGGAGCGATACCTACAAAACTTCCGATATAACCACTTTGTGAATAGCCCTTTTTTCCTTCTACCACTTTCTGGGCCGTTCCGGTCTTGCCCGCAGTGCCATATTCCTCAACTTGAGCGGCCATACCAGTCCCTCCGGGGCCAACCACCAATTTGAGCATCTCTACTAGTTTTTTTGCATTTGCCTCATGCATGACTTGGCGAACAATCTTAGGCTCATTATTTACAATCACTTTGCCATTCGAATCTTCCACTCTCTTCACGATAAAAGGCTTCATGAGATAGCCCCCATTCGCAATCGCCGAATAGGCCGTTACAACTTGAATGGGAGTAACCGAAATCCCTTGACCAAACGCAATCGTACTCATTTGCAAGGTGCCCCAGTTTTGCGGACGCGCCATAATACCGCGTGCTTCTCCAGGAAGATCAATACCTGTTTTAGTGCCAAAACCAAAAGCCTCAACGGCCGAACCAAACGCCTCTCGACCAATATACTGGGCGATCTTTAGCGAACCAATGTTGCTCGAAACCCGAATAATTTCGGGCAAACTCATCGCGCCATATTTGCCGTGATCATTAATCGTAAACTTATCGATGCGGTAAGCACCGCCTTCACAATTAAATTTTTGATCAAGGCTCACTTTTCCGCTCTCAAGGGCCGCAGCTGCGGTGATCGCCTTAAAAATACTCCCGGGCTCAAAACTATCGGTCACCGCGCGGTTTTTCCAATGTTGAGGATCTACACTTGTATATTGATTAGGATCAAAATCGGGATAAGAGGCCATCGCCAAAACTTCGCCCGTCTTATTATTCATCACAACTGCAATTCCACTCTTTGCTTTGGCTTGAGTCACTGCCTTGGCCAATTCTTTTTCGGTAATAAATTGAATGGTTTTATCGAGAGTCAAAACCACATGATGGAGGTTTTCTTTTTCCCCCAGTAAGTCGGGGTTATAACTGCGGCCATGAGCATCTTGATCGACAATAACGGGCTGGCCGCCAGATTTTAAGTAGGAATCGTAAAAAAGCTCCAAGCCTCCCAAGGCCACCGAATCGAGCCCTACAGCACCCAAGATGGTCGCTGCCAAATTTTTGTTTGGATAAAACCGCTTATATTCTTTTACCAAACCTAAGTGCTCTTGTTTGAGGGCCTGCACTTTTTGAGATTCTTCATCGGAAATACGGCGCTTAATCCAAACAAATTTTTTATCTTTGTTAATGAGCTTAGAAACTTTTTCGGCATCCATTCCCAAAATGCCGGCGAGTTGACTAGCGAGGGTGGGCGAATCTTCGAGAGCGCTCGGATTGGCATACAAAGAATCTACTTTAATATCCATGGCCAACTCTTCTCCATGGGTATCTAAAATATTTCCCCGTTTGGGGGCTAGAGTAACCTTCTTCTGATACTGAGCTCCAGCCAGGCGATCGAGTTTATTATTATCGGCCAAATGGAGCATAAAGGTTCGCCCCATAATCACGGTAAAAAATAAAAAATAAACGAGCGCAATTAATAGAATACGGCGCTTCACACGACGTTCTGAAAACAAGCGAGAAGCAAGTCGAGGAGGGGATGGTTTCATGGCCCTTTAAAATGCCAAGCCCTGTCTGTTTGGCTAAACCAGAGTTACAGGGGCTAGTACTTTTGAAAAAAATTATCTTAGTTCTTTAGGATTTCCAATCAAACTCGCAACTTGCGGAGCATTTGTCTCTATTTTCTTTGCTTGAGTTTTCTTGGGTACGATTTTCTTTGTAGTATTATTCAGCGGATTTTTGGAAGAGGAATTATTTTCAGAAATCGTTTGAGAAGATTCTTTCTTAGAATTTTTTGTTTCAACCTTGGCACTCTTTGGCTCTGCCTGTTTTGCAGGGCTTTCATTTTTGAGAGAGGCAACCGGAAGACTCGCCAAAGAACTCAAAGTAAACACCTGTTCTTTACCGGGGAGATCCATTTGATAATTATTTTTTGCCAAAGATTCTAAACGTACCGGCGATTTTAGGGTAGCCACTTGAAGGGTAAGCTTCTTGTTTTGCTCCACCAACTCTTCGCGCAAAATATTCTCGCGGTTGATTTCATAACCAACATTGACGATTTGAATACGAGACCAAATGTAAAATAACGAACACAAAAAAGCCAAAAAGACGAAAAAGACAATATAGCTAAATCGACGACGACGAAAAGGGCTAGCCTTCGGAGCAATGGGGCCGCGACGAATTTGAGAAGCTGGAATTCGAATGGATCCTGCAACGTGCATTATTTTTCTCCGAATAGACTAAACTTTCTCAATGACTCTTAGTTTTGCGCTTCGTGCTCTTGGGTTAAGCCTCATCTCCTCTTCGCTTGGCAAAACCGGACGCTTCGTAATTACTTTAAAACCCTGAAACTGGCGGAACGCATGCTTTACCAAACGATCTTCAAGAGAATGAAAACTAATAACGCAAATTCTTCCGCCACTTTTTAAAAACGAAAAATCCAAACCTAAAAACTTTTCTAGATGATAGAGCTCTTGATTCACCGCAATTCTCAAACCCTGAAACACGCGCGTTGCAGGATGAATCTTAGAAGAACGCGCAAAACGCGCTGGAATCGAAGAGCTAACCACACGAGCAAGCTCACTCGTATAAACGAACGGTTGGGCACGGCGAAAGGCAACAATTTCTCGTGCAATCCGCCGTGAAAACCGTTCTTCCCCAAATTTGTAAAAGATCTCTGCTAAATCTTTTTCGGAATACGTATTTAAAATATCAGCGGCGTTTTCTTCTTCGGAATCTGAATCCATGCGCATGTCTAAAGGCGCATCGTGCAAAAAACTGAATCCTCGTTCTGCTTCATCCAACTGAAAACTCGAAACACCCAAATCGAGAAGGATTCCATCAACCGCCTCAATTTCTAACGATTTTAAAACCTCGGGTAAGTTTGAGAAAACATCGTGCACACCATAAAAAGAAACAGACTTTCTTGGGAGCTGAGCACTTGTTTGCTGAAGGATTTTGGCATCGCGATCAATTCCCACATAAATACCGGTGCCCATTTTCTGAAAAATGGCCTCCGCATGCCCTCCTCCACCCAAAGTCCCGTCTACGTAAACGCCTCCCGGACTTACCCTCAAAAAATCTATCACCTCATTTAAAAGAACAGGAACATGCGCCATGATTCTCACTTCCACATTCCACTTTCAGGCAACTTAGAAAAAGCTCACCTGCGACGTTGCCTCTAATGCCATGTTCTCCAACCTGAACGGAATGCTAATACCGCCTCAGGAACCGTACGAAAATTTTCAATGTAATCTGCCGCACCCATAAACTTAAAAATGCTTCGGGTATAATCACTCATTCCTGCAAATTTTAAATCTCCGTGAAAACGCTTCAATTTAAAGATGGCCTCAACCAGAGGGGGAATGCTCGAATAATGAATGTGGTCGACTTCTTTAAAATTGAGCACCATCTTCGTTTTTCGATTTCTCAATAAAGAAAACAAGGTGTGCCCCACTTGCTGCATTTCTTGAGGCCCCAATTCTCCGTTCAAATCAATGATGGCTACATCTTCATAAGCTTTGAGGTTCATCATGTTAAATTCCTAAATTCGCCAGATCCAAAGCGGATTCATTGATTTTCAAATGTGATTTTTCAAATTCACTTGTCCAACGCGTCTTTGCCCAAATTTCAACTCGCTGCACCATCCCCACAAAAACTACCTCGCGCTCAATCGCTGCATACTCTCGGAGGGAAGGGGGAATTAAAATTCTCCCTTGCTTATCTAAGGGGCATTCTGTCGCGGCAGAAATAAACGCCCGCTGCAAGGCCCTCACCTCGGGTTTAAATTGTGGAAGAGCAGAAACTTTCTCTTCGATCTTTTGCCATTCTTTGACGGGGTACGCCCACAAACAGTGATCGAAGTTTGTTAAAATCAACCGCTCATCGTAGTTGGTCGAAAGCACTTCTCGAAACTTCGAGGGAACAGAAATTCTTCCTTTTACGTCGATCGTGTTTTCGAACCTTCCCCGGAACATTGCTATCGGGGAGCCAGTAAACCGGCCCCCCGTACCCCCATTGGATTCACTCGAGCAGAATAAATCTGACTCTCGTTCATTCCTTTAGAAAGATATCGAGGAAGATCCAGTGAACTAACCCCACACCTCACTTTTTAAGCAGACCTATTTCTGCTTTTTTCCCACTTTTTCCCACTTTTTAGGTCAATTATCCCACTTTTAGGACAAGTGTCAATAGAGGAAAAGAAAAATTCCCACCGGAAATCAAAAAAAAGTTGCAACGGGTCAACATTTCTAAAAGAGAGAAAAAGCACCGAGCTATCGATCGTTAATCCCTAAAATTTCGGTTTTACTAAAAGTTCTTCCTTTACGGTGCGTTTTTTCGCGAATGAAGAAATGTTGACCCGTTGCAAAAGTCTTAAAAAAGAAAGGGAAGAGATTGGGAGAACCTATCGATAAAGACTCGAATAACTCCAATAATTCCGGAGCACGAGTTTCACGTAAAGGTTGGTTTCGGAGAAAGGAATCTCCTCAATAAATTCATCTAAAGGCAAATTTCCAAATTGGGCGTTCCATTGAGGAGGGCGACCCGGCCCGGCATTATAACCCGCAATCATTGAAACCCAATTTCCATTAAAGCGCGCCAGCAAAGCAGAAAGTTCTGCAGAGCCAAGCTCAATATTTTTTGCGGGGTCAAATAAATCGCCCATGGCAATTCCTGCGGCCTTGGCTCGCGCGCGCGCGGTTGCTGGAAGAAGCTGCATCAAGCCCTGGGCATTGGCCGAAGAAACCACCCACGGTTGAAAAGCCGACTCTTGGCGCATTAAACCCACAATGAGATAAGGTGAAAGAGAAAACTCCCGCGAAGCGTGATAAACCGAGCTTTTAAAAGCAAAAGGAAATTGAAAAGAATTCCGATACGACTCGGCTTCTGTTGGATTCACAAAAATGACTTTTACTTTATCCCAATAGCGCTGCGCCAAAAACACGGGCAACGAATAAGCCTCTGTTTTTTTAGAGGCTTCCAAAATTCGAAAAAGATCCGACGGATTTGAAGTGTTCTGCTCAATCGCGGCCACGAGCTCGTTTGTCGATTGTTTACCCAAGCCCATTTGATAAAGCGCCTCTGCTTTTAACCAATGCGTGTTCCAGGTATTCGTTTCTTTTCCAGACTCTCGTAGAGCAGATTGAATCGCCGGAGAAGACTTGGTATTTTTCCAAGAAGAAGGAACTTCAGGCGTATCGGAAATCTCTTTTGAATTCTTCACTTTTTTAAGCGCCATAAAGCTGTAGTAGCTATAAGGGCTTGCCTGAGCCGCTTGAGAAAAAGAATCGTCTGCTTTTTTGGTTTCGCCCTGTTTTTCAAAACTTCTTGCAAGCCAGTAAAGTGCTTTGGCTTGAGTTGGAAAATCATTGGCTCCTTTTTGAAGTAGCTCTAAAAAACTCTGAGCTTCTTTAAAATCACCTTGGCGATAGGCTTTCCACGCAACCGCCCAAAGTGCCTTATCTCTAAAATTCCCCTTCGAATAATTTTGCGCAAATTGCCGACTCAGGCTTTTTGCCTCTGCAAAATCTCCAGCATCTAAAGCCATCTTAATTATACGAAATTGCCCCTCTTCGGATTCTACAGAACCTGAAAATTTATTTTGAAGTTCTTGATAAGCACTGCGGGCTTGCCCATCTCTTCCTGCTTTTTCTTCACTTTGAGCAAAGAGATAAAGAGCCTTCTTTTGCAGATCGGAAGAAGAAAGATTTAAACTGCCCAACTCCGAACTCGCTTCAGAGTAGCGCTTAAGGTTGAAAAGACACTCCCCTTTTTTAAGTTTTGAAACAGCCTCGAGAGAATTGGCTTCTTGATAGGCAATTAAGGCCTGGGCGCAATTTTTATTATCGGCCAATCGATCAGCACGAAGAGCGAGATCGACCGACGAAAAATTCGCAGCACCTAAGTTTGTAAGCTGCGATTGAGCAAGTTTTGCTTCATCTACAAAAGGATATTGAATATAAACTTCTTTAAAAGATTTAATGGCTGCTTCTTTTTCGCCCAAACTCTGTTCTGCCACGGCCAAGGCATATGTGGCCTCTCCTTTTGCAGGCTCATTCATCTCCGAAAAATTTTCTTTCACCCATTTCTTAACTTTCTCATTTTCTCCTTTTTGTTGATACGCCAACGCTAGGGTACCTCGAGCTGAAGGAGCAAAAAGACTTGTGGGTTCTTCTTTCACTAAATCTTCGAGTAATTTAATTGCTTCTTCGAGCTTTCCTTCTTCAAAAAGAGAACGGCCCACGGCCCAGACATAGTAATCCCAGAGCGGATCTTTTTTAGAAGGAATCGATTTTTTTAAGAGAGAAAGAGTTGTGGTGTAATTTTTACTGAGAAACGCTTCAAATCCTAATTTCAAATCCGATTTCGCAGCGAAACTTAAATGGGGAAAAAGGAACAAACTCAGAATGAGAACGATTTTTTTCATATCTAAAAATTAGGAGAATCAAATTGTTTATTCAAGGGATATTCTCTATAAAGTTTTCTGAAGTAAGGCCACGCCTATTTCAAAATCGAAAATGTTTATTATGAGCACTCTTTTCAAATTTTTAAAGCAGAACGCCAATATCTTGCTGGCAGGTTTTATCCTGATTTCTCTTACCGCAGTCATCGAATACAAAATGGGCCGGCTCATTTTAGGCCCCGATGGGAAATTTGGCTGGTGGGACGGGAATATTTGGAGTTCAGAAAATTCTCAACGCGTCTTTGATGTCTACTCCTTTTCCCATTTTATTCACGGAATTCTATTCTACGCATTTCTGTGGCTCATCGCTCGAAAAATTCCCGTACGTTTCAGATTTCTTCTTGCCATTCTACTCGAAGCAGGGTGGGAAATTCTTGAAAACTCTCCGTTCATCATTAATCGCTATCGAGAAGTCACCATCGCCTTAGGTTATGTAGGAGACAGCATCCTCAATTCTTGCAGCGATATTTTAGTGATGGCTTTAGGATTCTTATTTGCCTACCGAACCCGCCCCATTTTAAGTATTTTAACGATTGTTACTCTTGAAATTCTTTGCCTCCTCTGGGTTCGAGATAATTTAACCCTTAATATTGTGATGCTCATTTATCCCAGTGAAGCCATCAAAGCTTGGCAATCCACGGGGCACTAAGGAAAAAACCATGATCATTTACCACAACCCTCGTTGCTCAAAATCACGGCAAACTTTGGAACTACTTCACTCGAAAGACATTCAACCCAAAATCATCGAATATTTAAAAAATCCGCCCACTGCCAAAGAACTGGATGAAATTTTGACGAAATTAAAAATGGAGCCCCAAGAAATTTTGCGCACCAAAGAAGAGGTTTATACGAAACTCGGTTTGAAAAATAAAAATTTGAGCCGTGCAGAGTGGATTGAAATCTTGGTTAAAAACCCTGTTTTAATTGAACGGCCTATTGTGGTGAGTGGCAGTAAAGCGATTATCGGACGGCCTCCCGAAAAGGTTTTAGAGCTACTCAAATAAAATTTGCCTTCTCTCCCATCTCTTGTCAAAATTCGCTGATGCCCTTTAAAACGCTCTCCAAGTTTTTTTTATTGTTAACCTTCCTCCTTCTTTCCCATTTTCCTTTTTCTTTAGAGGCCCAAACTTACAAAGTGGGCGTCGGTTCTGAAAACCGATTTATTATTCATAATGAAGATGGGTCCTACACCGGTTATGAAATTGAGCTCTGGAAAGAAATCGCCAAACAACTCAGCATTAACTACCAATTCGAAGAAATCGCCCTTTTTCCTACCCTTTTAGAAGAATTAAAAACCAATCAACTCGATTTTGGTCTTTGGATGATGACGATGGATCGTGCGCGTTCCGACTACGTGAAATTTACCTATCCTTATTTTGTTTCGAGTTTAGCCATTTTAACTCCTGCGAAAGGACACACCTTCGGCATTTTAATCCGCCCTATTTTTAAACCCATGGTGGCAAGGCTGATCATCACGATTTTTGTGATCATGTTTATTTTTGGAAATGTCTTGTGGTTTACCGAAAAAGGGCACAACTCGATCATCTCAACAAAATATTTCCCCGGAATCTTTCAGGCCATGTGGTGCACCTTTGCCATTCAAAGCACCATTGGATTTGGAGATATCACCCCACACCGTTGGCTGGCGCGCCTTCTTTCGATTCCCATTTGGATTTGTGGACTCTTACTGGTGGCCGTGATTACGGCCCAGCTTTTAACAAACTACACCCAAGAGCTCTACCATTCGCCCATTAAAGATTATCGCGATTTAAGTGGTAAGGTAGTGGCTAGTGTAGCTGGGACTACAGCCATGGATACGCTCGATACATTGGGTGTAAAAAAATTGATCACGGTTCCAGATGTCGATAACCTCAAATCTCTCTACCCTCGCTTAGAAAGCGGCGAAATTGATGCGATTGTTTTTGATTATCCGGCGCTCGTCGATTTGAAAGCGACCCTTCAAAAAGAAGGTAAAAACCCTTATCTGGTGGCCGATCGCTTTCACCAGCAGTTTTACGCGATTGCGATGAACCGAAAATTGGCCGAAGCGAACCCCGAGCTTTTTGAAAAAATTAATCTCAAAATTTTAGAACTCGCCGACAATGGTTTTATCCATCATCTGCATTTGAAATGGTTTGGGAATTTAGAGGTTCAGTAACAAACTAATAAATCACCTTATTCAACGGATACTCCACAATGCCCTCAGCGCCCGCACGTTTGAGAGTGGGGATAATCTCGCGCACTTTCTTTTCATCCACAATGATTTCAACTGAGGCCCAATCAGAGTCTCCTTGTTCGGAGATAGTGGGGGTATGAAGGGCAGGTAAAGTTTTGAGAACTTCTTTGAGTCTCTTTTTCGGAACATTCAGTTTTAAGCCCACTTTGGTTTCGGCAATCAAAGCGCCATTGAGCATCATGGCGATGTTTTCGATCTTTTGACGCTTCCACGAGTCTTTCCAGGCTTTCTTATTCGCGATCAGAACGGTAACCGATTCTAAAATCGACTCGACAATTTTCAGATTATTGGCACGCAGCGAAGAGCCGGTTTCGGTGAGCTCTACAATCGCATCGGCTAAAAGCGGGGGTTTTACTTCAGTGGCACCCCAAGAAAACTCGACTTCTGCTTTGACGCCTTGTTTTTGAAGATACCGCTTCGTGTATTGGACAAGCTCGGTAGAAACACGTTTTCCATCGAGATCTTTCGAAGATTTGATCTTTGAATCATTGGGCACGGCAATCACCCAGCGGATTGGATTTAAAGTGGCCTTCGAATATTTAAGCTCGCAGACTTCGTGCACATCGGAATCGTTTTCCATCACCCAATCGCGGCCGCACAAGCCCACATCTAAAACTCCATTTTCCACATAGCGGCTCATCTCTTGAGAGCGAATCAAAAGGCCCGAAAGTTCAGGATCATCAATCGACGGCACATAAGCCCGAGACCCAATGTTGATCGACCACCCCGCTTTTTTAAAGAGACGAAAAGTCGATTCTTGCAGCGAACCTTTTGGAATTCCAATTTTTAACACTTGACTCATACACACAACCCTTTCCATAAAGAAAAACGATGGAGCCCTCCTCAAAAGCACAGCCCGAAGCCCTTTGCAAAGTTTTTTTTACAGGCCCTATTCTTTCGCCTTTTACCGCTCTTTTGCTCTATTTCGCCGTTCTCGCGGTTTATCTCGTTGCGGGTCTCGTCTTACAAACTCATTTAGATCTTTTGGGCGTTTTTCTAAACCAAATTCTTTTTCTCTTGCTCCCTTCGGCTTTTATTTCTCAGGCCCTTCAGAAAAAAATTACCAATTGGCCTTATTGGGAAAAACCTTCTTTTTTACACATTCTAGGAATAATTCTTTTCACTTTTCTCCTCTCGTGGGTCATTGATCAATGCATTGCTTGGCAAGATGTAATGTGGCCTCCTCCCGAGGCATACAAAAATCAGTTCAATCAACTCGTGCAAATAAACTCTGCCCGAGAAGCAATCTTAAAAACTCTCGTTTTAGTTTTAACCCCTGCTTTTTGCGAAGAAACTTTTTTTCGAGGGCTTCTCCAGCCGAGCTGGACCCAGCGTTTTGGAAAAACCTTAGGAATTTTATTTACCTCTGTAGCGTTTGCGCTCGCTCACGGAAATTTCTTTTATTTGCATTATTATCTTATTTTAGGTTTTTATTTATCTTGGCTTTTTCAGTGGAAACGAAATCTCTGGTTTAGCGTTAGCGCTCATGCAGCGAATAATGCTTGGGCATTATTTTTACAATCTTTGTAAGGAGAAAACTCCATGAAACTTAAAACCCTCTTTGCAGTGTTCTTTTCTCTTTCTTTCGCGGCCTGCGGCGCCACCACTCAAATGAAAACCGTCACTCATCCGGGGATTACTCCCCGAATCTTTACTCGAATTGCTGTAGATGTTCGAAATATCGATCAAAGTGAAAATATTTCTGCCGAATGGAGTTTTAGAAAAATTTTGGAATCACCAGATTTACAGGTAATTGCAGCCTCTGATCTTTTTCCTTTAGATCACGAATATAGCCCCGACGATCGCAAAGCAACTTTCTTAAAAAATGGCATTCAGGCCCTACTTCTTGTCAATCTACGAGATGTCAATCGCCGCGATGTGTATCATCCACCCACCACTTCAACGACTGAGGTAAAAGAAAAAGATGGAAAAACAAAAATCGTAACGAAGACAGATCCGGGCTATACCAGTAGCTATCTCACTCAAAGCCAAGACTTAGGCTTACTTGAATTACCAAACCTAAAACCGATCTGGACAGCCAACGCAACGACCGAAGTCGACTTAGATTGGAGCAATGAAGTGAATTTCGTGAATTCTTTGGCGAAAAAAACCTTAAGCAAATTGCGCAAAGACGGGTTCGTGAAAACGCCGGAGAAGAAATAATCAGGCACTTTTTTTATACTGCTCTTCTGCAAAATAAGAAGACCGCACAAAGGGGCCGCTGGCCACGTGCGGAAAACCAAGCGATTGGGCAATCTGACGAATCTCTTCAAACTCTTGAGGTGTGTAGAATTTTTGAACGGGCAAATGTTTGTCGCTGGGTGCTAGATACTGCCCCACGGTAAGTAAATCACAATCCGTTTTTTCACGAAGATCTTTTAAGGTTTGAAGAATTTCAGCCCATTCCTCGCCTAATCCCACCATGATTCCCGATTTATTGACGAGACCAAATCTTTTGGCTTGTTCAAGCACGAAGAGAGAGCGCTCGTAATTGGCTTGGGGGCGAACTGTTTTTTGTAAACGAGGAACCGTTTCAAGATTATGATTTAAAATATCCGGCCCCGCCTCGAACACACGCTTCAAAGATTGAAGATCTCCTTTGAAATCGGGTATCAAAACTTCAAGCACCAGTTTTTGATCGCGTTTTTTGATTTCTTCAATCGTGCGGGCGAAAATCTCAGAGCCTCCATCGGGCAAATCATCCCGATCGACCGATGTAATTACGATATGACGCAGGCCAATCTTCTCGACGGCCTTTGCAACGCGAAGAGGCTCTTCCCAATCGGCAACAAGCGGTTTGCCCGTTTTCACCGCACAAAAACCACAAGAGCGCGTGCAGGTATCTCCTAAAATCATTAGAGTTGCCGAACGATTGTTCCAACATTCTCCTAAATTAGGGCATTTCGCCTCTTCACAAACCGTGTGGAGATTTAAACTCCGAAACATCTCTTTGAGTTCGTGAAAATTTTTTCCAGAAGGAATTCTCGCTTTAAGCCAAGAAGGTTTCATTTCTCTCTCTTCATAAAGGGATTCGCGTTTTTGTCTGAATAAAAGAACTGCGAATTCCGTTACACTTTGCTAAATTCAAAATTCTCTAATTGTTTTTTCACTTCTTCTAAAAACAAAATTCCATCGGCTCCATCGAGCGGACGATGATCAAAGGCAAGGTCAAGTGCCGCCACCTCACGAATTCCGATGGCTTCATCTACCACCCAGGGGCGTTTTTGAATTCGGTTCATGGCGACAATCGCAACCATGGGCAAAGGAATAATCTGCAAACAACGGTTTCCACCAATCGCTCCGGGGTTATTGACTACAAACGTTGCGCCCGTGAGCTCTTCAACACTGAGTTTACCCATCTTCGTTTTGCTTTCTAATTGAGAAAGCGATTGCGTTAGTTCTCGAAATGAAAGTTTTTCAGCATGGTGAATAACAGGCGTAAACAAGCCTTGTAGTGTAGCAACCGCAACTCCAAGATTAATTTGGGAATGTTTTTCTAGAAAACCTTTTCCGCCTTCTTCAGAATAAGAGGCATTAAAATTGGGATATTTTTTTAAAGTCTCGCACACCGCAAAAAGAAAAAAGTGAAAAGGCGATAAATTAACGCCATGCTCTTCGGCATAACTTTGCTTATTTTTCTGGCAATAATTCCAAATCAAATGAAAGTCTACATCAACTGAGCTGCCCGCGGCCGGAATCTGCTCATGACTTTTCTTCATATGCTGGGCAATGCGTTGTCGAATTGGCGACAACAGCACCCTCTCCTTGCCAAGGAGAGGGTCGGGGAGAGTTCCGAATTCAGACCTCCCCTTATTCCCCTCCTTTGTAAGGAGGGGAGAATTATTTTTTAAATAATTTAAAACATCTTCTTTCGTGAGTCGCCCTCCAGGGCCCGAGCTCGGAATATCAGCCAAATCCTCTAAAGAAAGGTGATTCTCGCTGGCCAAATTTCGGATCAATGGCGAATAAACAGGAGTTTTTGTGTTTTGTTTCTTCTCTGCGGGAGCTTCTTTTTTGGGCAGAGCTTTCTTGGGCTCTGTTTTTTTTTGAGGAGTTGAACTTATAGTTTCTCCCTCTGCAGGCATTCCCACTCCCAACATCAAATAGCGCTCTCCATCTTCGGCACTCACTTCAAAGAGAGCAATGGGTTTACCCACTTCACAAGAGCTATTGGCTTCTACCAAAATTTTTTTCAGCTCCCCGGCAAAGGGCGATTCAAAAGTGAAAACCGCTTTTTCGGTTTCCAGTTCAACCAAAGGCTCCTTTTCTTGAACTTTCTGGCCCTCTTTTTTGAGCCATTGAACAACAACGCCTTCACGAATAGTTTCGCCTGGCTTAGGCATGGTGAGATAGAGTTGCATAAAGATCTTTCTTTGTTTGATAGAATTCACCTCATTGCAGAAATTTCTTTAGGCAAGGCGCTCGCGAAGGAGCAACCGCAGCGTACTTAAAATGTACGTGAGGATTGCGACTGAGCGAGCAACGAAGCATAAAGAGATTTATGCAGTGAGACTTAATATTCCATCAATTTTTTTGCGCCGGCAAGAACATCTTTTACCTGAGGGAGATACGCGTCTTCTAAGATAGGAGAAGTAGGAACCGGAGTAAACTGAGCACCAATCCGTAAAGGAGGTGCTGCTAAAGAGTCAAAGGCTTTTTCACAGAGGATACTCACCAACTCACCACCAATTCCCCCGCGTTTTACCGCTTCATGAAGAATGAGCACGCGGTTTGTCTTTCGAAAAGATTGAAGCAACGCATCTTCATCTAATGGTGCTAAAGAACGGAGATCTAAAACTTCGAGCGAGATAGATTCTTTTTCTAATTCTTTTGCTGCAGCAAGAGCCAAGTGCACCATACTACCGTAAGTCACCAGCGTAATATCTTTTCCTTCTCTTTTAACATCAGCTTTTCCAAGCGGTATTACATAATCTTGCTTGGGCACTTCTCCTTTAATTTCCCAATAGAGCTTTTTCTCTTCAAAATAAATCACCGGATCGGGGTCCCGAATCGCAGCAATCAACAGGCCTTTGGCCTCTGCAGGTGTCGACGGACACACAATTTTTAAACCCGGCACATGAAAATACCAGGCTTCGTCGCATTTCGAATGGAAATTTCCGATTCGCATTCCCCCTCCATGCGGTGCACGAATCGTGAAAGGAAGAGAAACGCCAAAACGATATCTATAATTTGCAGCATAATCGACAATTTGACTAAAAGCCGTGGTCATAAAATCAGAAAATTGGATTTCGGGCACAGGCCTTAAACCTCGAATACAAGAACCAATGGCCTCCCCCACAATTGCAGCCTCTGAAAGCGGAGTATTACGAATTCGCATCGGCCCAAATTCTTCGAGCAAACCTTTTGTGATTCCAAAAACCCCACCATAGGCAGCGACATCTTCCCCAAAAACATACACCCGCTCATCGCGTCGCATTTCTGTGGCAAGGGCATCTCGAATGGCTTCACCGTAGCTAAGAATAGGCATATTTTGCTTAACTCCCCCTCTTCAGATGAAGAGGGGGTCAGGGGGAGTTGTGAAAAGCTCGCGACTCCTCCCAACCTCCTCTTAATCCTAAGAGGAGAAGCAAATTCTACTTAAGAGGGGGAACTATAAACTCCCCTCAACAAATCTTCTGCTTTTGGAAAAGGTTGTTTACTCGCCCAACTTGTGGCTTCGTTCATTTCTTTTTTTAGTTTTTCAACTAAGCTCTTCTCTTGGGCCTCATCCCAAAGTTTCATTTTTTCTAGCCGATCGCGCATTAAAAGAAGCGGGTCTTTCTTTTTCCAAAAATCCTTTTCATCTTGAGGAATATAATTCGCAGGATCATGTGTGCCATGCCCCGCCGCGCGAAAACTTTTGCATTCAATCAGGGTGGGGCCACCTCCCGCACGTGCCTTATCGACTGCGGGTTTAATCGCCTCGTAAACCGCCACTACATCGTTACCTTCGCAAATTTTTCCTTCAAAACCGTAGGCCTTCGCGCGCTCGGCTAGATTTTCGATTGCGCTTTGTTCACGCACCGGAGTTGAAATTGCCCAGCGATTATTATTGAGCACAAAAATAACTGGAAGTTTAAAGACTGCGGCATAATTCATCGCTTCGTGCACACAACCTTGACTCGAAGCTCCATCACCAAACAAAGCCATGACAACTGTTTTTTCTTTTTTGTATCGTGCTGCCCAGGCCAAGCCATTGGCCACTACAAGATTGGCCCCCATGTGGCTCACAAATCCCAAAATATTTTTTTTCTCATAAGAAAAATGAATGTTGGAATCTCGCCCGTGAGTCATTCCAGTAGCTCGATTAAAATACTGGGCGAAAATTTCAGGAGGTGAAACTCCGCGGATTAAATGCAAACCCATATCGCGGTGTGAAGGCGCCACCCAATCGTCTTTCTGAAGAGTGAAAGCAGCACCCACTGAGATAGCTTCTTGTCCGGTTGAGAGATAGCCCTTTCCTATAATGAGAGGTCGTTCCGGATTTTGACTATGATAGAGATAAGAGATCTGATCTTCCAAAGCACGAGTGCGTTGGAGGGCTTTATACATCTCGACCAGGGTGGCTGAGTCGAGTAACATGGAACAATTGTAACAAAAATTTTCAATCGGTCTAAAGAAATATAAAAAAAGTTCTGCAAATTAATGATTTGCTTCCCTCTTTTAATTGGTTTATCGTTTTAGCCTTAAAAATAGAATTATTTCGATGTTTTAACCCCACATTTGTTAAGGACTAAAACTGGGCCCCTTCCTTATAGAGATTTTCTAGAAGAAGGCATTGCCTGGAAAATCTTATAACCCATTGTAAATAAAGGTTTTTCAGACAATGACGAAAGTAAAACCCAGAGCCCTTCATTTGGGAGATACAATTGGTATTGCAGCGACGGCAAGCTCCTTCGACCCCGAAGAATTCGAAAAAGGCCTAAAAACCCTCCGCGAAATGGGTTTTAAGGTGAAGTTCCGGAAAGATATTTTTTCGAAAAAGAATTATTTGGCAGGGACAGACGAAAGGCGAGCCCAAGAACTTCGCGAACTTTTTCTAGATTCCGAGGTGAGGGCCATTCTTTTTGCCCGGGGCGGTTATGGTACCTTGCGGGTTTTACCTCTTCTCAAATCTTCTGTTCTTCAAGAAAATCTCAAAATTGTTTTAGGGTATTCCGACATGACGAGTTTGCTCAATTTTCTCGTTCAGAAATTTTCCTGGACTGTTTTTCATGGGCCGGTAGTTGCCAAAGGCTTAGGCGATTCTTTTCTAGAACAAGGAAAAAACTCTCTTTTAAAAGCCTTAACGAGCCCAGAAGCGCTCGGAGAATTTTCTCAAGGAATCTCTTATCTAAAAAATGGTCGGGCCCAAGGCACAATCGTGGGGGGATGCCTTTCTATACTCGCCTCCAGCCTAAAAACCCCTTTTGAAATTGAAACAGAAAATAAAATTCTTTTCATCGAAGATGTAAATGAACCTCTCTATAAGATTGATCGCCTTCTCACCCAACTCAGGCTCGCTGGAAAATTAAGAAACTTAAAAGGCCTGATCTTAGGTGCGTTTAAAAACTGTGGCGATGAAACAGAACTTCATAATTTAATTTTAGAAACTTTTTCTGATTACGATTTACCCATTGTTTGGGGTTTTCCCTCGGGACACATCGAAAATATGATTTGCCTACCTTTAGGTGTTGAGGTCGAACTTCATTCTGAAAAAAATAGTGTGAACTTTTTAGAGGGAGCTTTGCAGACATGAGTGTGACCAAAAAAATTGATACGGCGTTTGAAGAAGCCATTGCACAGGGTGTTTTCCCGGGAGCAGCAATCGCTGTGGTAAAAAAAGGGAAAGTACTCTTAAAAAAATGTTACGGAAATGCTGAAAAAGTTCCCGTAGTTCGAAAAGTCGGCTTAAAAACTTACTTCGACATTGCCTCCCTCACCAAGCCTTTGTGCACGGCGCTACTCGCAATGATTTTCATTGAAAAAGGGAAACTAAAATTAGAGGAGCCTGTTGGGACTTACTATCGCCGTTACCGCAAAGAGCCTTATCTTGCAATTCAAGTGCGTCATCTGATTCAACACACTTCTGGGCTTCCGCCTTATAAAGCCTACTTCGAAAAACTAGGCCCTCTGCTTTTGAAGGGTGAAAGTCCGGAAGAGTTGCGCAAAGAACTCCTTCGAATGATTTTAAGTGAGACTCTTGACCCTGAATGCAAACTCGGAGTCACACGTCTCTACAGTGATTTAGGATACATCTTGCTCGGAGATATTCTCGAACAAATTGCCGGAAAAAGTTTAGATAAGCTTTTCATCGAATATGTTGCCAAGCCTTTAAAGCTGAACGAAACTTTTTTTATTCCTCTCCCAAGTAAATCAAAGTTAAAGCGCACCGATTTTGCTTCGACCTCAAAAAGCTCCATGCGTCGAAAAATCTTGGCGGGAGAAGTTGAAGATGAACACGCCTGGATTTTAGGAGGAGTTGCGGGACACGCGGGTTTATTTTCCACTTTACCCGATCTCATGAAACTCACCGAAGAGTTCTTAAAAATTGATGAAGGTAAGAGTAAAATTCTAAAAAAAGAAACGCTTCATGCCTTTTTAGATGCAAAACCGGCTTTGGCTTGGGACACTCCGAGTACCGAAAATTCTCAAGCGGGTGATTTGTTTCCCAAAAACGCCTATGGTCATCTTGGCTACACAGGATGCTCGTTGTGGATCGATTTCAATCGAAAACTTTACGTGATTTTATTGACGAACCGCGTACATCCTTATCGTTACAATGAAAGCATCAAACAATTTCGCCCCAAAATTCACGATCTCATTTTACAAACATTTCGATTGGTAAAGTAAAAAACTCTGATGAAAACTTTACTTAGAATTTCCTTTTTTATTGTTGGAACCAGCCCTGTTCTGGCTATAGTTCACTCTTACTCTTTGGAGTTCTGACTCGAAATCATCCTTATTTGGAAAAGGTTCCCACTTCCTGGTTCCTCTTGAATTGGCTTACCTTACCTTTTCTAGGCCTAGTGGCTGGAATTATTTTTTTGTGGATTTCCCCTCTTTTATCTTTCCAAGAAAGCATCAATCGAAAAGAGGAATTATCGAGGCAAAATTTTGGCATAACAAAAGTAAAAAAGTAATTAATTCTAAATGGTTAATAGCCATCCTGACTTAACAATAATTGACAAACTTATTACTCTTTTAGAACAGGACTCTTGTTACAAAGCCATATAAAAATATATACAATTTGCCTATAAATTTGACACTTTTTCTTTAATCCTTTATTATTGGGAGATATGGAGTATTGCCTGGATTCAAAGAAATTTAAAAAGAGCCTGGTGGAGGCTGGCTTCAAAAGTATTTTAGAATTTTCTAAAAAAACCAAAATCCATCGAAATACATTGCAAGGCTTTGTAGAAGGCAAAGATGTTTTTCTTTCTTCATTCTCCGCCCTCGCTCAAGCATTACACAAAGATCCCCTAGAACTTATTGTGCCTCAAAGTAAGCTTTCCTCCAAAATTAAGAATATCGATGAACTGAAAAACATCGTAGCCCACTTGTATAGACAAGACAAACAATTGGCCATAGTACTTCTAGGTTCCAGGGCTAAAAAAAAGGCGAAAGAATATTCGGATTGGGATTTAGGAATCTTCCGATATCCTCAAGCTATTTCAGGCAGGGAATATCTAAAAATCAAAGGCAGCGTAGAAGACATGAGTGAAAATTTGGTACGTAAAGTAGACGTAATCAATTTGAATCAAGCTCCTCCGTGGTTTTTAAAAAGCATGGGAAATGAAATTATTTTATTGGAAGGAAATAGAGAAGCTTTTATTTATTTAAAAGGAATACTCGATGGAATCCAAAAAGACCAAGCTGCCTAAAGCAATTAAAAACTTAGAAGACGCCTTGAAAATTTATCAAAGGGAAAAAACCGACCTCAATTTTCTTACCGTCAGCAAAGCCTTCGAAACCGTTGTGGAATATGCTTGGAGGGAATTGAAGCGAAAAGTAGAGGATCAAGGTCTGGAAGCTCCAGCACCCAAGATGGCCATCAAAGAGGCTGCCAAGCTTCACTTTATATCACATCCGGAAACTTGGTTGGAATGCATCGATGCGAGGAATAATAGTGTCCATGACTACTTTGGAATTTCCGAATCAGAATATTATGAATTAGCTGAAGAACTCTTGAAGTTGATTCAAAAGTCGAAATTAGCTTAAATTTTCATTCCTTCATTCCCGTCAATAGATTGTTCCAAAGGCTGCATATAACCAATTTTTGGCATTGCAGAAAAAAGTTTGCGTTCGGCATGAAATATTCTAAAGCATTCCTATGCACATCCATCTCATCGCCATCTGTGGCACCGCCATGGGCACCTTAGCAGGAATGCTCAAAGCAAAAGGTTTTCGAGTTTCAGGGAGTGATGAAAACGTCTATCCCCCTATGAGTACCCAGCTTGAAAAGTGGGGAATTGAAATTCAAAAAGGTTTTAAAGCCGAAAACCTAAATCCAAAGCCCGATTTGGTTGTGGTGGGCAACGCCGTTTCGAAAACAAATCCTGAAGTAATCGCCCTTCTCGAATCGGGGATTGAATACCTCTCGCTGCCCCAAACTTTGGCGCGTTTCTTTTTAGAAGAAAAAAAATCGCTCGTTGTCGCCGGCACCCATGGAAAAACCACCACAACCTCTCTTCTTGCTTGGGTATTGGCAGATTGCGGCCTTGATCCTAGTTTTTTAGTGGGAGGAATTCCTCAAAACTTTGATTCTTCCTTCGCTCTCGGAAAAGGGAAGTATTTTGTAATCGAGGGCGACGAATACGACACCGCTTTTTTCGATAAAGGGCCTAAATTTTGGCATTATCGCCCCTATCATGCCATTTTGACGAGTGTGGAGTTTGACCACGCCGATATTTACCGCGACTTGGCCCACGTGAAATCGGCGTTTCAGAAATTTATTGAGCTCATCCCTACCGAAGGCGCTCTTTATTATTGTGCCGATAATTCTATCGCCACCGAGCTTTCGGCTTATTGCCAAGGGCGAAAAATTTCTTACGGGTTAGAGGCTCAATCGGAATTTCGTGCAGAAAATATTCAATTCAATGCCGAGGGCGTTGAATTTGATTTTTATCAAAACGCCCATAAGCTCAGTCGTTTTCATTCACCACTTCCGGGCCGGCACAATTTGCAAAATCTCTTGGGCGTATTAGCCCTTGTCCTCAATTTACCGAATCCTCCGGGGCTCAAGCAAATTCAGGACTCCGTTTCAAAATTTCAAAGTGTGAAACGTCGGCAAGAAGTTCGAGGCATTGCAAAAGGAATTACGGTAATCGACGACTTTGCCCATCACCCCACCGCCATTGCCGAAACAATCGACGCGATTAAAGCAAAATATCCGGGGCAAAAGGTTTGGGCAATCTTTGAACCGCGTTCAAACTCCAGCAAGCGCGATGTGTTTCAACATGATTTTCCCAAGGCGTTAGCTCACGCCGATGAAGTAGTTTTAGCCAAGGTTTTCATGCCTGAAAAAGTAAAAGAAGGAAAAGTACTCAATGTTTCGCAAGTCGCTCAAGATATCGCAGCCCTTCAAATTCCAATTCAGGCAGATCTTGAAGTCGATCAGATCGTTTCGCTCCTCAAACAACGAGCCAAATCGGGCGATGTACTCCTTGTGATGAGCAACGGAGGTTTTGGGGGAATCCACCAGAAGCTACTCAGTACTCTGAGTACATAAAAATTCTTTCTCTAAAATTTTCGTAACGGGTCAGGGGATTCTGTAAGGAGCGAAAACTGCCGAGCCGCAAAGGCTATTTTCGTTGAAACAAGGTCTTTCCCCAAATCGATTGCTATTTTTATTCCTTACGGCGAGTTTTTTCGCGATTGGAAGAATTCGCTGACCCGTTACAAATTTTCCTTCCCCTCTTCCTTTTCTTGCTTCATAGCCCCGAATTTGGTTTTATAGGCGAAATTCCAAAGGGGTAATTTTGAAAAAACAAGCTCGCCGAAAAATCCTGACTTTAATCTTTTTATTTCTAGGAATTGGAAGTTTCCTCGGTGCTTTCTATTGGAGCACTCATTCTCAAACGGGATTCATCTTAACGTGGGGAACCTTAGTTCGCTTGGTTCCTGGAAAATTAGAATGGGAAAGAGTCGATATCAATTTATCAGCGGGAAATATCCGCGTTAAAAATTTACGTTACACCCTTCCGAAGGGAATTTTTCTCCTTCGTCTGGATGAACTCGATGCCACGCTCTCCAAAACTTCTCTTTTTCGCACTCGTCTTCAATTTGAAAATATAAAGATCACCCATTTGAATTTAGACTTAAGCCAACTTCCTCCTCAAAAGAAGAAAGACCAATTACCTCCTTTTCTTCGGGCTTTGAGTCGTCGTTTAGAAATTAAAAATGGAGTTTTAGAAAACAGTGAAGTCATTTTAAAGAATGGACGTTTTGCAATTCCTAGCACTGAAATTAAATATAAACCCACTTTACTCGATAAAAATCTTCTTCAGTTTGCCTTCAATCAGGTTCAAGGAAATATTAATACCCACACCTTTTCGATTGAGCGCTTAAGCTACGATGGCACTTTCTCAGTGCCCGATTTAATGAAAGAGGCTCTGCTCTTTCGTCAAACGCAGGGAAAATTAAATATCCAGGGTGCAGAGTTTGGAGCTTTTCATCTCTCCGATCTTCAAACTCAAGCTCGTTTCGAAGGAGAAACCCTGGTTTTTGATGATGTCGCGCTTACTTTTGGAAAAACTCCTTTTAGGCTCAATTTAACTTTCTCTCCTTTTAGCCAGCACATCGATGGAAACTTAGCAACCGCAGGATTGGTGGAGTTTGAAGATATACCAGGATTTCGTGAAAAATTGGCACGCGTTTACGATAAGATCTCATTTGATTTTAATTTCGATATCACCGGATTTCTTTTCAAAGAAATGGAAGGGAAAATTGCCTTGGCCCTCCATGCACAAGGCAATCAGATCAATCCTCAAAATTCGAATCTCGATCTCAATGTTTCTTCAAGCATCCACAAAGGAAAATTCGAATTCAAAGATCTCAAAATCAAGAGTGAAAAAACTCAGGCCGATATCAAAGGCTTTGTAGATCTTGCAGAAATGAAATTAGGAGTCGATGTGAACACCACTGGGTTTGACATCAAAACCCTGGTGAGTGCTTTTTCCGAACAAGAGATTCAAGGCTATGCCGATGCAGTTGGAAAAATCACAGGCCCCTTAAAACAACCCGATTTTAAATTCCAAGGCAAAGCAGTGGAGAGTGGTTATAAATTTATGCGCTTTGGCGAAAATGGCGGCGATTTCGAGATTATAAATGGTCGTCTTCGCTACTCGGGGAAATCTCCCGAAGGGGACGATACCGTTGAAATTGTAGTGGATGACATTTTCGATGGAACGCGCCGACACCTCAAATTAAAAACCGATTTTAATCAAATTGATGTTTCTACCCTACTCGAAAATCCAAATATGAAGGGAAAAATCAATGGCCACTTTGAAATGGATAGTTTTCAATTGCGCAAATCGGGAAAACTCACCGCGAGTGTAAAAGATTTCTTTCTTTATCAATTTCACTTGGGAGACGTAGAAGCCGAAGGAAACTTAAATAACAACGATTTTTCTTTTCCACTGATTAGTTTTCAACCGCCGAATTACGAAAAAATAAAAGTACCCCGTGAAGCCGTGATTCATTTCGACGATGCCGGATTCAAGTATAAAGGAAGTTTAATCGAAGGAATGGAAATTGAAGGAAGCTTAGCCTACGCTCAAAAAAATCTCCTCAAAACTTCTGCTACTTGCCATGAGTGTGCAATCGCGCCCTTACTTGCCGCTCTAGACTTCTCTCCCCTTTCTGGAAAAGTAGATGGCAAAATTAATATGGAGCTCGTGATCGGCAGCTTTGAAAACTCGAAAATGGATGCCAGCGTCAGTTCTTTAGAAGTTCCGATTGGAGAATCGGGCATTCTTCGTCAGGCCTCCCCCTTAAAGATCACTTATCGCCAGGGGGCTTTTCACTTAGACGATGTAACATTAGCTCTTGGAGAAGGTCGCACCACTTTAAAAGGCACCTATGCCTCGGAAAAACCCTTCAATCTAGAGGTATTAGGCAAACTGGATTTAAGCCTACTTCAGGCTTTTAAAACTCAAATTCGAGAGGCATCCGGACCCGCGGAAGTGAATCTAAAAATTCGGGGAAGTGCAGAAAATCCAGAAATCAGCGGACGGGTTGTTTTTGAGGGAGCCTCGATTAATCCGCGTGTGCTAGGAAATGCGATAGAGAATTTAAAAGGAAGCTTAATCATTGAAGATAAAAAAATCTCCGCAGAAAATCTCTCGGGTACTGTAGCTGAAGGAGATATCCAAGTCACCGGCACCGTCTGGCACGAAAAATTCAAGCTGAATCGAGCCGATCTTAAAGCCGATTTGCGGGAAGTCGCTTTAAGTGACCCCGGTGCTTACACACTCTACCTCTCAGGAAAACTAAGCTTAACCGGACAAGATCCCAACCTTCTTCTCGCGGGTAATTTAGATATCACAGAGGGGCAATACACCAAAAATTTTGATGTGAAAGATTTCATCGCAAAACCGAGCACCACGGGAGCAAGCACCGAAAAAGATCTAAGTTTAGAAAATTTGAAACTCGATCTAAAAGTTCGCAGCCCCGGCGAACTTCAAGTTAAAAACAACGTAGCAACCATCGATTTAAAGAGTGATCTTAAAATCACCGGCACCAAATCAAAACCGATTGTTGCAGGAGCCATTGAGGTTTTAGATGGAAAATTTCACTACTTCCGGCTCAATTTCGAAAACGCAAAGGGAGTGATCGATTTTCGAGATCCCAGCAAACCTCACCCTTACCTAAATATTACCGCAGACAAGTCGTTTGATCGCCCAACTGAAAGCGTTTTGGTCAATCTCATTGTTGAAGGATACACCGATAATCTTCAACTTTCTTTCAACTCCAACCCTCCTCTTGAAAAACAAGAAATCATGGCCCTGGTATTTACAGGGGCCCTACCCAATGAACAAAAAAATATTCCGGGCGCCAATATTGCGAGTACTGTCATTGCGAGCCAACTCACCAGCGTACTAGCAGGCCCCTTAAATGACTTTGCCCATCTCGACATCTTTCGTTTAGAGGCGTCTGACCCTGATTCGCAAAGTCTAACCTCGCTCGTAGTTGGAAAACAAATTGGAGATCGACTTTCTTTAGAATTCAAAACCGATCTGGCCGTTCAGCAAGCTATCAGCGCCGTTCAAGCCGAATATTTAATTTTTGATAATTTTCTTCTCAAAGCCTCCCGAACTTCTTCTGCCCAATATCGCCTCGAGGCAACTCTGCGATTTAAGGAATATTAACTAATGGAGAAATGGTTTGAAAAAAATAAGCAGAGTGTGAACAGATCACCACGGACCTGGTCTTCTGCAGTTCTCGTCTCCCGTGGAAATCTACTCAGTGAGCAAAGCGAACGTGAGGGGGAGGCTCCAATGGCTCTGCCATTGGAGGGGGCGACGCGAACCCCTTGTAATGGACAAAAAAGATTATTTGTTTTTGCGCTCTGTTTTCTTTTCTGTTTTTTTTCGGGCAGTGCTTTTTCCCTTTCAAAAAAAGAAAAGCATATAGAAAGCCCAAAAGAAGAAATCATCAATCAAATTGAAATTCATAATCAGGTGCCCGAAAAAATCCCTAATATCCAGGCGGTCATGCGGCTTAAAGTAGGTGATGTGTTTAATCGCGAAAAACTCGAAAATGCGATTGAAGATTTACGGAAATGGGGGGTGTTTAAAAATGTCGAAGTTTTAGTGCGTCATGAGAAAAACAAAGTCGATCTCGATTTTCAACTCGAAGATGCTTACCTGATTAAAGACGTAGAGATTCACGGAAATTTCCCGCTGCTCGAAAAAAAGATTAAACGTGCCATTTTTCTATCTCCCGGAGATATTTACGATAGAAAACGCATTCCCGAACAAGTTGATCGGCTCTTAGCTTTTTATGAAAAAGCTGGCTACAAGGGGACCACCGTTTTTATCGAAGAAAACCTCGATGAAAAAAATCATGTGGTTACTTTAGAGATTCATATTCAGAAGGGAAAAGATTATCGAGTGGGAGAAGTGGAAGTCAAAGGAAACACGCTTTTTAAAGATAGTCGTATTGTAAATAAAGTGAGCCGAATTTTTGGCTACAGCCCCGAACGTTTGAAACAAGATATTAAAAATATCCAATCACTCTATCGCGATGAAGACCACCCCCGCGCTCGTGTAAAAATAACCGATACCGAATTTGATGAAAAAAAACGTAAGGTTAATTTCACTTTAGAAATTCGCGAAGGTAAAGAAATTGAAGTTTTCTTTGAGGGAAATGAACATCAGTGGGATAAAACTTTAAAGAAAGTAATCGATATCCCCAAAAATGGCGATACCGATGACATTGAATTAGAACGCGCGAAAACTCAACTGATCCAGCACTACAATGGTTTAGGCTACGACGAAGTAGCCATCACTTATAAAAAACAAAAAGTGGGCGATAAAAAAATCGCCGTCACTTTTACCATTCGAGAAGGCCCAAAACACACCATCAAATCGATTGACTTCGATGGAAACAAGAGTTTCTCCGAGAAAAAACTTCGTCAGCAAATGCAAACAAAAGAAGAGTCATTTGAAACGCCCGCACCTGCTTTTTTAGAAAACACATTCAAACAAGATTTAGAAACAATTGCCTCTTTTTACGAAAAAAATGGTTTTTTAGAAGCCAAAGTAACCGATTGGAAAAAATCACTCAATGCCACTCGCGATAAATATTTGATCGACATTCAATTGAAAGAAAACAAACAAACTTTTGTAGAATCAATCCATTTCCAGGGGCTCAAAGCTTTTCCGGAAAAAGATTTAAAAAAGTTTCTGCTGATCAGGGAGAGCAGCCCCTATGAAACTCCCAAACTTGAGCAAGACGTAAAAGCTCTGCTCATTTACTACGCAAATCATGGTTATCCTTATACCGAAATCAAGACCGAGCTTTCTCACCCGAGCGCTGAAAAAGTAGGGATTACCTACGTGATTGAAGAAGGCATCTCCGCAAAAATTGGAAAAATTTTACTTGTTGGGAATTTACTTACCAAGCGATCTACCATTCTCAATGCACTTCGCTTTAAAGAGGGCAGCGTTTTTAATCCTCAAAAAATCTTAGAGAGTCAAACCACCCTCCGCAAATTGGGTATTTTTGATTCGTTAACTATCGAAACTCTTGGTTTGAAGGGAAAAGAATCTGAAGTTCATACGGTAGTGCGTGTGGAAGAGAAAAAACCCGTCGAAATTGATTTGGGTTTTTCTTACGATACCGATACAAGTTTTAAAGCCAAAATGGCTTATACCCGACGTAACCTTTTTGGCATGGGAAAACAATTTAACCTCAATCTCACCGGCGGCCCACTTTACGATCGGGCCGAAATTGATTTTACTGATCCTCGTTTTTTTGGCACCGACTGGAAACATCTCGACAGCATCTATGCCATGTACGAAAGCAGAACCTTTTTCACCGACGTTCAGATGGGTGGATCTGTAGGTTTATTTCGCGAACTCACCAAACATCTTTCGATGGTGATTCGCTATGATTTAATTCGAACTGATTTCCTTGAAGAGAAAACCGATTTTTCAGAACTCCGCCCCGGCACTAAAGATAACACCACCGGAAAACTGGAATATGCGGTCACTTATGATCGTCGTGATAATTTTGGTGATCCTCACTCGGGTTTTTATACAGTCGGGCGGGTAGATTTTGGAACTCAGTTTGAGGGCCTAGATGCCCATTTCTTTGAAACGGGTGCAAGTTTTGGTTACTGGTGGTCTCCCTCTCCCGTTTCTCGGTTCACCATTTCAAATAGTCTTCGTTTTGCTACGGTACTCCCCTTCACTAAAGGAATGGAAATCCCCACTCAAGAACTCATCTTCATGGGGGGTGACGATACGGTACGAGGCTTTAAGCAAGATGCGGTAAACCCTGCTGGGGGAAAAGTGGGAATCCTCTACAATTTAGAATTTATTTTGCGCCTTTTCAAAGGATTCCAAATTGCGGGTTTCCTAGATAGTGGGAGCGACACCAATACATTTGGTGAAATTGGGCCTTCTTCTTTTCGACATGCCGCCGGGCCAAGCATTCGTTATGCGACTCCCGTAGGTCCATTGCGCGTAGACTATGGATTCGTTTTAGATCCTCAACCCGGCGAAGATACCCAACGCCTGCACATCAGCTTTGGCTACTTTTTCTAAGAAAACCATCGATTGCAAGAATTCTAAAAATTCAGCTACAATGTAGGCTCTTATGCAAAACTTCTTAAAAAGGGTGATCCAGCCCTTAGGCAAAGGCGTTGAAAAAGTAGGGGGATGGGTTGAAAAACGACGGAGTCAAAAACCTAAAAAATTGCTTTCCTCCTCCGAAAATATAAGCCTACCCTCAGATTATGCCCTTCGTAGTTTAATGCAGCATCTCGAAGAGCGTGAAATTCGGTCTCTTATTCCCAACCTTTCGGGCAAAAAAACCCTGTGTGCTTCGTGGGGAGAAAATACGCTTTCTCATCTCCTTCAAGAAAAAAAAGCGGCCCCCCTTTTGATGATGGCTCCCCAAGCAGAAGACCTAGGAAAAATTTCAGAAAACACCTCCAATCAATTTGGCCTTGTGGGAAATTTAAAAGCAGCTCCCTTTCGAAATGATTTTTTCGATTGTGCAATTATCAGTGCCTGGAATCGTAAGAATGATCTTTCTACGTGGGTAGGAGAGCTTACCCGTATCAGCCGAGATGGTTCTCGAATGGTGTTGGTTTTCACTCATCCCTACTTGCAATACCTTTCGAAATCGACGCGAAAAATCCCCTATGGTGTTTCTCAAAATTTTATGACTCTGCGGCGAGCAGGAATTTACGTTGAAGAAATCAAAGAAGCGTTTGTAGACGATTCGCTCAAAGAATCTGCGCCCGATCTTCCCAGCGCTTCGATTGAAAATTTAAAAGGGCTCCCTCTTTTAATCTTATTCAAAGCCATCCGCTTAAAAAGGAAATAGGCATGTCTACCGCTTCTAATCCTGAGGCTAAACTGAAGGAATTAAAACTTCATCTCACGGAACCAGCAACTCCAGAGGGAAGTTACGTTCCGGCCATCAAAACAGGCTCTTTGCTTTTTGTGAGTGGACAGCTCCCAAAAATAGGACCTCAGCTGGCCTTCAAAGGAAGATTAGGTAAAGAAGTTTCGTTAGACAATGGTCAACGCGCTGCAAAACAAGCACTCGCAAATGCCTTGGCGGTCGTTAAAAAAGAGTTGGGCTCTTTAGATAAAGTCAAAAAAATAGTGAGAATGACAGGCTATGTGAATAGTTACCCAGGCTTTACCGATCAGGCGAAAGTAATGGATGCCGCGAGTGAGATCTTAGGACAAGTTTTTGGAGATGCTGGAAAACATAGCCGAGTGTCGGTAGGGGTAACAGATCTTCCTTTAAATTCTCCCATTGAGATTGATCTAATCGTCGAATGCAAATCTTGAAGCTTCTTAGACTCTGGGATGATTCCATCGAAAATTAAAAATCATTCTTTTTACTCAACATGTGATCAATCTTTCGAACTAAAGAAGAAATGTGAAAAGGCTTCGAAACAAAATCATCGGCCCCCAACTCCAAACAACGTCGTCGATCCATTTGAGCTTCTTTAGCAGAAAGAATGAGAATTAAAGGCTTTGGGGTCCGAGGAATCTCTCGAATCTTTTGGCAAAGTTCAAAACCACTCAGATTGGGCATCATCAAATCTAAAATCAGAAAATCAGGATTTTCTTGTTTGAATTGATCGAGCCCTCTTTCCCCCTCTTCTGCACTCAGAATCTGGTACCCCTTAGTTTCTAATATTTTAGATAAAATTCGATGAACTTGAGGGTCATCATCAATAATCAAAATTTTAGTTGGTGGCATAAGCTCTATCTTCCTCTCCAACGCAACGCATTAAAAGCTTGACAGTCTTTTTAAACCGATGATAACAACTGCCCTTATTTTTAGGGGTATTTCTTTCACCCTTAATTTAATTTTGCTCTCTGACAACCATCTCTTATCAATTTTTATCAACTATATAAAATACTTGAAATTATCTATAATTTTATTAAAATATTATAAAACTTTGTACATCTTTAACTGATTGCTTCTTTGATCAAAAACGGTTTTATTGCTCTAAACCCTCATTCTACTAGGGTCAGTGAAGGGGGAGAAAGGGGGAAGTATAGTAGTTTGACGTGTCTAATTTGGTTTTAACGGTCCAGGCTTATTCATCACTGCCTGGCGGTTTTTTAAAGTAACTTGCAATAACGTAATCAAAAAAGGAGAGGAAAAAAATGAAAAAACTAGGCTTACTTGCTTTAGTGGCCACAGTCTCTTTAGTGAGCGCTGGGACACTGAACGCAGCCGATAAAAAGAGTGCCGCTGGCGGACTTGAGCTGAGCGGTAACGTAACAGTCGTTACGGGTTGGCAGAACGACAATAAATACGTCAGTGGTCCAGGAACCACCGTCAGCGGTGTCAACGATATTGATACTGCCGGAGCTGGCTTAGGCCAATTAGGTGACTTCCGTGGAAGTGCTGCCCCCAGTAAGGACACCTTCAACTTCTACCTCGATCAAGTCGAGTTAGATATCAACAAAACCTTCGGAGAAAATATCCGAATTCGTGCAGACCTTGATTTCGGTCGTGCATTGTCAGGTTCTGGTCTTACCACCACTGCAGACACCAACTTCAACCTTGAACAAGGTTATGTGACTGCAAACATCCCCGTTGGTAACGGCCTCGAATTCTTGATCGGACGTTTCAATACACCGATCGGTTTAGAATCTGTAGATCGAGCTGAAAACATTGCTCTTTCTTACACCAACATCTATCGTTATGTTCGCCCTCATAACACCACTGGTGCTAAACTCTACTATGCGTTCAACGATCTTTTCGATTGGCACATTTATGTTGTGAACAATCTTCAAGATACCATCAACCTTGGTGGATTCAGCGTTGCATCTCCTTTGAGCACCGTTGGATTAGTTGATACCCCGGTTCCTTCTTACGGAACACGTTTCGGCTTTACTTGGGGTCAAAAAGGCAAAGAACACGTCATCGGACTTTCTTATGCCGGTGGTCCTGAAGCAGCCGTTCGAGGCGCCAACTTAATGAGACACTTCACCCACATTGCTGACTTAGACTTCTCTTTACATGCAACCGAGAACTTCGTCATCGCAGGTGAAGCAATCTATCGTCAAGACAACCGCAGTGGAGCTTGCCCTTCAGTTGCTGGAAACGCAGCTACCAACATCGGCAACTCTACCAAAAATTGTAAGGCTTGGGGTGGACAACTCACTTTAGCTTACAATCCTAATGAAACTTGGGGTGTTTATGGACGTTTTGATTACCTCCATGACTTCCAAGGAAACTATACCCAAGTTGATCAACAAATCATGGATGCCGCAATCGGTGCTTCTTATCAGATCACTGATGGCGCAAAGTTGAAAATGGAATATCGCATTGACTTCGAAAAGAATGCGAATATCAATGCCACAGCAACAACAGCTGTTGGCTACCATGGCAGCATGAACAACGCTTTCGCGTTGGAATTCGCCTACAACTTCTAAGATTTGTTTAGAGCTTGTAACCAAAACCCTCTCTCCTCACGGAGAGAGGGTTTTTTATTTTCAGACGCCACTCTCTTCCCTACATTTGTTTGTTTCACAATTTTCTGCTTTTCTTCTCAGCATCTGATTAAAAAATAATCAGAAAAAATCTTGCTCTCATTTTTCTTCAATCAATAAGCACCTAATTTTTTAGAGAAATTCAATAAAATTAATTTGGCATTTCTTTTGCTTTATGTTTATTAACGTCGTCTCAAATTCCGAAAATTTTATTTCTTAATTAAGGAGCAAACATGAAAAAAATATTGATGGCCTTAGCAGTGGCCTGTTCATTAGCCTCTCCCAATTTATGGGCTGCAGATTCAAAAGCAGGTGGCATTGAACTTTCGGGAAACATCGATACTGTTGCAGGCTGGCAACGCGATACTAAAGATTCAGTTGGAGATTTTGCTGGGGGCCAGCTCGGCTGGTTTCGTGGAGCAACCTCTCCCAATCGAGACACTTTCAATTTTTATGTTGATCAAGTTGAGTTAGATATTAACAAATCTTTTGGTCAAAATATTCGTATTCGCGCCGATCTTGACTTTGGTCGTCAGCTCTCAGGATCTGGCCGTAATACCAATACAGCCGCTCCCTTTGGACCCGGCACTTCAAACTTCGAACTTGAACAGGGTTACGTAACGGCGAATATTCCTTTGGGAAATGGTGTTGAGTTCATGATTGGTCGCTTCAATGCTCCCATTGGATACTATGTGGTTGATCGAGGTGATAACCCCACTATTTCTTTCTCTGAAAACTACAACTACCTCACCCCCACCAATGTTACAGGTGCCAAATTCTACTATTCCTTCAATGATTTCATTGATTGGCATGTCTACGCCATCAACAGCTTGGCAGACTCTGTGCCCTTCGGAAACGGCGCAGGAGCTAATCCCGGTGGGCTCACCAATGGCGCCTATAGTGCCATTCCTTCTTATGGAACTCGTTTAGGTTTTAACTGGGGCCCTTCGGATCAACGCAGCACCGTTGGAATTTCTTATGCCGGTGGTCCTGAGCGTTATGGTTGTAATGGAGGAACCACAGGCTGTGATAAGCATTTAACTCACATTATCGATACCGATTGGGCAGTAAAGTTCACTAAAAAGCTCTTATTCGCGGGTGAATTTACTTTCCGCCAAGACAATGCCTTAACGGGCACGAACGATAGAGCTTTAGCAGCCTTCATGGTTATGAATTTTGATGTGAATGAAGCCTGGAGAATTTTTGGCCGCTTGGGTTGGATGCAAGATCGCACTGGCTTCTACACCGGGGCCATTAATCCTGTAACCAGTAGTTTACTGAGTCAAAACTTATGGGATGTCGCCATTGGATTTGGTTATCAAATCACCGACACAACCCGATTGAAATTTGAATATAATCCTGTAATTTTTGAACCTCGCAATGTTTCTGGGGTAGCAACTTCGTGGTCTCATGGTGTCGCAATGGAATTTTCGTATAACTACTAGTTATTTAATTTCCTCTTCTTCAAAAAAGCCTCTGCTTGTTTAAGCAGAGGCTTTTTTGTTTCTTGACTTACCAGGCCGCCTAAGGAATCTGTCTAATTATGTCCTGTTTCATCACATTTGAAGGCATTGAAGGTTCTGGAAAAAGTACCCAAATTCTTAAACTCAAACAAAAATTGAGCGAAAAGGGTTATTCAGTACTTTTAACCCGAGAACCAGGTGGAACGATCATTGGAGATAAAATCCGGAATATTGTTTTAGACTCCGCCCATAAAAATATGGTGGCACCTTGTGAATTGCTGCTCTATTCTGCTAGCCGGGCTCAACATTGTATTGAAATTATTTTGCCTGCCTTAAAAGCAAATAAGATTGTTCTCTGCGATCGTTTTACCGATGCAACAACCGCCTATCAAGCGGGCGGCAGGCAGCTACCGGAATCTTGGATTCACACTTTAAATGATTTTTCTTCTCAAGGCCTAAAGCCAGATCTTACTCTTTTATTTGATTGCCCTGTAGAACTTGGGCTTTCTCGAGCAAAGAAACGTGAAGCAGAAAGCAATCTTGATCAAGATCGGTTCGAACAGGAAACCCTAGATTTTCATGAACGCGTCCGGAATCGCTACCTGCAAATTGCCAAACAAGAGGCCGATCGCGTTTCAATTATTGATGCAAGCGCCTCTCTTGCTTCAATCGAAGAAAAAGTTTGGGAACTTTTAGAAAAAAAATTGACTGCCCTAAAAACTCAGCCATGAAACTTCGTACTCACCTTCAAAATTTTCAATACTTAAAAAACCTGTTTGGAAATTCCAAACTTCCACATGCCCTTTTATTTGCAGGGCCTCGAGGAAATGGAAAACGATTGTTTACTCAATATTGGATTCAATGGCTCTTTTGCGAAAAAGACGAGAAGCCCTGCGGAAGCTGCAAAAACTGTAATCGTATCGAAAAAGAATTACACCCCGATGTATTTTTTATAAAGCCCGAAAAAGGGGTTCTTAAAATCGAAACGATTCGTAACCTCAAAGAAAACTTATCTTTAAAGCCTCTTGAATCTCCCTTTAAACTTATTTTGTTAGAGGATGCCGATCTCCTTAATTTAGCCGCCGCCAATGCTTTATTGAAAACTCTTGAAGAACCTCCTTCGAATACTTTTTTCATTCTTTTAAGTTCTTCTCCTCATAAATTATTAAAAACTATACTGTCTCGTTGCCAAAAAATTTTTTTCCACCCCTTAAATGAAAGCGAGCGACAAGAATTGGGCGTAGGTCAAGAAGAGGAAGAAGCCAAAATTTGGTTAGAAACTAAACTGATTCCTAATCTCGAAGCGCAGCCCAAAGATTTGCTCAAACTTTTTGAAATCGCTGAAGAATTGGCTTCTGAAGAAAATTTAAGAAAAAAAATCCTGGAGCTCCTCTTAAAACAATGGAATGAAAAATTGCGAAATAACTCGACTCCCGCCGAACTTAACAAATTCAACTCGATTTTTCAGGCCCTACAAAAGCTTGATCTCCACGCCAACCCCTTGCTAACCTTAGAAAACTTGTTTTTGACCTTGTGCTTATAATTTTAAAAGAAATCAAAATATCTTTATGAGTAAAAAATTCTACATCACGACTGCCATTGATTATGTGAATTCCCTGCCCCATATCGGCACAGCCTATGAAAAAATCGGAGCAGATGCTTTGGCTCGTTACATGCGTCTTGCTGGCTTTGAGGTTCATTTTCAGATGGGAAATGACGAACACTCTGCAAACGTTCAAAAATCTGCAATGAATGCGGGGCTTGAACCCAAAGTGTATTGCGATCAAATGCGCGAAAAATTCACTGAAATCTGGAAAAAACTCCGAATTAGTTATGATGATTTCATTCAAACCAGCGAACCCCGCCACCATTTAAGTGCAAAAAAATTTTTTGAAACCGTTTTTGAAAAAGGCGATATTTACGAGGGCGAATATGAGGGTTGGTATTGCGAATCGTGCGAAGCCTACCAAACTGAAAAAGATTTAGTCGATGGCCTCTGCCCCAATCACAAACAAAAACCGAAATGGCTAAAAGAGAAAAACTTCTTTTTTAAACTTTCGAGCTACCGCGATAAGCTGATTGCACATATCGAATCTCATGCGGACTTTATTCTTCCGGTGATCCGTCGAAATGAAATCTTAAGTCTTCTTAAAAAAGAAGGCCTTCAAGATATTTCGATTTCAAGATCTACTTTCACCTGGGGTATTCCGGTTCCTCAAAACCCAAAGCATGTGATCTATGTTTGGTTTGATGCCCTGATTAATTACCTCACAGCCGTGGGTTATGGCTCGGATGAAACCCAATTCAAAAAATGGTGGCCTGCCCAAGTCCATGTGATTGGAAAAGATATTACTCGTTTTCACTGTGTGATTTGGCCAGCGATGCTGATGAGTGCTGGATTAGCGCTGCCTGAAACTGTTTTTGGGCACGGTTTCGTCTATCTCAAAGGCGAGAAAATGAGCAAAACGCTCGGTAATGTAGTAACTCCGTTAGATATCATTCACGAATTCGATGCCGATGTTTTGCGTTATTACCTTTTACGAGGTTCGAGCTTTGGATCGGATGGAAATTTTACCTGGGAAGATTTCATCACCCGCTATAATAGCGATCTCGCCAATGATCTAGGAAACCTTTTGAGCCGAACTCTAGGAATGGCCAAGAAATATTTTGAAGGAAAAATTGAAAGGGGAGAAAGTGCAGCAGAAGATGAAATTTTAAAAAGCACTTTCGAAAATTCAAAAAAACGTTACCACGAAGCGCTCGATTATAAAAAGGGCGATCTCGAGTATCATCAGGCCTTAACTGCCATATGGGAGCTCATGGGAGCTTGTGATAAATACATCGATAGTTCAGCCCCCTGGACTTTAAAAAAGAATAATCAAATCGCACGGCTGCAAGAAGTGCTTTATAACTTGGTCAACTGTTTGAGAATTATCGCCCTGTGGCTAAGCCCTTTTATGCCCAAAACCAGTGAGCGAGTTTTTGAGCAACTCCGCTTAAACTCTTACTCTCTATTTTCTGAAGGGGAAACTTGGGGAAAAATGCCTAGTCTTCATCAATTAGGAGAAGCTTCGCCTTTATTTCCAAGAATTGATTTGAAGAAAGAATAAGATTAAAAACTCGGCACCGGCGGTTTTATCGCCTTCACAGGTTCTTGAAAACCGTGACGATAAACAGGCAAATCGTTGTTCGATTCCACTACATCAATCATATGCCCAGTTTGATCTTCCCATTTGCGAAGTGTTTTTTCGAGAATAGGCTGATTGATCGACCAAAGCTGTTGATCTTCCCCTTCTAAAACTGTGGTCGAAAATAAAGAGTAAGTGATCGAAAAAGATTGAAAACCCGACTCATCGGGCCCCCCCCAAATTAAAAATGTGCACGGCTCTTGTATTTGGATACGAACCGGAGAATCCGGAAGATTTTTGGTGCGTAAAAAACCCACGATATTAAGATTAAGCCTTAAGCACCAAATCGGCTCATTCAAGTTTTTCATAATGAGCATCAGCTCATCTAAAAAACTTTGCTGTTGTAGGTTTTGTTTCTGAATGTGTTGGGTGGCATTGTAAGTGATAACTTCGAGATTATCGGGAGTGACCAAGCCAAAATAAGATCGCAAAAAGTTAAAAACCTGTTCAAAAAACCAAACATTGGTTTCTTCGGAGCTCATCCGGGCAAAGTTCATGTTTGCATTGAAGCCCCAAGCGCCCACCAATTGCTGGCGCTCTAAGCTATTCATTAAATAATCATCTAAATTTTTAAGCATAGAAAGCTCTTTAAAATCCCTTAAAATCAGGAACTTCTATAGTAACGCGATCTTCAAGTTTGGGTCAAGAAAGAGAAAATTTTACGGATTAAAAAAAGGCGGCGGCGAAGGAAGTAAATTCGACATCGAAGCCAAATACAAATATCGAGTTGGCGTGAGCCCAAAATAAACCGTACCTAACATGCAAATCAGAAGCACAACCGCCAAAGGCATTGATAAAGAGGGGCGCACGGTTTGAGAACTTTCTTCTTGAAAATACATCACCACAATTACTCTTAGATAATAGTAAGCCGAGACAGCACTCATCAAAACGCCCACAATCACCAAAGCATACAATTTTTGTTCAACCGCACCTTGAAAGAGAAAAAACTTTCCGGCAAATCCAACAGTCGGGGGAATTCCGGTCAACCCCACCATAAAAAGGGCCATCAACGCAGCTAAAGCAGGCGATTGCTTTGAAAGCCCCGCATAATAGCTGAGCTCTGCATTTTCATTTTTAGAACTCGAAACCACACAAGCAACTGCAAAAGCACCCAAAGTCATAAAAGAATAGGCGAGAAGATAAAATAAAGGGGCCCCCAATAAATCTTGGTGAAAATTCCCGCCTTGATAAAGGGCTGTTACTCCCACCAAAACGTATCCTGCGTGGGCAATCGAAGAATAAGCGAGCATGCGTTTGAGATTCGTTTGACGAAGGGCAATTAAGTTCCCAACCACCATTGTCGCAATGCTTAAAAACTCTAAAACGGGCTGAATGGGAAAAACCTTTATACTCGTCAAAGCCAGCAAAGCCCGAATAAAAGCTCCAAAAGCAGCGGTTTTGACAGCGGTAGACATCCAACCCGTAACGGCCACGGGAGCTCCTTCATAAACATCGGGAGTCCAAAAATGAAAAGGCACTGCTCCCACTTTGAAAGCGAAGGCGACAAGAATCAGTAAAGTTCCAAACTGCAAATAAAGGGTTTTTTCCGAAGAAGTTAAAGCATTCGGAGCCTGAGTGAGATCAAGCCCCCCCGTAGCCCCATAAAAAAGCGCCATCCCGTAAAGAAAAATACCGGCGACCATGGCGCCCAAAATAAAATATTTGAGGGCCGCTTCATTGCCCAAAGAATCTTGGCGTTTAAAACCCACCAAAATATAAATTGCCAAACTCATCACTTCGAGAGCCAAGAAGAAAACCAGCAAATTGGTGGTCGAAACCATGAGCATCATCGCCGAAACGGCAAAGAGAAAAAGGCTGTAGGTTTCGGGCTGGTTAACGCCCTGTTTTTCAAAAGTTTGATGCAATGAAACCAAACTCAAAAGACCAATCACACTCAGGAGAAGATAAAGAAAATAGGCAAAGGGATCGGCATTTAATAAATCCACCGTACTAAACAAATGCCAATTCCACAGATCGACCGAGCGCAGGCCAGCCAAGACCAAACTTAAGAAGCTCAAAATAAAAAGCAGCCTTCGTCCAAAAGCGCCTTTCACAAAAAGCCCCAAGGCCAAGACCACAAAACTGGCAACCAGCAAAATCAAGATTGGCTGGGTCGCGAGCATAAACATTTCCCAAATTACATTCATGACTATCCTTAAGGAGCTTTCTTTACTTCTTGAATAAAATGGCTAACCGACATTTCCATTTTACTCAAAAAAGGTTTTGGAAAAATTCCCATCCAAAAAATCAACACAATCAAAGGTAAAAGAACTGCCAATTCCCGAAGATTCAAATCTTTTAAATTTTCATTTTTTGGATTTTTTAAGGCACCAAAGAAAACACGTTGCACCATCCACAGCATATAAACGGCACCCAAGATGACGGCACTTGCTCCAACTACCGTCAAGACGGGATAGGTTGGAAAAGATCCAAATAAAATCAAGAATTCTCCGATGAAGCCGTTGGTTCCGGGCAAGGCAATAGAAGAAAAAGTCACGATCAAAAATAACGTGGTGTAAATCGGCATCACCTTCGCAATTCCACCGTATTCTGCAATCAAGCGGGTGTGGCGACGATCGTAGATCATCCCTACTAAAAAGAACAACGCGCCCGTCGAAACCCCGTGGTTAAGCATTTGGTAAACTGCACCCTCAACGGACTGAGGCGTGAGAGCCATCAAACCCAACATCACAAAGCCCAAATGAGAAACCGAAGAATAAGCAATCAACTTTTTGATATCGGGCTGAACCATGCTCACCAGCGCTCCATACACAATACCAATCACCGCGAAGAGAGCGATAAAAGGGGCAGCTTGAGCAACGGCACTCGGGAAAATAGGCATCGCAAAACGCATAAAACCGTAAGTTCCCATTTTGAGTAAAATTCCGGCCAAAAGCACAGAACCCGCAGTGGGTGCCTCCACGTGGGCATCGGGTAACCACGTGTGTAGCGGAAACATCGGAACTTTAATCGCAAACGAAAGGGCAAATGCCGAGAAAAGAAGGAGCTGAGTCGAAGGAGAAAGCGAAAGTTCCAACCATCGATTATATTCGAAGGACTGCCCGGCTTGGAAATAAAGATAAATAATGGCCGCGAGCATCAAAACCGAACCCAGCATCGTATAAATAAAAAACTTGAGCGCAGCATAGATACGTCGCTCTCCTCCCCAAATTCCGATCAAGAAATACATGGGAATCAGCATCGCTTCCCAAAAAACATAAAATAAAAAGAGATCGAGCGCAGCAAAAGTACCCAGCATGGCAGTTTCGAGTAAAAGAAGAAAAATATAATATTCTTTTTCTCTTTTTTCGATCGACCCTGCAGAAAATAAGACAACCAAAGGCATGGTAAAGGTGGTGAGTAAAATGAGAAGCAGGCTCACTCCATCGATTCCAACATGGTAATGAACATTCCAAATTTGAATCCAGGGAATGAATTCTTGAAATGAAAATCCGGGTTCCACTTTGAAATGACAGTAGAGTTTCAACGAAATCAGGAAAGTTGCCAAACTCCCCAAAAGGCTCACACCTTGTAAAAGACGGCGATTGGAAGGCAATACGATCAAAAGCAAAGCCACCGCCAAAGGAAGAAAAATAATAATAGAAAGAAGATGTGGAGTCATTGTTTCATAATCCAACCCCTCTCCCCAACAAGGAGAGATAAGGGGTTATTTCAAAAACCACCAGAGCAGAGCCGCAACACCCGCCACAAAAAACAAGGCATAGGTATTTACGATCCCGGTTTGCAATTTCGCGCCTAAATCACCGAAGAACTTTGCGGTTCGAGCACTCCCATTCACCAACACGCCATCGATAATTCCGGCATCAACACCTTTCCAAAGAAAAGTTTTAGAAAAGTGATAAAGGGGTTTCACCACCAAAAATTCGTAAATTTCATCGATATAATATTTGTTAAAAATAAGACGGTAAAAAATTTTGCATTTTTCAACCAAACGACCCACCGCACTCCATTTTTTCGTGAAGAGATAAATCGAGAGTGCTGCCCAAAACCCAGCCCAGAGCACACTTACGCCAGCCAAAGTTCTTTCTAGGCCTTCATTATGAATTTCTTCGCGTACTCCGCCTTCGAGTTCTAACCAATGATGAATCGCATTATGCCCGCCTAAGGCATGGGGCACTCCCCAAATTCCAGCAATCGCAGCCAAAAAGGCTAAAACGATCAAGGGTAAATCCATCGCCCAAGAAGGCTTGTGCAGATGCTCTAGGGTGTGATGATCGGCCCGGCTCTCCCCAAAAAAGGTAAGAGAAACCAGGCGAAACATATAAAATGCTGTCATACCCGCCGCAGCAAAGCCTAAAGCCCATTGAAGAGTGTAGCCTCGAGAAAAGGCCTGCCATAAAATTTCGTCTTTGCTAAAAAATCCGGAGAGAGGCGGAATACCGGCAATGGCGATTGTCGAAATCAAAAAAGTCCAGAACGTAACAGGTAAATATTTTCGAAGTCCGCCCATTTTAAAAATATCTTGTTCGCCGTGAAGCGCATGAATCACCGAGCCGGAACCTAAAAATAGACAGGCCTTGAAAAAGGCATGGGTCATTAAATGAAAAACTCCTGCCGAGTTGGCCCCTACCCCAACGCCAATAAACATGTAACCCAACTGAGAAACTGTAGAATAAGCCAAAACTTTTTTGATATCGCGCTGGGCAAGCCCAATCGTGGCCGCGAAAAAAGCAGTTCCCGCACCCACCGTGGCCACCACTTCGCGACTGAGCGGCGCAAGATCATAGAGAAAACTTAAGCGGGCGACCATGTAAACACCGGCCGTAACCATGGTTGCCGCATGGATTAAGGCCGAAACGGGAGTTGGGCCGGCCATGGCATCGGGTAACCAAACATAGAGGGGAATTTGAGCAGACTTACCGGTAGCTCCCACAAAAAGGAGCAAGGTGATGGCTGTTGCAGCAGGAGCCAAGAGCTCTTTGTAATGCTCGAGAGTTGAAAAACTAAAGATACCGGCTGCCGCTGCGTCTGAATTTTTCAGAAGGATGGATCCAATTAAAAACAAAGCGGCCAAGAAACCAAAATCTCCAATTCGGTTTACAATAAATGCCTTTTTCCCGGCCGAGGCTTTTTCGGGGTCTTCAAACCAAAAACCGATGAGAAGATAACTGCAAAGGCCAACGCCTTCCCAACCGATAAAAAGGATGAGGAGGTTGTCACCCAAGACCAAGAGTAACATCGCGAAAAGGAAAAGATTGATGTAGGCAAAATACCGAGCAAAACCTTTATCGCCGTGCATGTAAGAAGTAGAATAAAGATGAATGAGAGATCCAACGCCGGTGACGATCAATATCATGAGCGCTGAGAGGCGGTCGAGATGAAGTGCAAAATCGAGTTGAAAAGCCCCTACCCCAATCCAGTTAAATAAAGACTCAACACGGGGTTCGGCAACACCTCCCATTAGAAAAGGCCACGCCGCAATCAACGCAAAAACAAAGGCAAGAGACGGAAACAAAACGCCAATCACACTCACCGTTTTTTCGCAGGGCGCTTTCTTCTGGCAAGAGGCCTTCAAAGCAAGGCTTCCGTTAATGACGGCGCCGATTAAAGGCATTAAAGGAATTAAATATAAAGGATACTGAGTCATATTAATTCTTCATCAAATTCAATTCATCCACTTTTACGGTTCCACGATTTCTAAAGATCGCAATCACAATCGCCAAACCTACCGCCGCCTCAGCGGCCGCCACCGCAATCACAAAAAAAGCAGCAATTTGGCCCTCTAAAGCGCCTAGCTGACGCGAAAAAGCAACAAACAAAAGATTCGTGGCATTGAGCATCAGCTCAATCGACATAAAAATCACCAAGACATTTCGACGAATAATCACACCCGCCAAACCGGTGACGAAGAGAAGAGTCGAAAGTAATAAATAATGATGGAGTGTAATCATATCTCTCTTTTCGCTAAATAAACTCCTCCGATAATCGCGACCAGCAAGAGCACCGACACATATTCAAAAGGAAACCAATATCTCATAAAAATCAAGCGCCCCACTTCTTGAATGCTTCCAAAAGAATCCGCAACGGGCCCAAAACCACTGTCAATTTTTCCAAAGGCCAAAGCAATCGCCGCAAGCACGGCAGCCAAAGTAAAACCCGCGAAAAGCTTAAACCCTAAACTAAAACCTTTTTCTTTGAGCTCATCGCCTTGCAAATTGAGAAGCATGATGACGAAGATAAAAAGCACCATGATGGCGCCCGCATAAACTAAAATTTGGATAATCGCCAAGAAATGGGCCTGAAGCATGGCATAAAGAGCGGCCATCGCAAAAAAACAGACCACGAGTGAAAATGCAGACGAAATGGGATTTTTAAAGGCCACCACAGCCAAGGCCGTTGCAAACGCCAAGCCTCCAAAAATGTAGAAAAGAATGAGTTCCATATCAAATCACCAATAAGACGATTCCCGTTGCCAAAATATTCACCAAGGCCAATGGCAACATGTATTTCCAGCCCAAACGCATGAGTTGGTCATAACGAAAACGCGGGAGGGTCCAACGTACCCAAATAAAAACCCAGCAGAAGAAGAGAATCTTTGTTAAGTAACAACCCGCCTGCAAAGCCGCTGTCACAATTTGAGAACCTTTTGAACCTAAATCAAAATTCCAGAAAAAGAGAAAGGCAGCACCGAGCGTCAAACCCATTCCTACTGCTCCATTTCCCAAAATCAGGGGTTCGTAATCGCGGCGATCGCCCCATTTTTTGTTTTTTACGTTATTCCGACCATGCTGAATCAAGGCCAAGCCCGCCAACACGTGACCCACGGCGAGCACTGCACACAAACCGAGAAGCGCTTCATGCGCATGCGCTCTTAAAAATTCAGTGCTTAGAAAAGGGATTTGCCACCCCCCAAAAAACAAAGAGGCCAAAAGGGCCGAGGCAATGGTCATGTTGACATATTCGGCCATAAAGAAGAGTGCAAATTTCATCGAGCTATATTCAAGGTGATAACCCGCCACGATTTCAGATTCTCCCTCGGGTAAGTCAAACGGAAGTCGATTGGTTTCGGCAAACATGGCCACCATAAACATCAGGCAAGCTAGAGGTTGACGAAAAAAATTCCAGGTCCAGAATTTATCTCCCTGATTTTCAACCACCTGAGAAAGCTCAAGAGAACCCGCCAACATCAAAACACTAATTACAGCCAAAGACATCACAATTTCATAACTAATCATTTGAGCCGAAGAGCGCATGCCCCCTAGGAGGGAATATTTATTGTTGGAGCTCCAACCCGCGAGCATCACCCCAAAAACCCCGAGCGAACTAATCGCTAAAATATAAAGTACCCCCGCATTTAAATCGGCTGCTTGAAGAGAAATGATTTGCCCATCCCAGTTGATCGGGGCTGCAAACGGAAGCACAGCAAAAGTCATGCAGGCGACGGTCATAGCCGTAAAAGGCGCCAAAAAATAAAAGAAGCGATTAACCTGGCTGGGCAGAATATCTTCTTTGTTTAAGAGTTTGATCACATCGGTTAGAGAATGAATCATTCCCCCAAGGCGAATCACTCCAAAGAGTGACGCGCGGTTCGGCCCGCGCCGATCTTGAATATACGCCGCCCCTTTTCTCTCGAGCCAAATCAAAAGAGGAAGAATATTTAAGATAATCAGCAGGGGAACTATAATTTTTGCCAATAATAAAATCATTTTGTTTCTTTAAAGAGAACTAGAAGATTTTCCCACCCTCACCCAATTCTTTATAAGTAATACCAAACCCTTCTTTTAATAATTGCTCGGCATTGCTGATCTTCAAATCATGCCCCAGATACTTGGCAAGATCGGCCAGCCATTTCCAGGCGTTTTGCATTTGACTGCGCGGCGCCAAGGCCTTTGCAAACTTCTGTACCCGCCGCTCGAAATTCGTAAAACTCCCCTCTTCTTCGGCAAATAGTGTGATCGGCAACACATAATCGGCTTGCTCCGTCGTGGCATTTTGGTGAGTGGCAAAAACAACGACGAGTTCGGGCTCTTGCGCAAAAACTTTTTGAGTATCCTCTTTCGAAAGTTCTCCCAAAATAAAAACCACTTCAGGTACTAATTTCTGAGAAATTTCTGAAAACCCTAAATGCTTCACACCTTGTGTGTTTGGATTTTTATCGGCCTTTCGTAAAAATTCATCTTCGGTGGGGTTTTCAACTGTTTTTTTGGAATATGCCAAAGTCGCTTGAGGAAAAACCTGGGCCGCAAACTTTTTTAAGGCGAAGTTATTTTCATTGGAGGCTTGGGCATTGCCCACCACCAAGACATGCTCAGCTTTTAAGGCACGGATAGCTTCGCCAATTTCACGAATCGCTGTAGCAGAATGAAGTAAATCCCATTTGCCTTCATTTTTGTGCAGGGCCGAAAGCACGCGTTTCTCGGAATTAATTTCTTTGTAACTTAAGCGCCCCTCATCGCAGAGCCAACATTCGTTAACCGCTTCGTTTACTCGCGGCAGATAGCGATAAACCGTGTTTTGATCCCATTGAAGTTTAATGTTGCAGCCTCGCGAACACCCGCTGCAAATCGAATCGGCCGATTTTAAAAACCAAACCCGTTTTTTAAAACGAAAATCTTCACTCGTAAGCGCACCCACCGGGCAAATATCTACCGTATTAATCGAATAAGCGTTATCGAGCTGTTTGCCAGGAAAAGGCCTGAGCTCCACGTGATCGCCGCGTTGAATAAACCCGAGCTCGGAGGTGTGCGTGATCTCATCGCAAAAGCGCACACAGCGCGAACACATAATGCAACGTTCATCGTCGAGAACCACTTGCGGACCTAAAGGCACTCGCTTCGGCTTATGCACTTTTTCTTCTTCGAATTGAGAACCCTTTACGGATTCGGAAAGATAATAATTTTGAAGTTTGCATTCACCGGCTTGATCGCAAACTGGGCAATCGATGGGATGATTCACTAAAATAAATTCGAGGACATTCTTTCGCCATTTGCGGGCGTTCTCGGATTGGGTATGAACCACCATCCCCTCAGTACAAGGCAAATTACAAGAAATCTGCGGTTTGGGCATTTTGTCGACTTCAACCAAACACATGCGACAATTGCCCGAAATCGAGAGCTTCGGGTGATAGCAAAAATGGGGCACATCTCCGCCCATTTGACGCACCGCTTCGATCACCATGGTGCCGGGCTCTACTGTGATTTCTTTTCCATCGATTGTTAATTTGGGCATCTTAATCTACCTAACAATTTGTCGTTCCCGCCCTCTCGTATTCAGTGGTAAGCGGGAATCCAGAACTATAATTCCCCAAACAAATCTTTCCAATCAGGGTTTGATTTTTCAATTAATTCTAGCTTCCATTCTCTACGCCATTTCTTAAGACGCTTTTCTCTTTCAATGGCTGAGTTGATATCTTCACAATTTTCAAAATAAACCAAGTCATGCACCTGATATTTTTTAGTAAATCCTTCTATAAGATCTTCCTTATGTTCATAAATTCTCTTCTTTAAGTCACTTGTTACGCCAATATATAAAGTCCCATTTCTTTGACTTGCTAAAATATAAACATAATAATTTTTCATCACTACTGGATCCCCGCTGCGCAATGTCCGCCTATGGCGGACCCAAAAGGCGGGGAAGACAAACTATTCCAACGGACATTTCTTCAACTTCACATGCTCTTCAAACTCGTGCCTGAATTTATTGATATGACTCTGAATCGGCATCGCTAAAGCATCGGAGAGCACACAAACCGTTTTTCCCATCATGTTATCGGCAATTTCTAAAAGCCGATCCAAATCTTTTAAACTTCCTTCGCCTTCATGAAAGCGTTCTAAAATTTTTCGCGACCAACCGGTGCCTTCGCGGCAAGGCGAACATTGCCCACAAGATTCATGCGAGTAAAAATGCGCTAAGTTGAGCAAACTCTTTACCATGCAAACCGACTCATCCATCACAATCACACCACCAGAACCCAGCATGCTCCCTTTGGCAGCGAGCGATTCATAATCGAGGTTTACGTCTTCGGCCTCTTTTGCTGTAAGCACGGGAACCGATGAACCACCCGGAATCACGGCCTTAAGCGCCTTGCCATTTCGCATTCCACCACAATCTTCGTAAATTAATTTTTTTAAAGAATACCCCAGCGGCACTTCGTAATTTCCGGGCCTTTGAATATGGCCAGAGACTGAAAAGAGCTTAGTGCCCGGGCTTTTTTCGGTGCCGTATTTTCGATACGCGTCTGCACCATTTTGAATAATGTAAGGCACCGCTGCTAGGGTTTCGACATTATTAATGACAGTCGGACAACCAAACAATCCCATGATGGCTGGGAAAGGCGGCTTGATTCGCGGATACCCGCGTTTGCCTTCGAGTGATTCGAGTAGCGCTGTTTCTTCCCCACAAATATAAGCCCCTGCTCCGCGGTGCACAAAAAAATCGATATCGATCCCACTGCCTTTAATATTTTTTCCGAGCAAACCCGCGACATACGCTTCATTTACAGCGGCTTGCAAACGCCTATAAGGAAAAACAAATTCACCGCGAATATAACAATAAATGGTTTTAGCCCCAATCGCATAGGCACAGGCAATCGCCCCTTCAATCATTTGGTGAGGATTGAGCTCCAAAATATAGCGATCTTTGAAAGTGCCGGGCTCCGATTCATCCGCGTTAATACAAAGATAATGCGGTTTTGAATGATCTTTCGGGATAAATCCCCACTTCATGCCCGCCGGAAAACCCGCACCACCGCGCCCGCGCAGGCCCGATTTCTTTACTTCTTCAATCACTTCATCGGGCTTCATCTTAAAAATTTTTGAGAGGGATTGATAACCGCCCGTCGACTCATAAACTTTTAAGGTATGCGAATCTTTTAATTTCCAATTTTCAGTGAGAATTTTTTCCATTATTTCAAACTTCCTAATATCTCATCAACCTTCACGGGACTTAGATTTTCATAATAATCTTCATTCAGCTGCATCATGGGGGCTGTTCCGCAAGAACCCAAACATTCGACTTCGGTTAAAGTAAATCGTTCATCAGCCGTAGTCTCTCCCACTTTAATTCCTAATTTTTTCTTGAGATGATTTAAAATCTCTCCCTTGCCGCAAAGTTCACAAGAAAGTGTTCGGCAAAGTTGAATATGATATTTCCCCACCGGCTTCTGGTTAAACATCGTGTAGAAAGTAACCACTTCGTAAACCTTCATCGGCGGTAAATCGAGCAAACTCGCCACATACTCCATCACCTTTTGCGAAATCCAACCAAACTGCTTTTGCGCCAACCAAAGCGTGGGCAATAAGGCCGCGCGCTTATTGGGATAATGCGTGAGCAGTTCTTCAAACTCTTTTTTATTTTCGGGTGTAAATTCAATGTTCATAATTTCTTCTTATCCCCCCTCTTAAGAGAGGGGGGTGAGGGGGCGTTATGATTCTTTTTTCACAACTCCTCCCGGCCTCCTCTTAATCTTAAGAGGAGGAGAACTCGTGGATTACCGATCCAACTCTCCAGCGATAATATTGATCGACCCTAACACCGCAATCGCATCGGCCAACATTCCCCCATTAATCAAGCGCGGATAGGCTGCAAACAAAGGAAAACAAGGGGGCCGACATTTCACGCGATAAGGGTTGGTTGAGCCATCGCTCACAATATAAAAACCCAATTCACCATTGGCTGCCTCGGTTGCCGAATAAACTTCACCCGCAGGCGGGCGCACGCCCTCATAAATCAACTTGAAATGATTCATCAAGGCTTCAATATTGGTATAGACTTCCGATTTCGGCGGCAGGGCCACGCGTCGATCGTTGGTCATGATCGGCCCGGGTTTTAATTTGCCTAAAGCTTGCTCAATGAGGCGGCACGATTGATTGATCTCTTCAAAGCGCACCAAAAAACGATCGTAAGTATCGCCGCTCTCGCCAATGGGAATATCAAAATCATAATCTTGGTAATTCAAATAAGGCTGAGCTTTACGAATATCATAGGCGACACCCGCGGCTCGTAAACAGGGGCCCGTGAATCCATAATTCACGGCTTCTTCTCCCGAAATCGCTGCAATGCCTGCTGTACGATCAATAAAAATCCTATTTTTTTCGAGCAAGCCTCGCACTTCGGCCGTGGCACGTTTCGCCTCACGAATGATATGACGCAACTCTTCGGGAGCACCGGGATGAAAATCGCGCATCAGCCCGCCGATACGCGTATAGTTTGTGGTAAGACGTGCACCGCAAATTTTTTCGATGAAAGTATAAATGTGTTCTCGGGCGTTGAAGTAATACCAAAAATTAGTGAGAGCTCCGAGATCAACCACGTTGGTACCAATACAAACCATGTGATCGGCAATTCGGGAAAGTTCGCAAATAATGAGGCGAATCACTGCAGCACGTTCTGGAATTTCGCAACCAATGAGCTTCTCAACGGCCATGCAATAACCCACGTTATTCATGAGTGGGCTAATGTAATTCAGACGATCAGTATAAGGAATGACTTGGGTATAAGTGCCCACTTCGCAATGCTTTTCAAAACCACGGTGCAAATATCCCATCTCGGCTTCAACATTTCGGATATTTTCGCCATCCATTTCGGCCAAAATGCGCAGAGTCCCGTGCATCGCAGGGTGCGAGGGCCCAATATTTAAATACATCGGTTTGGTTTTTAAATCGCCTGATTGCATGAAGCATAAGGTTTAAGGTTTAGGGTTTAAGGTTTAAGGACTGAGCCTTGGCTTTTCCTTATACCTTATACCTTACACCTTATACCCTCTATAATCTTTCCAAGGGCTCTGGAATTTTTTGCCGTTTCGCGATCGGATAATCTTTACGAAGTGGGTGCCCATCGAATCCTTCAAAAAGAAGCAAGCGCTTGAGCGCAGAATGCCCTTCAAAAACGATTCCCATCATATCCCACGTTTCACGCTCAAACCAATCGGCCGCTTTCCACAAACTCACGCACGATGGGAGTTTGCAATTTTCTTCGGGCACTCTCACCTTGATTCGAATACGATGATTTTTAGGAATCGAATAAAGATGATAAACCACTTCAAAACGCGGCGTTTGGCCCAAATAATCCACTCCGCAAACATCAACACACAAATCAAATTGCAAAGCCGAATCTTCTTTTGCAAATTTTAAAACTTCAAAAATCTTTTCAGGCCCTACCTGAATAGTTTCATCGCCTTGCTGTTCGTGACTGGCCAAAATCGCCACCCCAAATTTCTCTTGAAAATGTGAGATTACTTTTCCCATTAGCGTGCCGCCTTTTCAAAATTAGGAAGGGCTGGACGCGGAAGAGATTTCCCTTGAGCTTCTTGAGTAAGTTTTTCTTGAAGACGAACAATCGCGAGCAAAATCGATTCGGGCCGGGGCGGGCAACCGGGCACATAGACATCTACCGGAATCACTTCGTCGATCCCTTGAAGCACACTGTAATTATCGTAAAAACCACCGCAAGTTGCGCAAGCACCCACCGCCACCACCCACTTGGGTTCGCACATTTGTTCATAAACTTTTTTAAGAATGGGGGCCTGTTTATAATTGATGGTGCCCAGAACTAAAAGAAGATCGGCCTGACGCGGAGAAAAACGAACAAGCTCGGCCCCAAAGCGCGAAATATCGAATACCGAATCAACCGCACCCATGAATTCAATAGCACAACATGCGGTTCCAAACGGCATAGGCCATAAGGAGTATTTGCGCCCCCAAGCCACAAGCTCACTCAGCTTGGTAGTTAAAAAATTATTTTCAACGACGGAAGACATATATTTGTAGGGGCGAATCTTGTATTCGCCCTATTTTTCCCATTCCAATGCCTTGCGCTTCCACACATACACCAAGCCCAAGGTTAGAATGAAAAGAAAAACCATCATTTCTCCAAAAAGAAAAACACCATCTCCTGAAGCTTTAAATTCGCGAAAAAGTACAGCCCAAGGGTAGAGAAAAACCGCTTCAACATCAAAAAGGATAAAGATAATCGCCACTAAGAAAAATTTTACAGAAAAACGATTGCGAGGCTCTCCGATGGTGGGGACCCCACATTCGTAAGGAGAAAGTTTTGAGGCACTTGGCTTGCGTGGGCCAAAAAGTGCTGAAAGGCCAATAAAAGCACCCGAAAACCCTAAAGCGATAATCAGCAAAAGTAAGATCGGTAAATAAGGATTCTCCATGATCGCCCTTGTAATGTGAGCGAATTGGGCTTGTCAATTATCTTTCAAGATTTTGGGAACTTAATTCATAAACCGAGAAAATTGAAGAAGCAGCCCTAAAAATTGTTCCGATGCTAGGCGCTGACGAGGAAACGACCGCAATGTACTTTAAATGTACGCAAGGATTGTTGGCGAGCAAGCAAGAACGCAGATGGGAGTTTTTAGAGCTTAGTGCAAAGTGGATTTAATGAACTGCTCGATGGCGAGGATATTATCGTTATAAAGCCCTTCAAACTTCAAGGCAACGCCTTGGGGCTCTTTTTCACGACGTAAGATTTCGGCGGTGAGTTCAACCGGACGCCCGCGATTGGGCAAATGAATCACCACAGCCAAGTTGTGATCTTGGGTAACTTTTTCGGGATCAATCTTTAAGAAGAGCCCACCACAACTGATGTTTTCGGTGGTGGCTGAAACGGGCTGGCCTTCGACGATTAACTCGACATCGAGGCCCACCTCTAACCGTTTGAATAATCTTTTTTCCGATTGATCCATTAAAAAATGAAAATCTTTTATTTGTGACACTTTACCACTTCTCCCTACTTATTTTTTTACGGATTGCGAAGAGGATTGTCAACTTCTTCTTCTAACGCTTTGCGTTAGCATTTATTCGATTAAGCGCGGCAAATCAAGAATTGACAATATTTAGCGGGCTTCGTTCATCTTCGTTGACAGAAAAATTTTTTTCTTCCAGGATATAAGTGCTTCTCAATTAATCACTCAAAACAGCTAACTTAAAAACTGTATTTTTATGTTTGAAGATCACTCCATAACACGCATTCAAGATCACGTTGGAAAGAGGGTAGAAATCATTGCCTTTAATATTTCTTATCGTGGAACTTTGAGTGAAGTAAATCTCGATACGGGAACTTTGAGAATTGTCGATGGAGAAGATTTTGCTATCTTAGAAATTGAACGCATCGAGGCCTTTAGCCTCTTGGATTCTCTCTGAATCGGCCTCATAAATAAGCTCCTCTCTCGGGTCATCCCCCGGTTAAACCGGGGGATCTAAATACACCCAAATAAGATCCCCCGATCAAGCCTGCCCTCGACTCCGATCGGGGGTCGGGGGAAGACAGTTCTTACTTAAGACCAGTTCTAGAAAACGCACTGGACAATTGGCCTATTTTTTTGCATGAAGTCTTTTTCTATTATGGCTAACAACTCTCAATTGGTTCTTAAGATTTGCATCCGCCAAAATCGCGTTCTAGAAACCTTAGATTCGCTTTGCAGCTCGATCGAAAAAATTTACGAAAATTATAATCGTTCGAATTCTCCTTCTTTTGAAAAACTTTCTCGTAAACTTCAAAAACTCCAAAACCGTTTCGCAAAAGAGAGTGCCAAACTCAAAAACATTCTCGAAAAGCTTCCTCAAGATTTGAAATTAGGCCAAGAATTTTCTCAATCTTTAGAACATTTTTATCAGAAAACCGAGTCGCTCAAACAAGTCCTGCGCGTTCGATACCGTTCGCTTCAAAGCCAAGATTATCATAAGCACTTAGAACAGGCGTGTCAGCTCGCAAAAGAACTGCATCAAAATTTGAAGGAAATTGACTTAAGAGAAAGTTTAAAAAATATTTCGGGCGCCTTTTTGGTTGATCCGTTTGAAAATCTTGGCCGGGCCAAAGTTATTCAGTGGCCAAGAAAGATCTGGCACACATTAGCTGGCTTAGCGATTGTATGGATTTATCTTTTTTCACGCGGAACTTTCACCGCAAAAATGACTATTTTCGGCTCTTTCACCGCCTATGCTTTAATCTGCGATATCTATCGTTTGCTTTCTCCAAAATTCAATGCCCGCGTCATGAATGATTTAAAAAAATTCATGCGTAAAGAAGAAGCAGGGCGACTCAACTCCATGACGTTTTATACGCTCTCTTGTTTTTTCGTCTGCCTCGTTTTTCCGAAAGCGGTCGCTATCCTTTCAATTTTATTTCTGGCCTTTGGCGATGTGATTGCCTCTGTCGTGGGCGTAAAATGGGGGCGACATAAAATCTTTAGGCGCTTAAGCCTCGAAGGCTCTCTCGCTTTTTTTGCAACCGCTGCACTCCTCACTTTGCTCTACCCTCTTTTGGCGCCTCAATTTTCAGGAAATCTTTTCTTGCTCTGCATGGTGGGGGGCTTAGTTGGAATGACCTCCGAATGGGTTTCGTTCCGCACCGACGACAACCTCATGATTCCGCTTTATTCCGCGACTTTCCTTTTTATCTACACCCACTGGATTGCTTGACAAACAGATTGAACCTACCGTTTTCCCCTAACCCCTCTTAACCTTAAGAGGGGTTAGGGAGCGTTATGAAACGAGTCAACTCTATTCTCTTTCACAACTCCTCCCAGCCTCCTCTTAATCTTAAGAGGAGGAGGAAAAATTACTGAATCCCCACATTCGTCACTTCAATATTCTGTTTTCGAGTATAATCGGCGATCTTCTTCAAGACTTTCTCTTCTTCAATGCCGGTCGATTCGAGGTTAGAGACAATACTCTTCGCCAAAGAATAGATTTCTACTTGGCAGGAGCCATTATCACGCGGAGTAATTTTCAAAACAAGCTTATGATAAGCGCCCACTGTTCCGCGATCTTGGCGCTCGAAAAAGTTCACGTAGTGAGAATCGCTGGTGGTGGGTTGCCAATGGGTTTCTAAAAAACCCTGTTTATCGTCTTCTTTTTGAATATTGTACCCATTGTAAGCAAGCGCTTCTTTGGCCGATTGAAGTGCAAGTTTTGCATCGATTGGATAATTTTGCACAATCGGATTAATCTTCATATCTTTGCCAAAAAGCCTTGGCTTTCCGCATGCACTCAGGGTGCCTAGAGTAAAGATCAAAAAAAGAAGTAAAAGTTTATTTGCTGTTTTCATGAGAGCCTCCCCGAAGAGTGCGGATGGGCCTGCCTTGCACGCCACACCCATAAGATGATTGAAACAATAACTAAAATTAAACTGATAAATTGCGAGGTGCTCAGCGGAGAGTTAAAAACAAAACCCCGTGAGAGATCCCCCCGAAATACTTCTAAAATACTTCGAACGATTGAGTATAAAATCAGATACATGAGCAAAATTTGACCGTCAAATTTTTTCTGCCGGGTCTGGTAAACTAAAATTGCAAAAATAAAAAACTCGGCCCCCGATTCTAAAAGCTGGGTTGGATATAAAGCAACTCCAGCAGGCGCCAAACTATCGGGATTATCCGGGAAAATAACCCCCCACCACGCCCCATCTAAAACGGGCTTGCCATAACAGCAGCCCGCCATAAAACAACCAATCCTTCCAAAAGCATGACCCAACGCCACCCCCGGCACAAAAACATCGGCTACTTTCCAAAAATTGAGCTGATGTTTCCACATAAAAAACGCTGAGGCGGCAACAGAGGCAATTAAGCCCCCATAAAAAACAAGGCCCCCTTCCCAAATTTTAAAAAAATCGAGGGGATGAATAATCAACGAAGGCTCTTCAACCAAGGCATAGACCAGCCGCGAACCAAATACCGCCGAAAGAATAATATAAAAACAAAGATCCATCATTTTCTCGGGCGGCAACCCTTCTTTTCGCGACCGAAAAGAAACCCAAAGAATTCCTGCCAAAAACCCCAGAGCCACCATCAAACCATAGGTATGAAGTCGCAAGCCACCCAAAATAGGAATATTAAAAACAATAGGATACATAATTTTTCAGTCCTCAAAAACTTCAAGGCGTCTAACGCGCACACAATAAGGGCAACAGCAAAACACTTTTATTTTGTTAACATCTCCAACCCAAACAAAACATCTTTGATCTGCGACTGCTGAAACGAACTCGCCTTACCTTGGGCCGTTACTTTTTTCAAAAGTTCGTAGAGCTGTAAAAATAAACGCGCCGCTTCTTGCCGTAGACGAATATCTTCAGCCAACATTTCACCTTGGCGAGATAATTCTTGAATACTTAAATCACGATTTCCGGTTAGAAAATTTTGCAAATCGGCCGATAAATCTTGATAAGCGCTCACCAATCTCTCCAAATGCGAACAATAAAGTTGAAGTTGTTTCTCAAAACCTTTCCAGAGTTTTTGAGCATCATTTGAAAGGGTAAGGGGCTGAGTGAGATCAAAACAAGGGTTCAGCGCCTGAAGGGCCTCTAAAACTTTTGGGTAAAGCAAATCAAGCTTTTCAAGAGCATCTTGAATCTCTAAAAGCAGGCTTGAAAAACTTTGCTGGGTAAGAACGCGCTCCGACATAGTTTGTATTTACTTAATGAAATTAGGAATCCTCTCCGAGGTTTTTCAACTCCATGGCGATCTCTGTTAGCAACCGCTCATCAAACTCGGTCATT
>CAYLKF010000001.1:39327-314704 GCA_964384365.1 uncultured Pseudomonadota bacterium | reverse complement strand
CAGATGGATTATAAGGGGTGAATTAGTTTTCGTAAGGGAAAACGATATAATCCATCACTCGCCCATTTAAACTCACCCGCACCACATTCACACGATCGTGAGGTGGAATGAAACCATGGGTATTTAAATACCACAAAAGTTGTCGAATGGGGGGCATTGGATTGCTCGAGCCACTCGCTTGTGCGGCACCATAAATTAAAGAAGATAAAAAACTAGGATTTATAATTTCAACGGCATGATAGTTGTGCCCCTGTGCCATTAATTGGGGGCCAAAAGAAAGTTGGAGCATAGCACCTTGATTTTCGATGGAGGGAAAAGAAGGTACATGCATAAGCCCTCCATAAAAAAGTGTCGGTCGTCTCCCATTCGCTTCTTCGAGTCTAGTCTGGGCATGGTTTCGGATAGTAATGGCCGTTTCCAATACAGCTTGTGGATTTGTTGGATGAAAGGGATTCCCTACAGCTTGTAGGAAGGGAGGGATGTTTCGCAAATATCCTAGGCATCCGTCTACTAGAACGGGACTGTTAAAAATATAGGTAAAGACTCCACGCATAAGACTTTCGGATTCCGGGGGAACGCTATGGAGAAATTCGTCATAAGGTCTGGGTAGAGAATTTACACCCACGTAATCTGAAGGAAGATACTCGAATACTAAATGATGATATCCCCGTCTTGTTAGGGCGGGTAGTAGTTGTAAGAAAACTTCAACCGGAAGTTTCCCCTCATAATTAGAAAAAAGACGATGCCCTTCTCCAAAAGCCAAAATTTCATAAGGAGTTTGGGGATGGGGCCATAAAATAGCATCAATAATTTGATCGGTAATGTGAGGATCTTCCCGACGGCCAGAAAAAATAGTATTTACTTCTATGTCGGGTGGAATTTCAAAGTCTGTGGAGTTTAAGCTTCGAATTGATCGAAGCATCTCTCGATCAAGAGCACGACGAGGACGAATATCATAACAGCGGAGTGGGCCGGAATGTTGTTGAAGAGATCTCGAAAACTCTGCATCCGGAGCGCGTGGGATAGCAGGCGCCATTTGATCACGAGGCGTGGGCACTGGAGGCGGGGCGGGAGGAGGCACATCTTCGTGCCTAGAATTACTGCTACATCCTGCGACTAAAGCCACAAGTCCTGCGAGAGCAATATAGCCCAAGTATCCACCTAAAACGGGAAGTATCAAAAACATAAAATCTCCTGAGATTTTGTTTTCGATTGAAATGCAGAAAAGTTGCTAAACTTTCAGGGCTCCAAACCCTTCCTTGACACCCTTCTAAGCCCTTGTTAGCAGCGCAGATTATGTCTTTAAAACACATCTATTTAGCTCATTCGCCCGACCCGGACGATGCCTTTATGTTTTGGGCCTTGGCCAAAAATAAGTTTGATCATTCTCCTTATGAGTTCGAGCATGTTTTATCGGATATTCAAACCTTGAATGAAAAAGCGGAGAAGGGCACCTACGAAATTACGGCCATTTCTTTTTATGCCTATCCTTTTTTGGCCGATAAGTATGCCTTGCTCCCGAGCGGATCCAGCATGGGCGATAATTATGGGCCGATGGTGGTTTGTCGCTCGGAGACGATGAGTAAAAAACTCTCCGAGATGAAGATTGCGATTCCAGGCAAAAAAACTTCGGCGTATTTAGCGCTTCAGCTTTTTGAACCGAATCTCAAACCCGAAAATATTTCGGTAGAAGTTTTTGATCAAATTCCTGCGCTTGTGGCCCAAGGCAAATACGATGCAGGCTTACTGATTCACGAAGGGCAGCTCACCTACGAGAAAGAGGGTTTAAAACTCTATGTCGATTTAGGCAAATGGTGGTTTGAAAAGCATCGGCTTCCACTTCCGCTGGGTGGCAATGTGGTCCGCCGCGATTTAGGCGAGCAAACCATGAAAGATCTTTCGCGCATTTTAAAGCAAAGCATTCAAATGAGTTTAGAAAATCGCCCAGAAGCCGTGGCCTATGCCCTCCAATTTGGCCGGGGTTTAGATCTGAATTTGGCCGATCGCTTTATTGGGATGTATGTGAATGAGCTTACTGTTGATTACGGAGAGCGCGGACGCAAGGCATTGAAAGTGTTTTTTGACGAGGCGACGGCACGGGGTTTGATTCCGCCTACCGAACTGAAGTTCGTTGAATAAATTGTTATTCCCGCTGCATTTCCAACAATAAATTCCAGAAAATCTTTTCTCCTCGAGCGAGTTCTTCGAGGCGCACGCGTTCATCTTTGCCATGAAAGGTTTCAAGCTCCTCGGGGGTTAAGGTAAACGGAATAATGCCGTAGGCAATAGCCCCCTTGGCGCGAAAGAAACGCGAGTCGGTGGCTCCGGCAGAAATATAAGGGGCAACGATAGCACTAGGGTCTTCTTGATGAATGGCTTTTTCGATGGCGTTAAAAAAAGGCGTGTGAAAATTAGATTCGTTCGGAGTGCTTTGAGTAATCAGTTCTGCATGAATATTCAAGCTTTTCACCTGATTTTCAACCCATTCTCGAAAACCTTCGGGAGTGAAGCCGGGTAAAATGCGCGCATCCACAAAGGCTGTGGCTTCACTCGGAATCACGTTCACCTTGTAGCCTGCTTGAAGCATGGTTGGCGTGAGAGTGTTGCGAATCATGGCATTCAAATGTTTATCGCCGCGCAGGGCATCGCCCACTTCTCGAGTAGCGATATCGCGAATAGGCCAGGTGAAAAAATGGCGCATGAGAAAGGCTGTGAAGCCGCTTGAGCCTTCGGAGGCGCGACGTAGAAATTCTTCAACAATGGTTGTACGAAAAATGGGCTGAGGTTTTTGGGTGAGAAGGTTTAATCCTCGAATAAGACGCAACACAGCGTTATCTGCTCGAGGGACCGAGCCATGCCCCGAAGGCCCACGGGCTGTGAGCTTCATCCAGGCCACCCCTTTTTCAGCCACTTGAACCGGGTAAAGATTGCGTGGTGCCTTGCGGAGCCCCACACTGCCTTCGTTAAACACATATTTGGCCCGAACTTTATCCCAATATTTCTCAGTTAAAAATTGAGCCCCTTTGGCTCCGCCGGCTTCTTCATCGGCCACTAAAATTAAAATCACATCGCCTTTGAGTGGAACTTTTTCTTGCTTGAGCTTGATAAAGCTTGCGATTTCAAAAACCACCAAACTTTTCATATCGAGGCTTCCACGGCCATACAAAATTTGTCCTTCAATTTTTCCAGCAAAAGGATCAACGCTCCATTCTTTAGGATCCGCTGGAACCACGTCTAAGTGGCCGAGCAGAGCCAAACTTTCTTCGGAGTTTTTTCCGGGAAGTCGGGCAATTAAATTTCCACGGCCAGGCTCGGATTCGATAATTTCCGAAGGAATATCAAATTGAGCAAGATACTGCTGAATCCATTGGGCGAGCTTGAGTTCATTGCCGGGTGGATTTGAGGTGTCAAACTGAATCAATTTTTGAAGAAGGGCTTGAGTGCTTAAGGGGGCGGCCTTCGAAAAATTAGGAAGGAGAGAAAGACAAATGAAACTTAAAAAAATAAAGATTTTTTTCATGTAGTTTTCTAGATTTTTTTGAGACTTGACCAAATGGGAAAAATCGTCAAGAACAATACCTCTTTTTAATCTTTTCTTCTCTTGCATAGAAAAAAGGCAATTTTGGAGGAATCATGGCCGATAAAAATGATCGTTTACCCGGACAAGCCGATGGTAAATTTTTTGTAGATAGTCAGTGCATTGATTGCAATTTATGCCGGGAAACCGCGCCCGAAAATTTTAAACGGGATGATGAAAAAGGTTATTCTTACGTTTATAAACAGCCCTTGAATCCAGATGAAGAAAAGCTTTGTCAAGAAGCGCTGGAGGCTTGCCCCGTCGAAGCCATCGGAAGCGACGGTTAGTTTCCCACTTCATAAATTCCTTTATACTGCGTCGTGATTCGTCAGGCATCCTCGACGTACAACCGCGTACGCCTCCGGTGCCTTCCTCATCACTTCTTGTCTAAAGAAATTTCTGAAATGGGGTGTGATTTATTGAACGTCTTTCAACTCTTTATCCAAAAGAAAATTAATTCGACTCGTTCCCAAATAAACTGGATTTTTAGGATAGTTGCCTACGAAGATTCTCTTTTTGTTACTTCCGGGATCGCTATGCTCGAGTCGAGCCTGAATTTCTAAAGGGCCCTCTAATTTTTTCTCCGGAAAGATCACATCATTTTTGCTCAGGGTATACTTTACAGGAAAAATCACCGGAGCCATTTTCAAAACAACAATCGGTTTTGGGCCCGGGCTTTTTTGGCTTTCGGCTTGGGCTTGACTCTCAGAAGAATTTGAAGCAGGGCGCGATTCAAAGACGTAAATATAAAGCACGTCGGTTGGGCTTACTTTGTTGGCGAGTGAGCTGGTTACGTTAATCTCGCCTTGTATTTTTGGAACTCTGCTTTGGGCACTGCAGTGAGAAAGAGAAACGAGAAAGACAAATAAAAAAGTAGTTGATAGAATTTTTTTCATTTGGACATTTTGTAACAATAGTTTTTATGAAGGACAAGCACTTCATTACAGAAACTGCGAAAGAATTAGGGCTTAATGTAGGCATTGCTTCGCTTAAAGCCGCTTCGCCCGCTTTTCAGCGCTATCAAGAATGGCTGAAACAAGGTTATCAGGGTACGATGGCCTATTTAGAGCGGAGCTTGGAAAAACGCGAAAATCTTCAAAATATTCTACCTCACGCTCGATCGATTCTTTGTTTAAGTTGGGATTATGGAGAGGTAAAATCCCCCCAACCCCCCTTTATGAAAGGGGGGCAAGGGGGGATTTTATCTCCTTTCATTTCGCGCTATGCCTGGCAAAAAGATTATCATTTAGTTTTGAAAGAGAAGTTAGAAAAGTTTGAAGCAAAACTTTCTGAATTTTTTCCGCACGCCCAATTCAAGTCGTATGTCGATACTGGGCCTGTGCAAGAAAAGTATTGGGCTTCTTTGGCGGGTTTGGGTTGGATGGGAAAACATACGAATTTGATTCACCCAGCCCAAGGCTCTTATTTTTTCTTGGCGAGTATTTTAACCACTTTAGATTTGCCAGAAAGTTTGCCTAGCTCTAATCATTGTGGCCGTTGTGAAGCCTGTATTGAGGTTTGCCCCACTCAGGCCATTGTTGCTCCGTATGTTTTAGACGCGAGGCGTTGCATTTCTTATCTCACTATTGAACTCAAAGGGGCAATTCCCAGGGAGTTTCGCAGCGCCATTGGCAATCATGTGTTTGGTTGTGACGATTGCCAAGAAGTGTGCCCTTGGAATCGCCAGGCACGACTCCCCGAAGAATTTTTAAGGAATATTTCAGTAGAAGAGCTTCTTGGATGGTTGGCTTTGAATGAAAAAGAGTTCAAAGAAAAATTTAAGAATTCTCCGATACTCCGCGCAAAACGAAGAGGATTTTTAAGAAATATTTGTGTGGTTTTAGGGAATTTGAAGGAAGAGAAGAGTATTCCGGCTCTTCAGAAGGCCCTTGTGGATTCCGAGCCTTTGATTCGGTCTCATGCCGCTTGGGCCTTAGGCCAATTCAAAACAAAGCACTCTCGGGCGATTCTTGAAGGATTTTTCCTTCAAGAAAAGCACCCAGAGGTTTTAGAGGAAATTCGTTTCGCTCTCAAAGAGCGCTAAACCTTTTTTATTTTGCGTCAGGATTTTCAGCTTTATTGTTTTGCTCACTGTCTTTGTATTCAGGAGCGGCCTCTTGTTTTCCAGGCTCATCTTTGTGAGAGGGTGCTACAGGCATTGCAGAGCTCGGGAATGCATTCATGTTCGTATCTATAGGATTTAGCATCTGAACGGGTTGACGAGAGGACGTAGACGGAGCAGAGGGGAGAGAACAGTTACAAGGAGGATTAGGCACAAACTCTCTCATACACACCTCCGGGGTACGATTGTTGCAACTTTGCTCGTAAAAATAGATAAGTCCTCTCAAACCGATATGAGCCCGTGCTTGAGCTTCGGTAGGGGTAATGTTTCCAAACACAATTTGGTAGAGGCGTATTAAATGGTAAGCCCCTTCTTTATTTTCTGAAAAAACCAAGATAGGTAGATTGATGAATTCAGGGCCATCTCCTTCGGCTCTTGCAGGGCGCGAGTTAAAGAGCGCTAAAGTGAATAAAAAAAAGAACACTCCAATAAATATTTTTTTAAACATGCGAGCCTCCTTGGGTAAAAAACGCCCTTCAATAGAAGGTGCAAAATCAATACCTCTGTAGAGGGTGTAAAAAGGGGTTAGCTCAATTTAAGTTTTGTCAGAGAAAATAGAGCGATAAAGTGTAGGGATCTTTGACGCTTTATCTAAAGGGTTGACGCCCTTTCTAGAATGGAGTTTATTACCTCCCAACACCCTAAAAAAGGCGAGAGAATGGCTACTGAACGTTTAGAACAATTAGTGAAAGAGCTTTTGAAAGAAATCGGTGAAGATCCGAATCGAGAAGGGCTTTTAAAAACACCCAGCCGGGTTGCAAAATCACTCAAATTTTTAACTCAAGGTTACGATCAAAATCCTTTAGAAGTAATCAACGGAGCGCAGTTTACCGAGAAATATTCCGAGATGATTGTGGTGAAAGATATTGCGCTCTATAGCCTGTGTGAACACCACCTTCTGCCTTTTTGGGGCAGAGCTCATGTGGCTTATATTCCTCGCGAAAAAATCGTTGGGCTTTCGAAAGTAGCACGTTTGGTTGAAGTTTTTTCACGTCGCCTTCAAGTGCAAGAACGAATGACCACTCAAATTGCAGAAACGTTGCAGAAAAATTTGAATCCTTTGGGAGTTGCTGTGGTGATCGAGGCCGAGCATTTGTGCATGCAAATGCGCGGTGTTCAAAAGCGTGGATCGATCGCGGTCACTTCAGCCATGTTGGGTGCGTTTCAAACGAATTTAGCCACTCGTCAAGAGTTCATGGGTTTGATTAAAACGAATCGATAAATTTATGCAGCCTTCTCTTCAAAAAATTAAAGATAAAGTCTTGGCTTCTCAGCGTATCACCGATGAAGAATGTTTAACACTTTACCAATCTTCCGATCTTATCGCTCTCGGTGAAATTGCCAATATCGTTCGTGAACGTAAAAATGGCAATGTCACCTATTATAATATTAATCGGCATTTGAATTACTCGAATGTTTGTTACGTTGAATGCAAGTTTTGCGAATTTGGCCAGCCTAAAAATTCTCCCAAAGCCTATCTTTTCTCTTTAGAAGAGATGAAAAAAATTGCCCTTCAAGCCGCTCAAGAAAACGCGACGGAGCTTCATATCGTAGGTGGTTTACACCCCGATTATAAAATCGATTATTATGAAAATCTTCTCAGTGAGTTGAAAAAGATCGCTCCTACCTTGCATTTGAAAGCCTTTACTGCAGTTGAAATCGATTATTTCGCGAAGGTCAGCAAGCTTTCCATTGAAGAAACTTTGAAACGATTAAACACTGCCGGCTTGAATTCGATGCCCGGAGGAGGGGCGGAGATTTTTGCAGAACGCATTCGCAAGCAGATTTGCCCAAATAAAATTTCGGGCGAACGCTGGCTTGAGATTCATCGCATTGCCCATCGATTGGGTATTCATTCTAATGCCACCATGCTCTACGGGCATATTGAACAAGATGAAGATCGGGTAGATCACTTGCGTCGTCTCCGTGATTTGCAAGATGAAACCGGTGGCTTTCAAACTTTCATTCCTCTAAGTTTTATTCCCTTCGATACGCCGATGGCCCATTTGCCTGAGCCTACGGGGTTGACCGATCTCAAACAAATTGCCGTTAGCCGAATTTATCTCGATAATTTCGATCATGTGAAAACCTATTGGGTGATGAGCGGATTGAAGATTGCTCAATTGGCGCTTTCTTTTGGGGCCGACGATTTAGATGGCACCATTACTCAAGAAAAAATTGTGCACATGGCGGGTGCAAAAACTCCCGAGAGTTTAGGCGCCGATACCATTCAAGCTTTGATTCGCGAGGCTGGGCGCGAACCCATCGAGCGCGATACTTTATATCGAGTGATTGAAAAAGTAGCTTAAGTCTCTTTAGAAATCCTTTAACAGAAGCGAAGGCCCAGCGCTGTATGTCTTTTATTGTTCACGCCACTACAGCATTACCTGCCTATTCTTATTCTCAAGAAGAAGTGTGTGCATTTTTTCGAAATGCTCCCCAAAGATTTCAAAAAAGAGATTCAGAGATTGAGGCAATTTTTCAAAATGCCCAGGTGCAAACGCGTTATTTTGTTTCTCCTTTAAATCATTTTCGCGAATTGGGTTCATTTGCTGAACGTAATCAAGTTTATTTTGAAGAGGGTTTAAAGCTTTGTTTGAAAGCGGCTCAGGAGTGTTTGAATCAGAGCAAGGTAAGCCCAGACGAAGTAAGCGGCCTTATTTTCGTTTCGACCACCGGTTTTACGGTGCCTTCTCTCGATGCTTATTTGATTCAAGAGTTGGGGCTTCCGGCATCTACCCGCCGCACGCCTATTTTCGGATGGGGTTGCACGGGAGGGGTTCAAGGTTTGACGAAGGCCTTTGAGTATACGCAGGCTTATCCTAATGAAAAAGTTTTATTGCTTAATCTTGAGCTCTGTTCTTTGGCTTATCAAATATCCGATACGAGTCCGAAAGGTTTGGTGGGGGGCGCCATTTTTAACGATGGAGCCACAGCGGTTTTGATTGAAGGAGAAAAAACCTCTCCAAGAGGAAAATTAAAGATTTGCGCTGCAAGAAGTCATCTTTTTCCTCAAACCTATTCGCACATGGGATGGAAGCAGCTCGATAGTGGTTTAGAAGTGATTTTAGGGCCCGAGATTCCCAGTTTAGTTCAAGAAAAGGCGCATGAATTTATTTCGCAGTTACTCCGATCGTTTCAATTGAGCCCTGGCGATTTGAGTTTTGTTTTGTGCCATCCGGGTGGGGCAAAGATCTTAAAGGCTTTTCAAGAAGTGTTGAAGCTCTCCGATCAAAAAATGCAGATTTCTTGGGAGATTTTGCGCCAATACGGGAATATGTCGTCGTGCTCGGTGATTTTTGAACTTCAGAAGCTTTTAGAAGAAAAACCGGAAAGGGGTGAATTTGGAGTGATGAGCGCTTTTGGCCCCGGTTTTTCGGCTGAAGGATTGGTTTTGCAATGGATGTAAATCTGCTTTTTTGGGTTTTTCTTTTTTTTGTTATTCTTCAACGTCTATCGGAAGTCTTGATTTCGCGTAAAAATGCGGCATGGATGAAAAAGCATGGCGGGCGCGAGTTTGGCCACGATCATTTCAAATGGGTGGTTTTGCTCATGATTGGATTTTTTTTGGGGCTTCCGGCCGAGGTTTATTTTTTAAACAGGCATTTGGTTTCGTATTGGCCCGCTTTGTTTTTTATCTTTCTTTTGGCCCAAATTTTACGGCATTGGGCGATGTGGAGTTTGGGAAAATGCTGGAATGTGAGAATTTGGGTGGTTCCTGATATGCCGCGTGTGAAGAAAGGCCCGTATCAATTTATTTCTCATCCCAATTATGTAGCAGTGTTGATCGAACTTATCACGATCTCATGCATGGTTCAGGCTTATTTCACCTGCGTTTTAAGCGTTTTTGGATTTCTGGCTTTTTTAAGAATGAGAATTCCAGAAGAAGAAAAAGCTCTCCATTTACTGCAAAATTGAGTCTTATTTTGTAAAGGCCAGTGAATTCCTCCAATCGCAAAAAAAATCGCCGTAAGGAATAAAATAGAGTAATCGATTTGAAGATTTTTTTATTTCAATTGAAATAGCCTTTGCGGCTCGGCAGTTTTTGCTCATTACAGAACTCACTGGCCTTTACCTTATCTTTTTACAAAGCAATAATAATGAATTTCTCGCCCGAGCTTTTTCCATTTCGTCTCAAAGTAAGTGGGGTAGAGCGATTTTCCTTCTTCAAACTGCCATTGTTTTTCTTGAAAGCATTTTTTCACCCATTCCGCGTATTGAGTATAATCCGTTGCAAAAAATATTTTTCCTTGAGGTTTTAAGAGTTCATGAAAAAGTTGAACGCGTTCCGGATTAATTAAGCGATGCTTATGATGACGTCGTTTAAACCACGGGTCTGGAAACAAAATATAAATTTCATTTAAGCTTTGTTCTTTAAAAAGATGAGGCAGACAATAACGGGCATCTCCATGAATGGCGATCAGGTTTTGGAGCTTGGCTTGCGTTGATTTTTCACCCACCCCTTGAAAACGCATATTGCGAAGCTCAATTGCAATCATGAGCTTTTGAGGATTTTCTTGGGCAAACCAGGTGGCAAATTTGCCATTACCTGGCCCAATTTCTAAAACCCACTCTTTTTGAGAATCCCAAACCGGGGAGCTCGGAAAAAATTGAAAGGGCTTTTGCCAATCTTTTGTTTCGTGTGTTAGGGTCATAACAATAATTTTTTGCAAATTTTCACAACTCCTCCCAACCTCCTCTTAATCTTAAGAGGAGGAGAAGAAGAAGTTCCCCCTCTTAAGTTTAAGAGGGGGACAGGGGGCGTTGTGTTGATATGATTATGCTCGAAAACAACGATCAACTCCTCGATTTATTCACCCATTACCTTCGAATTGATCGAGGGCTTTCGGCGAATACTTTAGCGGCTTATCAAACCGATTTAAAAAATTTCCTTAATTTTTTAGAATCGAAAAAACTCCACTTAAATGCCGTTCGACCCCTCGAAATCACCGAATACCTTACCGAGCTTCAGAAACGAAACTTATCGGTTCGTTCTCGTTTAAGATCACAAGTGAGTATTCGTCAACTCTATCGTTTCTTGCTTCAAGAAGAAAAACTGAAAGAAAACCCTACTGAGAAAGTAGATCTTCCGCGCTTGGGGCGCAAGCTTCCAGAATATTTAAGCTTAGAAGAGGTGGAGCGACTCTTAGCGGCCCCCGATATTCGAGAGCCTTTGGGAATTCGCGATCGAACCCTGTTTGAACTTTTATACGCAACAGGCCTGCGAGTTTCGGAGTTGGTGGGCTTAAAACTTGATCAAATTCATCTTACCGAAGGTTATTTGCTCGCCTTTGGAAAGGGCTCGAAAGAGCGCTTAGTGCCGATTGGGAAATCGGCCGTGGAGTGGTTGAGAACTTATTTAGCGCAGGCGCGGGAGAGGCTTTTAAAAGGTAAAAAAATATCGCACGTTTTTATTTCGCAAAAAAGAACCCCATTAAGCCGCCAACAATTTTGGATTTTGCTTCAACGCTACGCCAAAAAAGCCCAGATTCAGAAACATTTTTCGCCTCATACTTTGCGTCATTCCTTTGCAACCCACTTGTTGCAAGGCGGCGCCGATCTTCGTGTGGTGCAGACTCTGCTGGGGCATGCCGATATTGCGACCACTCAGATTTATACTCATATTGATACTCAGCGCTTAAAAGAGGTTGTAAAATTGCATCCGAGAGGCTGATAAGCTTGACAGCGAAGCTTGGCTTAGGGATAACCCCCGCTATGAATAAACAGCCTCAGGCGGAGCTTTATTGCCCCTCTTTATTTCAATACCAACGCCGTGAATCCCGCGAAGTGAAAGTAGGGAATGTAGGCGTGGGAGGTAAAAATCCCATTCGTGTTCAATCGATGACGATTTCCGATACGCTCAATACCGAGGCGGTGGTGAAAGAAGCCATTGGTTTGATTGAGGCAGGTTGTGAAATTGTTCGCATTACGGCGCCTACGATTCATCATGCTGAAAATCTCAAAAATATTCGCGATCAACTTCGCGCAAAAGGTTATCAAACACCTTTGGTGGCCGATATTCATTTTACTCCTCAGGCTGCAATGATTGCGGCGGAATATGTGGAGAAGGTCCGAATCAATCCCGGAAATTTTGCCGATCGAAAATTATTCAATGTGCGCGAATATACCGATTCGGAATATGAAGCGGAGCTCGAGCGGATCAAAGAAAAATTTATTCCCTTGGTGCAAAAATGCAAAGAGCGTGGTGTGGCCATGCGCATTGGCACCAACCATGGTTCGCTTTCCGATCGAATCATGAATCGTTATGGCGACACGCCGCAAGGAATGGTGGAATCTGCCTTAGAATTTTTGCGCATCGCCGAGGCCCAAAATTATCATGAGATTATTTTATCGATGAAGGCATCGAATCCTCAGGTGATGGTGCAGGCCTATCGCTTACTCGTTGCACGCATGAATCAAGAGGGGATGAACTATCCACTGCATTTAGGTGTAACCGAAGCCGGTGAAGGCGAAGACGGACGAATTAAATCGGCGGTAGGAATTTTAACTCTGCTCGAAGATGGTATCGGCGATACCGTTCGCGTTTCGCTCACGGAAGATTCGATTCATGAAATCCCGGTCGCGAAGGCGATGGTGAAAAAGTTTAATGAAGACCTCCCCCTTCCCCCTCCTTCGCAAAGAGGGGGTATTTCTTTTCCCTCTCCTTACCAAGGAGAGGGGCAGGGAGAGGTCGTTCCCTGGAATCCTTTCGAATATACGCGACGCCCCTCCGAAACCGTGAAAACGGGGCCGATTCATGTGGGGGGCAAACACGTGGTTCGTGTTTTAAGCGCCTGCTCGTGGCCTTTAAGTGCTTCTCAAAAAGAAGAATTAGAAAAAAATACTGCTCAACTCATTCGCGAAGAGAGAATCCCTGAAATTATCAGCTTTGATCTTTCTCAAGTAGGGCCCGAAGAAGTGGATGAGTTTTTGGTGTTTGCGAAAGACTTTAAAGAAAAATTTTCAAAGCAAGTGGCAATCGCCATTGATTTGAAAGATTCGACCTTTCTATTTCCTTTGCTTGCAGGAGGGGTCGATAAAATTAGTATCGCACCTTCGCGTGAGAAAAATGAAGAAGGATGGAAAGCGCAAGCCATTGAATTGTTGCGTATTGCGAAACAGCAAGAAAACTTGGCCCTCGAATGGAGGCTTGCCGAAGAGTATCTGCCCGCGTTTGAAAAAAATGGGGCTAAATTATTGCTCGAGCTCGCCCGATTGAGTCAAAGTGAAGGGATTGAGCGCTTTGGGCTTTGTTGGGCGGGCCCAAATTGGGTTTACGAAAATCGAGCTTTGGTCAGCCAACTCCATCAAGCTCAAATTGAAGCGGTTATCCATTTAATGCCTCCTCTTCACAACGCTTCGGCTATTTTAGATTCGAGTGGTCAGATCGGTTGTTTGCTTTTAGATGGCATCGGCGACAGCATTCAAGTTTCGGCAAACAATTTCTCTAACTCGGTGCATTTGGCCTACAATATTCTTCAAGCGGCTCGTCAACGCGTCACCAAAACAGAATTTATTGCTTGCCCCTCCTGTGGACGTACTCTTTTTGATTTACAAACTACTACGGCACGAATCAAAAAAATTACTTCTCATTTAAAAGGTGTGAAAATTGCGATCATGGGTTGCATTGTGAACGGCCCGGGTGAGATGGCTGATGCTGATTTTGGTTATGTGGGTGGGGGCCCTAATAAGATTCATTTGTATGTGGGCAAGGAATGCGTTGAAAAGAATATTCCTCAAGAAGAAGCTGACCAACGTTTGGTCGAACTGATCAAAAATCATGGCCGCTGGGTAGAACCGGTGGGAGAGGGAGGTATAAGCTGTAAGGTATAAGGTGTAAGGTGTAAGGGAAGAGATTGCTTTCCCTTAAACCATAAACCTTAACCCTTAAACCTTAAACCTGTTGCATGGACTTTGCCCAACTCAAAACTATTATTGTTTTTTTTCCGATTTTTCTTTTCTCTCTTTCTTTCCATGAAATGGCGCATGCTTGGATGGCGCATCGTTGTGGTGATGATACGGCCAGGCTTCAAGGGCGGCTCACGCTCAATCCTATTCCTCACATCGATATTTTTGGCACGATCTTGCTCCCTTTGTTACTTTTTTTTACCTCGATTGGGCTGCCAATTGGGGGGTGGGCCAAACCCGTGCCTGTGAATCCTTTGCGCATGAAGAAGTGGCGTCTTGATATGATCAAAGTTTCGATTGCCGGGCCAATTTCAAACATGATTTTGGCTTTATTCACCTCTCTGGCCCTTTATGTGTTGTATTATTTCGGAATCAGCTACCAAGATTATGTGGGCGGAGTTCCGGTGCTTCATTATATGATCTACTTAAATTTAGGCTTGGCATTTTTTAATCTGATTCCCATCCATCCCTTAGATGGGGGGAAAGTACTTGAAAACTTTTTATCGCCCCGCTGGCGAGAGATTTATAATTCGATTGCGAATCAGGGAATCTGGATTTTATTTGCCGCGTATTATTTAGGGCTTTTTAAAATTCTTGCAATTCCAGTGTATTTTGTCGCCCACTTTTTAATTCCAGGCTGAATTATGAAAATAGAAAATAAACGTATTGTTTCGGGCATGCGCCCAACTGGCAAACTCCATCTTGGGCATTATCATGGAGTGCTTGAAAATTGGCTGAACCTTCAAGAGAACAACGAGTGTTTTTTCTTTGTGGCTGATTGGCACAGTTTAACTACCGAATATGAAAACCCCGGAGTGATTCGCGAATCAAGCCGCGATATTTTAATCGATTGGTTGGCCGCAGGGTTAGACCCCGATCGAGCCACTATTTTTATTCAGTCTCGTGTGCCCGAACATGCCGAACTGCATCTTTTACTTTCGATGATTACCCCGATTTCTTGGTTAGAGAGAGTTCCCTCTTATAAAGAGATGAAGAACGAGTTGAAAGATAAAGATCTCTCCACCTACGGTTTTTTGGGTTACCCGCTCTTACAAACGGCCGATGTCGCGATTTATCAAGCGAATGTGGTGCCGGTGGGTCAAGATCAATTGGCGCACTTGGAGCTTTCTCGAGAAGTTTTAAGGCGATTCAACCACCTTTATGGAGAAACTTTTGTAGAACCCCAATCTTTGCTTACTCAAGCGCCCAAGCTTTTGGGCACCGATGGCCGAAAGATGTCGAAGAGTTACGGAAATGCCATTTCGCTTTCCGAAGATTTAGCGGCAGTCGAGAAAAAAGTGCTCACCATGATGACCGACCCCGCAAGAAAACGGCGGACTGATCCTGGTAACCCCGAAGTTTGCCCGGTTTATGATTATCACAAGATTTATACTTCTCCGGAAGAAGTCTTAAAAATCGATCAAGATTGCCGCAGTGCTGCGATTGGCTGCATTGATTGCAAAAAAGTATTTTTGAAAAATTTGATTCCCTTCTTGAAAGAACATCAAGAAAGGCGTAAAAAATTTGAAGAAACCCCCCAATTATTAGATGAAATTGTGGAAGCCGGGGTAGCGAAGGCTCGCAAAGTGGCGCAAGAAAATTTGGCTTTAGTCTACAAGAGAATGGGACTTTAATGCATTTGAACTCTTACAAAGTGAGTCTCCCCATTTTCGAAGGTCCTTTAGATCTTCTTTTACACCTCATTCGCAAAAATGATGTTTCAGTGGCCGATATTCCAATCTCTCTCGTTCTTGATCAATACCTCGACTATTTAAGCTTGATGCAAGAACTCAATATCGATTTGGCGGGCGAATTTATTTTGATGGCTGCTGAGCTTACGCATATTAAATCGAAAACTTTGCTTCCGGATGCGAATGAAGAGGAAGAAGAAGAGGGTGTTGATCCGCGTGCAGAGCTTGCTCGACGTCTTTTGGAGTACCAGCGCTTTAAAGATGCCGCTCAGCTTCTTTCGAAACGTACCCAACTGGGGAGAGAGGTTTTTGTGCGTTTAAAAGCCTCCGAAGAAATTGATCAAGAAGAAATTTTACAGGCCGATTCTTTTAAACTTTTAACGGCCTTTAATGATATTTTGAAAAAATTAAAGCCGGAGCGTTATCACGAAGTGGCGGTGGAGCGTTTATCGGTGACTCAGCGAATCTATGAACTGATGGAGCGCTTTCATGCGGCTCCTTCTTTTACGTTCGATTCTCTGTTTGAAGGCCCCGTCACACGCGGGCAATGCATTGTCACATTTTTAGCAGTTTTAGAAATGATGCGCCTCAAATTGATTCGAATTTGGCAAACCGAAACCGGGGGCACGATCCACTTATTTAAAAAAGAAGAAGCGAGTTCTGAAAATTCTCAAATTGCTTCGGAATTTGATACTTCGACTACGCCTAACTCCAGTCTAAAGACTGGGGTTAGGGCTCCGCTCAGTATCAACCCTGAGCAAAGTCGAAGGGTTGATTCAGAAAAAGGGGAAGGGGAGGAAACGAATACAACAACTCCTACCCTCCAATAATTATGGATAAAAATTTATTAAAATCGATTGTCGAGGCTATCTTGTTTGTGAGCGAAGATCCCCTCGATGCGGGCGAGATTTTAAAAACCATTCAACGGGCCGAAGATCAAGCTCCAGCCTTGCAGGCAGAAAATGCGCAAGAAACACCGGCTCTCGAAAGTTCAGAGGCTAATGAAGATGCCGCTCCTCTTTTCATTGAAGAAGAGGCTCCGGTATCCGCTGAAGAATCAGCAGAGCCACAGAATCTGAGCGTGGAAGATCAACTCGCCTTAAAACAGCAATCGGAAGATCAAAAATTGATTCGCTTGGATGTTCAGCAGGTAATCAACGAATTGGTGGCGGAATATGAAACCAACGGAAAAGGTTTTGAGCTGGTGAATGTGGCTCACGGTTTTCAATTTCGTACCCGTGCTGAGTTTGCGCCCTATATTAAGGCCATGAATAAGGTGAATCCAACTCGTCTTTCTCAAGCTTCTCTCGAGGTGCTCTCGATGGTGGCTTATCGCCAGCCCATTACGCGGGCCGATATCGATGAAATTCGTGGGGTCGATTCGGGTGGGGTTCTGAAAACTTTGCTCGAAAAAGATATGGTGAAGGTGGTGGGTAAGAAAGAAGAGCCCGGTAAACCCTTGCTCTATGGCACCACCGAAAAGTTTTTAGAGATTTTTAGTTTGCGAGGCCTGCAAGATCTGCCCACGTTAAAAGACTTAAAGCAAATCGAAGAAGAAATGCATCAAACCTCTGCGCCGGGAGCAACGGTCGAGTTGGAACAAGATTATTTTGAAGAGTCCGAGACCCAAGCCTCCGATCAAGATTTTGCGGCCCAACTCCAAGTGGCGGAGCGCGAAGAGAAAGAAGCCTTTGATGAACTCGATCAAAGCCTAAAAGCCTTGGAAGGCCTAGAAGGGCGCGTGCTCGATGCCTTTGCGAAAAAAGAAGAATCTGCGAATTCTACGGATGAAAATTTGGCATGAGCCGAATGCGCTTGCAGCATTTCTTGGCCAAGGCAGGAGTCGCCTCGCGGCGCGAGGCCGAAAAATTGATTCTCCAGGGTAAAGTGAAGGTGAATGGAGAAGTCATTTACAAATTAGGCACTCAAGTTGACCCAAACTCCGATCAAATCTCTTTTCAAAATAAACTTCTCTCACTTGTTCCTCAAAAAACCTACATTCTTTTCCATAAACCCCGCGGCGTGATTGTTACGAAAAAAGATCCTCAAAAGCGAAAAACAGTTTTTGATTGCATCCCCAATTTGCATCCGTCGGTGAATGCAGTTGGGCGCCTCGATTATGATTCGGAGGGTTTGCTCCTTTTAACTAATGATGGGGATTTGGCCCATCAACTCACGCATCCCTCTTCTGAAATTAAGAAAGAATATTGGGTGGAGTTGAATGAAATCCCCTCTTCGGAAAAGCTAAAGCAATTGGAAAAAGGAATAATCCTCGAAGGTACGAAAACGGCTCCCGCCCGAATTCAAAAAATCAAAAAAGAAAAGATCTGGTTTTCAATTGAAATCCACGAAGGCAAAAAACGCCAAGTGCGACGCATGTTCGAGTGGGCGGGGGTGAAAGTCTTGCGTTTGGTTCGTGTCCGCATAGGCTCTTTAAATTTGGGAGATCTCCCAGTGGGGGGGTATCGTGAGCTTAATCCTGCCGAAATTGCAGCGCTTGGGTGATTGCTTATAAAGTGTCTGGCACTTTTATTATTTTGATTGAAGTTTCTATTCTGTCTGTGGAGTGTTCAAGGTTCTTAAGATGCTAGCTTGTATGTCTGCAGGAAGTGCCGATCTCGCTCCAATTTCATTTACTCTCGCAGGGTTTACTTCTACTCGATAACCTTCTGGAACTGCTCGACGTAAAATGTCTCGAGCAGGTGAGGGTAAGATACGCAGGTTGTGCGAAATCCATCCGAGCTCATAAGAATTTGTCACAAAAATAGTATTTCCTGATACGGCAATTTGCGAAGTTTCTAGAGGCCCTCCACAAATTCGACCAATGACTGTTGCGGATGTAGTGGTTTGTTGGGACACAGAAAATATAAGAAGACTAATGAGATCGGATTGAGAAAACATTGTGGCAGCCACAGGATCTGCAGTAGCTCTGGGGTGGGTGTGCAAGATAGTATTGTAACGGGTAACATTAACAGCTGGGAGTACTCCTCCTCCTTCCCCGTTTGCATATTGAAGCGCAATTCGATGGCTTTCTGCATCGTAAATCACACCAATTTCTTCCCCGCGTGCGCGAGAGGCGTCTACAAAAGTTCTTAAAAAATTTGGATCCCATTGTCGAGAGACGAAAGCTCTATTGGCATTACGAAGTCCTACCAGTCGTTCATAGATTTCTGGTTCATAATCTGAAGTCTCAGTTCTGCAAGCCCCCGAACGTCTCTCTCCTTCTGTCCAAGAAGCTTCCTCTGGAGTTTGGGGTTGAGAAGGGGCCTGAGGGGGAGCTGTACGCGAAGAACTATCTCGTAAAAGAAATGCGGTAATTACCAATAATCCTAGTCCTAATGGAAACATAACTTATCTTTCTTGCCCCGTATTCTAAGATTATTCTCGGCAGAAGAGATATAAAGTTGCCAATTCTTCTTTTGACTTTCGTGTTGTTTGGATTTTTCTAAGGGAGCAGGAAAAGTTGTAGGGTTTTGCAGAGTGTTGATAGATGGAGGACATCTCCATGACTTTTTACTGCTTATCTGATAAAAAGTCTTGACTTTCTATCAGGTTGGTAAAATATAGTCATATGGACCGAAGTCTCTTTCATTTGCTTCTTCAGCAACATTTTAAACAACATAAAATTGTTTTTTTAGTAGGCCCCAGGCAAGTAGGGAAAACTACTCTGGCTCAAAAACTCCAACAGTTGAGGGGTTCCGAAGATTTATATCGCAATTGGGACGATTTGAGGTGGAGACAAGAGCTTGCGAAAGACCCCTATGGATTTTTGAATCGATTGCGTCCGAGTAAGAAAAACGAAAAGCCCTTGGTTGTCTTAGATGAAATCCATAAATATCCTAAATGGAAACGCTATGTAAAAGGTTTGTGGGATAGTTATGGAAGCCACTTTGATTTGTTGGTGACGGGAAGCGGAAGACTAGATCTTTATCAGCGTGGTGGAGACAGCCTGCTTGGGCGTTATCATCAATATCGTCTACATCCTTTGTCTTTAAAGGAATTACTAAACCCTGAAATTTCGATGGAGTCGGTGAAGTCTGAAAAGATTGCAGATCGACTGTGGGAATCTTCGGCTACTTTGGGTCAAAAAGCGAAAAAGAATTTTGATGCTCTTTTGCGCTGGGGTGGGTTTCCCCGTAGTTTCCTAGATCAAGACGAAAACCAACATCGACTCTGGTTGAAAGAACGACGCCAGCTTCTTTTAAGGGAAGATTTAAGGGACATCAGTGCCATCCGTCAAATTTCGCATGTAGAGCATTTACTCGAACTTTTAGTATTGCGCGCAGGAAATTTGCTTTCGGTGAACTCTTTGCGCGAGGACTTGCAAGTTCCTTATGCTTCGGTGCGGTTGTGGATGGAATATTTGAAACGTTTATACTTTTTTTATGAGGTCAAACCTTGGGCAGGGAAACTCAGTCGTACTTTGAAAAAAGAATCGAAGCTCTATCTGTGGGATTGGTCTGAAATTGAGGATGAAGGGGCTCGTTTTGAAAACTTAATTGCCAGTCATCTTCTCAAGTGGTGCCATTTTACTCAGGATTGGGGATATCCTCCACTCGAGCTTTATTTTATTCGCGACAAAGAAAAACGAGAAGTCGATTTCTTAATTACCCAGAATAAGAAACCTTGGATCTTGATTGAGGCAAAGCTTACGGATTCCAACATTCCTTCTTCCTTAAGTTATTTTTCAGAGAAACTTAAGGTCCCTCAAACTTTTTTAGTGGTACGCGATCTGGATCGACCTGCTCAGGCTGGGAACATCAAAGTATTGGATGCCGTAAATTTTTGTTCTCTATTGCCCGTATAACTTGAGAAGTATTTGGTTCAAAAAAATCAAAAGCCCTGGAGGCTTTCGCCTGCAGGGCTTTGATTTACATCTTTTGAAGAGCCACTATTTCTTTTTCTTTTTTGCGGGTTTTTTCTTAGCGGCTTTCTTTTTCTTCTTCGTAGCCATGGGATACCCTCCTTATTATTTGTTTTTTTCACATCAACCAAACTATTGAATAATGATAATGGATTTATACGTCACCGTCAAACGATTTTATTAAATTATGCTAAATTTTGTGTAATTTTAGATCAAAAATTCGCTGCAAAAAATTTTCATAGACAAGTGCCGCGCATCACAGTAGTAACGCCGTCTGCCTCGGAGAGAGAAAAAATAATTTGTCTGAGGTAAAAAGTTCTCTGATAAAAAAATAAACTTTTTTTAAAAATAATCTAAATTTTATTACTCGCTTTGATAAAAATTTTAAGAAAAGTTGAAACTTGTTAAAACAAAATTAACAGGTCTTTGAAAAAATCCAGCTACAAGGCAGCGACGAATGAACGATCGGAGCGTACTGAAATGTACGTGAGGATCGTGAATGAGTCGCAACACAGTAGATGGTTTTTTTCAAAGACCGATTTATCGCGGGGTAGAGCAGCCTGGTAGCTCGCGAGGCTCATAACCTCGAGGTCGTGGGTTCAAATCCCACCCCCGCAATAAAACCCAACTTAAAATTTAAGTTGGGTTTTTTATTTTTGGGATTTGAAGCCGACCCGAAGCGCATGCTTATGCATGAAAAGCGAATTTCGGTAAGTTCTGGAATGAGCGTCAGCGAGGGCGGCCGGTTTCGGAGGAGTCCGCAATGCGGACGGGGGAGAAAAAATCCCACCCCCGCAATAAAACCCAACTTAAATTTTAAGTTGGGTTTTATTATTTTTGGGATTTGAAGCCGATCCATTCGGCCTTCTTTTTCCCATTTCTTCGTTGCTAAATCTTCTCTGTTTGCATAGACACTCTTCCTCTTATGCTTCGAAAAATACTTTTTATTTTGTGCTTTTTCCTCCTCGCTTTTCCTGTCCAAGCGGCAAGACCCTCCTTGCAAGATCAAGTGCAAGAGTTTCGTCTAAAAAATGGGATGACTTTTTTATTGGTGCGACGGGAAGGCCCTCCTGTTTTTGCGGGTTATATTCGAGTTAAAGTGGGAGGCGTAGATGAAATTGAAGGAAAAACAGGCATTGCCCACCTTTTAGAACACATGGCTTTTAAAGGTACTCCCACGATTGGCACAAAAAATTATGCCGAAGAGAAAAAGGTTTTGGCAGAGATTGAGCGCGTGAATCGGGCGCTTCAGACCGAAACGCAAAAAGGAAAAGAATCCAGTCCCGAAATTCAAACGCTTTCAAAAAAATTAAAAGAATTGCAGAAACAAGCAGAAGCGTATGGGGTGAAAGAAGAATTCTCTCGCATTTACAACCGCAATGGAGCCTCCGATCTTAACGCAACGACTTCAAAAGATGTGACGAGCTATTTCGTGGAGCTTCCGGTGAGTAAGTTGGAGCTTTGGGCTTATCTCGAATCGGAACGCTTAAAGCATCCGGTTTTTCGAGAATTTTATTCGGAGCGTGATGTGGTTCAGGAAGAGCGCCGCATGCGAGTGGATAATCAACCCTTTGGAAAAAATTTAGAACTCACCTTGCTCAAGGCCTACGAAAAAAGTCCGTTTCGTTTTCCATTAATCGGCTACCAAAAAGATATTCAAAATCTCAGCGCTACCGATCTCGCTGAATTTTACAAAAAATATTATGTTCCGAGCCGGATGGTGGGGGCAGTTGTGGGAGATATTGATATTGCTCAAACTAAAAAGATTCTTACCCAATATTTTGGAAATATTCCTGCCGGAAAAGAAGTGGCTGAAATTCAAGATCCAGAACCCGTGCAAAAAGAAGAAAAGCGCCAAATGGTTTCGTTTGAAGCTCGCCCCAATATTATGATCGCGTTTCATAAACCCACGCTTCCAAATCGTGAAGATTATGTGTTTGATCTCATCAGCCAGGTTTTATGCGAGGGGCGTACGTCTAGGTTTTATAAAAGCTTGGTGATTGAAAAAAAGATGGCGCAGAGTGTTTCTTGTGATTCTTCAACTCCGGGTTCTCGTTTGAGTAATCTTTTCTTTGTTTATGCCTCTCCCCTCGGAAATTACACCACGGCCGACGTTGAAAAAGCGATTCGCAAAGTTTTAGAAGATTTTAAGGCGAGTCCGATCAGCGAACAAGAATATCAGCGGGCTTTGCATCAGCTGAGCGCCGATCTTATTTTCAGAATGGATTCGAATTCAGGCTTGGCTTCCGATCTTACCTATGCCCAAGCGGTAGCTGGAGATTGGAGATATTTATTTAAGCATTTGGAGATTTTAAAACAAATTACCCCGAAAGAGATTCAAGAAGTGGCTCAAAAATATTTTGTAAAGAGTAATTCGACGGTTTCTGTGTTGAGCAAAGGGAAAGGTTCATGAAAAAATTCCGCGTTTTTTCAATTTTTTGTTTGGTGTTGTGGGCAAGCTCTGCTTTTTCGCAAGATCCTCGTGTTCAACGCTTAAGCCAAAAATCTCTCAAAACTTTTCATTTGCCGAATGTTGAAAAATTTAAACTTTCAAATGGGATGCAGGTCTACTTTTCAGAAGACCATGAGCTTCCTACTTTGCAGCTCTTTGCCTTTATTCGAGGCGGGGCGGTATTTGACCCCCCGAATAAAACGGGAGTTGCAGGTTTGGTAGGAACTCTATTGAGAGTAGGAGGAACTCTCCAAAAGGCGCCCAGTCAGGTGGATGAAATCTTAGAAGATCGGGGCGCTGAGCTTGAAACCGGCATGACTCACGAATATGGTTCGGCACGGCTGCGTTGCTTGAAAGAAGATGCCGATTTAATGACCTCGCTTTTTTTCGAAATTCTTTCTTCGCCTCGTTTTGATAAAACCCAATTTGAGTTGGCACGCTCCAGGCAAATTGAGGCGATTAAGCGGCAAGACGATGAAGCCGAACGAATTGCCCTGCGCGAATTTCCAAAACTTTTTTATGGCCCCAAAAGCCCTTGGGCGGCGAGTCCTACTCCGCAAACGCTTCAATCGATCAATGTGGGTGATCTCAAAGATTTTTATGGGCGATTTTTTCATCCTGAAAATGTGGTGATTGCCGTGGGGGGAGATCTAAAAAAAGAAGAGGTGATTCAGCTTTTAGAGAAAAGTTCTTCGAATTGGTCAAAAAGCACTGCAGCAGTTCCTCCATTGCCCCAGGTCGAGAAGGTTAATTTCAAAGGGGTGTATGTCATCAATAAAAAAGGGGGGCAGTCGACTATTTTTATGGGGCATTTTGGGGATCAGCGCTTTAATCCCGATAAATTTGCGTTGATCTTGATGGATTATCTTTTGGGCGGCGATATTTTTTCATCGCGTTTAGGAGAAGAAATTCGTTCAAGCCGTGGCTTGGCCTATGGAGTTTATTCTCACTTTGGACTCGAAACCAAAATGGGCTTGTTTTATGTGATGGCGCAAACGAAAACCGAAACTACGGTGCAGGTAGTAGAGCTTGCTTGGCAGATCGTTCGAGATTTTCACGACGGAAAACATTTAAGTGAAAGTTCACTTCAATTTGCGAAAGAGGCGATTTTGAATCGTTTGATTAATGAATGGGAACCCCATTTTAATTATGTAAAAGAACGGGCACGTTTAGGATTTTTGGGTTACCCTGAAGATTATTTGCAGACGTATCCTCAAAGTATTCGAAAAGTGACCCTCGACGATGTAAAAAAAATAGGGCAGAAATATTTGTTTCCGGATGCTTTAAAGGTTTTAATCATCGGAGATGAAGCAAAAATGGAAAAAGATTTGAAGAAATTGGGAGAGGTAAAAAGTTTGCCTTTGACGCAGTAAATAGAAGATTTCTCAAAGGGCAGTGTTTCTTCAGTGCGTGAAAAAACGCACCGCAAGGAAGTTTTTTTAGAAATGTCATATTCTCTTTAATTTATCATTGAGAGGTTCGGTGCTTTTTCCCTTACTTCAGAAACACTGCCCTTGAGAATTGAAGTTCATGAAAGATAAAATCCATCACATTTTAGAAGCTACTTTTAAAGAGTGTATTGAAAAGAAACTTCTTCATTTAGAAGAAATTCCTGAAGTGATTGTTGAAAAGCCAACGATTGCGAGCCATGGAGATTTTTCAAGTAATGTTGCCCTGGTTTTGGCTTCGCGCCTCAAACAAAAACCGCGTGCGATTGCAGAACTTCTCACCCAAAATTTGAAAGATCCTCAAGGGTATGTGGTTAAAACTGAAATTGCGGGCCCGGGTTTTATTAATTTCTTTCTTTCTCCGAAGGCTTATCACGATGGTCTTCGAACCATTTTAGCTCAAGGTGCTCGGTTTGGTCTTGCTGCTCCAAGGGCTGAGAAAATTTTGATTGAGTATGTGAGCGCTAATCCCACGGGGCCGATGCATATTGGGCATGGTCGAAATGCGGTGGTGGGCGATACCTTGGCCCGTCTTCTCAAAGCCTGTGGTTATGAGGTGAGCAAAGAATTCTATGTGAACGATCACGGCGTGCAGATTCGCACTTTGGGTAATTCGGTTTTGTATTATCTTCAAAAATTGCAAAATCCCGGAAAAGAAATTCCTCCTCCTCCTGCAGACTCTTATCAGGGAGCATATCTTGAGGAGTTGGTGATTAAGCATCAAGAAAATCTTAAAAAAATGCCAGAAGATCCATTGATTGTTGGAAAAACAATGGGCAAGGAATTATTAGAGCAAATCAAAGAAGATTTAGCGGAGCTGCGCATCGAGTTTGATCATTTTTTCCTGGAATCTTCTCTTTATGAATCTGGAGAAATTGAAAAAGTCCTGCATGAGTTGAAAGAAGAAGGTTACTTATTTGAGCAAGAAGGGGCGAAATGGTTTCGTTCTACCACTTTTGGCGATGATAAAGACCGTGTTTTGGTGAAAAAAGAAGGTTCCTACACCTATTTTACGCCCGATATCGCCTATCATCGCAATAAATATGAGCGGCATTATTCCCTCTATTTAAATATTTGGGGCGCTGATCATGCGGGCTATATTCCCCGAGTGAAGGCGGCAATGGAGGCTTTAGGTTATGATCCCAACCGTTTAAAGGTTGTGTTCATGCAAATGGTGAATTTAAAACGAGGGGGCGAGAGGGTTCAGATGAGCAAGCGGGCAGGAACCTACGTCACCTTAGAAGAAGTGGTTGAAGAAGTGGGGGCTGATGCGGCACGGTTTTTCTTTTTGATGCGTTCGGCAAATGCTCAGCTTGACTTTGACCTCGATTTAGCCAAGAAACAATCTCCTGATAATCCAGTCTATTATATTCAATATGCTCATGCCCGAATTGCGAGTATTTTTCGAAAGGCAAAAGAAGCTGGAGTTTTAAAAGAAGCAAAAGTCGGTTTTTCAGAAAAAGAATCGGTTGATTATTTGGAATTACCCGAGGAGTTCGATTTAATCGAACGACTTTCGATGTATCCCGAAGTATTGAGAGAAGCCGGAGAAAACTTTGAGCCACACCGGGTTGCTTTTTACTTGCTCGATCTCGCGAAGGCTTTTCAAACTTATTATAGTCGGGCGAAGGGCGATGAACGTTATCGGGTGATTAGCCCAGATCTTCAAAAAACTAAGAGTAAGTTATTGTTAATTCATGCGCTTCAAAGCGTATTACAATCGGGTTTCGAGATCGTCGGAGTGAATGCTCCAGAGTATATGAGTCTCGAAGGAAATGAGGAATCATGAGCGATACTTCAACGGCCATTCGTTTTAATTTTGGTCAATTGTTGGTTCTCCTAGTGCTTCAGGTGATTTTATTGGGAGGGGCCTTTTTCTTGGGAAGCCGGTTCCCCTCGGGAGGCGAAAAGAAAAAAGTAGATGCTCAAATTCAAAGCCTAAAACCCGATGCGGAGCCTGCCGCGCTGGCTCTTGCCGAACCCAAGGCCGAAACGTCACCCGTGAAAACTCCCTTTGATCGTGCTTCCACAACGGTCTTTCGTATTAAATCGAGTGCAAACTCTGAATACACCCTGCAGATAGCTTCTTACCCTGATGAATCGGCCGCCATTCAAGTGGTGGATAACTGGAAAAAGAAGGGGTACATGGCCTTTCTTTCGGTAGAGGATATTCCCGACAAAGGAAAATGGTATCGCGTGAATGTGGGTAACTTTGGAGAAGAAAAAGCGGCGCAAGATTATGCGAAAGCAATTCAGCAAAAAGAAAACATTACGCCCCAAGTTATTGTTACCGAACAATAAGAATTAAGGTGTGTTCCAATGGCTCGCAAAAAGATTACGACAACCATTTATATTACTGAAGATCAGAGTGAAAAGTTGAAGAGCCTTCACCAAAAAACCAAGGTGCCTATTGCCGAATATATTCGCCAAGGAATTGATCTAATTTTAACGAAGCATCAGGCCGATTTACCCGGCGAGCAACTTTCTTTTTTAAACCCCACTTTTGAGGATTTCGAGCGCATCCGCCGGCCTTAATGTCAATGAACCCCAAATTTATTCGTAATTTTTCTATTATAGCGCACATTGATCACGGAAAATCGACTCTAGCCGATCGCCTTTTGGAGTTTACCGGTGCTTTATCGGAGCGCGAGAAGCAAAACCAATTTTTAGATAAGATGGATCTCGAGCGAGAACGCGGCATCACGATTAAAGCGCAAACCGTTCGCTTGAGTTATAAAGCCAAAGATGGAAACACCTATATTTTGAATTTAATCGATACGCCCGGGCATGTTGATTTTCACTACGAAGTATCGCGTTCTTTGGCGGCTTGTGAAGGGGCACTTTTGGTGGTCGATGCCTCACAAGGAATTCAAGCGCAAACTCTTGCCAATGTTTATTTGGCGGTGGATTCTAATTTAGAAGTTTTTTGTGTGCTGAATAAAATTGATCTTCCCGCGGCGAATCCTGCGCGGGTAAAAGAACAAATCGAAAATGTGATTGGTCTGCCCACCTCCAATGCCGTTGAAGCTTCGGCCAAGCAAGGGATTGGCACCGAAGAGATTTTAGAAAATGTGGTGCGCTATTTCCCGCCTCCCAAAGGCGATGCGTCGGCCCCTCTCAAGGCCCTTATTTTTGATAGTTGGTTTGATGCTTATCAGGGCGTTGTAGTTTTGGTGCGCATCTTTGATGGCTCTCTCAAAAAGGGAGATCGCATTAAGCTGATGTCGACGGGGCAGCCTTATTTGGTTGATAAAATTGGGGTGATTAATCCTTATTTTCAAGAAGTATCAGAGCTTTCGATGGGAGAAGTGGGCTTTTTGATTGCGGGCATCAAAGAAGTGGGAGAAGTGCGTATTGGTGATACCGTCACTCATATTGATCGCCCGGCGGCTCAAGCGTTACCAGGGTTTAAAGAAGCGAAGTCGATGGTGTTTTGTGGAATCTATCCGGTAGAGCCCCATCAATATGAAAATTTGCGAGCGGCTTTGGCAAAGTTGAAACTCAACGATGCCTCTTTTTCGTATGAACCCGAAACTTCTTTGGCCTTAGGCTTTGGTTTTAGGTCCGGTTTTTTGGGCCTACTTCACATGGAGATTATTCAAGAGCGTTTGGAGCGCGAGTATAATCTGAAGATTATCTCGACGGCACCCAGCGTGATTTACCGCGTGAATACCGTGCAAGGTGAAGTGGTGACGATTGATAACCCTGCCAATTTTCCTTCGGGGGGCGATATTGCGAGCATTGAAGAGCCTTATATTCGCGCCACCATTCATATTCCTCAAGAATTTACAGGGGCTTTGATCCAGCTTTGCGAGGGCAAGCGGGGGATTCAGCAAAAGATGGAATATCTTTCGAGTGAGCATGTGATGCTCGTGTATGAGCTTCCGTTCTCGGAGATTGTTTTTGATTTTTATGATCGCTTAAAAAGTATTTCAAAAGGTTTTGCGAGCTTTGATTACGAGTTTTCTGATTTTCGGGCTTCCGATTTGGTAAAGCTCAATATTTTGGTGAACGAAGAACCGGTGGATGCATTGTCGATCATTGTTCACCGAGAAAAAGCTTATCTTCGTGGCAGAGCTTTAGTTGAAAAATTGCGTGAGTTGATTCCTCGTCAACAATTTGAAATTGCCCTCCAAGCCTCCATTGGTTCACGAATTATCGCTCGAGAATCGGTGAAGGCCGTGCGAAAAAATGTAACGGCCAAGTGTTATGGGGGAGATATCACCCGAAAAAGAAAATTGCTGGAAAAACAAAAAGAGGGTAAGAAGCGAATGAAACAGGTGGGGAATGTTGAGATTCCGCAAGATGCATTTTTGGCGGTGTTGAAGATTGATTAAGGGGTGTTTGATCCATGGATAATGTGAATAAACCCGGACGCAGTAAATCGTATTTTCGAGAATACTTTGAAGCACTTTTAACGGCATTGCTCGTCGCGTTTTTCTTGAGGGCTTTCGTTGTTGAGGCGTTTAAGATTCCTTCCAAATCGATGGTTCCCACACTCATGGTGGGCGATCATATTTTTGTGAATAAATTTATTTATGGCCTGCGCGTTCCGTTTACCAAACAATGGATTGCAAGATTCTCCGACCCCCAGCGCGGAGAGGTGATTGTTTTTACTTATCCCAAAGATGAAAAACTCGATTTTATTAAGCGAGTAGTTGGTTTGCCGGGCGATCATGTGGAGATTAAAGACGGAAAAATTAGTGTTAATGGAACGCCGGTAAAACAATATCCCGTTGTGATTGCAGGGCCCGATTCCGCCAATAAGCGCTTATTGAATGTAGAGTCGATTAAAGGTTTGGAAGCCTTGATCAAACTCTATGCCCAGCTTCCCTTTGCCCCCGATTGGGCAGAATATAATTTTTTTCTCGAACAGTTAGGTGATGCGCTTCATTGGGTGCAATATAGTAAAAATTTTACCAACCAAGCGCATATGGAATTTGATATTCCTCCCGGAAATTTTTTCATGATGGGTGATAACCGAGATAATTCAAGTGATTCGCGTGAGTGGGGTTTTGTGCCGCGCGATTTTATTCGGGGGCGGGCGATGTTTATTTGGCTCTCGATCGATCATGATCAGGGTGGTGTCCGTTGGACACGCTTCGGCAAGTGGATTAATTAGCGCATTAATAAAAGTTCATCTGCGTTGTTGCCCACTCGTCGACAATCCTCACGTACAAACGCGTACGTTCCGGTTGTCTCCTCCTGGGCGCCTAGCAGCTGAAGCTTTTCTCAATGCGCTCAACAGAAAGTCTACAGTATGAAAATCATTTTATTGTTAGCAATTTTATTTGTTTCAAATTCCGTTTTCGCCGCCGATGAAGAAAAAAAATATCAAGGTATTCAATATGCCTGCACGGGAGTGGGGGAGAGTAAAGATTATCCGCAGTGGAAGACTTACCCCATAAAACTGATGTTTACCGCCGGGAGCCGCGCCTATGTGGCTGATGTGGCGGTGAGCATTCAAGATTCTTCGGGTGCTACCGTTTTTCAGGCCAATTGTGATACGCCTTGGTTGATGCTGCGTTTGCAGCCCGGTAATTATAGCGTGAGTGCCAAAGCCTCAGGCGCTTCGACCAAGCAAATCAAGATTCAAGTGCCTGCCACCGGCCAAAAAGAGTATGTGTTTCGCTTTCCGAGCATTCCGAGTGGTGAGTAGTAAAACTAAGCAACTTATTTGGGCCTTAGCCGATACTCCAAGAAATGATTTCTAAGGAGTTTCTATGGCCATTGAAGATGCCGCGCAATACATCTGCACGCACCGCCCCGATTTTTTTCGCTTTACAGCCACCCAATGGGTGAGTCAGGTGTGTGGGCAATCCGAAACATGTGATATTGGAGATTTGCGTTTTACGCCTGAGGAGTTTCGTCGGGCGGTGAATCTTGCGCGGGGAGGGCAATCCACTTCTGAAGGTTTGCAACGTTCGGTTCAGAGTTTTTGTGCCCATCCTCCTGAAACTTTTACTGCAGGCCAGAAAAAGTTTTTGATGGGTATCATTATTATTTTAGGTTTGAGTTTATTATTAGGAACATAAAGGAGAGTTTATGAGTATTGAAGCGGCACAAGCGTATATTTGTTCACATCAAAACATTGCGGCTGCGAATGTGGATGCTGTGGTCGATGTGGTCTGCTCCACGAGAGCAGGGAGTCAACAAAATTGCTCCGAACAAGGTGGAGCGGGAGATTTGGGTTTTACTTCGTCAGAATTGAGACAAACTCTTCTTCAGGTACGTGGAAATCAAACCGATGGAGCGGCTTTACAAAACAACGTGAGGCGTTTTTGTGAAACAACTCGTCCAAATCCGAATAGACAAGAAATTCCGGTTTGGGGACAAGCGATTCTAGCAATAGGGGCCGCAGCACTTTTTATTGCAGCTCCTTTTATTGTCATGTGGGCTGCGACAGGTAACCTTTTAATTGTAAAACCTTCGCATGGAGAAGTTCCTTCGGCTTAAAATCGGGTTGACATTTTTTCGGGGTAAGCTATACCCCGTAAAATTTTTTTCTAGAATGGTGAAACCTCGTGACAATTTTTGAAATGAAAAATGTAGTTTTTAAACAAACCTCCGTCTAAAGCGGAGGTTTTTTTTTGTCTGAATCTATGAAATTTGCGCATAAACATTTGTTAACCACTCAAAACCTTCAAGTTTCGCAAGTTGAGGAAATTTTGAAGCTTTCTTCTGTTTTTAAAGAGGAGTTGAAAGATCATACGGCGAAGAATTCGGCTTTAAAGGGCAAAACGGTTATTAATCTCTTTTTAGAAGATTCCACTCGCACTCGCACCTCTTTTGAAATTGCCGGCAAACGCTTATCAGCCGATGTGATTAATATTTCTAAAGGGGGCTCGTCGGTTTCAAAAGGAGAAAGCCTGCTCGATACCGCAAAAACCCTAGAAGCCATGCAGCCCGATGTTTTAGTGGTGCGCTCTTCTCAAAGCGGTTTTCCGTATCGGCTTTCTCAGCTTCTTCGCTCCCCGGTGATTAATGCGGGCGATGGTTTGCATGAGCATCCCAGCCAAGCCTTGCTCGATCTTTTTACAATCCTCGAAAAAAGAAAAACCGTAAAAGGTGCAGTGGTTTCAATTGTGGGTGATATATCGCACTCGCGTGTTGCCAGATCGAATATTTATTTATTACGCACGATGGGTGCGAAAGTGAGGGTGGTGGGGCCAGGCTCTTTACTTCCGATGGAAGTTGAAAAATTCGGAGTAGAAGTGTGCACCGATTTTCTCAAAGGGATTCGAGATGCCGATGTGATTATGATGCTTCGTATTCAAAATGAGCGCCTGCAAGAAGCGCGTTTTCCTTCGACGCGAGAATATTCTAAATTTTTTGGGCTGAATGCCGAGAAACTCGCAAAGTGTAAGAAAGATGTTTTGGTTTTGCATCCGGGGCCAGTGAATCGTGGAATTGAAATCTCGCCCGATGTGGCCGATGGCTCGCATTCGGTGATTCTCGATCAGGTGAGTAATGGGGTGGCGGTGCGGATGGCGTTATTGAGTTTGTTGGGGCGCTCTTGAAAACGGTTCGGTTTTTACTGTAACTGGCCAACATTTTCTCAGTTCGCAGAAAAACGCGCCGTAAGGAAATGTTTTAAAATACTTTTAAAGAAATGCTATTTGAGAATCGATAGGTCCGGCGCTTTTCTACGCACTTCAAAAACGCTGGCCAGTTATTGGAAACTTTCATGACAAAAATTCTAATTAAAAATGGAAGGTTGCTTGATCCTGCCGAAAAACGCGATGAGTTTTGCGATGTGTTTATTGAGAAAGGGCGTATTGCCAAGATTGGGAAAGATTTAAATGTGCCGGGAGCCCAGATTTTCGATGCGAAAAATTGTGTGGTGGCTCCAGGCTTGATCGATGTGCACGTGCACCTTCGAGAGCCTGGCTATGAATATAAAGAGACGATTGCCAGTGGCACTCGAGCGGCGGCGAAGGGTGGTTTTACTTCGGTTTGCTGCATGGCGAATACCAGCCCGGTGAATGATAACGCGGCGGTGAGTTCGGCCATTTTAAAGAGTGCGCGCGAAACAGGAGTGGTGAATGTTTTTCCGATCGGGGCGCTCACCAAGAATTTGGCCGGAAAAGAACTCGCGGATATTGGCGAGTTAAAAGAAACAGGTTGTGTAGCTTTATCCGACGATGGCAATACAGTACGCGATTCGGCTGTTTTTAGGCGTGGCCTTGAATATGCAAAAACATTTGATTTGCCAGTGATTAGCCATGCGCTTTGCCCCGATTTGATGGGTAAAGGAGTCATGAACGAAGGATTTGTGGCTACAGAGTTGGGTTTAAGAGGAATCCCGCATGCGGCCGAAGAAGTGATTATTGCGCGCGATTTGGCTTTAGCTGAAGTGGCGCGTTGTCCGGTGCACATCGCCCATTTGGCTACCAAAGAAGGTTTGGAGTTGGTGCGTGAGGCGAAGAAAAAATCTTGGCCGGTAACTTGTGAAGTCACTCCCCACCACTTTACCTTAACCGACGAAGCCTGTAGAACTTACGATCCCAATACAAAAATGGCGCCGCCTTTACGAACTGCCGAAGATATTCAAGCACTCAAAGTGGGTTTAAAAGATGGAACGGTCGACATGATCGCGACCGATCATGCACCGCATGCGATGAGTGAGAAAGAACTGAATTTCGAAGATGCGCCTTTTGGAATTATTGGTTTAGAGACGGCCCTCCCCTTGAGTTTGAAGTTAGTTGAAGAGGGAATTATTAGTTTAGGACGTTTAATCGAGCTTCTTTCGGTAAACCCCGCCCGCCTGGTGAAAATTTGCCGAGGGGCTATTCCCGAAGGAGCGGTGGCAGATGTTGTAATTTTTAGCCCCGAAGAAGAATGGACTTACGATGTGAGTGCTGGGGCTTCAAAAAGTAAAAACTCGCCCTTTCAAGCTTGGAAAATGAAAGGAAAAGTAAAGGCCACGATTGTGGCAGGAAAAATAGTTTATTCGGCGAAATAGGAGAAGCGATTTATCATGAAAGCAATTTTAGTTTTACAAGATGGAACGAGTTTTGAAGGCCGCTCTTTTGGTTATGAGGGGGACGGAACTTATCAATCGTCGGGCGAAGTAGTGTTTAATACCTCGATGAGTGGTTATCAAGAAATTCTCACCGATCCTTCTTATAAATGGCAGATGGTCTGCATGACTTACCCAGAGATCGGAAATTACGGCATTAACTTTGAAGATGTAGAATCGGCCAAGCCCCAAGTTTCGGGCTTTATTGTGAAGAACTATAATCCACGCCCCTCGAATTTTAGATCGCAAAAAACTTTGGCAGATTATTTAAAGCAAAACAAAATTCCTGCGATTGAAGGAATCGATACCCGAGCTTTGGTGAAGCACCTTCGCGATAAAGGGGCAAAGCCCGGCATTTTAGCGGTGGGCGATTTTGATGCGGCCCGTGTGAAAAAAGAGGCAAGAAAACTTCCGTCGATGGAAGGTCTAGATCTTGTGAAAGAGGTGAGCTGCCAGTCGCCTTATCATTGGACGGAGAGTGTGTGGCAGTTGGATGAGGGTTTAAAATCCCCCCAACCCCCCTTTACTAAAGGGGGGCGAGGGGGGATTTTGCGAGTTATTGCGTATGACTTTGGCATTAAGCAGAATATTTTGCGGAATCTCGTGCATTCCGGTTTTGATGTGACGGTAGTGCCAGCTCACACTCCTGCACGTGAAGTTTTGGCAAAAAATCCCGATGGAGTTTTTCTTTCGAATGGGCCGGGAGATCCTGCTGCCGTCAAATACGGCATTGAAAATGCCTCTCAAATTTTAGGAAAACTGCCTGTGTTTGGAATTTGCTTAGGGCATCAAATTATGGGTTTAGCGTTGGGAGCAAAAAGTTACAAACTCAAGTTTGGACACCGTGGGGGAAATCAACCCGTGAAAGATTTGCTTACGGGTAAGGTAGAGATTACTTCTCAAAATCATGGCTTCGCCGTCACCGAAGAATCTTTAAAAGATTTGGCGGAGCTGACTCACATTAATTTGAATGATCGTACGGTTGAAGGTTTGGCCAACTCGAAGCAAAAATTTTTCTCGGTACAATATCATCCCGAGGCGTCTCCGGGCCCCCACGATTCTCTGTATTTATTCGAACGATTTAGAAAGATGATTGAGGAATAAGCCATGCCCAAACGAACGGATCTCAAAAAAATACTCATCTTAGGAAGCGGCCCGATTGTGATTGGTCAGGCCTGCGAATTTGATTATTCCGGAACTCAAGCGGTGAAGGCTCTCAAAGAAGAAGGCTATGAAGTGGTGCTGGTCAATTCAAATCCGGCAACGATCATGACCGATCCGGAATTTGCACATCGCACCTATATCGAACCTATCCGCCCCGAAGTCGTGGCGAAAATTATTGAACGCGAACGGCCCGATGCGGTGCTCCCCACCTTAGGCGGCCAAACCGCTTTGAATACCGCAGTCGCTCTCGGAAAAATGGGTATCTTCGAAAAATTCAATGTTGAACTCATCGGTGCAAAACTTCCTGCCATCCACAAAGCTGAGGATCGTCGCGAGTTCAAAGAAGCCATGGAAAAAATTGGAGTGGGGGTGGCGCGCTCAGGGCTTGTGCATTCGATGGAAGAAGCCATGGAAGTGGTGAAGAAAATTGGTTTTCCGATCATTCTTCGCCCCGCTTTTACTCTGGGTGGAACGGGTGGCGGTATTGCCACCAATATGGAGGAGTATCAAAATTTAGTTCGCTGGGGGCTCGATCAATCGCCTAATCGTCAGATCTTAATCGAAGAATCGCTCATTGGTTGGAAAGAATACGAACTCGAAGTGATGCGCGATACAAAAGATAATGTGGTGATTATCTGTTCGATTGAAAACTTAGATCCCATGGGCGTGCATACCGGAGATTCGATTACGATTGCTCCGGCTCAAACCCTAACCGATAAAGAGTATCAAATTTTGCGCGATGCGGCGATTGCGATCATTCGCGAGATTGGCGTTGAAACCGGGGGCTCGAATATTCAATTTGCGGTAAATCCAAAAGATGGACGCATGATCGTGATTGAGATGAACCCGCGTGTTTCACGAAGTTCCGCCTTGGCTTCGAAAGCAACCGGTTTCCCCATCGCAAAAATCGCGACAAAGCTGGCAGTGGGCTACACCTTAGATGAAATTTCAAATGATATTACCCGTTATACACCCGCCTCCTTTGAGCCTACCCTAGATTATGTGGTGACCAAAATTCCGCGTTTTGCCTTTGAAAAATTTAAAGGAGCGGATGATCGTCTTACTACTCAGATGAAATCGGTGGGTGAGGTGATGGCCATTGGACGAACCTTCAAAGAGTCTCTCCAAAAAGCGATGCGTTCGCTCGAAATCGATAAGTGTGGTTTTGATCCGGTGAAGCTTGGAAAAAACTGGAAAGCGGAGCTCGATGAAAGACTTCGCGTACCTAAGGCCGATCGACTTTGGGTGGTGGGCGAAGCGTTCCGCCGCGGGTATTCTCTCGAAAAAATTCAAACGCTCACTCACATCGACCCCTGGTTTTTAGGACATATCGAAGATATTATTAGCGAAGAGAAAAAGATTAAGAAAAATTTCAAGCCCAAGGCAGCATTGATTCAGCATTGGAAAGCAATGGGGTTTTCAGATCGACGCCTGGCTCAACTCACCGGAAAAAAAGAAGATCAAATTCGTGCAATTCGTAAAAAATTAAAAGTAAAACCCGTTTACAAACGCGTGGATACTTGCGCGGCCGAGTTTGAAGCCTTCACTCCTTATCTTTATAGTAGTTATGATCAAGAGGATGATTCAAAGCCCACCAAAAAGAAAAAAGTGGTGATTTTGGGAGGCGGGCCGAACCGGATTGGGCAAGGAATCGAATTTGATTACTGCTGTGTGCATGCCTCTTTCGCCCTTCGAGAGATTGATTACGAAACCATCATGGTGAATTGTAACCCCGAAACCGTTTCAACCGATTACGATACTTCCGATCGTTTGTATTTTGAACCTCTCACCATCGAAGATGTTTTGGCGATTTTAGAAAATGAAAAACCTTATGGGGTGATTGTGCAATATGGCGGGCAGACTCCTTTAAAATTGGCCCATGCCATTCAAAAAGCGGGTTTCAAAATTTTAGGGACTTCTCCCGATAGCATTGACTGCGCCGAAGATCGGAAACGCTTTCAAAAAATGCTGCAGAAACTCAAGCTCCAACAACCCCCCAATGCGACAGTTCATTCCACAACCCAGGCGCTGAAGGCGGCAAAGAAAATTGGATATCCCGTCGTGGTGCGTCCTTCTTATGTTTTGGGTGGGCGTGCGATGGAAATTGTTTATGACGATGCTGCACTCAAACGCTATATGACTGAAGCCGTGCAAGTTTCGTGGGATCACCCCATCTTGCTCGATAAGTTTTTAGAATCGGCCATTGAAATGGATGTCGATTGCGTGAGTGATGGCAAAACGATGGTGATTGGCGGGGTGATGGAACATATCGAAGAAGCAGGAATCCATTCGGGAGATTCCGCCTGTTGTTTGCCCCCGCATTCTGTTTCTAAAAAACTTCTGGCCGAAATCCGGCGCCAAACTTTGCTTATGGCCAAAGCCCTTAAAGTGGTGGGTTTGATGAATGTCCAGTATGCAATCAAGAATGGAGAGATTTATGTGCTCGAAGTGAACCCCCGCGCGTCTCGGACGGTTCCCTTCGTTTCAAAAGCCATCGGAAAACCTTTGGCAAAAATTGCCGCCTTGGCGATGGTAGGAAAAACTTTAAACTCACAAAAATTTACTCAAGAAATCATTCCTTCTTATCTTTCGGTGAAAGAAGTGGTGCTTCCTTTTTCAAAATTCCCGGGCGTGGATATTTTGTTGGGGCCTGAAATGAAGAGTACCGGCGAGGTGATGGGGATTGCCCACGATTTTGGCTCGGCCTTTGCGAAGGCTCAGGTAGGCGCATCGACTCTGCTTCCTGAAAATGGCGAAGTTTTTGTTTCGGTGAATGATCCCGATAAATTGGCGATTCTCGATGCGGCACGTCGGATGTTTCAGATGGGATTCCGTCTGGTGGCCACTCACGGCACCGCGGAGTATCTATCGAAGATGGGTTTGAAAGTCCGCGGAATTAACAAAGTGAAAGAAGGCTCTCCGCATATTGTCGATGAATTGAAGCTGGGCAAGATTGCCATGGTGATTAATACACCTTTAGGAAGAACCTCCACGATTGATAGTTATTCGATTCGTCGCACGGCGCTTGAATATAATGTGCCTTATTTTACCACGACCGCGGCGGCGAATGCGGTGGCATCGGCACTCGAAGCTGGGCCCAAAAAAGTGTTAGAAGTGAAAACGATTCAAGAATACCATCAGGTGATTTAGATTTATTAAAAAACCCTTGAATGGTTTTGATGCCTCTCTTAAGATGCGAAAGATCAGAAGGGGTGTAAAATTTAGTGAGCATTCTCCTCAAAAAATATTTATGGGTTCTTCATCTTTTTGTTATCGCGCTTTGCGCGTATTTCTCTGCTAAAATTGTTACTCTTTTTATTGCCGATAAACTCATGGTGGAGCGCAAGTTTGCTCTGGCCGGTAATTCTGCCCAAGCTGCAGTTCAAAAAACTTACCCTAGTTTTGATCAATATCGTGTGATTGTTGAAAGAAATATTTTCGATTCGCGCGATCAAACCGCACCTGTTGTTGCTGAGACTCAACCCACTGAAGAAACGCCCGCCAATCTTGATGGTCCTGCGGTAAAAACCAGTCTTCCGATTAAACTCCTTTCAACTTTCTCGGTAGGAGCTGGGCAAGATTCTCGCTCGACGGCAACGATTCAAGGTACTACAGGAGCAGCAGAAGTATATACCGTGAACGATGCCAAGCAGTTTGCGTCGGGAGCGGTCATTAAAAAAATTCTTCAAAATCGAATCGAGTTTGTGAATGGCCCTCGCTTGGAATATGCGGAGATTGAAAATCTTTCGGGAGCAGGGGTAAATACGGGCACGCCACTTTCTCGTTTAGATACTCCACCCCCTGTGGGCGCCAAGCCTCCTGCTGCTTCGGGTGGGAAACTCGTCGTCGATCAAGCAGAATTGGATAATGCCTTAGCGAATCTTGATAAAATTTTTACCGAAGTTCGTGTGGTGCCAAATTTCGTAGGGGGGAAGCCAGCTGGAATTCGACTTCTTTCCATGACTCCTACAAGTATTTTTGGAAAACTAGGGATGCAGCGAGGTGATGTGCTCGAAAGAATCAATGGGGTTGATCTCGATATGAAAACGGGGTTTGAAATTTTTAATCGTTTGAAGGGAGAAAAGAAGATCACGGTCGATTTAGTTCGGAATGGACAAAAACAAACTTTAGATTACGAAATTCGTTAGAAGCCCGAAGGCAAGTGCTTAGCTGCCAATTGTTTTTTTCGATCTTCCCAGCAAGATTTTAAAAATTGACAAAACCTCAATTTTAATATTTTTTCAGCCTAATTGCGGGGGCATTGGAAATTGCACCTTCAATCTTTAATCAAATCAAAAAAAAGTAATCTACTTTAAGGGGATGGGTAATGAATAAAAGAATCCTAGGGGTGAGTGTATTTTTATCTTGTCTGTTGTCGGCTTCCTTCGGGTTTACTCAAACGCCTGCAACTTCCCGGCCTGCACCAAGCGCTGCTCCTACAGTTCCTAGTGTGCCTACAATTCCCACTTCTCCAACTCTTTCAGGTACTCCAACGGCCGCTACCAGTCGCCCTGCGGCTACCGGAACTCCCCAGGCGCCGAGGTATGAAGATTTGAGTAAAACAAATTCTCCTGCGGCAACTCCTCCAAAAGCGGGGGCTCCTCAAGGTTTGACTCCTTCCGATGCAGGGGGTGATGAAGGTTTCTTTTTGAATGCGGTGGATACCGATATTCGAGAGATCATTAAACAGATCAGTAAAGCGGCGGGCAAAAATTTTCTGATCGACGATAAAGTTCGCGGAAAAGTAACCATTTTATCGGAACGCAAGATGACTCTCGAAGAGGCTTATCAAGCGTTTCTTTCTGCCCTTGAAGTTTTAGGTTTTACGGTGGTGACCGGGCCGGGTGAGTTGGTGAAGATTGTTCCTTTAAAAGATGCGCTCACTAATCCAATTCCGATCTATAAAGAAGATTCTCCCTTTACCGATAGTTTTATTACCCGCATCATGGGTCTTAAAAATGTGAGTGCGCTCGATATCTCTTCAGCCATTAAGCCCCTCATTTCAAAAGAAGGAAATCTCTTTGCGATTCCTTCTACCAACACTTTGATCGTGACCGATTCGGGTAGCAACATTGATCGTCTACTCAAGATTATTAAGGAGATGGACACCCAGGGCCCCGAACAAATGATCGAAATTGTGAAGGTGAAAAATGCCTCGGCCAAAGATGTAGCTGATAAAGTTCAGAAGTTGTATCTCGATCAAGGGGGAGCTGCTGGAAAACGAGCGGCAAAACCGGGTGATTTAGAAGATGTCCCGTTTATTTCGAAGGTTATTCCGGATGAACGTACTAACTCTGTGATTATCTTAGCCTCGAAGCGTGCGATCCCGAAGGTGCGAGAATTGATGGCTCAGTTAGATAAAGCAGTAGATGGCCCGCAGGGTAAAGTACATGTGCATTATTTAAGAAATGCCGAAGCCAAGAAAATGGCGGATGTTTTGTCGGCTTTAACAGGCAGCGCCAAAGCAGCTACCCCTGGTGCAGCGCCCGGAGCCCCCACAGCTGCTGCAAAAACAGGTGGAGCTCCCACTGTGGCCGAATTTGAAGGCGGCATCAAGGTTGCGGCGGATGAATCCACCAACTCTCTGATTATTACTTCTACTCAAAAAGATTATGAAACTTTAGTGGATGAAGTGATTAACCGTCTCGATATTCCAAGGCGTCAGGTTTATGTTGAAGTGGTGATTATGGAATTGAGTATCGATAAAAACCGCGATGTTGGGGTGAGTGGACAAGGCGGAGCGCCGGTTGATATTGGTGGAAATAGCACGAACATTTTCGGATCGTTACTGGGAGGCACTTCTACAGGACTTGCAGCGGCTCTTTCAGGTGCGGGTGCGGCAGGTTTGGTAGCCAATGACAATCTAACCTTCACTCAAACCAATGCCGATGGAACTACCACGACGATTACCGTTCCTAAATTCGGTTATATTGTGAATGCCCTACAAACCGATCGTAACGTTAACGTTTTGTCGACACCTAACTTGTTAACGCTCGATAACGAAGAAGCCGAAATCGTAGTGGGAAGTGAAGAGCCTTTCCCAACTGGTACCACGGTGACTTCGGGCGGTAACTCGACCTTCAACGTCACCCGGCAAAACGTGGGTATTACCTTAAAAATTACTCCTCAAGTGAACGAAGGGGATATGGTTCGCTTGAAAGTGAAACAAGAAATTACAGCGGTTATTCCCGGAACTTCTGAAGCAGTTCTAGTTTCTTTAGGACCCTCCACGACCAAGCGTGCTGTTGAAACAGTAATCGTTGCAAAAGATCAACAAACCGTGGTGATCGGTGGTTTGATCGACGATAAGCTCAGTCAACGCGATCAGAAAATTCCTTTCTTGGGAGATATTCCGGTTTTAGGGAATCTCTTTAAGCGAAAAACCATGACGAAAACCAAGACCAATATCTTAGTTTTCCTTCGTCCTTATATTATCCGTGATACCACTGATTTCTTGAAAGTTCTGCAACGTAAAGTTGAAGAGCGAAATATGTTTATTGAACAGAACTATGGAGCGAGTCAGCAAAAGGCTATTCGCCAATCGATTCGTTCACATACGGCGGAGCTTTTGGAGTTTAAGAAAGATGTTCAGGTGGTCGATTACACCTACGAGCCGGTGCAAGTTCAATCGCCTAAATCGAAGCTCTATGAAGAAGTACCTTCGACTCCAGCTCCTGCTTCGGCGCCTCCTCCCGCTGCGAAACCTGTCAGTTCGAAAAGTAGTAGCGTGAAAGAGAAGAATATTTCTTCGGGCTCTTCGACAAGTGCGAGTTCGCCCCCGCCCAGTTCTTCTCCTCCTGCTCCAGAGCCTGGAACGCCCAGTGGTGGAGCTCGTTCGCAATATATTAAAGATTAGATTTTTTGATCTGTCCAAAAAAAAGGCGTTCCGCGAAACGGAACGCCTTTTTTATTGTTCTCTTTGACGAAGAAGATTATATTATCATTCTCAAAAGAGGAAATTGAAGCTATGGATGATCGAAGCCTTGGAAATATTTTACTCGAAAATACTTCTCTCACCGAAGCCCAGCTTGAAGAGGGCTTACTGGTTCAGCGGGAAAAGAATATAAAGTTAGGAGAAGCTCTCGTTCAGCTTCGTTATTTAAAATCCGAAGATATTTTGAAGGCGATTAGTATTCAGGTGGGTATTCCTTATTCAAGTCGCCTGAAAACAGATGAGATCCCCTACGACTATATCAAGAAAATTCCCATTAACTATGCGAAGAAAAATGAACTTCTTCCTTTGCGCAAAGTTGGGGACGATCTCGAAGTGGCCATCTCTGATCCGATTAATATTCATGCCCTAGACGATTTACATGTTTTGCTCAATCTTTCGATCAAGCCCGTTATTGCGAGCTCCTCTCAAATCTTAGAAACCATTAACGAAGTTTATAATCGAAACACCGAAACCGATCAGGCCGTGATGGAAGATCTTTCGGAAGAAAATCTAGATACCCTGGCTCAAGAACTTCAAGAACCGCAAGATTTGTTAGATGTTTCTGATGAAGCGCCTATCATTAAACTTGTAAATAGTTTGCTCTCTCGCGCTGTAAAGTCGAAAGCCTCCGATATTCACGTTGAGCCCTTTGAGCGAGATTTGGTCGTGCGTTTTCGAATCGATGGGGTGCTCTACGATATTATGCATCCGCCTAAAAAAGTTCAAAATTCGGTGATTAGTCGTATTAAAATTATGGCTAATCTCAATATTGCGGAGAAGCGACTCCCTCAAGACGGGCGTATTCGTATTAAAATTGCAGGAAAAGATATCGATATTCGTGTTTCGACTTTGCCTACGAGTTTTGGAGAATCGGTTGTGATGCGTCTCCTCGATAAGAGTAAAGTTGTTCTTTCTCTGGGAGTTATTGGAATTGAAGGGCAGAATTTAAAGACCGTCGAAAGTTTAATCCATAAAAGTCACGGAATTATCTTGGTCACAGGGCCTACCGGATCTGGTAAAACGACAACTCTATATGCCATGCTTTCTCAGATTAACTCCACCGATTTGAAAATCATCACGGTTGAAGATCCTGTTGAATATCAAATTCCGGGTATTAACCAGATTCAAGTGAACCCGAAGATCGATCTTACTTTTGCAACCGGTTTGCGATCGATTTTGCGTCAAGATCCAGACGTAGTGATGATCGGAGAAATTCGAGATCGTGAAACCGCCGAAATTGCAATTCAGGCATCACTCACCGGACACTTGGTTATTTCAACCTTACATACCAACGACTCGGCCTCTTCGATTGCGCGTTTGATCGATATGGGTGTGGAGCCTTTTTTGGTTTCCTCATCGGTGATCGCCATTATGGCGCAACGTCTTTTGCGAACAGTCTGTAAAGAATGTGGCGCTCGTTATAAACCTAGTGCCGAGGAGCTGGCGCAGATAGGCTTAGATCCCGCGAAGGTTGTCGATAAATTTGTTTTCAAGGCCAAAGGTTGCCCTGCCTGCTTAGATACGGGCTATGCCGGTAGAACCGGTATTCATGAAATTTTGGTGATGGATGATGAACTTCGTTCCATGATTATGAAAGGGGTCGAGGCCGGCCGGATTAAGCGACGTGCGATGGAAAAAGGAATGCTTACTCTGCGTGAAGATGGAGCGCGAAAAGTTTTGGCGGGAGAAACAACCATTGAAGAGTTGCTCCGAGTTACACAAGAAGATCAGATGAGAGAATAATTTCTTTTATAACCTATTACGCGGACTAATGACTGCGTTGGGTTCGTCGAAAAATCCTCACGTATATTCATATACGCTGCGGCTTTTCTCCTCGCCCGCCTTGTCTTGAGCCCGCTCATAACGGTTCTAAAAGAAATTATAATAATGAAAATTTAAGGACAATTATTTCGAATGCCAATATTTTCTTATAAAGGGATTGATTCAAACGGAAAAAAATCCTCCGGTCGGGTGGATGCAGAAAATATTAAAGCGGCTCGGGCGAAGCTCCGTCGCATGAATATTTTCCCGACAGAAGTGATTGAGGGGGGGCAAGCCTCTTCGAATACTCTTGGGAAAGCGAATCCGTTCTCTTCTTTATTTCAGCGGGTGGGCGTTCAAGATTTGGCCAACATGACTCGCCAATTGGCCACCCTCGTTGGAGCTAATATTCCTTTGGTAGATTCGTTGTCGGCTTTGGTGGAACAGGTTGAAAATCCAAAATTGCGTGAAACGCTTTCTCAGATTCGCGATCGGGTTACCGAAGGTTCTCGTTTAGCCGATGCGATGCGCCATTACCCTCAAATTTTTAGCGAACTTTTTGTAAACATGATTGCTGCAGGTGAAGCCTCCGGTGCGCTTGAAATTGTTCTCAAACGCTTGGCCGAATTTACAGAAGGTCAGGCAAAGCTGAGAAGTAAAGTGGTAGGGGCGCTGACTTATCCTATTATTATGATGACGGTTGGTGTGCTCTTGATGGGCTTTCTTTTGGTTAGTGTGGTGCCCAAAATTACTAAAATTTTTGACGATACCAAGGCCACCCTTCCTCTCCCAACTAAAATTTTGGTGGGCGTGAGTGATTTTTTGGCAGGGTATTGGTATATTGTGATTCTGTTGATTCCTTTGGGTGCTTATTTGTTCATGCGATTTCAGAAATCTCCTAAAGGAAGAGAGTTTATTGATCGAAACATGTTAAAAATGCCTATTTTTGGCGAAATGTTTCGGATGATTGCAATTTCTCGATTTTGCAGAACCTTATCCACCATGATGTCTTCTGGCGTGCAGCTCTTAACTTCGATGGACATTGTGAAAAATATTGTTCAAAATTCGGTTTTAACAAAAGTGATTGAAGAAACTAAAGATAGCGTGAAAGAGGGAGAATCGCTCGCAGAGCCCTTAAAACGGAGCGGGCAATTTCCTCCCATTGTTACTCAGATGATTGCGATTGGAGAAAAAACGGGCGAGCTCGAAACCATGTTGGAGCGAGTGGCCGATGCTTACGATCAGCAAGTCGATACCAAAGTTTCTACTTTGACAACGCTCTTAGAACCGATCATGATTGTGGTGATGGGGGCGGTGGTTAGTTTTATTGTTCTTTCGATTTTATTTCCAATCCTCAAGCTCAATCAAATTGCGAGAGGGTAAATTCTGTGAGTCTTAAGATGGCTCGTTAAGATCTATTCAATTAAAGGAGATCAAAAATGTTTAAGAATGTGCTTCAGAAATTCAGAACTAGAGTTTCTTCTAAAACCTCTCAAAAAGGAATGACCCTAATCGAAATCATGGTGGTGGTTGCTATTATCGGCTCGATCGCAGCCTTGGTAACCGTCAACGTTTTAGATTATCTTGATGAATCGAAGGTGGAAACCACGAAAATTGGAATCAAAAATGTAGAAGCGGCCTTAGATCAGTATAAAAGACGACACGGCTCTTACCCGAGTTCAGAGCAAGGTTTGCAAGCGTTGGTTGAAAAACCCACCGTAGGAAAAATTCCTGATAATTACCCCAAAGATGGTTATTTGAAAAAACTTCCCAAAGACGCATGGGGAAATGATCTCATTTACACCAGCCCCGGAAACGCTGGGCACCCTTATGAAATTATCTCTTTAGGAAGAGATGGGCAAGAAGGCGGAGAAGATTACGATACCGATATCAAGAACTTTGAGATTACTAAATAATCGATGCTGAAAAATGCACGAGTGCCTTGTATCGTGGGCATTTTTGAGTGTCGAAGCGATTTTCTTTTCTAACCTCTCTTTGTTGATTCCTTATGTTTAAGAGCCGACGTGGCTTCACTTTAATTGAAATCATGGTCACGGTGGCGGTGATTGCCCTCATTATGGGGCTTACTGCCTTTACTCTGCAGGACTTGTTTGGGGAAAAGATTTCAACCACGGCCGATCAACTCTCCGGTACAATCAAATATGTCTACAATGAAGCGGCGGTGAAGAATCAATACTATCGCCTCTTAATTGATTTTGGTGCTCGTACTTTTTCTGTAGAATCTGCGGAAGATCCTTTTAAAATTGTTGCAACGCCAGATGGAACTCCCGATGATCCTTCGGTGGGTTCTGAACCGAAGGCAAGCACAGCTCCCAATACAGACGCAAATGCTCCAGAGCCCGAGCCCGAAGGGGCCGCCCAAGTAAGTTTTAATCAAGAGACGAATTTTTTATTAAAACCTATCGAGATTCCGAGTGGGGTTCGAATTAAAGATGTGTATGTGGAACATTATGGAAAAAAAGTGGAATCGGGAAAGGTGGCGATTTATTTTTTTCCGAATGGTTGGGTTGAAAAAGCCGTGATCAATTTGACCGATGAAAAAGAAGAGAGCTTTTATTCGATTGAAGTTTTTCCTGCAACGGGCCGAAGCAAGATTCGCAGCGAATATTTCGAGTATAAACCTGAAGACGAAAAGAAGTGAGGGAATCTCTAAAATTACCCATCTGCATTGTTGCTCGTTTGCAGATGCCTGACGTCTGGCTAGTTTTCAGAGGTTTCTAGGAGAATTTTAAGAATGGTCCAAAGTAAAACATCTTCGGCCTTTACTCTTTTAGAAGTGATGATTGCCTTGGCCATCCTTTCGATTTCGTTGATTACCCTCTATAGCTCTGTTGGAAATAGTTTGAAGGCTTCTGGAATGGCAGAGAGCACCGAAAAATCAAATTTTCTAGCGCGCCAAAAAATGTCGGAGATTCTTTTGAATATTGAGCAAGATATTGCGCGAGGTGCTTTTCCTGATGAAAAAGAAGAAAACGGAACTTTTGAAAAACCCTTCGAAGATTATAGATGGGCTTATACCGTTAAAAAAGTACAGCTTCCTGTTTTACAACTTCCTGCCGAAATGATGGAGGGAACTGGAGCTCCCAGCCCAGAAACTCTATCGGCGGCAACCGGAGGAAGCGGTGCTAATGGGGCGGTTGAAATGGCTGCCAATAATATGGCTCAAGTGGTGACCAAAAAAATCTCCGAGGCTATTCGTGAAGTTCAGGTGACCATTTCATGGGGGGAAGGAGGGGAAGAGGGAGATGAAGAGAAAGTCGTCGTTACAACGCACATCGCTAATCTTAAGTAGAGGCTACTTTACAGATGCCTCCTTCTTTCCGTTCAGGAAAAAATCCGCCGCAAGGAACCCTCTTTTTTATACGAATTCCTCGATTTGCTTGGGTCAAAATAGAGAGGCTTCGGCTTGTTTTTCCTTTACTTCAAGAAGAAGGCATCCGTTATCTTCAAGTCAAAATTTATTTTCTCAGGGTTTCACGCTGATTGAGGTGATGATCGCGATCAGCATTTTGGCGCTCATGACCGTTTTGCTTTATGCTTCGATGACCGAGACGGTTAAAACCAATCAGAGTACCGAAGATCGAGATGAACTGATGCATCAGGCCTCTCTTGCATTGGGGCGAATGGCGCGAGATTTAGAAATGTCTTTTCTGATTGTGAGCCCTGATTTTCTGGGGAACGATGGCCGTAAAAAAACAGTGTTTAAAGGAGAACAAGATCATGTGAACTTTGCCAGTTTCTCTATTGAGCGCTATTTTGCTGAATCCCAAGAAAACAATTTTGGGGAAATAGGATATTTTTTAGAAAAAGATCCTGAGAAGAGTGAGACCAATATTTTGAAGCGTCGTGAACAGAGGCTGTTAGATGATCGCCCCGAAGAAGGGGGTAAAATCGAAGAGATGGTGGGGAGTGTGAGCGATCTGCGTTTTGAATATTACGATGCGACTAAAAAAGATTGGTCGAAAAGTTGGGATTCCTCCCAACTCGAGTTTAGCAATCATCTTCCGCGAATGGTTAAGATTACCTTAAAATTGAAAGACCCTGATTCAGATGAAGAAATTGAATTGGCAACTTATGCAAATGTAAAACTTTATGCAGCACCCTTGGCTTACTAAAAATGAACTTTTCTAAAAAACATCGACGATTTCATGGCAACACCCGCGGAATATCTCTCTTATTGGTTTTGTCGTCGCTCATGATCATTTCCACTCTGGTAATCAATTTTGCAACCCATTCGAATGTGACTTTTAATATCGCGATGAATGAGCGCGATCGACTCCAATCGTATTATATGGCGCAGTCGGCCCTCTATTTTTCGAAATTGATGATTCAGTACGATAAAGAAGCAAAAAAAATGATTGCCGAGGCAGCCAAGAAGCTAAACCGTAATGTGCAGGTAAAGCCTCTTTATAAAATGCTTCCTATTAATTCTGAACTTCTTCGTGGCTTAGCGAAAACTCCTGGCATTGGAGAAGGGGTAGAAGAAAATGCACCCGAAGAGAGTGGGGTAGATGCCAAAACGTTGGAAGCCGTAAAACAAAAATCGAATAGTTTTAATGATAAAGTTGCCAAAGAATTTTTAGATTTTGATGGAAATTTTTCATCGGATATCGATGCTGAAGAAGGTAAATTACCGCTCAACGCTTTTTTTGCTCTTACTGCCACTCAACCCGAATACGATCGGTTGAAGTATGTGCTTATGTTTTTGCTTCAGCAAAAACCTTTCGAGCGTTTTTTCAAAGATAAAACCCGAGAATCTACCGATTTGGCGGCTAAAATTGCAGATTTTATCGATAAGAATGATGCGGTGAATGATTTTGGGGGTGGAGAACGAGGGAGTGAAAGTTCGAGTTATGCAGGAACTACAGCGCGTCCTAAAAATGGGAAACTTTTAGATGTCGAAGAACTGATTTTTGTACCGGGAATGAAAGAAGATTTATTGCAAGAGCTCAAAAAAAATGTGACTGTGTATCGAGATGCCGATAAGATAAATGCGTGTGTTGCCTCCGATGAATTATTGCAGGCGATGATCGTGGCTTATACTCAAAAGCGAGACGACATGGAGCCTTTACGCATGGACAATGCAGAACGCCTTAAAAATGCGATGTCGGCTGTGCAAGGTAAATGTCCTGATACGGCGGCAATGGGGCAAGCATTGAATGAAGCATTGGGTGCGACAGCTCCGAATGCTCAAAATAATAGCCCCTCGGTGCCTTCTGCCGGAGCACCTCAAAGTCAGCCGTCGGCTGCTGGCACTACTTCTGGCTTTAGTTCGATGTTAACCGATCAAGAAGTAATCTTTACGATTCACGCAAAGGGCGAGTTGGGAAATGCCCGTGTAAAAATTGTTGAAGTTCTCAACGCGAGTGGCAATAATCCTGCCCAATGGAAAGAATTATTTTGGAGGGTTGAATAGTGCCTCAGGTTATTTTGGGAATCGATGTTGGATCTTACTCCATCAAGGTTGCGCGTGCCGAGCGATCGTTGGGGGAGTTTTACGTGACGGATTTCTATGAGCTTCCACTCGTTACCCACGATGTGCTCACGCCTGAGCAAGCGACAACGGCTTTACTCACTAAATTTTTTGAAGAAAAAAAATGGCAATACGATACGGTAGTTTCTTCGCTCTCAGGTTATCAATGTTCTTCTCGTGTTTTGGAATTTCCTTTCAATCAGCCCAAAAAAATCGATTCGGCACTAGAGTTTGAATTAGAAACGCATGTGCCATTTTCGATTGAAGATTTGGCGATTGATTACATCATTCTCGAGAAGACTCCCAATCATTCGAAAGTATTATCGTTTTATACTCCCAAGGCAGAATTGGTAAAATTTTTGAATATCTTGACCCAAGCTGCCGCGGAGCCCCGCTATGTAGGTGTAGAATGTGTCGACTTAGCAGGCTTGCATCTTTCGGGTATGTTGCCCCCCGAAGGCTATTATATTCTTTTAGATATCGGGCACTCCAAAACTAACCTCTGTGTGATGGAAGGCTCTGAGCTTCGCTTTGCTCGTACTTTAGCAATCGGCGGAAAAAATATTACGCATGAAATCGCTCGTAAGTTGGAAATTGATCTCGAAACTGCCGAAGGGATGAAAGTGAAGCAGGGGCAGGTTTCTCCTTTTGAAACGGGCGATAAGCTTGCAGCAGTGATTCAAGAAGTCGTTGATGAATTGCTCATTCATATTCGCCAAACTCTTTTTGCTTATTACGAAGGCGGTGGAAAAAAGATAGAAGCCGTCTATCTTACCGGAGGGACGTCGAAATTGGCGGGACTTGATCAATATCTCTCAACGAATTTACGATTAAACGTTTCGCCCCTCGATGTCTTAGATTACAGTTATACGCGTTTGAGTGATCCTGAAGCCGCCCGAACTGTCGTGGCGCCCTCTTTAGCGCTGCTTTTCCGGGCGCTGTATCCTTCAAAAGTAAATGCCCTTAATTTTCGAAGCGGCGAATTTGCCTATAAGAGAGATCTTCAAATGATCTCAGGTTGGTCGCGTCAGGTCGCCGTGATGGCTGTTTTGGTTGTTTTCATGGGAATTTTGTATTTCGGAATGAGTCTTTATTTGTTGGGTAGCCATGAAAAAAGCATGAATCGCAGTGTTTCCGATTTGGTGAGCCAAGGCTTGCAGGGCTTGAAAAAACCTCCGAAAGGGGCTCAAGAGGCTCTTTCGTTGGTGAATTCTCGTATTAGTGAAACCAAAGATCGTCTGCAAAAATTAGAAGGGGGTAATGAACTCTCGGCCCTAGAAATTTTACGCTTGCTCTCGGGTGCCTTGCCGCCGAAGCAAGATCTAAAACTTGAAGTAGATGATTTGAATGTAGCCAGTGATCATGTGCGTTTTGAAGGAAGAACTACTTCTTACGAGGCGGTTGATAAGGTTAAAAATTCGCTAGAGAAAATTCCCCAGTTTAAGAATGTGCAAACAGGAAATGTAAGAAAGGGAGTGCAAGATGAAATTAAATTTTCGCTCTCTTTTGATATTGGTGCAGCCAGTTAAACGGAGATTTGAATGTCGGGCTCAAGTAAATATTCGCTCAAAGAACGTTTAAATGTTGAAGAACTCTACAACGTTTTCTTAGGCTTCGATTCCAGGCAGCAGATTATTGCTTTGGTAGGGTCGGGCATTGTGCTTCTTCTATTAATTTTTATTCCGATTTCTTGCGCCTCCTCGAAAATTTCTAAAAAAGAGAAGAATGTTTTGAATCATCAAAAAAATATGGATGACTTGCAGGGAAAGCTGCGCGAATACCAAGATTTGGTGGGTCGCCAAAAAGCTATTGAAGGTGCTTGGGGCAGCAAAGGAAAGGTAGCAATTTCTACCACGCTCGAATCACTTTCTGCCCAGAGTGGAATCGATAAAAATATCGATTCGATCAAAGAAAATCCGCTGAGTGCCTCGAGTGATATTATCGATGAGCAAAGTGCTTCGGTGCGGCTTTCTCGGGTGAGCCTTCAACAAGCCCTCGATTATTTATATAAAATTGAAACTTTTCCTCAGGCCGGGTTTAAAGTGAAAAAACTTCAAATTAAGCCGCGTTACGATAATCGCCAGCTTTTTGATGTGTCTTTCGATGTTTCGACTTACTCCTTAAAAGAAGGAGGAACCTCTTGAACAAAACTCTTCGTATTATTCTTTATACGGGTGCCTTCTTTTTCTTTTTTGTTTTCTTTTTGTATGCGACTTTTCCGGATGAAGTCTTAAAAAATTTCGTTTTGAGCAAGATCGAAGATGCCTTAGGCCAACAATACCGAATTAAAGTAAATAAAATGAGTGCGGGTTTGATCTTTGGTTTTAGTTTCAAGGGCGTTGAAGTGACCGATCAGTCTTCAGCTCAACCCACTGTGTTATTAAAGGCTACAAAGGTGAGCTTGAATCCTTCGTTGCTGGCGATTCTCCAGAAAAATGCCAAGTTTAATTTTGATGTGGTGGTGGGAAAAGGTGAGGTTTCGGGAAGATACTATAATTCTTCTTCGGAGAGTGAGCTTCGCTTAGATTTTGATGAACTCAATTTGGCAGAGCTTGGAAGTTCAGGGGGAAGTAGCCTTCTTTCGCATTTTCAAGGCAAGCTGGACGGAAAATTTTATACCGATTTTTATTCGAACAATCCCTCGAAGAGTGAAGGGGAAATCAATTTGAATTTTGTTGATTTCGGAACCACGGCCTTTCAGGTGCCCATGAGCCCCGATATGCCGGGCAGTGAAATGGAAATCCCCGCCATTAAACTTTCTACCGGGAAAAATTCTAAATTGATAGCGACCTATGCGAAGCAAGATTGGAATATTCAAGAGCTCACTTTTGCGGGAGGGGATTTAGAATTAAATTTGAAAGGCAAGATTACCCCCGGAATGCATATTGAAGATTATATGATCGATCTCTCAGGGGTTGCAAAAATTAAGGGGGAAAGCCTTCAAAAGCTTCCGATTTTAGCCCTTCTCGAATCTCAACGCGAAGCCGATGGTAGTTATAAGTTGCAGTTGAGTGGTAAATTGATGAAGCCTTCTGTTACCGTTGGAACCTTCCGCTTGCCGTTTTAATTTATACGACTTTCATTTTTTCTCCCAAGTGTAGGAATACGCCTCTTCTCCCGGCACTTTGAAAAATTTCAGGTCCATTTTTTTCGTGCTTACTTCAAACCAGCCTAATCCAAAGTGGGCATCGGCATTGAGTTTAAGCGTGTTTGCAGAGGTTGTTGTAATGCCATAAAGCTCTTTGCCGCCTGTGCCGATAATAATTTGATCATAATGACAATCGTTCGGTTGAGGGCGGAGATGGGCGAAGATGTGCTCGTGCCCCGAAAGAATGAGATCAATTTTTCCACAAACAATGGGTTTCAAGCGGGGCCACATTTTCATTTGATCGGGAGGGTGCTTATCACCGGTATTGAGAATCGGATGATGAAAGGCGAGCATTTTCCACGGAGCCTTTGATTTTTCTAAAGCCACTTTCAGCCATTGCTCGGAATCCGTGTCAAACTGGTTGGAATTTAAGACAAAGATTTCTAGCAAGGGATTCGGCGTGTTCAAGGGCGCTGTAAAACTATAAAAAAATCCAGGCATCTTCCAGTTTTTGTCGATCTTAGAAAAATCGACTTGAGCCGTGGCGTTTCCTCGCCAGTCGTGGTTTCCAAGCGCTGCGAAAAACGGGAGATTCAAGCCTTCATAGATTTTTTGAAATCGATCTTTCCAATAAGGATCTTGAGTGTTTTTGACGCCGCTCGGATAAAAATTATCTCCCAAAAGTAAGCCAAAATCGCAGCCAAATTCTTTGCATATTTTTTTGCTGAGCTCCGCGACGTTTTTCTGATCTTGAGTTCCCGAACCCCAATCGCCAAAACTGAAGAATTTTACCGTCTTTTGAGGAATGCTTTCGGCGCTCCGGTTTTTCGATTCGAGGGTAGGGCTGAGTAAAATACCGAGGAAGAGCCCCAGAAACATTAAGGTTTTTTTCATGATTTTTCTCCTGAATGATTCTTAGGCAAAATTTCCTTTTAAGTTCAAGAAGAACCTCCTTTTATGAAATATTGCCTCTCTTGCTAATCGTTGGAAAATCTGCTTGGTATGGGGGCTGCCATGACCCTCGAGAATATCAAAAATTTAGCCCTCGACGATTTGAAAGAACGACTCAAAGCCCTCAGCGTAGAAAAATATCGTTTTGATCAGGTTTTGCGTTGGATTTATGAACGCGATGTAGCCGATTTCTCGGAGATGAGTAATCTTTCCAAAAAGCTTCGCGAAGATCTGAGTGCCCAGTTTTCTTTAGAAAGATTAAAAGTTGAAACTGAGCAGGTCTCTTCAGATGGCACACGCAAGTATCTGCTGCGTTTACCCGATGGTCAAACTGTAGAATCGGTTTTAATTCCTAATGAAGGGCGCTTGACTCTTTGTATTTCTTCGCAAGTGGGCTGTGCCATGGCTTGCCGCTATTGCTTAACAGCCACGGTGGGTTTGAAACGACACCTGACTCAATGGGAGATTGTGGAACAGGTGATGACAGTGAAGCGTAATCTCCGTGAAGGAGAGCGGATTAGCAATATTGTGTTCATGGGCATGGGCGAGCCCATGCATAATCTGAAAGCCGTGATTCCGGCTGTGCAAGTTTTGGTGGATGATCGCTGTTTGAATCTTTCCAAACGAAAGGTCACCGTTTCGACCAGTGGATTGGTTCCTGAAATGCTCGAGTTTGGAAACGCCTCCGATGTGAAGTTGGCAATTTCGTTATGCGCCACCACCAATGAGGTGCGTGATGTGTTAGTGCCAATTAATCGTAAATATCCGCTGGAGGCCTTGTTAGAGGCCTGCCGCAAATATCCCTTGGGTAAAAAAGGGAAAATCACCATGGAGTATGTCATGCTTGCGGGCGTGAACGATTTACCAGAAGATGCCAAGCGTTTAACGAAACTTTTGGCCACAATTCCCTGCAAAATTAATTTGATTCCTTTTAATGAGTTTCCAGGGTCTGAATTTTCGAGGCCGAGCGATGAAAGTGTGCGGCGCTTTCAAAAATATCTTCTAGACCACGGCTTTCAAACCAATATTCGCTCAAGCCGAGGGCAAGATATTTTGGGTGCTTGCGGGCAATTGAAAGCTGCTTTTGAATCGCGAGCGCGTCCACCGATCAAATCGCCCTTGATCCTTAAGAAAGATTCTCTTTCTCAAAATCCAGAACGCAGTGTTTGAAGGAGAATTTCTTGAAACGATTTATTTTATTTCTTTTCCTTTTTTTATCTCTTTCTTTTCGAAGTTTTGCCCAAGAAAGTCTTCCGGAATCTGAATCGGCGCCGGCGGTAAAAACACTCAATCATGTGGTGTTGTCTGAACTCCTCGAGCGCTACGTTGATAAAAAAGGCTTGGTGAACTACAGAGGATTTAAGCGCGATAAAGAAGCCTTGGCCCGTTTAGAGGCGTATATTCAAGATATGGTGAAGGTGGATGGATTCAAGCTCGAGCCCATTCAAGAAGTGGAGGCTTATTGGTTGAATCTTTATAATGCTTTAGTCTTGAATGAAGTTTTGAAGCATTATCCGATTCAAACTGTGGCGCAAATTCCAAAGTTTTTTGATGGGCCTCGTTATGAAGTGGCGGCTTTTCCGGGCGAAAAGCTTTCTTTTCTCGATTTCGAGAAAAAAGTTTTCAAAGAAAAATTGCCCGACCCGCGCTTGCATCTGCTTCGCGTGAATGCCTCGATGAGTTCTGCACCGCTCTTGAAAGAGGCCTATAGCGGGGCAACCTTTAATCAAAAGGCCGAGGCAGTGGTGCTGGCCTTCTTGCTCGATTTTTCCAAGAATTATTACGACCCCACGCGAAATATTTTTTACGCCTCTCCTCTGTTTTTGTGGTTCGACGAAGATTTTAGAATTTGGACTGTTTCGAATCGATTTTTTATTTCAATACGTCTCCCTAAGCTTCCGCGAAATTTTAATCTGCGCTTTATGGGGTATGATTGGAAGTTGAATGATGAGAAGTTTAGGTAAACTACATGCTGTTTGCCTTTGCCCGTTTCACCATAAATTCCACATTTTCGTGCATATGAATCGGCGAAATTTCAATTTCGGGATGTTGATTTTGAAAGACTCGGAAGATTTCATCGGCGAAGCCTTGACCCACAGTTTCTACTCCTTGAAAATCGAGGATGATTTTTTTAAAACGAATCAGGCCATGTAATAAGCGTTTTGCCTGAGAGCGTGAAATATAGACGATTCCTTGTTTGTAGAGAGAAACTTTGACCTGGGTTTTCTCAAATTCAAAATCTTCATTGGTATATTCCTGAAAAACATTCTCTAATTTTTTTAAAGTGTTTCGGGTAATTTCAAAATGTACGAGAGTGCCTTTTTTATTTCGTATGTCTTGAATGAAGATGTCTGGCAGAGTGTTGTTGAATGTGAGCCTTTTGCGGTGGCTGTCGATAAAGAATAAGTCTGCTATTTTTGAAGTGAAAAAAATTCCTTCTCCCGAATGTTTTTCGGGTTGGGTGGTCTCTTTGCCTTTGAGTAGGTCTTGAATGGCTTCGAGATCGCTGGAAAGTTTTTTCTTTTTTTGAATGTTTGAAAAAATTCCAATTCCCTTATCTTCAATCTCAAAAGAAATCTTGTTTTCTTGGTTATTCCATCGAATGGAAATCGTTTTGGAATGAGAATGGTCAATTGCGTTATTGAGCATTTCAGTAAACGAAAAGTAGAGAATATGAGCTGTATTTTCGGGAAGGTTTCTCAGAAAGGGGGTCGTTTGTTCAAATTGTTTCAAGATTTTGTCTTCTTGCAGATTAATATTCCGAAATTTGCTTTCGAGACCTGAATTTTGAGAAATAAGAGAGGAAGTATTGTGAGGAATATAATAACTGGTTTTTCGACTCGTTCCTTGTTTGAGGATTGTACCTTCTTGGAGAAGCTTTTTGAGATGCTTGTGAATCCCCTGGGGAGTGAGTTGAAATGTTAAGGCAAGTTGGCTTGTGCTAACCTTTTGTTTTTTATTAATAAATTCAAGTATTTTATCTTTCATGACTACTTGAATATATCAACTTTATTTAAACTTTAAAAGTATTTTATTTAAACTTTATTTAAACTAAATGTTTGATTTGTTTAAACCTAATAAATCTTCCCCCGCTTTTTAAACTCTTCCGATTTTTCTTTCATTCCTTCGGTTAAGACTTGATCTAAGCTTTCCATTCCTTTTTCTTCCGCATACTTTCGCACATCCTCGGTGATTTTCATCGAGCAAAAGTGTGGGCCGCACATTGAGCAAAAATGGGCCTCTTTGGCAGCCGCTTGGGGAAGTGTGGCATCGTGATAAGAACGTGCGGTGTCGGGATCCAGCGAGAGATTGAATTGATCTTCCCAACGAAATTCAAAGCGTGCTTTCGAAAGAGTATCGTCGCGAAGTTGAGCGCCCGGATGCCCTTTGGCGAGATCAGCGGCGTGGGCCGCAATTTTATAAGCAATAATTCCGGCTTTCACATCGTCACGATTGGGTAAACCCAAATGTTCTTTTGGAGTCACATAACAGAGCATGGCAGTGCCATACCAACCAATCATGGCCGCACCAATGGCTGAGGTGATGTGATCGTAGCCCGGTGCGATATCGGTGGTTAAGGGCCCGAGGGTATAGAATGGAGCTTCGTGGCAGTATTCGAGTTGTTTCTCCATATTCTCTTTGATCAAATGCATTGGAACATGCCCTGGCCCTTCGATCATGGTTTGCACATCGTGCTTCCAGGCAATTTCGGTGAGTTCGCCTAGAGTTTTGAGTTCGGCAAATTGGGCTTCATCATTGGCATCGGCGATGCAGCCCGGGCGTAAGCCATCTCCCAAAGAAAACGAAACGTCGTAAGCCTTCATGATTTCGCAGATCTCTTCGAAGTGGGTGTATAAGAAATTTTCTTTGTGGTGAGCCAAACACCATTTGGCCATAATGGAGCCCCCGCGCGAAACAATGCCTGTTACGCGTTTTGCGGTTAAGGGCACATAGGCCAAACGTACGCCGGCGTGAATGGTAAAATAATCAACACCTTGCTCGGCTTGTTCAATCAACGTGTCTCGGAAAACTTCCCAGTTGAGATCTTCGGCCTTTCCATTCACTTTTTCTAAAGCTTGATAAATGGGTACCGTGCCAATGGGCACCGGAGAATTACGAATAATCCACTCGCGGGTTTCGTGAATATTTTTTCCGGTTGAAAGATCCATTAAAGTATCGCCGCCCCAACGGGTAGACCACAGCAGTTTCTCAACTTCTTCATAGATCGACGAAGTAATCGCTGAGTTTCCGATATTCGTATTAATCTTCACCAAAAAATTTCGGCCAATAATCATGGGCTCAAGCTCAGGGTGATTAATGTTTGCCGGAATAATCGCGCGGCCTCGGGCCACTTCATCTCGCACAAATTCGGGTTTTACATTTTCGCGGAGGGCGATGAATTCCATTTCGGGGGTGATCATTTCTTGGCGGGCGTAATGCATTTGGCTAAAATTTTGATCGCCGCGGAGTTTTCGTTCGGCAATCCAATTTTTCCGAAGTGCGGGAAGTCCTCGAGTGAGATCGGGTTTAAAGTCGGGTTCGGTATAGGGGCCGGAAGTGTCATAAACCAAGATTGATCCACTTTTTGCAGGGGCGCTCTTACTGGGCGTCAACGTAATCTCCCGCATTGGCACCCGAATATCGGGGCGTGAGCCCTGAATATAAATCTTTTTGGAGTTGGGAAACGGGCGAGTGATTTCTTCGTCTAAACCTTGAAGTTGTTCCGCTAAATTTTGAGAGCTTTTCATGATCCAATGACTCCTTCTAAGGGGCTTGAGGCTGTTGCATAAAGTTTTTTGGGAATTCGTCCTGCTTCGTAAGAAAGTCTTCCGGCTTCGGTAGCTAGTTTCATCGCTTTCGCCATCGCCACAGGATCTTTTGCACAGGCAATGGCGGTATTCATCAATAAAGCCGTGCAACCCAGCTCCATTGCGATTGCGGCGTCCGATGCTTGACCCACACCCGCATCGACAATCACGGGAACCTTCGCATTTTCTAGAATAATTCTTAAATTAAAGGGGTTTCGAATGCCTAGGCCCGATCCAATCGGCGCGGCTAAAGGCATGACTGCGGCACAACCGATCTCTTCCAGTTTTTTACAAACGATGGGATCATCTAAGCAGTAAGGGAGAACGATAAAGCCTTCTTTCACTAAAGCTTGAGCAGCCTCTAAGGTGCCTTCGTTATCGGGAAAAAGGGTTTTTTCATCGCCAATGACTTCGAGTTTAATCCAATTTGTGTTGAGAGCCTCTCGTGCCAGACGCGCGGTATCGATGGCATCTTTTGCGGTGTAGCAAGCCGCGGTATTGGGAAGAAGTGCAATTTTTTTGGTATCGATATAATTTAAAATGGATTCACTGCCTTTGGCCTTCAGATCGATGCGGCGCAGGGCTAAAGTAACCATCTCGGTGCCCGAGGCTTGATGGGCTGCCTGCATGATTTCGAAGTTTGGATATTTACCGGTTCCCACAATTAAGCGGCTTTGAAAAGATTTATCGGCAATTTGGTAGGTGCTCATGAGCTTCCTTTCTAAAAAACCTACATTTCCTTTGGCTCCGAGTGGAATGCGAGAGTTGTCAAACTTCATCCCCCCCCCACGGCTTGAACGATCTCGATTTGATCGCCTTCTTGCACTTGAGTTTTAGCAAGTTCGGAGCGGGGAACAACTTTTCGGTTCACAGCGACTGCACAAAACGAAAGGTTAATCGAGTGCTTGTTTAAAAGCTCGCTTAAGGTTTCGGGTGAGCTGAGTTGAAAAGGTTCACCGTTCAGAAGAATTTCCATTTGCGAAGGTGTAACACCGAGCTTTTTGAGATGTCAATTAGGCTTCCGAGAGAGTTTTGGAGAGTATCGAAGCTGGTTGAGCTGTTCTAGGCTTTTTTGAATTTCTTCGGATTTTTCGGAGGGAGGAGGGTAGATGCCGTTCCACTCTTCGTATTGCTTTCCGTTCCAAACATAAATGCGTCGATCGAGAATCCGGTTGCCTTTAGAATCGTGGCCTTGATCGAAGACGGTTGCCAGATCGGCATAGCCTTTGGTTTTGCGGGGCAGGATTAAAATTCCCCAGGGCGTGAGTGAAGTAATCTTTCCGTTCGCCAAGAGAAGGAGTTTCCAGTTATCTTTCGAATGTTGGGTCTGTTGAAGAAGAAAAATATGGCAGGTATTGGTAATGCCGCAGGCATTTTGGGGAATCACCACCCATTCCGATTTTCCGTCGTCGTTAAAATCGAAAGCATGAAGCTCTTTATCGGGAATATCTTTCGATTGATAAAGCGGGCTATCTCCAAAATTCGAATTGATGACGCGCACCATCTCACCTTCACTAATCGGGGTTTCACCCGCGTGAAGAAAAAAAGGCAAAAAGAGGAGGGGAATTATCAAAGCATAGATTTTGGAATTCATTCGGAGCTCCAATGTTCTCCGGGGCGCAAGATTTTTACGCGAGAATCCGGTTTTTCTTTGAGAATTTGCTCGAGCCATTCCCGCGGGGCCTCGACAGGTTCGGCAGAAATTTGAAATACTCCCCAGTGATAAGGAATCATCACTTTTGCTTTTAAATCGCTAAACGCTTGAAGGGCATCGGGTGGATTCATATGCCGACTTTTCATAAACCAGCGCGGGGCATAAGCACCAATTGGGAGTAGGGCGGCATCAATCGCGTGTTTTGCAGCCGCTTTTCGAAAATGCTCACCATCGCCGTAAGCGGTATCGCCCGGAAAATAAACTTTTTTGCCGTTTTTTTCAAAAAGATAACCTGTGGTTTCACGCCAGGTGAGCCCGAAAAGGCGAAAACCAAAATGTTTTACGGGCACGCGATGGATTTTGATTCCTCCCACCAACACAGAACCTTCTTTTGGAATTTCAATTACGGGGTTTCGTAGATGCTTTTTTATAAAACTCCCCAAGCCTTCGGGCACTACGATTGGAATATGAATGGAGAAGTATTTATAACTAAAAAGATCGAGGTGATCGTAGTGTGCATGAGTAACAACAATCGCGGCGAGCTGGGGTAAATCTTCGGGGGCAATTCCGGGCTCTTTTTCACGTTTCGCAATCCACATTTTTCGCGAGAAATTTGGATCAGTAATCAGAAATTCGCCGTCCATCTCGATGAGATGGCTCGCGTGCCCAATCGATGTTATTTTAAGTTTTGACATTCACCGTTTCCTTAGAATAGGAGAAATAACGCACCAATCAAAAAGCGTAAATAGAAAATATAATATCCATTCCAGAATGTTTTCTTTAATTTTTTTGGAAACTCGCGATTTTGAATCGCTCTTTCACGGTGCGTTTTTCGTGTTTTTGAGTAACCGCGAGTGAAAGTTCAAGAGCGATTGTTTTTGGACGCTCAGACATCCAAAAAAATTAAAGAAAACATTCTGGAATTTAGACGAGGCAACTGTGCCCTTTTTCCGCCCTAGTTTTTGTGAAATCGATTTGGCCGCTCTTCGCCATAATTATCAAGCCTTAAAAGCCTGTGCAGGGGATCAAGGCATTTTGGCCGTGGTGAAGGCCAATGCTTACGGGCATGGTGCAGTTACTGTGGCGCGTGTTTTAGAGGCTGAGGGCGCAACTACTTTTGGGGTGGCGACGATTGAAGAAGGGTTGGAGCTTCGAAAAGCAGGTATTTCGCGTTCGATCTTGTGTTTTGGCGGAGCCTTTAAAGCCAGTGCCAAAGATTTACTCGAATATCAAATTACCCCCGTTCTATTTGAAGAAGAAACTCTGCGCCGCTTGGCCCAAGAACTTTCGGGTTCGCCCTCGATTTTACCTTTTCATCTCAAAATCGATACCGGCATGGGGCGCTTGGGAATTTTTCCAAAAGAGCTTTCGCGTTATTTGAAATTGATTCAAGATTCTCCCGCCTTGAAATTAGAAGGAGTAATGACCCATCTCGCCTGTGCGGATGAAGAAAACCCGCACCCCACCGAAGAGCAGTACTCTCGATTTGAAGAGGTGCGCGAAAAATTAAGCGAAATGCAGATCCCTTTTTTTCATATTGCAAACAGTGCGGCCTTAATTGAAAAACGGGTCGATCAAACAAGCCTGGTGCGGCCGGGTATCGCGTTGTACGGGGCTTATCCGAATCCACGTTTTGAGTCTCAAATTCGATTAGAACCAGTCTTGAGTTGGAAAACGGAGATCGTTTCTTTAAAAGAATTTCCTTCAGGGGCGGCTTTATCTTATGGGGCAAGCTATTACACGTCTCGTCCGAGTAAGATTGCCATTATGGCTTTAGGTTATGCCGATGGTTATTCGCGTTCGTTTTCAAATTGTGGCGAAGTTTTAGTGCGAGGGCGGCGGGTTCCGGTGGTGGGGCGAGTTTGCATGGATTTAACTTTGATTGATGTAACCGATATCCCCGAAGTGGCTTTAGGAGATGAAGTGGTGGTGATTGGTAAACAAGGCGAAGAAGTTTTGTTTGCCGAAGAGTTGGCCAGTAAAATTAAAACAATTTCTTACGAAATTTTTTGTGGGATTTCTAGTCGGGTTCCTCGTTTAGCAGTGCGAGCTCAGTCGACATCGAATTAGAAAAGGAAATTTTTATGCAAGAAGTTTTGATTCGTCGTGCTTTGGTGAGTGTTTCAAAAAAAGAAGGCTTGGTAGAATTGGCCAAGACTCTTCACTCGCTCAACGTTGAAATTCTTTCTACCGGAAATACGGCCGAGATTTTGAAAAAAGAAAATATTCCGGTTATTAAAGTCTCTGATTTTACGGGTTCTCCCGAAATTTTAGATGGGAGGGTTAAAACGCTGCATCCAAAGATTCATGGGGGCTTGCTCGGAAAACGCGATGATCCAAAACACCTCAAAGAAATGGAAGCCCAACAAATTCGCCCCATTGATTTGGTGGTGGTGAATCTTTATCCCTTTGAAGAAACGGTTGCAAAGTCCGGCACTCATTTAGGAACCGCCATTGAGAATATCGATATTGGTGGGCCTTCGATGATTCGTTCGGCGGCGAAAAACTTCGAATCGGTCACCGTAGTAGTGGATCCTCAAGATTACTCAAGGGTGATTGAGATTTTGAAAAAGAACGAGGGAAAGATCGATCGTTCCACGCGGTTTTATTTTGCTCAAAAGGCTTTTTCGCATACGGCTGCCTACGATGGAGCGATTAGTAATTATCTCACCAGTATTGCCGAGTGTGCGGCAGAAGAAGTGCCTCAGGCGCAAGCCTTTCCTCAAGTGTTGAATTTGCAGGCTCAAGGTATTTCTCTATTGCGCTACGGAGAAAATCCTCACCAAAAAGCGGCCTTTTACCGTTTTGAAGGCATTCACGAACCCTCTATCGCCAACGCGAGTGTTTTGCATGGCAAAGAGCTTTCTTATAATAATATTTTAGATCTCGATTCGGCTTTAGATACGGTAAAAGAATTTGAAGAAATCGCCTGTGTAATCATCAAACACAATAATCCTTGTGGAGTGGCTTTGGGTGATTCGCTCAAAGAGGCCTTCGATCGCGCGAAGGCTTGTGATCCGACTTCGGCGTTTGGTGGAATTGTTGCCGTGAATGCCCGAGTCGATTTAGATTTTGCCCAAGAATTTAATCAGACTTTTTTTGAGGCGATTGTAGCGCCCGATTACGAGCCGCAAGCGCTCGATTTGCTGAAAACAAAAAAGAATCTCCGTATTTTGAAAACGCCTTCTTCGAAGCAATGGAAGCCTGAAGGGCTAGAACTCCGAAAAATCGTGGGTGGCCTTTTGCTCCAAAACCGTGATTTGGGCAAGATTGATGTGAGCCAATGCAAGATTGTGAGTAAGCGCCAACCTACAGCCAGTGAGCTGAAAGCCTTAAACTTTGCCTGGAAAGTGGCGAAACATGTGAAGTCGAATGCCATCATTTTTGCGAAGCCGGGTTATACCGTAGGAATTGGAGCAGGGCAGATGAGCCGAATTGATTCGGTGAAGTTGGGTGGCTTAAAAGCCCAGGAAACCTTGCAAGGCTCGGTTTTAGCGTCCGACGCCTTTTTTCCTTTTCGCGATGGAATCGATGCTGCCGCTCAATATGGAATTACGGCCGTAATTCAACCGGGTGGTTCGGTGCGCGATGAAGAAGTGATTCAGGCCGCGAATGAGCATAATTTGGCGATGGTATTCACCGGAATGCGGCATTTTAGGCATTAGACTTCTTTCGTAACCTACTGCGCAAATGCCCTGCTGCGTTGCGGTTCCCCCATTTTCCTCACGTACGTCACTGTACGCTACGGAAAACGGGTCCCACCGCGCCTTGCAGGTCAATTGCTCGTGACGGTTACGAAAGAAGTCTATTGAAAATTGGAGTTATAAAAGATGAACATTCTCCTTTTAGGCTCGGGTGGCCGAGAACATGCCTTGGCCTGGAAAATTACGCAGAGTCTGCGTTTAAAGAAACTTTTTATCGCCCCAGGTAGTGATGCAATGGCGGCGCTTGGAGAATGTGTTGCCTTAGATATTCTTTCTCCTGAAAAAGTAGCCGATTTCGCCCTTCGTCAACGCATTGATTTGGTGGTGGTGGGGCCTGAAGCCCCGTTGGTGAATGGTGTGGTGGATGCCTGTGGCAAGGTGGGTGTGCCCATTTTTGGGCCTTCTTTGCAGGGGGCTCAACTCGAAGCTTCGAAGGCATTCACTAAAATACTTTGCAAAAAAAATAATATTCCCACCGCTTCTTATGAAGTGTTTGAAGAGGCTCAGGCTGCAAAATCTTATTTAGAAAACCAAGAGTTTCCGATTGTGATTAAAGCCGATGGATTAGCCGCTGGAAAAGGAGTGATCATTGCTGAAAATCTTGCCCAAGCCTTAGAAGCGATTGATGAGATTTTGGTGAAGAAAAGTGTGGGTGATCAAAATAAAGTGGTGATCGAGAGTTTTTTACAGGGCGAAGAAGCTTCGTTTATGGTGATTACCGATGGAAAAACCGCGCTTCCTTTAGCCACCAGCCAAGATCATAAGAGAATTTTCGAAGGCGATCAGGGGCCGAATACGGGTGGAATGGGTGCTTATTCTCCTGCTCCGATTGTGAGCCCCGATGTTTTTGAGCAAACGATGAAGAAGATTATTGAACCCACCTTAGAAGGTTTTGCTCAAGAGAATATCTCTTATCACGGTGTTTTATATGCCGGTTTGATGATTCATCACGATCGGCCTTCACTCTTAGAATACAACGTGCGTTTTGGAGATCCGGAATGTGAAGTGATCTTGCCGCGTATGAAATCCGATTTAGTGGAATTGATGATTGCCACGATTGAAAATCGTTTATCGAAATATAAAATCGCCTGGCATGAAAAATCTTGTGTGGGTGTGGTTTTGGCAGCCGAAGGGTATCCAGGAACTCCAAGTAAAGGTGATGAAATTAAAGGAATCGAAGACGCCGAAAAAATGGAGCAGGTGAAAGTTTTTCATGCGGGCACAATTAAAAAGGAAGGCAAATGGTTTACTAATGGGGGCCGAGTTTTGCTGGTTAGTGCCTTGGGCGATACTCTTCAAGAGGCCGTGAATCGTGCCTATGAAGCCGTCTCCAAGATTTATTGGCGAGGAATGCAATTCAGGCGCGATATTGCCTCGAAAAGCCTTTATCATAATTAATCACGCTCTTCTCTCCATTCATTTTTAAATAAAAATCATTTAATCCCTTCATTGACATTTATAGAGCTCTTTTCATAAAGAGGGGCCCTATGACAAAAAAAACCATCTCGCCCTTTAGAGGGCTTCGTTACAATCCTGAAAAAATTAAAAATATCGCCGATGTGGTGGCGCCTCCTTACGATGTGATCGATGATACACTTCGTGAAAAGCTGTATCAGCAGAGCCCTTTCAATGTGGTGCGTTTGATTCTCACGAAAGAAGAAGGCGATCAAAAAAGTAAATATGAAGTGGCGAAGTCGTATTTAGAAGATTGGCAGAAACAAAATATCTTGGAGCGCGATGGCCAAGCGCAGCTCTATATCTATCACCAAACGTATCGCTTAGACGATGGCAAAACTCTCACGCGAAAAGGTTTTATTGCCGCGCGCCGCGTGGAATCTTTTGATACAGGGCGAATACGCCCGCATGAACACACCTTTGCGGGCCCTAAGGCCGATCGCATGCATTTGATTAAGGAGACTCAAACTAATCTTTCTCCTATTTTCGGCATTTATGGAGACCCAGGCAAAAAAGTTTTGAATTTATTGGAAGAGGCGCCCGGTAAAAAACTCTTAATCGATATCCAAACCGAAGAGGGCAATCGCCACCAGGTTTGGGGCGTGGCAGAGGCTCAAATTCTGCAAAAAGTGGATGAAGCCATGCAAGATAAAGTCGTTTTCATTGCGGATGGCCACCATCGTTATGAAACGGCCTTAGGCTATCGGGATTATTTAAAGGCCGAAGGAAAATTGAACGATGAAAATGCTCCAGCCAACTTCGTAATGATGTATCTCTGCCCGATGGAAGACGAAGGCTTGGTGATTTTGCCGACTCACCGAGTTTTGGTTGAAAAACCGAAGGTTGATTTTGCAAAGGCCCTTGAGAAAATTCAGAAAAATTTTGAGGTGAAAGAATATACGGATTCTGCTCTCGCTTTAAAAGATCTTGCAAACTCCAAACAAGCGATTGCCTTTTTACTCGCCACCTCCAATCAGTTTTGGGTGATTAAAACCGATGCCTCTCGTGTGGAGAAAATCGAGAGCTTAGCCAAAATTCCCTCGGCGGTTCGTAATTTAGATGTGACCTTGCTCCATAAGTATTTGCTTCCGCAAGTGTTTGAAGTGAATTTAAACGAGGGCGATGAGGCCAAGAAAATCCATTATGTGAAAGATACCCAAGAAGCCTTGCAGGCCCCTCAAAAAGGGCAAGCATCTCTCAGTTTCATTTTAAACCCTACCAAGATGAAACAAGTGGAAGAAGTCTCCAATATTGGTGAGCGTATGCCGCATAAATCCACCTTCTTCTATCCTAAACTTTTATCGGGGCTTTTGTTTAATCGGCTCGATTAGAATCTTTGCCTCGTAACTCAAATCTTAAATTTTTAATCGGACAGTTTTTTTGGTTTTGATGGATTTTTTCGAGGAGCATCGATTTCATCAGGGTGAGTTCATTCATCCAGGCATGAGATTCAACGCCGATGACTAGGGTGCTCCCCTGAACACGGACCGGGCTTGTTTTTTCGGCGATCTTGGGGCCAACGATTTCAGGCCAGTGATTCCAGAGGGTATATTTTCGAATTTTTTCCTCTAACCCTAAGCCTTTAAAAGCCGAACTTAAAATATCTTGAATCGATTCTGGTCGTTTATTGCCCATTTTTTTGATCTAACAAAAACACATTGACATTGTCATGTTTTTTGACGATTTAAGCTCTCCTTTTTTTCAAAAATTCATATTCCAAATCTTTGGTTTTTTTGAGAAGATTCAAGGTTTGAGGGAGGACTTATGAATAAGAAAGAATTAAAACGCTTTAAAGATTTGCTTTTAGAGAGAAAGAAAGACTTGTTAAGAAGTGCTCAAAGCACGCGTGAAACCGGATTGGTTGTCGATACCGATGATCTTCCCGATGAAGTGGATCTCGCTTCTTCTGAGGCCGATCAATCCATGAACCTTTTGCTTCGCGATCGCGAACGAACTTTGGTGAAAAAAATCGACAAGGCCTTAGTTAAAATTGAACAAGGTGATTACGGCGTTTGTGAATCTTGCGGAGAAGAAATTGGCGTGAAGCGGCTTGAGGCTCGGCCGGTGACCGATCTTTGTATTCGGTGTAAAGAAGAACAAGAGCGAGTCGAAAGAAATTACGCCGAGTAGTTGAGCTCTTTTTAAAATCCATTTTTTTAGCCACGGCTCAGCATTTTCTCAGTTCGCGTAAAAACGCGCTGCGAGGAAGCATTTAAGATTTTTTAAAGTTCTTCTATTTTTTTTAATCGATAATTCAGCACTTTTCCGCTCACTTCAAAAACGCTGACCCGCTCTATAGTTAGTTTAGAGAGTTTTATTCTCCCTAGCTGCAGCTAAGGCTGCCATTTTCGCGAGCAGGAAAGATACTTTCAGCAAATTTGCTTTTTCCGCACAATTCAAAAAAGGTTCTTCATGGGGCTCGTCGAGCTTATGAAGGCAAAGGCAAGAAAAGGCCATGCCTTGGGTATTGAGTGAGCTCCATTCATCTTTTTCTTCATTGAGTCTAAAAAATCCCCCAATGCTTTGGTCACCCACCATGTAAATTACGGGTTCCATGGGATAGCTACTATACGAATCAATCGTAGGAATTCCTTCTTGAATCAAAAACTCGCTCGGGCTTCCGCCGCCCTTCGAAGAGAGGAGCTTGTTGCGCAAACGGCGATTCATGTTCAAAATCTCGTCGGCACTACTTACATAGGCAATTCCCATTCCATAAGTGCCCGAGTTATTTTTAATAAACACGTAGGGTGAAGAATCGATTTTGTATTCGGCATATTTTTTTTGAATGCGGGCCAAAACTTCATCTACCTTTTGTGCCATGTTTTTCAAGCCTTCTGCTTCAGTGAGTTGAATATTGCGCATGAGTTCTTGCTCACAGGAGAGTAGCCACGGGTCAAGCCCTGAAATTTTACCTACTTCTTGGCAGACTTTTTCATACAGTTGAAAGTGCACGCTCTTTTGGCGCGAGTGCCAGCCTAAGGCCATGGGAGGAATCACGGTCTGTTGAATATTTTCAAGCAAGGGGTGGGGGCCCGAAGAAAAATCGTTGTTCGAAATAATTAAATCAGGAAACCATCCTTCTTTTGTCGAAAGCTGATCGTTTTGTTTTTGTAGGGCGTGCAAATTCAACGTGATGTTCGGCAAGCTTAAAGGCCCTGAGTTTTCGATTTGGGGATGTCCGATTTCGACCTCTTTCCCAGCGGATTTTAACATTTCGGCGAGGCGAGAAATATTTTCGAAATAAAACTTGTTTCGCGTGTGTGCCTCGGTGAAGAGCAATATTTTTTGGGCCGTTGGAAAAAACCTTTGAAGATATTGCTTAAATTGATGCACCGCTTGGGCCGTATAAGCTTTGCAGAGATTATTGAAACCCGCCGGGTAAAGATTGGTATCGACCACCGATATTTTCTGCCCAGAATTGCGAATGTCGCAAGAGAGATAGAGCAGCGGTGGCGTTTTTTCAAATTCAGCTTGGAAATAAGTTTCTAGCGCTTCTTGGGAGGTATTTAATTTTTGAGAAATCAGGTGAAGAGACATAAATTATTCGAGTTTTAAGATTTCTAAATAAATTCTACGCACATCATCTCGGGTTTTTTGAAAATGTTCAAGCAAAGATGCCTGGGAAGTCTCCCCCATAAGTTCGGCTAAATTTTCTAATAAATGACTTTCTGGATCAATATAGCCCTCACGAAGATCGAAGTTGACTTCCATTCGCGTTTCTAGAAGTCGGTAAAAAAGATAAGCCTCGCGTAAAAGCGTGTAATCGGTCTTTTTGAGAAGACCCTTTTCACCCATTTTTTGAAGTGCCTCGAGCGTGTTCCCGGTTAAAAAATTTTCAAAGACTTTTCCGGTTTTGAGTTGAAGATATTGGGTGAGAAATTCAATGTCGGTTAAACCCCCAAATCCCAATTTATAATGAAGGCGCCTCGCCGTTTCACGGCCATTCTCTTTTTCCATACGCATGCGCATGTGGTGAATTTTCGTATTTAAATCGGGCGGAAAATCTTTTGAGAAAATGAGTTGTTGGAAAAGGCCTTTTAAAGAAGAGCCGAAACTTGGAGAACCGGCCACAAAGCGGGCTTTGAGTAGGGCCTGTTTTTCCCAAAATTGGGCCTTGTTCCGTTGATAATCGAAATAAGCATTGAGCGAAGAAACCAAGGCGCCTTGATTGCCCGAAGGGCGAAGTTGGGTATCAATTTTATAGGCATAGCCGTGAAAGGTGTAGGCCGTTAAAAAAGAGATCAGTTTTTGGGCAAGTAGAATGTAATATTCTTTATTGGTGATTTTCTTGCGTCCACGAGTCTCGCCATCGCGAGTATAGAGAAAGATTAAATCAAGATCAGAGCCGTAATGAATTTCTTTGCCACCCCATTTACCTAGAGCGACAATCGCAAATTCGGATTCGCTGATGTTTCCAAGATTATCGGTATAAGAAGGAATCCCATAGTTTTTCTGAATCTCTTTTTCAGCAAGTTTTAAAGTGGCTTCCACCAAGGTATCGGCGATGAGGCTTAAGTCTTTAAAAATTTCGGGAAGCTGGTTTAAATCATTATGATCAGTTTGTTGAAGTGCCTTGAGGTGGTTGTTTTTAAAGACGCGAATAATATCAAGTTTGGCCTCGAGATCGGGCAACGATTCAATTTCTTCGGTAATTTCTTTTTCAAGGTTTTGTTTGTTGAGCATGTTTTAATACATCCATTAATACCCCCTCTTAATCTTAAGAGGAGGAGGTCTTTATCGGAATAAATCCTGAAAAGTTGCTTTTACAAAAGCGGTGTAATGAGTGAGATCATCTTGCAAATGCTCGCGGGCTTTTTCAGGATCTTCTTCGAAATATCCCATACGCCTGGCCAAAGCTTGTTGGGATTTTGAATCTTCGGGAATACGATGGGTTTGAGCTTCTTCAACCATTTGTAAACGATGCTCCAAGGAACGTAAAAAAAGATAAGCCTCTTTGAGTTGAGAGGCCTGAAGCGACGGAATAAATTGAAATTTGTTTAAAGCTTGAATGGCAGGCAGGGTAGAAGGTTCTCTGAGCTCAGGATGTCGTCCGCCATATAAGAGTTGTAGGGTTTGCACAAAAAATTCAATTTCGCGAATTCCCCCTTCGCCCAGTTTTACATGAAAGCCCTTGGTCAAGGAATCGGCAATCGAGTGGCGAATTTTTTGTTTCATCTCTTTCATTTTCTCAATCACACCCAGATCCATGCTTTTTCGCCACACAAAGGGTTCTATAACCTTCAAAAAAGTTTTTCCTAGTTCAGGATTTCCACCCACCGGCAAAACGCGAATTAGGGCTTGTCTTTCCCACTCAGCCCCAAAGCTTTCGTAATACAATTCAATTGCAGATAATGAGTTGGCGAGAGTTCCACTTTTGCCTTCGGGTCTTAAATTTAAATCGACGCGGTAGAGAAAGCCTTCGGGGGTTTTCTCGCTTAAAAAATGAGAAATTTTTTCAGCCAGTTTCACAAAAAACTCGTGAGGAGAGAGCGAAGACTTTTTTAAAATGCCATGGTCGCTTTGGTAAACATATTGAAGATCAACATCCGAGGAGTAATTGAGTTCCATGCCCCCTAGTTTTCCTTGAGCAATAATGCCAAAACTATTGGTTTCGGGTTCTCCTAATTCCTGGCTTAAACGGGCATAAAAATATTCATAGGTTTTTTGGATGAGGGCGGTGGCCAGGTAAGAGAGCTCATTTAAAACGGTAGAGAGCCCTGCAACCTGTGAAAGATCTTTAGCTGTTAAGCGTAAATATTCGCGATATTTGTAGAAGCGAAGTTTTTTACCGAACTCTGAGAGTGGAAGTTCGAAAATGTTTGGAATGAAGAGATTGAGTTCTTCAGTGAATTCTTGAATCGATTTATCGGTTTCAAAGCAGGGAGAGCTCACAACTCCATCGGCTTCTTCGGGGTGTTTTAAGAGAAAACGGGTTAAGAAAAAGGAATTTCCGAAGATTGAAAGCAGACGTTTGGCATTGACGGGTTCTAAATCAAATTCTTGGCCGGTTTTTTCTTGGTACCTTTGACAAAAGATTTGGAAATCGAAAAAGGCTTTTTCGGGTTCTCCAGACCATTCCAAAATTTGCCGTGTTTGTGCGTCCATAGTATCGGGGGATGCAGCGAACCTCATCCCCCGTGCCCCTGTAGTCATGAGGAAGTCAGAGTGAATTGATTAATTTCATTCATTAAGTTTTTTAAATAAAGCTCATGTTTCTTAAGCTCTTCCTCTTTAAAGTTAAAAGAGAAAGTTTTATTGGGTATAATAAAATAAACCTCAGCTCTCTCTGTAGTTTGACCCAACATTTTGCTGGCGGCAAGACAATAGGTTTTGAGCTGAAACTCAAAGGGTTTTGCGGGCAGCTCTTTCTTGCTTCGATTTTCTTCTAAGGCATGGGTTTTATAATCTAAAACCTTCCAGGTTTTTTCATGCAAATAAAGACAATCGATAGCCCCTTGAATCTCGTAAAAATCTAAAAGGAGCCTGAAATCGATTTCAAAATAGGCTTCTTGGGCGTTTAAGATCGGAGAAAAGTTTGAATGCTTCAGAGTGCGCGAGAAGATTTCTAGCAGTTCTGGCAGGTTTTGAGAATCGATTGCATGCTTGGCCAGGCAACTGGTTAAGATTTCAGCCGGGCTAGAAGTTTTTTCTTTGAAATAAAGATACAAAGCTTCGTGAAGAATTTGCCCCTTTTTCAAGCCACTGAGTGAAGAGCTCGGACGAAAACGGTTAGCTCCTGAGAGACTTTCCGCAGGAATTTGATCAATATAGCGCTCTCGATATTCTTGAGGGGATCTTTGAAAAGTTTCTAGAGCACTTACTCCAAAATGGAGAATTTGTTTGTGCTTAAAAGCAGAGAGCGTTTGTATTTTATTTAAAATTTTATTTTCGTTGGGCTCTGAAATTTCTTGAAGAGGAGAGATCCAGCGAACAGCAGAGAAGTTTTTTCCGACGGTTTGTAAGAAATCGCGGGCCTGTTTGCTCTCTTTTTTTTCATCCTTCGACTCCTGAAATTCGGTTCCTTGGGGCCGAGACAATATAGAGAAGGATGACCCTGAGCGAGCGGAGCGAGTCGAAGGGTCGCTCAGGATCAAACTCGGGGGCTTGCCCCCGAGTTTTTGATTTTCAGAAGGTAGAAAACCTAAGATGAGTTTTTGGGTAGAGCGGGTTGTTGCAACATAAAAAATTCTGTTTTCTTCTTCGGCCTGCGCTGCTTGAAGGTTTTTGAGATTTTCTTGAAAGGCATTTGAGCTTTTCAGATTTTTTTTGAGCCCCGGTTTTGAATCGGGAACTTTTAATCCCCATTTTTTTTCCCAGGCACAAATTAAAGAGCGGGTTTCGGCTTGAGAAGAGTTGACTTTAAGATCGGGCAAAACCACCACGGGGAGATCGAGGCCTTTTGATTGATGGATGGTCATGAAAGTAATGGCCTGATTGCCTCCCAGCTGATCGCTCAAACTATTGAAAGGGATATTTTCTTCAATCAAGACCTCCATTTCTTTTAAAAACTCTTCAAGTTTTGCGGGGTGGGTTTGTTCCCATTCAAAACAAAAATTATAAAATTGAAGCAGGTTTTGTGCCTGGGGCTGAAGAGAAGGCTCTGCACTGTATAATGAAATGAGTGCGGTTTCGTTGAGCCACCATTCGATAAATTGGCTCGGTGATTGGTTTTTATCTTGTTGAAGGAGCTTTTGAGCAAGAGGGTGAATTTGGGTCCAGTCGGGCTTCAGCCCATGATCGAGCGAGTATTCCAGTAGTTGTTCATCGCTTAAATGAAAGGCGGGAGAACGGAGTAGACCGATCCAAGAAAGGGCTTGGTTGGGGTAGAGAAAAACTCTTAAGGCGTGAAGTAAATCTTGAATTTCTTGCCGGGTGAGCAAGCTTTCTCCTGACTTCACAAAAACAGGGAGCCCTGCGTTTCGAAAGGCTTTCAGATAGGGAGCCATTGATCTCGAAGAACGAACCAAAACGAAAATCTCTTTGCTTTTTACTCCTTCTTTTAAAATCTGTTGAAGATGAAGGCTTAAAGATTGTGCTTCTTGTTTTCTTCTCTCATCGCTCTTCATTTCTTCGATGATTTCATTACTTTTTAAAATTTCTAAAGATTGGGGTAATTCTCGGTTGCCGATCAAAGAAGAGTAATTCGAAAAAATAGGGGTAAAAAGGGCATTGATGAAATCGAGAAGAGTGCTGGGGCTTCGATAGTTTTCATTGAGCTCAACAGTCATGCCTCCCGAATTTTCGATGAGGGCTTGATACTTCTCAAAAATGTGGGCTTTTGCTCCCCTAAAGCCATAAATCGATTGTTTGGGGTCTCCCACAATCGCCAAATGGGTTTGGAGAGAGAGTTTTCCTTCGGAATTTTGGGGCAGCAAAAGAGAGAGAAGAAGATCTTGGCGGTGGCTCGTATCTTGAAATTCATCAATCAGGTAGGCTTTCCATTGTTTTTGATAGTGTTTGGCCACCCAGATATTTTTTTGAAGCAGTTCAATGGCTTTTTCTTCTAAATCATTAAAATCAAGCAGTTCTTTTTCTTTTTTCTTCGCTTCATATTTTTCTAATATTTTAAGAAAAACTTGGGCAAAAGCCTCTTTTAATTTTGTTTCGGTCTCATCGGAGCCTTTTTCAAAATCCTGAGAAAAACGCTCCTTCCACTCGGGCCAGGCTTGAAGCAAATCGTAAAACTCCCTTTCTAAACCTCTCCAAGGATAAGTCTGGATGAGTAGGCTAAGAAAAGGGGAGGATTGATGGAGTTGTTCTTGAAGAACCTCTTTTAAGGCCTCATTTTGAAGGCTTGCGGCTTGATTTTCATCTAAAACCCGAAAATGCGGATCGAGCCCCAGCAAGAATGAAGAATCTCTTAAAATTCGGCCCGCCAAACCATGGAGGGTTGAAATGGGCGCTTGAAGAAATTCAGGAAGTAAATGTGCTAAATCTTCGGATTCTCGAAAGAGATGGAGGATTTTTTGTTTGATATCTGCCGCCGATTTTTCAGAAAAAGTGGTAACGACAATTTGCGAGGGCCGCAAATTTTTCTTTCGGAGAAGTTCTAGATAATGCGCGACCAAAACCGTGGTTTTCCCACAGCCTGCGCTCGCCAAGATACAGACATGCTGATCGATGCTTTCAGAGGCCTGAATTTGATTAAAGTTCAGTTTCATCTTTATTTACTTTTGGTACCTCTAAAAATGTCCAGATGCTAGGCGTCTGTGAGCTTGCAACCGGAGCGTACTTTAAATGTACGTGAGGATTGTAAGCGAACAGGCAACAAGGCAGATGGGTGGTTTTTAGAGGTGCCACCTAAGATTTTTTGCGTTCATGGTATCGACAAATCGTGCGGTATTCGCAATATTCCGAACAAGGTTCGGGTTGAGTGCGAAAATCGCCGCGATAAATTTTTTCAAAATAATCTAGAATTTTCTCTTCAAACGCCGGCCAAAAATCCTCCCAAGCCTTTTCGGGGAGCAGGCATCCGGGACGGCCTTTGAATCCAAAAACGGAGGCACGCTCTTTTTGGGCAAGGCCTTGATTATCGTTCATCTCTTTTAATCCCAGCGCAAGAGAAGCCACCCCCGTGCTTGCCTGTAAACTTTCAATCTCTTGAGCCGCCCTGAGATAGAGAGGGAGTTGGAGTTTTTTAAATTCTTTAATCTCTCGCGTAAGCCCCTCCACTCCGCCGGTTTTATAATCCCAGGTGATGAATTCTTTTCGATCTTCGCTAACATCGATGCGATCGATCTGACCCTTTAAACGAAGGGGAGGCAGGCCCTGGCGTTGAAGGGTAAGGGCTGTATTTTTTCCGAAAGAATATTCAAAAAATTCTGGAATAAAAAGAGCGGGGCGTTTTTCTTCCCATTGTTTCCAAAAATGTTGAAAGAGGTCGTGGCAGGTTTTTAAGGCACGCTCTGCAAAATCTTCAAAAAGCTTGGGGTGCACCCAAGGTTTGTTTTTTAAAAAAAGTGCTGCGGCCCGGTGAATTTCTTCTTTTATTTTTTCTTCGACTTCTTTTCGAAGTTCACGATTGAAGCCAGCATTTTTAAGCAGATCACGATTTTGTTTGAAGAAGTTTTCAAGCAACTGGTGAACCCATTTTCCTTGCTCTCGCGCATCGCCTTCTAGATTTTTTTCTTCTTCTGTTTCGAGTCGGAGCAGTGTGCTGGCAAAGAAGCTAAAAGGGCAGTTTGCATATTTTTCAAGGCGCGAGGCCGAGAAAAAAGCCTGGGCCGCCCAATTTTGCAATTTTTCTAAAGTTTGCTTGTTGGTGATCCAGCCTCCGTAAGCGTGTTGGTAATTCAGATCTTCTTGGCGAAGCCTTTCAGTGGCCAATCGTTCTGAAAAAGAAGCGGGGAGGAGAGGGGCTCCCCAAAAGAGATTTGGAAAAGAGCTTGGGTTAAAATTTCCGATGATGAACGACGAAGGACTTTGCTCTCTGGCCTGGACCCCCACTTTTGAATAAGTAATTTTTACTTCTTGAGCGGAGTGCAGCAGATCTTGGTAGATTGCTTGTTGGTAGCTGAGCTCTCTTGAATGGTTGGGGAGAGCGAGCCCCAAAAAACGTTCGGGGTTTTTTGGAAAAGAGCTCTCCGTGAGTTGAGGAATAAAATTATAAGAAAATTGTTTTAACCCCACTTGATCTAAGCTTCGAATTTGAATGCCGCGATGGCTAACCCTCTTTAAAGGTAGAAAAATTTGCTGAGCAATTTGACGCAGAGAAGGAAAATGGGGTTTTAGCCACGGATATTCTTCTTGATAAAAAAGGATCTCCTCTAAAGTTTCTTTAAAGCCTTCGAGCGCTTTTAATTCTTCGGCAGGCAAGGTTTGGCGAAGGGAATTTAAAATTTTTCTTTTTTGAGTGAGTAAAGTTTCTACTTTTTCGAGTGCTTGTGGGGCAGTAAGATCAAAAAAATCTTCAAGAATAAGACATCGGCTGAGTTTTTTATTCGAAGGAAAATGAGGAAAAAGCCCCAAGGCCTCGAGTTGTTCTTGGTAATAGTGCTGCCAGAAATCGTTTGCAGGAAGCGTGAGCGCAATGCTGCTCGGATCAACACCCGCCTGAATTTTTTCACTTATTTCTGAGAGGAGAGCCGAAGCTTCTTCGAAGGGGCTCGTGTATTCATTGAGCGAAAGTGTATTTTCGCTTTTATCTTCAAAATAATTTAGATTTTTTAGATTTTCTTCCCAAGTTTTAGAAAGATAATCTTGAGGGTCTAAGGTTTCAGGAATTTGACAAAGCACGATCTGAGAAATTTCTGGATAATATTTTTCAAGGCTTTGAGTCAGCTTCTTGAGAAGGGGAGGGAAATCTAAAAAACCTAAGTAATAAATGCGACGAATGGGCTTTAAAGCGGTTAATTTTTTTTGAGAAATTTCCCGAAAACAGAGCTCGGCCTGCCAGGTAAAATCTTTAAGATGAGCGTGCTGTTCGATGGCTTGTTCATAGTTTTTAAACCACGCATGGCAATATTGCGCCAAAACAGGGTCAAATCCTTCGAGAAAATTTTTGAGAGACGCAGCATTGAAGAACTCCTCGCGGAACGATTGAATCAAAAGTAAAATGCTTTTGTAAGAAAGCTCGGAGTAATTTGCAGTTAAATCGGGATGAACAATACTTTTGAGCAAAGTTTCTTGAATATAAGAAGGTGCTTTTTTTGCTTTATAATCTATTTCTTGGCTTGATTGCGCAATCCATTTGCCCAGAGAAGTGATACTTTTGCCGGTGAGCACTCCTCCAAGTTGAGGATTTTGTAAAAAAAGTTGTCTTAAATCTTCGGCACTTGTTTCATTGGGGGTTAAGACCAAAAAACTATCGATCAAACGATGACCAATATGCAATTCGACAATCGATTCGATAATGCTTTTTAAGAGAGGTCTTAAATTTTTGGAGCTAATAAAATCCATACTATTTTAGTAATTTCTTGGGGTGTCATCTCGAACGAAGTGAGAGATCTGGTTTGCTGAATTGAGAAAATACTGGATCTTTCGTTCCGCCACGCGGGACTCGAGATGACATCCATTTTAGAAATGCAGACTATTAAATTTCTCTAAGCCAATCCTTAGAGAAAGAAAAGTAGGATTGCATCCATTCAAATCGTCTGTTAGGGCCCTCTTTATGCCTTATCTTTGGTTTAAAGCATTCCATATTATTTTCATGGTGGCTTGGTTTGCGGGTCTCTTCTATATTTTTCGTCTTTTTGTTTATCATGTGAAATTTCGAGAAGAGCCTAAGCTTCGAGAAGCCTACAGTTTGATGGAAAGAAAATTGCTTTATGCGATTATGCATCCGGCCATGGCCCTTACTTTTTTATTTGGCTTCGGAATGATTTGGTTGAATCCGAGTTTGTGGGCGCAGAAATGGTTGCACATGAAGTTGAGCTTGGTAGCCCTTCTCTTGGGGTATCAAATTTTTGCAGGCATTACCCATAAGCGCTTTAAGAAGGGAAATTTCTTTTTATCGGAGAAGGCGTGCCGATTTATTAATGAATTTCCCGCTTTGATTTTGATTGCGGCGGTCTTACTTGTTATTTTTAAACCAATATAAAATTACCGATGCGCTTTTTATTTTTCTTAATTTTTAGTTTTGTTTGTATGGGCTCTGCTTGGGCAGATGCTCCTGGCTCTCAGCCGAGCGCAGAGAGTCAAGTCAGCTTACCTCCTCCTTACGTTCCTGTAAATTTAGGGAGTCTTTCTTTTTTTCTCGATAAGAAAAAACCGAATTATAAAGGGGAGTCGGTTCATTTAGGGGAGCGCGATAAAGCCTATTTTTGTTTGAAATTGAATCCAAAAGATGAGCGCTTTGCCCGAACGCGTCGTTTTCTTCGCCAAATCGAGATTACTTTGGAGGGAGGAGAGCCGCCCAGCCGTCTCGTGGGAGTAACCAAGCTTCGAAGTGTGGTGATTCAACCCGATGGCCAAGGGTGCTATATCGGCACAGTCCAGGTTCCGCCTGAAATCCCGCCTGGAAAATATAAATTGATTGAGCTCGACTTAATTCAAACTTCTCGGAATGCGGTTTCTTACCGCGATGAACTCGAAAATTTAGATCCGGTAGGATTGATTGAAATTTCTTCTCCCAGTTTAGATAAATTTCCGCCTATTCTTGAAAAAATTGTGACCTATACGCCGCTGGTTGAGCCCATCCATTTTGACTGGAACCGTGCCTGGGTTAAAATTCGCTTTCGGGTGATTACAACGGATCTTATTTCAGGAATCAAACCCGATTCGCTCCAGATTTTTTTTAAGGCAACGGTCGATGGAAACTTGGTGGGAATTCCTCAAGCCAAGTGTCGTCCTCGGGTGAAAAATTTATATTACGATTGTTCCCTTTATTTTTCACGGGCTCAACCTGATTTACGTTCTCGCACCCTAGAGCTTACTTTAGATTCGGTTTCCATCGCCGATCATTTCGGAAATATCAACGAGTGGAACACGCCGCGCGAGCTCCGCAATTTCTTTGCCGGAAAATTATTGCATTACGTTTTCTACACCAAACCGACTGCACCCGAAAGCTTGCCTCAGTTGAAAGAAGAGGAAAAGGGAAACGAGTTGAATAAAGAAATGGAAGGTAAGACGTATTAGTGCGTTTGGTCGCCTCCTGCCTACACCGCCTTGCACTTGGAACTTTTTGAGGGATAATCCGATTGATTAAATTAACTCCCCAAACGATTATTGGCCAGCTCGTTTAAATAAACTTCTAAATTGGTATAACCTTGGGGTGAGAGTTGAGTACCGTTGTGGTCTTGCACACTCGGATTCAATCCTCTGGCTCTTTCCCAATCATCCGGCATGCCGTCGTTATCGCTATCGACCGGAGCGCCAGTCGTCGAATTTGGAATTAAGAAGGCATCGCGGCGCAGATTGAGATTTCGGGGATTGGTATCAAAGGTTTGGCGATTCACGAAATCCATTAAGCGGAGATCCATGGCATCACGCGGAAAGGCACCGGCTTGAGCGAGCATGTAAGCGCGAAGCCCTGTAGAAGGCGTGTAGGTGATTGCAGGGAAATTATGTCGAGTGGACCTTGCAAAAGAAGGCAGATGAGAAGCATCTGGATAAGGTAATGCTGCCGCATCGCTGAGCGTAGTCGGATAATCATTGTTGCGATAGAGAAGTTGGTAGTCCCGACGATCCGGGTAGAGATTAATGATATTGTCTGAAAAATAAGTGGTGGTGGGATGCGTCGCAGGCAGATCTTGCAGAAAACTGGAATCCATTAAACCATAAGTGAAATTTCCTAAAGCGTCGCTATTCACTGCTCGAGCGAAGAAAAGGTTTCCGATGACATTCAAGTGATAAAACAATAAAGCCGAGGCATTTTCGGGCTGATGCAGGGCGAGTTCTATATAAACACCCGGATCCCAAACAAGATTATTGGAGACTTCAATCTCGAGGGTGCTCCCATTCGAGGCAGAGTTATCGCGTGAGATTTCAGGCAAGCGTCCGACAATTCGATTCCAGAGATTATGATGAATCGATAAGCGATCGAGTGGAAAACCCCGTGGAGGATCGGAATAATTAATGAGCATTCCTCCGTAGCGGGCGTGATCTCCAATCGTTTCTGCCAAGATGCTATTTTGAATGGTGATATCGCGAGAAAAAGAAATCTGCATGGCCTCATCGCTCGCATTTTCCGCCGAAAAATGATCAATGATGCCGTTGACGGCATGATGAAGACGAAGCGAATCTTCATCTAAAAAGCCGGGAGAACCAGGGCCTCCTTCAATGCGCGATCTTAAGTGTCTCACAATAAAATTTTGGGGATAAACCGAGGGAAGAGGGCAATTATCTGCCTCGCAGACTTGATCCCCTTGAATATCAAGGCCTCGCACAATAATACCTTGGGGGGATGTTTGTCCGGCAATTGTCACATCACCTTGTTTGAGCTCTACCGTTCCGTTGATGGTGCCACTTACTTTAAAGAGGATATAGCGTCTGCCCGGTTGATTGAGCGCCCATTGAAGCGAACCCGGAATTTCTCCTCGCGGATCAGCCTCTAAGTTGGTGACGTATAAAACTTGCCCGCCCCGGCCTCCGCTTGCACATGATCCAAAACCCTCAGCACCCGGAAAAGCAGCCAAACTATTATTTTGGCAAGCGGGCGTTGTATTGTTGGGGGTTCCCGCAGAATTTTCAGAAGAATTATTATCGGTGCTGTTGCAAGAAAATAAGAAAAGGGCACAAAACAGAAAGATGAAATTTTTCTTCATAATTCCTTTATCGGTTTAAGTTTTCGTTTAAGTTGCTCAAACTTCTGCAATTTGTTTGTCGGATTTTCCCCAGGGGGCAAAGCGGTGCAAGAGCATGAGGCTGGGGATTGCCAAGACCATACTAATTAAAAAGAAGGTGGGCCAGCCGTAGGCTTTAACTACATATCCGGCCGGAGGGCCCACAAAGGTTCTTGCAATCGCCATCACGCTGGAAAGCAACGCATATTGGGTTGCGGTATAACGCACATTACAAGCCGACATCAAAAAGGCCAAGAAGGCGGCGCTTCCTAATCCTGCGCAGATGTTATCAATGCCCATCACCGTCAATAATAAAGGGAAACTATTTCCCACCGAGCTTAAGACAATAAAACCAATATTGGAGAGGGCTTGGAGTACGCCAAAAATCCAAAGCGAACGATTAAGGCCGATTCGAGCGATGATTGCTCCGCCACCTAAAGCGCCGACGATGGTCGCACCCATTCCCACCCCTTTAAAAGCCACACCGATTTGGGTTTTTGTGAAGCCCACATCGAGCAGAAAAGGAGTGGCCAAGGCCATCGAAAAAGCATCCCCAAATTTATAAAGGATGACAAAAAAGAGCATGGCGATGGCATCCTTGCGCTTGAAAAAATCGAGAAAAGGATCCACCACGGCATCTTTCAAAGAAGTGGGATGTTTAATGACGCGTTCGGGTTCGGGGCCAAAGAAAGTGGCGACCATTCCTAAGATTAAGCAGGTCGCCATCAATAAATAGACCGTATTCCACGGAAGATGATCCGATAGAATCAGGGCCCCCGCGCCTGATAAAAGTAAGGCAACGCGAGCGCCTAAATTAGTGACTCCTGCGCCAGAACCTCGTTCATTGGGGCGGAGCACTTCTACCCGGTAGGCGTCAATGACGATATCTTGGCTCGCGCTTAAGAAAGCGACGCCGATAGCGACGAGCGCCAAAATTTGAATATGGGAATGAGGGCTTAACAAGCCCATGCCTGCAATTCCTACCATCAATAAAAGTTGTAAGACTAAAATCCAGCCACGACGCGGGCCTAAGAAACGGCTTACATAGCGATCAAAAAAAGGAGACCAAAGAAATTTCCAGGTGTAAGGTAGCCCAACCAAGGTGAACCATCCGATGGTTCGAATATCGACCTTTTCGGTGGCGAGCCAGGCTTGCAAAGTGCCGCCCACCATGGCTAAGGGAAGACCCGAAGAAAATGAGAGAAGAAGTACCGTTAAGATACGGCGATTAAAATAGGTGCTCAAAATGGAGCTCATTGTTGTGAGGGTTAACTTTTTTGGGGATTTCTGACAAACAAAAAGAGAAGATTTACCTTTAAGAAAAGCGTATGATCAAAACATGCCCTGCCGCCTTGAAAAAGATGCTTTAGGCTCTAAAAAAATCCCTGCAGAGGTTTATTACGGAATTCAAACCGCGCGGGCCCTCGAGAATTTTCCAATCAGTGGCTGGCGAGCACACGCTCATTTTTTAGAAGCGACTATCCTCATTAAAAAAGCGGCGGCCCTGACAAATTCAGAACTCAAATTAATTTCTCCGAAAATAGCGAAGGCGATTGTAAAAGTTTGCGACGAAATCCTCGCTGGAAAATTTCGCGATCAATTTGTGGTGGATGTTTTTCAGGCGGGAGCGGGCACCAGTCATAATATGAATGTGAATGAGGTGCTTGCGAATCGGGCGAATGAACTCTTGGGCCAGCCGAAGGGAGCTTACAAACCGGTTCACCCCAACGATCATGTGAATCGGTGTCAATCGACCAACGATGTAATTCCCACAGCCATTCGTTTAGCGGCTTTACGCGGATTAAAAGAGTTTTTACCGATTCTTCATTCGCTTGTTTTAGTTTTTCAGAAAAAAGCGAAAACTTTTAATCGTGTCCTCAAATCGGGGCGAACCCATCTTCAAGATGCAACGCCAATTCGCTTGGGCCAAGAATTTTCAGCTTATGCCCAATGTTTGAAAGATCATCTCTCGAGAATTCAAGAGGCAAAAAAAGATTTACTCAAGATTGGCTTAGGCGGAAGTGCGGTGGGCACTGGCATTAACACTCACCCCCATTATCAGAAAAAAGTAATTGCGGCGCTCAAAAAACTGACGCACGAACCTTTGAGAGCTTCTCCAAATTTATTCGAAGCCATGCAGAGTTTTGCTCCTTTTGTGAATTTATCGAATAGTTTGAGGAATTTAAGTTTAGATTTAATTCGGATTGCCAATGATTTACGCCTCCTCTCCAGTGGGCCCAATACGGGGATTGCCGAGATTATGCTTCCAGCCCTTCAGCCGGGTTCATCGATTATGCCAGGAAAAGTGAATCCGGTGATGGCCGAGATGCTCGATATGGTCTGCTTTTTTGTTTTAGGTTTAGACGAGTCGATCGCTTTGGCTTCGCAAGCGGGGCAACTTGAACTCAACGTGATGTTGCCTTTGGTGGCGTATTCTTTGCCGTGGTCGCTCAATCTTTTATCGAATTCTTTGAAGGTTTTTGGGGAACGTTGTGTGCGGGGAATTGAAGCGAATGACGATCGGTGTTTATTTTATGCCGAAAGTAGCGCCTCGATTGCTACGGTTTTAGCGCCCCGAATTGGGTATGCAAAAACTGCAGAGATTGTAAAAGAGGTGGTTCGCACAAAAAAAAATCTCCGCGAGGTTTTGAAAAAACACCAAATTTTGAATCCTTCTGAAATTGAAAAACTTCTCCATCTTTTTCCGTATACACGCTCTTCTTAAAAACTAAATCGCCAACAAATATCTATAAATACGTTGTTTGCGGCCGACACGTTCGACGCAGGGCGTTAGAGGTTGCTTTGACAATCACCATGAAAAGAGCGAAAATAGAGGGCGTGCGGGCTTTTGATTCTTCTGTTGAAGAATTGAAAACAAGCACGGGGCAGAAAGAAGGAGGGAATATGAAATTCTCTATAAAAGGCATGGCGCTTGCCATGGGAGTCGTCTGGGCGCTTTCCATGTTTGTGACGGGAATCACCGCTCACTATGGATTCGGCGGCCACGTGGTTGAAGTGATGGCTTCCATTTATCACGGCTATGCTCCAGGACCCGTCGGTGCATTCATTGGCGCGGTTTGGGGCTTTGTCGATGGTTTGATTGGCGGAGCACTCTTTGCCTATTTTTATAATCGATTTAGTGCGTAAGATTTAGTCTTCGAATCAAACGCCTAAATCATTTTTGGTTTGTTTCGCTGCCAGTTCAGTGAAAGGGGTTTTTTATATCCGGCCTCTCGAAAAGAGAAAAAATCAGAGGCCGGATTTTTATTTTACTACTTCTGCCTAAACTTCGTTAAAGCTGCTTAAACGAGTCAAAAAACTAAACTCACCGCCTATCGTCTTAAAAAATTAAGAATAAAAATTCGACCCTTTCCCCCATCCTTTTTTATTTGGGAGCGGGGGAGGGTAAACCAGGAGGGATTTATGAAAGCCTTGAGTCGGTTGATTTTGGGATTTCTCCTTTTAGCCTTCTCTCTGGAAGTGCGAGCCGATACCACTCCACGAGTTGTTGGCTATTTCACCAATTGGGCTCAATACCGGCCGGGTCAATGCAAGTTCACTCCTGCCAATGTCCGGCCCGAATATTTTACGCATATCAATTATGCCTTTGCAAAAATTGGAGCGGGTGATCAAGTGCAACCCGTTGAGTGGAATGACATCAGCAGCGGTTCTCCGGGTTTGTATGAGCAGTTGAATAGCCTCAAACAACAGTATCCCCATTTAAAAACTTTGATTTCAATTGGGGGCTGGACTTTAAGTGATGCCTTTCCTGCGATGGCTTCAAGCTCTGCTCGGCGGGCAACTTTTATTAATTCAGCCATGACTTATGCCCGAACTTACGGATTTGATGGAATTGATCTCGATTGGGAATACCCCGGATTCGCAGAGCATTCTGGAACTTCTCAAGATAAGAAAAATTTTACGGCCTTGCTCAAAGAATTTCGGCAAGCCATTGATGCCGAGCGGGTTCCTGCCGGAAAAGAAAAGCTTTTGCTTACAATCGCAGCTCCTGCGGGCGAAGCGCACATTGCCAATTACGAGCTTTCTTTGATTCATCCTTATCTCGATTTTATCAATCTCATGACTTACGATTTTCATGGAAGTTGGGATTCAAAAACGGGAGTCAACTCGCCCTTGATGCACGACTCCGTGCCCAATGGGCATTTTTACATCGATTATACTGTGAATCTTTATCTCAACGCGGGAGTGCCTTCGTCGAAATTGATTTTAGGAATTCCGTTTTATGGAAGAAGCTTTGGCAGCGCTTCGGCCAATCTGCCTAATAGTACGATCACCAATCCGTGGAGTCCGAATCCGCCGCGAGGCACTTGCACTCAAGAAGCCGGTTTCATGGCTTATTATGAAATTGAGCAGCTCGTGAATAGTGGCCAATATCAGCGTATGTGGGACTCAAATACCGATACGCCTTATGCCTACGATGGAAGGGGAAATTGGATTAGTTACGACGATTCGGAATCGATTACCCGCAAATTGAATTATTTAACGAATAAACAACTGGGCGGAGCCATGATTTGGGCGATTGATCTCGATGATCAATATGCTTTAACTTCTTTGGTTTCTCAAACTTTGTATGGGAATCCTCCACCTGCTCCTACACCCACTCCTACACCCACACCAAGCCCTACGCCAACACCTACTCCCGCTCCTACACCAACGCCGACTCCAACACCAACTCCAACACCAACACCCAGCCCAGCTCCTGCTCCTGCACCAACACCCGGATCTTTAACACAAACAATCTCGCCCGATTTTCAATTACAACTTGTTGTCGATAATTCTTGGGGCCAAGGGGAGCCCTGGAGTGGAGCGACTTATAAAGCCACCCTTAAAAATATGAGTAGTTCCAAAACTTTTAATCAAATTCAAATTAAAGCGAATCAAGGAAATGGAATTAATATTTGGAGTATGGATCCTGTTCAGAAAACCGCTTCTGAAACCGTGGTAGGTTTACCCTCTTACAACAACACGTTAGATCCTGGAGAAACTTATACCTTTGGTTTTACAGTGACTCCTTTGAGTACGCCGTCGTTCAGTTTGCAAAACGCCACAGAGCTTGCTCCACCTAGCCCTGCTCCGAGCCCCGCACCGGATCCTTCTCCCCCTCAGAATCCTACAGAAGGATCAATGGTGCAGAATCTTGCGTCGGGCTTAACCTTGACGCTCTCAATCGATTCTGAGTGGGGCAGGGGAGAAGCTTGGAGTGGCGCCAACATGAAGGCAGTGCTCAAGAATACGACAAAATCTACAACCTTCAGCGGATTGCGATTTTCAGCGAATGTAGGAAATGGTTTTTCGCCGTGGAGTGTCGATTTGATTTCGAAAACGGCAAACCAAACCACGATGCAGTTGCCCAGTTGGCAGAAAAATCTGGCACCGGGTCAAAGTTTCACTTTTGGATTTACGATTGCGCCGATTCGCACGCCGGTTTTCAAAATGGAATAACGAAATGAGAGAAAACACTTTTAGAAAATGTATTTTTGTTCTTTAAAATCCATTTGCAGGATTAGAGTAGCGTGTTCCGATTTCCCCAATGGTGCAGGGCACTTTGCAGCGCCAAGTGCTTGTGCAGTTTGTTTCATTGTTTGTTGGGTCTTTTTGGTAATCGCTTCCTCTCCTACAATAGAGGTCAGGATGACTTTTTAATAGATTGTTAATATCTTTCGAAGACTGACAAACACCTGGTTCGGTGCTGTTAAATTTTCCCGCCTTTTGGTTAGGGACAATGAAATCTCGATGAGGATTTTCACATTGGCAGTGAATTTCCATTACTCGGCAGGGGCCATCGTTCGCGGGTTTATCTTGAGCCTGAGCAGTGAAAGCGAAAAATAAAAAGAGAACTAAAATAAAACTGAGTTTCATAAACCCTCCCTTGGGTGAAAAAATTATAGATGTTTTTGATTGGAGTGTAAAACTTTAAAATGGATCTCATTAAGAATCGATTGAGATGAGTTTCTGTTTGGTTGTGTGTGTTTATAAGCAGTTATTCGCGGTGAAGAAGCTTTGAATTGGTTTTGCCCGATATTTGTTCAGGCTATCCTTATTAAATTACCGGTCATCCGTAATGATTTGTTAATTGTGATTCAAGAAGTGTTAAAAAATGTAAACATTTCTTCTTAGAAATCCTCTATTTTTTTCTGCGCAGAAAATGTAGAATGAGAAGATCAAAAATAAATTTTTTTTGAGAAGTTAGAAGAAGTGGAGGCTTGTTGAGTGATGACTAGCCAATCTAAAGTTTTGATTATCGATGATAATGCCGATCTCACGGCTGTTTTAGAATCTTTTCTCTATCAGCGTGGGTATTCGGTATCGATTGCTCACGAAGGCTTAAGAGGGATTGAATATGCCCATAAACAGCAGCCTGGTTTGATCTTGCTCGATCTTAATCTTCCCGTGGGCAAAGGACCTGAGGTTTTGAAAGCTCTCCAGAAGCACGAGGATACAAAGCATATTCCGGTTTTAATTATTACAGGACTTAGTTTGAACGATATTGAAAGACAAAAATTGGTTCGAGATGGAGTGAAAGAAATTATTTTCAAGCCTTTCAAAAACGAAGCTCTTCTAGAAAAAATTCAGCGGCACTTTCACCATTTTTAAGAAGTCATTTTTCCAAAGTTGCTGGAAGCCCCGATTTACTTCGTGGGGGAATCCCTGGCGAGAATTATTTACAATGAATGCGTGTTTTTGAGCTTGTTTTTAGAATAAAGTTTACTGTTCGTGAGAGTCTTTTTCGAAGGTAATCACCCGTGCACCACGATGAAATGTGAAATAATTCCAGACCCACTGAGTGAAGACCGAAAAACGATTTTCAAAGCTGATCAAATAAAAAATGTGCACCACGAGCCACATTAACCAGGCAAAGAAGCCCGCAATTTTTTTAGAGCCCACTTGAGCGATGGCAAAATTTCTTCCGATCGTTGCCATTTGGCCTTTATCAAAATAATGAAAAGCGGGTGTAGATTTTCGCTTCAATTGATCTTGGATTAATTTGCCGACATAGAGGCCTTCTTGTTTAGCCATGGGTGCCATTCCCACCAAAGCTTTCCCATCTTGAAACACGCACGCAGAATCTCCGATCACAAAAACATTGGAGTGGCCCGGAAGAGAAAGGTCTTTTTCCACCACAGCACGGCCAATCTTGTCGGTTTTGCATCCTAATTTTGCAATTAAAGGCGATGCGACAACCCCCGCTGCCCAGAGAACGGTATACGACGCGATAAATTTTTCATTTACGTGGACCCCAGTTTTTTGGATGTCCGAAACCTGGGAACTAAGTAAAATTTCTACCCCCAACTGTTTTAGTTTTTCTTGGGCCTTGTGGGCTAAGCGTTCATCGAAGCCAGCTAAAATGCGAGGCCCCGCTTCGATTAAGAGAATTCGGGTTTCTTGGAGATTGATGCGTCTAAAATCAGCGGCGAGTGCTTTATGGGCGAGTTCCGCAATGGAACCAGCCAATTCAACGCCCGTCGGGCCCGCCCCCACGATGACAAAAGTTAGTAAAGCCTGACGAGTTTCAATATCTTCTTCTACTTCTGCCTTTTCGAAGGCAAGGAGGATTTTTCGGCGAATCAACAACGCATCCTCGACGGTTTTGAGTCCAGGAGCATCTTTTTCCCAAGAATGGCCGAAATAATTATAATGAGCTCCGGGAGCCAGGATTAGATAATCGTAATTCAGTTTGCGGTTTTCTAAGATAACTGATTTTTCAGCTAATGTGATTGATTTTACTTCACCCATCAAGACTTCAACATTTTTTTGCTTTTTCAATACACCTCGAATCGGCTCGGCAATATCCGGAGCAGAGAGGCCTGCCGTGGCAACTTGGTAAAGTAACGGTTGAAATAAATGATAATTGTTTTTGTCGATCAGGCTAATCTGCACAGCCGCATTTTTCAAGGCTTGAGTGGCTTGTAAGCCACCAAAGCCCGCACCGACAACAATTACCCGGGGTTTTTGAGAAAGGTTGGGCATTTCTTGAGAATATAAAAGAAGATTCAAGCTGGAAAGAGAAAGTTTAAAATACCGGGATTCAATTCTAACTTTTTGAAAATATAGGGGGATGAAAAAATAAAAAGCAATTTGGACATTTCTTGACAAGATTTAACAAAATCTTCAAAATTTTCGGATGATCAAAAAATATGTTTCCATTTTTAGTTTGCTCCTTTTTGGAGTTTTTCTTCATCCCCTTGTAGCTTGTGGTCCGAATGAACCTGGCGTGGTTTATCATAATTTTCCGACCGATCCACAGTATCCGAGCACCTTTGTGACGGGTATTCGCCGAGTCGCTGGCTCCACCGATGTTTATATTAGCGGGGGATATACGGTGAATGGTGTGAGCACAGCCTTGCTTTATCAAGGGCCACTTTTTATCGATCAGGGTAATTTAAATTCCGAGGCAGGAACGTGGAATCTTTTTCAACCTTCTGCAACCTTGGCGCCGGGTCAGACGATCGTTTCTTCAAATCTTTATGGCCCAGATAATAGTAGCAGAAGTGGTGAAGTGAATGCTGTGGGGACTTATCAAATTCAAGGAGATAATAAAACTTACGGATTTTTTTATAGTGGTCCTCCCAATGCGAGTGGAACCACGTGGCTTAATCTTTTACCCACTTCGCTAGTTGCTGGAGGCGATATCTTAGCGGGTACTGTGCCGCATAGTACAATGAATGGAGTCGCGGTTGGAAATTTTGATACTCAGCTTCGCTCGGGGCGCGTTTTCATCTACAACACAGCGAATTCTACCTATTACGAACTTACCAAATCGGGTACCACCAGCATTTCTGCTTATGGGATTTGGTGGAATGGGGGAACTAGTTATACCATTGCGGGAGGCTATCATGATCCTTTGCTCGCAACAGAAGGTGAAGTCGCTTATTTAGTCGATTGGGATTCTTCCACGCAGCAGGCCACAAATTGGCAAGCGTATAATTTTCTCGATCAAACCAATCAAGTGACTCATTTTGAAGGGATTGATGGTGGAGAAGGTCAATATCATTTGGTGGCGAGTTGGACGACGGTGGGTGGTGCGAGCGATGGTGCCACGGGTGCTGGATATGCCCTGGTTCAGCGTACCAGCACCGGAGCTTTTGGCCCGGCAAACTGGGCGGAGGTGATCTTTCCAGGTGCGTCGACCACCACCGGAAATACCGTTTATTTAAATAATGTTTTGGGGGTTTATCTTTTGAGTGGAAGTGCAACGACTTATCCATATGTAGCAGTAGTCAACGATACCAACTAAAGTTTTTTGTTTGATACCTCCTTCAATAGGCTGAAAATAAAAGGCTCTTTGCTTTCAGGCAAAGAGCCTTTGTTTTTTTACCCAATATTGCCTTTACCTATCGCCAGTAAGAATCTGATCGATGAGCGGCATGGCATCGAAAACATTTTTCGGTCAGATCTTCGAGTTGATTGTAAATATTCTTATCTTTTTTTGCACTACTGCGCTTTAAATCAAGCAATGCGGCACCCAGTACATCGGTGTAGGGTTGATAACTGTGATCAGTGTCCATCTTCTTAATTTTATCGAGCAATTTGCTCATCTTTGAGATCGTTTGTCCGATTTCTTGCCAATCGGGTTTTTCCTGCCGCATCCTAGAAATTTCGATCCCAGAGAGGAGAGCTCCCATTTGAGCCATCGCTTCTTTTAAGGCTGGATTACTTTTGGAATCTGCTTCACCAAAACTACTGGATGTCCAAAAAAGCCCAAGAAGGCAAAAAAACAAAAAGAAAGAGGCAAATATTCTTCTCGTGGGTATCATGATTTAACTCCCTGATTAGGGTTTGAACGAATAGTTTCTCTTTATCTAATCTTTTGTTGTGAATTGTTCAAAACATTTTTCTTGAAAAGAACCCAAGAAAACGATCTTTTTATACTCTCTTAAATTTCAATCTGTGCAACGTAAGGCAGTTCGCGATAATGCCCGTCTAAATCTAAACCATAGCCCACCAAATATTGCTTTGGCACTTGAAAGCCCACATAGCGTACTTTTTGGCTTAAGGTGGAATCGAGTTGTTTATCAAGAAGACTACAAATTTCTAAACTTTTTGGTTTTTTTGTAGCCAAATGGGCGAGTAAAAAACGAAGGGTTTGACCCGTATCTAAAATATCTTCGACTAAAAGTACGTGAGAGCCTTCGATGGGTTGAATGAGATCAAAATCCAGGCGAATATTGCCAGCCTTGCCTTTGCCATCATAGCTTGAAATCCTCAGAAAATCGCAACGAAGAGAGAGTTTTAAGGCTCGCATCAAATCAGCCATGAAAATAAAAGAACCTTTTAAAACTCCTACTAGAGTGAGTTCCTGGCCCGCATAGTCGCGGCAAATCTCATCCGCAAGCTCGCTTACGCGTTGATGAATCTGCTCGGCACTCAACAAAACTTTCATCTGCCCTTTCAATTGACACCTCCCAGTGAGATGCAGTAAGGCTAAGCGCCTGTTTTAAGGCGGTCAAGCGCTCATTTTGAATTGAAACAATTCGGCAGTATTTCTTCAGTGCAGGTAAAACGCGCTGTAAGGAAACTAATTTGTTACGTGCAGATCTGTATTAGTGAGTCCTAAAGAATTCAGCACTTTGCCTTCTTTCAGAAACACTGCCGAATTGTTCATATTAGTTTGGTAATAGCCTTACAGAAAAATTGCAGATGCTAGGCAGCCACGAGGAAACAACCGGAGCATATCTCTAATGGTATGTGAGGAGTGTTGAGGAGTGGCAACACCGCAGATGCATTTTTATGGAAGGCGGTTTGTGGCTCGGTAGCCAAGTGGTAAGGCAGAGGTCTGCAAAACCTTTATACGTGGGTTCAATTCCCACCCGAGCCTTAAAAAACTTCCCCTTAACGGGGAAGTTTTTTTAGTATTAAGGGTTAAGTTTTAAGTAGATAGGGATATGGACGAACAGTTCTCATTTGAAAAGTTACATGTTTATCAGAGGGCGCTTGTTTTTTCTAAACAAATAATAAAAGTAATAAGCCCATTTTCAAAAAATAATTTTTCGTGGTGTGATCAACTTCGCAGGGCTTCGATGAGTATTACTTTAAACATAGCAGAAGGTGGGGGGAGAGAGTCTTTAAAAGAAAAGAAAAATTTTTACACTATAGCAAGAGGATCAACTTATGAGTGTGTGCCCCTTTTAGAACTTGGACTGGATCTTCAATCCATTTCGTCGGAGCAATATAAAATATTTCGACAAGAATGTGTTGAAATTTCCAAAATGCTTAGCGGATTAATTAAAAATCTAGAAGATAAAAGTTGACCCCCTAAAAACTAATTACTAGTTACTAAATCCTAGCAGATCATTCGTTTAATACGAATGATCTGCTAGCCCGAGTGGTGGAATTGGTAGACACACAGGACTTAAAATCCTGTGACTGGAAACGGTCGTGCCGGTTCGATTCCGGCCTCGGGCACTGGCCCTACAGAAATTCTGTAGGGCCTTTTTTTATCAAAATTAATTTTGTAAATTGGAGAAAAAAATGCGCCGTAAAACTGTGAGGATGATTTCACTTTATAAAGCCTTGCCGGGTCAAGAAGAAGCGATGAAGAATTTTTTGAGTATCACCATTGCTGCGGCTTTAAAAAGTGCGGGATGTTTGGGTTTTGAATTTCAACAAAATCCAAGCGAAACTTATCAGTTTAATTTTATCGAAGAGTGGGGCGCCCAAGTTACCTTCGAGCATGTGCGAAACGCGCATATTCGAGAAGGTTTAGAAAGCTTGGGTGAATTTGTAACGGTGGGGCCTGATATGAGAAGGTAGTGATCAGAGAAAATAGATCTTTCTTTTCAAAGCTTGGAGCTTTAGTAGAAATTCCTCATTCCAAAAATGAGTGATTTTTCTTTTAATAAAGAGGGAGCATGACTTCAAAAATTGAATCATTAGAAAAAAAACTTTGGGAAGCGGCGGATAAACTTCGCAAAAACATTGATGCGGCAGAATACAAGCATGTCGTCTTGGGGTTGGTTTTTCTAAAATATATTTCAAGTTCCTTTGAAGAAATTTATGAACAACTCAAAAAAGGCGAAGGAGAGTTCGCGGGAGCCGACCCGGAAGATCGTGACGAATACAAAGCCAAGAATGTTTTTTTTGTGCCTCCTTCCGCGCGTTGGAACTACTTGCAGTCACGGGCCAAGCTGCCAGAGATAGGAAAAGACATCGATGCTGCAATGGATGCTATCGAGCGCGATAATCCTTCCCTCAAAGGAGTCCTCCCAAAAGTTTTTGCCCGAGGAAATTTAGATTCTGCCAACTTAGGCAAACTCATCGATGAATTTAGCAATATCGATATTGAACAAAGTAAAGCCCGCAGTGCCGATATACTGGGGCATGTGTTTGAATATTTTCTGGGTGAATTCGCATTAGCAGAAGGTAAACAAGGGGGACAGTTCTATACGCCTCGCTCTATTGTGCAATTACTGGTAGAAATGTTGGAGCCCTATAAAGGCCGAGTCTTTGACCCCTGCTGCGGTTCAGGGGGAATGTTTGTTCAATCCGAAAAATTTGTGGAAGCTCGACAAGGCCGCATCAACGATATTTCCATTTATGGTCAAGAAAGCAATCAAACCACTTGGCGCTTGGCGAAAATGAATCTTGCCATCCGTGGTATTGATAGCTCACAAGTGAAATGGAACAACGAAGGTTCTTTTCTTAACGATACGCATAAAGATCTAAAAGCTGATTTCATCATCGCGAATCCTCCCTTTAATGATAGCGACTGGAGCGGTGATTTGCTCCGCAATGATGGTCGCTGGAAATATGGCGTTCCTCCCAGTGGCAATGCCAACTATGCCTGGATTCAACATTTCCTCTATCATTTATCTCCGAGTGGCCATGCCGGTTTTGTCATGGCGAAAGGGGCGCTTACTTCTAAATCCTCCGGCGAAGGCGAAATCCGCAAAGCACTGATCGAAGCTCGCTTAGTGGATTGCATCGTTAACTTGCCCGCCAAATTGTTTCTGAATACGCAAATCCCCGCTTCTTTATGGTTTTTGCGACGTGGCAAAACCTATCGCCGGGAAGAAATTCTATTTATCGATGCCCGTAACCTCGGCCATCTCATCAATCGACGCACAAAAGAATTTTCTCACGAAGACATCCAAAAAATTGCTCAAACTTATCATAACTGGCGATCGGAAGACGATGGATATCAAGACATAAAAGGATTCTGCAATTCAGCTAGCATCCAGCGTGTGCAGGAGTTGGATTATGTGCTGACCCCAGGCCGCTATGTGGGCTTGGAAGATATTGAAGATGATTTCAATTTTGCAGAACGCTTTACCGTTCTCAAAGCGGAGTTGGAAGCTCAGATGAAAGAAGAAGTTAAGCTCAATGAACGTATTTTAGAGAATTTAGCGAAGGTGGTTTTGAATGGGTGAGTGGGAAGAAACAACATTAGGTGAAGTCATAGATATAAAGCATGGTTATGCTTTTAAGGGAAAATATATAACTCAAGAAAAAACAGATAAAATTCTAGTTACCCCTGGAAACTTTCATATTGGGGGTGGGTTTAAGCAGGATAAGTTTAAGTATTTTTCATCCTCTGATTTTCCAAAAGAATATATTCTTACACCAGACGACATTATTGTTACTATGACCGATTTAAGTAAAGACGGTGATACTTTAGGGTATACAGCAAAGATACCTTATATGGAAGGTGTCATTTTTCTCCATAATCAACGAGTTGGTTTAGTTAAATTTAAAAATAATAATAATAATAATAATACGGATAGAGAATTTATTTATTGGTTAATGCGAACTAGAGAGTATCAACAATATATTGTCAGCGCATCATCTGGAACATCAATAAAACATACTTCTCCAACGGCAATAAAAAATTATGCATTTTTTTTACCACCTCTCCCCGAACAAAAAGCCATCGCCGAAATTCTCTCCAGCCTGGATGACAAAATTGACCTCCTCCACCGCCAAAACAAAACCCTAGAAGCTATTGCTGAAACACTTTTTCGGCAGTGGTTTGTGGAGGAGGCTAATCCAAGTTGGCCAAATATTACTATAGGTGACATTGCAAAAACTAATATTTCTACACTCAGGACGGATCATCCTTACGAAATTATTAAATATTTGGATACTGGTTCTATTACAGAAGGGAAAATTGAAAAATTTGAAATTTATTCCCTAAAAGATTCTCCTAGTCGGGCCAAAAGGTTAGTTCAACATAATGATATTATCGTTTCAACAGTCAGGCCTAATCATAAACATTATGGATTTATTAAAAATCCGCCTAATAACTTAGTTGTTTCAACTGGTTTTTGCGTACTCACTTGCAGTGCTATTAATCCGCATTTTATTTATTATCTCCTTACTCAGAATGAAATGACGGAATATCTAAGCACAATTGCTGAAGCTTCAACTTCTACTTATCCATCTCTAAAACCATCTGACATTGAAACTGTTGAGTTTCAATTACCTTCAAAAGAGATCCTACATACTTTTTGTAATTTTACCGAAAATGCCTGGGAAAAAATTGATTCGAATCACCAACAAATAAGAAATTTAGAAAAACTTCGCGACACTCTTTTACCTAAACTGATGAGTGGTGAGGTGAGGGTGAAGTATGAAGAGGAAGCACTCTAATGCAGAAACTAAAAGCTGTCATAGAGCAACACGGGAGATGGAAAGATATTGAGGTTTTTGTAAGCCGCATAGAAGCATATGCTGAAACTGATTTCAGCTTATCACTTGAAAATGCAAAAGCTCTTCTTGAAACGATAGGGAAGGAAATTTGTAAAATTAAAGATGTTACCTTGCCAAACACCTCAAATATGAATGCGGTTTTGAAAAGTGCTTTTATAGCCATTGGTTATAAAAGCGAAGAACTCGTCAATCAAATTTCAAGATCTCTGGCAACTATTGGCCAGCAGATGGGAAATTTACGTAACGATATTGGCTCAACTTCTCATGGTATGACTATTGAGGAATTAAAAAATAGGAACAATAAAATTGATCATTTAGCAAAAGAATTTTTGATCGATTCCACTGAAATTGTGGCTTCTTTATTAATTAGAGGATTTGAAACATCATCACCCCTTACAACTGTAGCACAAACTGAGGAGAAAATTTCTGAATACCAAGACAATTCAGATTTTAATGAATTTTGGGATGATTCATTTGGTGAGTTTGTAATGGGAGAATATTCGTATCTAGCTAGTGAAATACTTTATAACATAGATCCACGAGCTTATGCGGTTGAATGTAAGATGTTTAATGTAGAGACAGAATAACATGGAGCTTAAAAAGTATTCTGACATTATTAATTATTTGAATAAGAAAAAAAGAGCTAAACACTTACTGTTAGGTAATGGTTTCAGTATGGCTTATGATAAAGCCATATTTTCGTATAACGCCCTAAGTGATTTTCTTCTTAAAACGGATAATAAGTTTTTAAAGAAACTTTTTGATATAATTAAAACATACAATTTTGAACAAATCATGAGGGAGCTTGACGTGTTTTGCGCACTCGCCACTGAGTTTTCTAAAGATCAAAATTTAGCTAGTACAATAAAGGCCGCTAGCGAGTCATTAAAGAAAAATTTAATTGATGCCGTTTCTCAGTTGCATCCTGAGCATATTTTTAAAATTCCTCAAAATAGAATAAATCTTTGTGCAACATTTCTTAAGGAGTATCTTGATAATGACGGCCATGTATTTACAACAAATTACGATTTGTTGCTTTATTGGGTTTTGATGAGTTCGCAAGATGGTATTGCCAACATCATAGACGGTTTCGGTAGAGAATATTTCATAAATGATGAAGATGATAAAAATGCCGAGGCTGAAGCCGGCGATCTCGAATGGGGTAATAATCGTACGGAACAACATGTGCATTACTTACACGGTGCATTACATTTATTTGATAGTGGCACTGCAATAAGTAAGGAAATCTACGACGGAAATTATTTGTTAAAAAATATTAAAACAAGAATGGAAAATAAGGAATACCCTGTATTTGTAACAGCAGGAGATGGAGAACAAAAACTTTCTCATATTTTACACAATCAATATCTTGATTTTTGTTACAAAAAACTTTCTTCAATAGAAGGTTCATTAATCACTTTTGGTTTTAATTTCGGAGATTACGACAAACATATTATTGATGCTATCAACAAAGCATCTAAACAAGATATAGATTCCAAATTATGGAGTGTTTATATAGGTGTTTATTCTGAAAAAGATATAAAACATATAAAATCCATTCACTCATCATTCAAATGTAAGGTTAATTTGTTTGATGCGAAATCAGTAAATATTTGGGGGGTAGAGTTATGACTCTCCTCACCGAATCCCACATCGAAGAATTCTCCATCCAGCTTTTGCAAAAGCAAGGTTATCAATACTTCTACGGTCCTGAAATTGCGGCAGGAGAAAAAAATCCACTGCGTTCGAATTTTGAGGACGTTCTCTTAATCGATAAACTCAAAGAAGCCATTGATCGCATCAATCCCAAGGTTTCAAAAGAAGCGCGTGAAGAAGCATTCAGGCAAGTTCAACGCATTCATTCTCCCGAATTAATGAACAATAACGAAAGTTTTCACCGTATGCTCATCGAAGGCGTGAATGTATTGGTACGTGAAGGTTCTGAAGAACGTGGAGACTACGTATGGCTAATTGATTTCGAAAATCCGGAGAATAATGATTTCTGCATCGTCAATCAATTCACAGTCATCGAAAACAACCAGAACAAACGTCCGGATATTATTCTCTTCGTGAATGGTTTGCCGCTCATGGTGATCGAACTCAAAAATCCTGCAGATGAAAACGCCACGATTAAATCTGCCTTTGATCAATTCAGAACCTATAAAAGCAGCATCCCTTCTTTATTCACCTACAACAGCTTCGTGGTGATTTCTGATGGATTGGAAGCGAAAACGGGAACCATTTCTTCGGATTACAGTCGCTTCATGGCGTGGAAATCGGTGGATGGGAAGGCAGAGGCTTCTCACCTAGTGAGCCAGCTGGAAATTTTAATCCAGGGCATGCTGAATAAAAAAACTCTTTTGGATTTGATTCAAAATTTCATCGTCTTTGAGAAACATAAAAAAGAAGATCCTCAAACAGGTATCACCAGCATTGAAACAGTAAAGAAAGTGGCGGCCTATCATCAATATTATGCCGTCAATAAAGCAGTCGACTCCGTTTTGCGCGCGAGTTCTGAAACAGGAGATCGAAAAGGCGGCGTGGTTTGGCACACGCAAGGTTCTGGCAAGTCGCTCACCATGGTTTTTGCGACGGGCAAGATTGTACGCGCTTTAAATAATCCTACTATTCTGGTGATTACCGATCGCAATGATCTGGATGATCAATTGTTTGATACCTTTGCGGCCTCCAAACAACTGCTGAGGCAAGATCCTGTTCAGGCCAAAGATAGAAAAGATCTGAAAAACCTTCTCAAGGTAGCCTCGGGTGGCGTGGTTTTTACCACCATTCAAAAGTTTCAACCGGAAGAAGGTAATGTGTATGAGGAGCTTTCCAATCGAAGTAATATCGTCGTGATTGCCGATGAAGCCCATCGCACGCAATATGGTTTCAAACCCAAAACGGTGGATGAAAAAGATGCCCAAGGCAATGTGATTGGACAAAAGCTCGTTTATGGTTTTGCTAAATACATGCGCGATGCTTTGCCGAATGCAACCTATCTAGGATTTACGGGAACGCCTATTGAAGGGACGGATGTCAACACGCCAGCAGTGTTTGGCGCTTACGTCGATATTTACGATATTGCCAAAGCGGTGGAAGATGAAGCGACGGTTCGCATCTATTATGAAAGTCGTCTTGCCAAAGTGGAATTAAGTTCAGAAGGCAAAAAATTGGTCGAAGAATTAGATAAAGAATTGTCGGATGAAGATTTATCGGAAATGCAAAAAGCCAAAGCGAAATGGACGCAACTGGAAGCTTTAATTGGAAGTGAACATCGAATCCAAAATATTGCCAAAGATATTGTGAGCCATTTTGAAGCTCGCCAAGAAGTGTTTGAAGGCAAAGGGATGATTGTGGCGATGTCTCGCCGGATTGCAGTGGCTCTTTACGATGCCATCATTCAACTGAGGCCTGAATGGCAGAGCGAAGATCTTTCCAAAGGTTTCATCAAAGTAGTGATGACGGCTGCCTCCAGCGATGGCCCTGAACTTTCCAAACATCATACTACTAAGGAACAACGCAGAACTTTAGCCTCCCGCCTCAAAAATCCGGAAGATCCTTTAAAGCTGGTGATTGTGCGGGATATGTGGCTGACCGGTTTCGATGCGCCTTGTTTGCATACTTTATACATTGATAAGCCGATGCAAGGTCATAACTTGATGCAGGCAATTGCACGTGTGAATCGTGTTTATAAAGATAAAAAAGGCGGTTTGGTAGTGGATTATCTGGGGATTGCTTCAGATTTGAAAAAAGCTCTCTCGTTTTATTCGGATAGTGGCGGCAAAGGCGATCCAGCAGTCACTCAAGAAAAAGCAGTGGCTCTCCTGTTGGAAAAGCTCGAAGTGGTTTCTCAAATGTTTTCCGGTTTTAATTACGAAAATTATTTTTCAGCCAATACTTCCCAAAAACTTTCTCTCATCCTTTCTGCGGAAGAGCATATCTTGGGCTTAGAAAAAGGGAAGAAACGATTCATTGATGAAGTCACTGCACTTTCTAAAGCTTTTGCCATTTCTGTTCCGCATGAACAAGCGATGGATGCCAAAGAGGAAGTCGCCTATTTTCAGGCGGTGAAAGCGAGATTGGTGAAGTTTGACAGCACGGGCTCCGGTAAAAATGATGAAGAAATGGAAACAACCATTCGGCAATTGATTGATCGAGCCCTAGTTTCTACTCAAGTAGTAGATGTGTTCGATGCTGCAGGAATTAAGAAACCCGATATTTCAATTTTATCGGAAGAATTCTTGCTCGAAATCAAAAACATGGAGCACAAGAATATCGCTCTGGAAACCCTCAAAAAAATTCTGAATGACGAAATCAAAGTACGACTGAAGAAAAATTTGATCCAAGGCAAACATCTTTTGGAAATGCTGGAAGATTCCATCAAGCGCTATCACAGTAAAATTATCACGGCTGCAGAAGTGATTGAAGAACTGATCAAGCTTGCGAAAGATATCAAATCAATCGATGAAGAGCCTAAAACTTTGGGACTTTCCGATCACGAATACGCTTTTTATACTGCTGTTGCAGATAACCAAAGCGCAAGAGAACTTCTAGGCAAAGATAAATTACGAGAATTGGCGGTAGTCTTAACCGAAAAAATCCGCCAAAACGCTTCGATTGATTGGACTATCAAAGAAAGCGTACGTGCCCAACTCAAAGTTGCTGTAAAAAGAACGCTTCGCCAATATGGCTATCCACCCGATATGCAAGCTTTGGCAACGGAGATGGTGTTGAAGCAGGCGGAGATGATTGCAGGTGAATTGACCCAAAAATTAGATTAGATCTGGTTTTATAAATGCCATTCCCAGTGCTCAGCCCACCTTCGAGCATGTGCGAAACGCGCATCTTCGAGAAGGTTTAGAAAGCTTGGGCGAATTTGTAACGGTGGGGCCTGATATGAGGAGGTAATTCAGTGTTAAAAAAACTCAGAAAAATTTAACCCTTCTTTTTTTCATTTCAGGAGCGATTGAATAGTTCCCACAATATCTTCTATCGAAGCCAAAGACTTGACCAAAGTGGCTGCAACGAGTTTTTTGACTTCTGTATTGACCTCCTGAGCAGAAAGAATCACTACGGGAATTGGTCTGCCCGAAGAGGTTTTTAAAAAGGGAAGTAGTTCAATTCCATTTCCATCGGGAAGCACAAGATCTAAAAGAATCAAATCAAATTTTTCATTTTGAATTTTCTCTTTGGCCTCTCGCAAAGAGAAAGCAGCCGTCAACTGCGCTACATTTTCTAACATTCTCGAAATCACCTGAATCACATCTGTATCGTCTTCAACATAAAGGATATGAGGTTCTTTGTGCTTTCGAAGTGCTGTGTGTATTGCATTGAAAAGACGATGCGGAGAGATAGGCTTTGGAATCCAGTCAATGATGTTGATGCTATCTCCTTTGAGCTCTACTTCTTGTTTTGTTTTTTGAGCCACCACAGAAACTACAATGATTGGGATTTCGCGCGTTTTTGGGTTTTCTCGAAGTTGATGAATCAGAGAAACTCCATCTTGATCAGGAAGCATAATATCGAGAGTCATTGCGTCGTAAGGGGTTTTTTCTAAGAATTCTTCGGCTTGTTTTGCTGTGTAAACAATATCGCTTTGACACCCCGCTTGATCGAGCATCATTTGCAATAAACGCGCAACATCGGCATCGTCTTCGCAAATAAGTATCCGAGGTTTTGGAGAGTTTTCTTCAATTGCAGAAACCGGTTTCGGAGACACGTATTCCGGAATATCAAAATAGAAAGTGGTCCCCTGTGGTAAATTCGGTTCAAAGCCAATGGTTCCCTGGTGTTTTTCAACAATGCTTTTAGTGATGCTGAGGCCCAAACCTGTGCCACCCTTTTGGCGAGTGCTCGAAGAATCTGCTTGTGCAAACTTTTGAAAAATACGGTTTTGAAATTCTTTTGGAATTCCGGAACCCTCATCTTTCACAGACACGCGAATGAATGAAGAGTTTCTGGTAATTGACGTTCGTATTTTGGAATGAGGAGGTGAAAATTTTGCTGCATTTGAAAGCAAGTTTGTTAAAACTTGAATTAAACGATCGTTATCTCCTTTTATTTTTACTTCGGAGAGATCAGTACTTTCTTTTTCTAAAAGAAACTCAACTTTATATTGTTTTGCGTAAGACTCGTTTGTAGCAATGGCTTGTTTAATGAGAGATTGAACAGAAATTTCCTCCATCTTAAATTCGATTTTTCCTGCTTCAATTTTTTCAATATCTAGAATGTCGTTGATGAGTCTTGCTAAACGCTCGCAGTTGTTAATAGCCATCTCTAACAAGGGCTTAGATTTTTCTGAGATTTCACCCCCCAAGCCTCCATCGATGAGCCCTAAGGATCCTCGAATAGAGGTGAGGGGAGTTCGAAGTTCATGGCTCACCGTTGAAATGAATTCATTCTTCATTTGCTCAATTTTTTTGCGTTCTGTGACATCTCGAATCGCTGCCGTAACAAGGGGGCCTTCTTCGGTTTCTAGAGGGCTCAAGCTGATTTCAACCGGGAATTCTGTGCCATTTTTTCGCTTTGCATAGAGTTGAAGCCCTGTGCCCATGGGCCTGCGGATAGGGTGGTTAAAAAAACTGTTTCGGTGTTGTGGGTGAGCTTTGTGAAAGCGATCTGGAATCAAGATTTCTACTAATTTTCCCAAGAGTTCTGATTTTTCGTATCCAAATAAAATTTGGGTTTGCTCATTGACCATGACAATCTTACCTTCTTTGTTGATCATGACCAAGGCATCTGGCGCCGACTCGACGAGATCTCGAAACTTTTTTTCGTTTCTTTCCAATTCCAGCTTCATCTTTTGGAGTTGTTGAAGGTTGGGAATTTTCAAGGCACGAGGAATCAAGGGCCAAACGGCAATGGCTGTAATAATAGAGATGAAGGCTGTTAAGATTTTAATCAGGGCTTCGAGTCGATAAGCAGGCTCCCAGGTGGTTATTGCACTCATTAGGTGAGTTGTGCCGCAGAGAAAAATAAAGGCACCAAACATCCAAAATACCCAATCAAAGGGAATGTCTTTTCGTTTTCGAACCAAATAAATTAAAGAAATGGGAATCGAGTAGTAGGCCAGTGTAATGACGAGATCTGAAAGAACCATCGACCAAAGAATAGAAGGCGTCCATAAATAGCAGTGTCCGTGAGGCATGAAGTCGGCCGAAAAAATATCTCTGAAGAAATCGAGCATATTGTTTTACTCGCTGTAGATAAGTTTTTAAAAAGGAAACTGAAAGAGCCCCACCGTAGCAAAACTTAAATGAAGAGTGAAGCTGCAAAACAAGTTCAAAATTTTAGTATCTTGTTTAGATTTGTAGAAATTTTTTTCTGTTTTTTCAGTCGTTTTTGAAGCGTGAGAGGTTGGAGCTCCTGCTATAATTTTCGGAGTATGTTTTTTGTTCGTTTCATTCTTCTTGTCATTTTCTTTTTCTCGACTGTGAATCTTTATGCAGCGGGGTTTCAGCAACAAAATCCAGCGATTCAAAATTTACAATTTCAGAATATTAAGAAAATTTATTGGACGGCTGCCGATTTACAAGCTCAAGCTCGAAATCTTCAAGCGAGGGCTTTTTACCTTTCGCTTCTTTCGTTACAAGGAACCTGCACTCAAACCATTCTACGCGTGAATCCAAATGATGCGAGCTCCGGGCGTAATAACCAGAGTACCCGAACGAGCCTTCAGAACTGTATGAACCAGATGCGACAAGATTATTGGGGCCAAGACTCTTGCCCGGAGAGAGCGTATCGTTACGATTTTATATTTGATAGCCCGCCTCTTTTATCGGCGCAGTTACGGGAGGTGCTCAGTGGAGTCAGTTTGGGAGAACGGGTTTGCCAGTACAATGCTTGGTTAGATAATAAACCTGATTTTAAACAGGTGGTTTTCTGGAATGATTGGACGCCCGATGAAAAACGCGCCTTTTTTAATTTCATTCGCAATCTTCATCGGGGCCAAGAGTTTGGATTTCGACGACCCTGGGAAGGGCCCGAAAAAAACCGCGAGAATTGCCAAGATTGGCGAGATCCTGTTTTTTACCCATCGAATGTTTTGGGAGGTGCCGCGCGCTTGGTTGACTCGGGCGGATGCAAAGATTGGAAAGGTTCGCCCCCCAACTATACCGATGCCGAAATTCGCCTTTCTTGGGTAGGGCGTGCGGCCTTAAGTAGTTATCTTACCGTGGCAGAACGAGTTTCTTGGGGCTTGCCCGATACTCTTGAAAAACTCAGGGTGCTGTTTCCAAGTTCTATTTGGACCCATCGTTTTGAACCCGAAGGGTATCGTTTGAATATGGAATTTGCCGATGCTTCTAAGGTTTTTTATTTTTATCTTCGCAATGGATTGCTCGACCAGAATAGCCAGTGGAATACGGTGCGTAACTTGATTCAATTAGGAAAAGTTGGGCAGGCTGGAACTGGGAGGTATAAATTTCATCATGGTACTGGTGGTTGTGGAACGGTGCCTAAAGAAGTGGTTGATGCAAAAACGGCGGCGGGCGAACCTATTGTGAGTGCTGATTTTGTGAGCCGCAATGCAGATTGTGACCCACGACTTTTTTCTACATCTCCCAAAGATTTTGATTTTTATATGCTCGCAGGTACGGACGATGGTTGTAATGGAATGGGACGACATTTCTTTCACTCTTTAAATTTTTTAAATATTCCTACCAAGTATGATCAATACGCGAGTGTAGATCCGCGTACGGGGCGTGCTTCACATTGGTCTCATGCCTATTCTATTTTTTATTTAGATTCTGGAACGTATGGTTTGGGTCATAACGATGATATTTACGATAGCCGATATTCCGAGCTGCCCGCAGAATCAGTGCTTATTCCGGAGCGCTATTTTTCGAGAATGTATCAGGTTTACGATACCAACGATACGATTGAAGCCACAATGGAGCTGCCACCTTGTATTTCGTTTTTAAATTACGTGCATCAGCGTTGTTGTTTGCGTCCGAATTTGGCTCCTTACATTGTTCCTGATCAAAACTTTTGTCGTTTCCAAACTTATACAAATCAGATTTTTGATGCTCAGGGAAACTTGGTGAGTAACAACCCGACTACCATTGAGCTTTTAACTGCCGAAGAATATCAACAGCTTCTTCAAAATCTTCAAAATGCAAACCGGCTTTGTCAGGGGCCCGATGGGGATCCTCAGCCCGACGATCGTTCTCGTCCGGGTTGCTTGAATTAGTGTTTAAAATTGAAAATTCGAATGCGGAGGTGTGTGCCAAGCTGAGTAATACCCCAGGCCGAAAAAATTGCGGTAAAAGCCCACATGGCTACAAAAGCAGGGTTAAAGTGATCTTGAAACCCTGAGCCTAAGATCATAAAAAACATTAAAGAAGCTGTAGTGAGTAGAGAATAAATCCCCCAAGATTTTTTCTTGAGCCAAAGTAGCTCTGATTTTTTTAAGACAAGCACAAGCACCAAAGCGCTGGATCCTAAAAAAACAAGCCCACAGAGCGAGGCACAGAGTAAAACATGAATTTTCATCAAGCTATAAAAAGCATGAGAGGGGCCATCTGAAGAATAACTTACATTGAATTGAGGGCAAACACTTAAGGTGAGAGCTGCCACTAAGCTATGAATAATGAAAAGTTTGAGGGTTAGCCAGCCGGGCTTTACCTTCAAATCATCGTGGATTTGTGAAGCAATCTTTCGGCTTAAAGAAACAGGGACTTCAGATTCGGGAGCCACCATAAATTGTTTAAATTCTTCTTTCACAATTTTTCCTTTGAAATCGATTTCCTTAACTTTTTTAGGGCCCTTGAGATTCGTTGTCTTACATTCGTGGGGCTTAAATTTAAACGCTGAGCAATTTCTTCAAAACTCGCTTCATCGAAATAACGCCATTCAATACTTTTTCTATCTTCTTCTGAAAGCGCGTCCCAAGGAACCTGAACCTCAGACGACTCTTCTCGACCCTGGCGGGGGGTCGGTATCTTTTCTAACTCCAAGTCACTCGAATTTTTAAACGGCTTTATTTTCCTCCAAGCATCGACACTTAAATTCCGCGCGAGAGTAAAAAACCAGGCTGCAAAACGAAATTGAGCATCATAGTGAAAACGCGTTTGATGGAGCTTGATCCAGATGCTTTGAAAGAGCTCTTCGAGCTCCGGATCTTTCCAGCCTTTTTGCCGCAAACAGCCATACAAGCGGCGATGATAACGCTGATAAAGCTTGTTAAAAGCGGCCTCTTCGCCAGCTTGGTATTGCAGCATTAGATGTTCGTCGCTTAGCTCTTTCATTAGAGAGATACGTCAATAAAAGTGATTTGTGACGTTTTTAAAGATAAAAAATGTCACAAAACCCCTTCGAGCCCGTAGTTCCTGTTGAATGGGTAACCTTAAAACAAGGAGATTTTCTATGAAAAAAATCTTATTGGGTCTTATGGCCCTCTCTCTTATGGCCGCAGCGCCAGTTTTTGCTTCGAATCATTGTAATTGTGATTCGGCGTGTCGCAAAGCTTGTGCGGAGGGTAAGACATCGAGTTGTACCTGTAAACATTGCGATTGCGGCGATTGCAAATGCAGTCATGAATAAGAGGTTTGTTCGCGAAGTTCCAAGCCTTTCTGGAGAGTTCTTTCCAGAAAGGCTTTTTTTGAGCATCAGATTTTAGTGGGAAAAATCGACCCACATGCCCACCTGCCTCTTGCGGGCTTGTCGTTCAAGTTCCATAAATTGGCTTCGGAAACGGAATGAAAAAGGAGATTTCGTCGAAGCATAGCCATATTCAATCAACATCCGATTGAGTAAATAATTTCCGGTGCTTTTCCAAAAAGGCATCATGCCTTCATCGACAATTCGCGATGCCTTTTTGATTTTCATAAAAAAGAAAACATAAGCCCATTTACGTCCGGCCTCGTCGGGGCTCTCGTCGGGATATTCCACCATCACTTCGGTATTCAAAACTAAGGCCTCGCTAAACTTCTTTGCTTTTTCGGCCCATTCCTTATTTAATGGGTCGGTTGAATCGAGAGAGAATGGAGAAGTTCCAATTAAACGAACGATCTCTTGATTATCGAGCTCGAGAATATCGGCAGCGATTACTTTAGTAACTTTATGAGGCTCAAGGTCATCTTTTTTCTCTTTTGCAAAGCTTAGAGTTGGCACTACACAAAGAATAAAAACTATAATAAATTGTTTCATGAGTTCTCCTGGAGGAATGATGATGAAAAAAACCGATAGCAAAAAAGAAGCCGAATGGAAAGAAAAGCTTGATCCTCAGCAATATCAGATTTGTCGGATGAAAGGTACCGAGGCCCCTTTTACGGGCAAGTATTGGGATTGTCACGATACCGGGGTTTATCATTGTGTGTGCTGCGGTGTAGAGTTGTTTAGTTCGACCACAAAGTTTGATTCGGGTACTGGGTGGCCCAGTTTTTGGAAACCCATTCAAGAAAAAAGTGTAAGAGTTGAAACCGATTTAAGTCATGGAATGCGTCGGGTAGAGGTGCTTTGTGCTCATTGTGATTCTCATTTAGGGCATGTATTTGAAGATGGCCCTGAACCTTCTGGATTACGCTTTTGCGTTAATTCGGCTTCGCTTGATTTAAAGAAAGAATAAGCATGCACGGCATTATTATGATTCCCACTTATAATGAGGCGCAGAATATCGGTTCGCTGATTGAACAGATTTTCGCCCTTCCTTTAAATTTGGGTGATAAGCTCGAGGTCGTGGTGGTGGATGATAATTCTCCCGATGGGACTGCGCAAAAAGTGGAGGAACTCCAGAAAAAATTTTCAGAAAAACTGCATCTGATTGTCCGAAAAGGAGAACGAGGGCGCGGAACGGCGGGTATTTGCGGTTTTGAATTTTGTGTGGAGAGAAAGGTTGATTGCATTTTAGAAATGGATGCTGATTTTTCGCATGATCCGAATTATCTGCCCATTTTCTTAAATTTAAGCCGTTATTATGATTTGATTATTGGTTCGCGTTTTGTGCAAGACGGAATTGATGTGAAGCGGAGCTGGTGGCGGATGGGGGTGAGTGTGATCGCCAGTGTTGTTTATCGTTTCTTTTTAGGTCTGCGCATTCAAGATCTTTCGAGTGGGTATAAATGTTATCGAAAAGAGCTGCTTCAAAAATTGGATTTTAAACGGTTTATTTCTCATGGTTATCCGATTGGAATTGAAACCATTTTTTATTGTCATCAGCTAGGAGCCAGATGTTTGGAAATTCCGATTCGATTCGAAGATCGCCGCTTCGGAAAATCGAAATTTTCTTTTAAAGAAATTATCGAAGCCCTCTCCGTTTCTTTTCGTCTTTTTTTGAAAAGGCTGTAAAGGCCACCGAGTTCTTTCAGTCGCAAAAAAACTCGCCGTAAGGAATAAAATAGGGTGGTCGATTTTGGAAATGGTCTCATTTCAATTGAAATAGCCTTTACGGCTCGGCAGTTTTCGCTCATTACAGAACCCGCTGGCCTTTACAGAAGGATAGTATGAAACGCATTGCCTTTATTGATCGCGATGGAACCTTGAATGTTGAAAAGAATTATGTGTTTCGCATTCAGGATTTTGAATGGATTCCAGGTTCTCTTGAGGCTCTTCAAAAGCTCACCCAAGCTGGGGTTTTGATCTACATCATTACAAATCAGGCCGGTATTGCGAAGGGTTTATACAAAGAAACCGATCTCGAAATTTTAAATCAATATCTCTTCGATTTTTTAGAAAAAGCTCAAGTAAAAGTAGAAGATATTCTCTATTGTCCGCACCATCCTCAAGGAAGTGTAAAAGCCTATACGAAGGCCTGTGATTGCCGAAAACCAGGGAATGCCTTGATTCGAAAGGCTCTTGAGAAAGAGGGGATAGAGGCTAAACAAGCCATGCTAGTGGGAGATCGAAATACCGATATTTTAGCGGGGCAAAGTCTTCAGATTCCTTCTTATCTCGTTTTAACGGGCTATGGCCTTCACGAAAAAACAAACACGACTGCTAATTTTATTGTCAAAGATTTGAAAGAAGCGGTAGACGATTTTTTAGGTAAAGTATGATTATTTCAAGAACTCCAGTGCGGGTTAGTTTTTTTGGCGGGGGGACGGATTATCCTGATTATTATCATCGTCGTCCGGGTGCGGTTTTAGGAACTACGATCAATAAATATGTTTATGTGAGCCTGAACCGTTTAAGTGAGTTTTTTGAATACAAAATTCGGGTGGGATACTCCAAGTCGGAGTTAGTGAATGAAGTTTCTGAAATTGTGCATCCCAGTGTTCGAGAATGTCTACGGTTTACGAATGCAGGGGGGCATTTAGATATTCATATTTTTGCAGATCTTCCCGCTAAAACGGGGCTAGGCTCCTCATCTGCTTTTACAGTGGGGTTTTTGCATTGTTTGTATGCTTTGATGGGACGAGTTGTCTCGAAAGCTCAACTTGCCGACGAAGCTCGCCATGTTGAGCAAAACTTAATTCCAGAAAATGTAGGTTCTCAAGATCAATACCACGCGGCCTATGGAGGGTTAAATATTATCGAGTTTGATCAGAGGGGGATTCGAGTTCATCCTGTGGTGATTACACCGGAGAAAAAAAGTTTATTGAACCGTTCTTTTCTGGTTTTTTATACTGGAATTGCAAGGTTTGCCAGTGAAGTAGTCAAAGAACAAATCGAAAATACTCGAATTCAATCAAAAGATTCTTATCTTTCTCAAATGTATAAAATGGTTTTTGAAGCCGAAAAAATAATTTCAGATAAAAATCCTGCGCAAATGTTGGGTGAGTTGGGTCATCTTCTTCATGAGAGTTGGGAGCTTAAGAAAGCACTTTCTACCCAAGTGAGTAATCCAACGATTGATGAAATGTATTCTGTTGCTCGCAAAGCGGGTGCTCTGGGGGGCAAAATTTCAGGTGCGGGTGGGGGTGGTTTTTTGACTCTTTTAGTAGAACCTGAGAAGCAAGAAGCGGTAAGAAAAGCAATGCATCCTCTTTTAGAAGTGAGTTTTAAATTCGAAGAAGAGGGAAGTCAGATTATTTATCTTAAAAATTAATATGACTCTTCAAGCCATTATTTTAGCGGGAGGTTTAGGAACACGTCTGCGATCGGTAGTGAGTGATCGTCCAAAAGTTTTGGCCTCAGTTGGAGAGAAGCCCTTCTTAGATATACTCCTTGAAAATTTAGCGAAAACAAAACTCATTTCTGAAGTGGTTTTAGCTTTAGGTTATGGGGCCGATCAGATTTCTGAATACTATCAAAATAAGAAATTCCCCTTCTCTTTAGTTTACTCCGAGGAAAAATCTCCATTGGGCACCGGAGGCGCCACGCGTCTTGCTTTTGAAAAAATTACCCACTCTGAAGCTTTAGTTTTGAATGGTGATTCTTTTGTGGAGTTTGATCTTCAGCAATTTGTTGATTTTTACCAGGCAAAAGCGGGCTTGGGAGCTCTTCTTCTCACCCCTGTGCAAGATCGCGCCGCTTTTGGTTCGGTCATTTTAAATGCCAATCAACAAATCGTTTCGTTTGAAGAAAAGGGTCAGCACGGCCCAGGGCTTATCAATGCCGGTGTTTATTTGCTTCAAAAAAAGGCCATTTTGCAATGGCCTTTGGGGCAGGTGTTTTCCATTGAAAAAGATATTCTTCCTGAGCTTGCTCGCCAAAGTCCGGGTCTTTTTGGTTTGGCCGTGGAGCCTCGCTTTATTGATATCGGTACGCCCGATTCGTATCAGTCCGCTCAAACCTTCTTTAATTAGATGAATATAATTGGCCGGGGAGTTCTTCCAATCGCGAAAAAACTCGCCGTAAGGAACAAAATAAAGCAATTGATTTTTGGAATTGCCTGATTTCAATCAAAATAGCCTTTGCGGCTCGGCAGTTTTCGCTCATTTCAGAACTCCCCGGCCAGTTACAACAAATCAATAAGAAATAGAGGGATCAAAAGAAAGAGCTTGCGCATAGCGCCAGAGCGAATATTTGCCCGATTCTACGACCAGTTGAAGATGAGGGATTTTCTGGAGCCTTTCCAAAAAATCGGGAGGAGGGCTGTGCACTAACCAATAATCGTAATATTGGGCATCTTGGAAAATATCGAGCATGCCTTGCTCTTTCCAGCGTTCGCAGTGAGTCGAATCGTAGAGCCACTCTTTTACACATTGATCAACAAAAATACGACGCGGATAATTTTCTGGGGTTGCGGGGAAGTAAGTCGTTTGATTCGGTAAAGCTTTGAGCAAAGGCGTTAGTTTCGGCAGAGCGAATAAGTAAGGAGAAAACACGATGCGATCATTTTCGTAGTTGGCCCAAACATGATAGAGATCGCCATTTATGAGAGAAGGCCCCTTCAAATCAAAGTTGATGGGGTAGAGACGAGAAATTTTAGGGAGATGAGATAAAACCGAACGTGCATTTTTAACTTCTTGATCGAGCCGAAACATTCCCCAAACGAAGCCTCCCGAAAAGGTAAAAAAAGTAAGAAAAGCTAAGGTAACAATTCTTTTGCGCCAGAGCTCTCCAAGATCGTCAAGCGCTAAGGGGAAGAAGAGAAAAACAAAAGGAAGAAAACGTTCGTTGGCATGGGCGCTTCCTCCTCCTTCGCTCGGAAAAATAAAATAGGCGAGAAGCACACTCAGCCAAAGCGCATTTTTTTTGAAAGGTTGTGTATATAAATTTTTTCCGGCGAGAAAGACCCACGTAATGGAAAAAGGCACGGGAATCAGCAAAACCCAGAGCGCATAATCCATGAAATTAAAAACAAAAAGTCCGGCAATTAAAGGGATGATTCCCTTAAAGCCATAGGCGGTACTCATTCCGATTCCACTTTGAAAGAGGGGGAGCACAAAGCCCAAGGCCAAGAAAGAGAGCGTGATGAGCACAAAAGGAAAAAAATGTTTCCAATCGTTTCTCCAAACGAGAAAACCTTGAATCATCAATACTAGAGAGAGAATAATGAAAGTGAAAGGGTGGGCCAGTTGGCCGATCCAGCAAAGAAGAAAAAAAGCCAATACATATCTCCCGGTTTTTTTCTCCATGCCTCGATGAATACAGATTAAAGCAAGTAGGGTGATCGCAACAGAAGCCAAATAATTATATAAACCCCGTAAGTAAAGTGGATGAAATAAAAAGGGGAGTAAAAGGGGCCAAAGATCGGCATTTTTTGGCGACCATGTTTTCAGAAAGAGACGATACAGGAGCAGGAGCGAGGCTAAAAAAAAGGCAACGTAGAGTTTTTCATAAGCATCTATCGAAAGAAGATTTTTGAAAGGGAGATAGAGCCCCTGAAAAAGCGTATTGGTATTAAAAATGCCGAATCCATTCTGAAAAACTTGGGCTTCGACAGGACTCTGAGCCAGACGACTCAAGATGAGTGTGGTTTTACGATGGTTAGGGCCATCTTGAGTATGAAGTGGAGCAAAGAAAATGAGGCTGATACTAAAAAGAAGAACAATCCAGAAGGCAGCACGGTACGATTGTTTCAATTTTTTTCCTCAAAAAGTTTAGATTCAACAAATTCACAAATCGTGTGACCCACCAGCATATAGCCTTCTTGGATTCGCGGGGTGCTCGTTGAAGGAATATGTAAACAATAATCGGAAACTTTTGTAATCGCTGCTTCGCGGTTGGCACCCGTCAAGCCTACGGTGGTAATGCCTTTTTCGCGGGCGGCCTGCATGGCCAAGATCACATTTTTCGAATTACCGCTCGTGGTTAGACCAATTAAAATATCGCCTTTACGGCCATTGGCCTCAACCTGACGTTGAAAAATTTTTTCATAAGAGTAGTCGTTTCCGATTGCGGTGATCGATGCCACATTGGCACTCAAGGCTTCGGCATAAAGCCCTTTACGTTCAATAAAAAAACGGCTGACGAGCTCTCCTGCCAAGTGCTGGGCGTCGGAAGCGCTGCCTCCATTTCCGCAAATGAGGAGCTTTCCTTCGCGCCCATAAGTTTCGATAATGCGGTCAGTCACTTCATCTAAGAGTTTTAAAAGGGAGGTGTCGTCTTGAATTCTTTGAATGACTTCTAGATGTTCGTTAAAACATTTTTTCCAGTTATACATAATTTTCCTTTTAACCGGTCAGCATTTCTTTCATTCGCGAAAAAACGCACTGCAGGGAAGCCTTTTTGTAAAATGGAGCAATGTGCTATTTCAAAATCGATGTTTCAGTGCTTTTTCGCTCAAAAAAGAAAGGCCGACCGCTTTTTTAGAGAGTTTTTTGAGTTAAACTCCAAAATAGACAGCAACTAAAAAAATTAAACTAATCAAACCATTCGTCTTAAAAAACGCCGCATTAATTCGCGAAAGATCTTCGGGTTTTAAGAGAGAGTGTTGATATAGGAAAAGTAGGCCCATCAAAGCAAGCCCCAAATAATAAGGCCAGAGAAGCTTGGCTATAATCCCCACCGTTAGAAAAAGTAAGAAAGAAAGGGTGTGGAGTAAACGAGAGATCCAGAGAGAGCGAGGAATTCCAAATTTAACCACCATCGAATGTAAACCTGTGGCTTTGTCAAAGTGATAATCTTGGGTGGAGTAAAGAATGTCGAAACCCGCCACCCAAAACAAGACTCCAAACGAGAGAATGAACGGGATCCAGGCATAAGAATTGGTGACGGCGATCCAGGCGCCCGTTGGGGCAAGGCTTAAGGCAAAGCCTAAAAAAAGTTGGGAGTATGAGGTAAAGCGTTTGGTATAAGAATAGAAAAATAAAACTCCCAAAACGGGAAACGAGAGCCAAAAGCAAAGTTTACCCAATAAAAAAGATACGTAAACAAAACCGATGGAGTTTAAAACGATTAAGGTTGCTGTATATTGCCGGGTTAAAATTCCTTTCGGAATGTGTCGATCTTGAGTGCGCGGGTTTTTGGCATCCCAGCGCGCGTCGACCAGGCGGTTAAAAGCCATGGCGGCTGTGCGTGCAAAGACTAAGGCTAAAATGATGCGAAAGAGAGTCATCATGCTCGGGGCTCCGCCAGAAGCCATTAAAAGGGAGGCCAAGGCAAAGGGAAGAGCAAAAACGCTGTGAGAAAATTTGATGAGTTCTAAAGTGCTACGAATTTTTTTCAGGGCCATTGAGTTTCCCTTCGTAGCGTTTACTCATTTGATTTTCAATCCCCATTTGATCGAGCACACGGGCAATCACCGTATTGACCACTTCTTCTACAGTTTTAGGTTTTGAATAAAAAGAGGGGATGGCAGGAATAATCGTCGCTCCAGCTAGATGAAGCAGCCTGAGGTTTTCGATATGAATTAAATTAAAAGGGGTGTCGCGGGGCACCAAAATTAATTTCCGTTTTTCTTTTAAGAAAACATCGGCAGCTCGCGTGATGAGATCGTCCGAAACTCCGTGAGCAATACGGCCTAAAGTTCCCATGCTGCACGGGATGGCAATCATTTGATTATATTGGGCCGAGCCGCTGGCGAAGGGAGCCTTAAAATCGCGCTTGTTGTAAACCTTAAAACCGCAATCTTCGAGTCGATTCCCCAACTCGTCGGCCCACACAATTTTTGCATTATCGGAGGCAACAACTTCGATCAAATGATCGGTTGTTTTTAAAAAATCTAAAAGTTGTTTGGCATAAAGGGCGCCCGAAGCACCGGTAATCGCCACGACAATTTTCATGTGTATCCTTATTTTCTTAATTTTGGCTAAACCAAGCCTTACTTCTGTCCTACGACAATGCTGGCGATATGGGAAGTAAGGTTTTTTCGGTGAATTAAGTGGAAATTTTGGTGAATGAGAAGGTTTACGAACTCTTCAAGACTATAATAAGATTGAATTGAATTAAAAAGATATTCATAGGCTTGAGGATCTTTCGAGAGGGCCTTGCCTAAGCGCGGTAAAATCCATTTTCCAAAGGTATTGTGAAAGAGTTTGGCCGAAAGAGAAGTAGGATGAAAAAATTCAAGAATGATCACGCGGCCTTGAGGCTTTAAAACGCGGTAAATTTCTTGAAGAGAACGAGCATTGTCCACCACATTTCGAATTCCGAATCCGCAAATTACGGCATCAAAGCTCTCAGCGGGCAGCTCTAGATTCATTGCATCGCCCACCACGATTTTAACTTGAGATTTTTTTTCTTTCGGGATTTTTTTCTCGCCCAGTTCCAGCATTTTTTCTGAGAAATCGAGAGCGGTCACTTGAGCCTGAGGAAATTTTTTCAAGATTGCGAGCGTGAGATCGAGAGTGCCTGCGCAAAGATCTAATACTTTTAGATTTTCTTTTTGAGGCAGATGGGTAATCGCCTGTTTTCGCCAACGTTGGTCAATGGAGCCGCTCAAAGTGCGATTCAGCAAATCGTAGGTGGGTGCGATTCGAGAAAACATCTCGCGAATATTTTGGGCTTTTTCGGGGTTCATGAGATTCCTAAGCGCGGCCAAAGGGCATCGATTTTCTTTTGGGTCACTTCATCCATTTGCATATCTTCGGGCCATTCGCGGGTATAACCTTCTTCTTTCCATTTGCGAGTGGCATCAATTCCCATTTTGCTGCCGACGAATTGTTGAGGAGCAGCGTGATCTAAGTGATCGACTGGGCCATCTACAAAAGTAATATCTCTTTTTGCATCGATATTATTTGAAACCCGCCAAACTACTTCTTTCACATCTTGCACATTGACATCGTGATCGACCACAATAAACGCCTTGCAAAACATCATTTGGCCCATGCCCCAGAGCGCGTGCATGATTTTAAAGGCGTGTCCGGGATACTGTTTTTTAATACTTAAGATACAGAGATTATGAAAACAGGCTTCGGGCGGCAGGTACATATCTACCACTTCAGGAAAAGTCATTTGCACGAGCGGTAAAAATAAACGTTCGGTGGCTTTTCCTAAGTAGGCATCTTCCATGAGGGGAATTCCCACGATCGTTGTCAGATAAATTGGATTTTTTCGGTGCGTAATTTTGGTAACGTGAAACTTAGGAAATTTCTCAACGGGTGTGTAATAGCCGGTGTGGTCTCCAAACGGCCCTTCATCTACCAATTCTTCGGTAGGATCAATATAACCTTCTAAAATGAAATCGGCCGAGGCGGGTACTTGCAAATCATTCGTCAAACATTTTACTGTTTTGACCGATTGGCCATTGAGAAAACCAGCAAACATGAATTCATCGATTTGATCGGGCAGCGGGGCTGTGGCGCAATAGGTGAGGCTAGGATCTCCGCCAATGGCAACTGCCACCGGAATTTTTTCTTTCCGATCTTTATATTTTTGATAATGGCGCGAGCCCACTTTGTGAATTTGCCAATGCATGGCGGTGGTTTGTTTATCTAAAACCTGCATGCGATAAAGGCCCACGTTGCGAATGCCGTTTTCAGGATCTCGCGTGATCACCATCGGTAAGGTGATGAACTTTCCACCATCTTTGGGCCAACATTTTAGGATGGGGAGTTTGTTTAAATCGACTTCTTCCATCACCACTTCTTGGCAGTGGCCGGAGCTCACTTCTTTCGGCAGCGATTTAGCCACTTCTATAAGTTTGGGAATGACCTTAAGTTTATCCCAAATCGATTGAGGTGGGTGCGTTTTGATCAGTTCACGCAGTTTGTTCGCTAATTCTTCAACATCGTTCACCCCGAGAGCCCAAGCCATACGCTGCCAAGAGCCATAGGCATTAATCAAAAGAGGAAAAGAAGAACCTTTCACTTTTTCAAAGAAGAGGGCGGGGCCGCCGCTTTTCATCACGCGATCGGCAATCTCGGTAATTTCTAAAACAGGGTCTACCTCTTCGCCAATGCGAACAAGTTGATTTTTTTCTTCGAGGAGTTTTACAAATTCTTGCAGCGATTGAGGCATTAGAAAATCCTTTGGCCATTAATCATTAAAAAATCGGCCTGCTTTTGTTTGATGATTTCTTCCATGATTTGAGAATCTGATTTTGAGCTTATAGCGTTGATTTGAAATCCAAGTAAATCGCCTTTTTTACCAGGTGAGATACTCCCAATTTCATTCTCCATTTTTAAGGCTTTTGCCCCGCCGATTGTTGCCATTTCAAGCCATTTATCGGCTTTAATTTCAGGATAATTTTTGCGTGCTAGGCCGATTTGATCGAGCATCGATAAACTCGAGCCGGAGGCTAAAGAATCGGTGCCTAACGCAATATTGATGTCTTGCTTAAGAAGTTTTTCCAAGGGAAAGCGCTGATGAGAAAAGTAGGCATGCGAAGAAGGGCAATGCACCACACTCATTTGATTTTGAGAAAGTAGGGCAATATCGGTTTCATCGATATAATTGCAATGGACGGCCAAAATTTTAGAAGAGAGCAGATTTTGGGCGTTTAAATATTGAATTGAAGAAGTTTGATTATAGTCGAGTTTTTTCTGGGTTTTTTGAGAGATAAAATCGGCAAGTGGGCCTTTTTTTTGTTTAAAGAGTTGATCTTCTTCGGCGCTCTCGGCCAGATGAATTGAGAAAAGAGAGCGGTCACTTTTTAAAACTTTTTGTAGAATTTCAAGCTCCAGTGCGTGAGCGGAATGAGGCGAGGCAATTACTCTCATTTTGTTCGAAGCATTCGAAAAAATCGCTTCAAAGTTTTCGGCGAATTTTAAAATTTCCTCGGCCACTTCTGGAACCACGCCCAGCACTTCGAGGAATAAAACACCTCGCAGAGGGCTTTGAATTAAGGTTGTGAGATCGGTGTTAAAACTGACGTGATCGGCAATCGTGGTGGTGCCACTTCGAAGAGATTCTTCAATGCCCGCGTGCAGGCCTTTTTCGTAATCGAGATCGGAGGTTTCTACTTTTTTCTGAACGAGAGTTTCAATCCAGTGCGTAAAATTTCCAGGGTATGGAAAATCGCGCAAACTCGTGAGTTCTAAATGAGCGTGGGCATTTACAAAGCCGGGAAGAAGAACAGAGTTTGGAAGGTTAATTTCTTCGAGAGAAGAATACTTTTGATAGATTTCTTTTTCAGGGCCCACAAAAAGGATTTTATCTTCGTCTATCACAACAGCCCCATTTTTTATGGGGGAGCTTGTCATGGTTAAAATGTAGGGGGCCCGGAGAAGCAGCATTAATGCATCTTTACTGTATTGTAAAAAGTATCTCGTTGGCGCGGCGTATAACCCCATTCGCGAATGACGCGGTGGAGTTCATCTACATTCGTTTGATTAGGCACACCGGTGGAGCGGACCACATTTTCTTCGAGCAAGGTTGAGCCCATGTCGTTTCCGCCAAACTGCATCGCAATTTGAGCGGTTTTAATGCCTTGGGTAAGCCACGAAATTTGAATGTTTTGGAAATTGTCTAAGAAAATACGCGAGAGAGCCAAAGTTTTTAGGTAGTCGTGTCCGCCCACTTGAGTGCCGCCCATCGGAGAATTTCCTGGAATGTAGGTCCAGGGAATAAACGCAAAAAATCCGCCGGTTTTGTCTTGCAGCTCTCTCACTTTGCTTAAATGCGTGATGCGATCTTCTAAAGTTTCAACATGGCCAAACATCATCGTGGCAGAGCCTTGAATTCCCAAACGATGTCCGGTTTCGGCAACTTTGAGCCAGTTTTCCGAATTTACTTTTCCTGCCGATATTTTTTGCCGAATTGAATCGACTAAAATTTCGGCGCCGCCCCCAGGAATCGATTGCAAGCCCGCTTCTTTTAAAGCCTTCAAAGTTTCTTCGTAAGGAATTTTGCAGAGCCTCGAAATATGATCAAGCTCAGGGGGCGAAAAAGCGTGAATATTAATTTGCGGATATTTTTCGGCAATGTGGCGAATGAGCCCTGTGTAGTGATCGAGCTTCCATTCGGGGTGATGTCCGCCCTGCATCAAAATTTGGGTGCCGCCATAGCTTAGGAGCTCTTCAATTTTTTGATCAATTTCTTCGAGAGAATGTTCCCACGCATCTTCATCGCCCTTATCGCGACGAAAGGCGCAAAATTTACAACGCAGCACGCAAACATTGGTATAGTTGATGTTGCGATCGATCACATAGCCAATCGTAGTGCCGTTTTTTTCTTTGTTCAAAGAATCAGCCAATTTTCCCAGGGTGAGCAAATCGCCTTCTTTGAGAAGTTGCAGGGCTTCTTCGTTAGAAATGCGCTGATGATCTTCTATTTTACGATATAAATTTGAAATCGAGCTCATGCGTATAGCCTTCTATAGGTTTTAAAAGTTTAAAAAAGTGGCGGATGCCGGCCAGCTCTTCTTCGCCCATATAATAGTAGAGATTCTTTGTGAAGTATTCTCTTAGCTTTTCCTCACCCCCTCTTAGATTAAGAGGGGGGTGGGGGGCGTTAGAAATATTTTCAATAATCTTTTCAATATTTTTTAAACCATTATCTCGGCTTTTTTGAAGAATCGGACTTAACTCAGAGTATTGCGGTTTATTGGTCATCCAAGCGGCAAAAACAAAAGGCTTGTGAGCCCATTCTTGCCATTCTTGTCCTAGATCGACACTGTCGCCGTTTTCTTTAAAAGTTTTATCGCCAATCAAAAGTTTTGCTTGAATGTTGGGGTGAGAAAGATTTGAAGTGAACTGAATCTGGTTTAAATCCAGCTTATACTTCTTTTGCAAAAGAACTTTAAGTAAGGCATGCGAGGTGCGCGATTCGGGGTCGAGATAGATTGTTTTAAGGTGCGTTAAATCCCCGCATCCCCCTTTAGTAAAGGGGGAGATAGGGGGATTTTGTTCTTCAGATAAATAAAGTTTCACACTTTGAACAGGACCCCGGCAGGCGATTGCGATGTTGGGTATGAGAAACAGATTGGGAGTTTCGAAGTAATTCACAATCGGCAAAAGGGCCGCATTAACTTGTCCTTTTAAGAGAAGTTCTAAAAGCTCTGCCGGCGGACGCGTAATTTTTTCGACTTCTTGAGGGTCGAGCGTGTCGATGAGCGGCAAGGTATTCAGATAAGAAACACAACCGAGTTTAAGCATGCGGAGAATCAATCATGGTCGAGGAGGGAGTGTCAATGCAGGAGATCAAGCAAGCGCCGGGGCCCAAAGGCCTGCCTTTTTTGGGCAGCTTACTTGCCATGCGAAAAAATGCCATGGATCTCATGGTGCGCACGGCCCGAGATTATGGCGGAATTGCGCAGATTAAACTTGGGCCCGAACGTGCCTTTTTGGTGAATGACCCGGAGTTTCTCAAATATGTTTACCAAGATCATGTGAAGAATTTTGTGAAGCAGACCAAAGCCTGGAAGATGTTCCGCTTGATTTTTGGAGACGGACTTTTAACCAGTGATGGAGAGCTTTGGAGGCGTCAACGTCGCTTGATGCAACCGAGTTTTCATCGCGAGCGGATTGGGGGCTTGGTGCAAGTGATGAGAGAAGCCACTCAAGAAATGCTTCAAGCCTGGCAAGGTTTTACCCCGGGTAGGAGTTTTGATCTTTCTTCGGAGATGATGCGGCTGACTTTAAGAATTGTGGGAGAGACTCTTCTCGGAATCAATATGAGTGCCGATGCTGCAATTGTCGCTCGTGCATTGCCCATTCTTCTTGAAGAAACCGTGCATCAAGTCACTCGCATCTTTCGCTTGCCGCTGAAATTTCCAACGCTTGGCCATTTGCGTTTTCGAAAAGCTCTAAAAGAGATGCGTGGCGTGGGTGAGAGAGTGATTCAGAGTCGGAAAGCGAATCCAGAAAAGAGAGCCGATTTACTCGAGATGTTGATGGAGGCAAAAGACGAAGAAACCGGTAAAAGTATGAGCGATGAACAATTGCTCGATGAAGTCTTAACAATTTTTTTGGCGGGCCACGAAACAACCGCAAATGCCTTAACCTGGACTTGGTATCTTTTATCTCAGAATCCCGAAGTAGAAAAAAAGTTTTTCGAAGAAATCGATGGAGTGCTTCAAGGAAAAGCTCCTGCTTTTGAAGATCTTCCCAAACTTCAGTATGTTGAAAGGGTTTTTAAAGAGGCCCTTCGACTCTATCCGCCTGCTTGGTTTGTGGGAAGGTTGGTTCTCGAAGACGATCAGATCGGTGGGTATTTTATTCCCGCGGGCTCCATGGTTTTTTTAAGCCCTTATGTGACTCATCATTCTCCAGAGATTTGGAAAAACCCGGAACACTTCGACCCCGATCGTTTTTTGCCCGAAAATTTTTCTCAAATGCACCGCTTTGCCTATATTCCCTTTGGGGCAGGGCCCCGGCAGTGCATTGGAAATCACTTTGCGATTATGGAAGCGCAAGTCATTCTTGCCAGTATCGCCCAAAAATACCGTTTGAAATTAGTGCCGGGTCAGCGAATTGAAAAAGATCCCACCATTACGCTTAGGCCGAAATACGGAATGAAAATGTATTTAGAAAATCGTTTTTAATTAAATCGAGTGATGCCGAATGGCTTGGGGCTTAAGCGTTTTGCTAATGCTTAAGAGTTCTTTCGATTCTGCCGGGTTTGCGATTTCGCGGCCCTGCTCACGGCTCATCTTTACGGCTTTTTCAACAAGATCGGCATTCGATTTTGCCATTTGGCCGGGCTCTACATAAAAATTATCTTCGAGCCCCACGCGAATGTTGCCGCCTAAGGCTAAAGCCGCTGCAATCATTTTCCATTGATCATGCGAAATTCCAATTACTTCCCAAGTTGAATCTTCGGGAATGATGTTTTTTTGCGTGGCCAAGTGCTCTACTTTTGCGGGCAGCCCACCCAAAACACCCATGATAAAGCTAAATTGAATGGGCCGTTTTAAAACTCCTAAATCAATCAAGGGCCAGATGCTTTCGGTGTGCCCTACGTCAAAGCACTCGAGCTCCGGCTTTACTCCTGCTTTATTCATATTTTCCAAATAGAAAAGAATGGTTTCGAAAGTATTTTCGAAACAAAAATCAAAGACCATTTTTTTCTTTTCCCAAGAATATTTTGCATAGTTCATCGAGCCCATGTTGAGGGCACCAATTTCGGGTTTGAGTTCTGTAATGTGCTTGATGCGGTCTTCTTTGGGGATTCCCACGGCACCCGTTGAAAAATTGATGATGATATCGCATTTCTTTCGGATTTTTTCTTGGATGGCTTGGTAAACTTCAACGCGGTGCGAAGGGGAACCATCATCTTCTCGGGCATGAATGTGCACCACCGAAGCACCCGCTTGATGGCAGCGGTAAGCTTCTTCGGCAATTTCATTAGGGGTGTAAGGCACGGCGGGGCATTGTTTGCGATTGGCAACGACTCCGGTGAGGGCAGCAGTGATAATGACTTTGTCTTGTAGTTTCATATTTTCCTCTAAACAGGCATGACGCCATGTTTTTTATCTGGATTCTTTTGTTTCTTTTTTTCGCAAAGCTCTAAAACATCGTAGATCACTTTTCGGCTATCGCGCGGATCAATCACATCATCAATAAAAGCGCCTTGAGCCGCAATATCGACCGAGATTTTTTTCGAATATTCTTCAATGAGTTTATTGCGCGTGACGTCCGGCAGGGGAGACGATTCGATTTCTTTTCGAAAAACAATATTCACGGCCCCCTCAGCCCCCATCAAACTGATTTCGGCCGAAGGCCAAGCGGCAATATAATCGGGCTGAAATCCTTTTCCGCACATTACGTAATAACCTGCTCCATAACCTTTACGAATTACTAAGGTAATTTTCGGAACAGTCGCGCGACTTACCGCATAGAGCATTTTTGCACCATGCCGAATGATCCCCTCTTTTTCAACTTTTGAACCCACCATAAAACCGGGCACATCCTGCAAAAATAAAAGAGGAATATTAAAAGCATCACATAAATTAATAAAGCGCGCGGCTTTATCGGCCGAGTTTACATCTAATACTCCACCCATATGGGAGGGTTGATTGGCAATTACGCCGATTGATTTGCCGCCAATGCGGGTGAGGGCGGTAATTACATTGGCTGCAAACTTGGGTTTGATTTCAAAAAATTTTCCTTCGTCTGCCAACTTTTCGATAATTTTTTTCATATCGTAAGGCTTGCGAGGGCTATCGGGTAAAATCTCTAAAAGCGCCTCTTCTATTTTTTGAGGGGGCTTTTGAGAAATCTCGGGTGCGGCTTCTGCAGAATTTTGGGGAAAATAACTTAGGTAATCTTTAATCGCTTGAATGCAAGCGGTGTCATTTTCTACTTCGAGATCGGCCACGCCACTAATTTCGCAATGAATCTTGGAGCCGCCTAAATCTTCGGTGCTCACTTCTTCGCCGATTACCGCTTTTACCAGGGGAGGGCCAGCCAAAGCCATAGAACTTGTGCCTTTTACCATCGGAACAAAATCAGCGAGTGCGGGGATATAAGCGGTGCCCGCGGCACAAGGCCCCATCATGGCGGCCACTTGAGGCACGAGTCCTGAGAGCTGAACCTGTTCGAAAAACATTTGTCCGGATTGCGCAAAATGAGAACCGGCGATTTCTTGAATGCGAGCCCCGGCAGAGTCTAATAACCAAATAATGGGTAGCCGTTGCTTAAGAGCCATTTCGCGGATGCGCGAGGCCTTTCTTTCACCCACGGCGCCGATGCTTCCGGCGAGCACCGTAAAATCATAGGCGATCACACAAGCGAGCCGGCCGTTGATTTTACCATAGCCCGTTACGCAGCCGTCGGCAGGAGTGGGTTTTTCTTTAAGGGTTTTCGCATCGGCTTCGCTTTGGGCTAAAACGCCGAGCTCAACGAAAGTTTGAGGATCGAAAAGAAGTTGAATGCGCTCTCGAACCGAAGATTTACCCGCCTGCTGTTGTTTTTGAATTTCTTCTTTGCCCCCCATTTGGAGGGCGAGTTCCTTTTTAGAGGAAAGGGCTTCGGTTTGGTCTTTTAAACTGGGCATATTTAGACCTCCATAATAGGATGATGGAAGGATTCAAACCATTCCAAAAATAAAAGGCAATCAAATAGTAGAGATTGTTGCTTAAAAGTAGGGAGGCTTACGGATAGAAAATAAAAAAGGGCAATTTTTTCAAATTGCCCTTTCGTGCTTCTTTGAGTCTGAAGTTTTTTAATCTTTCGATTCGGTAAACTCCGCATCCACCACATTTTCATCTTTTTTGGGAGGAGGAGTATCGCTACCTTCGCTCTTGGGAGCGTCACCCTCTGGTGCGGCACTCGAGGCAGCACTTGCTTTGTATAAAGCTTCCGCCATTTTGTGAGAAGCTTGGGTGAGAGTTTCGATTCCTTTTTTGATTTCGTCGCCACTGCCACCCGATTCGAGAGTTTTCTTGAGCGCAGCTAAAGCTTCTTCAATCGGTTTGCGATCGACTTCGGGAATTTTTCCTTCATTTTCTTTCAATGTTTTTTCGGTGGTATAAACCAAAGAGTCGGCCTGGTTTTTGATTTCGATTTCTTCGCGGCGCTTTTTATCATCCGCTTCGTGTGCTTGCGCATCTTTTACGGCTTTATCGATCTCATCTTTCGAAAGTCCGCTCGAAGCAGTGATCGTAATATGCTGTTCTTTGTTGGTGGCCTTATCTTTTGCATGCACATGCACAATGCCGTTGGCATCGATATCAAAGCTCACTTCAACTTGAGGCACCCCTCGTGGTGCAGCAGGAATTCCATCGAGAATGAAGCGCCCAAGCGTGCGGTTGTCTTTCGCCATTTCGCGCTCCCCTTGGAGCACGTGCACTTCAACGCTGGTTTGGCTATCGGCTGCGGTTGAGAAGACTTGAGATTTTTTCGTGGGAATCGTGGTGTTGCGCTCGATGATTTTGGTCATTACTCCACCTAAGGTTTCGATTCCTAAAGAAAGAGGAGTAACGTCTAAGAGCAACATGTCTTTCACATCGCCCGTTAAGACACCGGCCTGGACTGCCGCTCCGGCCGCGACGACTTCGTCGGGATTCACACCCATGTGGGGTTCTTTTCCGAAGAATTTTTTCACTTCTTCGCGAATGCGCGGCATGCGGGTTTGTCCACCCACTAAAATCACTTCATTAATATCGCTGGTTTTCTTACTCGCATCGGCCAAGGCTTTTTTCACGGGTTCAAACGATTTCAAGATGATGCTTTCGCAAATTGCTTCAAGCTTTGCACGGGTAAGCTTCACGTTAAAATGTTTGGGGCCCGAGACATCCACCGAGAAGAAAGGAAGATTGATTTCGGTTTCTAGGGCGCTTGAAAGTTCGATCTTGGCCTTTTCTGCCGCTTCTTTTAAGCGTTGAAGGGCCATGCGATCTTTACTCACATCAATGCCTTGATCTTTTTTGAATTCGGCAATGAGATAATCAATCAAGACTTGATCGATATTATCACCCCCCAAGTGGGTATCGCCGTTGGTTGAAACCACTTCCACCACGTTTTCGCCGACTTCGAGAATTGAAATATCGAAAGTACCGCCTCCGAAATCGTAAACGGCAATCAGTTCGTCTTTTTTCTTATCTAAACCATAGGCCAGAGCAGCGGCGGTGGGTTCGTTCACGATTCGCTTCACTTCGAGGCCCGCAATTTTTCCGGCATCTTTGGTTGCCTGACGTTGCGAATCGTTAAAATAAGCAGGAACCGTGATTACCGCCTCAGTTACTTTTTCTCCTAAATAATCCTCCGCCGCTTGCTTTAATTTTGTCAGAACCCGAGCTGAAATTTCAGGAGGAGAATAATTTTTGCCTTGGATTTCGATTTGAGCATCTCCGTTGGGAGCCTTTACCACTTTATAAGGCACCATTTTCATCTCTTCGGAGACTTCGTCGAATTTGCGGCCGATAAAGCGTTTTACCGAGTAAACCGTGTTTTCGGGATTGGTGACGGCTTGGCGCTTGGCGACTTGCCCTACTAAAACTTCGCCGTCTTTTGTAAAGGCCACTACAGAGGGGGTGGTGTTTCCGCCTTCTTGGTTGGGGATGATTTTGGGTTCGCCGCCTTCCATAACGGCAACGCAAGAGTTGGTGGTTCCGAGGTCGATACCGATCATTTTACCCATAAGAGATTGTCCTTTTCTTTAAAAATAATTAAGAGTTCACAATTTTAACTAGCGTATATTAATGAAGATTAGGGCACATATAAGTCTCATTCTGACCTTGTCAAGGCAAAGCGAAGAAAAAAGTTTATTAAAATCCTCGACAAGTGTTTAAGAATGAATATCTCTTAACTCCCTATGACTAAACGTGACTATTACGAAGTGTTAGCAGTTTCTCAAACTGCCTCCATTGAAGAAATTAAAAAGGCTTATCGTCAGTCGGCACTCAAATATCACCCCGATCGAAATCCGGGAGATAAAGTGGCCGAAGAGAATTTTAAACTCGCCTCCGAAGCCTACGAGGTGCTCTCCGATTCGCAAAAGCGGCAAATCTACGATCAATATGGCCATGCAGGCTTATCGGGCACCGATTTTCACCCCTTTCACAATGTAGAAGATATTTTTAGTTCATTTGGAGATGTCTTCGAAGATTTTTTTGGTTTTTCGGGTCGCGGTGCCGGAAAAAAACGTCGTCCTCGCCGAGGAGATGATTTTCGTTACGATCTGTCTATTGAGTTTATTGAATCTTACACCGGCTGTGAGCGAGAAGTGAAACTTCGCAAAGAAGAACAATGTGAAGAGTGCGAAGGGTTAGGACATCCTGTCTCTTCAAAACCGGTGACTTGCCCTACTTGCCAAGGACGCGGAGAGGTTTATCATACGCAAGGATTTTTTCGAATTTCGAGTGCTTGCTCGCATTGTCAGGGGCAGGGTGAAATTGTGAAAGTACTTTGCAAAGTTTGTTCGGGGAGGGGGCACGTAGAGCGTGAGAAAAAACTCAAAGTCAAAGTTCCGGCAGGTGTTGAGCCCGGTAATCGCCTCGTTTTGCGAGGAGAGGGAGGGCCCGGGACTTTAGGTGGACCTTCGGGAGATTTGTATGTTGTTCTAGACGTAAAAGATCATGCAGAATTTCACCGCGATGGATTAGATCTTTGGAAAGATCTCTCCATTTCGATGACTCAGGCCATTTTAGGAGATAAAGTTGCGGTAGAATTATTTGAAGAAACGGTGGAAGTAGAGATTCCGGAAGGAATCAATTCGGGAGAAACGATTAGTCTCAAAGGAAAAGGGTTTCCCGATTTACGAGGTGGAAAAAAAGGAAACCTAATTTTGAAGACGCACGTCAAAACTCCTCATCTACTTACCGAACGTCAGAGAGAACTTTTGCAGGAGTTTGCCGAGCTTGAAAATGCAAAGCCTCTCGAAAAAGAAAAGAAGTCGAAGAAGAAAAAAGGGTTTTGGGAGTAAGAAAAAATAGCTCAAACTCTACTTCTTTCACTTTTTTCAAAATGGCTCTCCTGCCGCCATTTTGAAAGCTAGATGAATCAAGGCTTTTAGAAGCAGCAAGGTGCTTGATTCATCTCAAGCCGTTCCAGAAATAGAATTTGAGTTATTTTTAAAGAAAGGTGGATAAGGTATGCAACCTGATATTCAAGAAGTCACGGAGCGGATTCGTCGCTATCACCCGATTATTTCTTCGATGTTCGAAGAATTAGGCAAAGTGATTATTGGTCAACGTTATCTGCTCGAACGTTTGGTTATTGGCCTCTTGATGGACGGGCATATATTGGTAGAAGGAGTGCCAGGGTTAGCTAAAACCACTGCGGTGAAAGCTTTGGCCCAAATTTTAAAGGCTTCTTTTAAGCGTATTCAATTTACTCCCGATTTACTCCCCGCCGATTTGATTGGAACTCAAATTTATAATCCGAAAACCCAAGAGTTTGGTGTGAAGAAGGGCCCAGTATTCGCGAATATTATTTTGGCCGACGAAATCAATCGTGCGCCTGCAAAAGTTCAATCGGCCTTGCTTGAAGCGATGCAAGAACGACAAGTCACCATTGGCGAACAAACTTTTGCGCTGCCTTCACCTTTTATCGTTTTGGCTACTCAAAATCCGATTGAACAAGAGGGAACCTATCCCTTGCCCGAAGCCCAGGTAGATCGCTTTATGCTTAAACTCAATATTAGTTATCCAAGCCAAGGCGAAGAAGCAGCCATTATTGATCGGGCGCAAATGCTCTCACAAATTCAACTCACGCCGCGCTTTGGCCCAGAAGACTTGAAGGCCCTCCGTGCCGTTATTGATCAGGTTTATATTGATCCGAAGGTAAAAGATTATATCGTTCGAATTATTTTTGCGACCCGCGAACCCAAATCACTTGGTTTGAAATTGGAAAATTATATTCAGTTTGGAGCTTCGCCTCGGGCTTCGATTTATCTTTATCAGGTTTCCAAAGCTTATGCCTTCTTACAAGGGCGCGCTTACGTAACGCCCCAAGATGTAAAAACGATGGGGCTCGATGTACTTCGTCATCGTTTAATCACCACTTATGAAGCTGAAGCCGAAGGGCTTTCAACCGATCAAATTATCCACAAAATTTTTGATAATGTCGAAGTCCCATAGATAAACAATTTCCTTGGTTTCTTCTTCTGATCTTAAAGAGGAGATTACGGAACTAATCGAGCGTATGTTATCTAAAGAGCTGCTTCATAAAATCAAACAGATTCAGATTCGAAGCAAGTTTTTGGCTTCGGAAATTTTTGCAGGGGAGTATGAAAGCGCCTTCCGCGGGCTAGGAATGGAGTTCGAAGAAGTGCGTGAATATCAACCCGGCGATGATGTGCGTGCCATTGATTGGAACGTGACTGCACGCATGGGAAATCCTTATGTAAAAATTTTTCGTGAAGAACGAGAGCTTTCGGTTGTGTTTTTAATGGATGCTTCGGCCTCTTTAGATTTTGGCACCCAGGAGTCTTCAAAACGCGAGCTGGCCGCAGAGCTCGCCGCGGTTCTGGCTTATGCAGCGATTAAAAGTAACGATAAAGTAGGGTTTATTACTTTTACCGATGAAGTGGAAAAATATATTCCTCCTAAAAAAGGGGCAGGACACGTTTGGCAGGTGATTCGTGAGGTCTTAACCTTTAAACCCAAAGGAAAGGGAAGTAATCTTGCCAATGCGCTCGAATTTCTATCGCGAGTGCTTCCTCGCAAAGCGGTTTGTTTTTTAATTTCTGATTTTATTGCCCCTGATTTTGAAAAAGCGCTGGGCATTGCTTCGCGCCGTCACGATTTGATTTCTTTGGTTTTGATTGATCCCCGTGAAAAACAAATTCCTCCTTTGGGGTGGATGCTGCTTTCGGATTTGGAAAGTGGCAAGCAGGCCTGGGTGAATACGAGCTCTTATTTGTTTCAGAAAAATTTTAAGCCCCAGCAGGGCGAAAGATTGAATGCCTTATTTAATCGCTTTCAACTCTTAGGCATTGATGCGTGCCCGATTTCGGCAGATCAAGATTATGTGAATGCCTTACTTCGCCTTTTTAGAGAACGAGAAAAGAAACGATGAGAAGACGAGCCTAAAGCTACCTAACGGCTAGGCGTTTTGGGCTCGTCTGAAGTGAATAAATGGCTGCTGAATCTCTTCCATCTTTAGAGCAAATGACCGATATTCTGGATATTAAATCGCTCCAGAATGTATCGAGCCTTCCGCTTTGGATCGCGGCATTCCTTTTTCTACTTTTGCTCGCACTGCTCGTTTGGAAACTTTTGAAAACTCCCCGTTCGAAACCCAAAGAGATACCGATTGTGCCTAAAACCTTGGGTTGTAATGAACGCGCTCTCCAAGCTTTAGAGAATCTCGATCGTTTAGGCTTGTTAGAGAAAGGGCAAACCCGAAAATATTTCTTTCGCTTAAGTGAAATTGTGCGCGAATTTTTGCACGAAGGTTTTGCGCTCGATGCAATTGATGCCACAACCGAAGAATTGATGATTTTACTCAAAACCAGTGGCTCTTTTGCGCCGGAGAAAACAGGGCAAATCATTCAACTTTTACAAACCATCGACTTGATTAAGTTTGCGCGTTTTGTGCCCAGTGGGCAAGAATTGCAGCGTTTAAAGCTAGAGACTCGAGAGCTTTTGAAAACCGAGCCTCGCAGCACGATTTAAAAAGAAACTCTATTTATGTTTCGTTTTGAACATCCTCTATTTCTTCTTTTGCTCGTCTTGGTGCCTGTTTTTTTTATTTACGAAAAAAAACGGCGGCGAGTGAAAGTGGAGTATTCTTCTTTAAGTTTGCCAGGTGATTTAGCTCACGCTGCTACTCCTGCCGTTTTTTGGTTTCCTTTTTTGGTTCGCGTTCTTGCTTTTAGTCTCTTGATTTTCGCTTTGGCAAAACCGGAGCGAGCTGATTTGCGCACCGAGGTATCGAGTGAAGGCGTTGATATTTTACTCACGATTGATACCTCGGGAAGTATGCAGGCTCTCGATTTTAAAATCGGGGGGCGTGAGGTAGATCGTCTCACCGCTGTGAAACAGGTGGTGGCCGACTTTATCAAAAATCGTCAGAGCGATCGCATTGGCATGGTGATTTTTGGAGAAATGGCCTACACCCAAGTACCCCTCACTTTAGATTATGACGTATTGCTTTCTTTTCTAGATCAGGTCGAAATCGGGGCTGCCGGAGATGCAACGGCCATCGGAGATGGTTTGGCACTTTCGGTAAAACGACTCAAAGATCTCCCTACCAAATCGAAGATTATTATTTTGCTTACCGATGGTCGAAGTAATGCGGGTAGCATTACTCCCGAAAAAGCGGCCGAGCTGGCGGCGACTTATGGAATTAAAGTTTACACGATTGGGGTGGGTTCGCGAGGGCCTGTTCCTTTTCCAGAACAAACTTTATTTGGAATGCGTCATATTATGGTGCAGCTCGATATTGATGAAGAAACCTTGCAGAAAATTGCCCAGCAAACGGGTGGACAATATTTCCGCGCGACCGATACCGAAGGCTTGAAAAAGATTTATGCAACCATTGATAAGCTTGAGAAAAGCGAAGCTAAGGTTAAAAATTTTCAAGAATATCATCAATTGTATCCTTATTTCTTGTGGCCAGCTCTTGCTTTGCTTTTCTTGGAATTATTGTTGAGAGAATTTGTGGTGAGAAGACTGATTTAAAATAGGGGCTTATTAACAACTAGTAATTTGTAACCGGTAACTACTCATGCGTTGGGGAAACTCTTATTTATTTTTGCTGCTCTTACTGCTGCCTATTTGGGGGGGCTTTTTTATTTGGAGTAATTGGCGGCAAAAGCGCTTGCTCAAAAAATTTTGTGAAGAAAAATTTTTATCAAAATTAATTCCGGATTACAGTTTTGTGAGACGTTTGGTTCGGCAAGCCTTGTGGCTTTTGGCTTTTCTATTTTTTGTGGTGGCACTCGCAGAGCCGAAATGGGGCTATCATTTTGAAGAAGTGGTCCGCAAAGGAAGCGATTTGATTATCGCGGTTGATGTTTCCAATTCAATGTTGGCCGAAGATATTAAACCCAATCGTTTGGAGCGGGTGAAGCGCAAGATTTATGATTTGTTGCAAATGGCCAAGGGAGATCGAATTGGTTTGGTTGCCTTTGCCGGAAAAGCGATTCTTCTTTGTCCGCTCACCTTAGATTATCAAGCGGTTGATCAATTCCTTGAAAGTTTAAATACCGATTTGATTCCGGTGCAGGGTACCGATTTTACCGGAGCTCTTCAGATTGCCTTGAAAAGCTTTAAAGATTCTAAAAATTCGAAGGCGATTCTTTTATTCACCGATGGCGAAGATCATGGCCCTGAACTTCAGTCGGTTTTGAAAGAACTGAAAGAGAAAAATATTCCCCTCTATATTTTAGGGGTAGGAACTCCCGAAGGTGCTCCAATTCCGCTTCCCAAAGGGCAAGGTGGTTTTAAGCGAGATGAAGCAGGCAATGTTGTGGTTTCGAAACTCAACGAAAAAGCACTCGCCAATCTTGCTTTGGCAACGGGCGGAGAATATGTGCGTTCCGTTACAAGCGATGCTGATCTCACAGAGCTCTACGCCAAAGGCCTAAAAGGGGCCTTAACCGGGAGTGAAATTAAGTCGGGTAAAAAAAGAGTGTATGAAACGCGATTTCAGTGGCCTCTCGGTTTTGCCCTCTTATTTTTGTTGGCGGAATTTTTTGTGGGAGAAAGAAAAAGAGATTCAGAAGGCAGACTTTTTTCAAGAAAACCGACGGCTGTTTTAAAATCTTTCATTCTATTTTTATTCATTTTGAATGGTTTGTTTTTTGCTTGGCCAGCTCAAGCGGGTGTTTTGAGTTGGTTTGAAAAATACCAAGGCAAGCGGGCTTACCAAAAAAATAATTATGGCGAGGCTCAAAATTATTTTTCGAAGAGCTTGGTAGATGATCCAAAAGATTTAAATTCGGCCTATAATCTCGGAAACTCTTACTATAAAGGGGGCGATTATTTAAAAGCGGCTGAGAGTTATGCAAAAGCAAGTCAATCGAAAGATCCTTTATTGAAAGAAAGAGCTCTCTACAATTTAGGAAATAGTTTTTATAAAGCAGGGGAGTGGGAAAAATCGATTGCGGCTTACGAGCAAGCTTTGAAGGTAGATTCCAAAGATCAAGAAGCTCAACTCAACCTGGAGTTTGTGAAAAAGAAGCTCGAAGAAAAAAAGAAACAGCAGAGTACTGCGCCCCAAAATTCTCAAGGTGAGAATAAAAAACAAAATTCAGGAGATCAAAACTCTGATCAATCGGGTGATCAGTCCTCCTCCGGCGAGCAAAACCAAAACCCTCAGCAAAATCAGAATTCTCAAAATTCGCAGCAAAACTCAGGGGAAAGCTCGCAAAAAGATTCTCAAAATCCGGAGCAAAATAATCAAAACTCTCAAAATCAAAACCAAGAGAATTCCAATTCGCAACAAGATCCGCAAAATAAGCAGAACTCCCAAGATCAAAAACAGGATTCTGAGCAAAAACAAAATCAAAACCAAAATCAGAATCAAAACTCAAGCCAAGGGCAGGGAGACGATCAAAAACAAGACTCTCAAAAAAATCCTTCGAATGCGAATCCTCAGCAAAACGAGCAAAATTCTCAAAAGCCCGAAGGCAAGCTCGAAGGAAAAGATTCTTCAACGCCCCAAAACCAAAACCCAAATCAGAATCCCGGAAATTCTGGCCAAACCATGAAACCCGAAGAAGCGAAGGCTCTCTTAGATTCGGTGCAAGAAGATGCGTCTACTATTTTAAAAGGACAAGTGATCCAGAAATTAGGGAAAACGAAACGCGTGGAGAAAGATTGGTGAAAAACTTTAATGAATGTCATTCCACGGTTTAACCGGGGAATCTAAATATTCTTTGTACTGGATCCCCCGATCAAGTCGTGGGATGACAGCAAAATTATCAATGAAACTTATTCTAAGAATGAAGAAAATTTTTTATTTTATTTTCCTTTTTCTTTTTTTCTCTCCAGCTGCTCTTTGGGCTCAAGGGGTAGCCATTGAAGCTTTTGTGGATAAACCCACTGTTTCACTCGACGATCAAGTTGTGTTGACGGTTCGGGTGAAGGGGGCCTCTCTGCTCACGGAGCCTCAGATTCCAAACCGCGGAAATTTTGATGTTTTGTCGCGCGGTTCTTCTTCGAATGTGCAGATGATCAACGGGCGATTGATGTCGTCGAAAGAATTTGTTTATGTTTTAGGCCCCAAGCAGCCTGGTGATTTTCAAATTGGTCCGATCTCGGTTTTTATTGAGGGGGTAGAGTATAAGGCCGGCCCCATCCAAGTGAAAGTGGTGAATAGTGAAGGAAATGCTCCTTCTGCCCCACCTTCAACACCGGGTTGGAATCCACCCGCTTCAAATGGCGGCGCCAATCCGAGCCCTTCGGGTCAATATAAAGATGTTTTCATTACCGCAGAACTGAGTAACCCCTCTCCTTATAAAGGAGAGCAAACCATTTATATTTTTCGGCTCTACACCAGTCGAAATATGGGAGATGCCAAGCTCGATTTGCCCGATTTTCATGATTTCTTGAGTGAAGAAGTTCAAAAAGAAAACAAATATTACAAAGAATTAGATGGAAAACGTTATGTGGTGAGTGAGCATCGTGTGGCCCTTTTTCCACTGCGTGCCGGCACTTTAAATATTGGGCAGAGCACGGTTCAGGCTCAAGTGGAGGAACCCACTCAAATTCCGGGATTTAGCGACCCCTTCTTTACGTTTCGGGGCGGCGATTTTCGTCCGCGTGTTTTCAAAACTTCTCCGCTTCAAGTGGAAGTCAAAGAACTACCCGAGAATGCTCCAGCTGATTTTAAAGGTTTGGTGGGGCAGTTTGATTTAGAAGCCAATCTAAGCTCTGCTCAACTGACCGTTGGCGATTCGGCCACCTTAACGTTTAATGTGGTGGGTTCTGGCAATTTTAAAGATGCAGTTTTCCCGCTGAATCTACAAATTCCTAATCTTAAAATTTACGAAGATAAGCCTTCGGTAGATCTGAAGAAGAGTCCAAATGGTGTATTTGGGAGTAAAAGTTTTAAGTGGGCCATTGTTCCCGAGGCCCCTGGAAAATATCAAATTCCTTCAGCAACGCTTTCTTATTTTGATCCGAAAAAACAAAGTTATGCGCAGTTAACGAGCCCTGGTTATGAAATTAGCGTGGTTCCGGGTACTAATTCAGAAAAGCTAAATAAAATTCAGGCGGGTACCCCGCAAAATGCCCCAGTCAATTCTTTGGGAGAAGATATCGCAAGCATTCACCCCGAGTTTATTCTGGGTTCTGCGCGTTCTGGTTTTTCACCCTGGATTTTAATTCTCTTTGTTTTTCCACCTCTGCTTTATTTAGGGGTGTGGCTGGTGCGGCGGCGGCAAGAGTGGGTAGAGCAAAATCAAGATCAGCTTCGAAACCGAAGGGCTCTTGGGGTGGCGGTCCAAAATTTAAAACAACTCTCCGATTCTAATCCTCAAAACTTTGCCTCGCAGATGAGTTATTTCCTCAAAGAATATTTAGGAAGCAAGTGGGGGGTCGTGGGCACGGCTTTAACACCCCGTGAAATTGAAAAAACTTTCAAAGAAAATCAAAAACAAACTCCGGTGACTAAAGAGTTTGTGGAGTTTTTGCAGAATTTAGATGTTTGGATTTATGGGCAAGCTCCCTCCGAGCAAGGTTGGCAAAATGAGGCGCGTAAGAAGGCAGTGAATCTTTTAAAATCCTTGGAAAAGGAATTTTAGATGAAAAATTTTCATAACGGGTCTGAGAATTCTTCCATACTTTTCGCTCCTTTCAGAACTCGCAGACCAGTTACTATTTTTCTTAAAATAATAGCGGTGATTTTCTTGCTCTCCTATTCGATGGTGAGTTTTGCGGCAAGCTCGGAAGAGCTGATGAAAGAAGCTTCGCAGGCTTATTATAACCAGGATTTTCCGAAGGCGATCCAACTCTATTCGGAGCTTGAAACACAGCCTTCGGCCGATCTCTATTATAATTTGGGAAATACGTATTACCGGATGGGCCAAGTCGGAATGGCAGTTTATTATTACCAAAAGGCTTTGAAGCTGAATCCGAGAGATCGCGATTTGTTAGCGAATAGTCGTTATGTAAAAAGTAAAAGGGCCGATCAAGAAATTCACCCTCTCTCTTCTAAAATTTATCATACGCTTTTTTTCTGGGTAGATCTTCTCACGCTCTCAGAGCTTTTGATTGTTTCGCTTTTCTTTTATACCCTCTTTTTTGGACTTTTAATTTTCCGCTTATTCAAGAAAAAATTCGTGGTGAATTTGGCTCTTGTTCTTTTGTTTGGAATCAATCTTGTTTTCTTTCCTACTGCCCTCATTCAAGTTTATACCCAATATTTCCAAAAAACGGCTGTGGTGATTGTTTCAACGGCTTCTGTTTTTTCGGAACCCACCGATCAATCGATTAAACTCTTTGAGCTTCATGAAGGAAGTCTTTTTACCTTAGAGGAATCTCAGGGAGATTATGTGAAGATCGTGCTTTCGGATGGAAGGCGAGGTTGGGTTAAGAAAGACGAATCGAAAACCTTGTAGTTCTTTTTAAAAGTGGGCATAATGTCCCTTAATCTTAATTTTAGGGAGGGGTCATGCTCAAGAAACTCACGTTTTTACTCATCTCTTTACTACTCATACCTCCCGGTTTCGCTCAAAATTCAAGCTCCAACTCTAAACTTTCTTCCAGTCAACTTCAAAAGCTCGTTGCGCCGATTGCGCTTTACCCCGATCCTTTGCTGGCTCAGATTCTTCCGGCTTCGACTTATCCTTTAGAGATTGTGCAGGCTGCGCGCGTGGTGAAAAAAGATAAAGATATTTCGAAGATTGATTCTCAGAGTTGGGATCCCAGCGTGAAAGCGGTTGCGCATTATCCTTCTGTCTTGAAAATGATGAACGATAAACTCGATTGGACTCAACAACTCGGGCAAGCCGTGATGAATCAACAGGGCGATGTTTTGCAAGCGGTTCAAACCTTGCGTCAGCAGGCTAAAAAACAAGGCAATCTTAATTCAAACGCCCAACAAACGGTGACCCAAAGCGATTCTGCCATTCAAATTACCTCGACCAATCCTCAAGTGATTTATGTGCCAACTTATGATCCAACCGTAATCTATACTGCTCCTGCACCTGCAGTCACTTATGGGCTTGGTTTTGCGATGGGCGCTTGGATGACGATGGGATTCGCTTGGGGCTGGGGTGGGTACGGTGGCGTGGTCGTAAATAATTATAATTGGAATAATTGGAATGCGAATAATGTGAAGAACTGGGAAAATAATCATCCGAATGCGACTCAAGATGCCAAAAATGATGCGAATAATTGGAAGAATAATCACCCCGATAATGCCTGGAGTCATGATACATCGCGAGATTCTTTAGGGGCTTCGTCTAAAGCAGATTCTGCTTTTTCAAAAGGAAGTGCTGCTGACGCACAAAAAGCCAATCTGAATAATTTTGAAAATCAGATGAAAAATTTAAATCAAAAAAATCAGGGGATAGATCGTGGAGATGGGGGGAATGATCTGCGAGGTGGGGGAGATCGTTCCAATTTTGGTGGGGATCGCTCGGCCTTCGATGCCAGAGGCGGCGATGATGGAATGAGAGATAGTATGCGGGGGTTCGATAGCCGTGGAGGGGGTGGTTTTGGTGGTTTTGGAGGAGGAGGGCGTGGAGGGTTTGGCGGCGGAGGTTTCGGAGGGTTTCATGGTGGGGGGAGAAGATAACAAGGCTTTTAGTATTTCTTCAGCGCCCACAAAATCCGCCGTAAGGAAAATGTTTGGTAGCTATTATTGAAAGGCCGGAAGAGTTTACTTATTGATGTTCGGCTTGTTTGTGTTCGCTTCAGAAATCTAAAAGCCTCGTTTGAAAAGTGAAGGAGATAATATGGTCGGCAAAATTTTTAAAAAGTTAATCTTGGTTTTCTGTTTAATTATTTCCATGCCCGTCTGGGCCGAGCAAAACTTTTCAAGCCCTGCTCAAGCCCTTCAGGCTTTGAAATCAGCGCTGACCAGTGCCGATGTTTCGGCTTCTCTTTCGGCTCTTTTTGGAGCTGAAAATTCAGATTTGTGGAATTCAGGAGATAAAATTCAAGATCAACAAGCCAAAGAAAGGTTTTTAAAGCGGCTTTCTGAGAAAAAGAAATGGGTTGCTGCCGATGCTACCCACCAAATTTTATATGTAGGAAATGATTCGTGGTCGTTTCCAATTCCGTTGGTGAAAAAAGAGAAGCGATGGAGTTTTGATATTAAGGTTGGGCGAGAAGAAATTTTAAATCGGCGAGTGGGTGCCAACGAGTTGGATGCCATTGCGAGTGCGCGCGATTATGTGCGGGCGCAAAAAGAATATGCTCAGAAAAATTCGGGTGCCTATGCAAAACAATTTTTAAGTGATCCGGGTAAGAAAAATGGTTTGTATTGGGTTTCAGACAATCCTCAAGATTCAAGCCCGATTGGCCCCCGCGTTTTGCAGGCCAAGGCAGAGGGTTACAAAGCCTCCCAAGAAGATCCCACCACAGTGCTTTATCATGGTTATTACTATCATATCTTAAAGGCCAAAAAAGGGTTTGCCTTGATTGCTTACCCCGCAAAATGGAATGATTCGGGTGTGATGACTTTTTTGGTTGATCAAGAAGGCCAGGTCTTGCAAAAAAATCTGGGGCAAGATACCTCTCTCATTGTTTCGCAAATCAAATCTTATAACCCTGATGCCACGTGGAAGGTAGTGAGTAACTAAATTTTGTAAATTTTATGATTCCTATTTCAAAACAGAATTTAAAAAATCTTCTTCTGCAACTCTCTTATGAAAAAAGAGACATCACTTTAGCCTCGGGGAAAAAATCAGATTTTTATTTCGATGGAAAGCAAACCACGCTTCACCCCGAAGGGGCAAAACTCGTCGGAGAGCTGATGTTTCAACTCTTGTGTTCTTCGGGAAAAAGAATTCAGGCGGTGGGTGGGCCTACGTTAGGTGCCGATCCGATCGTAACGGCAATTAGTCTTGTGAGTGCTCAGCGCGGGTTTCCAATTCCTGCTTTTATTGTAAGAAAAAATCCAAAGTCGCATGGCACCGGTGCTTGGATCGAAGGAATTAAGAATCTAAAGCCTGGAATGCAGGTTGCGTTGGTTGAAGATGTGGTAACCAGTGGCGGCTCCATTCTCCTGGCGGCTGAAAAGGTGGAGAAAGCGGGATATAGCGTGAGTTTGATTGCTTCGATTGTGGATCGTGAAGACGGTGGGGCAGATAAAATTCGATCAATGGGTTATTCTTTTCTTTCGTTGTTCACGAAAACAGAACTTTTAGCGTGAGGCATGAAGCACTGTGTCGTGAATTTCTTTTTCAAGATTTGGATAATCGAGGGTGTAATGAAGACCGCGGCTCTCGCGACGTTGAAGGGCGCAGCGGATAACGAGTTCTGCAACCAGCGCTAAGTTTCGAAGTTCTACCAAATCGGCGGTTACCTTAAAATTCCAATAATAATCTCGGATTTCATCTTGCAAAAACTGAATACGCTTTTGCGCGCGTTCTAAACGTTTTGTGGTGCGAACAATCCCCACATAATTCCACATCGTGCGCCGGATTTCATCCCAGTTTTGAGTAATCACAACCTGTTCATCGGAATCGGTTGCGTTCCCAGGGTTCCATGCCGGTATTGTGAAAGAAGAAGAGGAGATGTTTTGAATTTTTTTCTTAGAATCTTCAGCAGCCCTTTTTGCAAAAACTACCGCCTCTAAAAGTGAGTTGGAGGCTAATCGATTGGCGCCGTGTAAACCGGTAAAAGCAACTTCTCCGCAGGCATAGAGATTATCGATGGCAGTTTGCCCCTGTTCATTGGTGCAAACCCCGCCACAAAAATAATGCGCTGCAGGCACCACCGGAATGGGTTTTTGAGTAATATCAAACCCGTATTGAAGGCATCGCTCATAAATATTCGGGAAACGTTTCAAAATAAAATCAGCAGGTTTGTGGCTGATGTCTAAGCAAACAAATTCATCGCCCCGACTTTTGAGTTCGGCATCAATCGCACGGGCCACAATATCGCGCGGTGCGAGTTCTTTTTTGGGATGATAACGGTGCATAAACTCTTCACCACTTTGAAGTTTCAGTTTGGCGCCTTCACCACGGAGGGCCTCGGAGATCAGAAAAGATTTCGCTTGCGGATGAAATAAACAAGTCGGATGAAATTGAACAAATTCAAGATTAGCAACCGATGCGCCAGCCCGCCAAGCCATGGCAATTCCATCGCCGGTGGCGATATCGGGATTACTGGTATAAAGATACACTTTTCCTGCTCCGCCGGTAGCGAGCGCACAAATTTTACAACGGATCGTTTTCACTTCTCCACTCAGACGGTTTAGAACATAGGCTCCCAAGATTTGATTGGGAGAAAAACCCAATTTTTGGGTGTTGATCAAATCAACCACGATGTGGTGTTCGAGAATTTGAATGTTGGGGTGTTGTTTAATTTTTTCGAGCAATGCTCTTTCGATTTCGCGGCCGGTGATGTCTCCCGAGTGTAAAACACGCCGGGCCGAGTGGCCCCCCTCTTGGCCGAGGTCGTACCCCCCCTTCGACTCTCCTTCCACTCGCTTCGCTCGCTCAGGATTGCTCAGGGCAGGCTTCTCTTGCTTTGAGAAATTCACCCCAAGTTCAATGAGCCTCCGCACTCGGGCAGGGCCTTCTTCGACCACGATCTTCACAATATCTTCATGACAAAGGCCAGCGCCTGCGGTGAGAGTATCTTGAATATGGGCGCCAAAGCTATCTTCTGAAGTATTCCAAACGCTCGCAATGCCGCCTTGGGCATAGTTTGTATTTGATTCTGCGCATTCTTTTTTAGTGACCAAAGTGACGGAACCTGTATCAGCCACTTCCAGCGCGTAGGTGAGGCCGGCAATACCACTGCCCAAGACGAGAAAATCAGTTTGAATGTCCATAAAAAGGGTTTTAGCCAGGGACTTTGAAAAGAAGCAACTTTTTTAAAGAATTTTGAGGCTGTTCATTACCAATCTTAAGTAAATTCTCGACTTTTCCTTAGACTCTTTCTAGGATTAAGTATCATGAAATTTCCCCTCCCAAAGAGAAACGTCTATTTAAATGTGCCCAATTACATCAGTTTTGCGCGCGTGATCTTTATTCCCGTGATCGTGCTCTTAATGGCCTTTCAAGGGCCTTTAGGCTCGGGAGAATTCAGTGTTGCCCTTGGGTATTTTGCCGCCTTCTTTTTTGTTTTGGCAGGAATTTCTGATTTATTCGATGGCTATGCCGCGCGAAAAATGGGGCTCTCTAGCGGGGTATTTGGAAAATTTTTAGATCCGATCGCCGATAAACTTTTGCACATGGCCGTAATGATTATGTTGATTCCCTTGCATGAGCTTCCTGCCTGGATTGTCATTTTATTTTTGGCCCGAGAATTTAGTGTAACTGCACTTCGGGGGATTGCAGCCGGAGAAGGAGTGATACTCCCCGCCGATATTTGGGGAAAAAAGAAAACGGCCTTGCTCAATGTTGCACTTACTTGCTTTTTGCTTCCGCCAGTCTTTATTGGAGCCTCCACACGCCCAATCGGCTGGGTGGTCATAATCATGGCCTTAGTGGTGAGCTGGGGCTCCGGTGTGAATTATTTTTTTCAGTTCTTCTCAAAAATTAAAAATTAAATTCTTTTTATTCAGAGCGGTGGAGGAGGGGAAATGGGAAAAGAAAATCCTACTTCTCCACGCCAGAGGGTTTGGTCGTCTTTTAACCCATAATAAAGAGTGGTGGGAGGGCAGACTAAAATAGAAATAGTGCAGGAGGGATCGTAATCTGGGTTTGGGCCTGCCTTAATATCTAAATAGTTAGAAAAACCGCGGCGCAAATATCCAGGTTGTCCAGAAAGACTGTACCAGCGTCGATCGGTCATCCAATTTTTCATGACATAAGCATAGCCATCGGTATCAATTTTTGTGATCTCTGCTCCATTTGCACTGATAGACATCGCACTCGGCGTATGATTGAGCACAACGGGTGCTGGACGAGGGTAAATCAGGAAATCTTGACGATATAAATATCCTTCTTGGCTCAGCGTGTAGAGAATATAACGCGGCCCCGAACTGGTTTCAACCACGCCGGCACTGATATCTTTAAAAAGGTCTTCAGGTAGGAAAATACCGCTGATTGGAATCAAAGGAAGGCCTTCAGTGGTATAATAAAGAGTCCCGCTTGCAGGGGCCCAGAGTAAGAGAAACCCTTGCATGCAAGTAATCTGGCCAATATCGGTAGAAACATCAGTAATGTATCTCCATCCCTCGTCGATTCCTCCCGCGTGATTCACCCATAAGGATTTACGACCTTCATACTCGTAATTGAGCGCCCACACCGTGCTGTCTTGACAATAAGCAATTTTTTCGGCTCCCCACGGGTATCCCGCCCTCTCATGAAAACTAAGAATGGGTTCTGCGAAAGAACCTCCACTATATATCTTGGTAGGGCTTAAGAGGAAGGCTCCAAGAAACACAAAAAAGAGAATAGAAGAGAGAATAGAAGATTTTTTATTCATAAGAATCCTTTGCAAATATTATTGGTAGTCAATTGGCGGGGAGGGCATAGAATGTTTTCTTCCCATTTGTAAAATGGAAAATTTACCTAAGAATGTACAAACACAAGCCCCCGATTTTTAGAAGGAGAGGGAAAAAAAATAATTTTCAAAACTTGTGAATGATTATTCATTTTATTCTAGACAGAACGAATCACACACGTTAAATAGGCGCCGTTTTACGAGACTTTCTATCACTTGAAAAGGGGCGACTCCTTTGGATTCCAAAAAGATTATTTTAGCGATTACTGTGGTTGTGGTTTTAGGAGCAGTAGGATTTGTATTGAATTTCTGGTGGAACCTCGGAAACGGCGTAGGCTACTCTCCCGACCAACCCATTCCCTTCAGTCATAAAATTCATGCCGGAGATAATCGCATTCCTTGTCTTTATTGCCATGTGAATGCCGATAAAGGTGCGCATGCCTCGGTGCCGAGTATGAATGTGTGTATGAACTGCCATTCGGTGGTAAAGACCGATAGTCCTTATATTCAAAAACTCCGCGACCTGTATCAAAAGGGCCAAGCGCTCGAATGGATCAAAGTTCACGATCAACCCGACTTTGTATACTTTAATCATCGCCCGCATATTGCCAAGGGAATTGCCTGCGAATCTTGTCATGGCGATGTGAAAGACATGAGTAAAATCACTCAAATGAAACCGTTGAACATGGGCTTCTGTCTGGATTGTCATCGTCAAAAAGGAGCTCCAACGAGTTGTTACACTTGTCATCATTAAAAATCCCCCTCACCCCCAGGAGAGATAGGGTAGGGAGAGGGGAAGAGTAAAATTATGAATGAAAATCATCCAAGCCATTGGGGAAGTTTAGAAGAGTATTACAACACTCCGGAGTTTCAAGAACAAAAGAGTAAAGAGTTTTTGCAAGCTCCTCAAGAACACAGCATTACCGAAATGGACCGCCGCTCTTTTCTAAAGGTGATGGGTGCGGGTCTTCTTTTTGCTACAGCGGGCTGTTATCGTCGTCCGGTTGAGAAAATCATTCCTTACGTGAATCGTCCCGAAGAAGTGGTGCCTGGAGTGGCCGATTGGTATGCGACTACTTGTGGAGAGTGTTCGATGGCCTGCGGTGTTTTGGCAAAAACACGCGAAGGCCGCCCAATCAAGCTCGAGGGGAATGATTTACATCCTTTAAATCGCGGAAGTTTATGTGCCCGAGGTCAGGCTTCGGTCTTGGGTTTGTATGATCCCGATCGTTTGAAGGGGCCAGGCTTGGTTCAATCGGGAGCTGTGAACGGAAAAAAATGGCAAGAAATTGATGAAAAGATTCGCACTAAGCTTTTGGAAATCAAGCAGAGTGGTCAGAGTGTGACCCTGCTCAGCGCAGCGATTAATAGCCCTAGTACTTTGGCCCTTATTCAAGATTTTTTGAAAAATTTTCCGGAGGGCGCTCATGTTTCGTTTGATCCTTTAGTTCCCGAGGAAATTGGAATTGCCCAAGAGTTGGTTTATGGCGAGAATTTAACGCCTCATTATCGTTTTGATCGGGCCCAATATATTTTATCGTTCGGGGCAGATTTCTTGGGTACTTGGCTTTCTCCTGTTGAATTTGCCAAAGATTTTTCTGAACTTCGAAAAGTAGACACCGGGAAAATGTCGCGGTTTGTGGCTGTTGAATCAACGCTCTCCATGACCGGGCAAAATGCCGATGAATATGTTCAGGTAAAACCCGGCGATGAGTTGAGTATTGCCTTGGCTCTTGCCAATGAAATTATCTTAAAAAATAGAAATTCTCGTTACAGTGGCGATGGAAGTTTAAGAGAAGCTTTAGAAAATTATTCAGTTGAAAAAGTGGCGGCTCAAACGGGTGTGAAGGCCGAAGTTCTGCAACGCCTTGCAAAAGAATTGTGGGAAAAACGTGGAAAAGGTCTCGTTGTTGGAGGTGCCCTCAGGGCAAAGCATGCAGTCGCTTTGCAGGTAGCCGTGAGTATTTTAAATTCGGCGTTAGAAAACGATGGAGTTACCGTCGATTACGCAACGCCGTTTAATCCAGGTAAGAGCTCTTTTCTCGCTTTGCTGGGCTTGATTGATTCTATGAAGGCCGGAAAAGTAGGAGCTCTTCTGATTTCAGAGAGTAATCCTCTTTATAATCTGCCCAGTTCTCTAGGTTTTGCAGAAGCTTTAAAGAAGGTGCCATTGGTGATCAGTTTCTCCGATCGGCTCGATGAGACGGCACAAGCTTCTCATTATGTTTGCCCGGTTTCTCATTCTTTAGAATCTTGGAATGATGCTTCTCCGGTAGAAGGAGTTTTTAGCTTAGTTCAGCCTACCATTGCCCCGCTTTATCAAACGCGTTCGATGCAAGATTCTTTAATTCAATGGGCCGGAATAGAGAGCAAGGGTTGGTACGATTACTTAAAAACCTATTGGCAACAGAGAGTGTCGCCCAGTTACGGAAATGGTAAATCATTTAATGCTTTTTGGGAAAAAGCTCTTCAAGAAGGTGTGGTGGATGGCTCGAAGTCGAGACGAGAATCCACTTCTTCTGCGCGTTCTGCACGTACTTCTGCCTTAAAAGATTTGCTTCAGGGTGTTTCCGAAGAAAAAGGTGAAATTTTCTTAAGTTTTTATCCTTCTTTGGCCCAAGCCGATGGCCGCTCAGCGAATAATGCTTGGTTGCAAGAGTTGCCTGATCCGGTTTCAAAAGCGACTTGGGAGAACTATCTTTCGATCTCGCCGGAGCTCGCTAAAAAATTAAGTTTAGAGCAAGATGATGTGGTGGCGGTGAAGGGCGAAGGGTTTTCTTTCGAGGCCCCTGTTCATGTGCAGCTTAAACTCTCTCCCAAAACAGTGATGATCGCTGTGGGATACGGGCGTCGTAAGGCGGGTCGTGTGGGGAATGAGTTGGGAGTCAACGTTTTTCCTTTCCAAAAAACAGAAAGTTACAACTCGGGTCAAGAAGCAGGAAAAACCTTAACCTGGAGTGCGGGGGCTGTGAGCCTCGGTAAAACCGGCAAAAAATCGAAAATTGCCATTACCCAAGGGCACAATACTTTAGAAGGCCGCGATATTGTTCGAGAGGCAACTTTTGCGCAGTTTGTAAAAGGTGAGGGCGAGAAAAAAGCAGAAGCTCATCACGGTGCAGAAGGTTCTGAACAACTCCCCACCATGTGGCCGGTTTATGAATATAAAACTTATCGTTGGGGTATGGCCATTGATTTGAATTCTTGCACGGGCTGCAATGCCTGCGTGATTGGATGTCAGGCCGAAAATAATATTCCGGTAGTGGGTAAACAACAGGTGATTAATGGCCGGGAAATGCATTGGATTCGTATTGATCGCTACTATTCTGGAAATCTTGAGAATCCTGATGTGTCGAATCAGCCGATGCTTTGCCAACATTGTGAAAATGCCCCTTGCGAAACCGTTTGTCCGGTGATTGCGACTGTTCACGATGATGAAGGCTTAAATCAAATGATCTACAACCGCTGTGTGGGGACGCGGTATTGTGCAAACAACTGTCCTTATAAGGTAAGGCGCTTCAACTTTTTTGAATATTCCAGGCAGTATGTTGATCCCGTCAATTTAGTTTTGAACCCCGATGTCACCACCCGAAGTCGCGGGGTGATGGAAAAGTGCACGCTTTGTATTCAGCGGATTCGCGGTGCCAAAGATAAGGCAAAAGCTGAAAATCGAAGAGTGGCGGCCAACGAAATTAAGACGGCTTGTCAGCAAACTTGCCCGACCGATGCGATTACGTTTGGAGATTCGAATAATCATGAGAGTGAGTTGAGTCATTTGCGCGAGAATAAGCGCGCTTACACGGTGCTTGAAGAATTGAATGTGAAATCTCAAATCACCTATTTGAAGAAAATTAGAAACCAATCGGTAGAAGGATAAAGAAATGGAAACTGCTTTAAGCCCATTTTCTACACAGCCTTTGGTTGATCCGAATAAAACGTATGCGGATGTAAACCAAGATGTTTGTAAACCCCTAGAGAGTTTTCCAACTAAACTTTGGTGGGGTACTTTTCTCTGTGCCTTGGCATTGTTTTCTTTCGGGGCCGTCATGGTGGGTAAGACCATTGCCACAGGAATTGGAACTTGGGGCTTGAATAGCCCGGTGGGTTGGGCGGTTGATATTACCACTTTCGTTTTTTGGATTGGTATTGGTCACGCCGGAACCCTCATCTCGGCGATTTTGCTTTTATTCCGCCAAAAATGGAGAACCTCGATTAACCGCGCGGCAGAAGCCATGACCATTTTCGCAGTGATGACCGCTGGTATTTTTCCGCTCATTCATACAGGCCGCCCTTGGTATGCTTTTTTCTGGTTATTTCCCTATCCCAACCAACGCCAGTTGTGGGTGAATTTTAAGTCGCCCTTGGTCTGGGACGTTTTTGCGGTATCTACCTATTTCACGATCTCTCTTTTGTTTTGGTATATCGGTTTGATTCCCGATATCGCCTCGGTTCGAGATCGCGCAAAAAACAAGATCCGCAAGATCATTTATACCATTCTTTCTTTTGGTTGGAGAGGGTCCGCGCGCAATTGGAACCACTATGAAATTGTTTGCTTGATCTTGGCGGGCTTGAGTACTCCTCTTGTGCTTTCGGTGCATACCATCGTCAGTTTCGATTTCGCTGTTTCAATCTTGCCGGGGTGGCACACCACGATTTTCCCCCCCTATTTCGTTGCGGGCGCGATTTTTTCAGGTTTTGCAATGGTGGTTACACTGCTCGTGATTGCTCGCGAAGTTTTTGGCTTAAAAGAATATATTACGCTAAAGCATTTAGAAAACATGAACAAAGTCATGCTGCTGACGGCGATGATGGTAGGTTATGCCTACATCATGGAGTTTTTCATCGCCTGGTATAGCGGCAACTTGTATGAAAAATTCATTTTCATGAACCGCGCTTTTGGTCCTTATGCCTGGGCTTACTGGACCATGATGACCTGCAACGTGATTACCCCTCAAATTTTTTGGGTGAAGAAGTGGCGAAATAATCTCAAGGTTATGTTTGTGGCTTCGCTCTTAATCAACGTTGGAATGTGGTTTGAGCGATTTGTGATTATCGTAACTTCGTTACACCGTGATTTTCTTCCTTCGAGTTGGGGTTACTATCGCATGACGATTTACGAAGTGGCCATGTTGGTTGGTAGCTTTGGTTTCTTCTTCATGCTCTTCCTCATCTTCTGTCGGGTATTACCCACAGTTGCTATGTTTGAAGTGAAGTCGATCATGAAAAGCCCAAAAAGAGCTTTAGGAAAAGAATCTGGGCATTAAGTTTTTTAAATAGGAAATTTCTATGGAACTCATGAACGAAAAACCCGATGCAGGAACTTTGGCTCTCTTTGAAAGCCCCGAAGAGTTAGTTGCGGCGATTAAAAAAACACGTTCTCTGCAAATTACAAAACTTGAGGCCTTTACACCTTTTCCAGTGCACGAAGTGATCGAGGCCTTAGGTCTTAAACGCTCGTGGATTCCATGGGGTACTTTAGCCATGGGGCTTACCGGTATGGCCCTCGGTTTTGGTTTTCAAAGTTGGACCATGGCAGTGGATTGGCCCCTTAATATTGCCGGAAAACCTTATATATCGGTGCCTGCCTTTGTTCCAATTACTTTTGAACTCACGATTTTGATTGGCGGAATTTCTACAGTGCTTTTGCTTTTATTCAATTGTCGTCTTCCAAATCGTAAGAAACCCGCTTTAGATTTAAGATTAACTGATGATTTATTTGGTTTGTTTATCGAGAAAAAAGATCCTCGTTTTGATGAAGTTGAGCTTTCGAAAATATTCAAGGAATGTCATGCAAAAGAAATTAAACATTTTTAGAGCATTTCAAAGATATCTGGTTCTTATTCCTTTGTTTTGCTTAGCCGCGTGCTCGAGTACGAAGTCTAAGCCCCCCTGGGAATACATGCCCAACATGGTAGATACTCCTGCAGTGAAGGCTTACCGAGAGCCGCCCAGGCTTCCGGTTGAAGGAACCCTGCCTCGAGATTATGATCCTTATCCTTATGCCCAAGATCAGGGGGATTTGGCTGGGGTAGAATTAAAAAATCCCGTAGTGATGACCAAAGCCAATCTTTTGCATGGTCAGCAGCTGTTCAATATTTATTGCATTGTTTGTCATGGCGAGCGCGGAAAAGGCGATGGTTATATTGTTCCTAAATTCCCGCGACCTCCTTCTTTACTTTCCGATAAAGTTCGCGATTGGTCCGACGGAAGAATTTACCATGTGATCACGCGAGGACAAAATTTAATGCCCTCTTATGCCACTCAAATTCGTCCGGCCGATCGTTGGGCGATTGTTGATTATGTTCGAGTTTTACAACGTGCTGCAAAGCCTAATCCGCAAGACGTAGAGGCTTTGAAAAAGGCCCTCAAGGAGGGAGAACTTCCATGATGCAGTCTCATATTCCATCTCCGCCAAAACCCTTTGCGTGGTCTTCTTCTCAAAAAACTTTGTGGTTTTTGATGATGGGGATCGGGGTGCTCACTTTCGCTATTTCTCTCAAGGTTGATGTTCAGCGCGCTTGGGTGAATTTTTTGGTCCAATACTTTTTTTGGATGTGTTTAGGGTTTGCAGGAATTTTCTTTTCGGCCCTTCAATATCTTTCGGGTGCGTATTGGAGTGTGACGGTGCGCCGGGTATCGGAAGTTTTCTTTGGTTTTATTCCGTATTTAATTCCCTTGTTTATTGTTTTGCTCTTTGGACTTCATCATTTATATGAGTGGACTCATCCCGAGGCAATGAAGGCTGATCCCAACCTTGTTCAAAAAATGGGGTATTTAAATACGCCTTTTTTCGTTGTGCGTCACATTGCTCTCTATGCTGCCATCCTTATTTTGGGAGGATGGATTTATAAAAACTCGGTGCGTCAAGATCAGTCGGGCGATGTCAATCTCACTCGATTGAATGCAAAGATTGCGGCTCCTTTTCTTTTGCTTTTTGGTTGGTTGTTTACCTTCGCCAGTATTGATCTCATCATGTCGCTTTTGCCTCACTGGTTTTCAACCATTTTTGGAATTTATTGCTGGGCGGGTCTTTTTTACAGTGGGTTGGCCATGCTCACGCTTTGGACTGTTTTCTTAAAGCGAAAGGGGTATTTGGCCGGCTTTGTGAATGAGAATCACTATCACGATCTCGGGAAGTTGATGTTCGCATTTCTGGTTTTCTGGGGCTATATCGCTTTTTCGCAGTTGATTCTGATTTGGTATGCCAACCTTCCTGAAGAAACAGTATTTTACCTGATGCGCTCGGGGCCCTGGAAACCTGTTTCGTATGCAGTGGTCTTGTTTAAATTTGTAATTCCGTTCTTTGTGTTGATTGCCCGACCTCCGAAGCGCAAAGAAAGTATCTTGATTGTGATGGCACTTTGGTATTTAGCGGCCCAATGGCTTGATATTTATTGGCTGGTTTATCCTAATTTTTTCAAAGCACCCGTTTTTGGATGGATGGAAATCGGTTTGTTTATTGGCTTTGCCGGATTATTTCTGTGGAGTGTTGGAAATACCTTAAGCAAAGTTTCGGCGGTTGCCATTCGAGATCCGCAATTGGAAAGTGCTTTAAATCACCACCAATAAGCAGGTGGGGGCAAAGCGCTTTGCAGGATTGGTTTTGTGTTTGTTCAAAAAAAGAAATATTGGATTTTGATTTTTGCAGTTTTTGCTCTTTTACAGTGTAAAGCATTCTTTTTAAATGCGGCAGAGCCCGTTCCTTATGAATTGCAAGGAATTGGAATCGACGAAAAATTGGGGGCAACGCTCGATCTCAACACTCCTTTTTTAGATGAAAAAGGAGAGAAGAAAGAGTTGAAGGCATTTTTCGATGGAAAGCGGCCTGTGATTGTCACCCTGGTTTATTATGAATGCCCCAATCTTTGTGGTTTGTTGTTGAAAGGGTTTTTAGATTCTCTCAAAACTTTTCCTTGGAGTGTGGGAGAACAATTCGATGTGGTGACTCTGAGTATTGATCCAAAAGAAGGGCCAGAGCTTGCTGCGGCAAAGAAAAAGAATATTTTAGAAATTTATACGCGTCCTTCGGCCGAAAAGGGGTGGCATTTTCTAACCGGATCAGAGGCCGATGTTCGCAAAGTGGCTTCGACACTCGGGTTTAATTATCGTTACGATGCTGAAGAAAAACAGTATGCCCATGCTGCGGGGATTTTTATTTTAACCCCCGAAGGAAAACTTTCACGCGTTTTATATGGAATTAGCTTTTCACTCCGAGATTTAAAGTTGGCTCTCTTGGAGGCCTCGCAAGGAAAGATTGGAACGGTTGTCGATCGTTTGTTGATGTTTTGTTATCACTACGATCCAAAGGGCAGAAAATATGCCTTACTTGCCGTTAATTTAATGAAGGTTGCAGGAGCAGTAACGATTTTTGGTTTAGTGATTTTTTTGAGTGTATCTTTGATCAAAAATAAAAAAAGATTTCGTTCTTAATCGGTGGTTTTGGTTAAGACTGAGATCGCATGAGGAAATCTTAAATGTTGGCATTATTTACCTTACCCCAAGCTTCAACATTGGCAAAAGATGTCGATCAGTTGTTTAATTTTATCTTAACGGCTTCTCTGATTAGCTTTATCGCCGTCATTGCTGCGATCGTTTACTTTTTAAAAAATTACCATCGTCGTAAAAGTGATCCAGATACAACTCCTTATATCGAGGGGCATCCTCTTCTTGAGGGCGCTGTGATGGTAGGGCTTTTTTTCCTTGTCATGTTTATTTTTGCCTGGGGGTGGGTCGATTATCAAAAGATGCGTAAAGTACCAGCCAATGCACTAGAAATTAATGTGCTCGGGCGTCAATGGAGTTGGGAGTTTGAATATACCAATGGGCGCAAAATGTTAAATGAGTTGGTTGTTCCAAACAACAAGCCCGTTAAGCTTATTATGACTGCTACTGATGTGCTTCATAGTTTTTTCATCCCAGATTTTCGAGTGAAGCAAGATCTGGTGCCCGGCACTTATACGATGCTTTGGTTTCAAGCCAATCAACTCGGAGAATTTCAAGTATTTTGCGCGGAGTATTGTGGCACTTCTCATTCGGGAATGCTTGCTAAAATCAAAGTTGTAGAGCCCGAGGAGTATGAGAAGTGGCAGAAGAAATGGGAATGGGAAAAGATGTTAGGAATTACCCCGTCTGAACCCGCGGCAGTTGCTGCAAAAACAGATGCTAAAGGTGCGGCTCCCGCTGCAACTGAAAGTCCTGCCGATCGAGGCAAAAAACTTTTTGAAACAAAAGGCTGCACCGCTTGCCATACAGTGACGGGTCAAACTTTGGTGGGCCCCAGTGTAAAAGGTATTTTTGGCCATGAAGTCGAGTTGAGTGATGGCAAGAAAGTTGTTGCCGATGAAAATTATGTTCGCGAATCGATTATGGATCCAAACGTGAAAGTGGTGAAAGGTTTTCAACCTTTAATGCCTACTTTCAAGGGGACTTTATCGGATGATGAAGTAAATGCTTTAGTCGCCTACGTGAAGAGTTTAAGCAATTAATTAAGGAGCTCTATGACTGCCAGTGAAACTCATGACAAAAGCTATCTCGAAGAAAAAGGCTGGTTACTGACTCTCGATCACAAAAAAATTGGAGTGATGTATCTCTGGACCACTCTCTTTTTCTTTGTTGTAGGGGGAATTTTAGCTCTTTTAATTCGGATGGAGCTTATTGCGCCAGGCCAAACCATTATGGGGCCGAATGCTTATAACCGGGTGATGACCTTGCACGGCGCGATCATGATTTTTATGTTTTTGATTCCGGTGATCCCTGCAGCCTTGGGAAATTTTTTCTTACCTATCTTAATTGGTGCAAAAGACGTCGCTTTTCCCAAACTCAATTTAGCAAGTTATTATATTTTTGTAGCGGGAGCGATCTTAGCCTGTAGCTCTTTGATTAGCGGCGGGGTTGATACCGGCTGGACCTTCTATACCCCTTATAGTATCCGCACGGCCAGTGCAGTGGTGGTTGTGACTTTGGCTGTTTTTGTGATGGGTTTTTCTTCAATTCTAACTGGGCTTAATTTTATTGTTACCGTCAATCGCCTTCGAGCGCCGGGCATGACTTTTCACCGTCTGCCGCTTTTTGTGTGGGCGCTTTACGCAACCTCGATTATTCAAATTTTAGCGACTCCTGTTATTGGAATTACCATGGCTCTTTTAGCCATGGAGCGCGTTCTAGGAATTGGATTTTTTGATCCAAAATTGGGTGGTGATCCGATTTTATTCCAGCATTTCTTTTGGTTTTACTCGCACCCGGCGGTTTACATCATGATTGTTCCGGGAATGGGTGTGATTAGTGAAGTAATTGCGGTTTTCTCTCGTAAAAAGATTTTTGGTTATGAGGCCATTGCCTACTCAAGCTTAGGAATTGCCTTTGTAGGTTTCCTTTCTTGGGGGCATCACATGTTTGTGAGTGGACAAGGGCCCACTGCAAACTTTCTCTTCTCCTTCTTAACCATGTTGATTGCGATTCCTACAGCGATCAAGGTTTTTAACTGGACCGCAACGATGTATAAGGGCTCTCTTCTTCTTGAAACACCCATGCTTTATGCACTCGCCTTTATTTTTCTTTTCACAATTGGGGGATTAACCGGCCTTTTTCTAGCATCGCTTTCTACCAATGTTTATTTGACCGATACCTATTTTGTGGTGGCCCACTTTCATTATGTGATGGTGGGTGGAAACATTATGGCCTTTTTTGCGGGGCTTCATTACTGGTGGCCAAAAATGTTTGGAAAACAATATTCTGAAAAATGGGGCAAAATTGCTTGGGCTTTGATTTTTGTCGGTTTCAACCTCACTTTCATGACCCAATTTGTTTTAGGAAAAATAGGAATGCCCAGGCGTTATTACGATTATCTTCCCATGTATGCGACGGGTAACTTTATTTCGACGGTGGGCTCGTGGTTTATTGGCGCTGGTGTTTTGATTATGTTGTCTTACTTACTTGCCTCTTTAAAAAGTGGGGCAAAAGCTTCGGATAACCCTTGGGGAGGCAAAACTCTAGAGTGGGAAATCCCTTCGCCGCCCACCATGCACAATTTTGATGAGATTCCTGAAATTACCATGGGACCCTATGAGTATGGGGTGAAGGGGCAGCAGGCGGTTTTACATCCGCATCATTAAGAGGAAGGGTTGTTGATCAAAGTAAGAGGAAAAAATTATGTCTGAACCAATTGTTATTCAAGGTAATCACGTTGTGCCTCACCATTTTGAGTCTGCCGAGCAGGCCTTTGAGTCTTCCAAGACCGGTGTTTGGCTTTTTTTGGTGACTGAAATTCTTCTCTTTGGTGGGCTTTTTGTAGCCTACATTGTTTACCATGCCCTTTACCCGCATGCATTTCATGAAGCGAGTCGTGAATTAAATCGCGTGATGGGCTCGATCAATACAGTGGTTCTGATTTGCTCGAGTTTTTCAATGGCCATGGCGGTGCAAAAGACGCGCGAAAATAAAACTAAAACTGCTAATTTGCTTTTGATTTTTACTCTGCTTTGCGCGGCGACCTTCATGGTAATTAAGTATTTCGAATACTCTCATAAATTTCACGAAGGAATGTTGCCTGCAGGGCTTTATCACTTTGAAGGTATTAAAGATCCAAAGGCCCCTTTGTTTTTCTCTCTTTATTTTATGATGACGGGCCTCCATGGCATTCACGTCTTGGTGGGAATGGGTTTGATTGCGTGGGTTTGGATGCAGTCGCGTAAAGGGGTTTATGGAAGTGAGTATTATACAACGGTCGAGGTCGCGGGAATTTACTGGCATTTGGTCGATTTGATCTGGATCTATCTATTTCCGCTTTTGTATCTGATTGGATAACAAATAAAACTGACTTTATAGTCTTAAGAATCGATTGTTATTTTTTTAGGAAAAAATATGAGTACATCCCATCACGAAGATTCTGCACACCACACAAAAGCCTATGTTGGCGTGTGGCTTACTTTGTTGGTTTTGACCGTTGTTACTGTCACGGTCTCTTATTATGATTTCGGAGATTGGAATATATTCGTGGCCATGCTGGTGGCCACTATTAAAGCAAGTTTGGTTTGTTTGTATTTCATGCATCTGAAGTATGATAATCGATTCAATCAAGTTGTGTTCGTCTCTGCTTTTGTCTTTTTTGCGATTTTTATTGGGTTGACTTTAAGTGATGAGTTGGCGCGCCCGACTTATGCTCCTGCAGTTGTTACTCCTATTCAAGAGCCGGAGGGCAATCAGTCTGCGAAGATCAATCAGTTGAGAGTCTCTACACCTGAGTTGATTGCCAAAGGCAAAGCTTTATATCAAACCAATTGCGTTTCTTGTCATGGTGCAGAGGGGCGTGGCGATGGTCCTGCCGCTTCTGCTTTGAATCCACATCCCCGTAACTTTACTTCGGCTGAAGGTTGGAAAAATGGGCGTGCTCCTGCTCAAGTTTTCAAAACAATCACCAATGGAATTTCAGGAAGCCCGATGGCCTCCTTTTCAACCTTATCGCTTGATGATCGATGGGCACTCACACATTACGTTGAAAGTTTAGGCCCTACGCCACCTGCAGATACTCCTGCCACCTTGGCTGCCATTGGTGTGCAAGAAGGAAGTGCCTCCAAAGCGCCTGCAGAAGTGAGTGTAGAACTTCCGATTTCGTTCACGATCGATCGCATGGCACAAGATTCCAAGAAGTAGGAATAAGGTATGAGTTTTAAGGTGTAAGGGGAATCCTTTGTCTTTAAGCCTCAAACCTTAAACCTTGAACCTTGAAAATCAAAAACTACTCCCACCTTGTTTTATTTACGACCTGTTTTACCTGGTGCTTAATCCTCTTAGGAGCGTACGTTCGTTTATCGAATGCGGGTTTAGGGTGTCCGGATTGGCCGGGGTGTTACGGCAAGTTAGTGGTTTCACAAATTGATTTATCTTCTGCTGTTGCCAATATTGAAATGCATAAAGCCTGGAAAGAGATGCTCCACCGCTATGCAGCGAGTTTTTTGGGTATTTTAGTTTTGCTCATTGCGTTTTGCTCGCTTCGTTTTCGAAATACCAAAGGAAAGCGATTTTTACTGCCTTGGTTTTTAGTGCTCTGGGTTATTTTTCAAGGGCTACTGGGTAAATGGACAGTTACCCTAAAGCTTCATCCTTTTGTGGTGATGGCGCATTTACTAGGGGGATTTACAACCTTAAGTTTATTGGCCTGGCATTTTTTGCAAACCCGCGAAGTTTTACTGACTACAAGTCTATCTTCTCCTGAGTTAGGCTCTTGTAATTTTTCCCTCTCTATTATTCTCATCAAAGTGGGTCTTGTACTCTTGATTATCCAAATTACTTTAGGAGGGTGGGTGAGTGCCAATTATGCGGCTTTAGCTTGTCCGGACTTTCCGCAATGCCAAGGACACTGGATTCCGCCCCTCGATTTCAAATCGGCTTACGGTGTTTGGCACGAGTTTGGAAAAAATTATGAATGGGGTGTGCTTCATAATCCTGCTCGCGTGACCTTACATTGGATGCACCGTTTGGGAGCGATGATTGTATTTTTCTATTCTTTTTCTTTAGGACTTTATTTAGCCTTTCGCGAGAAAACATTTCGGGTTTTGGCTGGGGCCTTGGTGATTTTAGTTTCTGTGCAGGTTTTTTTGGGTTTTTCAAATGTCTTTTTTGGTCTCCCTCTGCCCGTAGCCGTTGCCCATAATGGGGTAGCTGCTCTCTTGCTCCTGTGTTTCTTAACCCTTCTAAAAACCCATCTTGCCACAGCTTCTCGGGCTTGCTATGCAGAGTTCCGCTCATGACTAAATCCGTATGGCCGCGACAAATGGTTGCGACCGAATCCGGGTATCCGCCTCAGGCGGACGAAAACTAGAGACGGAGTCGGAAACCATGAATCCACTTGCCTATTTTAATTTAACCAAGCCGCGAATCAGCATTTTGTTTGCTTTTACGGGCCTCATCGTTTTGCTGATGGATCTTTCCATGCGTCAAGATCCGTTCCGCCTTTGGATCTTGGTCTTCGCTATTTTTTTGGTGGGTGGGGCTGCGAATGCGCTCAATCAATATTTTGAACGTGACCGCGATATTCAGATGAAACGCACGGCGAGCAAACGCCCTTTGCCCCTGGGTTTGATTAGCCCTCGGCAAGCGTTAATTTTTAGTATCGTGATTGGAATTTTAGGAAATTTCTTTTTGTATCGTTGGGGAGGTTGGCTTGCAGCGCTTTTTGGTGTGGGAACAATTTTATTTTATAGCTTTTATTACACGCTTTGGCTGAAACCTCGTACTCCTTACAACATTGTGATTGGCGGAATCGCAGGTGCGATGGGGCCTCTTATTGCGGGCGCTGCACTTTCCACTCATCTTTTTTGGATTCCCTTCCTTTTATTTTTGATCATCTTTTTCTGGACTCCTCCTCATTTCTGGGCCTTAGCCTTAGTGTGCAAAGACGATTACGCAAAAGTGGGCTTGCCCATGTTGCCGATTGCGAAGGGAGAAGAAGAAACGCGTAAGCAGATTTTCTATTATTCTTTAACACTGCTCCCCTTAAGTTTGCTGCCGTATTTTCTGGGGGCCTTTGGAACGCTTTACGGAGTGAGCGCTGGAGTATTAAGTATTTTATTTATTGCAGGGGCCTACCGGATTTATTCTCGGCACAACAATCGTTTTTGTTGGCCCTTTTTTGCTTATTCAATTCTTTATTTGATTTTGCTTTTTTCCGCCATGTTGCTTGATTTGATTTTATAGGTTTCTTACTTATAAAACGGCTTTTAATTTTTTCTGCTGAACCCAAGCAATCACGCAAATTCCCCCAAATAAAAGAGCGGCACTCTGAAAAGGCATTGGAGGGCCAAAGTGGTCAAAAAGTAGGCCCGCCAAAATCGGTCCCAAGATGCGCGCTAAACTGCCTGCCGATTGATAAACTCCCAGAGTTGAACCTTGATCTTCTGCATGAGTGGCTCGCGACACCAAGCTTGAAAGGGAGGGGTTAGTAATCGAAAAACCTAAAGCCTGAACGAGTAAAAACGCGACGAATATTTTCAAGACGGGGCTGAAGCTTGCTGCCAAGAGCGCAAAACTCATTAATCCAGTGCCCACTAATATTAATTTACCTTCGCCATATTTACGCACGAGACGACCAATGGCACCGCCTTGGATGAAAACCATCACGAGCGCCATCAGCGCTAAGATCCAGCCTGCGTGTTTTGCATCGAGATTGAATCGTGAAAGAAGAAAGAAGGCAAAAGTCGCTTCCATCTGAGCAAAACCTAGAGTGACCCCAAAAAACAAAAGGATTGGCAAACCGGTGCGAGGGTTTTGCAGCGTTTTCTTTACCCGATCTCGCTGAAGGTGATGGCGGTGGCTGCGGCGCAGTTCTTCAGAAAGCGGGGTTTCTCGAAGAAAGAAAAAAGCGAAGCAGAAATTAAGGGCCGAAAGGATTGATGCGAAAAGAGGTGCGGTTCCGTAACCCCATTGAGATAGAATTCCTCCAATGGCAGGCCCAAAGAGAAAGCCTAATCCGAAACTTGCCCCAATCATTCCCATTCCTTTTGCACGATCTTCAGGGCCCGTGATGTCGGCAATATAAGCCGAGGCAACGGCGATATTTGCTCCAAAGAAACCCGCCAAAATTCTGCCGATGAAAAGCCAAGTAAGAGAGCTGGCGAGTCCTAAAACTAGAAGAGAAATGCCAATTCCAGCGATGCTGGTTAAAAGAATAGGGCGTCGGCCCAGTTTATCGGAAAGCTTTCCCCAAAAAGGAGAAAATAAAAACTGCATCAGGGAATAACTCATCATGAGTAATCCGAGAGTGGTAGCAGAAGCCCCAAAAGATTTGGCGTAGTAGGGTAAAATTGGAATTACAATTCCAAAACCCAACAAATCGATGAAAACCACCAGAAAAATAATAAGTAACGACTTTTTATGCATCGCTTCTTCCTATAGAAAAGCTCAGCATGATTAGCTAGGAAAAATTTCAGTGCTTTATCTTTAGAGATTGGCGAATTGAGCCCTTAAAATTAATCTTTATCTTCGTTTTTTTTTGAGGTGGTTTTTCGATTGGACCCCGATTTTGCTTAGTGATCAGGATCCGTTTTGAACTCTTTTTCGCCCAAGTTTGTCAGGCCCTTTAAAGCCTCGGTTCCAACGTTTTTGAGAATATTTTTATTCGCGGTTTTTAAAGAAGTTTTTCCCAGAGTGCTTATTTTTAAAAAATCCCCAACTTTTGAAACCTTGAGAAGAGGAAGTAAAGTGCTTGCCAGTTCAAAAGTAATTTTTCCTTTACCTTCATCAGTTTTCCATTCTTGTTTGTAATGTTCTTTCACTTCTTTTGCTGTCGCTACAGGATGTAGCACCACATGAGTGAGCCCTATTAAAGGCTCCACGCCGGGTGTGCTTAGAATTTGCTCTCTAAAAAGGCTTTGTCTTCCTTCTTGAGTTTGAAAAAGTTTCTGGTGATAGCCAGGTTCTTTCCATTCTTTTTGAGCGTGCTCAATAAGATGATGTGCGGGGGTGAGGTGGATGAATCCTGAAATCATTTCAGTAGGGCCTTCGATTAAGGCACCTTTTAGAAAGTTTCCCGATCTTTGCCAGAGTGACTGATTTTCAGGAGCTTGAGAAAGATGCTCCAGAGAAAGCTCAGAAGGCTCTTTTCTTTTTTCAAGCCGATGTAATCTGGGTTCGTACTTCGTTTGATCTGGCAAGCAGGAGGGTTTTTCCAAAGCCTTAGCCTTGAATGGAAGAGGGGTGGAAATTTCTCTTAAGTTTTTTTTAGGAATGTTTTGTGTATTCATGAAAAGAATACAATGCAGTAACTGTGCCAATGAATCGGACTTCGCACACGGGGTATGAAACCCCGTGCTTAACCAAAGGGCGTCCGCCTCAGGCGGACCCCTTTGAAAACCCCATTGTATAAGGTGTCTCCGTGGCAAGCCACGGGGTTACAATTAATCAAAAAATGGGAGGAAGAGCTTCAGAAAACCTGCGCGAGCAGATAGAAAGAGTTCGATTTTCGAACAGAGCGTTCGATCTTGAGTCTTGATTTCGGACGGTTTTTTTTAGAAAAAGCTAATCTTACTTGGAATAAGTTCCAAAGATCCAATCCCAAAAAGGATTGGTTACTCCAAAAACTCGATTCGGATATTTGAAATGGTGCATCAGATGATACTGTTTTAAATAGGCGGCAATCTTATTTTTGGGATGATAGCGGTGCGCGGAGAAATGGGCCCATTCATAGAAAATGTAACCGATAAAAAGTCCGCTAATTAAAAGGGCAGAGATTGCAAAGCTTTGGGTAAAGAGAAGTGAAAAAAGATAAATAAGAGTCGAGAAGATCACAGCTACTCCCGGAGGAGCGATGATTAAATCTTGAGTTTGAACATTTCGGTGATGTGCCATATGAAGGCCAGAGGCCATCGTTTTCCAAGGCTCTTTTACTTGAGTCAGATGAAAAACAAAACGGTGTAAAACATATTCGGTGGGAGTCCAGAAAATTACTCCCAAGCTTAAAAGGGCAAGAGTCGATAAGAGAGAACGAGGGTGAAAGTGTAAAGAAATGAAGGTGATCCCGAATGCAAGAATTCCAAATATAAAAGTTGGAGTGAGTGGGTGCGCGACGCGTCGTAAAAGAAAAAAGGGTTTTTCTTGTGCTGGGTTGGGGTTTTGAATAGTATTAGTAACCATATGGTTACTAATATAGAGTTTTAGAAATAAAAGTCAATAAATAAGTAACTATTTGGTTACTTTTTATAGGGGGAACCATTGCCTAAAAAGAAAGAAATGAAGCGGGATCCTGAAAAAACCCGTGCAAATATCTTAAGTTATGCCACCCAGTGCTTTGCTAAAGCGGGTTTCCACGGCACTACCTTGGAAGAGATTTTAAAGAAGGCTAAGGTCAATAAACGGATGATCTACCATTATTTTGGGAATAAGCGAGATCTCTACAAAGCCGTCCATTTTGAAGGATGGCAAGAGCTGGGTGCTTGGTTTGGAAAGGCTTTAAGTGAGGCGGCCGAAAAAAGAGGGGGCCGTTTTGAAGAGAGGGCTTTATTGCTCGAGGCAATTCAAATTTTTCATGATTTCATGGCGAGTCACCAGCTTTTTCTTCGCTTGCTGGTTTGGGATGGCTTGGAAGGCGGAAAGATGTCGCGAAGTTTATGGAAAGATATTCGAGGGCCTCTCTATTTTCAGATGGAAAATTTGGTGCTCCAAGCTCAGAAAACGGGGGTTTTAAGTTTAGATTTAAAACCCGGGCATCTGATTATCAGCTTTATGGGGGCGATTTCGTTCTACTTTTCGCATGCGCACACGATGGGCGACATTTTTCAGAAAAATCCTTTAAGCGAAGAAGCAATTTTGGAAAGGCGCGAGCAAATTTTAAAACTCTTCGAGCAGGTGATTCGCTAGGTTTAGGCAGCTTCGATGAGCTTTTTCAGCTCACCGCGTTGAGCCATTTCAGTGATGATATCGCAGCCCCCTACGAATTCCCCATTAATGAAAATTTGAGGGATGGTGGGCCATTGAGTGAAATCTTTGATTCCTTGGCGAACATTCGGATCGGCTAAAACATCGATCCCTACTGGATTAGCGCCTGCTGCTCTTAAAGCTTGAATGGCCTGAGCGGAGAAACCACACATTGGAGAATCGGGATTTCCTTTCATGAAAATTACCACTTTATTGTTTTTAATCACGTCACTAATTTTATTTTGAATATCATTCATGTATTTTCTCCTTATACCGATGGGGTTTCCAAAGGGGAGAAGAGGAACTCTCTCCCTTTGGTCAAGCGCCAGACTTTATGTCTGGCGCGCGGAGTCCGATGGACTGTAAGTTTTTAAAGCTAAAGCATGTAATCGTTCTTTTAAGGTTTCGCGTAAAGCGGCATAAACCAGCTGGTGCTGCTGTAAAAGGGTTTTCCCTTCAAATTGAGAGGCAACGACGGTGGCTTGCAAATGATCGCCATCGCCCACTAAATCTTCGATTTTCACTTGGGCACCGGGTAGGGCCTTTTCAATCAATTGTTGAATTTCACTTGGGTTTACTGGCATGTTATTATTCGCATAATGGGTCAGCATTTTTTCTTTCGCGAAAAAACGCACCGTAAGGAAAATTTTTGAAGTAATTTCGAAAAGATATTACTTTTATAATCGATAGATTCGGTGCTTTTTCGCTCAATCAAAAACGCTGACCCATTACGTATCCTTTTAGACCCCATAAATCGTCTGGTTTCGAGAGTCAAGTATGGTAGAAAAGAAAAAAAAAGATCCGCAAGAAGACATTTTACTTGGCCATGGAGCTTTTGGCGTGGATTATATTCCCAAGGCCAAACGGGCGCCGATCCTCAACGGCCGTATTTATGGTGGCAAGGTTTCAGAGCTTGAGCCTGGCCGTGCTCGTACTTTTTTTCTTGATCGTTTTACGATTGCCCTTTTTCGAACGGGCGATGAATTTTATGCGATTAAAGACGCTTGTCCGCATGCCGATTACCCGCTTTCTAAAAGTAAATTAATTTCTCCCTATGTGGTGATGTGTAATTCCCATAATTGGCGTTTCGATATTCGAGATGGCCGTTGTGTAAAAATTGGAAAATGCGGCCATGTGGGAAGGGCGCTCAAAGCTCGAGTTTTTCCAGTTGAGAGGGAGGGAGAAGATTTGTGGATTCGCGTGGAGAATAAAAGCCCACCCAAATAATTGTACAAAAATTTGTTGACACTTCAGCTTGTCCTTTGTAGGCCAGAATGGTTCCCATTCATAAAAAAATTAGTTTCGGGGTGGAGTGAGTGCTGCAGACTTTAAAGGACAGGGGAGAAACCCCAAAGCCTCTGTCCTTGGGTTCTGCGGTGGTGAGCTTAAACAAAAAGATGTAGTCCTAAGGCGTGTAGTTTGGAACGGTGCCCCCATCTACACGCTTTTTATTTGCATAGCTGATTAATCCACCATGCCTGAATCATTTAAGACAAAACTCCAACGCTGGGCTTTTAATTTTTTTCCTGTTTTTCGTCGCACGGGCGCGCGTTTTACTTATTTTTCGGACGATCTCCACGAAGTGCGATTGAAACTTCCTTTAAATTGGAAAACCCGAAATTATGTAAAAACAATTTTTGGAGGCTGCCTATTTTCAGCAGTCGATGGAATCCACGTCGTGATGCTGATCAAGCTTTTAGGGCGGGGTTATATTGTGTGGGATAAAGAAGGGAGTATTTCGTATAAAAAACCGGGAACTTCCACTTTATATGCGACCATTCAATTGGGTCAGCAAGAAGTTGAGGAAATCAAAAAAGAACTCGAAACAAAACCCTCCACTCTTCGCGTTTATCCCATTGATTTTGTGGATTCTCAAAATGTGGTTCATGCTTCGATTCAGAGGACTGTCTATGTTAAGAAAAAATAAATTAATGGGAGAACAAAATTACTCTGCATGGAAGTCTATCTGTCAAATCATTACCGATTTTAATAAAAATCTCAGAAGGAAAATAGCACTTCGAAAGTTGAAGAATTACTATCGTAAAACCCAAGCGGATGCACATAAAGTGATGGATGAGTTTGCGAGAATCCGTCGTTCTATCGATTAAGCAAGTCTATGATTTGAACCACCGTATGAATTCTTTTGGAGAAAGTATCGGTATATTTTCATACTTTCGGAGACTTAACAGATCGGAATCTCCTGAAATGATCAAGTCCGCTTTTGAAGCAAGAGCGCAGGCAACTACTTCATTATCATCAGGATCCTGTGTCACGACAGAAGGGATGTGCTCGGGTGTGACAACTGTCGCCAGTTGTGCGTAATCCATGATTAAGTTGTGAGGGGTTACGTGTGCATTCTGTAAAAATGAAATAAATTTGGGTCGGTTTAAGACTTCTTCAAGTTCTAACAAAAGAACAGGGCTGGTAAAAATTTGGAGTTTATTTTTATAAGCGAACGAAAGAATCCGCCGTGGATCGCCTTTCCAGAAGAAAGAGGAAATGAGGATGTTGGTATCAAGAACACTTTTTGGAATATCGTTTTTTTTCTTCACGAACTTTTTGAATTTCTTCTTCAATTTCCTGGGGAGAAAGGGCAGGGATTTTGAGAGACGAAAGTTTTTCAAGAGTTTTAAAAAAATTCGTTTTTCTTCTGGATTTGAGTTCAGAACGCAGCAGTTTAATGATGCTTTTAGGTTTTAAAAGCCCAACTGTTTTTGCTTCCTTTGCTAGGGATTCAGGTATCGAGAGTTTAAGATTCAGTTGCACCATTGCTTTATAATAGGGGAATAAAGTAAAAATGGGCAAGATGAATTTTGTATCCTGTATCCAGGGTGATTTTGTGTCAGTGCTTGAGTCCTGCTAATGCATTGTGTCAAAATCTTCTCAATTTATACAAAACCATTCACTTCTTTTCATTTTTAATCTTTAAGTCCCAACTTCCTCAAAAAAAATAAGCAACCTCACCCCCCCCGCCGATAATAAAGACAGTGGGGCAGAACTTTATTTGTTTAGGAGATCTTTATGAGTAGCAATCAATTCCGCCGAATCAATGTGGGGGGAAGAGAATATAGTATTGTAGATCGGCCAGGGGAGGGGCGAGGCGAGGGCTTCTGGATGCCGGAGACGAGGTTCAATTTTTATGTCCAGATGGGGTAAGAGAGACTAGTCGTGTTAATGGCCAGATGGTTAATGCACGAGATCAACTTGTCCAAGATATTTGGCAGAGCACTGGGATAAACATTTATAGGGGCGGGCGTTTTTCTTTTACAAACTTTGCTTCTCTACAAAGGGATATAGGAATTATAGAGCGAGTTGCTAGCGGTGATTTACCCTTTGATTCTGGTTTATTGCCTCCTGATGGTGTTCCAGGATTGGCTGAACGGGCACGGCAAATCATCAATAGTTTCCCTGCCGGACGAATGTTGAATGATCGGTTGCAAATAGCCCTTATGCGTTATTACGGAAGGTGCTTTCATTCCGTTGAAGAGGGAATCGCTAGACTTCGTTCTAACCCTCAATCATTGAATGCTTTAGATATTCTCGATTTAATACGACTTTTACCTACCGAATATGATCTTCAAGCGACGGGTCTTGTGATTGAGTCTGAGACGAGACATGACAGGTCGATAGTTGATCGTCGTTACGATCTAATGCGAACTATAGTCCGAGAAGGATTTGCAGTGCTTCAAGGACGATTGCAAGTAGCAGCGCGTGATCCTCTGAGATTTGATTGGAGTAGAGAAGAAGGACAGAGTATTGGATATGGGATGGCACAACTTTATAGCGTGTACTCCGGGCTCCGTTGTCGGTACAGAGAAAATCTTGGTTTTGAGATAGAGAATCCTAGGGAGCTTTTGCTGCAAGCTTGGGCAAATAGACCTTCTAATAATGAAAAATATTCAGATTATTCTGATTTTCCATTGGGCTGGCAGCTATTTTATGAAACTGAAAGCGATCAGCCTCACAGTGTCGCAATGCGTGGAGGCTGGACGCTTCATGAGGAAGAATGGAAATTGCCGAATAGCAGACCTTCGGAATAATTTAAAAGCCATCTAAATTTGGGATGGTTTTTGTTTTTTCATACCCTGGGCATAAGAGATCTTGATCATCTTTTTTCCCTTTGTCATGTTTTTGACTAACTTCTAGACATCTTAAAAAACTCTAGTGTAAAAGTCGAACATGACAGAACTCTACAACCCCAAAACCATTGAGCCCAAGTGGCAAAACTATTGGCAAGAACATCAAAGTTTTAAGGCCGAAGAAGCCCCTTCAAAGCCCAAATATTATCTTTTGGAGATGTTTCCTTACCCTTCGGGTCGTATTCATATGGGGCATGTGCGCAATTACACGATTGGCGATGTGGTGGCACGTTTTAAGCGCATGCGGGGTTTTAATGTGTTGCATCCGATGGGATGGGATGCCTTCGGAATGCCCGCTGAAAATGCGGCGATTCAAAACAAAACCCATCCGGCTGCCTGGACAAAATCGAATATTGCCTCGATGCGCGAGCAGCTCAAAAAAATGGGTTTTTCTTATGATTGGAACCGCGAAGTGGCTACCTGCGATCCGGAGTATTATCGTTGGGAACAAAAGATTTTTACCGAGATGTTTAAAAAGGGCTTAGCTTATCGCAAACATTCTACCGTTAACTGGTGCGAAAAATGCCAAACGGTTTTGGCCAATGAACAAGTAGAGCAGGGAGCTTGCTGGCGTTGTGAGAGCAAAGTCATTCAAAAACCTTTAGAACAATGGTTTTTTAAAATTACGGCCTATGCCGAAGAGCTCTTGCAAGATACGTTTAAGCTCAAAGGCTGGCCCGAAAAGGTTTTAGTGATGCAGCGCGAGTGGATTGGAAAAAGCATAGGAGCCACCATTCGTTTCTCCATCGAAAATTCAAAAGAGGTCATTGAAGTTTTTACCACACGCCCCGATACTTTGTATGGCGTAACTTTTCTCTCTCTCGCTCTCAATCATCCGCTCGTCGATCAGCTCGTTCAAGATGAAAAAATCCGCCAGGCCCTGCAAGCATTGCGTGAGCGAAACAAAAAGATTGAACGCGAGAAACGCCTCTCAGAAGATTACGAAAAAGAAGGGCTCTTCTTAGGATTTTATGCCGAGCATCCTCTCACCGGCGAAAAAATTCCAGTTTATGCGGCAAATTTTGTTTTGATGGAATACGGAACTGGCGCCGTGATGGCAGTTCCGGCACACGATCAACGCGATTTCGATTTCGCAAAAAAATATCAGATTCCTATCAAAGAGGTCATCCAACCCGTAGGGGCGCCGCTCGCTACGCCCTCCAAAGCCTACGTCGATCCTGGCATCATGGTTCACAGTGCTCAATTTGATGGACTCGCCAGCGAAGATGCCAAAACGGCCATCGTCAAATTTTTAGAAGAGAAAAAAGTTGGGTCTGCGAAAGTTACTTACAAACTCAGAGACTGGGGTATTTCGCGGCAACGTTATTGGGGTAGCCCGATTCCCATTATTTACTGTGAGAAGTGTGGCACGGTGCCTGTACCCGAAAAAGATTTGCCCGTGGCTTTGCCGTTGGATGTTCCTTTTACCGGAGAGGGCGGGTCTCCTTTGGCGAAGATCTCCGATTTTGTGAATGTGACTTGCCCGACTTGCCATGGAGCCGCAAAGCGCGAAACCGATACCATGGATACCTTCATGGAATCTTCCTGGTATTTTTTGCGCTATTGTTCCCCTCATTTTGACAAAGGGCCCTTTGATTCGAAAGCCGTCGATTATTGGATGAGTCCGGATGGAGTGGATCAATACATTGGTGGTATCGAGCACGCCGTTTTACATCTTCTTTATTCTCGCTTTTATACCAAGGTCTTGCGCGATTTATCTTATGTAAAAATTTCAGAGCCTTTTGCGCATTTACTCACTCAAGGAATGGTCATTAAAGATGGCGCGAAGATGAGTAAATCGAAGGGGAATGTCGTTGACCCCAACTATCTTATTGAGAAGTATGGGGCCGATACCGCTCGTCTTTTTTCGCTCTTTGCCGCTCCTCCGGAGAAAGATCTCGATTGGAACGATCAAGGGGTTGAGGGTTCTTACCGTTTTTTAAATCGACTCTGGAATTTGATTCAGCCTTGGATCGAAAAGAAGTTTTGCTTCAATGCGGCTCCCGAAGACTTGAAAAATTTGCAGCGTAAATTCCATCAAACTTTAAAAAAAGTAGGGGATGATCTTGATCGCTTTCAATTTAATACGGCGATTGCAGCGATTATGGAATTGGTCAATGCTCTGCAAGATTTCTTTTCAAAATCAAAAGCTTCTGCTCAAAGCACTCCAGAAGGAAATGAAGTGGCTGGCTTGATTTCTCAGCTGGTGATTATGCTCTCTCCCTTTACCCCTCATTTTGCCGAAGAAGTATGGGGGGCTCTGAAAAAAGAGGGGAGGGCATCGGAGCAGGCTTGGCCTCAATATGATACCCAAGCTTTGCTGAGCGATACCCAGCGAATTGTGGTGCAAGTGAATGGAAAGGTGAGGGCTAATCTTGAAGTGGCCCTTGGCACCTCCGAAGAAGAGTTGAAGCGCTTAGCCTTTGCCGATTCGCGGGTGAGTGCTCAACTCGAAAATAAACAGCTTGTAAAAGTAATTCATGTTCCCGGCAAAATCTTGAATTTAGTGGTGAAGTAAAAAATAATTTCCTCCCTTTGAAAAAGGGAGGTTAGGAGGGATTTTTTCATAGAAAGGTACCTTTATTATTAAGGAACTTTTTATTATAAAATCCCCCTGTATCCCCCTTTTACAAAGGGGGAGTAATTTCAATAAACTTCTATGCTTTCTCCTCTTTATCTCATTCTCAACGATGAATCTTACCTGGCTTTGCAAGCCTTAGAAAAAATTCGCCAGCAAGCAAAGGCTGCTCATCCAAATTTTGAGGAGAGTGTTTTTAATGCCGCTGAAAAATCTTCTGAAGATTTGATTACCGATTTAGGCCTGCGATCCTTTTTTACTCCGTTTCGGCTGATTCGTGTGGAGAATCCTGAGAAAATCAAAAAAACGGAATGGACTAAAATTATTCAAACTCAAGAAAAGAATGAATTGTGTAGTTTGATTGTGACTACTTCAAAAAAAGACTTGTTTCGAGAATTGGGTAAATTAGGAGCGGGTTTCTCAGAGAGTTTTTCTTGTGTGCCTTTGAAAAATCGAGAGTTAATCGAGCGTGTGGTTGTTTTTGCCAAAGAAGAAGGTAAAAAGATTTCTTCTTCTTGTGCTCGCCTCGTGGTGGAGCTGGTGGGTGATTCTCTGGAGGCGCTTCATAATCAAATGACTTTACTGAGTCTTTCGCTCGGAGAAAAAACTGAAATTACCGAAGAAGCAATCTTGGTGCTTTTGACCCAAAGTTCCGAAAAAAGCATTTTTGATTTGAGTCGTGCTCTAGATCGAAGAAAGGGTGAAGAGGTTTTTTCTCTCTTACAGCAAAAAATCGCCAATGGTGAAGTGCCGCTCCAACTTTTAGGATTTTTAACTCGGCATTTTCGTTTGGTATTGAAGGCCAAAGTCTTGCAACGCCGTGGAATAAGTGGGGGCCAGGCTGCATCTGTTTTAAAAGTTCCCCCTTTTGCGGTGGATCAATATTTCGATGCTGCGCGAGCGATGAGCTGGAAAACCTTGCTCTCGGTTTATCGAAATCTTCTCAAAACCGATCGAGCATTGAAGTCTTCTAGTTTGGCTCCGGCTTTTTTTCTGAGGCGTTTGTTATGGGAAGCTTTAGAATTAGGCCAACACTCAAAAGCGTGAGAAACGCATACACAATAAAGCTCACCTGAGAACCATACATCTTCCATAAAATTCCGAAAAGAAGCGAAGCCGGGAGCCCTCCCAATCCATAAGCAAAGTAATACCAACCCAAAGCCGTGGCACGTTTATGGCTTGAAACAATGGTGGCAGGCAAGCTCCGTTCTCCCGCCTCGACCAAACCATTTTGAAAACCAAAGATTGCGACGAGAATCCAACAACCCATGAGAGAATAACTAAACGCAAACCCTAGATAGCACAGCGCAAACAAGCTCCAGCCGAGCGCGATAGTTGAAGTGACTTTCCAACGATCTGCCAGATAGCCCCCGGCGAAGGCCGCAAGCATAGCAAAAGCGGTAAAGGTGAGCCAAACCAGCGGCGTGTATGAAATGTGAAGCCCTGTTTCTTGAAGCTTAAGAATGAGAAAAAGTTCAGAGGGGGTAGAAAGGGCAGCTAAGAAAATGACCCCCACATAATACTTGAGAGGCCTGGGTAATGTTTTCCAGGAGAGCTTTTCAAATTTTTTCTCAAGAGGAGCCGGGGCTTCGGTAAGGCGTTTCGATAAAAACAAGACCGCCAAGATTGAAGGGATACTGGCAATTAAAAAAAGATGGCTTAACTTGAGAGAAAAAATAGTGAGCAGCAAAGTGGCTAGTAACGGAGCTAAGAAGGATCCCGCATGATCCATGGTGCGTTGAAGCCCAAAAGCTCGTCCCCAATACTTTCGATCGAGGTGCGCGGTTAAAAGATGATCGCGTGGAGCCGTGCGAATGCCCTTACCGAGACGATCGACAACTCGAGCGGTAAAAGTGAAGAACGGATGCGCAATTGCGAAAAGAGGGCGAATAAAAGCACAGAGGGCATAACCAAAAATAGTGATGTTTTTACTTCTGCCGAGTTGATCGGCCTTCCAGCCGGCGAGTAATTTGGTGATGTTTGAAAGAGCGTTGGCAACTCCTTCCATCAAACCTAGAAATTCAGCACCATAGCCCATGCTTGCCAAAAAAACAGGAAGTAGAGGGCCAATCATATCGCTGGTGAGATCGTTGAAAAAACTAAAAAAACCTAAAAGGTAAACATTTTTAGGTAATCGGAATAAAGGTTTAGCGGATGAGGTAGAGATCGGGGTTTTCATAGGCGTATTGGCTGGCAAAGTGTAGTTCTTCTGAAGTTTCGGCGTAAATAGTGAAGAGAGCTTCCCCTTTTTTTATCAGGCTTCCTGTTTTGTGATGAAGCAAAACGCCCGCACGATGATCTTGAGGAGCGCCTGCCAGTTTTGCCACTTTAGCGATCTTGAGATTGTGAATGCGAGTGACTTTTCCTGTTTGAGGGCTTGGAAAATCATGGGTATGAGCTGCGCGTGTAAGTGTTTTTGTATTTCCCTGACTTTTCAAGATGGCGTTGAATTTGTGTAGAGCTTCGCGAGAAAAAAGCAAATCTTTGGCCAGTGGCAAGCCTTTCCCTTTTTTCACTTTTCCGGAGAGCTCAAAAAGTTCTCCAGCGAGCAAGAGAGATTTTTTTTGCAAATCTTCCGGGGCACTTGGATCTAAATTCAAAACTTTCAACACGTCTTCTGCCTCTAAGCTTGGCCCAATGCCGTTTCCGATGGGCTCTATGCCTTGAGTGAAAACAACTTTGATCTTGAGCCCAATTTTTCTGCCTATTTTTTCGAAGAGTAATTTGAGGCGCCTTGCATAATGGAGCGATTTTACCTTGGCTGTAGGGCCTATCGGAATATCGAGGAGTACGTGTGTAGAGCCTGCTGCTTTTTTCTTTGAAAGAATCGAGGCCACCATCTGACCCTCAGAATCGATATTGAGCGCGCGCTCCACCGAAATGAGAATATCGTCGACTGGCGCCAAGGCAAGAGCCCCACCCCAAGCGATGCAAGCGTGTTCACGAGCGACCATCTCTTTCATTTCGTTTAAGCTGAGCGAAACATTACAGAGTGATTCCATTGTATCGGCTGTGCCGGCAGGAGAGGTGATGGCCCGCGAAGAAGTTTTTGGAATGGGGAGGCCATGAGCGGCTATAATGGGGACGACAATCATCGTGGTGCGGTTTCCGGGAATTCCACCGATGCAATGTTTGTCGAGTACCAAGGGTTGTTCCCAATCGATTGTTTCTCCAGTCTCTACCATAGCTTCTGTTAAAGAAAGGATTTCAGCTTCGGTTAAGCGTTCCATGGTGCAGGCCGTTACAAAGGCAGTGAGCTCGATGTTTGAGTAGCGGAAAGAAAGAATATCGTGGATGATTTCTCGGAGTTCAGCTTTATTAAAAATTTTCCCGTCTAATTTTTCACGGATATAATCGGTCGATTGCAAAGGATTAGGATGAGAAATCGAGATTTCAGCTCCTTCGGGAGCTCCAAGCCTCTCAAAAGCAATATGAGATAACCCGATTTCTCCGGAGCCTAGAAGCCCATTTTCGGTCATGTTGAGGGTGGCTAGTAAGCTTTTATTTTTCCAGTGCACTTTAATTTTAGAGAGAGCTTGAAAACCTTGGCTGCGACAAATCTCACAATAGCGAGGCATGTAGACGACATTTTCTTTATAGGTATCGATCCCAATTTTTTTTAGTTTTAGTGTGGGCATGACTTAAAAAATTATTTTGTAAAGGGCAGCATTTCTTTCATTCACGAAAAAACGCACCGTAAGGAAATGTTTTTAGAAAAATAGAGAATTCTTTAAATTCAATCTTCGAGAATTCGGTACTTTTTCTCTCATTTCAGAAACGCTGCCCTTTATATTATTTTTTTCACTTGATTGAATATTTTTTTGATCATTTTTTCTTGGCTGAATTCAAAATAAAGACGGATTAAATTTTCAGTTTTCGATTGGCGCACCAACACCCAGCCCGATTGAAGATAGAATTTTTTTCCATCGAGTTCTGAAATCTGAGTTATTTTTTCTCCGGAGAGCTTTTCCCAGAGTTCAGGATCATTCCATTGATCAGCGTGAGAAGTTTTTAAATCGAGGCGTTTATAAAAAATAGGGCCAAAACGTTTGAGCAATTCTCGAATCAGTTGAGAAAGAGGTTTTTTCTGAGTGGCCAAAATTTCTAAAATAAAGGCATGGGCCATTAAACCATCTTTGAAAAACAAATAAGGGGCATAGGCCACTCCGCCCGTTTCTTCAAAACCAAGCAGGGCTTGAGGATCTTCGGCCATCGCCGTACCCATTTTTTGAAATCCTACTGGCACTTCGATGAGTTTTGCTCCGTATTGTTCCGCAATTTGACGGCTTAAATTTGAGCAGCTCACCGTTTGGTAGAGGGTGCCTTTTTCTTGGCGAGTGCCTAAAAGGTGATTGATGAACAGAGGGCCTATGAGATTGGGTAGAACAAAATTTCCTTTTTCGTCGAGAATGGCAAAACGATCTCCATCGAGATCTGTGGCTAAGCCCACATGCGCTTTTTCTTTTTGCACAAGTTTTCGGAGTGTTTGAGTAGATTCGGAATCTGGTTCGAGGCGTCGATGTTGAAAATTCGGATTTTCAGTAAAAGGAACCGCAAAATTTTTGAGCTGAAGTTTTTTGAAGAAAGCCGGAGAAATTTTGGAGGTGCTTCCTCCAAAGCAATCCCAGGCGACTCTAAGTTTGGAACGCCGAATAATCGAAGTGTCGATATGGTCTAAAAGATGTTTGAGATATTCTCTCTGCCAATCAAACTTTGTTTTTTTCGGGAGCTCTGGTTTGAATGCGGGCAGATCTTGCTTGAGCAAACCCTGGGCTTGTTCAGAAATCTGGGCATTGAAAGCCTTCGAAGTTAAAATGCCCGGGGAGGTAAAAATTTTAAGCCCGTTATAGTAGTAAGGATTATGACTGGCTGTGATCACAAGCCCGTAAGTGTATTTTTTTTCTCGCACTAATTTCGCAATTCCCGGTGTGGGAAAAACTTCTCGCACAAGATCGACTTTCCAATTTTCATTTTCGAAAATCTCGGCAAGATTCGAGGCGAATAGGGGCGAGAGAAAGCGATTATCGTATCCGATCACTATTTTTTGAGGAGTTCGAGAGCGCGCCAGCGCAAGCCCAATCGCAGCAAGTTTAGGCCAGGTAAACCCATCTGAAATGATGGCACGCCAGCCGGATTCTCCAATGTGAATTGTGGTGTTGTTATTCATTCAATCACTGAATTTAAGAGTGTTCCTTTTTGAAAAGCTTTTATGTTTTCTAAGGTGGTTTGTAAAATTCTTTCGAGCGCTTGGTGAGTATTAAAAGCGTTGTGGGGAGTAATCAAGACTCGAGGATCATTCAACAAGAGCTTGTTTGCGTTCCAAATGCTTAGTTCTTCTGAGTTCAGAGGAAGGTCGCGCTCATTTTTGTTTCGAAAAAGCGCTTCGTGTTCTAAAACATCTAGGCCGAGTCCTTTAAAAATATTTTGATTTAGGCCCTCTAGCAAACATTGAGTTTCAATCACAGACCCGCGCGAAGTATTGATGAGAATCATGCCCTTCTTGAAGAGGGGGAGATGTGAGCGATTAATAAGATGATAAGTGCTGGAGTGAGCGGGTACATGGAGTGTGAGAATATCAGAATTTTTGAGCACTTCATTTAGTTCTACAAATTGGCAAGAGTATTGGGTTTCGAGTGTTTTGTCTTGCACAAGATCATGACAGAGAATTTTCATTTGAAAGGCTTGGGCAATTTGAATGATTTGTTTTCCAATGTTTCCAACTCCGATCACCCCCAAAGTTTTATTTTGCAAGTCTTCTCCACGAAGACCCTGGAGAGAAAAATTGCCTTGGCGTGTGTGCTCTATAGAAGAAACCAGATTTTTGCTTAAAGCCAAGATTAGGGCAAAGGCGTGTTCGGCAACGGTGCGCTCTCCATAAACGGGAACATTCGCAACGTGAATTCGATGCTGTTTACAGTAATCGAGATCGATGTGATCAAAACCCGTCGAACGAGTAGCAATCATGCGTAGCTGAGGCATCTGTTTGAGAATCTTTTTATTGAGAGGAGAAAAAACGAAGCTCGAGAGAATTTCACAACTTAAAAAATCTTGAACTGTGCCCTCTTCGAGCGGATCTGGGCAAAGGAGTAGAGACTCTCTTGGTAAAGCTTTTTTCAAGCTTTCTTTTTCCCATTCTTCAACTTCAAAAAAACAAATTTTAGACTTATTCATTAAAGTTTGCGGAGCTGAACTCCTGCATCTTTCAAAATTTTGAGTGCTGCATCGCCTAACGGATAGGCTTGGGAATAAACCACTTCTTGTATGCCTGAATTAATAATCATCTTCGTGCAGAGTAAACAGGGCGAAAAAGTGGTGTAAATGCTTCCCTCTTTAATATTCACGCCATGATAGGCCGCTTGGGTAATCGAATTTTCCTCTGCATGAGAGCAGTAACAATCTTCTAGGCCAGAGCCCGATTTTGCGAAACTGTTGCAACGTGGGCAACCGCCTTCGTTGCAATTCTTTACACCACGCGGCGTTCCGTTATAGCCTGTCGAGATAATTCGGCGATCTTTGACGATAACGGCCGCTACTTTCCGTTTTAAACAATTCGAGCGAAGCGCAACAACTTTTGCGATATTCATGAAGTATTCGTCCCAGCTGGGGCGGGTTTGGGCCGAAGAAAGTTTGCGGATGATCTCTTTTAAGTTTTTATGAAGATCTTCTAAAGTGGAGTTATTTTCAATTTCCACATCGCGTAGTTTTCCCGTGGCATCCAGTTGTTGAGCGTTTGGATCGGTGCTGTTGGCTTCTCGGGCTTCCAGTTTGATAAATTCTTCGAGAGTGGTTGGATCACTTTCTCGTTTTCGTGTTTTGATTCTTTCAAAACGTGTTTCAGGGAGAGCTGTCACATGAATTAAATGAAAATTTTTCTGACTCCGAAAGGCTTCAACTTCACTGGGGTTTCGAAAAGAATCGATCACATAATTTTGATCGACATCAAGCTTGGCTAAAATCTTCGAAGCCAAAACTCCCGGGCCAAATTTTTTGCGAAGTTCTGTTCCGATTTCGAGTAAATTTTCACGAGTAATCGGTTTTTTTTGCGAACTGAGTTCTTCTCGCAACACATCTGAGAGGGAATAATATTGAAACCCTCCTTCTTTAAAAAAGGTGGCGACCTCTCCTTTACCCGATGCATTTTTGCCAGTGAGTCCGATAATCATATATACCCTCTTGTGGAAAGCCTCTGTGGATAAAATCTTAAATTTTAACTAACCTATTGAAAACATTTGTAAAATCTAAATCTATCCACAACTGTTTAAAAGCTGTGAATAGACATGTACTGTAACATATGGTCATTAGACTTTTTTTCTTAGCCTACTATGCAATCGTCCTGCGGTGTTGCGGTTCCCCCATTTTTCCTTGCGTACGTCTCTGTACGCTGTGGAAAACGGGACCCACCGCCTCGCCTTGCAGTACAATCGCTCGTGACGATGATGAAGAGGATTTACGGCCTTACTTATTGCTCTTTCTTCTTTTCTAATCGCTCTTCATTTAAAGAATGAAGAAAATATACATCGTCTTCCGTCTCGATTTCGCCGTCAGGGCCAGGTGTTGAAATTTCGAAGTCTTGTTTTCCATCTTCGATGATCAATTTGTAAACGTAATTTCCTTTTGTATAAGGATCAATCGGCAGCGTTTTGTCTGGATGCTCTTTTTTCCAGAGCTTTTCAAGTTCTTCTAAACTGTTGGGGGCAGAACCTGTCGATTTCCAAAATTTTTCAGCCACAGTAGCCAAACTTTTTACATCCGCCCGTGCTTGATCTCGGAACGGATCGAGGTTTTCTTCTTGTTTTTCTTTCTCCTTCAGATCGTGAGACTTTTTGGGAGAAGAAAGTTGAAAAATGCCAACCCCCAAAATAATCAATAGGCCGATTGCTACCGGTATTCCATACACTAAACCGATAATCCCAAAAGCACGGAGTACACCGCGTTGAGTGTAATCTTCTTTCGGTTTGAGCTCCGGAGAGAGGGCAATGACTCGTTTTGAAAGAGGGGGGTGGGTGGCAAACCATTCTCCCAATGTCATCCAGCCCGTATTTAACACATGGGCTTGTTCGGCAAAAGCTTTGAGGTTGATTCGGGGTCCTTGTTTGGCTCCGGCCGCAAGAATTGCCAAACCTTTTAAAGCGCCCTCAGTGTTTCCCGCGCCTGCCAAGCCATAACGATCGCAAGTGTATTCGCGGGCACGGGAGAGGGCGCTACCCAGAAAAGGGATAAAGTAGCCTGGAAGAAAGAACCAATGCCAGCGCAAATGTCCTTCTTTTAAGTGCCCTAGCTCGTGGGCAATAATCATATCGCGGGCAGCCTGATCGTCTCCACAGGCATCAATCAGTTCTGAAAAAAGCACGATGAGATCGGCCTTAAAAAAACGGGTGGCTAAGGCATTTAAGATGCCACCTTCTTGAATCAAATAAGCTTCGGGAGTTTGCTGAAAACCCATGCGTTGAGAGAGCCCCTCAACACTTTTATAAAGTTCAGGAAATTGTTCGGCAGAAAGCCTAACTCCATTTCCACGGACATGGTAGATAAAGCCAACGTGCGCAAAAAAGAAGATTAATCCTAGTAAGAGGGCATAAAGAATTCCGAAAAGACTCACTAAGAGGACAAACCAGAAAAAAGCGGCGAAAATTCCGGTAATCCAGGTGAGCGGGGTTTCACTCGGCCAACGGCTAATTTTAATGGGGTTTTGAGAGCCTAGCATTTGCCTATCTTAACTAGAAAAAAGGATTTTTTTCCAATATCTTTTTTCATCTTTCCTCTTCTTGACGAGCTTTATTGCCCATGCTACCAAGCGCGGGCGATTTTCAAGTCGTAAGTGTTAAGTGATGAGTGTTAAGGAGTTAATCGTTTAATATTTCCTTACCACTTGCTGCCTATGCCTTACAACTTCATACCTTATGCCTCCAATTCAAAAAGTAGTGCTTGCTTACTCGGGCGGACTCGATACCTCCGTTATTATTCAATGGCTCAAAGAAAAATATCAATGTGAAGTGATTGCCTTTGTGGCCGATCTTGGCCAAGGCGAAGAAGTGGCTCCGGTGAAAGAGAAGGCGCTCAAAACAGGAGCGAGCAAGTGTTACGTTGAAGATTTAAAAGAAGAATTTGCCCGCGATTTTATTTTTCCGATGTTGCGTGCCAATGCGATTTACGAGGGGATTTATCTTTTAGGCACATCCATTGCGCGCCCTTTAATTGCCAAAAAACAAATGGAAGTCTTGGCCAAAGAAAAGGCCGATGCGATTGCTCATGGTGCCACGGGTAAAGGTAATGATCAGGTTCGTTTTGAATTAACCGCCTTTGCAATGAAGCCCGATGTGAAAATTATTGCGCCTTGGCGCGAATGGGAATTTAAATCGCGCTCCGATTTGATTGCTTATGCTGAAAAACATGGGATTCCGGTGCCGGTTACCAAAGAGAAGCCTTACAGCTCTGATCGAAATTTAATGCATATCAGTTTTGAAGGGGGAATTTTAGAAGATCCTTGGGCAGAACCCCCCGAAAGCATGTTTGTTCTTTCGGTTTCTCCTGAAAAAGCACCTGATAAGCCTACTTATATTGAAGTGGAATATGAAAAAGGAAATCCGGTTGCCCTTGATGGAAAAAAATTAAGCCCGGCGGCTTTAATTGAAAAACTCAACGAAATTGCTGGAGCCAACGGAATTGGCAGAGTCGATATGGTGGAAAATCGTTTTGTCGGGATGAAAAGTCGCGGTGTGTATGAAACTCCAGGCTGCACAGTGCTTCATGCGGCGCACCGAGCGATCGAATCGTTAACCCTCGATCGAGAAGTTTTGAAAATTCGCGATAGTTTAATCCCCCAATATGCCACACTCGTTTATAACGGATTTTGGTATGCGCCGGAACGGGAGCTTCTGCAAAATTTGATCGATGATGCGCAACAAAAAGTTTCAGGCACCGCAAGGCTTAAACTTTATAAAGGGAATTGTATGGTGGTAGGACGTAAATCTCCCCATTCTCTTTTTTCAGAAGCCTTTGCCACCTTCGAAAAAGACACCGTTTATAACCAAGCAGATGCAGAAGGATTTATTAAGTTGAATGCGTTGCGATTGAGATTGCGCAAACTTTTACAAAAGAACTAGCAGCCACAGGCTGCGAGAGGGGGAGGCTCCAACGGCTTTGCCGATGGAGGGGGCGACGCGAGCCCCTTGTGAAAGCCGCAGAAGGATTTATTAAGTTGAATGCGTTGCGATTGAGATTAAGAAAATTATTACAGAAATAAGGAGAAAAAATGTCGCTCTATAAATATCGTTTATTAGCCCCAGGCCCTACACCCGTTCCTGAAAAAGTTTTAGTGAAGATGGCAGAGCCCATTATTCACCACCGCACAGCGGGTTTTGAAGCCATCGTGGCCGAAGTGAAAGAAAACTTGAAATGGCTTTATCAAACGAAGTCGGATGTTTTATTACTTGCCGCTTCGGGCACCGGAGCCATGGAAGGCTCTGTCATCAATCTGATGAGCAAAAATGATAAAGCGCTCGTAATTGATGGCGGAAAATTCGGAGAGCGTTGGTGGAAGATTTGTAAAGCCTATGGGCTTGCTTATGAAGTGATTAAGGTCGATTGGGGAAAATCAGTTGATCCCAAAGTTGTAGAAGAAAAATTGAAATCGGCCGATTACCGGGCTGTATTTATGACGGCTTCTGAAACCTCAACAGGCGTTGCGCATCCGGTAAAAGCAATTGCAGATCTGGTAAAGAAATATCCAAATACAGCACTGGTTGTCGATGCCATCACGGCCTTGGGTGTCGTGAATCTGCCAGTGGATGAATGGGGCCTAGATATTGTTGTTTCGGGTTCTCAAAAAGCCTTGATGTTGCCGCCGGGTTTGGCTTTTGCCTCGGTCTCTCAAAAGGCCTGGAGCCTGATTGAGAAGTCCGATATTCCCAAGTTTTATTTTGACTTCAAAAAAGAAAAGAAATCGATGGATGAGAATACCACGGCCTATACACCTGCGGTGTCGCTCATTATTGGATTGAATGAAGTCTTAAAATCGATGCGCGCGATGGGTTATGAAGGAATCTGGAAAAAGCACCAACTCTTGGCAGATGCTTGCCGCGAAGGATTAAAAGCCATGGGGCTAAAACTCTATGCGCCCGAATCGCCTTCAAATGCGGTGACCGCTGTTTGGGCACCCGAAGGCATGGAAGCCGGTAAAATTGTGAAGGGCTTGCGCGATCAATTCAATATGACTATTGCCGGTGGGCAAGATGCCGCGAAGGGCAAAATTTTCAGGGTGGGTCATTTGGGTTATTATGACCCCATGGATATGGTGAGTGTGCTCTCTGCCATTGAAATTACTCTGTTGAAAAATGGTTATAAACTTGAGCTTGGAAAAGGCGTGGGCGCGGCGTTAAAAGTATTAGCTTCGTAAATATTTTCCCCCTCTTCAGATGAAGAGGGGGCTAGGAGGAGTTGTGAAAAGTTACACAACTCCTCCCACCTTCCTTTTAAACTTAAGAGGAGGGGATTCAAAAAGGGAATCAATTATATGCCAAAAATTTTAATTTCAGACAAACTCTCGGATGCAGGACTTAAAATTTTAAAAAGCGCTCCGGGATTAGAAGTCGAAACCAAATCAGGCCTAAAACCCGACGAGCTTAAAAAGATTATTGGAGAGTATGATGGCTTGGTGATTCGATCAGGTACCAAAGTAACTGCCGATCTTTTATCGGCAGCAGATAAACTCAAAATCATTGGGCGTGCAGGAATTGGAGTCGACAATGTTGATACAGTGGCGGCTTCAAAACGGGGAATTATCGTTGAAAATACTCCGGGCGGAAATGTGGTTACCACTGCAGAACACGCTGTTTCGATGATGTGCGCCATGGCCCGCAAAATTCCACAAGCAACCGCCAGCATGAAAGCGGGTAAATGGGAAAAAACGAAATTTGTGGGAGTAGAACTCTACAATAAAGTATTGGGCGTTGTGGGAATGGGGAATATTGGTAAGATTGTTGCCGATCGTGCCTTGGGCTTGAAAATGAAAGTGAGTGTGTATGATCCGTTTCTTTCCGCAGAAACGGCCGATAAAATGGGGATTGAGCTTTTAGAGCTCGATACTCTTTTAAGCAAAGCCGATTTCATCACAATTCATACTCCTTTAAATGATAAAACCCGCAATCTTATCGACCGCGCTGCTTTCGGAAAAATGAAACGTGGGGTTTACTTGATTAACTGTGCCCGCGGCGGCATCGTGAATGAAGAAGCTTTGGTTTCTGCTATTCAAGAAGGGATTGTGGCGGGAGCCGCGCTCGATGTTTTTGAACAAGAGCCAATTAATCCGGATCATCCGCTTTTGAAACTCGATCAAGTCGTTTGCACACCGCATCTGGGTGCCTCTACTGACGAAGCCCAAGAAAATGTGGCGATTGAAGTGGCCGAGCAGATGGTGGAATACTTCGTAAAAGGCGTGGTGAAAAACGCAGTGAACTTCCCGTCGGTGAGTGCAGAACATATGCGGGTTTTAGCGCCTTATCTTTCTCTTGCTGAAAAGCTTGGCAAAGTGCAAGGTCAGCTCGCAGACTCTTCTCCTCAAGAAATTTTAATAGAGTATTCCGGTGAGCTTTCCTCGTTGCCTGTTGCTCCTCTCACGGTTTCTATTTTAAAAGGGATACTCGAACCTATTCTCGAAGATGTCAGTGTAAATTATGTAAATGCTCCCTTTATTGCAAAAGAGAGAGGAATCAAAATTACCGAATCGAAACTGAGTGAAGGAAAAGATTTCAAAAACTTGATTGAAATTACGGTGAAAAGTCCTAAGCAGTCTCGCTCTATTTCAGGAACTATTTTTGGTGCCAACAATGCTCGTATTGTTCGCTTAGATGATTTCTATCTTGAAGCAGTTCCCGAAGGGCATATTTTGGTAGTTCACAACCAAGATAAACCGGGCGTTGTGGGAAGTATTGGAACTCTCTTGGGCCAAAATAAGGTGAATATTGCGCGTATGCAGCTGGGTTTGGTGAAAGATAAAGCCGAAGCGATGGCCCTCTACAATGTAGATCAGGATTGCTCTACAGAAGTTTTAGCTTTGCTTTCTAAGCTTCCCAATATCCTATCGGTGAAACAAGTTTCTTTATGAGAGGTTTAAGGTTTAAGGTTTAAGGTTTGAGGGGAATATCTAATTCCTTATACCTTATACCTTGCACCTTATACCTTATATTCATGTCCGCTCTTGTAATCCTCGGTGCCCAATGGGGTGATGAAGGAAAAGGGAAAATCGTTGATCTTCTCACTGAAGCCTCCGATGTGGTTATTCGCTTTCAGGGCGGCAACAATGCAGGTCATACCCTCTGGGTAAAGGGGGAAAAAACGGTTTTGCATCTCCTTCCTTCGGGAGTTTTACATCGTGGAAAAACCTGTTTGATTGGGAACGGAGTGGTGATTGATCCCGAAGTTCTTCTTCATGAAATTGAGCTTCTGAAACAAAGAGGCTATCTACAAAACGATTCCCAACTTAAAATTTCGGATCGCGCCCATGTGATTATGCCTTATCATCGTCAGATCGACCAATTGCGTGAGGCGGCAAAGGGCGCTGGAAAGATTGGTACGACTGGGCGTGGCATTGGGCCTGCCTACGAAGATAAAGTAGCAAGGCGGGGAATACGAGTAGGAGAACTCATTTCACCCGTTTTACTCCGACAGCGCTTGAAAGAAGTTTTGCCAGATCAAAATGCCTATCTTACTCAAGTTTTGAAAGCGGCTCCTCTCTCAGAAGAAGAAATTTTTTCTCACTATGTACGGCTTGGAGAAAAACTTTCTTCTTATGTTTGTGATGCGGCCGTCTTTTTAGAAAATAATTTAAAAAAGAAGAAAAAATTTCTCTTTGAAGGGGCGCAAGGCACTTCGCTTGATGTCGATCATGGAACATATCCTTTTGTCACCAGTTCCAATACGGTAGGATCTGCGGCCTGTGTGGGGGCTGGAGTGGGGCCAAAAGCGATTTCTGATTTGTGGGGAGTAAGTAAAGCTTATACCACTCGGGTGGGGAGTGGTCCTTTTCCCACCGAACTTCAAGATGCCACGGGTGAACTACTTCGAGAAAAAGGTGGAGAATTTGGAGCGACTACAGGGCGCGCCCGGCGGTGTGGCTGGCTCGATTTGGTGGGTTTAAAACACGCAGTTCGGGTGAATGGACTTACCGGTTTGATCGTGACCAAACTCGATGTGCTGAGTGGTTTTGATAAAATTAAATTGTGTACGGCCTATGAGTGGAAAGGGCAAAAAATCAAATCGATTCCATTTTCAGTAGCAGAGCTTGAAAATGTGAAGCCCATTTACAAAGAATTTAAGGGCTGGAAAGAAGATCTCTCGCAAATTCGAAGCTATCGTAAACTTCCAGCGACCGTGCAAAAATATCTCAAGTTTATTGAAGCCTACCTCGAAATTCCACTCGTAATGATTTCGCTCGGGCCTTCGCGCGAGCAGTGCATCCAACTCAAAAAACCGTTCTAAAATTGACCCTGAAAAAGCCTAATTGCGGCGTTGGTGTCTTGTCGTCGATCTTCACATACATTTCAAATGTGCTCTGGTTGCGCCTTGCGCTTGGAGTTTTTTTGAGCGTCAATACCCGCCGTCGGCAGGGGTAGGAAAGTCGGTGGGTAGGGCAATTTGCCGATATTTATGTTCTTCTTCATTCCGGCGTAAAGTATTGAGAATGGGTTTTTCAAAAGGAACCAAGGCTTGGTCGTAGCGAAGCACTGGTGGAAGCGAAACGGAAGAATTGGTGGTTGCTAAAAAAGAACTCGATGAATGAATAGCAAGCGCTCCATGAGTTCCGTGCATGCCACCGCGTAAAGAAGCACCAAAGCGGGTGAGCTCATCTCCAAATTCATAATTTTCATGAGTAGAAATTAAGAGGGTTGCAGGATTTTGCACTAATCCATAGTAGGCATCCCACAATCGATAAAGCGCATCGGGATACTGGTGGGCATTACTTTTGGCAAACCAATCTTTTTCAGAAGCAAATCCTTCTTGGTTGAGCTTTCCTTCTTTTTTTAATTCTTCTTGAAGCGGTAGATAGCCTAGAGGGTCACCTGCTAAAGCGCGGTAAGAAAAATTTTTGCCATCGGGGCTGTAAACTACTTCTGCTAAAGTAAAGATTCCATTTCGGTTAGCACTTACAAAAATCTTGTCGCCAATTTTGTAATTAACAAGATCAACCCCTTCGATATCGATCAACATCGAGGCAACCTGCGGAATCTGTTTTTCAAAAGTGTAAAAATCGCCGCCGCTAATATTTCCCCAAGTGATTGCCACCACATGATTGTCATATTTTAAATCTTCGGAGAGCTTGAGCCCCATGTTGCTTAAACGCTCTTCAACCTCTGAAATATCGATTTTTTTGAGTTTGTCCCAATAAAAACCATGATCAGAGAACAAAACGATTTGAAGATCTTGATCAAAGGCTTGACGATAGTTTTCTCGGAGTGCCGCGATTTCTTTTAAAGTATAGCGGACTAAATTCTCGGTATCTTCTGGCCCATCAAGATGCCCCGTGCCATCGGTTGCACCCACATAAAAGAATAAAGCTTCTTGTTCGGGATGTTCCCAAAGATAGGGTTGTATTTCTTTGAGATCACTTTTTAGGGCAAATGAAGGGGCCGTATACATGACAACTTGTTGGAGGCCCGTATTCCTATTGTAAAAAAAGAAACGGTTATAATCGGCTGCCTCATAATCGTAAGCTTCAAGTAAGTTTCCTTTCACGTGGTTTTGAAGATAAGAGAAAAATTTGGCATCGTAACCTGGCGATTTTTGGGCACCAATCGATTTAAATAAGCCTGTGAATCCCGTGGTAGTGGTTGAAGGAAAAGTCGCAATTAATCGAGTGGGGGAGTTAAACGAGGAAAGGCCTCCTTCTTTATGAAGCTTTTCCATCATTGAGTAGGGAACTCCGTCTAAGGCAATGAAAAGCGTCTGATTTGAATGACGGGGAGGAGGGGGAACGCTACTTACGCCTTTATTATGGTATTCGGAGAAAATCAGTAGGCCAACAAGCCCAAAAAGCACAAAGTAAATTTTAGTTTTGTTCCATTTCATTTGTTTCAAGCCTCGGTGCTAAAAAAGAGTTTGAACTAATATTTTAAAACAAAACGGGGGCTTACGGGAAAGTGTTTTTTATAAAAGGGTAAATTTTTTAGGGAGAATAACTTTAAAAAATAAGAGAAAAATAGCTCAATGTACTTGAAATATAGATAGAAAAAGTATACGACACGATGTGTCAAGGGTGGAGTTTGTGAGGTAAAAAATTATGGCCAGCCAAGATTGTTATCGGACATTTTAGGAGTATTCATGATCTCAGATCATCCACCTCATTCAAATGGTTCTTTAGACTCTTCTTTATTATTGAGCGAATACTTAAACCCAAGTCACATCTTTATTGTGTCGGGGCCCCTCCAAAAAGAAGCCGTTTTCAATGATTTGATTTATCGATTAGCCGAACAAGATCATCTCATGCCGCAGTTAGAAAAATTACAAAGGGCCTTGTGGGATCGAGAGCATGAAGGACGAACGGTTTTGGAAAATGGCTTAGCCATCCCGCATGCGCGGATTGCAGGTTTAGAGAGAATTAAAGCCGTGTTGGCTTTGATGCCAGAAGGCTATGAAGATTTAGATGAAAAGGTGAGGGTAAAAGTTCTTTTCTTGTTTTATTCTCCTCAAGAAGAGTTTCGCAGTCATCTTCAACTCCTGGCCCGAATTTCACGGGTTTTTCAGGATAAAAACTTCGTCGAGGAACTTTTAAAAAGTACCGATACTTTACAAGCCTTTGAGCGAATCCAGAAGCGAGAAAAAGATAGCCTATAACTACTTGAATTTATTTGTTATTTTTTGTTTTTAAATTGATTTGTTGAGCTGTGTGTTTTTTTAGCAACTTATTCGGGTAAAAAACGATAATTCTGGACAGAATCAATTTAATCTGTATCTGTATTTTAAAAGGGTAAAGTCCATATGTGGCCTCTTCTTTTGTTAATCGCAGCGGGTGCAATCGGATGCGATTTTTTTCGTTCTCCTCCTCCCATGCCTCGTCCGGTAGATCGGCCACCGCCACCTCTTCCGAGAGATAATTTTTTGAGGCATTCTGGTGAGTCTTGTGAAGACTTTACAGGCAGACTCCGCCCCATGGGATTTCCGAGTCTAACAGCGGATCTTGCGCAGTATAGGGCGGTTGTCGGAAAAGTGACTGCAAATAGAAGTCGTCCAAATGAGTTGACGAGGGACGCAGCTTTTCAAAGTCTCGTTGCTGCTTTACCGCACGCAAGTGTTCTTTTTAATGATGGGACACCCTTTGCCATTGATACTTCACTAGATGTAGATAATTTCTTTGTGGTCTACGGTTTTTTAGAATACCTCAGCGGGATTACTCCTCCACCCGCAAGTGCAAGGGCAGTTCCAACAGTGTGGGGGCTTCGGATGTTTAATGCCCCTCGTAGTTCTAATTCGGTTCATTTAGCTTTTAGTAGCCAAGATTTGAAGGGGCTCGACACTGTATTGAGTGAATGTCGCTTTCCTATTACGACGTATCTTCGAAGCGAGATTACTGCTCGTAATTAACGAAAAATCGAGTGTTCGATGAAAAATTTTCCAAGGAAAAAAAATGATTTCTTGGCATTTACTCGTTGTTACCAAACAGTCGCCGGTATGCGTGGTGAGTCTGTTCGAGGTGTTGCTAACGAAGAGATGAGTGCAGTGCCAGGTGAGGGCGTTGCCGGAAGAGCGGCTGATGGGGTGAGCGAAGTTCGCATAGGCGCGGATGGTTATGTCACTTCCAATCCCCGTTCTGATCAAGCTCGGACTCCGGCTGTTGTTCAAGGTTCTGAAAACCCCGAATTGGCTAATCTTCCCGTTGTAAGAAACCTTTCATCGCTGCCGTCTCATGAAGCGAGTGCCTCTTCAGCGCGTGAGAACCTACATTCTTCTTCTTTTTCAAACTCGAATTTTACACGGTTATGGCGAGCAGGCGAAAGTCACTTGGCGGAGTTTTCCAATGGTGTTCAACATACCGAGGGCCAATTTATTCGAAGTAGTGTGAATCCTTCGGTGGCTTATTTGTTAGCCAAGTCGAATCCGGCACCTTATGCGCAGGCAAAATCAGCGGGCATTGTGTATAGCTCGCATTCCAATACGAATGCTGGATTGAGTTCTTCAGCGGCTGATGCTTCGCTGCTTGGAAATGCAAAGTTATTGGGCTTATCGCTCAACGATTCTCGTCCTCTCGTCTTAGTGAATCGTTCGGAAGCGGCTCGGCTCAATGGAATCTCTGATAATCCCGAAAATCTTTTTCGAGCTTTTTTTCAAACGATCCGCACCTTGCCCTTTTCTCAAGAAGCGATCGCTTCGAAAGCTTCTGGCTTGGCAGGCGCAAGTTCTCAGCCTCAATTTTTTGCGGGAATTACAGAAAGCTTAAGCCGATTTTTTGCTCTTCCTCCTGCAGAACAAGAAAACTTATTTGCAGGGTTTAAGAATTATTTTCAAAATGGGAATTTGTCTCTTTTGGGTTTTGTTCAGAATGTCAATTCTTCAGGGGTGCAGGGGCTTTTGCAAGGCGTGGGGCATCTTTTAGATAGTTTGTTTGGAACCCGTTTCGTTCAAACCTTTCCACAGTTTTGGCCCATGCTCGGTTTGCTTTTAATTCAAACCAATCTCTTACCTCAAAATGCTTTGAATGCTGCCTTACTGGCAGAACTCAGTGCCTTGATGGCGCGTCGTCGTGAAAAAACAAAAGAGCGCAAAGCTCCAAAACTCAAACGCGCTGACCGGGTAGCCGGCAAAGAGCAAGCCTTGAGCACCGATAATTACCCCGAAGAAGACGACGCGGTTGATTTGTTCGAAGCTTGGTTTGACGAAGAAGATAATTCCGAAGCTTTAAGTTTTATGTGGCATTAAAAGAATTTTTTATATAACTCTTTTGGCCATGCTCGACGATTTTTTAAACTCCGATCCCTGGATTCGTTTTCCACTCTATGCCTGCATCGGTTGGTTAACCGAAATTCTTTTCACCGCCATTGCCGATTTGATTAATCCTCAATTTCTTTGTTCTTGGAACACTCGTCTTGCTTCTCTTCCTACTTCTGAAAAACCAGTTTGGGCTGTGGCTGGCCGTGATTCCCGTGCGGTAGGTTATACTTTTTTGTGGATGTTTCCGATTTATGGAGGAATGGTTTTTCTAGAGCCTATTCATCTGGCAATGGTTTCGTTGCCTTGGTTTGTTCGGGGTATTGTTTATGTGCTTTTGATTTGGTTTGCAGAATTCGTAGGCGGATGGATTCTTGAAAAAATCATCGGACGTTGCCCCTGGAATTACGCTTATTCGCGTTATTCATTTTGTGGCTATATTCGTTGGGATTTTGCGCCGCTTTGGTTTGCGTTTGGTTTTGTGTTTGAATATCTTCACCCCCGTTTGCTTGCGTTAACTCCTCATCTGAGGGCTATTTTTTAAGGAGAGTTTATGGATTTTGGACTCAAAGGAAAAGTTGCTTTAGTGACCGGTGCTGCCGGAAAAGGTTTGGGCCGGGCCGATGCTTTGGCTCTTGCAAAAGAAGGCGTGAATATTGCGGTGATTGATATTCAGAGCTGCGAAGAAACGGTTGCACTCATCCAAAAAGAAGGGGTGAAGGCTCTTGGGCTTGAATGCGATATTAGTAAAGAGGCTCAAGTCAGAGAAGTAGTTGAGAAAATCACCCAAGAATTGGGAACTGTTCAAATTTTGATTAATAATGCCTCCATTCTCACCACGGTGGGGATGTTTGCGCAGCTTGAAGCGGAGCGTTTTAACCGCGATGTTGAAGTAAACTTAATCGGAACAGCCAATGTGACTCGGGCCGTCTGGACAGGAATGCTCGAAAAGAAATGGGGGCGCGTGATTTCAATGGCCTCGATTGCGGGAACTCGGGGCGGAGCAGGGCAGGCGAGCTACGCCGCCACCAAAGCCTCGATGATTGGTTTTGGAAAAACCTTGGCTTTAGAAGGCGGACGCTTTGGCATTACCTCCAATATTATCGCACCGGGTGTGATTAAATCGGAAACAGCGGGTTTCATTCGCCAAGATATGCTCGATCGCATGGAAAAGAAAACCGCAGTGCGTCGTTTAGGAGAAACCAGCGAGCTTGCGAGTGTGGTGACTTTTCTGTGTTCGGAGCAGGCAGCCTATATTACGGGACAGGTGATTGAGGTTGATGGCGGAATGGGACTGTTCACATTTTAGAGTTTATTTTCTCTGTCATCCTCCGGCTTGATCGGAGGATCTTATTGGGCATATTTAGATTCCCCGGTTAAACCGGGGAATGACATAGGCTGTATAATTTACTAACAAGAGCAGTCCTAATAACTCTTCCAATTCATAAAATCTTTTTCTCGGTAAATTTTTTCTACATCTACCGAAATCGGCACGTTGTAATCTTGCAAAAGTTTTGCGGTGCTTCGAAGAGAAAGCCCCACCGCTGCTAAATAATCGCCATTCAGGCTTTCGATGAATGCTCGTCCACTCCCTTGAAGCCCGTAAGCGCCCGCTTTGTCGAGAGGCTCCCCTGTTTTTACATACGCTTTGATTTCTTGAAGAGAGGCCTTCTTCATTTTCACATTCACAATATCGACCTGGGTTTTAAAAGAAGCCTCGTTTGAATTCCAGATTACTGTGCTGGTTAAGATATCGTGGCTTTGCCCTTGAAGTGTTTCTAAGATTTTTTCGGCGTCGTTTGCATCTTTGGGTTTGCCAATTTTCTGACCTCGAAATTCAATCAAGGTATCGCTCCCTAAAATAAGATGTTTCGGGTATTGCGCGGCGATCGATTTTGCTTTTTCGAGGGCAAAGCGTCGTGCTTCTTCATAGGGGCTCAACTCTTCTAAGTTTTCTTCTTCATAGAGGGGAGATGCAACTTCAAACGGGATTTTTAATAATTTTAGAATTTCAAATCGCCGAGGTGAAGTCGAAGCAAGAATGAGCGGAAGAGTCATGGTGAAACCCCTAGCACTTTTCCAAGGGGAAGGGTGGCTGTTGGAAGCCAGATTAAAGCTCCTCCTACAAAAACCAAATAGAGTAGGGTTTGTGTTTTTCGAGAAGTGTTTAACCCTGCTTTTTTGCGATCGTAAAGATACCAGGCCACACAGAGCCCACCCACTAAAGCCTCGAGAAAAAGTGCAAGATGAGGTGCGGTATTGTATAGGCCGAGTCCAATCTTTGCGGTTTCGTTTCCTGCAAGATGATGCGGATACCCTGAGAGTAAATCGCAAAGTAGATGAACGATGACCAAAACGCCGCACCATAAGGCCGTTTTTAAATTTCGAAAAAGAATCAAAACGAGCACGGTGAATGCAATGGCAAGCAAGAGCGTGGGGAGCCCATCGTGGCTATAAGGCATCTCCACTGCAATATTTTGGAAAGTGGCCAGCCAAAGAGAAGAGGGTCGAGGTGCTTCTAATCCGAGGAGTCCAAGCAAGATCCAAAGAAAATCGCTTAAGTTTGAAGCCAAGAGTAGAAGCCAAAAAGGTGCTTCGGGTTGAAGGCGACGCGGAATCAGCGCCGTTGCGTAATGTCCGACGATCATGAGCGATCCTCCGGAATAATTTTCAAGATGAGAAAGAAAAAAACAACATAGCTGGCAAGTAGAAATAAAAGAAGAGAAGGCATAATGCTCCTTTAAGCTGAAATCTTGATTCCGTGATCTTGCGCCTGAGTTAAAATTTCAAAAGCAGTACTCTGGGTATTGAGGAGCCGTTCGGTTTTGTTTTGTTTTTTATGTTTGAGAATCAGTTCACAACCCGCAAGTTTCGAATTTAAACAGTATTTACTTCCACCCGGTGGATTATAATAGTTCAGCCCTACAAAAGATTCGCGAGGTGCCCAGACTTTTCCCTGGATGTCCACTTCAGCGTTTTGGGTGTGAAAGTCCCAGGTGAAATTATGGAAAGAAGTTTTCGAGAATAAAGCATTTCGAAGGGAATTTAGGCGAAACTCTTTTCCTCGATGTCGCAAAACTGCCAGGGTAAAAGGAGGAGTCCAAAAAGGGCCATACTGAAACCGGGCGCTTGATGCCTCTAAAAAAGTATCGGGTGCTTGTTCGAAACCCGAGGTTTGAGCCCAGACGTAAAAGTCGTTATGCTTAGAACCCCAATTATGATTTTGGCTCCCCACCCAGTTTTGAATTTCAATTTTTTCTCCATTGACTCGGAGGGCTCCATTATATTTTGCCAAGGGTAAACCTGTTAGTACTTTGCCTGCAGGAAAGTTTCCCTCGTAATAACGGTCTTGAAATAAAAATAGAGGGGGGCCTTTTCCTTCGAAAGATAAATCCCAAGATAAACTTTCTAAATCATTCTCTAAACTCCCATGAAGTTTAGAGGGGCTTAACTCGGCCTCACCAATTTTTACAAAAAAATGTGAGGTGCTGAAGGTGCAGTTTGAGAAAGGTAATTCTTTTTTTAAAGCTGTGTGATGTTTGGTTTCTCCATTGAAGAACACGGCCCAAGATTCACCAATGGCTTGTTCGGGATGATTCTTGGGGCTGAAAATCGTGTAGCGAATCCAGAAGGCAAGTGGGCGAGTGGGGTGGTTGGCACGCTGAAAAAAACTTTCGTAAAATCCCCCAACTTGTTTTTGATAACGTGAGAAATTAATTTCTTCGGGCCGAAGCATACGAGAAAGAGTGCCTGAGTTTTTGTGTGGCGACAACTTTTTTTATTGAGAGGTTTTAGGCGGCTTTTTGAAGATGGTTTATTAAGATTGCTTCCAGTTCATCCAACGACGAAACGCGCACCAATGAATTACGAAGTTCGGCAGCTCCGGGAAATCCTTTGAGATACCAACCTGCATGTTTGCGAATTTGAATAAAATGCCTGGGTTCTTTGCTTTTCCAGAGCAGTCGAGCGTGTTCGATGAGGGTAGAAATTCGATCTTGAATGGAAATTACCCCCTCATCCGTCCTTCGGCCACTTTCTCCCTCGAGGGAAGAGGGGGGGAGTGAGGGGGAAGTTTGAATTCGATAGTTTTCTTTTTCGCGAAAGAGCCAAGGGTTGCCGAAACTCGCACGTCCGAGCAGGGCGCCATCAACCCCTGAAATGCGAATTTTGTGCGCGGCGTCTTCTAACGAATTTAAATCGCCATTTCCCAGTAGCGTCACATTTGTGCCGCGAGTGAGCTCAGCTGCCTGGGCAATGGCATCCCAATCGGCATTTCCGGTGTAAGCTTGTTTTAAAGTTCGGCCGTGAAGAGAGATATTGGAAAGTTTTTCGGTATCTAAAAGCTCGCGGATCCAGTCTTTCACCACGATTTTGTCGTAACCGAGTCGGGTTTTAACAGAAAGCGGAAGGCGTTTACCGGTTTGTTCATAATACTCGTCGAGTGCAGAAGCGCAGGTGTAAATAATCGTTTTCGCATGAGGACAAGTACGAATTAAGGCGGCCCCCCCTCCGCTATGAACCACACTTTTAGCCGGGCAGCCCATGTTGATATCGACCCCATCAAAGCCGAGATCGGCAACGATTTTTATCGATTGTTTAAAAGCTTCGGGTTCATACCCATAGATTTGCGCAATCATGGGTCGTTCTTCGGGTTGATATTGAAGATCGCGAAGTAGCGCAGGGATTTTGCGTGATAAGCCTTCAACACTTACAAATTCGGTGAAAAGAACATCGGGTGCTCCCGAACGGTAGACAATGCTTCGAAACACGGCATCGGTTACCCCATCCATGGGGGCCAAGCCGAAAATTGGTTTAGGAAGCTGGTTCCAGGAGAAGCTCATTTGAAGATCTCGCCTAACTGTTGAGAAATTTTTTCAGTGAGTTCAATTTTGAAGGCACCCAGGTTTTCTTCGAGTTGAGAGAGCTTGGTTGCTCCAGTAATGACACTCGAAACGCCGGGTTGCGCCAAGATCCAGGCCAAAGCAAGTTGGGCTCGACTACAATTGAGCTCATTGGCCAACGGTTTGAGTTGGCGCACTTTCTCGAGATTTTCGGGGCTGTAAAGATAGTCTTTCAGCCAGTGAATATTGGCCAATCGACTTCCTGCAGGAATTTCTTCATCGTATTTTCCAGAAAGTAAGCCCGAAGCCAAAGGGCTCCAACAAACGAGCCCCATACCCAATTCGCGGGCGGTAGGAGAAACTTCTTTTTCGAATTTTTTGCGTTCTAAAAGATTGTATTGTGGTTGTTCGACTTGAGGTTTGTAGAAATTTTTCCGTTCGCAGAGCTCGTGAGCCATTTTGAGTTGAGAACCGCGCCATTCACTGCTGCCCCAATATAAGATTTTACCTTGATGCACCAAATCATCGAAGGCCCTTACCGTTTCTTCGAGCGGGGTTTCTTCATCAAAACGATGGCAAAAATACAAATCGAGATAATCGGTATTTAAACGTTTCAAACTCTTTTCAATCGATTCAAAGATGTGTTTTCGTGAAAGACCTTTATCGTTAATATCTTTACTCATCGGAAAGAAAACTTTACTCGAAATCACTAAACGGTTGCGCGGAAATTCTTGAAGGATTTTCCCCATGCTCCGTTCGGCTTCACCGTTTGCATAGACATCGGCCAAATCAAAAAAATTAATGCCCGCTTCAAAAGCAGCAATCACGATTTCTCGAATTGTTTTTTCATCTTTAACGCTGCCGCCAAAGGTGGTCCAGGCGCCGAGTCCGAGAGCGCTGACTTTGGTTCCGCATTTTCCTAAAGGGCGATATTGCATGGTGAAGTCCATAAATTTACCTATCGTATTTGTAATGGGTCAGCATTTTTTCTTTTGCGTAAAAACGCGCCGCAAGGAAATGTTTTAAAGTAGTTTCGAAAAGGTGCTATTTTTACAATCGATGGATTCGTCGCTTTTCCGCTTAATCAAAAAGGCTGACCCATTACTCTATTTAATAAATCCCAGACGAGTTTATTGTTTACGAAATTAATGGTTTTAAAATCTTTGGATTCCGAATTTTCCAGATCCAACCGTCATACAAGAAATGGAGGAAGCTACTCCCAACGATGTAGGCATTCAAGGTTTTTATTGAGTTATTTTTCCAAAAGAAAAAGAGAATGAGCAGAAAAGTGCTAAATGTAACCATTGAAAATAATTGGGTTTTTACTCGTTTTGCAAGCCAGCTCGGCCGAGGGGAATTGAGATATTTTTTGCGTGTATAAACATTCGCAAAGGCCAAATATTCGATGGCATGAGAAAAGGCAAAGAGCAGGTAGCCCACCAAAAAATCGTAGGCGAAAGTGGCGTAAAGCAAGAGTACTGAAAAGAGAAAGATATTTTTCGGCCAGTGAAAAGTGGGGCTCTTCAATTCTTGGCGAAGATACAAAATCGTAAAGAGAAGGCTTAAGCCCAACACAAGAAAAGCCACAGTTTGCAGATAAGGAAAAAAAAGACTCAAGAGATGATTGGCTACTTTTCCAGCAGAGCTCAGAGCAATTACTTTTTCTCGCACAGTTGGTAGGGCTGCCAGTTGTAAGAAGAGATAAGCAAACCAAGAAAGCAAAACCGCGCGATCGAGCATGGGGCTTCCACAATCATCTTTCTTCGAATAGATTCTCAAAATTCCCATTTTCTGCATGATCGTGTGATAGATAGTCCAACTCACACTTAAAAAAAGAAGCAGGGTAAAGAGGTGAAACTCCTTTTCGAAATAAAGGGCAATGAGCGTAAGCACCAAGAAAAATAAGGGGAGCAAGGTGTACGCTTTAGGTTTTTCTTCGAATTGTTCTCGGTCTCCGTAGACGAGCGGAAATGTAAGGTGACGATGCAAAAAATTCACGGCCAAAACAAAGATAAATAAAAACTGAAATTCTTTTGAGAAGTAATTCAACGGGCTTAGGCTCATGAAAGCAAAAAAGAGGGGAATCCAGCCAAAAGCGAAAAAGGTAAGATCGATGGCAGGATGAGCGATCCAAAATTTAGAAGAAGTCATGCCCGTGAATCTTAAGATCTTGGGGGTGTGGCGTCAATTATTGTCTTATTTAAATTTTCGTTGGTTAAGAGTGTCCCAAGCTTCGATTCGCCCCCTCTCTTGATACTCCAAGGTAAGCTTTGAGTTTCTAGGATGTAAAAGAAAAACGAGAGGATCCATCGCTTGAGATTCTTGATTCGCAATTGAGCCTGTAGGTGTTTCTTTTGTGATTTTTCGAATTTCAAAATGGAGATGGGGAATCACCCCTGGGCTATTTGCATTACCCGTTTTCCCGCTTGCAGCAATGGTTTGCCCGCGAAGCACCGGTTGCCCCGCTTTGACGCGCAAGGATTTATCTTGAAGGTGAGCGTAGCGTGTTTGGTAGCCACCGGGGTGATTGATGTAAATTACATTTCCGTAACCTCTTAACTCACCAGCAAAAGTAACGATTCCTTCTTCGGAGGCCAAGACGGGAGTGCCTTGAGAAGCTTGAATATCAATGCCTGTATGAATTTTAGCTCCTCCATTGCGCACCCATCCAAATAATCCTCCTTTTGAAGAGTTTGGGGGATTGACCACTTTTAAAACGTTTTGTTGAAAGGGCTCATAAAGAGGAAAGAGAAAATCCGGAGGATTGTTTTCTCCTTTGAGCCAGCCCAATTCTTTTTGAAGCGATTGGGTTTTATAAGGCGCAAGAGAGAAAGGCTCAGAAGCCGTGAAGCGTTCGTGGATGAAACGGATAAAACGGTTTGTTTGGGTCATAAAATGATCCTCCTGCTTTTCAGTAAGAGCAAGTTTCTTGCCAAGTCGACGAAAGGGAATGGAAAGGGGAGGATGGGGGAGAAAAAAGAAAAAGGAGTTCGAAAAAAAGACGCTTCACTCAAGAAGATGTTCGATTTTCAGACCTTAACGCAAAATTTCCTGGATGAGATTTTTCTTCAAGATGGCGGAGGCCGATAAAACTCCACCAAAGAGGGCGCCGCCGATTCCATCGGTTACAATATCTTGCCCCGTTAAATATAAATTTTGGAGTGGTGTTTGGGGGCGCAGCCATTTTTGGCGGAAACGTTCGGGGGTGTGATCTAAACCGTAGATTTCACCTCGCTCATAATTGGAGAAATGTTTGGTCGAAAGGGGGGTTGAAATTTCGGAGTGTGCAATTTTCCCCTGAATTTGCGGAAGAAATTTATAGAGATTCTCAAACAAAGGTTTGGCGAGCTTTTCTTTATAGGCTTCGTATTCTTCTCCGCGTTTATGCCAGGCCGTGTTCTCCCATTTTTCAAACCATTGATAAGGCGTAAAGCCAATCACTTCGACGGTGCTTTTGCCCGGAAAACGAGAGCTCCAGCTTGGATCTTTCGTGGAAGGAAAGGAAATATAAGTCACGGGAGGGGCAGAATCTGGATTTTTCAGATAATTGGCAATGTTTTGATCGTGATCGTAACCCGGATAAATCCAATAGTTTGCTTTTTGAAAATTTAAATTTTCACTGGATTCGGGAATGCCAATATAAATGCAAAGATGAGCGAGAGAAGGTTTAACTTGTTTCAAATTTTCTAAAAGACCTAGGTTTTTTCCAACTGAAGAATCTATCATTTTTCTAAAGGTATTGAATACTCCCGCATCGCTAATCACGAGCGGCGCCAAAATTTCATCGCCATTTTGCAATTTCACCCCAATGGCTTTATTTTTTTGGAGTAAAATTTCTTTTACATCGGCCTTCACTAAAATTTGCCCGCCTGCTTTTTCAATCACAGGGCGAATCGTTTCGGCCATTTGGCCTGAGCCGCCAATCGGATACGAGCCGCCGTCTAAATAATGTTTTACGATCAAGGCATGAATGGCAAAACTACTCTCCGAAGGGGCAAGTCCATAATCTCCATATTGAGAAGTTAAAACACCGATCAATTTTTTGTTTTGAGTGAGTGAAGAAATAACCTCGAGAGTGGTACGATTCGAAAGCTTCAAAAATGAAGAGCTTAAAAAAGGACGAGCGAGAGTGCTAAGCAGCGAGGGGAGCGCCTTGGCCCCAAAAAAACTTTTGGTGGCTTGAGCGACTTGAAAAACGAGCTCGAGGTATTGATCAATTGCTTTTTGCTCTTGAGGAAAATAACTGCAAAGCTTATCGCGAAAATTTTGGGTGCCCGCCACAAAATCATACTGATCGTTCTCAATAAAAATTTTATCGTAAACTTCTCCCATGGGGGCCCAATCGAGTGCCGAATCAGTAATATAATCAAAAATCTTTCGGAGTACTGAATTTTTGCGATGCACCTCGCCAATATAATGGACACCCACATCCCACTCATAACCCTTGCGCTGAAAGGTATGCATAAATCCTCCGGCCGTATAATGTCGCTCGAGCACCAAAACTTTTTTGCCCGCTTTTGCTAAAAATGCGGCGCAAGAGAGCCCACCAATACCGGAGCCAATCACAATCGCATCGTAAGGAGGGTTTAAGCGTTCTTTTTTGTAGAGGGTGTAGGGCATATGAAAGTGTTGTTGTTCGAGAGGGAATGTAGAGAATTAGAGTAAAAGTACAATTATTATTTTATCTTCTTCGAGTTTTTCTTAAACCAAGTGGCTAATTTTTTACGCGAGATTTTCTTGTTCGCGAGTTGCATGATAGTCTCATAAACTTCCATCTCAGATGCCTTTAAATCCCATTGATTCAAACGAAGGAAAGTGATGGCCGCGGCAGTTGCAATTCTTTTATTTCCATCAATGAAAGGTTGATTTTCTGAAAGGTAATAAGCACAGGCTGCTGCTTTCGATGGCAAGTCTGGAAAGATGTCTTCCCCGAAGGCGCTTTGTTGGGGTTGTGCGAGTGCAGATTCTAACAATCCTTGATCCCGAATTCCATCGAGCCCGCCATACTTTTCGATCAAGACTCGATGCATGGCTATAATGTGAGAAAGTTCTAAGTATTCGGTGTTCATTGGGCTAATTTACGGAGAGTTTTGTCGTAATCTTTCACAACACTTAGGAAGGTTTTCATTACTTTATGATTTTTAAGGTCGATGGGACGGAGTATGATTTCGTTTCCTCGAATTTCCATCTCTATTTTTGATTTTGAATTAATCCCTGTTGTGGCGAGAATTTCAGAAGGAAGAATGATTCCCATGCTATTCCCAATCTTCGTCAATTTTTTAACAAGAGTCATAATGTTCTCCTTATCGGATCTAGTATAACAATGTTATAACATCTGTCAATGGGCTCATGCTGAGGGTTGGCTGGCTCTACTCTTCTTTTTTGGCTGGGATTTTTGCTCGAATCGTTTGCGAAATATGTAAACCCACCAAGTGCGAAACAATCACCACTAAATAGAGCTGCCCAACGATTGCTTCGAGCGAAGTAAACACACGGCTCCAAGGCGCGGTAGGTATAATATCGCCAAAATCCAGAGTCGTAAGAGTTGTAAAACTAAAATACATGAAATAGTAGAGATGCTGAAAAATGTGCCGGCCTACCTTTTCTTCTCCAAAATAATGAAAATTAATATAGAAAGACTCTGGGTTGGTGAATTGAATAATGGAATAGATGAAGGCCCAGAGCAGCCCAAAAAGCAGGTAAATGCAGAGTGAAGCGAAGATCGTGTTCACCGTGACGGTGTGCTGACGTATCACATAATCGAAGAGCAAAACGGCTGTATAAATTAAATAAATACAATTGAAACAGAGCCCCAAAAAAATGAGCGGCTTGAGCGGAAAATAATGAGTGGTCCACGTGAGGGCTTGAGTAAGCAAGACAAGCGCGAGAGCACTCATTGCGATGTGTTTCTTTTCGCTCACTGCAAAAATTCCCACAAATAAAATGAGCGAAAAAGCGAAATCGAGTAAACTAATTCCCCAAATTTCGGTCTTTGCGAGAGGGTGTAAAAGATAGGGAACGAGTAAGGCCAAAAATAAATAAAAGAAACGCCTCTTGAAAAAGAGATTATAAACACGAAGATTTTCTAAAGAAGAAAGAAAAGACATAATTTTTGTTAGCAATGTTAACAGAAGTTTAAAAGAGTCAGAACTACTTTTTCTTTGGGGGGTTGTTTCAAGGGTCGGCTTGCGGGATAATAAACCCATGAAGAAGATATTTTTTGTGCTCACATTTTTAATTAGTTTTTGTGGGTTGGCCTGGGCAGGAGATGGGGATACCGCAACACCCAATACCGATATGACCTACAATACCGGCATGACCAACAATAATATTCAGTGGCGCACCGATATGACTAACAATACCGACATGACCAATAACAATATTCAATGGCGCACCGACATGACGACTAATACCGGTATGACGAATAATACGAGCGATCCGCGTACGGGTATGACCAATCACTCTGAGATTCCCGATGTCCCTGCTCAGCCTAATCCTGCCACTCCCAATGTCGATATCGATGTCTTTAACCGCTAGTTTTTTTCAAGAGCAAAATTTTTGAATCCATCCGAGAGCTGCCTTGATTCCGTCGACCGCAGCGCTTGTGATTCCTCCGGCGTAGCCCGGCCCTTCACCACAGGGGAATAAACCACTCAGCGATAGACATTCCAAGGTTTCAGGGTCTCGAGGAATTTTAACCGGCGAAGAAGTGCGCGATTCAACGGCATGGAGCAGGGCTTGAGGATAAAGAAAACCCGGGCGCTTTTCTTCAAATTCTCTTAGGGCTTTGCGAAGATGGGTGCTAATCCATTGAGGAAAAATATCCGCGAGATTGCTCGGGGTTACTCCCGAAGGGCAGCTCGATATTTTTTTGGAGCTCGAAAATTGGAGAGTAGGGCGATCTTCTAGAAAATCTCCCAAAGTTTGAGCGGGAATTTTCCAATCTTCTTTTTGTAAGGCTGCTTTTTGATAAGTTTTTCGTTCTAGGCTTTGCTGAAAATGCAGCATTTTAAAGGGATGATTGCCTTCAATTTGAGCGGTATCGACTGTGCAAACCAGAGCAGCATTGGCCCAGGGCGAGTTCCGGTGATAATTACTCATGCCATTAATCACGGTGCTTTGCGGATCAGTTCCACTTGAAATCACGTATCCTCCGGGGCACATGCAAAAGCTATAAACTCCAATCTCTTCTTTTTCCCAATAAGCCTTCAGTTTGTATTGGGCGGTTTCGAGTTCTGGAAAATAATTTTTTCCGTATTGCCATTCATTGATCAATTGCTGAGGGTGCTCGATGCGAAGCCCAACTGCAAACGACTTTGCTTCAAAGGCGAGCCCTTGATCGTGAAGTTTTTTAAAGAAATTTCCGGCGCTATGCCCCGAGGCCATAATGAGCCCGGTGCCTTCGATTTTTTCTCCAGAACTTAAAACCACACCCTTTAGATTTTTTTCGGAAAGATCCAAATGATCAACGGGTGTATTAAATCGCAGTGTGGCTCCGCGCTCAATCAAGAGATCGCTTAAACGCCGAATCACTTCGCGAATTAAATTGCTCCCCACGTGCGGATTGTAAACATAAGTGATTTCGGGTGGTGCTCCACAATCCACGAAAGTTTGCATGACTTTGTGAATCCAGGGGCTTTTGATTCGAGTAATGAGTTTTCCATCGCTGAAGGTTCCTGCACCGCCTTCACCATGGCAAACATTGCTGTGTGGATCGAGCACACCGTGGCGCCAATATTGGCTGATTTTGCGCATACGAAGATAAGTGCGATCGCCTTGCTCAAAAAGGATGGGTAAAATTCCGTGCTCAACGAAAGTAAGTGCTGCAAAGAGCCCGGCAGGGCCTGCACCAATGATGAGGGGAGGAGGACCTTTCCAAGAAAGCTTGGGAAAGGCTTCGAAGGCAAGTGAAGGTTTTTCGCCTTTGAAATAAACATTCAGAGAAAAGACCCAATAAAATTGTTTTTTATTTCGAGCATCTAAGCTTCGCTTTAAAACTTCTACTTTTTCGATTTCCGACTCTTTTACGCCCAAGTTTTGGGTGAGCCAGGCGTGAATATCAGGGTCTTTTTCATAGGGAATTCGAATTTCATGGAAAGTTTTCATATGCGCAAACAGTGCTTGCCAGAGTAAATGAGGCATTTTATAGGCAATTATCCACCTAATTCCGGAGGTTTGGCATGAATCAAAGCATAAATTCAATGGCTTTCTCGGAAAGAAAACTCAGTAAAGACGGAAGCATTCACGTTACTGATGAAGTCTATAATACGCTGATTTCGGGCCTTGCAGCAGTTTTGGCCTGCATCGGAACTTTCATTTTGGTGAAAAAAGCCTTGGCCACCGGTTCTTCTTGGCATGCCTGGGGCTTTGGTGTTTATGGGCTGAGCGCGATAGCCCTATTTACTTCGAGCGCTTTGCACCACGGCGTGCATGGATCTGAAAAATTAGAACATTACTTAAGACAGGTTGATTACTTTGCAATCTTCGTGATGATTGCGGGCACTTTTACCCCGTTTTGTTTGGTAGTTTTTAATAATTTTTGGGGATATGCGTTGCTCACTGCCATCTGGACTCTTGCCCTTGTAGGAATCTGTTTAAAAGGATTTTTTCCAAATTTACCTAAAATCATGATTCTCGGACTTTTCATTTTAATGGGTTGGTCGGGAGTGCTCGTGATTTATCCACTCTATCTCAAAGCCGGTTGGAAAATTCCGGGCATTTTATTGGGTGGTGGATTATTTTTCACCGTGGGCGCGGTGATTTATTATTTAGAAAAACCAAACCCGGTTCCTGGTAAATTTGGCTTTCATGAGATTTGGCATTTGTTTGTGGTGGGTGGTGCAAGCACTCATTTTTTGGCGGTTTATTCTCTTTTATCTTAACAAGATGTTACAAGTGAGGTCGATATGTCGATAAACAATCCTATCCGAATTGAAACTTTATTCTCGGTAAATGATCGCGTTGCTGGCGCGCAACGCGATATCGCAGGCCTTCGTAGTCAAGCTCAACGTAATATGGCAGAAGCTGCTCGTCGAGAAACTGAGCTGCCCGCCCAACACCAGCAATGGGAAGCGGAGGCCGCCTATTATCGGAGTTACGATACGAATGGCGATGGTAAACTCTCTCGTCAAGAATTAGATGCCAATCAAGATGGTTACTTAGATTTTTTTCGCCCGCCTCCTGCTCACTGGACTTGGAGTGAGACATCGAGTTTTCAGTTCGGATTAAGATATAGAGGATTAATTACTCGAGAATTAGTCTCCATTTCAAAAGCGATTGATTCGGCTCGATCTCACCAAGAGTGGATTCCTCCTCAAGCTGTTTTAGCTTGCTACGATGTTAATAACGATGGGTATTTGAGCGGGCAAGAAGTGAGCGGGGATGTCTCACGTTATTATTATTTGCCGAATCATGATTGCTCGAGAAATTTATCTTGGCGGAATCGAGATCGACTAGAAGGATTTTTTAGAGGCTGGGGCTTGTTGGAAAGTCCTACTATGCTTTATGTGGTGGCGGGTGGTGTGGCTGGCTGGGCCCTTCTCGAAGGCCTTATGCGATACCAAGAAGGTCACTGGCCTTTTAATGGACCTCGTTCGGGTTCGGGAACTTCAGGAGGACAAGAGAGTGGGAGACAAGGCCCAGCGTCGAGTTCAGCAAGTGTAAGTCGAGAGGCGGGGCCCGCGCCTGATACAAGCCTTGGAGCTGATGTGGTGAGTACTGCTTTGTTTTCAAGTATCTTGGCGCCTGCTTTTCTCCGTGGGGCAATTCCGGTTTTAAGAAGTACCGCAATTTTTGTTCGGGGAGCTGCGACGGTTGGGCTAGGCGTTGCAAATGTAGCAGCGGGTTTGGTGACTGGAATGCTTTTTCTAGATCCCCATCAGATTCAGGGTGAAGGAGAAATTCCTTCTGCTTAAGAAGTGCAAATTGACTCAGCGCAAGCAAAAGCCGAGGCCCAGGCCCATTGAAAATTGTGTCCGCCGAGATCGCCCGTTACATCGACCACTTCTCCGATAAAATAAAGCCCAGCTACTTTTTTGGCTTCCATTGTTTTTGAAGAAATCTCTTCGGTGCTGACTCCCCCGCGAGTGACTTCGGCTTTTGCATAACCTTCGGTCTCTTGAGGAGTGATTTTCCAGTTTTTTAATTGGAGAAACAGGGCTTCGAGCTCGGTTCCCGATAAGTGAGAGAGGGGTTTTGAAGGAAAATAAACTTCACACCAGGTTTCGGCAAAACGCTTCGGAAAAAAATCACTCAATACATTCTTTAATTCGCGTGAATCCTTTTTTTTCTTGAGGGCAGAAAAAGGATTCGAAGAAATTTTTGGCAAGAGATCAATTTTGAGAGCTTCTCCTTTTTCCCAAAAAGAGGAGATTCGTAGGATTGCCGGGCCGCTTAAACCACGATGGGTGAAGAGAAGCGCGTCGTGGATTGTTTGAGAGGCAAGACTTACCGCTACTTCAAGAGAAATACCGCTCAAACCACACCAACGCTTTTGATCTTCGCGCTTTAAAATAAAAGGAACGAGTGCTGGCTGGGGCGCTTGAATAGAAATTCCAAACTGCTTGGCGATTGAAAAACCAAAAGAAGAAGCGCCTAAGTTTTCAAAAGAAAGCCCGCCCGTTGCAACGACCAATCGAGGCGAATGAAAAATTCCCTGAGAAGTATGAAGCTCAAAGAGATCATTTTTTAAAATTTTTTGTACTTTGCAATTGAGCAGCAGTTTGACTTGGGTTTTTTTGCAAGCTTGAGTAAGAAGATTCACAATCTCTTTTGAGGAATGTTCGCAAAAAAGCTGCCCGTCTTTTTTTTCGAAATAGGCGATTTTACTTTCTTCAATCCACTTCAAGAAATCTCGCGGCTGATAGCGAGCTAGAGCTGATTTGCAGAAATGAAGATTTTCTGAAATAAAATCTTTGGCCGATGAGTGAATGTTGGTGAAATTGCAGCGCCCGCCACCTGAAATGAGAATTTTTTTACCCGGGCGATCGTTGTGTTCTAAAACCAAAACTTTTTTTCCGTGCTTCGCAATCTCTTGAGCACAGAATAATCCCGCGGCCCCGGCCCCTAAAAGAATAACATCACATGTTTCGCTCATGGAGCTTCCATTTCAAATTCAAGATAGATTGGATGATGATCGCTCGGTCTTGTGTGAGGTGAATAGTCAGAAGATTTTAGAGGAATTACTTTTTTCTCGATCACTTTCAGGTTTTTCCCGGCAAACCAATCGAGCTTGAGGCTGATTTCTCCGCCTAATTTTTTAAGAATTTTATGGATCAAATGGATGAGCCAGCGCGGATATTGGTCTTCTGCCATTTTGCCGAGCTCTGCGTCGTCAAAAAACAAATCAAAAGTGCCTCGAGCTTTTTCATTTAAACTCTCATAATCAAAGCCCCATTCCTCGAGTTCGGAAAAAAGATTTTTATCAAAGTGAAGATCGGGTGCGCGAAAATGTTTGGCAACCATTTGCTTGGGGCCAGGTTTCAAGAGAGTTTTGAGAATATCTTTAAAAAGAGAAAGCCCTCTCGTTGTATTAAAGGTGTTGGTGTTCCAATCACCGCCTAAAAGGGAAAAATAATGGGGCGAGAGTTCTTGCAAGACTTGGCGAATTTGGGTGGTTCGGCTTTGCGGAGAAGAAAAAGCATCGAGGTGGATGCAGGCCAGGTGAATGGCACTTCCATTTTGATGAAACTCGCCGAGGAGTGCTCGTTTTTGACCAATCCGCGCTTCTTTCGATTGAAGTTTATTGGTTGCATTGGGCATGCGAACGAAACGCAAATTTTGAAGAGGAAAACGAGACAGAATTGCTTTGCCATGCAGGCCTTCTTGGTTTTTACCCAGATTCGTTCTTTCGGAGCCATGGCCTTGGGTGAGGTTATAGTAGCTGGGGGCAAAGTAAGAATAATAATTTAAATTTTTACCAATTTCGGCAGCCACATTTTTATTTTCAGAACGAGCCATGCCCCAGTCGACTTCCGTCAAAAAAAGAAAATCTGCGGCTTTTAGAAAAGGATGAGTTTGTAAAATGTGAAGAACCGATTCTAGATTTTTTCCGCGTTCAATATTCCAGGTGACTGCTTTCAGCCGTGGCGAGGCGAGGGGAGGACTCAGTTCTTTTGGAGTATAAACCTCAAAAACTTGATCGAGCGCAGCTTCAATCGCTTGAATATTTTTTTTCAGATGAGAATCTAAAAGAATTTTTGGGCCCGGAAAAGAAAGAGGAAGCACCGCCGAGGTTTCTTTGCAGAGGTCTAAAAAATTTTGCATAATTTAGTCCGCCTCACCGCAGCGAAGCTTTCGGTGAGGCTCAATCCAGGGGAAGAATTCTTTCTCCCCCTGAAACCCTCATCGCCCTCTGTAACTTCTTTGTAAAGAGCAAAGAACTTACAGAGGAAAAAACCTATTTTATGTATTCTGCTTTAGATTGCAATACTCCGTACGCGAAGTTCGATTCATTTTCATCCTAAGAGTTGCTTGAGTAGACTCGATTCACGGCGATAAAAACCTTCTGTATGATAAGAGTTTTTTAAATTGAAATAAGTATAGTCTAGATGGTGAAGCATCTCATGAATGGCTGTTCGTAGAAAAGTGCGAAAAGCCACCACTCGGGTTTGTTTAGCCGTACGCATCCAAACGGTAATCAGAGGCATCCTCCCGGGTGAGAATTGATAGAGGCCATGCAGCTCACCCCAGCGTTGAGAAGGCCGGCGTTCCAAAACTCTTACTTTCACGGGGGCCACCTGAAAAATCTCACAAAGGTAGCGAATAAATTGTTGAAGCTTCTCTTCGGTTTTTTCGCGGTTTCCGTGGGAAAGCGCCTCTTCTAAATCGGAGAGTACGGTTTCGAAAACAGCGGTATTGGAGAGGTGAATGCTTGCCTGAAGGCTTTGCTGATAAGTTTTCTTCTGCAGGGGGGAGAGTTTTTTATAGTAGGCGAAGGGCATGAGGTTACGGTTTTTGTGTTTTGGTTTTATACCAATGAATTCCAATAAAAAAGATTAGAATGGCAAGATAAGCCACTACAAACTCTGGTGCTGCCAAAATGCCAAACTTATTTTGCAGGCCTTGCTCCGTAAGCGTGTAAGCATGAATCAACCCCACGGCTGAAAAAAGTGCGGCAATGCCCGTCCAGATTGCGGCTTTCAAAAAATCGCGCTCAATCAAAAAAACCAAAATTGAAGCAAAAATCATGGAGCTTAAGAGAAAACCTTGATTCAAGGCAAAAATTCCGGAGATGTAAATTTCATTTCCAAATTTAGAAAAAGCCGTCCAAAGGCTTATGCCATTTTTAAGCAGGGTGGTTTCAATTAAAAATAAGGCCCAGGCAGCCAAAGAGGGGATGACCCCAAGAGCTACAGCCAGCGCATGTTTGCGAGGAACTTCTTGAAAGGCCTGCGCGCTCATGACCAACCCAATCCATAAGAGAATGCCGAGCGTCACATCCAATGGCACAATTTTTAAAATGAGGGTGACTCCTCCTACAAGGCAAAGCAAACTAATGACGGCCCCATTAAGCAGGGAGTAGCCAGTTCGTGCGCCCATTGCTTTCCAACCCGGGTGGCCAATATAAATGGTGGTTGGAAATGGGCTGCCTAGGCAAGCAGCAATTATGCTGCAAAATCCATTCGCGAGCAGACAAGGTTCGGTTGGATAAGAATCCCCTGCGGCTTCGGCACTTTCTAGATTTTGGAGAGAGCCGACGAGGTTAAAAAGCGCCATGGGAAAAATGACGCTCATGTATTGCCATCCTTCACCTTGCTTTAGGAAATCCCAGAGCGGAAAGAGAGAGAGTTGTGGAAGGTGAATTCCAAATTGATACGATTCTTGCAAAGGTTGAAAGTAAGAATAGCCCAAACTTTTTAAAATCCAGGCGAGGGCACAACCAATCACAGCAGCAGCGAAACCACCTGGAATGCCTAGGGGCAGGCGGAAGCCGGAGCTATAAGCAAGAAGAATGATAAAAAGAGGCAGCAAACTTAAGATTGGATTTGCAAAAATTTGAAATACAAAACCCATCGCAATAAATGTGATTGCTACTCCTGCCAGTGAAGAAAGAAGAGCTGCGCGGGGTGTGTGTTTTCGAACCCAGGTCCCTAAAAGAGCGCCGAGTGTTTCAAGCACTCCACTTACGAAACAAGCAAAAAGGCCCACTTGCCAGGTGAGGGTTAAGTTTTGAGTGCGTTGATAAACCGGGCCCATCACCAATAAAATAAAGGCGATCAAGCTTACGGTGTTAATTCCATAAGGGAGTGCGGTTACATCTTCTCGATTGGTAGCTTTTGCGAGTTTGTAGGCCTGCCAAGAGTAGAAAAGATTTCCCGCCAAGATTGAGAGTGCTGCACCCGGTAAAATTTTATGAGTGATAAACTCGAAGGGAAAACCACAAACAATTTTTCCTAGAGTTGCAATCAGCATCAGCTGGAGAAGGTTATCGATGAACAAACCAAAGAAACCGTCGAGATCGCCACTCACAAAGAGTTTTGTTTTCATAATTTTTTTTGTATAGAATGAAAGTTCACCTAAAGGAAAACTTTTATGCAATGGAATGATTTATTTTTTAAAATGGGTCTTTTGGCTTCGGTGGTTTTGCCTTTTTTTAATATTCCTTTAATTCTTCGCATTTATCGACGTAAGTCTTCAGAAGACTTAAGTTTAGTTTGGCTTTTTGGGGTCTTTACCTGTTTGATTTTGATGGTGCCGGCAGGCTTTATTTCGCCGGATTTTGTTTTCCAAATTTTCGCTATTTTGAATGCAGTGATGTATGCGGGAGTCGTTGGGGTGGCAGTCTATTACAGAAAAAAACGTTGAAAGCTGTTTTAACCTCAGTCATACTTCCGTATTATTTAAAACAATGTAGCAAATCGGCATTTCCTCCGTTCGCGTAAAAACGCACTGCAAGGAAATATTAAGAGGCGCGTTTAAAAAAGTTTTATTTTAGAATCGATAGATTCAGTGCTTTTCCGCTCACTTCAGAAATACCGATTTGCTACAAAAACTTTTACCTTTTTAAAGGGGGAATTATGGCAGATATTCTGGTGGTGGCGTCGAAAGTAAAAAAATACATTAAAGAAAAAGCAGATATGAATACTTCTGCAAGCAGCATGGAGGCCTTGACTAAAGTACTCGAAAAAACCTTAGATCAAGCCATTGAGCATGCGCGAGGCGATGGACGTAAAACCGTAATGGACCGCGATATTCCTGTTTAAAATTTTTTTAAAGAATCATTAAAAGGGCATTAACCTTAAGGTTAATGCCCTTTTTTTTTCGTGTCTTGACCTTCTTTAAAGCTCAGATAACATAGCTCCATGCAAGTTTTAAAGGCACAATGGGCGGAAGACCACGGCTCCGAAGATTTGGAGGGCGCAACCCATACCGTTACCGAAGAGAAAACAAAGGTTCAAAAACCCTCTCTTTACCGCGTAGTTTTGTTGAATGATGATTACACGCCCATGGAATTTGTGGTGTGGCTTTTAGTGAATGTTTTCCAAAAATCCAAAGAAGAGGCCACCCGCTTAATGTTGGATGTTCATTATAAAGGAAAAGGAATCTGTGGTTTGTATCCTTATGATTTGGCTCGCACAAAAGTGGAGCAGGTAAAAGAGCTCGCCAAAACCCATGGGCATCCTTTAGAATGTATATTGGAGAAAGAGTAAGCCACTGAGCGCAGTATTTCTTCAGTTCAGACAAAACGCGCCGTAAGGATACCTCGTTCGGTCGGGCAGACGGACAGCTTGTTATCAATCAAAAGTTCGGCGCTTTGTCTTCGCTTCAAAAACACTGCGCCAGCGACGAGTGAAAATAAAACTTTTTTATGATCGTCTTAACCAAAGATCTTCAAGATTCTCTCGAACGGGCCGTTGAAATTGCTCAAAGTTATTCTCATGAGTATGTCACTTTAGAGCATCTTCTTTTTGCCTTGATTGAAGATCCTTATGCCTCAGAAGTGCTCACTCAATGTGGAGCAGATCTTCCTGTTTTAAGAAAAAATCTCGAACATTTCTTCGAACATTCTTTGCCGCGCTTGCCGGTGGGGCAAGAGTTTGATCCGCAATATACGATTGGTGTCCAAGCAGTCTTGCAACTCGCTGCAGCTCAGCTTCAATCGGCCGGAAAAAAAGAGATGAATGGAGGCCATGTTTTGGTGGCCATGTTTGAAGAGAAAGAATCGCATGCCATTTACTTTTTAGCCGAACAAGAAGTTTCTCGCTTAGATGTGGTGCGCTATCTTTCCCATGGAATTTCAAAAATTGAAGCGGTGCCCATGGGAGAACAAGAAAGTGACGAGAAGTCGAAGAAAAATTCTAAAGATCCGCTTGAGCGTTTTTGCAGTAATTTAAATGAGAGAGCGCGGCAGGGTAAGGTTGATCCTCTTGTTGGGCGCTTAAACGAAGTTGAGCGCACGATTCATATTTTGGCGCGTCGGCGAAAAAATAATCCGATCTTTGTGGGCGATGCAGGGGTTGGTAAAACAGCCATTGCAGAAGGTTTGGCTCTTCGAATCGTTGAAAATAAAGTTCCCGAAATTCTGCAAGGTTCTACGCTGTATGCGCTCGATTTAGGTTCGCTCTTGGCAGGCACTAAATTTCGTGGAGATTTTGAAGAGCGATTGAAGCAAGTGGTTCAGGCTTTAAAAAGCGGCGAAAAAAATATTTTATTTATCGATGAGATTCATACCTTGATTGGAGCAGGAGCTGTTTCGGGAGGTTCTCTCGATGCCTCCAATATTTTGAAGCCGGCACTCGCGAGCGGAGAATTGAAATGCATTGGCACCACTACTTATAAAGAATATCGAACGATCTTTGAAAAAGATCATGCGCTTTCACGCCGTTTTCAAAAGATTGAAATCGCCGAACCCAGCCTTGAAGAAACTCTAGAAATTTTAAAAGGCCTTAAAAAACATTACGAAACTTTTCATCGTGTGAGTTATTCCGTTTCTGCCCTGAAAGCTGCAGTGGATCTTTCGGCTAAATATATTACCGATCGCTTCTTGCCGGATAAAGCCATTGATGTGCTCGATGAAGCAGGTGCCGAAGTGAAGTTAAAGGCCAAAAAAGGAAAGCTGGCGACGGTGGGTGCGCGCGATATCGAAAAAATTGTTTCGCGCATTGCAAAAGTGCCCACGCATACGGTGCAAAGTGACGATCGCCAAAAATTAGAAAGTTTAGCACCCGATTTGAAAAAGGTTTTGTATGGCCAGGATGCGGCGGTTGAACAGGTGGTTCAAGCCATCCAACTTTCCCGTGCGGGTTTGGGTGAGCCCGATAAGCCAATTGGTTCTTTTTTATTTGCCGGGCCTACCGGCGTAGGCAAAACCGAGCTTGCCAAGCAGCTCGCCCAGAATTTAGGCGTTGAATTTATTCGTTTCGATATGAGCGAGTATATGGAGAAGCATACCGTTTCGCGTTTGATTGGCTCTCCACCGGGTTACGTGGGGTTTGAACAAGGCGGCCTGCTTACCGATGCCATTCATCGTAATCCTCATGCTGTTTTGCTCTTAGATGAAATTGAAAAAGCGCATGAAGATTTGTTTAATATTCTTTTGCAAGTGATGGACTATGCCACTTTAACCGATAACAATGGCCGAAAATCTGATTTTCGCCGAGTGATTTTGATCATGACCACCAATACGGGGGCCCGCGAGAGCATGGTAAAGCCGGTTGGGTTTGGAAAAAAAGATTTCGAAGATCGTTCTTTAAAGGCCATTGAAAAACAATTTAGCCCTGAATTTAGAAATCGCTTAACAAGTATTATCACCTTTTTACCCTTGAGCCCTGTAGTCACCGAAGAAATCGTGCGAAAAATGGTGCGCCAACTGGGTGAACGTTTGGCCTCTAAACAAGTAAAAATTGAGCTCGAAGAATCGGCCTGTAAGTATTTGGCAGAAAAAGGCTTTGATGCCCATTTTGGCGCCAGGCCGCTGCGCCGCGTCATTGAAAACGAAATCTCGAAGCCTCTCTCGCGAGAGATTCTTTTTGGAAAGCTCCAAAAAGGGGGCGAGGTGAAGGTTTCGGCTAAAGACGATGCTTTAAGTTTTAAAACCCAGTCCTTATGACCCTTTGCGTCAAATCTTTTTAAGTTTTCTTCCGCAACTTCTTCAAACAATTGCCGATAATTAGATTGAGGGACATGAGTTAACCACTCGGAGGTTTGAGTATGCGTCGTTTATCTATTCTTTTTATTTTTCTTTTATCGCTTCCTTTCTTATCGATTTTGGCTTGTGGAGGAGGCGACAAACAGGTTTCTGGAATTTTCGCTCAGGCCGATTATTCAACCGTTGCCTGTGTTGAAAAGGAAAAAGTCATTAATATTCGAAACGATAATGAGAGTGAACCCCAACGCATTATGGGCGTTTACTTTGAATACGGCACCAATAAAGACAACTATTTTAAGATTAAAAAAGTAATGGTGGGAAGCGCCGAATATGCCCCCACGAATTCAAATCTTGCTCAAGAAATTATTATTCCGGCGGGCGATGTGATGTCGGTTTATACTTCTTATAAGCCTAGAGCACTTGGCTCTCATGAAACTTTTCTAGATGTATTTTTGAATGGTCCTCAATTGGGGATTAAGCAAGTTCGTTTATCTGGAAAAGCTGATACTAAAACTCCCGACTGTGGTCAGGCTCCTGCAGGGGATTTAAAAACATTTAAAGTAGATAAGGTGACCATCAAGACCGTAGCTGGAAGTGTAAATGCGGAAACCCCTCTCACTAATATTACAGAGTCTTTTAAATTTACCGTTAATAATGGCAAAGCGATAATGACCAAAGATGATTTCCCTAGCATCAGTATCCCAGTGCCAGACGTAGGTAATATTGTGGCCGATTTGGCCGCAGGAGACGAAGTTCAAGGAACTTTTGATGGCTCTGTCTTAAGTTTTGATGCGGTTACCTTGACGACGAGTGTGGGGTTAGGTGTTACTGGGAAACTTTCGACTGGCTCTCTGAATGAAAATAACTCAGCGGGTCAGTTAAGCCTGCAAGGTTCTCCTTTGGCGAATGGAAAAATGGTTCTTGTTTTTATCGCTAAAATTCCTGGTAACGTTCCAACGATCGGTAATGGTGTTATTGGTGCGAAGATAGAATTAACAGCAGACCCTTCAAATAGCACCTCAGGATCAGGCGGTGGATCTAGCTCCAGCAGTGGGGGAGCTTCCGGTAGTGCTGCTGGGTCAGGTTCTGGAAGCGGATCGGGTTCTGGCTCTGGACGTTAGAAATACTCTGAATAAATGAAAAATACCCCGAGTTGAAAAAATCAGCTCGGGGTTTGTTTTTATTCACGAGGACAACAAGTAGCGTATATTATGATCCCAATTTGTTGAGATGATCTGGATATTAGTGCTAACTCACAGAAGTATCCTCTCAAGCTTGCTTCATTATCTGGTACTCCACCAAAGCATAAAGGGCCTGGTGTGGGAGAAAATGCTCCGCCGGTAAGACTAGAATTACAAGGTCCTTGTCTTACCCAAGCAACCGAGTTTCCATAATTGAATATGCTACAGGAGCCGTTAAACATTATTTGATTTGAGCCGCAGTCGAGCTGGCCCGATGCTATTTGATTGCTGGTAAAATCCCTTCTCACGACGGTGCATCTACTCCAATCTATTCCTGAACCTCTTGCCCCAGGTGTTCCCGGAGGCCCTTGCAGTCCCCTCGGCCCCTGTTCGCCTTGTGGCCCTTCTGCGCCTCGATCTCCACGATCACCGCGAGGCCCTTCTGGCCCTCTTTCTCCTCGTGGGCCTTGATCTCCTTTACAACCTTCAAGCAACAACGCCCCTAAAGTAACAACGCCTAGAGCAACAATAGGTAACATAAAAGTCTCCTTATTATTTGAGTGGAAGGTATTTTAATCTCTAGTAATGCGGTTGCTTAAAGGTCAATAAGAAACTTAAAGTATAAGTTTGTGTTTATGAATAGAGTTCGTTAAATTTGATGAGCTGAGGAGGGTAATTATGAAATTCTTTTTCCTGATTTTTTTCTTCGTTTTTTTATTTCAAGTTCCGCTCGAGGCGAAAGTGAAGAAAGAAAAACCCGAGCCGAGTGCTCAAGCAGAAAGTTTGCCCACCATTGAAATCAATCTACCCAATATTTTAAGAGACGCACTCTATATCGGAAAAGTGAAGATGGTGGCTTATCGGCATGGAGAAGTCATGGAGGTTTTGGTGTCTAAGACTTACAAGGGTACGTGGAAAGATCAAGTCGGTTACACGGTGGATCTCTCTGCCTATCAATGGAAGAAACGTTGGATTGAAGCCAATCCCCCCGTGGATATTTTAGGAAAAGAAGTGATTATTGTGATGAGTCAAAGTGCCAAGCTTGAGGCAGTGGGGAGGATTGAAAAAGATAAAGTAAAGTTTGAATGTTTTCGTCCTAACCAGGCTTGCGTGATCAGTCCGAACTCCGAGATGAATTTGGGCGATTTAAAAGTTTATCAGGAAAGGAAATAAATTTGTTATTCCTCCTCTTAATCTTAAGAGGGGGAGTATGAGTTTTATAGAAATTTTTAATGATACACAATCTCTTCGCTCGTGAGGGTAAAGAGCGGAATTTGAGCTTGAAAACTCTCTCCTTCATCCGTCACCATTTCATAGGTTCCTTCCATGGTTCCTTGGGAAGTGTCGAGAGGACAAAAACTATTGTATTCAAAACTTTCACCCGGTTCTAGAGTAGGTTGCTCTCCCACCACTCCAGGACCTTTTACTTCTTCGCGTGCTCCCGCGCTATTTGTAATGATCCAATGCCGATTCAAGAGCTGCACCGTTTCATCGCCCTGATTGTGAATGATCACATGATAGGTGAAAAAGTAGTAATTTCTCTCAGGATTTGAGCGTTCGGGTAGATAACGGGGTTCTACCGAGATGGCGACTCCTCGAGTAATGGCGATAGGCATAGTTTGTCCTATTTTAGGGTTCTCGAATGCTTGTTTGATAAAGGCCCTCATACTCCATTAAATGCTAACTTGCAAGAAGGGAAGGACTTGGATTAAGATTAAGTTTACCTTCTTATGGGCCTATTTCGTAAAGCTTATGCCAGTGTCACCTCAAAAACCGACGTTTTACCGGTTTCTTTTGACGTAAAACGGGTGGTGAGCGAAGCCAATCTTCCTTTTGGCTTTGCGCAAGTTTTCGTGCCGGTGGGCACGGCGGGGCTCGCCCTTTTAGAAAATGACCCCAAGATCTACGAAGAATATAAAAACTGGATTGAAGCCCAAATTCCTGCTAGCCAAGACAAACGACCCGATCGACGTTCCGGTAGTGGAAGAAACTATGCTCATCTGCGTGCACAACTTGTAGGGCATTCTTTAATACTGCCGATTGCCGAAGGAAAATTGCAGATGAGTCCTTGGCAAGAAGTTGTTCTCTTTGATTTTGATGATAAAATCGGGCGGCGAGAATTTTTTATTTTGGTTTCAGGTGAGGCTGCACCTGCAGCAGCGGCTCCAGGGGGAGCGCCGAAACCAGGGGGGAAATAAGTGGAAACTCAGAGCGAGAAGCGCAGTGGAGCTCGGATTTTTGGAGTCTGGAAACGTAGTGATTTTCTTTCTTGGCAGGGATTCCTCAAATCGCCCGCCCTGGCCTGGTTTTTTTTCCTCGTCGGTTGTTTGGTAACCACCCTTTTACTTGCCTTTCAAGTCGAAACCCTCCCCGCAAATATTCGGGCCGGAGGAGTAGCTCCTAAAGATATTAAAGCCGATCAAAATTATGAAATCGTCGATATTAAATCGACTCAGGTGAATCGTGAAGAGGCGATTCGCACGGTTTTGCCTGTTTACGATTACGATGAAGGGTTGGCGGATGAAGAAGAAAAAAGGGTGCAAGAAAGTTTTAGCCGCATGCGACGTTTTCTTCAAGAAAACCCGAAAGCCAGTTTAGAGAGTGTTCAAGAACAATTCGAAAAAGAAGTGGGCTTTAAACTGAAACCCGAAGAAACAAAACTTTTGATGACGACCAAGTTTCGTCCTGAGCTTGAAATGCTGGTGCGCAACTTGGTGCGCTATGGTTTGTCGCGCCCGATTATTGATGATGGCACCGAGCTGGGTAAATATGCGGAGGCTGGGGTGACTCTACGCCGGGTGCGGGTTCCGAGTGGAGAAAATGAGCTCGTTGAAAAAGATGTTTCTGTTTTAAAAGACATGGAAGATGTGCACCACGATTTAACAGAGCGTGCCCAAAGCCTGCTTTTGGGTGAACCCTTAGTAGGAGTAAATGCAGAAACTTTGGCAGATCTGGCCAGTCATTTCATTCGGCCGAATGTGAATGCCAATATTACCGAAACCGAATGGAGAAAAACCAAGGCCATTGCTGCAGTGAAACCCGTGATCTTTCGCTACCAGGCGGGAGAATCAATTATTCGGAGCGGAGAGCGCTACGAGCCCCGCCATGTGGTGGTTTTAGAAGGAATTCGTGAAAAGAAGAGCTCGAGCAATTTCTTACTCAAATTTATTGGAACTTTTTTCTTTGTCGCTTTGCTTCTCTTGGTGACTTTCTATTTTGCCGCCCGTTACATTAAAAAATTCAGCCCACGAAAAAGAGATCTCTTATTTATGGGCGCCAATTTGATTGTGGTGCTCATTCATGTGCGTTTATTTGCGGCTTTAGCCTCGGCTGTGAAAGATAGTCTTCCGTTTGAGATGAATATTCAAAGTCTCTATTATGCGATTCCGGTGGCTGCCGGCGCCATGCTGACGCGCTTGATTCTAAATTCTGAAACAGCACTAGTGTTTGGAATCATCGCTTCTGCTCTTTCAGGGATTTTCTTAAAAGGCGAAGTTGATCTTTCTATTTTCTATTTGATCTCCTCGATTGCAGGGGCTGGCTCAATCGCTTTTGCCGATCGCCGAACCGCAATTTTAAAGGCAGGGTTGTTTACCGGTTTAATTAACATGCTGGTTTTGATTTCGATCAAAATGATTCATGTGATTTCAATGAATGAACCCTGGACCAGCCTAGATTTGTTAACCCAACTCGCTTTGGGCTTTATGGGAGGCACCAATAGTGCCTTGTATGTGTTGTTCTTTACTCCGGTGGTTGAATCGGTTTTTGGCTATACCACTGATGTGAAATTGCTCGAGCTTGGGAATATGAATCATCCTCTTCTCAAAGAGATGATTGTGACTGCACCGGGAACTTATCATCATAGTCAATTGGTGGCGGTTTTGGCAGAGGCTGCGGCCGAGTCGATTGGCGCAAACCCCATCTTGGCCCGAATTGGTTCCTATTTTCACGATATTGGAAAAATGAAAAAACCGCTTTATTTTATTGAGAATCAGATGGGAGGGGAAAATCGTCACGATAAACTAGCCCCTTCGATGAGTGCTTTGATTATTTGTTCGCATGTGAAAGATGGAATCGACTTGGCCGAAGAACATAAACTGCCCAAACCTATTATTGATATGATTCCGCAGCATCAAGGCACGAAGCTCATTACTTTCTTTTATAATAAGGCAAAAGAAAAAGAGACCGAAGATGTTTCACCCGTGAAAGAAGAAGATTATCGTTACCCCGGGCCGCGCCCCCAAACGCGTGAGGCCGGAATTTTGCTCTTGGCCGATGGTGTTGAGGCGGCCGTGCGTTCTTTGCCTGAAAAAACGCCCGCAAAAATTCAATCGATGGTTCAAAAAATTATTAATAAAAGTTTTGCAGAAGAACAGCTTGAAGAGTGTGATCTTACTCTTCGAGATTTGAGAACCATTGCCGATAGTTTTGTGCGTGTTTTGGTGGGCATCTATCATCAACGTATTGCGTACCCGGATGTTGAAGAAAAGAAGACCATTCCTTTGCCTATTAAAAACCTCGACGTGACTAAAAAACCTGAATTTCGAAAAACTTCATGATTATCCGTAATCAAACGCGCAGGGATTTTCCTGAACGGAAAATTCGCCGCGCCCTATCTATTTTTTTAAGAGAATTTTCGATTGTGGGTTCCGATCTCGATATTACCTTTGTAGGAGATAAAGCGATGCAGGGCATCAATCGAAAGTTTCGGGGCAAAAATAAAACCACCGATGTGCTTTCTTTTCCCCTGCATGAGTCAAAAATTGCCCGGAAAAAGAAGGTTTTTTTGGGGGATTTAGTGATTTCTTTGCCCCAATGTGTAAGGCAAGCTAAGGCGAATGGTCAGAGCTTTGAAAAAGAACTGCTTTTTTTAATTACGCATGGTTTTCTTCATTTGTTGGGCTTTGATCATGAAAAGAGTCTCAAAGAAGAGCGGATTATGCAAAAGTGGGAGAAACATTTAAGTCAGCTTCTTTGAAGAGTTAAGAAACTCCCAGGGAAAATTTGAAAACTTAAAATCCGGCATATAGCACGCAAGATTCTTTAAGAGGCGCTTCAAAAACTTTACGTCCGCTCGTGTACCGCGCAGGCGGGCTGAGCTGGCTCGAAACGCCGCTTCTCAAGGTCGCACTAGCAAGGATCCATGTTTAAGTTTTCAAATTTTCCCTGGGAGTTTCTTAAAATCAATCGGACTTCGCGCACGGGGTATTACAATTAATAACTATGTTCTCTATTTTTCTTTCTGCCATTTTAGCAATTCTTTCGCACCCCACTGTATTAGCAGGATGGGCCTTGCCCAATTTGGGGGGGCTGGCTTGGGTTTCTTATATTCCTCTTTTAGGATTCCTTCAGAATAAAACTCCCAAAGAGCAGGCACGCTTGAGCTTTTTGTTTGCTCTCCTTTATTATTTTGGAACTCTTTATTGGCTTTATTTTGCAATGAACGGCTTTGGTCATTTAAGTCCGTTTTTTTCGGTTTTAGTTTTGTTGATTTTGGTTTTGATCCTTTCCTCTTATTTTGCCTCGATTTTTTTTGTTTCTACTTTTATCGAACGGCACCTTTCTCTGCCTCGATTTTTAGTTTTGCCCTGTGTTTGGGTGGGGGTGGAGCTTTGCCGAAATTATTTTCCGGTGGGCGGTTTTCCTTGGGCGCAAGCCGGCTATAGCCAATGGCAATTTCTCTCTCTCATTCAGATTGCCGATCTCACCGGGGTTTATGGAGTGACCGCTCTTTTAATTTTGGGAAACTTGGCGGGCTTGAGGGCATTGCAAATCGTCTTCAATCGTATTTATCGCCCGGTGCAGTTTCAAAAACGAAATTTGCTGCCAATCTTTTCGTTTCTCCTCGTTTTTGTTTTTACTATTTTTTATGGACGCTTCTCCCAAAACAAATTGCAGAGCCAAATGGCTGAGGCTCCTACTCTGCGCTTAGCTTTAATTCAGGGCAATATACCTCAAGATGAAAAGTGGGCTTATGAAAAGAGCAATGAAGTTTTACAAATTCATCAAAATCTAACTCAGCGTGCGGTTCTTTTAGGCGTTGATACTTCGACTACGCCAACCCCCAGCCTTCAGCCTGGGGGTGAGGCGCCGCTCAGTATCAACCCTGAGCATACTCCGGCTTTCAAGCCGGAGAGTCGAAGGGTTGATTTAGTGATATGGCCAGAATCGGCTTATCCACTTGAGCTCGGTTTGGATGTGCCTGAACATTTTAAAACCATTGGGCATTATCCGGTTGATTTACTTTTAGGCGCAGTCACTTATTTTTCTGAAGGCAAGCTTGATCCTGATATTATTTATACGCCCCTCGGGTATCCAATTTACAATAGCGGACTTTTACTCAAGCCCGATGGAACTTTGGGAGAAGTGCATCACAAAGCGCATCTGGTGCCTTATGGAGAATACATTCCTTTAAAATCGGTTCTACCTTTCTTAAATAAATTGACTAATCAGGTAGGGGAATTCCAAGTAGGTGAAAAACCAGTTTTAATTAATACAGGACCTGCTCGTATAGGCCTTTTAATTTGTTATGAAGATATTTTCCCAGAATTGACTCGGCGAGTAGCGGGTATTGGCGCTAATCTTTTAGTAAATTTAACGAACGATGCTTGGTATGAAAATTCTTCGGCTTTGCCTCAACATTTATCTTTTTCAGCGTTTCGCGCAGTAGAATCGCGCCTGAGTTTGGTGCGGGCAACCAATACCGGAGTTACCGCTACTTTTGGGCCCGATGGGGCTTTAAGAAAACGATTGCCGGTTTTTGAGAGAGGTTTTTTGCTGGATGAGGTTAATTTAATGAAAAGCTCGACTTTTTATACACGACATGGTGATTTATTTGCACAAGCGTGTTTGATCATTACCTTAATTTTATTTTTAACTTCATGTGTTTGGAGAAGAAAAAATGTCTAAAGAATTTCAAGAAAAAGTGAATGTTTTGAAAGAACGCTTAGAAAATGTTCGGAGGAGGCTTTGACCTCGAGAAAAAAGAGAGTCAGGCTCAAGCGCTAAAAGAAAAAACCTTGTCCGAAGGTTTTTGGGATCACGCCCAAGAGGCCCAAAAAATCAGTAAAGAATTAAGCACCCTCGAAAATCTCATCCAAGAATTTAAAACACGATTTCAAAAAATTGAAGATGCTGAATTGCTGGCAAGTTTGGCTCAAGAATCGGGAGAAACTTCCGATTGGGAAGAAGCCGAAGCCGAATTAAAAGCGGCAGAAACGGCAGTGGCCGAAGCCGAGTTTGAGGCCATGCTTTCGGCCCCCGAAGATCAATGTTCTGCTGTATTAGCCATTAATGCCGGTGCCGGTGGCACCGAGTCTTGCGATTGGGCCAGCATGCTTTTGCGCATGTATCTTCGCTATGCGGAGCGAAAAGGGTATCGTACCGAAATTGTAGATTACACCTACGGCGAAGGTGCGGGATATCGAAGTGTAACGGTGACGATCGAAGGGCCCCATGCTTTTGGTTATTTAAAAGCAGAGATTGGTGTGCACCGGCTGGTGCGTATTTCACCTTTTGATGCCAATAAACGGCGCCACACCTCTTTTGCCTCGGTTTTTGTCTACCCCTTAATCAACGATGAGATTGTGATCGAAATTAATCCTGCAGAATTGCGCATCGATACTTTTCGAGCGGGTGGAGCAGGGGGGCAGAATGTTCAAAAGAACGAGACCGCCTGCCGCATTTTGCATCTTCCCACCGGAATTATTGTGCAGTGCCAAAATGAAAGAAGCCTCACTCAAAATCGTGAAACCGCGATGAAGATTTTGAAATCGCGCCTTTATGAAGTGGAGCTTGAGAAAAAACGGGCAAAGCAAAAAGAGATTGAAGATCAAAAGCAAGAAAACACTTGGGGGAGCCAAATTCGCTCTTATGTGTTGCATCCGTATAAAATGGTGAAAGATCACCGAACCGATCATGAAATGGGAGATGCCGATCGTGTGTTAGACGGAGATTTAGAGGGGTTTATCAAAGCCTATCTTTTGGAGTCTTCTTAAGTGATCGATGCTGAAAAATGCCAATCTACGGCGTTGTTCCGTTTTCACCACTCCTCGACGTACAACCTCGTACGCCTGCGTCGGGTTCAACGGAACGCCTTGTATCTTAACATTTTTGAGCATCGATTAAGTTGTTTGCCTTCTCCAAAACAAAATTTTTCTTAAGTCTTTCGCCGGCAAGGCAATCACGAAATAGAGAACCAAAGCTGGAGTAAATGAGAAGGCAATTTTCCACGTAATAGGTAGATTCGAAAACAACTCATGTTTTAATCCTAAAGTTAACAAAACCGAAACAAAGCCAGCCAAGATAATCTTGAGAAAATTTTTGGTTAAAAAGCTTCTGTGGAAAATACGTTGTACTTCCCAAACTCCGGCCACCGCTACCAAGCTATAAGCCACTCCCGAAACCATGGCCCCTCCCAGGGCGCCATATTTGGGAACCCAAAGTGCGCCAAATAAAATCGGAGAAAACAGAATGAGAAAATGAATGAAGAGGAATGAGGTGTAGCGGACGGTAACAATTAACAGATAAATAAAGAGGGCCGCAGTTGAGTAGAGAAGTTGACCAATCAAGAGCCATAGAAAAGTTGGAAAATTAATCAAGCCCGAATCGCTTCCAAAGATTAGAAGTAATTCTTTTCCAAAACAGAAAAGGGCCAGAGCAAACGGAAGATTTAAGAGAAGGAGTTTATCGAAAGAATAAAGAAAGGTTTCCCAAAGTTGATTTCTTTCTTTTTTGAGAAATTGTTCCGAGCTTACCGCTACAAAGATAGGGCCGAAAGCATTTTTGGTTAAAATCATGGCACGAGTGATTTGTTTGGCGAGCCCGTAAACTCCAAAAAGTTTTTGCTGCGCCGCGGTGCCGGTTCCTAAAAAATAGCTCATCATGTAAATATCGGACCGAAACAAGAAAATATCAAAAACCTCAATCAAATGCATGGGCAGGGCATAGCGAATTAACGCCTTATAATTTTTTGCAGGAAGTAGTTGTTGAAAAAGCGTGCGAAACGAGAAGAATTTTCTGAAAAATACGATTGAAAAAACAAACGAGAAAAATAAAGACACACATTGAGAGAGCACAATGCCATACGGTTTCAAGGTGGGAATCCAAAAGAAGAGAAAAAGAGAGAGAAAAAAGAGGGAAGGCTCTAAACTATCTTTCAAGTAAACTTTATACTTCATCTCTTTCAGGGCCATGGTGGCATGAATAAAGAGCATCCCCAAAGTGTTGAGCGGTACAAGGGGAGCTACAAAATACATATTTCGACGGATTTCTTCTCCATCCACAAAAAAATAGGCATAGAAAAAAAGCAGAATGCTCGCCAAGACCGAGAAACTGAATGCTACTTTAATACTTGAGGCTATTTTTCGATAAAGACGAGTTTTATCTTCTTGTTCTTGCAGGTAAGAAAGTTCGAATAAAAGCCCTTGCTCTAATCCGAGTGGGGTAAATTTGAGAATAACTTCAGCATTGGCCCAAACCAGGGTGTAGATTCCAAAATTTTGGGCATCGTAGAGGTAGGCAGCCAAAAAAAGAGAAGTTGCGCGAATAATGCGCAATGTGTATCCCAGAATATTGACTTGCAAACCTTTTGACAGTTCTTTCATGAAGTTTTATACACAGCACCATAAGTCCGATACATCTTTTGATACTGCGTTGTTCATTGCGGTGCCTGCTCATGTACATCCATGTACACTCCGCGGGCTCCTCATTTCATTCCTTGTCTTAAAAGCGTCTCGAACTTATATCGCTGTGTAGAGTTGTCAATTTTGACCGATCTGTTTAAGCTTTTTCTCGTTGTTTTTGGGGCAGTAGCTCAGTTGGGAGAGCGCTACGTTCGCAACGTAGAGGTCGGGAGTTCGATCCTCCTCTGCTCCATTGAGTCTATTTCATAAATTTCCTTATGCGGTGTTGCTCATTCAGTCGCAATCCTCACGTACACTTGAGTACGCTGCGGTTGCTCCTTCATGAGCGCCTAGCCTAAAAAAAATTCTGAAATAGACTTCTCTTTTTTTTGAGCTGTTCATCAACGAGCTTAAAGAAACCTACTCTTTTCGCTTATCTCGATCGTCTTCGGTTTCGATTACGATCTCGCCCGCGTCCTCGATTTCTCCCTTGATTTCTCCCTTCACCCGCCATTCGAGCGGAGGGGGCAGCGCCCGGAGGGCGATTATAAAATTCTCGATTGAGTAAATTCCACTTTCCAAAAGCAAGAAGCCCCATTTTTTTACGACAATTTCGGCAATAGAAGATGACTTCTCCTGAGGTAAAATTCATCAAGCGATGTAGCTCTTTGAGAATCTGCGGAGTACGACACTGGCTACATTTTAAGAATTGATCGAGGGCTTGGACTTTCATTTTTTTTTCTGTAGTACAGTTCTATAATTCCATCAAGCTTTTCAAGGTTTCACACAAAAACAAATGGGCTATCTTTCGATAGCCCATTGTTTGGTTGATGTGAAGGAGGGGTGCATCCTCTTAAACTTCTTCTTTAACCTACTACGCAATCCAACTGCTGCGTTGGTTCGTCGAAAAATCCTCACGTATATTTATATACGCTCCGGTTTCTCTCCTCACCTGCCTTGCATTTGGCTTGCTCGTTACGGTTAAAGAGAGAAGCTTTTAATGTAAGAGATGCCTAGCTATGTCTTCCTTCACTTGAAAAGCATTCAAAGGTTTTTGCAAAATCCCAGAGAGGTCGACGCCTTCGGGCATGGCCTCTGCCAACGAGGCGCTCAAATAACTTGATAAGGCCACAATACGCAAGCCCGGATTTTCTTCTCGAAGCTTTCGAATATTTTCTACTCCTTCGGCACCGAGCATCGCTAAATCAATAATTAAAAGAGGGATATGGGCTTTTTTGGTTTCTCGGAATAATAAATCCCAATTATTAATCATTTTAAGCTCAAGGCCTTGGGGAAGGGCTGCTTGAACGGTATCGTAACTACTGGTGTCGGTATCGGCTAAAATCACTCGTCGTGGTTTTTCATGCGTAATTTCAATGGGTTCTTCTTGTTTCTTGATTAAAATTTTTATGTATTTTTCTAAATCATCCACCTTTTGATCTAAGCGCCGAATAGTTTGAAGATCGGCAATGCCCATGAGGTTTAAAAGAGAATCGCGGATTTTATTGAATGATTTTTTTTCAGACATTTTAAGCTCTTTTGCAGAAAATTTGTAAAGTTTAGTCTTCGGACAATAGTCCTGAACGCAAACTTGTCAAGGATGCTTTTTAATCGTCGCAGAGGTAATAGATTCCTATCCCAACTCCAGCGACGATGAGTACACCTAAAGCAACAGTCATTCCTAGGCTTGCGCCTACGACGACCACTGCCTCGCTCCCTTCAACGGCTACAGCACCTTCTGTCGCAAGAGTGGCGCCTTCTGCTGCAAGGGTTGCAGCTTCAGCGGTCGTGGCTAAAGTTTCTCCGCCAACGGTGACAATACTAGGAGCTGGAACTCTAAAAAATTGCACACCCATACTTTGAAAAGGAACACGAGCCCATCGCATTGTAAGTTGAGGGTTGGTGCGTACTAAAGTAGATAAACCTTGGAGCATATTTCGGGTGCCGGTGAGGGCATAAATTTCTTCACTCGATTTTGCGATGATCAAAGTAGTGGTATAGGCTCCCAAAGCTCCCGAAAGATAATCATTTGCGGGGGAACCGTAATCAAACATGTGAGTGCCGGCCAATAAATCGCGATAGATTTCATTTACCGCGAGTCCGGCCGGCATACCTACTCCCAGAGTTGCAAAAGGATTGGCTCGAAAGGCACCCGAAAAATTATTCAAACGAGGGGCGTAGTAATTCGAAAGGTTGGTCGGAAGATTTTGTGGGGGCCACATAAAACGGCGTGCGTTTCTTTCTAAGAAGAGAGCGCCAATGGCCAAGGGGGCCGTGAGCTCCCAGTTGAACCGATCTTCTTCGAGTGAGAGAAGATTTTGATCCATCGCATAGTTCGCTCGACGTCTGCTTAGAGGGGAGTTGCTGCTTTGTGAAGCAAGAAGATAATTCGTATCGAGGAGCTGAGTGCGGGAATCATCGCTCACAAAGCTTCCAGAGCGAATCAAAAAACCAAAGACAGCGCTGGTCCAAGAAAAAGCAACGGAAAAGAAAGTTTCTAAACTGGCGAGTAAGCCTAAAAAACCAACACTGGTGAGGGCCATGTTTCCGCCAATTCGAGGCCCTCGAAAATCAAGAATGGGATTACGAACCATCGCATTCCAATTATGGCTACGGCGATTTGCAAACTCACTAGCCGTATAAGTGCAGGCGCCTTCTAGAAAACAGAGGTCAACGCCCCCGGTTTGGAGAAAAAGCGAAGTTGGGTTTTCAATTTCGTGTTGTTCGGCTTCGCTAAAGACTTCAAGTGGCGTGTGCGAGCGAATTGCGGGGGTAGCGTTTGTTTCAAGGGTTAAAAAGCGAACGGCGTGTTTTTCAAGCAGAGCGTTTGGATCATTAAAATAGCGCAACACTCGAAGACCCGTTTCAGCATCGATGCTGTAACGTCTGCCATTCGTACGGATAAAATAGGCATCTTCGGTATCGAAATGTGGGCCGCGAACTTGATCGAGTGCGGGATTTGGATTTAAATCGGCGATTTCCAAAGAAATGGCATTTTGTGGTTGGTAAGAATAAAGAAGTTCTTCGCCAGGGGTTAACGAGAGAAAAGGATCGGAGCGTAAATAAGAGGGTGGGGAGCTGATATCTCGATAAGGCACGCGTGTAAAAACGTAAGAATTCGTCATGGAAATACTTTCTTTTAACTGAAAAATCGTTTATTAAACGGTGACTTAGTCCTTACAGAGTTTAAGGCTTTATCCAAGCTAAATTTTTAAGGGGGAAAAATGAGAAAAATCTGCTTTTTTTTGAGTTTTTTCATGGCTTTTTCGGCCTTTGCTTCCAATCACCTCCTCGTAAAAAAAGGAAAAATTGTGCGGGTAGATGAGGGCGATTATGTGCACTGCATTTTTGTGCCGGAGGGTGAAAAAGAAGAGATGGATTTATGGCCTCGCGCGGTGCCCAAAATTAATTGTAAAAAATATTTAAAACAATCGGTAACCGTGACCATTCGCCCCGAAAAGATTCGGGTGCCCGAGATGGGGGGATCGATGGATATTTTGAGATTGTTGAAAATTGAAGCTCCATGATGATCTGTATGTTCACAATCTTCAGAACAAGTTTTTCAAAGTTTTCACACGCTACTTAATCTTTGTTTCTTAGGCCTTGGTAATCCCTCGCCTGAAACCTTTTCAAAACTTATTCCAAGGATTATGAAATCTAAGAGGAAAAAATATGTTCTACCGTTTCACAAAAATGAAAGTGCGATTTGGCGATTGCGATATGTTTGGTCATTTAAACAATGCCAAATACATTACTTATCTGGAGCAAGCGCGGGTGGACTATTTTCGTGATTTTCCGGGGATTAACTTTCAAGCGCCCCAAGAAAAAGTGAATCACTCGATGATTTTGGCTGAAGTTACTTGTAGTTATAAATCGCCTGCTTTTATGGATGAAACTTTACTCGTGAAGGTAAGAACTTCCGAGCTTAAGCGCTCGAGCTTCATTATGGAGTATGAAGTCGTTGAAGAAACTACTCAACGTTTGGTGGCCACGGGCCGCACGGTGGGGGTGATGTATGATTACAAAGCCAAAAAGAGCGTGGAAATTCCTCAAGAGTTTCGAAAGAAATTTGAGGAGATAGAGCAAAAAAAGTTTTAGTGAAAGGTCCACTCCACTCCAGCTTGCACGCTTCCATTCGCATTTCCGGGTAAGAAGAAAGTGAGGAGCCCGTTCGCAAAAAAATGAAGGCCGGGGACGCTTCGTGGTGCAGGGCGAAAGACAGCTTCTAGCCCCGCTCCGATCCCCACGGGGGCGTCAAAGGGAACGGGAATACTAATATTGGTGAGCAAGTTTACGCCAAAAAAAGGATGACGAAATGGCATGTAAGGTGTTCCGAGTTGAAGCTGTGCCTCAATTCGGTTTGATCCATTGAAATATTGGAGTCCGCTCAAGGAAACACCCCAATTTACTGTGGTGAGCCGAGAACGGGAGCCCAGCCCTGCTGAAACTCCTACGGCAGAGCCTTCAATGGAATTCCAGCGATAAAAAGTTCTGAATTGCGGAGTGAGCCGAGTGGCCATTGCGGGCTCTAGATATCGGCCTTCGCTGCAACGCTCTTGGGAAGAAAGTGGGCTAAAGTCGTAAAGGGTGTCCAGATCAACTTGTTCGGCGCGAAAGGCTTGTTCGATATTTACCTGTTGAAAAGCTTCAGCTTGTATTCCATTGCGTCCAAAAAATGCTTGCATGATTCGACGCCTTGCCCGGTAGAGCGGAGAGTCGGGCGGATCATCAAACATTTCATAGCGAATATACTCGACAACCATCTCGGCGAAAAATTCCTTTTCATCAGTGAGGCCATATTCGCGAAAGTCGATAGAAGTGGAATCGTGGTTACGGCTCGAATAGTTTGGTATCAAATCCACATGGCTAGGATGGAGATCTAGCTGTGCACGCGACCCTGTATAAAAAGCCCTAATTTTTTCATTATCTGAACGTGAGAGTAAACGGTGTTGCATGGCATGAGCCATTTCATGCAGAAAGTTATCGAAATTGCTACGACCAAGAATCAAATAAGGAGCGAGGGGGATACGGGGGGCAGTGGGTTGGCAAGAGTCTGGCGAATTACCTTCGGATAAGAGTGATAAATAAATTTCTCCAGAATTTGAATAAGCACCTGCAAGATTGAAAGGGTCGAGGTCGGGGGTGCAAGTTTGGAACCATGGTCTTGATGAGGCATGTGTTTCGTTTGGGCCAAAGAGATAAAATTGGATTCCAGAAAAATAATTGTGTTGGATGTTAGTCCCGGATGTGGTGCTTCCAAAAGTACTAATCTGCCGAGTTTGAATGAGCTCCCATAAGACTTGAGGTGGGAGAAAAATTTCTAAAACCTCGAAGAAGATTTGAAGATCGGAGTTAGTAAAAGAAGAAGGAAAGATTCTATCATCGGGAGATCGGTTAATGAGATAAGAATTTGGAAAGTAAGGAAGAGGATTTTCTGCGCTTATTAGACGAGGGTTATTTACACACAGATTGTCAGATAGGCCTGCTCCAGTGATTGGAGGGAGTGATTCGTTCCGATAGGTTTCTAGATTTTGTCTCCATTCTGAGTTTTGTCGAAGTCGGCGGTCAAAGGCTTGAACAGAAGAAATGAATTGAGGAGCAAAATAATCTACCAGCCCCGCTAGGGCTAGTCGCTCTCCAAGAGGAAGATCCCGAAAATCTCGCTCGTAGAAAATCCCTTCAATTCTTCGGGCAAAATCTCGAAGATTTGAACTTTGTGCCAGCATAGTTCTTGCTTCTCTCACAACCTGACTACCGTAAGCGCGGACCTGACGAGAAAGGGGAGGGACGACGGGATCGGAGGAATTGTAAATTGCATTTAAACATTGATTCGCATTATGGCTTCGGTCAAAACAAGATTGTGCCTGATGGACTTCTTCAGCCAGGCCTGGAGCTCTTTCCAAAAAATCATTCAGATAAGTTTGGAGTAAATGAGGATCATTAAAAGTCTCGAAGGCTAAGCTCAGTTGTTGAATCTGTTCGGGGGTCATCGGAGGATTTCCTTAGCGAAAAATAATTTCTAAAACTTCGAGCTCTCGCGTGCCCTTGGGGGTGGTAATTTTCACCACGTCGTTCGCGGCTTTGCCGATTAAGCTTCGGGCGATGGGCGATTGGACGCTGATTTTTCCTTGTTTCACATCGGATTCATCGGCACCCACAATTTGATAGGTGGTTTCTTCATCGGTTTCGGTATCGAGAAGTCGTACGGTAGCGCCAAACACGATTTTATCGTGATTCAAAGTGGCTGGATCAATCACCTGAGCACGAGCAATTTTATCTTCAACCTCGGCAATACGCCCCACAATGTGGCCTTGTTTCTCTTTGGCGGCATCGTATTCGGCATTTTCCGATAAATCGCCGTGTCCGCGCGCTTCTTCAATCGCTTTAATGATGTGAGGGAGTTCGACAGTTTTTAGGCGTTTGAGTTCTTCTTTTAATTTTTGTAAACCTGGAGGTGTAATCGGAACGCTATCTTGTTTCATAAATCTATCCTTATATTCCAAAGGGGAAAAAGTTATAAAAGTTTGAACTGTGCTTGTGCCTTTTGTGGAGCTTTGTGAGGAATTTTATCCGACCAATCTACTTCTACACGAATCTTTTTTCCCCCATCTCGCGAAAAGTAGAAAATCTCTCCATTTTTCAAACCATAATCAAAAACATCTTTTGTAATTTTAACGTCGTTTTCGCAATACGATTTGAGTTTTTCCCATTGGCCTTCTCGGTAAAAACGGATGGCATCTAAACCATGCGCTGTTTTCCCGATATTTAAAGTCGCTTGAGCAACCGAGTCGAGGCTAATACGGTGCCCTAGTTTTTCGGTTAAATCTTCGAGAATATCGAAAACAGGAAGTTTAGAAACTTCAACCGTGAAATAGGGTTGGAGCACAGGCAAATCGAAACGGCGCACGTTGAATCCAATAATCAAATCGGTGTTGAGAAGATAATTTTCCATGCGGCCAAGCTCAGGCTCGAGAAAATGACGGTAGGTATTATCTTCGTAGGTGTGAATGCAGCAAACCGAGACGCCGAGCTCAGCAAAATTACGGCCCCCCACTTCTTCGAAGGTTTTCTTTGTTTCAAGATCTAAGACAAGAAAATTCATGCTCGTTTGACTCCATCCTAAAAAAATAACTATTTAAAAGACTTTTCAATTTCTTCAAGGGGAATTTCTGCAAAACTTTTTGCAACCCAATCCGCTGTTTTTAAAGCCTCGGATGGATAAGAGGTTGCGAGAGCGAGGCATTTCATTCCGGCGCTCTGTGCCGCTTCAATCCCCCAAAGAGAATCTTCGATCACCAAACATTCTTGAGGAAGAATAATTTCAGAAGGGGCTACACAATCGCGATTTAAATCATCAAGTGCCCGTAAATAACCCTCTGGGTGCGGTTTTCCTCGCTTAGTTTCGTTGGCAGAAACCACAGTTTGGAATAAGTTTTGAATTTTACCGAATTGGAGCCAGGCCTCGATTTCTCCGCGAAGAGCACCTGAAACAATACCCAAAAAGAATCGCTTGGCCATTTTTTGCGCGAAGTCAATGCTGCCCGGAATAAACAAATCTTTTGCGCGCACTTCTTCAAGGTAGTCTTGATTTTTTTGAGTCGTGAGTTTTTGAATCAAGGCTTCATCGGATGCATAACCAAAGTCGGTGAGCACGGCGGTAAAACAATCGTGATCATCATAACCCAAATAATTTTCGTAGTAGTTTTTTTGAGTGAGCTCGATTCCCAAAGGGGCGAGCACTTTTTGAAACAGTTTAAAATGAAGAGGTTCGTCATCTACCAAAACCCCGTTAAAATCGAAAAAAATAGTACGTAGCATAAAAACAGTTCTAAGTTTTTAGGTTTTTAAAACTTAATTTCCTTTAATTGAGGACTAATCTGAAAAGATGCTTCAGTGGCCTGTTTAATTTGCTCAACACTCACGTGGGGGGCCTGTTCAATCAAAATGAGTCCGCTTGGAGTAACATCAAATACACAAAGATCGGTGATGATTCGAGAAACCACTTTTTCTCCCGTTAAAGGGAGATCGCAATTTTTAACAATCTTTGATTTTCCATTTTTTGCCACGTGTTCCATGGTTACAATGACCCGTTTTGCGCCCGCGACTAAATCCATGGCGCCTCCTGGACCTTTAACCATCGCCCCAGGAATCATCCAATTGGCGATATCGCCTTTTTCAGAAACTTGCATGGCTCCCAAGATGCATAGATCAATATGCCCCCCACGAATCATGGCAAAGGAGGTGGCGTGATCGAATATTGCCGAGCCCGGAATCATGGTGACGGTTTGTTTGCCTGCATTAATCAAATCGGCATCGACTTCTTGCTCGGTGGGAAAGGGGCCAATACCCAATAAGCCATTTTCAGAATGCAACATGACGTTCATTCCCTTGGGAATGTAATTTGAAACTAGAGTGGGCATTCCAATGCCCAAATTAACATAGGCTCCATCGTAGAGCTCTTGAGCGGCACGTTGCACAATTTGATCGCGGGTTAAGGTCATATAATTTATTTTCGAATGGTTCGTTGTTCGATTCGTTTTTCGTAATTCTTTCCGTGGATAATCCGTTGGACAAAAATATTTGGGGTGTGAATCGTGTTTGGATCAAGCTCGCCGGGTTGCACAAGATCTTCGACTTCGGCAATGGTGACTTGTGCAGCCATGGCCATGAGCGGGTTAAAATTTTGGGCAGTGAGATGATACACCAGGTTTCCGAGGGTGTCGCCCTTCCAGGCTTTCACTAGAGCAAAATCTGCCTTGAGTGGTTTTTCGAAAACATATTTTTTGCCGTCAATTTCACGAATTTCTTTTTTATCGGCAAGGGGCGTGCCGAGAGCAGTAGGGGTATAAAAACCGCCAATGCCGGCGCCACCAGCGCGAATCCGTTCGGCAAGGCTGCCCTGAGGATTAAACTCCACTTCTAAACTTCCATCGAGAAATTGTTTTTCGAAAGTTTTATTTTCGCCCACATAGCTCGAAACCATTTTTTTGATTTGTTGAGTTTTCAGTAAAAGGCCCAAGCCAAAATCATCTACCCCTGCATTATTACTAATCACGGTGAGATTTTTGATGCCTTTATCGCGGAGTGCCAAAATCAACTTTTCGGGAATTCCACAAAGCCCAAAGCCTCCCACCATGAGAGTGGCGCCTTCGGGAATATCGGCAATGGCTTCTTGGGCATTTTGAAAAACTTTTTGCATACCTCTTACTCCATCGAGACTCAAAAAAAGTCAATCCAATCGGGACAAAAAAATCCCCCTTTTCTCGAAAGAAAAGAGGGATTCATGAAGGAAGAAAAGAAACCGTAGCAAATTAAATGGCGTTGTTTCCTGTTTCGCCCGTACGAATTCGAATCACTTCTTCAACCGGTGTGACGAAAATTTTACCATCGCCAATGCGCCCGGTTTTTGAGGCTTTTTGAATGGCATCGACTACTTTTTGAACATCGGCATCATTCACAATAATATCGATTCTCACTTTCGGGAGAAAATCGACTACATATTCAGCGCCACGATAAAGCTCAGTGTGGCCTTTTTGCCTTCCGAAACCCTTCACTTCGGAAACGGTCATGCCTTGAACCCCAACTGCTTGAAGAGCTTCTTTCACTTCATCGAGCTTGAAGGGTTTGATAATCGCTTCAATTTTTTTCATAGTTTTTATCCTTTATATAAAAGGGTACCCCCCGAAGAGGGGTACCTAATAATGCATTAGAATACGTAACCTTCTTCACCGTGTTCAGCCACGTCAAGTCCCATTCTTTCTACTTCTTCTGTTGGGCGTAATCCAACCACTGCTTTTACGATATAAGCAATGACGATGGTGGCCACTACAGAAAGAACAATCGTAAAGCCCATGGCTTTGAGTTGTTCAAGCCAAAGTGTTTTGCCCACAATGTCTTTGAGGTTGGTGAGAAGGTTTGCATTCACATCAGCCGTTGCAAAAATTCCGGTGACGAAAGCACCTAAAGTTCCACCCACGGCGTGAACTCCGAAGGTATCTAGGGCATCGTCATAACCAAACCAATGTTTGAGTTTGGTGCAAGCGAGGAAAGGAACAAGCCCCGCTAAGATACCAATGATAACAGCGGAAGAGGAAGTAACAAATCCGCAAGCTGGAGTAATCACAACCAATCCTGCAACAGCACCAGAACAGAAACCTAATACGCTGGGTTTACCTTTGGTGATCCATTCAATGAAACCCCAAGTGAAAGAGGCAACCGCAGCCGCTAAAGTAGTAGTCATGAAGGCATTGGCAGCCACTCCATCGGAAGCCACCGCAGATCCTGCGTTAAAACCATACCAGCCGACCCAGAGCATTCCAGTACCCACCATACAGAGCACCATGCTGTGAGGAGGCATCGCTTCTTTTCCAAAGCCGATACGTTTTCCTAAGATCATGCAGAGAATTAGGGCCGACCATCCGGAAGACATATGGACCACCGTTCCACCCGCGAAATCGATTGCTTTAATAGTAGCGCCCGCATTCCACACACCATTCATATAACCGGTAATTCCCCAAACCATGTGTGCCAAGGGGAAATAAACGACAATCATCCACAAAGCGACAAAAAGCATAATGGCCGAAAATTTCATGCGTTCGGCGATCGCACCGATAATGAGTCCGGGAGTGATAATCGCAAACATCATTTGATACATCGAGAAAACGTTATGCGAAACCCAATACGAGTAATCGGTATTTGGATTCGAGTCGACTCCTTTTAAGAAAGCAAAATCTAAGCCTCCTAAGAAAGGTCCTCCTTTGGCGAAAACCAAACTATAACCAAATGCCCACCATAAGAGGGTGACGAGCCCTGTAATTCCTAAGCATTGAGCCAAGACCGAAAGAATATTTTTTCTTCGAACAAGGCCTCCGTAAAACAGAGCCAAACCCGGCAGGGTCATAAATAGAACAAGGGCTGAAGAGGTCATCATCCAACCGTTATGACCAGGGCCTGCTCCGCCAACCTTTGAGGTAATCTTGGCATCTGCCGCATCGGAGCCCCGAGCGGTATTGTTAATGTAAGCCTCGAGATCGTTGACTCGTTGTTCGAGTGTTGGATCTGCTTTTGCACCAGGCGCTGGAGCCGCAACGGGCGCAGCAGCTGGGGGTGCCGAGGGTAAAGGCGCAGGAACCTGTGCCTTTAATGAAGTGCCCAGCATTAAAATGCTTAGGGCGATAAAACTAAGAAAAACCGTCTTTTTAAACATTCTTTTCCTCCTTGGGTTTTAAAGGGCACCTCTAAAAACTATCTTTTACTGCAAAAATAATCTCTGGCCTGCCCCTGTGTCAGATTTCACAAAAAGTCCTCAACGTAGCACTTTGGCTACGTCTGCGGGCTTTTTGCTCATCTTCCTTGGCTCGGCTCAGATCTTGTTTTTTCGTGATAAACATAATTTTTAGAGGTGCCCTAAACTAAATTTTGAGGGGATATTAAGCAAAACTCATACCAAGTCTTAAAAAAACCGAAAGCATTATTTATAGAGCTCTGCCCAGGGCTAAAAGTTTTTTTTGAAGAAAGGGCCTGCCTAAATTTTCGGCGGCTGCATAAAATTTGGCGCCAGCCAAATTTTGAACGACGAACGAAAAACGATCCGCCTGTGGTGGGTTACGCCCTTGGCAGGAATCGAACCTGCGCAACCCGCTTCGGAGGCGGGTACTCTATCCACTGAGCTACAAGGGCTTTAGGTTTCTTCTATAACCTACTGCGCAAATCGTCTGCCGTTCCGGCGCCCCTTCGGGGCTGCGTTGGGTTTTCCCACAAATGCTCACGTACATTCGTGTACGCTGTGCTTTGTGGGCCCCACCCTGCCTTGCAGCCGAATTGCTCATTACGGTTATAGAAGAAACCTATTGAAAAACAATTTCTAGTTTTTAGTTAGCAGTTTCAGTTGGAAGAAAAAGAATTACTAGCAATTGGGAAGAGAGATTCAAGTACTTTTCTTTTTGATAATTCCTCTTGAAATTTTTTGCATAAAAGGGGTTTAGTGGGTTTTCTTTATTGAAGAGAGGGTAAGGCATGAAAAAAATAATTTTGTTTGTACTTCTTTTCTTTTGCAGTAGTTCGAGTTTTGCCAAAGTACTTAATTTAGAAGAGCCCGCTCCGGAACTCCCCATTCCAGTTCAATCCCCTATTTTGATCGTGGTGAAAGGGATTTACCCCAGTAAAGAAAAGGCCCAAGAAACCCAAAAATTTATTCAACAACTTTTAGTCAAAACTCCAGCCGATGGAATTATTGCTTCTGAAAAATTAGAAGGGTTTGCACCCGGTCAATGGGTGATTGCTTCGGCTTTTGATAGCGAGAGCAAGGCGCGTTGGTGGATGAATTTTTCGCATCGTAATCCTACTTTGCCTCGGCCAGTACTCAAGAAAACGACTTTGCTGCAGGCGAGTAGCGAAATTCCTTATTTTCCAGAAGCCCTGCGCGACGGAGTGCATCGCTTCTATACTGAAAAAGAAATTTTAGATCGAATTTCGAGTTTTCCGGATATTGCGGCACTCAAACAAAAGAAGAATGTGAAATTTCTTTTTACCGTTTATCCGCGTACAGGCGATTACAGCTATGAAGTGGAAGTGATGGAAGATAAAGGCGCAGGTCATTTTGTGGCACACGATTTTATTGCCGTGAATGCGACAGATCTTAACCATTATTCACGCTATTCTGAAAATCTAAGGGCAAAAAAGTAGAGAGCAGCGTTATTCCCGTGAAGAGGGAAATCCATTTTTCAAAACTCTTGCTCCCACTGCCTCTCCAAAGGCGGGCTGGCTAGCTGAGGATGACGAGCTAAACTGAAATTCCCCATCTAATTTTCGTGAAAGATCCTGCGTTCTTTGTTTGGCCTGTGTACTTGAATAGAGCTTTCTTCCCCGTTTACCCATTTCTCGTTCATGAGTTTTAAGTAAGCCCTCTTGCTCGCAAAGTTTTAAGGCATTCTGAATACTAAACTGAGAAATGGCTTCGTAGGCGCTTAAGTCTCCTTTCAAATAGAGATTTTCGCCGAGTTCTAAGATTTTTTTGATTAAGCTTTTTCCCTCGAGTTTTACAAATTGTATTTTCTCGAGTGCTTTCAGAGTAAGCCGGTAGGTTTGAATAAAATTGTTTAGAAGATTGGAAAGAGTTTCGAGATCGGGGGAGTGAAGCGCCTCTACTTGGTTGTTTGTTTGAGTTATCCAATCAAAATTTTCGAAGAGTTTGAAAGTGGTTTCGAAAGAATCGATATGCACAAATTCCTGAGCAAAAATTGAAGAAAGTGCCCGATAAGCTTCTTGAAGTTCTGTTTTCAACACCGCCGTTTTTTTATGGATTAAAATTTTAGCAAGCAGTGCAGGGCCAATTAAGAGGTGCATGAGATTATTTTTATAATAATTGAGTGTCGAACGATGTTTGTCAGGAACTGTATAAAAAAACTCGAAGCCATCATGGTGTTGTCCTATCAACTTGCGATTGGTATAGCGACTTAAGGCTTCTTGAATGGCTTTTGGATAGTTTTTTTGGAGTGCTTCAGAAAGCGGCGCTTTTTTATATTCAACAATTTTAAAGAATAGATCAATTTTGTTTTGTAGATCAGAGAGGCTTTGGCCCTTTTTAGAGTGGGTCAGTAGACCTGCAGCGACTAAGGCAGGGGCAGTTACGGTGCTTACTTCTTCAATTCGAACGGCAAGAGTTTGAGCCAATGATTCAACCGAAGCTCGGACACCGAGCTTCGGTTCAAACTCCGATTTATTTAAGAAATCTTTTAAAGAAAGAGGGGAAGCAAAGCGCACGTAAACTTCGCCATAGCGATTGCGAAGATATTTTCCTAAATGGAGCAAGTCTCCTGTGCTCTCTTTTTGTTTGGAGGCTCCGCGCGTTTCACGAACATAACTTCCTTCTTCTAAAACCTTTTCATAGTCGATGGAAATGGGCACAAAGAAAAGATCTTTGCTGGCGCCCTCTAAATAAGCCTCCACTAAAATCGAAAGAAGACCTGTGCGGGGTTGCTCCAGTTTTCCGGTGCGAGAGCGTGTCCCTTCGATGAAAAATTCTTGAGAATAACCCTGCTGGATCAATTGCTTGATATAGGCCTTGAAGAGTGAGGGGTAGAGTTTATCTTCGCCAAAGCTTCGGCGAATAAAATAAGCACCCGATTTGCGAAAAATATATCCCATTGGCCAGAATGAAAGATTTTCGCCTGCCGCGATCATCGGAATCGAGAGATTTTCATTATGAAAAATATAAGAGAGCAACAGATAATCCACATGAGAGCGATGAGACGGGACAAGTACAATAGGATGATCTTTCGCAATTTTTTTAACAGCTTCTAAGCCTGATTGGTCAATCTGAAGGCCTTCATAGATGTTTTTAAAAGTCCATTTGAGAACAATATCCCAGAGATCGATGAAATTGTAGTTGGGGTCCGCCGCAATTTTTTGGAGAATTTCCTGGGCTTCGAGATAAACTGCATCGCTTGCTTGTTGAGTTTGCTTTGCGTAATCGAGCAGGTTTTCGCGCACCGCTTTACTTTCTAAAATTTCATCTACCATTAGCGTGCGATTTTTTAGGCGGGGGCCGGTAATTGCACGGGTTTCTTTAAAGAAAATTTTTTGAAGCGCCTTACTTAAGTTTAAAGCCTGATCTGAAAGAGAGTTTGAAGCTTGTTTTTCTAAGAAAGTTTTGAGATCGATCGCATCTCCAATTTGGGCAACGGCACGTTTTCGGTAGTTTCGAAAGAAAAGTACGAGTTTTCGGAGTGAACCCGGGTTTTCTTTTTCTCCGAATAAAATATCGATGATACTCCGTTCGGCATGAGAGGGCCTGCGATCATAAATAAAATTTAAAGGAATAATACTTGGGGTTTGGTTGAGGAGACTGGTTTCTCGAAGTAGGGGTTGCAAGATTTCGCGGGCAAATTGATTTTCAGTTTCGACCAGGGCAGGAAGATTTAAAAAATAGAAAAGAGGTTTTGCCTGAGAAAGGGCTTGGGGAATAATTTCATTTTCGCGAAAGGTATCCCAGTGCTTGTTTTTTTCAAAGTTTTCCATTTTAGCGATGAATTTGTAAAAAAGCTCACGCAAAGGAATCCAATGCGTCATTCGAATCAGGTTGGCGTGTGTTGCTAAAGGGAGCTCTTCTTTTAAGAAAAGTGAATTAAAGAAATTGTATTCAATCTGGCCCCAATTTTTCATGAGATAGATGATAGGGCCTTTTTGGGCGGCCTCACGCACTTTCTGAATATCGGTATTTTGGTAATGGATTTTTTCAAAGGTGTTCCGAAAGAAAAAGCGATGAGCGAGGTTAAAACGGCTGAGCATGGCCGAGAGGTCGAGAGAGCCTGCTTGCTGCACCCACTTCTCAAATCGAGCGGGAAAATGCCTTTTAAAGAAGCAATAGAGGGGGAGCAGAAGCCGGGCTATAAAGTTTTTAATTTGTAGGTTCATGAGTATTTAAGTTAGCGATTAGAATACCTATTTTTTAGGTTTTTCTCAATAAATTCAAGTGAGAAAAAGCGTGTATTTAGGTTGACACCCAAGGGGGTTCCTCTTTATACCACTAAATTCTAATTTTTATGAATCTTCCTTTTCCACTAAACCAGATGGGTTTAAGCCCCGAAGAGCAAAAGGGTTGTGAGAAGATCCTCGATGGAGCGGGGGGCTTGCTTTCCCGAAAGCTTAATAAGCGGATTTCTTTACCGATTAGTATTTTCCTGGCCCGTTTGCAGATTAAACCTAATACTGTCACCTATTTTAACCTCCTTTTAGGTTTACTTTCGGGTTTTGTGATTGCTCGGGGGGGCTATTTTCATTTGGCTTTAGGGGGGCTGTTGCTCCAAATCGTTTCGATTGTGGATGGATGTGACGGGGAAATTGCAAAGCTTACCCACCAATCGACCCCTTGGGGAGCTTGGCTCGATACCTTGGCTGATAATCTTTCTTTTATCGCTTTTATCTCGGGAGTGGCCGTTAGCTATTATAGAAATACCCAGGCCGAGTGGCTGATCTGGTTATTTTACTGGATCGTCTTTATGCTCATGATTTTGTTTGGGGTGATGATTCGGTATCTTTTAAAAAAGAAGCACTCCACTGCTTCACTCGTTGTTTACGAAAAAGAAGTCGTGAGCAAGACATTTTCCGATCAAAAAACAATGATGAGTCTTTTTGTGCACTACGGAAAATATTTGGTGAAGAAAGATTTCTTTTCTGCACTTTTTTGTGCTCTTGCTTTGCTCAATCAACCCGCTCTTATTCTAGCCCTCACTGCATTAGGAGCAACGGTCGTTGTGTTTGTTTTAAGCCTTGTGAGTTTTAAGCAAAGTAGGGTTTCGATTTTGCCGGGGCACTAATTTCTAAAAGGCTTGTCTTGAATGAAAAACACTAAGACGGTTTGTGTATTTGATTTTGATGGAACCTTAGTCGATTCGATGGGCGGATTAGCTGATCTGGCAGCCTCTTTGATTGAGGCTCATCATGAGATAGATAGAAAAGAAGCCCGAAAAAAATATTTAGAGAGCTCGGGTTTACCTTTTCATCAGCAGCTCGAGAGAATTTTTCCAAAACATTCTTTAAATAAGAAGGTGGCTGAAGAATTTGAGGCCGAAAAAAAGAGGCAGTATTTAAACCAGGTGCTTTTTGAAGAGACCAAACCGACCCTTAAAGAATTAAAGGCAAATGGAATCCGCGTAGCTGTCTCTTCCAATAATTTTCAAAAGCTGGTAGAGGCGTATGTTCAAAAGCATGTGCTCGAACTGGATTTAGTCTTGGGATTTCGAGAAGGTTTTGCGAAGGGGAAAGCGCATTTTCAACACGCCATGCAGCACTTTGGAGTTTCTGAGAAAGAAATTCTTTTTGTGGGGGATTCCCTCCAAGATGGCCGTGAAGCAGCAGAGTCTGGAATTGATTTCGTTGGCCGCAGTGGTACTTTTTCAGAGGCTTTGTTTCAAAAAACTTTTCCGAGCTTACACGTTGTGTCTAATTTAAAGGAGTTAATACCTATTTTATGCAAATAATTCTTTTAGCAGCAGGAATGGGTTTGCGCTTAGGTCATCTGACTCAAGTTCTCCCCAAAGCAATGATTAGTGTGAATCAAGTTCCCTTGATTGATTATACTTTGGGTCCTTTACTGGCCAATAAGCAGGTGAAAGAAGTTTTGGTGGTGGGTGGCTTCGAGTTTCGTCGCCTTCAACAACATGTGCAAGAGCGCTATCAAGCCTTCGGAAACCGAGTTCGAATCCTAGAAAATAAAAATTGTAGTTGGGGAAATCTTTATTCGGTAAAGACCGCCCTTGCGCATATCGAAAAATCATTTTTAATATGCAACGTCGATCATATTTACTCATCTAAAACTTGGAATTGGATTTTAGAAACCCGAAAAGATTTCACAGTTTTTGCCGATCTTAAACGCCCCTTGGCTGTAGATGAAATGAAGATCGTTTTTAATGAAGGGAAATTGCAAAAAATTTCCAAAACGCTTGCGTGTTATCAGGGGGGCTATGTAGGGTTAACCTATGTTCCTTCTTCGCAAGTGGCTCTTTATAAACAAGCTGTTGCAAAAGTCGAAGAATTATCTGGTCAGAAAGCCGTGGCCGAAGAAGTTTTGGCTTATCTGGCAGAGCGAGAAAATATTTTGGTAGAAGGTTTTGATCAACACCGTTGGTGGGAGGTTGATACTCCTGAAGATTTAAGAAAAGCCCAAGAAGATTTAGCCTCAAAAGGCAAAAAAACGCAAAAGGCGGCTTCTTGAAGAATTTATCTTTTTTAAAGCGTCTGCGTTTTTCTCCGTGGTTCAGCCAACTTGTGATCATTCGAAAGTGCAATCTCAGTTGTACTTATTGTAATGAATACGACAAAACTTCGGAGCCTGTCGATACGGCTCTTCTCAAAAAGCGGCTGGATAAACTGAAAAGCTTGGGGGCTTTTTCGGTGAATTTAACCGGTGGCGAACCCACAATGCATCCGGGTTTGTTTGAACTCATTCGTTATGCTCGGTATGAGCTTGGATTCTTAAAAACTTCAATGATCAGTAACGGTTTTTATTTTACTCCAGAGTTGATCAAAAAACTCAACGAAGCCGGTTTGCAAGATTTGCAAATTTCAATTGATGGAGTGAAGCCCAACGATGTGACCGTAAAAGTATTGGATGCTCTGCGTAAAAAGTTGGAATTGTTAAAAGAATATGCCGATTTCAATGTTGTTGTTTCGGGAGTGGTGGGCTCTTGCCCCCCTCAAGAATCTTTTGAGGTGATTCGTTATGCCAAAGAGATGGGGTTTAAACCACGAGTTCTTCTTATTCATGATTCCGATGGGCAAATTAAATTGAATGCTGAAGAGCTCGCTGTGTATGAGCAGATTAAGAAAATGATCCCCAAAAGTTTTCCGGAGTTTACGGATTATAAAGATGAAATTATCAACGAAGGATCTTCTCCGTTTAAATGTAGGGCAGGGAGCCGGTATTTGTATGTCGATGAAAATGGAGTGGTGAGTTGGTGCTCTCAAACTAGAGACGTTTTTCGAAAAGATTTGATGGATTACTCCTTTGAAGATTTGAAACGAGAATTTTACAGTTATAAATCTTGCCAAGATCGTTGTACTTTAGGTTGCGTTCGTGCCTCAAGTTCAGTAGATGGTTGGCGGCGCCAGGATCAGCCTGGATTAGAAAATATTAAAGTAGCCAGTTAAAAGGTTCACAAAAAAGCTTTAGATGCAAGGCGCCTCGAGCGAACAACCGGAGTCCGCCTGAAGCGGATGAGGATTGTGAGCGATGGGGCAACGCGGCAGATAAGGCTTTTTTGTGAACCGTGGTAGGGCCGGTGTGGCGGAACTGGCAGACGCGCACGACTCAAAATCGTGTGAGCTCACGCTCGTGTCGGTTCGATTCCGACCACCGGCAATTAAAACTTCAATAAAAGTTCAGCTGCCCCAGGAGGGGCCCCTTCGGGGCTGCGTTGCCCGCTTCGGCCAAGATCCTCATGTACAATCGAGTACACTCCGGTCTTGGCCTCGCGGGCGCCTTGCGTCTGATCTTTTCTTGAAGTTTTTTCATATCTCATGTCCTTTAAAGCCTATACTCATTTCCTCGACAGATACCGTTGGCCTTTGGCCCTGTTTTTCATCCTTCTCTTTGCTCTTTCGATCAAAGTGAGTTCTCATTTAAAATTGAAGAGCGATTTTAAAGAACTGCTTCCTGAAAATTTTCAGAGTGTTCAAGATTTGAATCGTATTCTCGATCGAGTGCCAGGTACTGCCAGTTTGATTGTGGCGATTGAGTCGGATGATCCACAAAGCTCGATTCGATTTGGAAAGGCATTGGTTGAAAAGTTAAAGGTTTATCCCCCCACTTCTATTGCGCGAATTGAAGAGAATGTGAACGAGGTAAAAAAGTTTTTTGAAGAGTACCGTTACCTCTACATGGATTTACCCGATTTAGAGACTCTCTATGATCGTCTGGCTAGCCGTATTCAACGCGAAAAATTAAAGCACTCGGGCCTATACCTGAGTTTTGAAACCGCAGAAGAAGAAAAAGAGGCTTTTAGTACCGATGATTTGGAAGAGAAGTATAAGAAAAAGGCGGGCGCTTATGGTGAAACAATCGATGGGTATTTGTTTGGTGAAAATGGGCGCTTGATGGTGATTGTAATTCGTCCGCCGGGTTCTGCCACCGGAATTGATTTTTCACGCAAGCTCATTGGTCAACTTGAAAATACAGTCAAAGAATTGAATCCTACGAGTTTTCATCCTTCCCTCAAAGTGGGATTCACCGGAAAATTCAAACGTGTTCTTTATGAATATCAAACCTTAATCGATGATATTGTTTCTACGGCTTTACTTTGTGTCGTGCTGGTGGGCTTATCGGTTTATATTTATTATCGTCGGATTCGAATGGTTTTACTCATGGCATGGGCGGTCTTCAACGGAATTGCCTGGACCTTCGCGCTTACCTACTGGCACATTGGATATTTAAATACTCAAACCGCCTTTTTGGGTTCGATCATTGTTGGAAATGGGATTAACTACAGTTTAATTTTGATGGCGCGTTACCTCGAAGAGCGTCACAAACAGAAAAACCCTTTTTCAGCCCTGGAAACGGCTCTTTCGCACACTTTTACCGGTACTTTGGCTTCCAGTTTAACCACGGCAGTGGGCTTTGCTACTTTAGTGCTCACTCAAATTCGCGGATTTTCACAGTTTGGTTTTATCGGAGCCCTAGGAATGTTTTTATGTTGGGTTGCAACTTACTCGGTTTTGCCTGTCTTTCTTCTGATCAGCGAAAAAATTCTTCCTGTTTTTCGGAGTACTCATTCTTTTAAAGAACGTTTTTCAATTATGAAACCCTGGGCAAAGTGGGTTTCTCAACACGCTTCAACAATCGTTCGGGGAGGCATCATTTGTACGATGATGACTGTGCCTGTTCTGATTTATTATATTCCTCGTTCTCTAGAATACGATTTCAGTAAATTGCGTGTTCAAACCAAACAAAAAGAAATGATGGAAGAAGCGGCTTTAAATGAGCGAGTAAAAAAGATTTTTGGTGGTTCACTTGCGCCTGCTGTTCTCTTGGTGGATAAGCCCGAACAGGCCGAAGGACTTTGTCGGGAGATTGTGCGTAAGAACGAGCAGGATCCTCCCGAAAAAAGGGTTATCGATACCTGTAAAACCGTTTTTTCTTATGTGCCCTCCGATCAAAATGAAAAAAATGAAGTTTTAACGCGCATTCGCGCTTTGATCGAAAATAATACCCTCAACTTTTTGAATGCCGAACAAAAGCAGAAGATGGAAGAATTTAAATCGGGTTTTGTCAGTAAGGCATTAAGTTTGGAACAAGTGCCCGAAGATGTGAAAAGAAATTTTCGTGAAAAAAATGGTGTGCTGGGAAATATCGTTTACGTTTATCCCACCGATCGGGCACCTTTATGGAATGGAAAAAACCTAGTTCATTTTTCAGACTTAATTCGTCGGAACACTCTCCCCTCGGGTGAAACGATTACTGCCTCTGGAGATTCAGTGATTTTTGCCGATCTCTTAAATGCAGTGATCAAAGATGGGCCGAAAGCAACCCTCTATTCTTTTGTAGGGGTTTGTCTGGTTATTTTGATTATTTTTAGGCAGTGGCGGGCTTTTCGAATCATCATTGGTACTTTAAGCTGCGGAGTTCTCTGGATGGGTGGGCTCATGCCTCTTTTGGGGATTAAAATTAACTTCTTCAATTTTATTGCGATTCCCACCACTTTTGGCATTGGGGTCGATTATGGTGTGAATATGTATCAGCGTTATATGCTGGAAGGAAAAGGGTCAATGCCCTCGGTCATTGGCACGACCGGTGGTGCGGTGCTTTTGTGTTCGCTTACAACCATTATCGGGTATTTCACCTTGGTCATTGCCCAAAATCAGGCCTTAGTTTCGTTTGGCTGGATAGGAATTTTAGGTGAGCTGACTTGTTTGGGGGCAGCGCTCATCTTTATTCCGGCTTACTTGATTCTGAAGGATAAAGAATAAGATCGAGCATACTCATTATCCAAACCGCAATGAGTAATACCAAACTTCCTAGTAATACCTTCCATTCTTGTTCAAAAGTTAAAGTAATCAATTTAAAAAATGCATCGCTCAGATGATGTTTGTATTGAGCGATGGGAAAACTTTTTAAAAGCGCCCGATAAGATTTAAAAAAATGAATCAAGGCATAGCAAATTGCAGCACAAGAAGCTGAAATCAAAAGATATCCTTTCAAGCGCTGTTTTAAATAGACTTGTCCGGCTCCGGGTAAACAGAGGGCTGAGAGAAGAAAGGCTTTTGTCTTTTGAGTGCTCATAAAAATATTTTTGTGCAAAGAAAAAGGCAGCAGTGAATTTTTCAAAGCTTTCAAACGCTACTTTTTCAAATTAATAAGCTTGGGTGCTAGTCTCCCACTTGAAATCTTTTCAAAACTCACCGCTTCCTTTTTCTAGAGAATTTTATTTGATTAAATTTTAATCAATTTGCTCGGCAATGCCTAATTTTTTTTTAAGAGGGATTTCTCAGAGATTCCCACAGAGTCATCCACAGGTTTCTCACATTTTCTGTGAATTATTTTGTTGGCCCTGAAAAAGTCCAATTGCGGCGTTGGTGTCTCGTCGTCAATCTTCATCCGCCCCAGGCGGACTGCGCTTACCTCATCGCAGCCGCCTTGTATTTGGAGCTTTTTCAGAGTTGATTTCTTTTATTGATTGAGAATTAAGCTAAATTTTTCTTTGCGTCTTGCCAAAGTTTTTCCATTTCCTCGAGTGAGCAAGATTTTAACTCTTTATTTTCTAAACGAATTTTATCTTCGAGGTAGGCGAATCGTTTCTCAAACTTTTTGCAGGCACGCCGGAGCGCTTCTTCGGGATTTGTTTTTAAAAAACGAGAGAGGTTGCATAAGGTGAAAAGGACATCTCCCATCTCGTCTTCAATGGCATGAGCATCTTGCTTTTGAATGGCTTCTTCGAGCTCTCTCCATTCTTCTTGAAACTTTTCAACAACGTCTTCTATTTTTTTCCAATCGAAGCCGACGAGTGAAACTTTTTTCCCAATTTTATAAGCGCGAAAGAGGGCCGGGAGGCTTTGGGGAATTCCGGAGAGTAAGCCTGAGTCTTTTTGTTTTTCTTGGGCTTTAATCTTTTCCCAATTTTTTGAAACCTCATCGACGCTATTTACTTTTTCTCCAGAAAAAACATGGGGATGCCGACGGGTTAGTTTTTCGCTAATTCCCTCACAGACCTCGGTTAAGGTAAATTGATTTTCTTCCTGGGCAATTTGGCTATGAAAAATAATTTGAAAAAGTAGATCGCCCAGTTCTTCTTTTAAAAGAGGGGCTTTATTTTCGTCGATGGCCTCTAAAACCTCATAGGTTTCTTCTAATAAATAGGGTTTCAAACTCGAGGAGCTTTGTTTTTTATCCCAAGGGCAGCCTTCTGGGCCTCGGAGTTTTTCCATAATTTCGCTAAGTTTTAAGAAGGAGGCCGCCAAGTTTTCTCTGGAATTTTTCATGGAGACAGACTACTAGCTGCTAAGATAAAATCAACTTTTGCTTAATAGATTTTCAGAAAAGTTCAGTGGCAAGGCAGAAATGAGGAGGTAACCGCAGTCCCGCGTTGCGGGATGAGGATCGTGAACGAGGACTAACACTGTAGATGAAATTTTATCCGCAACCGTGTTGCCACCATAGCTCAGTTGGTAGAGCAACTGATTCGTAATCAGTAGGTCTCCAGTTCGATTCTGGATGGTGGCTTTTCTGCTACGCCCTATAAAAATGACCCATCTGCGGTGTTGCCGCCACACTCGCGATCCTCACGTACAAACGCGTACGCTCCGGTCGCTCGTTTGCGGCGCCTTGCATCTGGGCCATTTTTATAGGGCTTTTTTTCTTCTCCGTTGACTCCTTTAAGCAACACTTGGTTTCGTTTTCAAAATCCGTTACAATTTCCGAATGGTTTCGCATTCTTGGGAAAATTTACCCGAAGAAAAGCTCTTGGAGCTGCGTGTTTGTGATCTCAAGCTCAAAATTGAAGAGTCGGAGCTATCTCATTGGATTTTAGAGTTAAATGATAATTTAAAATCAAAAAATATTGAATTTTCTCCTCCCTGTTATTTGGCGGATGAATGGTTCGTTTTAGAAGGGGAGGTGGCAATTGGTATCCCTTTCTATTTGGCTCACCCTCGTTTGAAAAAACTCGAAGAAAAAATGATGTTGGAGGTGGAGGGGGGAACCCACGAAGATTTTTTAAAGCTCCTTCGTCATGAGGCAGGGCATGCGCTTTATTATGCCTATGGCTTTGATAAGAAGAAGGAAGTCTCCAAAATTTTCGGGCCTCCTTCTTCCGAAGAAACTCCCCAGTATTATCGCCCAAAACCCTATAGCAAAAGTTATGTGAGGCATTTGAATAATTGGTATGCCCAGGCCGAGCCCGACGAAGATTTTGCAGAAACTTTTGCGGTTTGGCTGAGCCCACAACTCGATTGGAAAACTCATTACAAAGGTTGGCCGGCACTCAAAAAGCTTCAGTGCATGGAAGAGTGGATGAATCAAATTCGAGAAAAAGCTCCTTTAACTACTGAATTTTCTAAAGATTACTCCGTTCAACAATTAAAACTTAAATTAAAAACCTACTATGCCCGAAAACAAAAACTCTATGCCCAAGATTATCCTGATTTCTATGACCGAGATTTAAAAAGAATTTTTGCAGGCGATCAAGAAGCGCCAGGCGAGTTGGCCGCGAGTTTTATGAGGCGGCACCATCGGCATTTGGTGAATAAAGTTTCGGCTTGGACCGGAGAAAAAAAATTCATCATCGATAACCTTTTTAAAAAACTCCAGGAGCGATGCCGAAATTTAAAAGTTCGTGTGGGGAAAAATGAATCGGAGACTCTGATGGAAGTTACCGCTTACCTTACGTCAATGGCATCAAACTATATTTATACAGGGAAATTCAAACCGAGTGTTTAGGAACCTATGCAACGGAAACTTCGTGTTCTTCTTATTTACGATGATGCTAAACCCCTAGAAGAAGGGGCTGATTATTCTATTTTACTTCAGGCCCCCGAAATGAAGGCCGAGGCGGATGTGTATCGAGCGCTTTGTAACCTGGGGCATGAAGTGAAGCTTTTTGCCATTACCGATAATTTAGAGGCATTGGTTCACGAGGTGCGGAGTTTTTCGCCGGATATTGTTTTTAATCAGGCGGAGCAATTTGCCGGCGATTCTGCTCAAGAGAAAAATATTTTGGCCTTGTTTGAAATGTTGAATGTGCCTTTTACCGGAACGGCCTCGGTTGGAATTACGCTCTGCAAAAATAAGGCTCTCACTAAAAAAATTCTCACTCATCATCGATTAAAAACGCCCGATTTTAAAGTATTTCATCAAAACTCCAGGATCGGAAAAAACACAAAGTTAAAGTATCCCCTAATTGTAAAACCTCTTCGTGAAGAGTCTTCTTACGGAATTTCGATGAACTCGTTTGTCGAGAACGACAAAGCGCTCTTGGAGAGGGTTCAGTATGTTCAAGAATCTTTAAATCAAGATGTGATCGTTGAAGAATATGTTCAGGGGCGCGAATTGTATGTGGGGGTTTTGGGAAATCATCGTCTTCATGTGTTTCCTCCCCGTGAAATGGTGTTTGGAGAAATGCCCGAAGAAGAACCCAAGATTGCTACTTTCAAAGCGAAGTGGGATGAAAAATATCGAAAAAAATGGGGAATCAAAAATCGTTTTGCGACTCTCTCTGATCCACTTCACTTTAAAATCGAGAAGATGTGTAAAAAAGTTTATGGAGCGCTTTATCTGCAAGGGTATGCTCGACTTGATCTTCGTCTCACACCAGAAGGTGAGGTGGTGGTGATCGAAGTGAATCCAAATCCTTTTATTGCGAAAGAAGAGGACTTTGCCTTAGCCGCTGCCAAGGCGGGATTCACTTATGAGGCGCTTATCCAAAAGATATTGCATTTGGGTTTGGGGCACTCGGGCGCATAATTTTGCTTCAAAACGTCATATTTTTGTCGCTGAATGAGTGAAAAAGAACAGTTTTTCAAGGGTTTAGAGTGAAAAGTAAGCTGTTTTAAATAGAAGATAAATATTTGATTTATATGAACAAAGCACAGTTTGGTACAGAAATTAATTTTTTGGCACAGGCCTTGCTTTAAATTAAGTTGTTTTCAGCTAATTTTGAAAGGGAGGGTAAGTATGGATAATAAACATCCATTGCACCAACAAGGAGTCCATGGCGATAGCAAGGAGTTCTTGAGTATTAAAGAAGTGGCTCAGCGTTTAGACCTTCACGAAATGACTATTTATCGTCTGATCAAAAGCAAGGATTTACCGGCGTTCAAAGTGGGAGGCCAATGGAGAATTAATAGTCAGTTTCTTGAACAATGGCTCACTTCTCACGCGAATGGCCCTGGCCATTAAGATTGAAATAAGTTTGAAGTAGGATTGTTTAGAACATTAAAAAATCCCTCATTGGATCAATGAGGGATTTCGTTTTTTTACGTCTTTTAATCTCTATTGAATTACTCAACTTTTTGAGGGAGGGATTCTGTAGTAACCTTCACTTTTTCCGCAGCAATTTCCCGCAGTGCCGTCACTACTTCTTTATTGTCACTATCCACCAACTGTTCAGAACCTTTGATTAATTGCCGCACTCGTCTTGCTGCCAAGTGCACTAAAGCGAAACGGTTTTCGACGTTTTTTAAACAATCTTCAACGGTAACTCTTGCCATAATATAGACTCCTTAAACTTTCTGATGATCGCCCCCCGCGGGGCCTAAGATTCTGTAAGCTCCGAATGTCGCCCGCAGAATAGAAAAACTCCCCTAACATACCGGGGAGTTTTGTCAAAAGCCAAATTGTAAGGCTTGGGTGCCTATTTTTTGCGGCGTTTTAGGCGCAATCCCAAGAAGAACAAAGGGCTTAAGGCCAAGAAAGAAAGGCCAACGCTTGAAAACTCGGCGAGAGGAGTGAGAGCACAACCTTGCCCGGTTGCTCTTCTGAGATCTCCCTCGGAGGCATGAATGGGGTTGGTGCCCTGCGAGAGCTCTTGGCCATCGCTTGCGCCATCGCCATCGCTATCGGCATTGCGTGGATCGGTTTCACCGGCATCCACACGGCCATTATGATTTTTATCTTCATCGCCATCTTTAATGCCATCTTGATCGGTATCGGCTAAAGCACCGTGGGTTTCACCGCGATCGACTTGACCATTTAAGTTGGTGTCTTCGAGGCGATCGGGCACGCCGTCGTCGTCGGTATCTGCTTTAGTAGAATCTAGTTCCGCGAAATCGCGAATGCCATTGTGGTTTCTATCTTCTAAACCATCACTGATTCCATCACCATCGCTATCGGGGTTGCGCGGATCGGTTTCACCGGCATCCACACGGCCGTTATGATTTTTATCTTCGACTCCATCGGAAATTCCATCATCGTCGGTATCGTTGTCGAAAGCATTGCTTTCGCTCACATCGCGAATACAATTATTGTTTGCATCTTCGAGCACATCCGGAATGGCATCGTTGTCGGAATCGCGGGTGGGAGGAACAAACTCTCCGCGAATGCAAGACGAAGCACAAGTTAAGTCGGGATTATTGGGGCAAGCATCTTGATTATCGAATAATCCATCGCGATCGGTATCGCGTTGACGGGCATCGCTTTCGTTCCCATCGCGCACACAATTGTGATTTAGGTCTTCATAGCGATCTGGAATGCTATCGCCATCGGAATCTACCGTTTCGGCAGGAGTTTGACCAGGTACACACATGCTATTGCAAAGTGGATTGGTATCTTGGGGGCAATTGTCGATATTATCCGGAATTCCATCATCGTCGGTGTCGCGATCGAAGGGATTACTCTCATTCGGGTCGAGTACGCAGTTTCCATTGCGATCTTCTTGCACATCGGGAAGTCCATCGGCATCGGAATCACGATCGGCAGGCACATAGCCCCGAGGCACACAAGTCGAGGTGCAAGCGGTATCGATGTTACGTGGGCAAGAATCTGCCGAATCAACCAGTCCATCGCCATCGGTATCTTGAAGATAAGGGTTTGTTTCACCGGCATCCATCACGCAATTATGATTGGCATCTTCGGCGGCATCGGGGATTCCATCGCGATCGGAATCAAGGTTCTCAGGTGGAATTTGACCCACGACACAAGGATGCTGACAAATTAAACTCGCATTTCGTGGACAAGGATCGACGTTATCGAGCAAACCATCACCATCGGTATCGGCAAGGCGCGGATCAGTTTCAAGCATATCCACTACGCCATTGTGATTGGCATCTTCGGTGCCATCAGCAATTCCATCGCGATCGGTGTCGGTGAGATAAGCGCAAGTTTCTAGGAACACTTCATTTGCATCGCAGCTGCCATTATGATTGGCATCTTCGCAATCGCAAGTTCCATTGTGGTTAAAATCTTCCACGTAATCCGAAATTCCATCGCCATCGGTATCAGCTTTAGTAGGATCGGATTCATCGGAGTCGACGATTCCATTGTGATTATGGTCTTCAACGCCATCGGGAATACGATCACCATCGGTGTCAATGCGAGTTGGGTTTGATTCTCCCTCATCGACAGTTCCGTTATGATTGCGATCTTCATAGCCATCGGTAATTCCATCGCGATCGGTATCGGCATTATTTGGATCGGTTTCACCCACATCCACAATGCAATTACGATTTCGATCTTCGATTGCATCGGGCAATCCATCATGATCGGAATCAATTCTGAGAGAGTAGGGAGCATGGCCCGGCACGCAAACGGGGCCGGTGGTGGTGCTGCCGCTGCCGATTGAACTTAAGAGTAAGTTTGCAGAAGCTGCACTGGTGGTTCCATCGGCGGCAATCGCAAGAGCAAATAAAATATCTCCGCTGTTGGCAGAAATTGGATTGAGAATGAAGTTTAAACCTTGAAAATCGGGATTGGTGTTATCAATGAATCCAATAAAATTGGTATTCGAACCAGTAGGAACGGTTTTGTAAATTTCAATTCTCTCTACCGCACTAGGAACTGTTCCCGAAATCGAAAATTGAGTATTGGTTTCGTTGGTGGGTGCTGCCGAAGTCAAGGTCGGTTGAATCTGAGTGGCGGGTGAAGATAAGGGCCCTGATCCATTACTATGAATTGTATTTTGAGTGACGCGATTTTGAGAAGCATCATCGAGTTTCACGCCAAAATTTCGATTACTATAGAAAAAACTGTTTTGAATGGTGTTGCGTCGCGCGCCATTTTTTACCCAAACGCCCTGGCCACTGCCGATCACGGTCACGTTATCGATATTTACATTATTTGCGCCGGCCTCAAGACAAATTCCTGCAGCGGTGCTACCCCCTAAAATGGTGATGCGTCGGAGAGTAATTTGTGAGGCACTAATCGTGATCGCGCAGCTTCCAGCCGGAAGACCTGAGGCATCTAGAAATAAAGGAGCTGCCACGCTCGCCGATTTTTCAAGCGTGAAGCCCGTGCTGGTGGTTTGATTGAGAATAATCGAGCCGCTCAAGCGAATGGTGCCACTGAGATCAAAAGAAATTTTCTCAGAACAAAGCTCAGGGAGTCCTGGAACGCGATTATTGTAGCCTTGATTCAGCGCGCGTCGCAAAGACCCCATCACGGTTTGGTCGTCTAAAGTTTGAGTAACGCTACAAATTCGTCCGCCATTGGAGCCCGCGGGAAGATTTAATGTAGCGGCGTTCGAGAGTGAACTGAAAGAGAGTGAAAGGCTAAGAAGAAGTAAGAAATAAATTTTTTTCATAAGAGCTCCTGTAAAAACTAGAATCTGAATGCTTGAGGAATATCGAGGGCGACCAATACTCCTGCGGTTAAATCGCGTGAAAGAGGAACGCGACCAGTTGTGGATTCAAGAGAATAAGTTCCGGGGCTTAGGTGTAGGCCTGCTCCCACTCGGACTGAGCGATGGGCAAGGGCAGCGAATACATTTACACCAAGACCCAAGGCCGCATCATTTCCGTGAGTAAAGCGGGCTGAAACAGGGAGTCCAATATTGACGTTTTCTCCGGTAATGGAATCACGGCCCACTAAAACTTGAGCTCCGATGTCGACAGAAGGGGTGACGTGCAAAGCGGCTTCTACTAGACCACCCACCGAGAAGAATCCATAACTTGAGTTTTGAAGAGGGTTTGGTGCAAAGAAGCTGTGGTAAGAGGCATAAATACCCGCGGCCAAATAACCGGTTTCTCCTCTTAAAAATTCGGCACTGATCTGAAGTGAACCGCCAAGTCCAACGTTGTGTTCAGCGGCCGCAGCTTGACTGCTTGGTGTAGAGATACGTCCAGGACCAAATGCGGGATCAAAAATCACTAAAGCATGCCAACGAGAAGGAGTGGGGGGTGGGGGAGGCGGTGGAGGGGGAGGCGGTGGAGGGGCAGCTTCTCGTCTTCGGTGACGTCGTCTGCCGGCAGCAGGGGCTCCTTGTGCAAGTAAAACTCCTGCTAAACTGTGCGTACGACCAATGTTGTTTGTTCCCATGAGAAACTCCTTTTATTCTGAAAAATGTTCTAATTTTAATGTGGGTAGCTAAGAAGATATTGGGATGAGGGCGTGATGGCCCTTCTGTGGCAGTCTTGAAAACTCTCACAAAAAATAGTCACATTATTTTCACAAAATAAAAACCCCTCATGAAGAGGGGTTTTTCGAGAGCGCAGATTGAGGCCGCTTATAAGAGCTATCTAACCGCGCATACCTCGCACAATGCTCATCGTGGTCTGGTTTTCAGAATTGAGATAATTATTGGCAAATTCCATGGTCCGATTTTTTTGATCGGCAACATCTTTAATCATGGTTTGAATCATTTGAAGAGTATCAGCTACTTCACTGATTCCTAATTGTAATTGTTGGAGTTGAGATTGTTGGTTTTCTTTTCCGCTTAATCCGGCAATCTGTTGGCTTAGGTCTCTCCGCTTTTGCTGTGCTTGCTGAATTTGCTTCGTTAAATTTCCCACCATTTCTTGTGCGGCTTGGCTTTCAAGTTGAGCCAATACCAGCATCGCCATATCGATATTGCCTGTTTGGAGTAGTTTTAAGAGTAAGGCTTCCAGTTTTTTATTTTTTTGATCGTTGGTTTGAATGTTTTGCATTAGGCTTTGCCGAGAGTTTTGCTGGACGAGAAAATCTAAACTTTGATCGACCATCATCTTATTCCAATCGATTGGAGTTTGGCTGAAGGGGTTGAGGCTTGGAAGAATCTCGGGTGCTTGCAGGCCCGCTTGTTGGAAAATTTGCCCTACTGTACCGAGAAAAGAGTTCGAAAGCCCTCGTTGGATTCGAGGATTTATTTCTCCAAAAAGTCCTCCCTCGATTTCATAATCGGAACCCACGCCGGCGATCGCTCCTTCTCCTTGTTGACCCAAACCCTGTCGAGCGAGTTTATCGGCATCAAAAGTCTGGCCAAGCAAGCCGCCTGGGAGGCGTTTGTCGGCGGCCACGCCCACACGGGGTGTTTTGACATCGGCATTGATATAACCCTCGTTACATTTTTGGGTGATAGTATAACCTTCGTTTGTTTTGAGAGTGAGGGTTTTGCGATCTTCTGAGAAATGGGCGACGCCTCCATCGGCTAAAGTCTCCATGGCGCCGGGAGCGAGCGGGATGCCATTAATCCAGGCACCGTTTTTAGAAAATTCAACCTTTGAAGTGCCGCGGGGGCCCGTTAAGGCAATACCTGTGTTGCCCATCACCGTTTTGCCTTCTCCCCAAGAAATGAAATGGGCATTAAAGGCGAGGCCTGTATCGTTTAGAAGATTGTAATCTTTTCCGGCTTGGCCTTGAAAATCGAATTTGCCGCCATCCGGATCTTCAAAATGCGGATCTCCCCAAACTCTCCCCACCTCATTGGCAGCAATTCCATAGTGCGGATTTGAAGAAAAACTCATTTCGGGAATTTGAGAGAAAATAGGATCATTCGCACTCACGAGTGAAGGTGCATTGAAGCGATTTTCTAAGTTGGAAAATTTTTGGAGTAAGTCTTGAACCAAATTCGCATCGATGGAGGGAGTTGCGGTGTGGTTGTAGGTATTATAATTATTAACGGTAATCTTTTGCAGGGCGTTAAAGTTTGGAATCAACATAAAATCTCCTCTTTATAAATTTTGTTTTTAAAGTCAGACGAAAGAAGAAAATGCGAGTGCTGTGCCAAGGTAGGTGAGGAAAAATAGGTTTCTAAAAATATAAATAATATCAATAAGTTGTGATTTCTTCGCCAGAGGAGCAAGAGATTGATTTTTAAAAAGCGTTCGAAAATAGGACGGATTTTTTGGAGAGGGGTTCGAAAAACAAACTCTTTGTTGAGGTGGGCGGCAAGGCGAGTGAAAATAATCAGATCACAAAAATGCCTTGAGGCCAGTTTTCACTGACCTCGAAGGCTACCTTCCACCCGTGTTGATCTGCTTCTTTAGCAGATTGGGTGAATATGTGAGATTCCAAGCTGTGATTTTTTTATTTTTCAAAAACTCGTAGATTTGTTGGAATTGGAAACATTTTTAAAAACAAGAGGAAACGAATCGAATTCCGGTTTGTATTCCTTTAAAGAAAGTTTTGGCTACGCTGAGTAAAGGTCCAAGACCAGGCACAAAATTTAAGAAGGGTGTGACAAATCGAATGGCCTTTGAAAGCAACTGAGGAATTTTTTTGAAGACAGAGCCTACTTTTTTGAAAAAACCGCCGATCTTTCCCCAAAAACTGGGGTATAAGTTTTTGCAGAGTTTAGAAATCTGCTGATGTTTTTCGGTTTCGTTTTTTAAGATCTGTTGCACGCTGCTCAGGCGTTGACGGGCAGCAATTGCTTGCGCACTTTCTTTGCCGTAAGTTTTTTCAATTTGTTCTAGATTTTGAGCTAAGCTTTGGGCCCGGTTTTGTATTTTTTGAGCTAATTCTTGATGGAGGCGGGCCAGGCGCTTGGTAAAAAGCTTTTTCATGTCTTTTTTAGAAAGGCCGAGCTGTTTTCTTAAGTTTTCGATCTGATCTTTTTTTTCTTTATTGCCTAGGCTCGGATTATTCAAAATTTTTTCAATTTCTTGGTTGGTGGTTGAAAAGTTGAGAGGAGTTTTTCCTTCTCGTACTCGATTGCTGTTAAGGGTGTTTAAGCGATTTTGAATTTCGGGCTCCGGAGTATTTATTTTTTGCTGCAGTTCTTGATTAATCACGCTGAGAAAGTTTTGATTTTCGAGTTCGATGTTTTGAGAATGGGTTTGAGAACCCTGATGAAGTAATGTTTCAAAATTGTGAGTGGTGTTCCAAGCTTCTTGAGAAGTCACAATGTGAGAAGCCTGTAAGTGCAATTTTGATTGCATGCCCTGGGGAATGAGGTGAAAAAAACGAGGAAGATGAAAGTTTGAAATAAAAAATGAGTTCATTTTTTCTCCTTTAAATTCGGGTTGCAAGAGAGAAAGCCCTTTGCAGAATTCTAATTTTTTGATCGAGTCCGTAGAGTTGCCGCGCCTTCACTTGAATGCAGAGCTCTCGGCTTAAAGTTTTAAGGGATTCTTGAATTTTTTTTTCTTCTTGTTCAGAGTTTTGTTTTTCCATGCCCAGAAAAGACTGCAGGGAAGATGCCAAGATTTAAGAAAAGAAATTATAAAAATTGAATTTTGATAAAAATCAAAATGTTATAGAATGGAGGGATCCAGAACAGCCGGGATGTTTTCAAAATAATGTCCGATTTTCGAACTTTATTTTTGTGTAAAATCTGAAAGTCGGACGCTCAAATAGTATAAACATTATGACCGATCGAAAAATTTTAAGTCCCCGAGAAAAAGAAATTCTCACTTGTTTTGCAGATACTCTCATTCCCCCAAGTGAGCGTATTCCCTTTCGGCCTTCTGAGCTTAAGGCCATGGATCACGTAGAAAATTTCTTATTAGCGAATGCTTCTTCAACGGTCTTGCGGATTTTTCGTTGGGTTTTGAAATATATCGAGCAAAGAGCCCGCCTGTTTCGTTTTTCAGGAAAACCATTTACTCGCATGAGCGAAAAAATGCGGGTTGATTATTTAAAAAGCTATTATCAATCTCATCGGACTTATCGCCAACTTCTGTTTCGCTTAGTAGAAGCGAATGTGATCTCTGCCTATTATTCTCAGCCTGCCGTGGCGAAGCAAATTGGTTATTCGATTAAACTTCCGCAAAAAAAACCTTCGCCCAGCTTATACGGGGCAGGAGTAAAAGTTTCTTATGAGAAAGATCAAATCATCGAAACAGATGTGTGTGTGATTGGAACAGGGGCAGGAGGAGCACCTTTGGCCGCTGAGTTGGCTGCCGCCGGAAGAAAAGTTTTGATGCTCGAAGAGGGGGGCCGTTTCGATTTGAATGATTTCAAGGGCGATGCGGTAGAGCGCACTTCGAAGATGTATCGTGATTTTGGGCTCACCGCTGCCTTTGGTAGGCCTTTTGTTCCCATCATGACGGGCCGAACGATCGGAGGAACCACTACCGTAAATTCGGGCACTTGTTTTCGTTTGCCGGAAGGCGTGATTGAAAAGTGGAAAACAGAATATGGTTTAGAGGTGAGTGAGGAGGGCCTTCGGCCCCACTTTGAAAAAGTAGAAGAAATGATTCATGTGATGGATGTGCCTGAAGAGCTTTTAGATCCGAGTTCCCTCATTTTTAGGCGGGGCTTAGAAAAAATGGGGCTTAAAGGACAGCCGCTTAAACGAAATGTGAAAGCCTGTGAAGGAAGTTCGCTCTGCTGTTTTGGGTGTCCGACTGATGCCAAGCAAAGTGTGCAGCTGAATTATATTCCGAAGGCTTTGGAGAATGGGGCTGAATTATATGCGCATTGTCGGGTTGATAAGATTGTGCATCGGGCTGGGAGTGTCACTGAAATTCAGGCCTTTGGTTTGGATCCTTTCACAGGAAAAAAACAGGCGTCTTTGAAGATTCGCCCTAAACTTACCGTGGTGGCTGCGGGTGCCCTTCAAACTCCCTTAATTCTTCAAGCCTCTGGCATAGGAAAACAATCGAAGGCCTTAGGCAGAAACCTGGCGCTTCATCCCGCAGGAAAGGCATTAGCGTTGTTTGATCAGCTCGTTCGAGGTTGGCAGGGGGTGCCCCAAAGTTTCTACTGCGCCGATTATAAGAAACAAGGCATTATGTTTGAGGGGGCGTTTATGCCGCCTTCGATCAACGCGCTTTCTTTGCTGGTGAGAGGGCGAGAACACAAAGATTTAATGGATCAATTTGATCATGTGGCCTCCTTCGGTTTTTTGATTAGCGACGAATCGAGGGGGAGGGTGGTGCGTGCGCCCAACGGAGATCGCTTGGTGTTTTACTCACTCAATGAGGCCGATGTGAAAAGGTTTGTCGATGCCGTTGAGGTTTTGTGCCGTGTCTTTTTCGAGGCGGGCGCTAAAAAAGTTTATATTCCTGTGCATTCAATGCCGGTTTTAAGCTCCCCCCATGAGATTGCAAAACTGCAAAGTGGATTGAAGGCGAAAGATTTAGAAGTTTTATCTTTTCATCCCTTAGGCACGTGTCGAATGGGGCTGGATCCAAAAAACTCAGTTGTTGATTCTCAGGCTAAGGTTCATGGGTTTGATAACCTTTTCATAAGTGATGGCAGCATTTTCCCTTCTTCGCTGGGCGTTAATCCGCAGCTTACCATCATGGCTTTTTCAAGCCGTATTGCAGATCATATCTGTAAAAATTATTAAGATAAAATTGTTAAAACCCCGCTCTGACTTTTGACTCTCCTAGCCAAAAAACTGGCGCAAGCCCTTATTTTTAGCGAGGCAGCCGTTAACAAGGTTTTTCAAAAATTGACTGATCCGCGAAGGCCCGCATTTTGCTTCATCCAAATCCTTAAGGATTCATTTCAAAATCTATAGCCCAAATCTATGATTTAGAAAGGTTGTTTCTATTTGATCGATTTGGGCTCCGACATGAGGGGGGCTTATGTCATCATTTTTTCCAAGGGGTTTTAAGAAATGGTTGAGTCCGGCCATTTTCTTCGCAGTGAGTTTTATGTGGGTCTCGGTTGCACAAGCTGTAGAGTGGTATCCAAGCCCTCGAGATTTCTCCCTAAAACAAGGGCAAAGCAAAACAGTTTCTTACAAGATGGATCGGTACGGAGATACAAGCCCGGTCAGTTTTCAGGCAAGTGGTGGAAGTGGAATCACGGTTTCCTACAGTGCAAACCCTAATACCGGAAATAGTGGGACACTTACGTTTACGGCGAGTATGAACGCAACTATCACCACTCAACATGTGACGGTAAAAGCAATTACACCTAAGCAAACAAACGCTCAGAGTTTTGAGATCTATGTGCAGAAAGCGCCTGCATCGGCAGTCACTGTTTCGCCAACTTCACTCTCTTTCTCGGCAACCGCAGGGGCAAGCGTTGCGGCAAAAACAGTAAACGTTAAAAATTCGGGTACGGCATCTTTAACCATCAACTCTCTCAGTTTGGCTGGAAGCAATGCCGCTCTTTATAATCTGAATGCTTCGGCCTGTAACGGTAAGACTCTGGCAGCAGGAACAAGTTGTAGTGTGAGCGTTGGATTTAATGGTTCTGCAACCGCAGGTACTTATGCGGCTCAAGTAAATATCTCGAGCACAGCGAGTAGCAATCCTTCGGTTGCTTTGAGTGCGACTGTGACAGCTCCCGCTGATTTCTCAATGTCGGCTTCTCCCGCGAGCTTGAGTTTGTCCCAAGGCGCTTCTAGCGCTTCGACTTTGAGTTTAACTCGAACCAATAATACCAAAGCCATTAGCTTTAGCGTGAGCGGTCTCCCCGCTGGAGTCAGTGGCAGTTTTTCAGCAAATAATACCACTGGAAATTCAAGCATCTTAAACTTAAGCGCTTCAAGTACTGCGGCAGTGGGTCCGGCCACAGTGACCGTTCAGGCTACTGATGGAACCCTTACTCGAACTGCAGATCTCTCAATCAATGTTTTGGCCTCCACTTATTCTCTCAGTGTGGCGCCGGTTGGATTAACAATCATGCAGGGGCAAAATGCATCGAGCGTTGTCTCGATTGCACGCACCAATTTTACCAGTGCGGTGAATTTTTCAGCTACTGCTCCGGCAGGCGTGAGTGTGAGTTTTTCGCCAGCCTCGACCACCGGCAATAGTTCTACAGTGAATGTTGTTGTAGCCAATAATACTGCTCCGGGTCCTTATATTATTGGAATTAATGCTCAGGGCGGTTCGCTTACTCAAACCACGCCTTTAAGTTTGGTGGTTGACGCGGCACCCTCTGACTTCGGATTCACCACAAATCCTTCGTCGATCAGTATCAATCAAGGTGCGGCAGGTGCTGTGAGTTTGAATCTTTCTCGAAATAATTACACTGACCCTGTGGCATTTACGGTGAGCGGATTACCCGCTGGAGTTACGGCTAGTTTGTCTGCGAACAATACCACCGGAGATTCGAGTGTTTTGAATTTAACGGTTGATGCTTCTGCAGCAGTGGGAACTTCAACGGTGACGATTAGTGCCGCAGGAGGTTCGATCTCTCATAGCGCAAGCTTTAGCTTGAATATTGCTGCAAGGCCTAACTACACCCTAAGCACACCTGCTCCTTTAAGTATTGCGCAAGGTTCCGGTGCTTCGAGCAGTATCACAATTACCCGAACCAACTTTACCAATGCGGTGAATTTTACGGCCGTTGCGCCTGCAGGAATCAGCGCGAGTTTCTCTCCTGCTTCTACCACAGGCAATAGCACCACGTTGAATGTGAGTGTGGGAGGAAGTGTTACTCCTGCTCCCTACGTGGTTCAAATTCAAGCGAACAGTGGAAGTATTACTCAAAATACTTCTTTGGCTTTAACGGTAACTGCAACTCCGCCTAATTTCACGATGGCGGTTTCGCCCAGCACTGTGTCGATGAGACAAAATGCAACCGCAACTCTCACGGCCACGTTTGTGCGCACTAATTTAACCGATTCAATTACGCCAACGATTAGTGGTTTGCCTCAAGGGGTAACTGGATCTTGTGCCGCGACGACGGGTAATAGCTCAGCATGTACTTTAACCGCTGCAAGCGATGCAGCCGTTGGATCAGCCACTTTGAGTATTCAGGCGACTGCCGCCGGAATTACTCGAAATGCAAGCGTCAGCCTCACGGTATCGGCGCCTACGACTGTGCTTCCGGCTTTCCCAGGAGCTTTAGGCTTTGGAGCCAAGGCAACGGGAGGTCGTGGTGGACAAGTGATCTACGTCACCAACCTCAATACGAGTGGCCCGGGATCTCTCCAAGCAGCTCTAGATACGCCTGGCCCGAAATACATTCTCTTCAAAGTGAGTGGTGTAATTAACGGGGATGTTCATTTCACAGGAAGCGATACCACTCTTGCGGGTCAAACCGCACCTGGAGGAGGAATTACGGTGCGAGGACTCTATACCGATGAAACCAGTCAAGACTGGTGCGATCAAGATCCTCTCTGTTTATCTCGAGCGATCAAACTCGATAATTTCATCGGACGTTTCATCCGCAGCCGTCCTTCGGGTAATTTTGATGATGCGTGTCGATTCCGATCTGTATCAAATGTCATGATCGACCACTTCTCTTGCCAAGATGCGGCAGATGAGGCCGTTGAGCTTTCTTTCTCGCACGATGTGACCATTCAAAATACGATTTTGGGTGAAACCATCGGAGGTCATTCAATCTATGGTGGTATGTTGATTAACTACTCCGAGCCGGATGGAAATGGGAATGGAATTTTATCGGAGCAAGATGTGGATTTGCCCATGGATAATCTCTCCATTGTCTATAATAACTGGAATCGCGCGGAAGGACGTTTCCCTGAGTTCTCTCGCGAAAGTCCACGTGCACACGTAATTCCTTTACACGCAGAAGTTATCAATAACTTAATGTGGGATGCGGGTTATTTCAGCGATATCTCAGAAATTAATCCGTTCACCAACCAGAAGTTGAAATACGAGATGAACTGGATTGGCAATCACTTCTTCGTGAGATCAAATTATCCTTACGGAATGTACGATATGCATCGCAGCCGTAATGATACGCGAGGCGATCATATTTACCTCCGTGATAACACGATGAATCTCTACACCGATCGTTGGGATCAGGGCTTGATCTACTGCTGCAATGATTTTCAACAAACGTCTCCCGATATGAGCAAGCCTACCTGGATGCCGAATAGCCCGGTGACTTTGAACAGTGTTCAGCCCGCAAGCTATATCGATAGCCGAAACGATCTGCGCGAACATATCTTCAAAAATGCGGGTGCTTTTCCCCGCGATGCGATGGATCAACGCTTGATGAACCCAATTTGCGCGGGACAAATCGTGCAGACGGCTCGTAACGTGAATCCGAGTAACGATGCGTTCGTTACCTTGCCTGCTGCCGCTCCGCCAACCGATACTGATCTCGATGGTATGCCCGATGCTTGGGAAACTGCCCATGGTTTGAATCCCAATGTTCAAGATCACAATGGCTTCGATATTTCGAGCGAAGGTTATACCAACCTCGAAGTCTACTTGAATGAGCTGGCCGATCGCTTGGTGGCGCAAGAACCCACCACGCTGGGTGTACAGTGTAATTGAGCAAATCAGTGAGCAAAAAACCCGGCTTTTTAGCCGGGTTTTTTTATGGGTGAACGACAAGTTTAAGCAAAATTTATCAACGCTTAGCACCCACGAAAAGAGAAAGGGCAACTTTTTGGGAACTTTAGCCGATAATAAGATTAGGAAAACTTTATGGGAATTGAAGAACTCGCCAGACAATTTTGTAGTAGTGTGGGACTTTGTGAGCCAACAGCCACAACCACGGTAGCTGATCGTGTGCCACGTCCCAATGCTGTTTCGGGAGGGGAGGCTCCATTTCGTGGCCCCACTCCCGGCACTCGTTTACAAGCTTTGCAGAATACCCCAGTGCCGTCGGATACCCCTGTAAATCCTTTGCTTCAAAGAACTCCCGAAGTGAGAGGAAAACGTGAGATAGGACAAGTAGAATTTGTGAGACAGTGGCATTATCGGCCCGAAATGGGTGCGGATTTATGGCGTCGGATGGGAGATTATCAGCTCGAAATGTTGAGATATATGGAGTCGGAAAGGCCAAGACATATTTTTGAGGAAGGCTTGGAGACCGATTTACCTCCGAATGATCCGAGTCGTGGGCGAAACGGTGGCCCCGAAGTGGATTTTGTAATGACCCGAGCTCGAGAATTGTTTAGCGAAGGGGTGCCCCGAGAGTTAAATGATAATCAGCGGCGTTTTATTGCTCAGTTTGGCGCAACAAAAGTTTATGCGGCTTTGCATGATGATGTTTATCTACATCGAACGGTAGAAAATGCAGAGATGGAAGATAGAATTCAAGACCAAACGGATCGTGCTTCTACTCAAGAGCAACGTGACTATTACACGTGTGATGTGCGAGAGGCAGAGGCTACCCGGCACGTCGTAAATTTCTTTCGCCAACCTCGTAATCGCGGCGAGCGAGTTTTCTTGGTTTTCGGCGGAGGACATGATTTTGGAAGTCGTCTTGCGGCTTTAGGGAATTCTCCGGAGGTTCATTCTGTGCAGTTTCGAATTCCGGGTTTAAGATTTGACTCTCAATGTCGGGAGCATTAAGAGATTAAAAGTTAAGAAAACTTTTAGTCCTTATGTTCTACTTCGCTCAAACCCCAGACATACCCTATCTCGAAGCCTTCGCGCTTCAGAAAAAACTTCGCGCGCTCAAACTCGAAAAAAAAATCCCCAATCTTTTATGGCTCACTTCCCATCCGCCCGTTTTCACCTTAGGCAAGCAAGATTGCCAGGCAGATTTTTTAAGTAGCCCAGAAGAAATTCAAAAAGAGGGCATTGAAATTATTCAAAGTAATCGCGGCGGCAGAATCACGTATCATGGGCCTGGGCAGGTAGTGGGGTATTTTATTGTGAATATTCGTGAACTGCGCCTGAATATTCCCCAATTTGTTTCTCAAATTGAAGAACTCTTAATTCGCACTTTAGAAAAATTTCAGATTTCGGGAGAGCGCGATGCGGAATATCCGGGAGTTTGGGTGAAGCAAAAAAAGATTGCGGCTTTGGGGCTGCACTTTGATCGCGGTGTGTCGATGCATGGCTTTGCGCTCAATGTGAGTCCGAATCTACAACACTACCGCCACATCATCCCCTGTGGAATCGAGGGCAGAGAAGTAACGTCGCTTGAAAAAGAATTACAAGTCATTCCTCGCGCCAATGAGCTTGAAGAAAGTTTCAAAGAGACCCTCCAAGGCCTATGGAATGCCCCTTGGAAAGAAGTTGAGTTTTCTTCACTTCTGTAGACAATTCTCCTCACCTTCCCTCAAATATGCGGATTTCTGGGGTTTGCGGTCTTGTACTAAAAAGACAGTGAATTGTTTTTTACTCAAGTCATTACAAGTGCTTAGCTAAATCTTTATTTTTCAAATAGTTAGGCATGAGCTTTGCATTAATAAACGGGGAACATTTAAAGGAGCCCGTTTATGCAAATTCGATTACAAGTAAATCCTTCAGCCGCTGGTGGTCGAAACACCGAAGCTGCCTATGATGCTGGGCATGATGCAGATGGAATTGATGAAGCCACAGCTGGTTTAGAAAATACTCCAGTTGAAACCACGCCGCCTGCGCCGGATCCTGAGCGCCCGAATCGACGAGAGCTAGCAGATGATTCTCAAGAGCTCACTCAAATTGAAGAGGGTGGAGAAGCCGTAGTAATTTCACCCGAGCTTACACGTCGAAATCAAGCGGCCTTCAATGCCTTTGAAAATTTAAGAGAAGCTGCGAAACAATTGATCGATTGTAACACCCCTGGTTACTACAACGATGAAAGTCGCGCTGCAGTGCTTCAAGGGGTTGTTAACAATCTTCAAAATGCCGAAGCAAGATTAAGAGAAGCGACTCAGCGGCCTGGTGGCATGGGGCGCGGAGACGCCGTGACTTTGCCTGAGAGTGAATATCATGTGGCAGCGAATGGCCGTCGTGTTCGTCGTGATGTTTTGGGGCGCGAAACCGAGCAACCCGTTACGGTGGGAATGCTTTATACAACGTTGAGTGCCTTACAACGGCAAGTGAATCGTTTTCTCCACCCTCAGCATTCTACACTCCGAGTGACGAGTCACGTTCTATGGGTTCAACGTGAAGGAATACGCATTCGAGTTGAGCCGGATGGGGCTCCTCAGCCGGTTGCGCCTACGGCAGTTCACTCACCAACGCGCGCTACCACGCTTCCTCGTCAAAGGGATGAGGCTCGTTATGTTGCAGATTTAGAAACAGCGATGAGTAATTTTTATACTTATTTGCGAGCCGCAGAACAGGGTGGGGCCCGCGCTTCAGAATGGATAAATCGTGCGCGGGGTCAGAGTCGGGCGGCTCACATAGCGCTTGGTAGACTTGTGGAAGAACATCCGGATGGTAGTCAACCCGTGCAGCTCAGTGATGGAGCAAGAGTAAATATACGAGAACTCCACGGGCGTGTAGAAGCTTTAGATACAGCCTTAGATCTTGCGCGCACTCATCAAAGGAGATCCGTTGCACAGGTTACGGCAGGCAGTGTCGCTGCGGTTTCTGTTCAAGCTCAACCTCCGCGTATAGCGCAAGAGCAGAGCACGGAGCTCGCCTGGAATCATGTCCAGATGGGACATCACAATTTAGATCGAGCCACTGAGCTAAGAGCTGGAGATGTAAGACGCTCCGCCTTACTCCAGCGAGCGAATTCAGATCTAGAGGCAGCCCGCGAAGCTTTGCAAAGAGCTCGAGAAGCCGGGGAGCCTTCCACGCGTTGTGATCAGATTCAGATGAGCATTGATGCTTTAGCGAGAGAGATTAGTGAAGCCTTGGCGCCGATATTCTAGATCTTTCGATCGATGATCGTTGCCACGCCCATCCCAAAACCAATGCAAAGCGTAATGCAGGCATAGCGCTTGTCTTGGCGTTCGAGCTCATCCAAGGCAGTGCCCAAGAGCATAGCACCCGTAGCTCCTAAAGGGTGCCCTAGCGCAATGGCGCCGCCATTGACGTTTATTTTATCGAGATTGATTTTTAATTCTTCAGCGACGGCTAAGGGCACAGGGGCAAAGGCTTCGTTGATTTCCCATAAATCAATATCGTCCACTTTAAGATTTGCTTTTTTCAAGGCCTTTTGCACCGCGGGAATAGGGCCTAAAAGCATAATGATAGGATCGGAGCCGGCGATTGAAGTGCTTACAATCTTTGCACGGGGCTTTACTCCCAGTTCTTTTGCTTTTTGAGCAGAGCTTACCAGAACTGCTGCAGAACCATCGACAATACCGCTCGAATTTCCAGCATGAATCACGCCTTCTAAACTAAACGAAGGTTTCAAGCTGGCCAGTGTTTCAACTGTAGTGCTGGGGCGAAGATGCTCGTCTTTTTCAAAAATAAATTCTTGTCCTTCTTGGTTTTTGGCCTTTACGGGCACAATACTTTTGGCGAATCGTTTTTCTTCCCAAGCTTGAGCTGCTAATTTTTGAGAGCGCACGGAGAACTCATCGAGTTTTTTTCGATCGTATTTATATTTTTCAGCGATCATCTCGGCGGATAATCCTTGAGGAATTAAGTTTGGCCATTTTTCAGCCAAGAGAGAGCCCGCCATATCGAAATTGATTTCCATCGGTACGCGAGTCATGTGTTCGACTCCGCCACCCACCATTAAATCTTCTTGGCCTGCCATGATGGCGTGAGCTGCCATGTTGACGGCGGTTAAGCCTGATCCACAAAAACGATTGACGGTAACGCCTGCCACATCGAGCGGTAAGCCTGCCGCCAAAACGGCTTCGCGGGCAATCACGTTATCTTGTTCGCCGCGTTGGGAAACACAGCCATAAATCACATCGGCAATCTGAGCCGGATCAATTTTATTTCTTTCAATGAGCGCTTTTAAAGGAACAGTTGCCAAATCAATCGGATGAGTAAAAGAGAGTGAACCTTTTCGTTTGCCTCGGGGAGTGCGAACGGCATCTAAAATATAAGCGTCAGCCATGATTTCTCCTTTTTAATTGGGTTCCAAAAACGTCCAGACAAATTTTTCGAAGTTTTCAAACGCTACCTTTGCTGTGAATTCATCTTTGAAAACAGAGCCCCACTTGAAACCTTCTCAAAATTCATCTGGATGTTTTTTGCTCCCCTTTAGCCGTATCTGAAATTGATTACAAGAAAGGTTTTTTTCATAAGCTTCTTTTTGAAACAAAAGAATTGTCATTGCTAAAATTGAATCTCTTCATATATTAGCGAAACTGTAACTAGCCAGCGAGTTCTTCCAATCGCGAAAAAATTCGCCGTAAGGAAAAAGACAGAACAATCGATTTGGACGATTGCCTTATTTTAATTGAAATAGTCTTTGCGGCCCGGCAGTTTTCGCTCATTACAGAACTCGTTGGCCAGTTATGCGAAACTTTATGACCAAAAAACGATGCGCCATCATTTTAGCAGCGGGGCAGGGAACGCGGATGAAATCGAAGCTTCCGAAGGTATTGCACCAGGTTGCGGGTTTGCCGATGCTGCGATATCCAGTCAATCTGGCCTTGGCCTTGGGGTGCTCGCCTGTTGTGGTGGTGGTGGGGCATGGGCAGGCGCAGGTTAAAGAAGCCTTTCAAGATTTGCCCTTAACTTTTGTTTCTCAAACTCAGCAATTGGGTTCTGCTCACGCCGTTCTGTGCGCAGAAAGTGCTTTGAAAAAATTTTTGGGAAATGCGGTCATTCTTTCGGGAGACGTTCCTTTATTGCAAGTTGAGACGGTTAAAAAATTACTTCAAGAACATGAAAAGAAAAATCCGGCTTTAACTTTGGCGAGTTTTAAAACCAAAAATCCTCGTGGCTATGGGCGCATCTTAAGAGATTTAGGGGGAGATGTTTTAAAGGTAATTGAAGAGACCGATCTTCACGACACCGAGCGCTCGATCGAAGAGGTAAATGGTGGATTATACGTGGCCGAGTTGCCCCTGCTCTTTAGTGCTCTAAAAGAGATTAAAAAAAATCCGGTGAAGAAAGAATATTATTTTACCGATTTACCTGTGATTTTGCGTCGAGAGAATAAAAATGTTGGGGCTTTTTGTATTGAGAAATCAAATGACCTCATGGGCGTCAATACGCGCTTAGAATTAGCGACGGCAGAACGATTGATGCAAGAGCGTTTGCGAAAGCATTGGATGCAAGAAGGGGTGAGTTTTGTTTTTCCAGAAAGTGTGCGCTTGTCTTCCGAGCTTGTTTTAGATTCCGATATTTTGATTGAGCCTTATGTTTCTCTCTTGGGGAAAACCAAGGTAGGAGAAGGTTCTGTTTTAGAGCAAGGCGCGGTCCTCTATAATAGTGTTTTGCATAAAAATGTTCGAGTGAGGGCCTACAGCTATTTAGAAAGTTGTACGATTGAAAGCGAAGCGGTAGTTGGCCCCTTTGCGCGAGTGAGGCCAGAGTCTTTGGTAAGAGAAAAAGCCCATGTTGGAAATTTTGTGGAACTCAAGAAAACTGTTTTAGGAAAAGGAAGCAAAGCCAATCATCTCTCTTATTTGGGAGATGCGGTTATTGGTGAAAAAGTAAATGTGGGAGCAGGCACCATTACCTGTAATTACGATGGGGTGAATAAATACAAAACACAGATTGAATCGGGTGTTTTCATTGGGAGTGATACCCAAATCGTTGCCCCCGTTAAAATAGGGAAAAATGCCTATGTAGGAGCGGGAACTACCGTTACCGAGAATGTTCCGGCAGAAGCTTTGGCGATCTCGAGATCCGAGCAAAAAAATATTTTAAAGTACTCCAGAAAAGTAAAACGCAAAAAAATATCTTAAACAGAAAATACTATCATGTGTGGAATTGTAGGCTACATTGGAGAAAAACAGGCCTCCGAGATTATTCTTGATGGCTTAACACGCCTTGAATATCGAGGTTATGATTCGGCAGGAATTGCCGTTCTTGAAGAAGAAAAAATCGATATTGCTCGTGCTCAAGGAAAACTCTTAGTCTTAAAGAATCTCCTTCAAAAAAAGCCTCTTCCGGGAAAAATGGGGATTGGTCATACGCGCTGGGCCACCCATGGAAAACCTTCTGAGGCGAATGCCCATCCTCATCGGTATGGTCGAGTGGCCGTCGTCCACAACGGAATTATTGAAAACTATCAGGAGCTTCGAAAAGCTTTAATCAGCGAAGGTCACCGCTTTAGTTCCGATACCGATACTGAAATCGTTGCTCATCTCGTTGATCAAGAGCTTTCAAAAAAGAACAAGCCCTTAAGAGCTCTTCAAAATACGTTAAAGAGGATGAAGGGTTCTTATGCCTTGGCAGTTTTAGTAGAAGAGGACCCCGATCATCTCTATGTGGCCCGCTATCAAAGTCCTTTGGTGTTGGGGTTGGGGAAGAATGAAAACTTTGTGGCCAGTGATGTGGCGGCGCTTCTACCCTACACGCGCCAGGTTATTTTTTTGGAGGACGGTGATATTGCTTCAATTAGCGCCGAGAAGGCTGAAATTTTTGATCTGAAAGGGAAAAAAGTTCATCGCGAATCGAAAGAAATTACTTGGTCGCTCTCTCAAGCGGAGAAAGGGGGCTACAAGCATTTCATGTTGAAGGAGATTTTTGAAACTCCCCGAGCCTTCATTGATACTTTTCGTGGGCATGCCGATAAAGCCGCTGGAGATTTTTTCTTAAAGGGTGCCGAGAAATTTTTTTCTTCTAAAAATCGATTTAATAAAATCTACTTAGTTGCTTGTGGAACGAGTTATCATGCAGCTTTGCTGGGGAAATTCTATCTCGAAAAATTTGTGCGTGTGCCTGTGGTGGTAGATGTGGCAAGCGAGTTTCGTTATCGCGCTTCTCCGATTGATTCTAAAACACTCTTAATTGCCATTTCTCAATCGGGTGAAACGGCCGATACTTTGGTGAGCGTAAAAAATGCGAAATCAAAGGGCGCGATGATTTATTCGATTTGCAATGTTTTAGATTCGAGTATTGCGCGTGAATCGAATGCGATCTATTACACTCATGCGGGCCCTGAGATTGGAGTGGCTGCAACTAAAACGTTTATTGTGCAGATTGAGGCTCTATTAGTGATCGCACTCCATTGGGGGAGGCAGCTGGGTTATCTGAAAAAAACCGAAGCTCTCCAATTGATGGAAGAGATTTCTCTGCTTCCTCAAAAAATGTTGAAAATTTTGGATTTTCACAAAGAGATTCAGCGCGTGGCGCTTCGTTATGCGAAAGCCTCTTATTTTTTATTTATTGGACGAGGCTATCAGTACCCCATTGCCCTTGAGGGCGCGCTAAAGCTCAAAGAAATTTCTTATGTGAATGCCGAAGGATATGCCGCAGGAGAATTAAAACACGGGCCTTTGGCAATGATTGATCATGGAACTCCGGTGGTAGCTTTAATTCCCCAAGATGCAGCTTATGAGAAAACTTTTTCGAATATTCAAGAAGTTTTAGCTCGAGGTGCCGAAGTGTTGGCAATCGCAACTGAAGGTGATGATAATATTTCAGAAAGAGTGGAAAATACTTTGTTCGTGCCTCAAACCGAATCTCTTTTTTATCCTTTATTGACCATGATTCCATTACAACTTTTTGCTTACGAAATCGCTGATTCAAAAGGTCATGATGTAGATCAGCCGAGGAATCTTGCAAAGAGTGTAACGGTTGAATAAAACATGAACTCTTCTTTGCTCGATCATTTAAACCCTCCTCAACGTGAAGCAGTTTTACACACCGAAGGTCCGCTCTTGATTTTTGCAGGCGCAGGCTCAGGCAAAACACGAGTTTTGACTCACCGAATTGCCCATCTTATTCAAGAAAAAGGGGTTAATCCTTGGAGTATTTTTGCGGTGACCTTTACCAATAAAGCCGCAGGCGAAATGAAAGAAAGGATTTCTAAACTTTTGGGTGCTTCGGCAGAAGAGGTGTGGATTTCTACTTTTCACGCGGCGGGTGTAAAGATTTTGCGGCGTTATCCCGAGCTCTGCGGCTTGGGGCCTTATTTTACGATTTTTGATGATACCGATCAGCTCAATTTAATCAAAGAAGGCTTAGAGGTTTTACAAATTAATCCAAAGTTGTTTCACCCGAAGGCCATCGCGGGGAGAATCAATGCGGTCAAGAACGAATTGATTGATTCTGAAAAATTTGCCCAAGATGCAACTGATTTCTTCGATGAAAAAGTAGCCAAGATCTATACCTGGTATGAAGCGGAGCTGAAAAAAAATAATTCCGTTGATTTTGGAGATTTGATTTTAAAACCCGTTCGCCTTTTTGAGAAAAATCCAGAAGTTTTGAAACTCTATCATCATCGCCTTCATTATTTTATGGTCGATGAATATCAAGATACCAATCATGCTCAATATCGACTGATTCAACTTTTGGCCTCGCAGAGCCAGAATTTATGCGTGGTGGGCGATGATGACCAATCGATTTATCGTTGGCGAGGGGCCAATATTCGAAACATTCTCGATTTCGAGCAATATTTTCCTGCCGCAACAGTCATTAAGTTGGAGCAAAACTATCGGTCGACGAAAAATATTATTCAAGCCGCGGGTGAAGTGGTTAAGAAAATTGCAGAACGTCGCGATAAAAAGATTTGGACGGAAAATGAAGACGGCGAAAAAATTGTTTATCACACGGCTTTGAATGAAAAATCCGAGGCGAGTTTTGTTGTGCGAGAGATTAAACAATATATCGAACAACCCCAAGGCTCACTCAATCACTGCGCTCTATTTTATCGAACGAACGCGCAGTCGCGTGTGATTGAAGATGAGCTTCGACGCCAAAATATCCCTTATAAAATTGTAGGGGGTACTCGCTTCTATGATCGGCAAGAGATTAAAGATCTTCTGGCTTATCTAACAGGGATCGCTAATCCCGCTTCAGCCATTCATCTTAAAAGAATTATTAATGTGCCCGCCCGAGGAATCGGAAAAACAACGGTGGAAAAACTAGAAACCTGGGCCCGTGAAAATGGAAAAACATTTTGGGAAGCTCTAGAGCAGGCTTCGAGTTTGGGGTTAGGCGCTAAAGTTCTCAAAGAAATCCAAAATTTCTTAAGTTTATTTCAGCGTTTGAAAACAGGTTTAGAAATCCAAAAACTTTCATTATGGGTTCAAAGTGTGATGGAAGAAACGGGTTATTTAAGGGAGTTGCAAACTCAAAAAACGATTGAAGCGGAGGGCCGCATCGAAAACTTAGAAGAATTAATTAGTGTGGTGGCGGATTACGAAAACTCCACAGAAACTCCAAGCTTAGGTGGTTTCTTAGAACAAATTACTTTAGCCAGTGGAGTAGATCAGTTGGAGAGCGAAAAAGGAATTTTGCCCTTGATGACCTTACATCTTGCCAAGGGCTTAGAGTTCAACCGGGTTTTTTTAATGGGGCTTGAAGAGGGGTTATTTCCGCATACTCGCTCTTTCGATAGCGTCGAAGAAATGGATGAAGAACGCCGCTTGATGTATGTGGGAATGACTCGTGCGCGTGAGAAGCTTTTTTTAAGTAATGCTTTAGAGCGTACTTTGTATGGTTCGGAGCAATGGAATCTTCCTTCTCGATTTTTAGAAGATATTCCCAGTGAGCTTTTAGAAAGACTCGAAGAGAAAAAAGCCTATCTTCACAAAGCTTCTCAATCTTATGTGGGTCTTAACAATTCTCTCAAAGTGGCGGTGGAAGAGAGTGTAGACAATCCTTACCGAATCGGAAGGCGAGTGAAACATCCTATTTTTGGCCCTGGAACCATCAAACAATGTGAAGGAAACTCCGATGACCGAAAGCTCACCATTCTTTTTCAGAGCGGTGATTTAAAGCGTTTGGTGGCGAAATACTCCAATCTTCAGCTGATTTAATATTTGCTTTATTTTCAATAGGTTGCTCAATTTTGTAAAGTATGGCACAATAGGGCTGTTCCTCGTCTGTTTAACCTTTAGATTTGGGGGGGCGAATGTCGAAAGATCAAGCTCTTAAATCGCCTAAAAAAATTCTCATTGTCGAAGATGATACCGATCTCCTCGGTTTGCTTACCAAACGATTCCAGAAATTAGGCTACGAGGTAATTTCGGCTCCTTCCGTTGAAATTGCCCTCACCTCAGTTCATCACTCCCTGCCCGATATGATTTTACTCGATCTTGGTTTTAAAGGAGCGAGTGGGCATGCTTTGATTCGGGATTTAAACAAAGCAAAGAGCAAGGCTTCTCCACCGGTTTTGGTAATGAGTGGTTATAGTGATCCTGAAATTGTCGAGTTTTTCTTAAGCTTAGGCGTGGCCGATTTTATTTCCAAACCTTTTCAATTTGCAGAAGTCGCGAGCAAAGTAGAGGCCTTAATCCATTGAAAAAAGGAAAAGTGCTCATTATCGATGATGAAGAAGATCTTCTCCAGCTGACGTCGAAATGGATTCAGTCTGCTGGCCATGAGGTCTTGTGCTATACCGAGGGAAAAGGTGCGGTGGAGTTTATTCGTTCGCACATGCCCGATTTGATTCTTCTTGATGTCGTGTTGCCTGGGGTCTCGGGGGTGGATATTTTCAAAAGCCTTCAGGCTGATGCCCAATTGCATTCTATTCCAGTTTATTTTTTTACTTCTGCCCGTTTAGGGGAGAGGGAAGAGTTGGGAGTTTTAGCAATTAAAGGCATTATTCATAAGCCTTATGAGCCCCGCGAACTTTTGAAAACGATTAATGAGGCTCTGGAATCCCACGCGGGATAGAAAAAGAAAAAGTGGCTCCTTTGCCCAATTTACTCGATAACGAGATTTTACCTTTGTGTTCCGAAACAATGAGTTTGCAGACGGCTAATCCCACTCCCGAGCCCCCTGTTTTCCAGATTCCGCGAGCATAGACTTGGCCAAACATTTCGAAGATCATTTTTTGATCGGCAGGATCAATTCCGATTCCTGTATCTGAAACGCTAATGGTTGCTTCATCGGCATGAGCGCGCAATTTCACCACGATTTCACCCTTTTCTGTAAATTTGAGAGCATTATTGATTAAATTTAAGATGACTTGCTGGATTTTATCACCATCGCAAATGGCCATGACGGGGCTTGTAGGTAAGTCTTTAGTGAATTGAATATTTTGATTGGAAATTGCAGGTTTCATGGTGGCGTAAACTTCTTCGACCAGTTCAAGCAAGTTGGTGGGGGAAAAATTCATTGGCATTTTGCCCGCTTCTAATTTGGTAAGGTCGAGCACATTTCCTATTAATTTTCCAAGTCGATCAATATTTTTCTGAGCAATCGTGAGTGTTTCTTTTTGTTCTTTGTTTATTGGGCCATCGATTTCATCGATCAGCATTTCAACGCTTGCTTTCATCGAAGCAAGCGGGGTGCGCAGTTCGTGGGAAACCATCGAGATAAACGCTGACTTTACTTCATTGGCACGTTGAAGCTCTTCATTTGTTTTCTTAATTTTTTCTTCACTGTGCCGGAGTTCAGAGGTGCGATCTTTTACACGCTGGTCAAGCTCCTGCCAGGCTCTTTGAAGCTCTTGGTTGGCTTGTTCGGTGAGTTGTTTTGCTTCAAGTGCATCTTCCATCAAACTTAATGCAGCCTTTTTGGAGAGCGCTAATTCTAAATTTCTTTCTTGGAGCTCTTGAGTTCTTTCAATCACCTGTTTTTCTAAGCTTTGTTGGGAACGAATCAAACGTTCTGTCATGGCGAATAAAGCTCGGGTGAGTCGTCCAACTTCGTGGGTACTTTGAGTGAGATTCAATTCATGGCGGGCTTCAAAATGTCCCTCTTTTATTTTATCGGCAGCGCGGATGAGCTTAAAAAGAGGTTTTGTAAATGCGATTGAGATCCAGGCACTGAAAATAATCATTAGAAACAAAGTGCCCGCTCCGGCAATTAAAAAGGTTTTTTGGATGGTGTAAAGAAGTCCAAATGCCTCTTTTTGATTTACCTTGATAACCAAGCCCCATTGAATGGGGCTAATCAATCGAGTGACAATGATAACTTTTTGACCATCGCTGTCGGTTTCTGAAGAGGGAAGCCCCAAAACTCCGTTCAATGTTTGAGCAACGATAGGGTTGAGTGCGAATGCGGAATGATACTTTTCTTCGGGAGAGAGCTCTGCTTGTGGAATAAGATATTTGATTTTATCTTCTTCAGTTTTTTGGGCGAGAATAATTTCTCCTGTTTTCCAGAAGACGTTAAATTCTGCAAAAGAACGAAATAAAATATCGAATTTATTTGCCACCATGATGGCACCGAGTGTGCGATTCTCTACGGAAATTGGAGCCACAGTAAGCAGGAGAGGGGCACCCTCTTGATTAAATGAAGAGAATGTTTTTGTTTGGGCTGGAATGGCGAAGTTAGGAGGAAGTTCTAAGGCATTTTCTTCGAGCTCAGAGGCCGTCGAGGCTAAAATTTTGCCCTCGTTTGAAAAAATATAGATCGATTCGGTGCTTTGCCAAGCCTGCTTGGAGTTAATTAAAATGATTTCAATTTCTTTTAATTTTTCAAGGGTAGGATTCTTGAGATAATTCTGAAGAAGAATCTTTAAATTGCTACGCTTCGACATCGCTGTGGCACGCTCTTCATTGGCCTTCAAAATATCTCTAATCCATTTTTCGGTGACGGTTGCGAGATTGTTTAAGTCTTGCACAATTTGCTGAGTTAAGGCGTGCTTAATTGCGAAATAAGTGAATAGGCCAGTCATGGTGAGGGCAATGACGATAAGCGAGCCAAACAAAAGAATGAGTCGGTTTCGAATAGACATAATTTATTCGTTTGCTGAGTAACGTTTGGGTAGCCCGAGCTGTTGACGAAGTTGATTAATTTCGCCCTTAAGCTCAATGATTCGTCCTTCACGGCCGAGCATCGCTTGGTTAAAGCGCTCAAGTTGTTGCGAAGTTTCTTCGAGTTGGTTTGCCTTTTCTTGGGCATCGTAGGCCATTTGAGAAAGTGTTTGATTCATATCTTCAACCTGTTTGGGGCTTGGAAGCGATAAAATGTTTGGTAAATATTTCCAGAGTAAAACAGCGGTAAGCGCAGAAATAGCGGCAGTGAAGGCTTTTACGAAACCTTCGATTCGGTAAGAGGCATTCCAGGTGGTCCAAACATCGAGAAGGTGAGTTGTGCCGCATGAAAAAATAAAGATCATGAAAAGAGCGAATATCCAGCGAAAAGGAATATCTTTACGGCGAAGCACAAAATAGAGCAGGGCCAGAGGAATTGAATAATAGGAAATGCCAATAATGAAATCAGAGGTGACATGCGTCCAGAGAATATCGGGAGTCCAGAAATAGCAATGCCCATGGGGCATAAAATCGTGCTCAGAAATTTTTTGCCACAAGTCGTTCATAATATTCTCCTTGGTAAGGCACGAAATTCTGAAACGAAATTTACTTGTCTTTTATGAGATAAGAAAGTCGAATAAAACGTGAAGGAAGTCTACGCTCGGCCCAATGGATTTTCAAGGGAATCCTCGAAAATTAAAGCGACCACACAAAGATTTGCCCGTGGGTTTTAAGATGACTGCGGCTAAAAGGTTTTTTAGCGATCATGTTATGGATAAAAGATTGTAAGAGATGAATGTTGCAATAGGGTTTCTGTAAAACATCGGATTGTTTACCCCAGGGTTTTAGGGTGTCTAGTTTTCCCATGTGCCCGGTAGTGAGATAAACTTTTAGTTTTGGCTCAATAGTTAGGGCTTGATCAATCAAGCGGCGTCCGTTCATTTGAGGCATATAAAGATCGGTAATCAAAATATCGGCGCCATTTTTTTTGAGCTCTTCCAAAGCATCGGTGGGGTCGGTTGTAAAAAAACAAAGGCAATCTTTCTCGACGCTCAAAACCCTTCTCCAAATGCGAAGTAGAAGATCATCATCATCTACCACCACAAAGCGAAGTGGTTTTTTCTCAATAATTTGGCAAAGCTTTCGGTAAGTCACCATACTTGAGTTCCTTTATTTGCTTGTTCTCTGGGTCTTATACCCCTTAAAAGAGCAAGTTCGGTGCCAGCGGGGTCCGATTAGGCAGGTCTTAACGAGCCTTAGCAGGCTTGGAAAAAACCGAAAAAATTCGTGAAGGGGTGTTAAGAAATATTGAAAGTTAAAGATTGTTTAATGCTCCAAAATAACGAGGGTTTTTTGACTATCGTGAGGTAATTCCAACACCTCTTAGGTGAGGAAGAACTACAATTTATGAACGTATTGAGTAATGAAAAAGTAAAACCTTTATGCCCAGTTTTTAAAGTTTGTGGAGGCTGCGCTTACCAAGATCTCCCTTATGACGAAGAGCTGCATCTCAAAACCGAAGAGCTCAAAACGCTTTTTTTAAATGAAATTCCGGGCAGTGAAAAAGGGGTGAGAGAAGCCGTCGCTTCGCCTGAGTTTTATCATTACCGACATCGTTTAGACTTGGCCTTTCGCCGAGATAAAACTGGGCAATTCCATTTTGGATTTGTGGGGGGAGAGCCAAAACGGATTATCGAAATTTCTTCGTGTGCGATTGCAAGAAAAGCAGTTTCGGATTTTTTGCCTCGCTTAAAACGCGACGCGATTCAGATTTTTCCTCCCCGCTATAAAGTGGCAAGTTTGGTAGTGAAAACCGATCAAGAAGGAAAAGTCTATTGGGGTGGAATCGGCAAGCGTTCGCTGAATCAAAGCCCTGAAAATTATTTGTGGGTTGAAGTGGCGGGTAAAAAAATATTTTTTTCACTTTCTACTTTTTTTCAAGCGAATTTTTCAATTCTTCCGCGCTTGCGAGAGGTTTTGCTTTCTCTCTGGGATTGGAATCCTAAAACCCTTTTTTTAGATTTATACGGAGGGGTGGGACTTTTTTCGATTTGGTTTGCTGATCGGGTAAAAAAAGTGGTGATGATCGAAGAAAATTGCCATTCTATTACTCTTGCAGAATATAATCGGGCCTACCATCATTTTGAAAATTGGGAAATTCTCCCTCGTCGTGTTGAAGAGGTTTTGCCAGAAGTCTTAGAAAACCAAAGTGCAGAAAATTGTATTGCTTTGGTGGATCCTCCCCGTAAGGGGCTGGCCGAATCGGCCGCACAGTATTTGGCAAAAAGTGGTTTGAAAAATTTATTTTATCTTTCTTGTAATCCCATGACTTTGATTCGAGACTTAAAATATTTTCTTCAGGAAAATTGGGAGCTCGAAACGATTATTCCTTTCGATTTTTTTCCCCGAACGGTTCATTTGGAAGTGCTGGTCAAATTGAGAAAAAAACTGTAAATTATCTCTTATGCCATTTCCTATTCATCGTCCACGACGCTTACGTGAAAATCCTATTTTAAGAAAGTTGTTGAGAGAAACCACTCTTCATCCCTCTAACTTTGTGTATCCCTTATTTGTGTGTGAAGGGAAATCGATTAAAAAAGAAATTCGCTCGATGCCCGGGGTTTTTCAATTTTCTGTTGATCAGCTAGGCCAAGAGGCAAAAAGTTTACAGAAGTTAGAAATTCCCGGTGTTATTTTGTTTGGTGTTTCTTCGAAAAAAGATGCCTTAGGCACCCAAGCCTATGCCGAAAATGGTTTGATTGCCCAAGCCATTGCGGCGCTTAAGAAAGCGAGCCCCGATCTTTTAGTGATTACCGATATTTGTTTGTGTGAATATACCGATCACGGACACTGCGGCATTGTGAAGCCCACGGGTAAAAATAAATTTACGATTGATAACGATTCTACTCTCGAACTACTTTCTCGAATGTCGGGGCTTCTTGCCCGTGCAGGGGCTGATGTGATTGCGCCTTCCGATATGATGGATGGAAGAATTCAAGCCATTCGTGATGAGCTTGATGCCGCCGGGTATAAAGAACTCCCCATTTTATCGTATGCCGTTAAGTATGCCTCTGCTTTTTACGGACCTTTCCGCGAAGCGGCCCAGTCGAAGCCTGCCTTTGGAGATCGATCGAGCTATCAGATGGATCCTGCCAATTTACGAGAGGCGATTATCGAAGCCAGTCTCGATATCGAAGAAGGCGCCGATATCATTATGGTAAAGCCGGCGCTCCCTTGTTTAGATGTGTTGCACAGTCTGCGTGAGCAATTTACGGTGCCTTTGGCGGCGTATCAAGTGAGTGGAGAGTATGCCATGATCAAAGCCGGAGCAAAAGCGGGGTATTTAGATGAAAAGCGGGTGGTGCTCGAATCGTTACTTGCGATCAAAAGGGCGGGGGCTAGCTTCATTCTAAGTTATTTTGCGAAAGATGCAGCGCGTTATTTGCAGCAACTTTAGTCTTCTTGCCGCCGATAATAAGAGAAGAGTCTTTTTGATTTTTAACCTTTAAGTTTAGCTTTTCGATCATGTCCGAATCCAGTCAGGAAAAAACAGAGCAGGCGACCCCGAAACGCATGCGGGAAGCCCGCAAGAAAGGGCAGGTTGCAAAAAGTCGTGATCTTGAAACGATTTTTGTAATGATTGCCTTTTTTGCCACACTTTGTCTCTCGATGGGCTATATGGCGGGCGAGCTCAAACAACTCATGAAAACAGTTTTTGAAGCGATTGCCAGCCCACAAATCTCAGGGGCCACTTTGATGAGTTTGGGCAAAGCGAGCTTGTTTACGCTCGCAAAAGTTTGTGCACCTGCTTTTATCGCAGGAGTTGCCACGGCCTTGGTGATTGGTTTTTTGCAAGTGGGCCCTGTATTTTCTCTTGAGCCACTCAAACCTCAAGGTAAGAAGCTCAACCCTTTAGAGGGGTTGAAGAATATGTTTAAAACCCTCACCTTTATTGAGCTCATCAAGAATATTTTAAAGATCGTTTTCATTTTTTATATTTCTTATCGAGTGCTTTACGGGGCACTTTTCGAAGTGCTTTCTACCGCACGAATCTCTGTTTTTGATTCTTCCCAAATCGCAGGTGAATTGATTTTTAAAGTGGTGCTTCGCATCTTGATTTTATTTGTGGCCATTGCCCTGGCCGATTTTATGGTTCAGCGATGGCAGTTCATGAAACAAATGAAAATGAGTAAAGAAGAAGTGAAGCGTGAATACAAACAAGATGAGGGAGATCCACACATTAAAAGTCATCGCCGGGCCTTGCATCGTGAGTTTGTATTTGGAGATGTTCAGCAACAGGTGAAGTCGGCCGATGTTGTGGTTACCAACCCCGTGCATGTGGCGGTTGCCTTGAAATATAATCGTGAAGAGATGGGGGCCCCTGAAGTGGTTGCAAAAGGGCAACGTTTATTTGCCGATATGATTCGTAAGGTAGCCGAAGAAAATCATGTGCCGATTATGCGTAATATTCCCCTGGCGTGGTCGTTACTCGAAGTAGAAGTGGGGGCTGAAGTCCCGGAGGAGCTCTATAATGCCGTGGCCGAGATTTTAGCTTTAGTCTATAAAATGCAACAAACCCAGGCTCGTAAAACTAACGTTGACCAAAACGAGCAGTATATATAGAAGTAAGATAGGGACTTTTTATGACCTTCAAAAAAATATTTTTCAGTTTTGCAATTCTCCTGAGCTTGGTTTCTTGGGCCCATGCTCAAGGGCAACCTGCTCCAAAATGTGAAAAGTGTTACCGGGGCCCGGATGGAAAGGTCGTTTGCGAACCAGTTCCTTGTCCCGATAAAACCAAAAAGTAATCTCAGTGCCTCATCCGCCTTAGGCGGACTCCGCTTACTCCTTCGCGAGCCTTGCCTAAAAAGATTTGCAAATAGGTTGCTTTTACTCTCTTAAAGTCTCTCAAAAATTTCTAGCTTCTTTTTTTAAACTTCTCTATTATTTCGAACGTTTCCCCATTCCTATTTTAAAAGGAGATTTTTTCATCATGAAAAAAATTTTTTTAACTTCTGTGCTTCTTTTTTCTCTCACCACTTCTGTTTTCGCGGCAGGCCGCACCGAATTTATTATCGATATTAGTGGTTCAATGAATAAAATGTTGGGGAGTCAAAAACGTATTGAAGCCGCTCGTACCGCTTTAGCAGCGGCATTGGCGGGAATTCCCGATGGGAGCGTAGTGGCTCTTCGTCTCTACGGACACCGAACTTCTCCTCGTGATAAAGTGGCCAGTTGTAAAGATACCGAACTCGTTATTCCGTTTGGCCCGGTGAATAAAACTCAAATGCAGGGTATTGTAGATGGTGCAATGCCCTTGGGTGAAACTCCCATTGCTTATTCTCTCGAACAAGCCGCTAATGACTTTGGAACCATGGGCTCTGACGATCAAGCCTCGATTGTTTTGATTAGTGACGGCGAAGAAAGCTGCGGCGGCGATCCGGTAGCCGTTGCGAAAGCGTTACTCGCCAAAGGATTCAAAGTAAAAATTAATACGATTGGAATCGATGTAAGCCCTTTAGCCCGTGCTCAACTCGAAGGGGTGAGCGCAGCTACCGGTGGACAATATCGTGATGCCCGCGATGCAGCTTCGCTCACGAGCTCACTTCAACAGCTTACTCAAGATGCCTTGCTCGTGAAGAAAGATCAAGCCACCTATGGCGATGCGATTCGCGGTGGAAATAACTACGAAACGGCAGTTCCTTTACCCACGGGTAAACTTTTTCATCTCGATCATCATCAACGCGTGAATGAATTTGATTATTTCGTGGTTGATGTGAAGCCCGGACAAAAATTGATTGCGAGCACCGAAACGGGCGAAGATGGAGTGAGTATTCAAGGCGGGCAGGCAACCATTGCCAAAGGTTATCCGTATGCGGGCTTAGCTGTTCATAATA
>CAYLKF010000001.1:0-39227 GCA_964384365.1 uncultured Pseudomonadota bacterium | reverse complement strand
GGGCAGGCAACCATTGCCAAAGGTTATCCGTATGCGGGCTTAGCTGTTCATAATACCCAGCGCCAAGAGATTAAACGCACCGATATTATCGGCGGCCGAAATGCGAAACAATCGATCGAAGTGCCGGTAGCGAGTGGCCAAGAAGGTAAATTTTATATTCTCATTGGAAGTATTTACGAGGCGCAAAATAAAGATCATCGCTTTAAGGTCGAGTTGATTAGCCAAGGCGATGCCAATACCGAAAGTGACGCCGGCAACACCGATGCAGCAGCCTTGGAGATTCAACAAGGAAATTTCGAAAAGAATTTCTTGAGCGGATCCGATTCTCAAGATGTTTTCAAAATCAACTTACAACCCGGAACTTATGAATTGAAGGCTCGCCCGATGGTGCAAACCATTGCGCTGAATGCGGCGGTGGTGGATTCTGATGGCCGAGAGATTGCTTCGGGCCGCTCTCCAAATGAAGGTGCTGCCGCGATTGTGCCTTTCTTTGTAAATAAGCCCGGCTATGTTTATCTTCGTATTAAAGAGCCTTTTTCTCCGAGTGGAATTGATATCCCTTACACGCTTTCGATTGGGCCCGGAACGGGCGCGATGCCCCCAGGAGCCGGCGGAGGAACCGTTCCACCCGTTGTGACGACGAATGTTCCTCAAAATCCAGGTGGCTCCGATTCTCCCGATAGCCCGAGTGCAGCTCCCGCCACTCCCTCAGCGAAGCCGGCAGCCGTTCCCGGAGCAGGCGATTTAGCCGTTGAAAGTTTCTCAAAACAATTTGCTACTCTCGGATTTTTCCAAAAAGCGAAGTTGATTTTCCTCTATGTTTTAGCACCGGGCTTTGGCGTTTTCTTGCTGGGTTGGCTGGTGGGTTACATTGGGGGGCGCCGCACGGGTAAGCGTAAAGCTTTGGAAAAAATGAATGCCACAAAACCTTTATAGAGTATATATTCCTCCCTTTGAAAAAGGGGGATACACTCCATTCCGATGAATTAATAGAAGACTGCTAACCCGCGCCATCTCTGACACAGCGCGTCGGCAACCTTTTCTCCTCACCCACGATAACTAAGGTGAGGAGAAAAGATTGCTATGGCGTCTCACCATCCTATTACGCCAAATTTCACTTCGATTACTCCGCTCGATTTTTCGAGTCGAGTTTCTGCGGAATTGCCGCAAACGGTTTACACCTGCACCGATTCTTATCGAGAAGGATTTCCCTCTACTCTTGCTCCCCGATCGGGTTTTCGTATTTGTGGCTTTCATGCGCCTGCACTGATGTTGGGTGCTAGCCCCAGTCTTGGCAATGGCGGCTCGGAAACGACGCCCAGTAGCGCTCCGGTGATTGCTCATTTTTTGGGTGGGCTTCATTTCTCGATTGAGGGTTTACCTTTTACCGTAGGTTTACAATACGAACAAAGTGATACCGCCCATGGAGGAAGCACACGTCAAGTGGGCGTTGCGGCCCTTTTAGAACACAACGAAGCTCCGCATGCGTTTCCAGGAAAATTATTTCCACGCACCTTTGGGGCAGGTTTGAGTTTGGGCTCTGTTTTGATTCAAACTCCAAACCTTCAACTCGAAGGCGCTGCTGCCTCCATTCAGACTTATCGAGATTGGTGGAACGCCTCCGTAGTGCTTCAGGGCTTGGGAGTTACTTTGGGTGTTCGCCGTGTTTGGAATACCACTCTCATTTTTGGAAATAACGTAGGCGAAGCCAATACCCGTTTTCGCGAATTTATTCGCAGCCCCGAAACTAGTTGGGTAGCGATGTATTTGAATATTGATTGGGAGAGGGCTTCGACGCCGGCCTTGGCACAACGGCTCACTCGAGGGCAGGCGGTGAGTACGATCAATTATTTTGTGGCGCGGCAACTGGCCTCGTTGATTTCGGCTCCCGAGAGTGAAGGCCGCAATCAAGAATGGAGAATTGCCTCTCCGCATGATCGTTTGGGTTTGGGGTTGAGAAATTTATTTTATGCGGGGCTCGATGGTTTTGAAGCGGCTTCTCAATCTCAAGATCTTGCTCGTTTAGGAACGGATGTCGATTATCGTGGAGCCGTTCATCGTGCCCTAGGACTTGCGACAGCTTTTCGCACAATAGATTTCTTTACACGCACCACTCCCGGTGCAGTTTCTCAATTTATTCCATCAGGCGTGCAATGGTTGACCACTGCATTGCGCATGGAATCGGCTTTGGCGGGTCGACGCCCCAATGCAGCGGTAGATGCCGATTGGCTGAGGCGAATTCCTGTGCGTGTGGGCTTGATTGTGGCAGGGGCTGCTTGCGCCAGTGGGCTGGCTTTTGCCCAATCTCAGCTTGCCGAGCGTGGGACTAATGAAACCACCTTGGAACTTTTGAATGGAGGAGTAAACGGTTGTATGCAGTTGGGCATGATGGGCGTGAGCCCCTAACGCATCGCAGCGAATCTTCAATCATTTCAAAAATTTAAAAAATATTTCACGCAACTTTTCGGGATTTTTGCCGAGAATAAAAACAGGAGCGTGGTGTTTATGGGTACAAATAACTGCACAAAAGGTCCTTTATCGCCGGGTTGTTTAACTCAACCGAGTCTTGATGCTCAAATGGGCGCCCGCAATGATCATCCTGCGGTTGAAGCTGCTGAGATGAATGCGCAACGCCGAGCTCCTCGTGGCCCCGCTGCTCCTCATCGAGATCGAGCTCCTTCTCCTACTTCTTCCACTCAAGCCAGTACTGCACCAGCAGCTCCTACTGTTACTAGTTCTCTTCAAACTTGTACGGATACTTATTCTGTTTCTTCTAACCCTGAACGGGTGACTTCAGTGACAAATCGTGGGTCGCGTTTTTGTGGTATTTCTATTCATAATTTAACCGGAGGAGAAACCTTAATTACAAATCCGGTCATAGGTCCTATTTTAACAAGTGGGATGGCAGCAGCTGTTCGCATTCAAGGAGGAGCACGTTTTTCTATAGGAGGAGATCTTGCACTTACGTTAGGTCCAGATTTTGAAATGGGTCGCGCGAGCGGTATCGGCAATGGAGAATATTTCCGTGCAGGGTTATATGCGGGTATCGATCATCAAGGAGGTACATCTATAGGTAAATGGTGGGGTCTATGGTCCAGGTTGTTTTCTGGCACTTTTGGTGCGGGAGTTGGTGTTGGGGATTTACATGTAAGTGGCGATTTTCCAGATGGTAGAGGAAGGGATGTTCCTTATGTAAGCCTAAACACTTTCCGCGATATTCTGTCTTGGGGAGTGGGGGGGACTACGAGTGCAAGAATTTCTCTTCGGCGGAATCATTCCTATACTTTTTACTTACATGACGAACCACTGGCGGGGAGGGTAGGGCGGTTTAATTCATTGACAGATGCTCTAGGTAGCCACGCTGGAACTCTTTTGTCTCTAGGCTTCGATCTTGATTTTTCTAGTTCAACTCCTCATGAAGGAGCTGCTTCACTAATCGGCGGCGCTGAACTTCCAACAAGTCATCTTATTGCAACCTCCACTCAATACATTTTTGATCAAGTTATTTTGGCCCGCGGTACAAACCCGTTTGTCACAGACCTTGCGGGTTCAAGAAATTTTCTATTCGAAAATGACCAATACTACATGGTGGGAGGTTTAGTTGCAGGAGAGGGCCTTTTGACAGGAGTTGAGCAAAGTCTTCAGGCCATTGATTTAGCTCGAGTTGCCAGAAGAGGACATGGTTGGTTGGTAGGAAGTTTAGTGGTTGCTGGAGCAGGCTATCAATTTGCTGAATACCTTGCTCGAAGTGATATGAATTCGCTTTTTGGAACGATAGCCAGTTCAGGACAAGCGGCGAATGTTTTAGTACGTAGCCTTCGGCCCGCATGGTCTAGAACTTCTGCAGCCCGTTGGGGAATGGGAATCGGTGGGGCTCTTTGTGCAGTAGGTACAGGACTAGCCAACGCATTTTTAGTGCCTCGTACAAGCAATATCGATGGATCTGTAACGGCTCAAACTCTTTTAGCTGCCGCAACGAATGTTTGCACTCAAACGGCAATGTTAGGTGTGCCCATGCAAGAGGGAGCTCATCCGGATTATGATAGAAATAATTTAACTGAGTTTGAAACAGCTACGGTTCATTTTAGTGCAAATCGAGCTACGATTTCTCAGAATGCACAGTTAGATCGCTTGGCTGAAACTCTTAATTCTTCTCCATATATAAGGCGCATTCGTATTCGAGGTTTTGCAGCGGATGCTGCTACGAATGAAGCCAATCAAGCTCTGGCTGAGCAACGAGCTAACGCGGTACGGAGTTATCTAATGAGTAAAGGGGTAACGGGTAATCGTCTAGAAGCCGTTGGTCGTGGCCGACCCGCTGATGCTCCTCCAGGACGCTCTACTCGTGCTCAAGATCGTATCGTTGATTTCGAAGTTTTAGATGTTGAAGAATAAAGTTTTATTGACATTTATTCATTCCTTATTCTAGGCCTGTAATCACCTTCCACCTGTAAAACCAATATTCACCTTTATTTCCCAAAGGAGATTTCTATGGGTTGGCTAACACATCTTTTCCCTTCAATTCCGAATTATATTTTGCAAGTTTCCCAGGCAAGTCCTCCAAATGCTAATGGACAGAATCCTACTCCAAATCCAGCACATGAAAGAATAGATGATTTTAGAATATTGCCGTACGGCAGATTTCAAGAAGAGGTGGGTTTTCTAGGAGGGACAGGCTCTATTGGTTTAAGAGGAGGCCTTGGTATGATGTGGTCCGAGGGGTATGGCCATAATTTTTACGGATTAGAGTTTACCGGTTATTATGGATTGGCAACAGAATATAATCTTGATTATTTTCTATCACTATCAAGAAGTCCTCAGCCAGCTTCAATGTTTGGACTGAGTTTGCGATTGATTGGAGGGAGAAACGTCAGTTTTACCTATTTGCCTAGTATTTCATTTAATTATTTTAATGTAGAATCAACTAGTGAAAGAGAAAGAGGTAGCATCATTTCACGTACTTTTACTCTAGGCCTACACTTAGGAACGTTGTGGTATGTGGTGTTAAGTGAGTTTACCCTCAATTTGGGTTATAACTTTGCAAGTGATAGTGTGGTGTTGGGGCTAAATTTTAGTGTAGGAGGTTTGTTATCCGGCACAATAATGGCCAGTCGAAACAGTCGCAATGTACTTCGGCACCAAGCCGAAACTGAAATTACACAAACTCAAATTCAATTTAGACTTCAAAATGTTGCTGTAAGAAGCTCTGCTTTAGATTCACTTGCCGAAAATTTACGTACCCATCCCCACATCCGTCGCATTCGCATTATTGGCTATGCCGCTGATGCAGCCAGCATCAGCCAAAACCTTCACCTTTCCGAACAGCGCGCGAATGCGGTGCGGGATTATTTAATTGATCAGGGTATTTCTCCAACTCGTTTAGAAGCCGTGGGTCGTGGTCGCCCCGCCGATGCGCCCGAAGGACGCTCTACCCGGCCGCAAGATCGCCGTGTGGAGTTTGAGGTGGTGGAGGTGGATTGAGGTTTTTATTTCCCCCTCTTAAGATTAAGAGGGGGGTAGGGGGCGTTGTGAAAGACTACCCAATTAGAATTCGCAACCGGGCTTCATTGAAAGTACGGAGAAAAGAACTCCGCAAGAATCAAACGGATTGTGAAAGAATACTTTGGCAGAAGTTGAGGAATCGACAAGTTAATCATCTGAAATTTTTCCGTCAATATAGCTTTGGATCTTATATTCTTGATTTCTATTGTCCTGAAATACGTTTGGCTATTGAATTAGACGGTGGTCAACATATGACGGCAGAAAATAAAGAATATGACCAACAAAGAACTTCATATCTCGAAGCTAATGAGGTGAGAGTTTTGCGTTTTTGGAACACTGAAGCTTTAAACAATCTTGAAGAAGTTTTAACAGAAGTATTAGCAGAATGTCACAACTCCTCCCAACCTCCTCTTAATCTTAAGAGGAGGGGTTCTTATGCCTCCTCTTTAAGAGGGGGTAGGGGAGCGTTGTGATAACGCACCGCAGCAAAAAACCAATAAAATCAGAAATTTACGAAAGATTTTACGCAACTTCTCCGATTTTGTGCCGAGAATAAACTTGAGAGAGTGGTTCTTTATTTAAGGGGAGAAGTCGATGCGGCAATTCTTAAAACAAGCAATTTGTCTTTGTTTATTCGCCCTTTTGGCGGCCTGCGGCTCTGCAGAAAAAGCCGGAACGCCTCAAAATTCAAATTCTAGTTCAAACAATGGTAGCGCCGAAACGCCCATTACCCCAGGAAACCTTCCGCCACCCTCCGCCCAATCTCAAGCCATCTCTCAAGAAAGTTTTTTCCAGCGTAAACAAACTCTCGATCGTTTTTCTTCTCCCTTAAAAAAACAGATTCAGGGCAATTACCAACAAACTCAAAGTAAAAACTCTTCTGGTTCTTCGGAGAAGCCAGTCTACAATACTCTGTTTGGCCCTGTTTCAGGCACGGGCACTCAGAGTTTTGCCAAGATTGAATCGACCGAAACAGTGAATAAACTAGAGCTCACCGATTCAAAGGGAAATACTTATCGCTTTGCTCATCATGGAGCAACCGCGCCGAGTACGGGCGCTTGTGGAACTTTGGCCACTCAGTTTTTGTGTGTGACGGCTCCCGTTGAAGGCCAAGGCTTTATTCAAAATACGATTCGTATTTTGGGTTCGGTGAATATTGCTCAAGCGGCGCTCTTTGCTTACACCGATCCCGTCGCTCTCATTTCAATTTTTAGGCAAGATGGTACTCCGGTAAGCGAATTTACGGTAACAGCAAGTGATTTGGCGATTTCCGATACTGTTACCGGGCCTGCGAATGCGCGTGTGCGCGAAGCAACCTTTTCGAAAGATCTTCAGTTGGGCGGGGTAGGGCAATACACCCTCGTGGTGGGTGCGATGCGAGATACGCCTGAATCGGTTCAGCTGGTGAGCATTACCCGCAATATTTTTTATCAAGATGTGCCGCGCATTCAACTCGTGAGTATTGAACCTCCTACCGAAGAGCCTGGAAATTTGGCGGTGGATCCCGCGCGTCGCCATGCGCCGGTGAATAACGGAGATGAAGTGAGTATGAAGCATGTTTTGGTGACGGTAGCGCTTACCAGCCAAGGCACCGATAACGTGGGAATCGTTTTTGAAAATTATGATGAAAATAATAATCGCCGCTATGTGAGCACGGGTGATGCCGATTTCTCCGATGTGCGCGTGCCAACTGGTTCGGGCTCTAGCCAAACTTCTCGCGGAAAAGTGGCCAAGCTTCCTTTGTTTGAAGGTGTAAATCTATTTAAAGTTTCGGTGCAAAATACTTTACTTCAAGCCAGAGGATTAGCGCCTGCCGCTCCTTCGCGTTTGCCCGATATTACTCTTCGTAATACCTTGCCTGGAAATTTGGCGATTGAAATGCGGGGAAATAGCCCACGAGATGGCCAGCTCTTAGAGGCAAATAGTACGACCCCTCAAGAAATTGATTTGCAGTTTTGTGTGACGCGGCCCCCTTCGACCGAGTGTTTAACCACCTTAGATACCGATAGCAAAAGACCTGTCGTGAAATTTAATGGAATTCAAGTAGCCCGCGATCGTCTCAGCATGGATTCGAGCGGCGTTTTTCATGCACGGGTAAGCCCTCAGTTTGGAAATAATACCTATTCGATCACGGCAAAAGATTCTTACACCTTGGCGAGTGCCCGACCCGGTGCGAGTGCCGAAGAGGTTGCCGATTTTTATACGGGCCGATTCTTGGCTTCTTTTAATTATGGAAAGTTAAATAAGCTCTATGATTCTACTGGCGCCAATCCTCGTTATGGTTTTACCGAGCGCGGGGTTTCGTTGGAGTTGGCGAGAAATGTGTTTGCGGTGGAGCTGAAAAAGACTCTTGAGAAAGCTTTGAATACTAATAAACAGCAATTGATTGATTTGATTGCAGCAGATAACCCGAACCCAACCCCCTCTCAACCTTATACTTGTACAGTCGATGGACAAGAATTTTCTTCAGCAGGAGATACTACAATTCGTTTTGATCGGGCTTCTTTGCATATTGGTGATGTTCATATTCTAGAAATGACCCCTCAGAATAATCGTCTTGTCGTGGGAGTGCGTATTGATGGTTTAAGAGGGAATCTTGATATGCAATGGACCTTTGCTCCAGATCCCAGTTTAAGAAGCCTACGCATTCCAATTAATTTAAATATGCGTCGATTGACTTTACAGATTGGAGTGAATTTCCAAAAAAATAATGGTGTTTATTCCATACAACTTAGTCGTTTAACTCCAGGAGTTTCTGCTCTTACAATTGAAGGCGGAGATGCTGCGGGAATAGGGGCCACTGTTGATTCAACAAGGTTTCCCGCTGCCCGTTATTTAGAGAGATTAAGTAGTAGCAGAGGATTGGTCGACTCTATTCTGAAGTCGACTATTGAAGGAGGCGTACTTTGCGGAGCGACTCGAAGTTTGAATGATGGCCGTTGGTCTACCGAACTCCACAACCTCATCGACACCCCCGAAAAAGCGCGGGCAGAGGCGCGGGCTGCGGGTAGAACTCAGGCCGAGATTGATGCGATTGAAACCAATCCTTTCCGTTTGCCTTTAGAATTTGCTCTCTTTGGCCGCAATTTAGGTTTGAATGTTTCTTACGATCTTTTGCGTGCCGATAATATTGCCTTTGATGAACGCGGTCTGCACATTTGGAATATGCCGGTGCGTCTCACGCCCAATAATGCGGTTTTAGAAGTTTTAAATAATCTTTCCCAAGAAGCGAAAAATCTTTTGGGTACTGTGGTAGTGCCCAAAGTAGCAGGCGAGCCGCGTCCGCGGGTGAATATTACCGATGAAACTCGAAATTTAGGATTACAACTTTCGGAAGATGCGATCAATCAGGCCTTGTCTGCCGCGAATTTAGGGATTTTATCGAATGTGGTGCTAGAGCCGAATTCGTTTACCAATGCCAACGGCACTTATAGTTTTATTTATCAAGCTTCACCCACGGTGGCCGATTTCTTGAATGCCGATAAGAATATTGATTTCAACCAAAACGGGGTGGCCGATGATCGCTATTGGCCGGTGCGCATTGCCCTTAAACCCGATGTGCGTTTTGCGCCGCATTTTCATTATTTAAATCAGGCTGAAGTGGATGAGCTCAACCGACGCATGGCTGGCCGACCCGATGTTGCCGAACGCGAGCGCAAGCGTTTGAATCCAAACTTGAAATATTTCCGCTTGAGTGTGGCGAATTTGGGTCTTGAATTTTATCGGGTAGATCCGCTTCCTAATTCTTATAAAACCTTCTGCACAAATTCGACTCCTATCTCAGAAAGTCAGCGAGAAGCGAATCAGCGGGCTCAGGGTTTACCTAAAATCATTTTAGGCCTAGAAGAGTCTAATGCGGCAACGGCCCCTGGGTGTAGACAATCTCTCTCGGTGACTTTCCCGAGTAACCAGGATTTTTGCCCACGGAGCGCGGCTCATCCCGAGACCGCTACCTATACCGAGTTTATAGCGCCTACCCAAAATGGTCCGGTCATTTCAGCAGTTCCTGGAGCAAATCCCCCTAAACCGGTTGTCGCAATGCAATTAAATTTAACTCTTTATGGCGTAATTCAAGGAACTTTCCGCGAAACCTTAATGGCCGATAAGTACGCGGTGAGACTCGATCGCAATGGAATGCCCGTGCTGGATAGTAATGGAGAAATTATACGTGAAGAAAAACCGGACGCGAAACCCAGTAATTTTGTGCGGATTAAATTGGTTCCGGGTTTGGCGAGCGTTGATCCTGTAGTTGTTGAAAACCATACTTCCTTAAAAGAAGAAGATTTAGTCAATCGTATTAATTTCTTGGTTCCGGTTGCTTTGGCTGGAGATTGCGAACGGTTTAATGAGATTTTGATTCCCATTCCCGATCGTTACCCCTCTTTAGAGACGCAAGCCAATTGTGCTACACTGGAGGCTGGCCAAGTTCCCGAAGGCATGAGCGAGGCCGATGTGGCGAGCTTGCGCAGCACCTGCGATACCGTGAAAAAATTGCAAGATTTTGGCCTTCACCATTTAGATTTGGGTGATGATTTAGACGAAAGAAATCAAGAGTTGTTAGAGCGGCCTGAATTGAGTGTGGATGGCGTGAATCCGCTCTACCTCGATTTAAGAATGCATTTAGGAATGTGTTTGGTGGGGGAAGTTTGTGCGCAGTGAGTAAAGATATTTCCTTAGCTCTCCTCCTCTTCAGATGAAGAGGAGGTCGGGAGGAGTTGTGAAAAAGTTCATAACGCCCCCTAACCCCCTCTTATCTTGAAGAGGGGGAATTAAAGGAATGAGTGAGAAGATTATGAACATTCATAAAATAAAATTTTTAGCACTGAGTTTACTGTTCATCCTTTCTTTAGGTGCCTGCGCCGGCCCCGATCGCCCTTATACCGTCGGAAATAAAAACCAAGCACCTTCTACTTCGGGAGGGCCCGTGCCTCCTCCTACGCAAGAAGACCTCGGCCCTTGTGCGCCGCGTATGCAAGAGGTTGTTCTAAAGCTTACTGCAGCGACGGGAGGCGGCTTGCAAGAAAGTAACCCCCAATCGGTTGCTTTTATGGTGGTGCGTTTTTCAAGTTCGGGAGAAGTGAGTATGGCTCCGAGCGACTTTCCGCCGTCTACTATCACTTTGGCCAATATTCCCCTTCAAGTGGTGCTTACCAATAGCGTGACAGGACGTTATACGGCGAACCCGCCCATGCTCACTCTTCAAGATCTTGTTTTCCAAGTGAGTAGTAGCCTCATTAATGGAAGTTTGCCCCCAATCACTTTAACGACGGGCCATATTGAACAATCCGGTAGTAGTGGATCTTTAACTCGAACGGGATCTTTCAATCTTGAAGATAAGACGATTACCTTAGTAGGCGGTGCTCCGATTCCTCAAAGTTTGGTACCCAGAGGATTTGAATCGTTGGGAGGCTCTGCATTGGTGATTGAAATCATGGGAACTTTTGCGAGTATTCCCGATATTAGCACTTGCACGGGTACTGCTGCCGGATCGGGCAATGTGCAGTTTAAAAATGTGATTACCGAAACCGAAGCGACGGGCCCGGTTGAGCGTGAGCGTCCTTTAGGAACCACTTTTGATTTTGGTCGAATTTTTATTCCCGAACAAGGGGTCGATACCAATACCGATTTGAATGATAAATTTTTCCAAGAGCGTCGATTACGAGTAAAAGTACCTGCCGGTAAACCCGAAGTGAATGCGACTCTGAATAATGCCGCTGGCTTTAATATCACCCCCAATGGAAATATTCACATCCCCTCCGGAGGACAGCAAGATTTCACGATTCGTTTTTCGATGCCCGCAGTGCCCTACACCAGTAGCTCGCCTGTAGAATCGGCCGATGCAAGCACCGAACTTGATTTTGGCGGAAGTAAATTAACTTTAACAGGCAAGGTGAAGCGTGCGGCTCCTGAGATGGTGATGAAGAGTCCAAACTCTACCACGATCGAGTTGGGCGATGTGATTACCCCGATTCGACAAGTGGGCTCGAGCACCCGAATTATTTGTGGAGAAAATCGTGGGTTAGTTCAACAGAAAGTCACTTTGAAAAATACGGGAGTGCGTGAGTTGCAGATTAGCCGTATTGCTCAGCCTGGTCCTATGGAAGCGAGTGCAATGCCGGAGCGCCCAGACCCAGGTTGTCAAAATTTTGGAACCAATGGCACCGAGTTTTCTTCTTGGGGCTTGCGTGCAGAGAATGGCGCAAACTGTGGGGCGGGCCCTGCACCGGGCACTCTTACGGGCGCTTGCCGTATTCCCGTGGGCGAAGGTGAAGTGAGCTTTAAAGTGATTTACCTGCCCGTTAATGCGAGTAATATTACGGCGGGGCAGAGTGGGCGTTTGGTGAAAGATCAGGCGAAGATGACGATTCAATCGAATGATCCGCGCTATACCACAAATGGTTTAACCCTCAATCTTTCGGCAGGCATTAGCCCCGATCAATCGGATGTATTAAAGGTTCGTCGCCAGAATTCGACTTTTGAGATTGATAAAGGAGGCGTGGTTAAGGTTATTGGATCTGCGAGTAATAACGACCCCACCCAATTGGTTTTAGTGAATAAACTGAATCAAGATCTGCAAATTAACGATATTCGAGTGCCCTCGGGCAGTGGTTTTGAAGTTTTAAATACCGCCGATAAACCCAAGCCTACTCGAATACCCGCTTCGAATATCAATACGGGTGAGCATGGCACAGCCTCTTTTTGGGTGCGCTTAAACCCCACGGGTGCGGCAAATCGCCGAGTCTTTAATTCTGCTCTCGATATCTTATTTACAGGCGGCACAGGCCAGCAAAGTACCTTTACGCTTAATTTGGTGGGTACCTTCGATTTACCGGCCTTGAATGGCTGTGTGGAAGTGACGGCCGATAAAGTAACTTCTTATATTGATAACCAATTTACCCGCTCCGATACCGTTGACTCTTTAGATTATCGAATAAAAGGGGAGAATGTAAAACCGGGGCCTCTGCGTTTTATGTTTGAACGGGTTGGCGAGACTTCGGTGAGCAAAGTAACCTTAGTGCCTGCCGTGAGCAATCAATTTGTGCCCACTCAAGAAGGGCGCTTGGCGCAAATGATCAAGGCCTTGCCCCGTAGTGACCGTGCAAAATTATTTCGCATTTATACCACGCGGATGTCGGGCTTAGATGGCGTGGGGTATCATCAAGATGGAGATGCAAGTAATGCGGCGGGAACGGGAGGCGATGGAAACCCAGATTGTGAAGAACCCGAAGGTCCGTTGGGGGACTACCAGAATCGAAGTCGCCATTGCTCTTACTTCTATTACATTATTGCCAATAAACATAGAGTACCTACCGATCTGAACTCCGATGTTGTTCCGGGCTATTACGATAATGTCACCGGGCACCTGGTTTTACCCGATTTAGAGATGCGTTTTGTGAACCCTTATCACGATGATGTGGGAAGAATTTTCACACAAGCAGAGAGCGTGATTGATTTAAAAGCGACCCTGAGCACTTTTGATATTAAGAGCCTCACCTTGAATAATACTCGGCAAATCTTTGGAGATAATCTTACCGAAGTGCCCTTGGTGACCACACCGGGTATTGGAAGTAATGAAGTGAGTATTCCGAGTGACCCAAGTGGTTTTGGTAGAGTGGTTCAAGATCGAGCTTATCAAGTGTGTCCTACTATTACCGAAGGGAGTCAAACAATTCGCTGGTCTCCCGTTGATCCTCGCTTTGATCCTCGAGACCGCAGTGAGCAAGCTAAAGAACCCAAGTTTTTGTGCAATGTAACCGATTCAGCCCCTTACTATGTCAAAGGATTTCCTGTAACTCCTCGCCAAAAAGAGAATGGCGATGTGGAGTATAAAGTGGTGATGACCCTGCTCACCAAATATGGCCCCGATGGGGCTTTACTCCGGGATAATTATCCTCAAGGAATCCCTCCTTTTCTCCAAAATAGCCGCATGTGGATTGCTCTGCAGGGGACGATGAAACAATGTAGCACGGGCTCTTCAGATATGGGATCAACAGGTTCTATGACCGGTACAGGCTCAGGACATTAAAACAAGGGGCGAAGCAATTCGCCCCTCTTTTTTTCTAGACAGTTTGAGAGTCTTTCGTTAGTAAAATTTTTACCTTCCACCTCAAAAGTAAATGAATAATGTGTATTGCGTAGAATAGATTTGCATCCAATTTCTTCAAGAAATTGTTGCGTCTATTTTTGCAATGTCAAAAGGAGGATAACTCTATGTTACCTATTCTGATTGGTGTGGGCGTGGTTGCATTCGGTAGTTTATGGCTGGAAGGTTGTGGAGGAGAAGGTGCGCGTTTAAATTACCCGCCTGATTCCTCTTCGCCCCCAACTCCGGATGCTTCAACTCCTCCTCCACCGCCCCCGGTAAATACTCCTCCTCAAATTAGCGTGACCGATCGAGTTACAGCCTATCAGGGGTTTCCGGTTGATATTCCGATCACTGCGACTGATCGAGAAGGGGGAGATGTGCGGGTAGAAGTAGAGGGCTTGGCATCTACTCGCTCCAGTTTTCGGATTGTTGAACAGAGAACTGGTTCGACTCGGGCCAATTTAAGATGGGCTTCTAGTTGTACGGCTTCTGTGGGTGAGTATACGGCTCGCATTCGAGCAACAGATGAAGGGGGTGTTTCAAGTGAGCGAGAGGTGAGTATTAACTTAAGGCCTGCTACCACTATTAGTGGAGAATATGAAGTAAGAGAAAGCTTAACTCTTTGTAATGGAATTTATAATGGCCTGAATTTTTTAGTGACGGGTTTCAATCTTACCTTAGATGGGAATGGAAGTACCTTAGTCGCCTCTTCATCATCAGCCCCTGAGGCCATCCAAGTCGGAGGTAGATATTATGACGTCACTGTCCAGAATTTTAATACGAGAGATTGGGCCTTGGCCTTTAGTTCTAGCGGCGGTGCTCAGGGGGTAGTCGTGAGAAATTTAAATGCACAAGGTTTTAGAGGTGCGACTATTTATGGAGGAGCCAATCAGGTAAGGGTAGAAAATAGCAGTTTTCGAGTTAGTGATACCTCGCTGGCCGTTGAAGTTAATAGCGGTGCGCATGACGTTGATTTTAGTAATGTAGTTTTTGTAGGACCTGGAGCTACCCCAATGGGTGGAAATCCGGAGAGGAATTTACCACTGGGTTTAGTTTCTGTGGTCGGTGCATTCAATGTTGTGTTTGATCGTTGCAATTTGAGTGGAGGAAATAACACGGGTGGGCTCTCAATATTTGGCGGCTCTGGTAGCTCTACTTATGGAATAAGAATTAGAAATTCTGTTATAGAAAGAAATAGAAATGGTGGAGTTGTAATGGGAAGTGGGGCACGAGCAATTATTGAGAATAATACGATTCGTGATAATTACACTTGTGGAATACGAGCTATCGAAGGAGCAACTTATACAGAAAGTGGCAATACCATCACTGGCCACACCCAAAGCTATTGTTCGCGATGATTGAAAGCTCTTGAAAGGGAGAGAACTCAATTCTCTCCCTATTTTTTTAGATAATTATAATTCATTTCATTCCTATAAAAACGTACCTTCTATTATTTTTTCTCAGAATGTTTCGTTCTCTCTAATTTTTCTGGACAGTTAAAATAGATTTAATTAAACGGGAGTCTCATACAATTTTTTAAGGGGGCATTATGTTACATATACTCATTGGTGCAGGTGCTGTTGCGCTTGCGGGGGTATTATTAGAAGGTTGTGGTGGCGGAGATACCGGTGGAAGTCGAGATGCTGCCGTACCTCAAGATAGAACTGAACGGCCAGATATTGCTGATGTGTTCACTCCACCACCGCCTCCAGCCGATGTGGCTCCTCCTCCGCCTCCGCGATTTATCTTAGAACGAGTAAGTGTAGGGCCTAATGGTGCTCAAGCTGATCGTGGGTCAGGTGTCCTTTCTCCTTCTGGAAGCCGTCGTCCTTCTATTAATGCAGATGGGCGCTTTGTAGCTTTTGAGTCCTGGGAAACCGTTCTTACTTCGGGAGATACAAATGGAAGAAATGATGTGTTTTTGGCAGACAGGCAAACAAGGCGAGTAGAAAGGGTAACAGCGGGCACTGGTTTGGATCAAGATCTTCAACACGAAACCATTACGAATGCTGCAGGAGCTGCTTTTGTTAGCGCGGATGGAAGAAGTGTTGCTTATCATACCTGGGGGAATTTAATATTGTCCACGCGAGGTGGTATTGCGGGCAGGGTGTATGTTGATCACTCTTCTATTTCTCTGCAAGGAAGCTCTACCTATAATTGGGATTCGAATCCCTCAATATCTTCTGGAATACGGGGAAACTTCGGAGCTTTTTCTTCTTACAGAAGAGGGTGTACCTCCTCTGCTGGTGATTGTAATGATCCACAACAAATTCGTGTGTGGGGAGTAGGTATCAATTCCAGCAATGGAGATCCATCGATTTCTGTTAGCCAATCTCCAGCGGGAGGCGCTGCTAATCGAGATTGTGTGTTACCGTCAGTAAATGCTGCTCGAGGTATTGTCACATTCACTTCCGGAGCTACAAATCTTATCCCGGGTATCACCGGGGTTCAAATTTATTTAACCTCAACAGGTGGAGATCGACGCTATGAATTGGTGAGTAGAAATCAGGCTGGTACTGCAGGTAATGGAGATTGTGGTAGATCCGTGGTGAGTGGAAATGGAAATTTCGTGGCTTTTAGCTCGGCAGCAAGCAACTTAGTTTCGGGAGATACAAATAATACTTCTGATGTATTTGTTCGAGATCTTAGTGGAAGAACCATTGAGCGAGTTAGTGTTGGTGAAGGAGGAGTGCAAGCGAATGGCAGTAGCTATAACGCCTCGATTACTGCAGATGGCCGGTTTGTAGCATTTGAATCGAATGCATCAAACCTTGTTCCAGGCGATACAAATGGCGTAAGTGATATTTTTGTTTACGATAGAGAGGAAGAAAGAATTCGTCGTGTAAGCGTTGGAGAGGGGGGAACTCAAACGAATGCAGCTAGTGGAACTCCTTCAATTAGTGCAGATGGCCATTTTGTAGCCTACGCCTCAGATGCGCGCAATTTAGTGATAAACGATAGAAATAATGCGACAGATGTTTTTGTGGTTGGCATTGATTATCTTTTTAGATAATTTTAGGTCAATTAGGTGCGAGTTTTTTAAAAAGATTTTCAACTTGTCTTTCGGTTTCTTCAAGAGATCCCGAATTATCAATCACCCAATGGGCTACCTTTAAACGTTCATCTGTAGAGGTTTGGCTGGCGATGCGTTTTTTTGCTTCTTCGGGGCTGTAATTGTTTCTTTGCATGAGGCGTTCTTCTTGATGCTTGGCTTCGGCTTTTACCACGATCAATCCATCCCATTGTTTGTAGTATTCGGTTTCAACAAGTAAAGCCGCTTCTACTAAAATAAGGGGAGGTTTTTTTTGTTTGGCTTTTTCAATTTCCTTTTGAATTTCTTCTCGAATAATCGGGTGCACAATCGATTCTAATTTTTTACGAAGAGCGCTGTTAGAAAAAACGAGGGCACCTAATTTGGGCCGATCAATTTTTCCGAGGGGCGAAAGAATTTCTTTTCCAAAAGCTTCGGTTAAACTTTTTACTAAATCACTTCTTTTTTCGTAGAGGGAGTGAGTGATTTGATCGGCATCAATCACGAGAGCGCCTTGGGCTTCAAAAAACTTGGCCACACTGGTTTTTCCGGAAGCGATTCCACCGGTTAAACCAATAACTTTCATTAACAGCCTCCTTCAACATCATCCCCTGGAAAAGTTTTTTCTTCTTCAGAGTTTAAACTCGCATCGCGGGCGAGTTGATCGAGGGTGATTAAAGTATGAAGGAGGGGAAGTACGGCTTTTTCACCGTAGGCCTTGATTCTTTCAATATCGGCCGCTTTTTCTTCGGGAGGGGCCGATAAAAGATGGGCGATGAGTTTTTTGATTTGAGCGTATTCAGGGTTTAAAGTTTCGTGAAGATTTTTAATTTCGGGGGTATCAATTTCTTGTTTTTTCATCACCCAGCTGATGTTTTCGATGAAGTCGTTTTCATTCCAATCGCCTTCGAGTCGTGATTGGGCGTTGACGAGTTTTTCATAAAGAGAAGGGCTTTCTGGATTGAGTTCAGAGGCGTCTCGGTAAGCTTTGAGGGCCTTTTCGTATTGGTGTTTATCCAAAAAATGATCGCCTTTTTTTTCGAGTTTATCTGCTTTTTCGCGAGGGGTTTTTTTGAAGAACATAGCTTAGGTTGTAAGTAGTAAGTTGTAGGTCGTAAGGAAAAAACGGAGCTTCACCTTACCACTTATCACTTACGGCTTACCTCTAAATACTCAGTCAACTTTTCTCGAGTATTTCTCTGAGGATCTTCTAACACATAATCTAGAAGATCTTCCAAAATTTTACCAAGCTTAGGGCCTTTCTCAAAGCCCATTTTCAGGAGATCGTTTCCATTCAGGGCTAAATCTTTTAAAAAGAGGGGAGGTTTTTCAGAAAGAATCTCTTTTAAGCGCTGATTCAAGCCATCTAGGTTTTGGAGGGTATCAAGCTTTTTCTGAACCTTCGCCTGAACTCTTGCCAGCTCTAAAGTGAGATTTACCCATTGAGGGTCTAGCTCATGCAGAAAACGCCGCAATTCAAAAGCAGAAGCTGAGTTTAAAGGAATATTTTGTGAAAAATGAATCAAATGAAAAAGATTTTGAGCTTGCAGGTTGAGCATGGTGATTTTGTAATGGGTCATCCACGTCAAAGCTTCTTTTTGAGGGCAGTCTAACAAGAGGAGGCAGAAAAATAGAGTAAGCCGATCTGTTTGAGAAAGTGAAGAATCAACCGTTGCATCGAGGCGCGCGAGCAATTTGTGAAAATTTTCTTCTTTGAGCCAAGGAAAAAGAAGAGGAAGAATTTTTATCTCTTTCAATAGATGAAAACCGATAGAAGGTTTGGAGGCCAAAAATAATTTCTCTAATTCTTGAATGATCCGTTCGGGAGAAACGCTTGAGAGCAGGGCAGAGTTTTCTTGCATGCCTTTTAGCGTGTGGGGGTCTACCGTGAGTTCAAAACGTGCCGTAAACTGGATGCCACGCAATAAACGGAGTGGATCTTCTTCGAAGGTTTTCTCAAACACTTGTCTTAAAATTTTGTTTTGTAAATCGGCCAAACCGTGATGCGGGTCGATTAAATTTCCGGTTTTGAAATGTCTGGCCATAGCATTAATAGTAAAATCACGACGCGATAAGTCTTCTTCAACCGAAAGAAAAGGATCAAACTCCACTTCAAAATCTCGGTGTCCTTGGCCTGTGGAGCGTTCTTTGCGAGGCAGCGCAATATCGTATTCTATAGAAGAACGATGGGGCTTAAACTTTAAAACTCCAAATGATTTTCCTACCTGCTGAACGCGTCCGGATTGGGTGAGCAATTGAAGAAGGCTGTTGAGTGGGATGCCCGTTACGAGAAGATCGTGATCTTTTACCTTGAGGCCGAGTAAAGCGTCTCGAAGTGTGCCTCCTACTTCGTAAACTTCACCACCTTGGGCATGAATGGTTTCAATGAATTTCATCCGTTAATTTTTTTGAATGGGAGGAAGCCGCGATTCAATTTTTGCTTTGCTTAAGAGATCTTTCTGAATTTCTTGTAAAGAGAGAAGCTGTTTGCGTTGGAGTAGGGTTTTTTCAAGGGCCTCTTTTTGAGAATCGAATTGACTCAAATCGGGCTCCTTACGGCTAATCAATTTGAAAAAAGTCCATTGTCCGTTGATATCAAATCCTTCTATGCAAGTTGGATTTTCAGAAGTGAGCTTCACGATACAAGCCAAAGCTTCGCCTGCTTGGGGACTTCCTACAAATGCCGTGCGATCGCGTAAAGAATGAGGGCCGGTTTCTTCAACTTTGAGAGAATATTTTTTCTTTAAAGCTTCGAAGGCTTTTTGATTTTTAGCGGTTTTATCTTGAAGAATCTTTAGTAATTCATTTCCAATTCCTTTTTTAGTTTCAAAGGCAGCAGAACCCGATTCGGGTTGAGAGGTGGCAGATTCTGAAAGTCCCCAATTGTGGGCGGGTACTGTAATTTTTTGTAAATTGAGCTGAGTTTGGGAGAGAATGAACTCTTCGTAGACTTCAGGCTCGCTTACCGCGATTGATTTTTTCACAAATTCTTCAAACTTTTCAGCCAACAGCTCTTCGGTTAAAGCTTTCTCGTAATCTTCGCCGGTTTGTTGAAGATAAGTAGGTTTATAGACCTTAAGGTAATACTTTTTATCAAACATCCCATCTTTGCTTAAGTTGGGGTTTGAGGTGATGGCATTGATGAGCTCTTCATTCGAAACCATGAGCCCCATCTGACGGGCTTGTCGGGCAAATATTTTGAGCACGATTAGCTGCTGAAGCGTATTTTGACGGACAATTTCAAGAAGGGCCGGTGGGAGTTTTGCGCCATTTGCAGCACCAAATTTTTGAAGTTCGTTTTCAACGATATTTTCAAATTTTTTAGCGGAGATTTCTTCACCATTCACTGTCGCAATATCTTCTACCGTGGCTCCTGAGGTAAAAACCCCGCTATAATCGGAATAACCAAAATAGAAGACAAGGCCCAGCGCCATAATAGCTAAAATGCTGAGAGAAACCCAACTACGGGCACCTTTTGTACGAAGTAGATCAAGCATAAGTTTAAAACTAAAATTTTAAGGGTTGAAGGTTTAGTAAGGAACCAAAAAAATTACCTTAATTCCTCACTCATTCCTCAAAGCTCATAAACGAAACTGTTTTTCAGGTACAGTAAAAAATAAAACCTTTCCCCTTGCTTAGCCCTTTTAAGAAGTGTTAAATTGAGCATCTTGGAGCAAATCATTACTCTTTAATATTTCGCTTACAAATTCGAAGCTTTGACGAATGTGTTGAGTATCGAGGATACAGCCTATGATCTTAAATTCATTTTTTGGCCTTTTTTCCAATGACTTAGCGATCGATTTGGGCACGGCCAACACCTTGGTTTATGTAAAAGGTAAGGGGATTGTCTGTGCAGAGCCTTCTGTGGTTGCCGTTCAAAAAGATAGCCGCGGTATAAAAAAAGTTTTGGCAGCCGGCCATGAGGCTAAAGAAATGCTCGGTCGTACTCCTGGAAATATCGAAGCGATTCGTCCCATGAAAGATGGTGTGATTGCCGATTTCGAAATTACCGAAGCGATGCTTCGTTATTTTATTCGAAAAGTTCATAATCGTAAAAGTTTGGTGCGTCCTCGAATTATTATTTGTGTGCCCTTTGGTATCACAGAGGTTGAGCGTCGTGCGGTGCGCGAATCTGCAGAGTGTGCAGGTGCCCGTGAAGTGTATTTGATCGAAGAGCCGATGGCCGCGGCTATTGGAGCAGGATTACCCATCACCGAAGCCACCGGAAACATGATCGTTGATATTGGCGGTGGAACAACCGAAGTTGCGGTAATCTCTTTGGCGGGAATTGTGTTTTCTCAATCGGTGCGTGTGGCGGGCGATAAGATGGACGAAGCCATTATTCAGTATATCAAACGCAAATATAACATGCTGATTGGAGAGCGTACGGCAGAGCTTATTAAAATTACGATTGGTAATGCGTATCCGAATGGTGAAGTGAAAACGATGGAAATTAAAGGCCGAGATTTAGTGGCGGGTGTTCCTCGCGTGATGGAAATTAATAGCGATGAAATTCGTGAGGCGATTGCAGAGCCTGTGTTTGCGATTGTCGAAGCAGTAAAAGAAGCACTCGAAAAAACTCCGCCTGAATTAGCGGCTGATATTGTAGATAAGGGAATTGTACTGGCAGGCGGTGGGGCTCTGCTCAAAAATTTAGACGTGCTTCTCAAAGAAGAAACGGGGCTCCCTATTTCGATTGCGCCCGATCCTCTTTCGGCCGTGGTCCTCGGAACCGGAAAAGCGTTAGATGAATTAGATAGGCTGAAAGGTGTCACCGTAAATTAGAAGTTTTAGAAAATTCATCCTTCGACTCCCGAAACTCGACCCCTTGGGGTCGAAACAAAATGGAGAAGGATGACCCTGAGCGAGCGGAGCGAGTCGAAGGGTCGCTCGGGATCAAACTCGGGGGCCCGAGTTTGATTTACTTAAGATTAATTCATCTTTCTTAAAAGGTCTGCATGCGGAGACTCATTCGTTTTTTTTCACGCTCTTACTTCTTACTTTTCCTAATTTTATTTTTATTCGTTGGCCGCTTTGTCCCAGTAATCAAAAATACAGAAGATCTCGTTTTGCATCGCATTTCGATGCCGATCTTAAATGGGATTGATGCCGTTTCTTCGGGGGTGGGGTCTTTTTTCAAGCGCTATGTTTTTTTAACTCGTCTGGAACAAAAAAATGAACAGTTGGTTTTAGAAAACAGAGCCCTTCAACAACAGCTTTTGTTAGCTCTTCAATCCGATGCGAAGTTGATTGAGCTTCAAACTTTGTTGGATCTAAAAATGCCTTCGGCCGCTCAAGGCACAGTAGCTCGTTTGGTGGGTTACAACCCGATGCCGGGTACTAAAACTTTGCTTATTGATAAAGGAACCGAGCAAGGAATTCAAACAGGGCAGGTCGTTTTAAGTGCAGAGGGTGTGGTGGGGCTTGTGCTTCAAGTTCGCCCCCACGATGCAACGGTGATTACCCTCTTAGATGGGAATTTCCGTTTAGATGTTGAGTTGAGCTCGGGCGCTCGGGGAAGTTTAAAAGGAATACTGAGTCATTTAACTTTAAATCGCAATTTTTGGCTCACCCGCTTGGAATATTTGCAGAGTACCAGTGAGGTAAAGCCGCAAGACTTGGTTTTTACTTCGGGCTTAGATGGAGTGTTTCCCCAAGGGCTTTTGGTGGGCGAAGTGCTGAGTGTAAAACGCGATGACAAAGGTCTTTTTTTGGCCGCTGAGGTGCTCCCAGCCGTTGATTTTTCAAAGCTCCGCTATGTGAGGGTTTTAACTCCATGAGGAATCCCTTTCTTATCTCTCTCTTGGTTTTTTTAGTGTGGGCCTTAGAGTTGCTTTCACCCTGGTATTTTTTTAAACCTTGGGTTTTTCTTTTTCTCTTAGGTTATGTTTGTTTTGTTTTAAATGGACGCCAATCTGCTCTTTTACTTTCTGTAGTGTTTGTTTGGGTTTCTAGTTTTTCAGGTTTAGGAAATCTTCCCCTTTTTATAGTTTTGGCGGCTTTATGGATTCTGGGCCAATTTCCGCATAAAACATTCGAAGATAGTTTTGTTTATCGTGCCATTCTTGTTTTTGGAGTCTTATTCGCTTTTTGGCTCTGGACAGTGAAGAGTGCTGAACTTGCGCTCTGGAGAATTTTCTTGCAGGCCTTTATTCAAATTGGTGTTGGAATATTCACTTTTTGGTTTTTAGAAGGAAGGGCAGCGGTTTGGGAAGAAAAGACCCTGCGGCCTTTTTTGAAACAAGGAAAACAGCTTTCTTTTGTAGAAGCTAAGAAGCGTCGCGACTATTTTTAAAAAAATCACAAAATCCTCTGTAATTCATAATTGACAAGAGTGTGAATCCCTTCGATGATTTCGCTTCATGCAACGCCGATTCTTTCTATTTGCCCTCTTTATTGTTTCTTTTTTTCTCATCATCTTGGTGCGCTTGGTTTACCTGCAATGGATTCGCGGAGCAGAGTATTCTAATTTCTCAGATACCTATACCGCCCGAGAAGTTCCGATCAGAGCCCCTCGAGGAATTATCTATGATCGAAATGGAAAAGTTTTAGCAAGCAATCGCCCTGCCTTTAATCTTTGGCTTACTCCCTCGAAAGCGGCTAATGTTTCTCAACTGCTCTCGGAGCTTTCTTCTGTAACGGGTTTTGATCTTGAAAACGTACAAACCAAATTGGCTGATAGCAAATCGTCTCATCCCATTTTACTCGCTTTAGATCTGACTCGTGATCAAACAGCCAGTATTCAAACTCGCCTTTCTTTGGCTTCTCTCAATGCCGATCCAAACTGGCAGGCCCTCGATATTCGTACGGAGCCCCTTCGTGATTACCCAGAGGGCGAAGCCTTTGGCCATGTTTTGGGGTATGTTCGAGAAATTAGCGAAGAAAAACTCAAAGAAATGAATGTGCAGCATCCGGGCAAATACCTGGCAGGTGATGAGTGGGGCGTGCAGGGTATCGAACGAAGCTTCGATCTTGATTTACGAGGAGTGGATGGTCATCAAACGTTAATCTTAGATGCTTCGGGACGAGAGCTTTCGAAAAATCTCTTAGGAGTGCCCAAAGAAAATCTTCAAAACCCATCGATTCCGGGTAAAAATCTTCGCCTAACGCTCGATGCTGAAATTCAAAAAACCGCCTATGCCGCTTTGGGAGATTTAACCGGCTCTGCGGTGGTGCTCGATGCTCGAAATGGTGAAGTCTTGGCCTTGGTGAGCCGGCCTTCGTATGATCCTCAAAAATTGGTGGGGAATGTTTCAAAATCGTATTGGGCCATGTTGAATAGTCATGAAGAAAGGCCTCTTCTGCACCGAGCGATTCAAGCCGCTTATCCACCGGGTTCTACCTTTAAAATTGTAACGGCGATCGCTGCCTTGGCAGAAGGTGTGGTGGGAGTAGATGAAAAACTCAATTGCCCGGGATATTATCCTGCTGCCGGAAGAAACTTCGGTTGTTGGCTTCGAAAGGGGCATGGTGCAGTGAATTTTTATAGAGCGTTGGTTTCTTCTTGTGATGTCTATTTCTATAAAGTGGGGGAGCGTTTGGGTTTTGATCGGGTGGCGGCTTATGCGGAGCGCTTAGGTTTGGGGAGCCCTACAGGGATTGAGCTCGAGTATGAACGCGCCGGATTGATTCCGAGTACCGATTGGAAGCTCAAAGAGAAAAAACAGAGTTGGGGAATTGGTGATACGCTTTCTGCTTCAATTGGACAAGGCTTCGATCTGGTGACCCCGCTGCAAAATGCAGTGATGATGGCTCGAGTGGCTTCGGAGGGCAAAAAAATAATGCCTCACTTGATTTTGGGAATTGAAAAACCGCAGACAGGCTCTCATTCTGAAAAAGAAGACGAAGCCCTCTCGAAAATGAGCCGAACCGATCCGGGCACAATTGACTTAACGCTCGATGAGTCGCGGAGAAAAGCCCTGATTCAAGCTTTAGAAGGAGTGGTGAAAGATCCAAGTGGCACTGCCCATAAAATTGCTTTGAAAGGAATTTCGATTGGAGGCAAAACCGGAACTGCCCAAGTTGTGAATTTTGATAAACATGGTCGAGTTGCAAAAACGCGTAAGGCTCAAGATCATGCTTGGTTTGTAGCTTTTGCGCCGGTTGAAAACCCTCAAATTGCCTTAGCGGTTGTGGTAGAGCACGGAGGACATGGCGGCGCAATGGCAGCTCCCGTGGCTCAGGCAATTATCGCGAAATATTTTGAATTGAATCCCTTGGTTTTAGAAAAATAAGGAGAGTTTATGGCTTTAAAAGAAGGGGAGAAGGCTCCCCATTTTGTAGCGCTTGATCAAAACGGAAAAAAACATCAACTTTCCGATTATAAAGGAAAATGGCTGCTTCTCTATTTTTACCCAAAAGATAATACGCCGGGTTGCACAAAAGAGGCCTGCTCTTTTCGAGATCAGTTTCACGATTTGAAAGGAAAGGTTGAAGTTTTAGGGGTGAGTCATGATGGCTTGGAAAGTCATCAACGTTTTGCTGAAAAATATAAACTGCCATTTTTGCTTCTTTCGGATCCAAAACGAGAAATCATTAAGGCTTATGAAGCCAATGGTTTTTTATTTACGAAGCGCATTTCTTATTTAGTGAACCCTCAAGGAAAAATTGCCAAGATCTATGCAAAGGTTTCACCCGGGCAGCACGCCGAAGAAGTGTTAAAAGATTATGAAAGTTTGCAATAATTATGCGACTTCAACTCGTTACCGTTAAAAAGCGTATTTTCGGGCATTTCCCGATGGTGAGTTTTGTCGTGCTTGCGCTTTGGGTGGCGATTGGGTTGGTAAATTTATATAGCGCAACGTATCGCCTTCAGACAGAAGGGGCTTCTCCTTTATTTCGCTCTCAATTAATTTGGGTAGGGCTAGGTATTTTCCTTCTGCTCTTCACTACTTTTTTTGATTATCACTGGTTATTTGAAGCGGCTTACCCGCTTTATGGTTTTTCTCTTTTTCTTCTCTCTCTCGTTTTTGTTTTTGGAAAAAGCGTGGCCGGTCAACAGAATTGGATCGCTTTCGGAGGTTTTTCTTTTCAACCCTCGGAGATTGCGCAGCTTGGTTTGGTATTGGCTTTAGCGAAGTATTATTCGACTCGAAGTGAAAAATCTTTTTCTTTTTTTAATTTATTTGCCCCCTTTGCCTTGTTTTTTCTCCCCTTTCTTTTGGTGGTGATTCAAAAAGATTTGGGAGGCTCTCTCTTTTTTATTTTAATTTTTGTGAGTCTTACAATTTGTATGAATGTGAATAAGCGGCTCTATGTTTTTGCGTTGATTTTAGCCTTGGTGGGTGGCGCTGCGCTCTATCAGTATGGCCTCAAGCCTTACCAAAAAGATCGAGTTCGTTTGTTTATGAACCCAGAATCGGATCCGCGTGGAAAAGGTTATCATCTCATGCAATCAAAAATTGCCGTGGGTTCGGGAGGAATTTTAGGAAAGGGTTACTTAAAAGGAAGCATCAACAAATTAAAATATCTCCCCGAAAGACATACTGATTTTATTTTTTCGGTCTTTGCAGAAGAGTGGGGCCTAATAGGCGGAATTGTGGTGATTGTTCTTTTTACCCTTTTCCTTCTTTTAGGGATCGAAATCGCTGCTCACGCGAAAGAACCTTTTGGAGGATTACTCGCTTTCGGGATCGTTGCGCTTTTTTTCTGGCACATGGCCATTAATTTAGGCGGAGTTTTAGGGCTAGTTCCTTTAACGGGCGTTCCACTTCCGCTCATGTCGTACGGAGGATCTTCCATTCTCACTTCGCTCTTAAGTATTGGAATACTTTTTAATGTGAGGATGAGGCGGTTTAGTTTTTAAGTTGAATAAAAAAATTAAAGCGATTTCTGAATCATTTGCTCCAAGGCCGATTTGGGAACTGCTCCAATGACTTGGTCAACTTTTTGCCCACCTTTAATCAAGATCAACGTCGGAATACTTCGAATTCCAAATTGAACGGGAGTGTTTGGATTTTCATCCACATTCATTTTAAAAACAGCCACTTTGCCTTGATATTCTTGAGCTAAAGCCTCGACGGTAGGGGCAATGGCTCGGCAAGGTCCACACCATTCTGCCCAAAAGTCGATTAAGACGGGAATATTACTTTTGAGGACTTCGGCCTCGAAGTTTGCGTCGGTTGCGGTTTTTACGAAATCGGATGCCATAAAATTCTCCTTATCTATATAAAGGGGGTCGCGTCACCCCCTCCATCGGCAAAGCCGCTGGAGCCTCCCCCTCACGCTCGCTTTACTCGCTGGGTAGATTCCCACGGAAAGAAACGCGAGCTGATTTAAAATTTTACGGGAATATTCCCGAGAGAGTCTACGTCTTAATGGAAGTTTTTTAAGAATGCAAGAGGCGGTTGACTCCTTTTAGGAGGGCGGCTTAGAAGGCCATTTATGCGCTATTATCCGATTCAACTCGATATTCAGGGTAAGCACGTGGTGGTTGTGGGCGGTGGGGAAGTGGCTTTCCAGAAGGTTTCGACCCTGCTTAAGGGGGGAGCTCATATCGAAGTGATTAGTCCGGTTTTGTGTTCCTCTTTACAAGTGCTCTGGAACCAAAAAAAAATTCATTGGAAACAAAAACTTTATGAAACAGGAGATTTGAAAGGGGCTACGCTAGCATTTGGCGCAACGAATAATGTGATAAGCAATCAGCATATTCACGCCGATGCTTTAAAAGAAGGCATTTTATTCAATGCTGTCGATCAACCTGCCGATTGCGATTTTATTGTCCCGGCTCATTTTGAACGCGGCGATTTAATGCTGACTTTTTCAACCTCGGGATCGTTGCCCTGGTTTTCTAAGAAACTTCGCCAGCAATTCGAGCGTGAATGGGGAGAAGAGTATGCCGAGTTTCTCGAGTGGGCCAAACCTTTGCGACAAAAATATCTTTCTTTAGGGCAGCAAAAAAAGTTTGTGCATTTTCTAGACAAAAATCAAAATGAGCTTTTAATATACTTCAAAACAAAGCAAGTAGAGCAGCTCACCCAAAAATTGAATGCCTACATGAAGGAAGCGTAGAAAGAACCATGGATATTTTTCGTTATGCTGAAATATTTGGATCGCGCTGGGCGCCTCTCCATATTCTCTTGGCAATTTTAGCTTTCTGCGTCTTTTTGTTTTCATTTATTTTGGGAATTCTTTTCTTGATTGAAGAATCTCAAATAAAGCGGAAGAAAATATCTCGCTTTTTGAAACGCTTTCCTTCTCTCGAATCTTTAGATCAAATTCATTATCGTGTGTTGCGCTATGGCTTTATCTTGCTCACTTTAGAGATGATTACTGGGGCAGCTTGGGCAAAAGAAGTGAGGGGCGTTTATTTTTTTAATGATCCCAAACAACTCTGGAGCATTATTTCTTGGCTTATCTACGGTTTATTTTTTCAGGCCCGATTTAGCGCGGGTTGGCGGGGCAGAAAGGGAATCATCCTTTCTTTAATTGGTTTTGCAACCGTCATCATGACTTTTTTGGGAGTGAAGCATTTATGAAGTATGTGATGGTGGGAGTGAATCACCGAACAGCTCCTCTGAGTTTGCGTGAAAAGTTGGCTTTCGCACCTGAAAAGTTAGAGACGGCCTATTCTCAACTTCTGGGTGAAAAAGAAATCTTAGAAGAAGGGGTTATTCTTTCGACCTGTAACCGAATTGAGATCTATGCGCGGGCTTCTCATCCGGCTCAAGCGGTTTTGCTGCTTAAAAATTTTATTTCAGAATTTCATGGCTTGTCGAGCGAGCAGTTAAACTCTCATTTTTATTCTTACATCCAAGAAGAGGCCATTCTTCAAGGTTTTCGAGTGGCTTCGGGCTTAGATTCGATGGTTTTGGGAGAATCTCAGGTACTAGCCCAGATGAAAGAAGCCTATCAAATTGCGCAAGAGTTTGCTGCTGTGGGGCCAGCCTTGAATCGGTTTTTCCCAAAGGCTTTTCATGTCGCCAAAAAAATACGGGCAGAGACTGAGATTGCCAGCTTCCCGGTGAGCATTAGTTATGTGGCGGTACTTTTAGCCAAGCAAATTTTCGGTACCCTCGAAGGGAAAAAAGCTTTACTGATTGGCGCAGGGAAAATGGGAGAGTTGGCTGCAAAGCATCTTCGCTCTCAGGGAAAACCCGAAATTTGGGTAGCCAATCGAAGTTTTGAAAAAGCAAACCAAATTGCAGGAGGATGTGAGGGGCACGCCCTTGAGTTTGAAAATTACCTTTCGGCCTTGCCTCAAATGGATGTGGTGATTACCTCCACTTCGGCCTCGGATTACTTGCTCAAGCCCGAGCAAATCCAAGAAGCGATGCGGATTCGCAAAAACTTACCGATGTTTCTGATTGATATTGCGGTGCCTCGAAATATTGATCCTTCAATCAATAATCTCTCAAATGTTTATCTTTACGATTTAGATGATTTAAAGGCGGTAATAGAAGATAATCTTCAAGAGCGAAAAGTAGAGGCCGCAAAAGGCGAAGAGATTATTCAAAAAGAGACTGTATCTTTTCTTCAAGAACTTAAAACCCTCTCTGTAGTGCCTACTATTCAATTATTGGCCCAAAAGTTTGAGCAGATTCGCGCTCAAGAATGTGAGAAAACTTTGAATCGTTTGAAAAATCTTACCGATTCGGAGAGAGAAACACTTGAAGCTTTAACCCAAGCGATTGTAAACAAGATCTTGCATGATCCTTTATTAACACTGAAAAATGAAGTTTTAGAATCGGAAGAGGGGCATTCGAGTTCGCACGAAGCTATTAAAAAACTCTTCCGGCTTGAAAAGAAAACTTAAACCACAAAGGAGCTCCTATGCCTCTCTATGATCATGAACCACGCACGAAAGATAATGGCCCCGATGAATTTGTTTCTTTTTTTGATAAGCTTTATCACAAGGCCTATGCCAATGGGCCTTTAACCCTGGCTATTCTAGGAATTATCGCTTTTGTTTGTTTGGGTATTTTCTTCTGGAGTCAGTTTCATTCTATTCAAGATCAAAAATTAGCACGCCGAATTTATGAAGCGCAAAAAGAAGGCCCCGAAGCTGAAGAAAAACTGTTTTCGGAACTGCGTAAAAAAAATCTTTATGCCCCGATTGGAATTTGGGCTTCTCTTGAGTTGGCCGATGACCTCATGAAACAATCGGAATGCGATAAAGTGATCGATACCCTCACGATGTATGTGGGGCACGGAGAAGATTCTGTTTTAAGAACCCTGGTTTACTCTCAAGTGGGTACTTGTCTGGAAAACAAAAAAGATTGGAATAAAGCCGCTGAGCATTATTCTCGAGCCGCCGATGATTCTAAAAATTTCTTGAGAGATTGGTCGGAACTACGCTTGGCTTACGCGAAACAACAACTTGGGCAAGGGGACGCGGCCCAGCGTATTTTGCAAAAGCTCTCTGCTACCGATTCAAAAGCTTCTCCTGCCGTTAAGGCAGAAGCTAGCCTATGGTTACAGCACTTTTCTTTTTTGAAGCCTCAGAGCGAAGGGAAGAGCTAAGAACAAAAGCCCAATCAAGCTCGAAGCATTAGACGTGCTTGCTAAAGAAATAGAGCAGCTGGTGCTACCTGGAGAAGTTGATACTGCACTGCTTGAAACGCTTGTTGAAGATTCACAAAACTTCTTTGAACAGTCTTCCAAAGGCAGGGTGCTTCCGCTTTCCATACAGGCCTTCTTAACGAGAGTAATATCTCCTGGCATCATTGAAGAAAGGCTGGTTCCACACTCGGGTACTAATTTATTTCCACATAATCCCTTTGCTTCATTAATCATTTTGCAGGCGTCTTTAGGGTCAAAAGGAGCCGCAGGGGGAGGCGTGGGGTCTGGAGGGGTAGTAGGGCCCGCCGGAGGGAAAAGAATCGCCGTACATTTGTCTGCAAAAGCTGCTCGCATTTCGGGAGTAACAATATCGGCCGGCTGGAGATTACATTCGAGTTTAGAATACAAATAGCAGAGATGATGGGTTTGATTGGCCGCATCAATGCTTTCTCGCAGTCCGGTGACGAGACGAGTAAGGGCCTCAAGTTGGGCAGCCCGGCTTGCATCTGTAGAAGCTGTAATCGAACAGGAACTTGGATTTAAGGTGCTGAGAGGTGTATCCGAAGGGCAAATCAAAATGCCAGAGCCTAACATTCCACAAAGGGAATCGGCCTTCACTGAAAACGGGAAAAGGAGAACAAGGGCTGTTAAGAATAGGTAGATTTTTTTCATAGTTTTCCTCATTTTTATTGAGCTAATGATTCATTATCGGCTCTGGGTGGAATTAAAGTTTCTTACTCTGGTTAATATTTTTTCAATTTTAACAAGCTTTGACAACAGTAAAATTGCCCTTTTGCTGACGATAAGCCTCGTAGAGGGCGATTCCAACGCTGGTGGCCAGGTTTAAACTGCGTACGGGGCCCCACATAGGAAGCGTTAAAATGGAGCCGGGATTTTCTTCAAAAACCCTCTGAGGCAGGCCTGAGCCCTCAGAGCCAAATACCAAGATATCGTCTTTTTGGTAAGAAACCTGGGTATAGGGGATTTTACCCTTGGTGCTTAAATACCAAAGCCTTGATTCTGGGTTTTTTTGCTGAACTTCCCCTAATTCATCAACCATCGTTAGTTGAAGTTTATCCCAATAATCGAGGCCCGAGCGCCTCACCATTTTATCGTCTAAAAAGAAACCTAAGGGGCGCACTAGAATGAGCTCGGTATGGGTCGCAACACAAAGGCGGCCAATGTTTCCGGTGTTTTGTGGAATTTCAGGATGATAGAGCACCACCTTCATTTCATTCGCTCCAGGCGATTCCAGATGGCTTTCCATTCTTCGGTTTGAGGAGGTGCTTCGATGGCAATAATTTCAACTCGAAGTTCATCGAGCTCGTGAAGCTTGGCGTAAAGTTCTTGAGCATAAGATGCTGGATTTTTTGAGATCTTCATACTCTTGAAATGAGGAATCGAGTTAAGCTCGCGGAGTAAAAAAATTGCAACCTGGTTTTGTTTTCTAAAAAACTCGGCCTGCTTGAGATGATCTTCTTTTTGAAACAAAATGACTTTTGCATGAGGGGAATAATGTTTTTCGAGTAAGCCTGGAGAAGCGAAGGCCCCGTCCGGTTTTATTTTTTTCAATTCCTCAATCGGGCCAATAAGCTTTTCAATTTCAGCTTTTAATATTTTTCCGGGGCGTAATAGGCGCGGGGGCATGCGGGTTAAATCGAGCACCGTGCTTTCAATACCTAAATCGGTAGGCCCCCCGTCTAGAATGAGAGAAACTTTATCTTTTAAATTCTTTGCTACATGCTCCGCCCGGGTAGGGCTTAAAAAACCAGAGGGGTTTGCACTCGGAGCTGCAAGAGGAAGCTTCACTTTTTGGAGTAGGGCTAGAGCGATAGGATGAGAAGGAACCCGTACAGCAACCGTTGGGAGCCCTGCTCGGGCTTCGAGGGGAATTTTATCGGAAGCAAGAAGCACCAGAGTTAAAGGGCCTGGCCAAAAAGCCTTTGAGAGTTTTTCTGCAGACTCCGGCCAGCTTTTCACCCATTTTTTGGCCTCTTCGGCCGAAGGAAAATGAATGATTAATGGGTTATTGCTGGGCCTGCCCTTAGCGGCGTAGATTTTTTGGATGACTTCCACCTGATCTGCCCGTCCTCCCAAGCCGTAAACGGTTTCGGTAGGAAAGGCGACGAGTTCACCCTGGCAAATCAAATCACTCGCTTGTTGTAAAAGGTTAAGGTCCATGAATTATTTCAATAAGCCTGATTTTTGAAAAAGAATCACCACAGCACCTAGAATCAAAGTAGAGAGCAGTAAAGAAAGAAAGAAGGGAAGACGAAGGTGAAAAAAATAAATCGCGGCGCCAAAAAAAATGAGGCTGGGTAGAACCCACAGTAAAACATCTCGAGTATAATTTTCTAAAAGCGCTAAGTCTTTTGTTTCAAGATAGATCCAGATCAGCGAGAGAAAAGTCATAAGTGGTAAAGCCGTGAGTAATGCTGCCCATTTAGGAAAGCTTTTCGCCAAGCTGCTGATCAGGGCAATGAGCAAGCCAGAAAGAGTTGCTTTAAAAATAAAAAAGAGGGTTTGAGTCATAAGTTTATTTGGGAATCACGCTAATGACACCATTTTCCTCTAAAATTGCATAGCGTACTTTTGAAGGTTCAAGAATTCCGTTATTTCGTAAAGCCATTAAAAGTTCTTCTTCTGTGACTTTTTCTTTCTCCAGATTCTTTTTATTAATTTTTCCATTGTGAAGCAAAATAGTCGGACTCGATTCTAAGAGACGTCGAGCTTTTGAGGAACGGTACGCCAAGAGATCGAGTAAATAATTGAGGAGAAGAATGGTGGTGGCCCCAACCAAGCCTCCTACCAATGAATTGTCGGGTCCAATAACCGCATTTTGCACAACGTTTGCGATAATGAGTAAGACTACAAAATCGAAGGGGGAGAGTTCGCCGATTTGTCTTTTCCCGGAAAAACGAAATGCTAGAAAGAGAAAGGCATAAACTGCGATAGAGCGGAATATTTTTTCGGAGATTGCAATTTCCGGAATCCAAAGATTGGTCATTTTTTCCTCGTTTCTTCTCCTACTTTCTCAAAAGTTTTTTCACCAAAAATAGCAGGGGCATGGGAATAATGTTTGAATTCTAAAAGATTATGGGAAGGATCTTCCAGAAAAAAACTTCGATGTTCGAGAGGAGTTTTAGGATAACGAATCTTGGCCGCCTGATAAAATTTAAGTTTTTTATTTTTGGCGCGCTTGAGAAGTTTTTCCCAATCTAAACGATTTTGGAAAACCAAGCCGAAATGACGAGGATAAATACCCCGTTGCCGAAGGGGAAGCTCTTTTACCTTTTGGGCAACAATTTGGTGCCCGCCTAGGTTAAGAATGAGAGCATGCTCCGATCGACGGCCACATTGAGCTCCAAGCTGAGTATAAAACTTTTCGCTCTGATCGAGATTATGGCTCGGAAAAGCTAGGTGAAAGATATTTTTTTTCATAATTTGTAACAAGCCAGTGAGTTCTTCCAATCGCAAAAAAACTCGCCGTAAGGAACAAAAAATAGTAATCGATTTGAAAGATTACTTGATTTCAATTGAAATAGTCCCTGCGGCTCGGCAGTTTTTGCTCATTACAGAACTCACTAACTTGTTGCTATGATTTTATCAAAAAATCCTCGGGAATAGGCGCTTGAATCTCGATTCTTTCTCTCGAATGAGGATGATTGAATTCAAGAGCATAGGCGTGAAGTTGTAAACGAAAATCTTTCCATTTTTTATCACCATACGTCGAATCACCCACGATGGGTGTTTTATTTTGTTGAAGATGGACTCGAATCTGATGAGTTCTTCCGGTTTTGGGTCTTGCCTGAATCAGGGCAAAGTTCTGCTCAGTTTTGAGGGTAAGAAAATGGGTTTCGCTATAGCGGGAGTGAGAGATTTCTTGATTGTAAAACTGATAATAGTTCTGAGGAAGGCGCCGAAAATCGCGCCGTAAATAGCCTTTTATTTCCCATTCCATCGGAGAAGGGGGCGGGGCGCAAACGGCTAAATAGGTTTTTTTGATTTGATGGTTTTGAAATTGTTGCATCAGCTGAGTTTCTATTTTGCGATCATAAGCAAATAAAACCACGCCACTGGTTTCGCGGTCTAGGCGATGAACAGCGTGTAGGTTTTTGAGCCCCAAAATCTTTTGAAGTTGGAATTCTAATCCAAATCGAATGCTCACTCGAGAACCTTGAATGGGAAGCCAGGCGGGCTTCTGAACAGCCAAAAATCCATTTTCTTGGTAAAGAATATGAGATTTATTAATTTCAATCTTTTCGGGGTTTCTTAAAAAATAATAGATTTGAATTTCTGCACCCAGCGGAATTTGAGTAGGGAGGGTTTCAAAAACGCGTTTTTGATTTACAAAAACTCCACCCTGCCAGAGAGCTTCTTGAATACAATCGGGCGTGATCGCACTTTGCTCTGCAAAATAAGAAAGAATTTCCGCGGAAGATAAATTTTTTAAAGCCTTAAATTGGGCAACTTGTGTAGGAGGATGATAAAGCTCGCGCATTGAAAAAAACCTCTCTTCCCACAGTGGGAAAAGAGGTTTTTGACAAAGCAGACTTAAAAAATCAACCTCTTGTTTATTTTCCGCTCGTGCCGGAGCTTGAGCCTGCCGAGCTCACACTGACAGCGCTGCTGGCAGGGATGGGGTCCGGATGGGTATTTTGCACGGCTGTGAGTTCGCCCGTTCCCACAACGTCGGGTTTGGGTGAGGGTGATCTTTCAGGGCTTCTTGAACTACTAACCGCCTCATCTGCCCGGCTGAGGGTTGCGCTGCTGGTTGTGCTGTCGGCCCTCTCGAGGCGAGAAACTGTAGCAAAATGGGCAATTAAAACCGTATCTTCCGTGATTTCAATGCTGCAAGCAGTCTCACTGCCGCAATCGGAATCCCAGCCTAAGAAAACAGAACCTTCTGAGGCTTCGGCGGTATAGTTGAGGGTGGAATTGACAGGAACTTCTCTCAAACAAACGCTACCGCTCAGGCAAATAAAGCCTCCGTCGTCTTTCACGGTGCCACCTTCGCCCTCCACATACACTTTCATTTGAACTCCTCCTTCGGCTTGTATCGGCTTTATAAATCCGAAATACAATGCAGCGATGGAAAGCATTGAAACGATTAATCTATTTTTCATGGGAACCTCTCCTCGTTTATTTTCACCGAATCCAAGACGCCCAAGAAAAAATATATTTTCCTTTCTTGCTCTTCTGCCCCCGCAAGATTAGGAGTATATCTTCTTTCTATTTTAAGGAATGCGAGAATTCGGGAAAAGATTCTCATTTCGAGATAATAATGTGATGCCCGCAAGTCCGCAAGAGTAGCTTATTTGACGGCGGGCGTCGATAATTTGGCGAATGTAAAAAAGGAAATGATTTCAAAATGATTACTCTGAGAAAATCGGAAGAACGCGGACATTTAAATTTTTCTTGGCTCGATACTTTTCATACTTTTTCGTTTGGTGAATATCATGACGCAGCGCATATGGGCTTTCGTAGCCTGCGAGTGATCAACGAAGATCGAATAGAGCCCGGAAAAGGGTTTGGCACTCACCCTCACCGCGATATGGAAATTGTGACCTATGTTCTTCGCGGGGCCTTGGAGCATCGCGATAGTATGGGAAACGGCTCGGTGATTAAGCCTGGCGATGTTCAGCGCATGAGTGCGGGTACGGGAGTGACCCATAGTGAGTTTAATGGCTCAGATTCCGAACAAGTGCATCTTTTGCAGATTTGGATTTTGCCCAATAAAGCGGGCTTAACACCCAGTTACGAGCAGAAAAATTTTTCATCGGCTTCGAAAGAAGGAAAGTTTAAATTAATTGCATCGAATGATGGCCGCGAAGGCTCCGTTTTGCTTCATCAAGATGTCTCTCTTTATGCGAGCCTTTTTAAAAAAGGAGAAAAGCGGGAGTTTCATTTAGAAGCACAGCGCTTTGCCTGGATTCAAGTGATGAGTGGTGAGCTTCAGTTGGGTGCCCATCTCTTGAAGGCGGGTGATGGGGCAGCGGTAGAAAAAGAAAAGAATCTTTTATTTGAGGCGAAAGAAGATTCTGAAATTCTCTTGTTTGATTTATTCTAAAGTAATTTTCGCAAAGAGATTGGGGATTGTTTTTGAAAGGATTTCAAGTGGAAAATAGGCAATCGAGGCCTTTGAAAGATAAAAGTAGCGTTTGAAAGCCTTGAGAAAATGATCCCCAATCTCTTTACTCTTCTAAATCCTTCAACAGTAATTCGTATTTCTTTGCTTTTTCATCGTGCTTTAAGGTGAGGTTTTCGAGCTTTTTAAAATCTTCTTCAATGCTTGCTTGAAGCTCTTTTGTTTTCTTCGATAAACTCACAAATTGATCGATTTTGTTAGTCTGCGAGGCGTTCAAGAGTTCTTGATTCAGTGCTTCGAGCTCTTTTTCATTTTTGCAAATCGTATTTTCTAAACTTTCCATCTCGGTTTTATAAGGTGTGAGCTCACGCGAGCGGTTATTAATGATCTCGGCGCGTTGCTTTTTGATTTCTTTTTTATCCTGCGATTTAGATTCGAGAGGAGGAGTAGGGGCAGAGCTTGTATTGTTTGCTTTTTTCTTTTTGGGGCCTTCTTCTTCCCAACCTCGTCGATCCAGAAACTCGTCGTAAGTGCCCAGGAAAAGTTCAGGGCCATTTTGACCAAACACAATGAGTTTGGTTGCAACGGCTCTCAAAATCATTTCGCTGTGGGTAACTAGCACTACTGCACCCTCGAAGTTTTGAATACTTTGGGTGAGTGCATCAATTGATTGCATATCGAGATGGTTGGTGGGTTCATCTAAAAAAAGAAGATTGGCGGGAGCCGCCAAAATTTTTCCTAAAAGCACCCGGCTGCGCTCCCCCCCCGATAAAACTCCAATTCTCTTTTCAGCCTTATCGCCATCAAACATCATAACCCCGCAAATACCGCGTACTTGAGTTCGGCTCAAATCCGAGTTTGCGTGGGCGATTTCATCTTCAACCGTCACTTTTAAATCGAGTCGATTAATATTGGTTTGCCCGAAATAGCCAAGTTTCATTTCGGGATGAGAGCGAATTTCCCCGTGAGTGGCCTTCAGCTCACCGGCCAAAACATTGAGGAGGGTGGATTTTCCGCGGCCGTTTTTTCCAATGATGGCCAGGCGATCATCACTTTTTACCGCAAAACTTAAATTTTCGATGAGAGGATTTTCGGGTGTGTAGCCAAAGGAAAGTTCATTGGCTTCAAGAATCGTTTTGGCAGCGAAAGGGGCATAGTGAAAATCGAAATCTAAACTTTGAATTTGACTTAAAGCATCGCGACTTCCCATTTTTTCGAGTTGTTTGATTCGCGATTGAACGGCAGCGGCTTTGGTGGCCTGAGCACGAAAACGATTCACAAAGCTTTCGATTTCTTTTCGCCTTTTTTCTTCACTCACTCGATTTTTTTCATAAAGCTCTTCATCTTGTGCGATCTGGGCGTAGAGTTTTTCGGTGCCTCCGCTCACTTTGCGCAATTTTTGTCGATGGATAGAAGCGGTATGGGTGGTGATTTGATCCATGAATTCACGATCGTGGGTGATGATAATGAGTTCATTTTTCCAGTTTCTCAAGAAACGAATAATCCACCGTAGCGAAATAATATCGAGATAGTTACTAGGCTCGTCGAGTAAAAGAAGGTTGGGTTCTGAAACCAAAAGTTTGGCTAAGTTGAGACGAATCTGATAGCCCCCCGAAAACTCAGAAGGGGAGCGATCCATATCTTCTTGAGTGAAGCCCAAACCAAAAAGAATGGTTTCGACTTTGTAGTAAAGATCTTCTTCTCCGGGAGGTAGGCCCAAAGCGCCTTCGAGGAGTACGGTGGGTTGAGTAAAATGAAGATGTTGCGCAAGATGCCCAATTCGGTAATTGCGCGGGAAAGTAATTTTTCCTTCATCGGGCAATTCTTCATTGAGAATGAGCTTGAATAAGGTTGATTTGCCATGACCATTGCGGCCCACCAAGCCTAAGCGCTCGCCTCTTTCCATTTGAAGATCAATGCCATCAAATAAAACTTGAGAGCCGTACGATTTATGTAAATTGCTGATTTGGAGCATAGGGCGGGGTGTATATAGAGCTTCTGAGCGAATGACAAGGGGGTTTTCTTGTGAAAACAGCGGCGGATATTTTTAGACGAACACTACCGAATCGAACACACCAATTTGCAGTGGGAGTGTTAGATAAGGTGTTCATTTCTAATATTCATTTATCTTAAAATTCAACGATCACAACTCTCAATTGCACAATAGTTATTAGAAATAGCAGTAGTGGATAAGGGAGCATTATAAATTCGCACTTCATCAATAACGCCCTCAAAATTAAAGCCAGTTTGTCCTGTGCCTCCACTACAAAAAGTTCCTATACAGAATTCCTCTGGGCTATCAGCAATTACATCGCTTTGCGGACGTGTATTTTCTAGTTCAGCATCGATAAAAAGTTTTTGTATGGAACCATCATATGTGCCTGAAATATAGTGTGGGATTCCATCATTTATCAAGGTTCTAGAATCTATTTCTGAAAAGCCTGTAGTTCGGGTAGAGAATCTTACCTGCCCAGCGGTACCCGATGCACCTATGGTGAGTTGATAAGAGGAGTTCCTAAACCATTTAGATACAATTGCTTTATTCGTAGCCACAGTGTTTGTTCTCAATAAGACATCTATGCTAAAGGAACTAAAGGCTTCAAAAGAAGCTCCATCGCCCATAATGATATAATTACCAATTCCGTTTAATTGTAAGGCGCCTCCCAGATAAAGATTCATTGGGCCGCTAATTTGTGGTAACCACGCAGGCCCTCCCCGCGGTACACCATGATTCCCAAATCCGGAGTAATCACAAACCGTTTCACCCGGATCACCCGCAGGGCCGCCCACACCTGGCATCGACGGGCAAGTAGGTCCGCCGGGATTCTCATCAAACCTCCACCAACCGACTACACTGTTATCGGTATTAAACACCCGGCGTTCACTGCAATTGCTGGCGTTTTTGCTGTCTCGTGCACAAACTTTCCAAGTATAAGTGGTGTTTGGAGTGAGATAAATAGGGCGGACTAGATCTGGAAAATATTCGCTGCGGTTATCGGTGGAGGCTTGAATAATAAAAT